>JAZSNL010000033.1:0-52048 GCA_045536365.1 Bacilli bacterium | reverse complement strand
ACTAAAGTATTGCTACTTTCGTTCGACTTGCATGTATTAGGCATGCCGCCAGCGTTAATCCTGAGCCAGGATCAAACTCTCAATAAAAGTTTTATCCCGCTCCACCTGTTATGTTCAGTTTTCAAAGATCAAAATGTGCTTTTATGATTTCGTTTATTTTTTTGTGGATGTAAACCAAATCATATTGCCATAATATTATATCAAACTTTTATAGATATGTCAAATAAAATGATATAATATTTTAAAATATTTTTTAAATTTGATTGCAGACAACCTCATCGGCAATCTTAAATATTATACTACAATTTGATTTTTTTGTCTAATAATATGATAATTTTAATGTTTATTTTTTAAACTTTTTTCATTTTATTATATTCGTTTTTAATATACTTTATTCATCAAAAATCATACCTAGGAAATTTTCATCAATCAAAAAAGCCGGCATAAGCCGACTTTTTTATTCCCATATTGCATATAACACAAGATTACCCATACTTCCTTCTGGAAGAGTTGTAAACACTTCACTACCAGTTTTATCTAACGCCCAACCTTTAAATGTTTTGCCTTCATATTTAGGTGTAGGTAATAATACAGGATGATCTGCTATTGTATATTCAGATACAAAATTTTCAATAGTTGCACCAGAAATATCAGCAGGATTATAGAACTCAACAGTCGCAATACCAGTTGTAGGATCACCGATAAATCTTACAACTTGGCCTACTTCTACAGCTTTTCTAAATGCTGAAGTACCTGCATATCCAGAGTAACTACTTGAAATTTGAAGGATATAATCACATCCCGCAAAATCAAATGTCTGGCCACTTAATGAATAAACTTTAACAACATAAGTACCAATCTTTTCATCTAAAGCAATACCAATTCTTTCTGACCATGTCGCATTTAAACTAGAAGAATACTCAACTCCTTCGAATAAATAAATGTTACTTGCATATCCTTGCCAGAATTCAGTGTTAGATGTAGTATTAATAGATGTCACTGGAGAACCATTATAACTAATTTCATTACCCCAAGTTCCTTCTTGAAGGTCATATGTTATCGCATATTTTGCATATTCATAATTAGCATATAAAGTAATATCACCAGTTGCTTTTTCATTAATAGATGCTAAATATTCACTACTTCCTTTTTCTAAACTCCAACCTAAGAATACATAACCTTCTTTTTCCGCTGGATATAAAACAGTAGAAACACCTTCTAAATACTTATCTTTATTATCTTCACTATTAGTTCCACCATCTAATTCATAACTAATATTAGAATAAACATCAGGAATAGTAAATTCTTCCCATACCGCATAAAGAATAATATCACCAGTTGAACCTTTTTCAATCTTAGTTACTTTTTCTCCTTCACCATCTCTATTTAAATACCATCCGATAAATTCAATAGAAGCAGTTGGATTAGATAAGATAACTTCATCTTCAATAGTATAACTAATATGATCAGTAGGCATTACCGCTTCAATACCTGTTGCATATTTGAAAACATACTTATTAGGAATATTATTAAATGCAGAAATGTTTCCACCTTTAGCCCATTGATGGAATCTAAACATAATTTGAACTCTGTTATTAGACGCTTGTGCAAATGTAGAACTATATCCACTATACGCTGTTTTAATTGCATTTAAAAAATAAGCATTCATTTCAATATATTTAGTTCTATAAGGTTCAGAATTCAAGAAATAATTATCATCAACAACAGGAACATAATCAGCCGAATTACTTCCACTAATAGGTTTATAAATCAATGGACCAAATGTTCTTTCAAAATAATAAATATCTAAAGCTAAAATTTCTTCTACACTTGAGAATGAACATTTACCTTCAGTAGTAGAATTCGTCTTGATAGTATAAACACCATTACTATAGCTTAATACATCTAAACTTCCAACTTTTGATTTTACCCATTCAAACATATCACTATAAAACTCATTTACAAATTCAGTTTTACTTCCCCAACTTGATTTATTCATAATATATAGATTATCATCATATGTAATCTTATACTCTATTGCTTTATATTCAGCTGTAACACTCATATCTTCAGTTACATTTTTAACAGATTCACTCCAACCAATAAATTCATATCCTTCTCTTGTAGGAGTAGCAGGAATAGCAGCAGCTTTTCCGTGTTTTACCATAGTTTCTTTAAGTAATGTGCCATCGTAATCATAGAATTCAACTTTATGCTTAACAACTTCACTACTATCTGGTAAATTTAATTTATGCATACTATGCCAGTCAACTGTTACATAATCAACACCTAAATCAATCCATTTTTGTAATTCTGGATAGTCAACATATTGTGTAAATGTCCAAGTTGAAACTTTAATACCAGCATCTTGATATCTTGCTATCCATTCAGGACTATTAGGATTATCACTTATCGCGTTAATACTTAATTCAAATCCATATTGTAAGCATCTATTAAATACAGTTTCACTTTCACAAGAATTAACTAAATATTGACAAGGAATATAATCATATCCATTTTCCTTAACCCAAATTAAACAATTATAAGTTGAACCTAAGAAAATAACATCATTTAGCATTCCGCATTTTTCAATTTCATCAAGTAAAGCTTGCATTCTAGATTGATCAGATGATGTAATACCTTTTGAACTCTTTAATTCAACAACAGCTTTAACACCATATTCTTTACAGATTTCTAAATATCTTTCTAATGTACAAATAGTAGATGAATATTTACCAGTACCAGGCATTTCACCATATTGTGAAGGATAACCTGCTGTTCTTGATGATGTTTTAACAACATCTTTTAAATCTTCATAATTTGTACTTGCAAGATCTATACCAGCAAAATCATCATCATGACAAACAACAAATACTCCATCTTTTGTTTGTTTAACATCACATTCTAACGCTTGATATTTTAAAACACTTGCCGCATAAATAAACGCTTCTTCACTATTTGGAACCCCATAATAACATCCCATATGTCCAATAAATTGAACTTCATAATTCCATACAACTTCTACTTCTCTAGTTATACTTTGTGTATTACCAGAACTATCTGTAACAGTATATTTAACTTCATATGTACCATATGTTCTATTATCAATTGAATGTTCAACCGCAATTTTATCAGTAATATTACCATCAACATTATCCGTTGCAGTAACACCTTTTAATAAATCAGCTTCTTTACCCCAATTTAATAAAAGTTTTGAATCACCATCAACAATAATTTCTGGTTTTTCAGTATCTAATTCTTTGATAACAAAATTAACATTATAAGTAACAACAACATTTCCATCCGCAACAAGACTTACTTCAACAAGACCTTCGCCTGCAGAAACAGCAGTTACTTTATTTTCATCAAGACTTATAATATTTTCTGTTTTATTAGAAATTTCTACTATAACATTATAGCCTTCTTCTCCTTCAGTTGTAAATTTAACTTCATGAGAATCTCCAACATATAATTCAATTTCTAATTGTTCAATTGTAATTTTAGGAGCAGCTAAATATTCAACAGTAATAATATCATACACTTCAGGATAACCTTTTAAGCTAACTTTAACTTCATGGTTTCCAACTGTACCATCTACCACAGTTAAACCTTCAAAATGTATATCATTATCACTTTCAATTACATATTCAGGAGTACCTTCGTAATCAGTTACTTCAGGAACTATCGTATACTCTTCATAAAACTTAATTGAAACTTTCTCATCTTTTATTGATAATGTAGGATTAGTAGGTTCAGGTTTCTTACAACCAACTAAAGATATTACCAATAAAGAAATTATAATATAAAATATTTTCCTTTTCATTTAAACACCTCTCATTCTATCTTAATTATATTATAACACAAAATTAAAGTCAAACAAAATTAAAAGGCTCTTAAAAAAGAGCCTTTTTATTAATTAAAATAATTTACTAAAGAAACCATTTAATGCTTCAATTAATACAAATAATGTAGTTGCAACAGTTGACATCATCTTAATAAAAATATCTAATGCAACGCCTACAACGTCTTTTCTTGTATCACCAACAGTATCACCAGTAACTGCAGCCTTATGAGCAGCAGTACCTTTTCCATGACCTTTTAATGAACCAGATTCAATAAACTTCTTCGCATTATCAAAAGCACCACCAGAGTTACCCATAAAGATTGCTCTTGGAATAGCTACAATAGTAGCACCCAATAATATACCAACAACAAACTTAGCACCTAAGAAAGCACCACCTACAAGCGGAACTAATAACGCAATAACAGAAGGAATTAACATTCTTCTTAAAGCACTTTGAGTAGCTAAACCAACTAATTCATTATAATCAGGATCTTTCTTACCTTCCATAATTTCAGGATCAGATAATTGTCTATCACCAACAACTGCTAATTCTTTTGCAGAATGAATAGTATTATCAGTTAACATTGCAACGAAGAATTCAATCAAAGCACCACCAATAATACATCCAGCAATAATAACAAACTCGTTAACAGCAGGAACATTGCTACCCATATTACCAACGAATGCACAAATTAATGAAACAGTTGCAAACGCAGCAGAACCAATCGCAAAACCCTTACCAATAGCAGCAGTAGTATTACCAACAGAATCAAGTTTATCAGTAATAACCCTTACTTCAGGATCTAAGTGACAAGATTCAGCAAGACCACCAGCATTATCAGCAATCGGACCAAAAGCATCGATAGAAACAGTAGTACCAACAAATGATAACATACCTAAAGCAGAAATACCAATACCGTAGAATCCACCAATTGTACCAGCAACAACTAAAGAAATACCAATAATTAAAATAGGTAATAAGCAAGAACGAGAACCAACCGCATCACCTTTAGTAATAACGAAAGCTTCACCTTCTACTGCATACTCAGCAATTTCCCTAGTAGGTTTAAATTCAGCACTAGTATAATACTCAGTAATAATACCAATTGCAACACCACTAACTAAACCAAGAATTGTACAAATCCAAGGAGTAGCCCATCCAACTTTAAATCCTAAAATACTTAAGTCAAATGCCGCATTGTTAAAGCAGAAATAAGATAATAATCCACAAATAATTAAAGTTAAACCAGCTGAAATATAAGTAGCAAGATTTAATTCCTTAGAAGGATTATCACCCATCTTCTTAACAGAAACAAATAAAATACCAATGATACATCCAAGTAAACCACCAGCAGCAACTAATAATGGGAATAAATAAGTCGCTCTAAACAATTCCTCAGAAATAATATTTGCACCAGGTACAATATCAGCCAAACCAGGTAAGAAACCAACAGCTATAACAATAGAAGCAACAACTGAAGCAACAAAGCTTTCTAATAAGTCAGAACAGTTACCTGCAATATCATTAACATTATCACCAATAAAGTCAGCAATAACATTAGGAACACGACTATCATCTTCTGGTAAATCATTTCTAATCTTACCTAAAATATCAGCAGAAATATCAGCAGCCTTAGTATAGTTACCACCAGCAACACGGTTAAACATTGCAACAGTTGAACAACCTAATGAATAAGTAGTAAGTCTCATAATCGCAGAATTAGTAAGTAAAGCCTCAATAGGAATAATACCATTTCCTTTATAAGAACCTAAAGCTTCTAATCCACTACCGGTTAAAGTTTCTAAAGGACCAACGCCACTAATTAAAACAATAACTAATAAACCAAGTAAACCAAAAGCTTGCACACTTAATCCACTAATTGATCCACCTCTTAAAGCAACCTTAACAGTTTTACCAATTGATAAAGTCTTACGAGCAGTATTAGCAGTTCTAACATTCGCAAAAGTAGCAGACTTCATACCTAAAATACAAACAACACTTGACATTGTAGCACCTAATAAATAAGTAAGACCGCTAAACTTTTCAATAAATAATGAAAATAATAAAGCAAGAACAGCAACTACAATCGCAATAACAGTAAACTCTTTTTTAATAAATACATTAGCACCTTCACGAATGATTGAACTCATCTTAACCATTCTTTCAGTACCTTCTTCCATATGTTTAATTTTAATATAATTATATATTACAAATAATACAGCAACTAAACATACACCAATCGCAATCCATAAAAGATTATTATTCATTTTTTTACTCTCCTTTTACTCATATTCAACAACATTTACCCAAGAAAGCAAAAGCTCTCTTTCTTCTTCATTACCTTTAACAGATTGAGAAGCAGCAACAATAGGTAACCATCCTTGAACATCTTTTATTTTTTTATTTGCTTTTTGACAATATAATTCTAAATACTTATTTCCATCTTCAACAAAACCAGTTAGACAGAATAACAAATAAGTTCTTGCTGCATCAGCACAAGGATTACCTTGTGTTGCATGAGCCCAGTCAATAATATAAACCTTCCCATCCTCAGATATAATAATATTAGAAGGATTAAAATCACCATGACATAAGAAATTACCCTTAGGCATACTCTCAAGTCTAGTTAACAAATCATACTTTGTAGTAGAACTAATCTTAGCAAGATCAATTTTACGAGTCATTTTATCTTTTAACTTAGTTAATAATGGACAATGTAATTTTTGAATACCTATTTGAATATCAACAAACAATTCAAAATACTCTTCTCTTTTTTCTGGATTATTTTTAATCAAATCAGATAAAGTTTCACCCTTAATAAACTCAGTAACAATAGCCCATTTACCTTCTACCATCGTAACAGCTTTAATCTTAGGAATATTAATATCAAGTTCTTCTACTCTAGCTTGATTTAAAGCCTCATTTAAAATATCAGCTTTTGAATAAGTTTCATCAAAAACCTTTATACAATCATTACCATTTTTATAAACCTTTTTCGCTTTTCTAACAGCAATAACTTTTTCTAGATTCACTATATTCCCTCACTTTCTTTAACTACTTATTAGGAGTATCTTTTTCAACAAAAGATTTACCATAATATGCATTTAAATACATTTGTTTAATTTCACTCATTAGAGGATATCTTGGATTAGCACCTGTACATTGATCATCAAATGCTTGCTCAACCATTTCATCTAATTTGCTTAAGAATAAGTTTTCATCTTGTACATAATCTTTAATTGTTAACTTAATTCCAACAGTAGTTTTTAATTCATCCAATTTGTTAATTAAATTACTTACCTTTTCACTATCATCATTGCCATTAATACCTAAATATTCAGCAACCTCTGCATATCTTCTTTCAGCATGAGGATAAGCGTATTGAGAGAATGTACCCATTTTTTCAGGAACATTACATGAATTAAATCTAATAACTTCATTAATCATTAATGCATTCGCAATACCATGAGGAATATTAAAGAATGCACCTAACTTATGGGCCATTGAATGACAAACACCTAAGAAGGCATTTGCAAAAGCCATACCTGCTATTGTAGCCGCATTAGCCATTTTTTCTCTAGCTTCAGTATCAATTAGTCCATTTTCATAAGCCCTTGGTAAATATTCAAAACAAAGTTTTAAAGCTTTTAAAGCTAAACCATCAGTATAATCAGTAGCCATAATTGAAGCATAAGCTTCTAAAGCATGAGAAACCGCATCAATACCAGATGCAGCAGTTAATCCCTTAGGAGCACTCATATGGAAATCAATATCAATAATAGCCATATCAGGTAATAATTCATAATCAGCTAAAGGATACTTAATATGAGTCTTCTCATCAGTAATTACTGCAAAAGGAGTAACTTCACTACCAGTGCCTGCAGATGTAGGTATTGCAACAAAATAAGCCTTTTCACCCATTTTAGGGAATGTATAAACACGTTTACGAATATCCATAAATCTCATAGCCATATCCATAAAATCAACTTCTGGATGTTCATATAATACCCACATAATCTTAGCAGCATCCATTGCAGAACCACCACCGAAAGCAATAATACAATCAGGTTTAAATGAACACATACGCTCTGCACCTTTTTTTGCAGAAGCAAGAGTAGGATCTGGTTCTACATCAAAGAATACACTATAATCAATATCTAATTCTTTTAATTTATTTATAATAGGATCAGCATTACCATTCTTATATAAGAATTGGTCAGTTACAATAAACACACGTTTTTTATTCATTACATGTTTTAATTCATCCATTGCAACAGGTAAACAACCCTTTTTCAAATAAATCTTTTCAGGAGCTCTAAACCAAAGCATATTTTCCCTCCTTTCAGCAACAGTCTTAATATTAATTAAATGCTCAACACCAACATTCTCAGAAACACTATTTCCGCCCCAAGAACCACAACCAAGAGTCAATGAAGGTGTTAATTTAAAATTATAAATATCACCAATACCACCATGAGATGATGGCGTATTTACTAAAACACGACAAGTTTTCATCTTCTTAACAAACTTATCTAACTTTTCTTTTGCAGTTAAAGTATTCAAATAAATTGATGAAGTATGACCAATACCACCATCTTCAACTAATTGTTCAGCTTTTTTAACTGCATCATCAAAATTCTTTGCTTTGTACATTGCAAGAACAGGAGATAATTTTTCATGAGCAAACTCTTCACTAAGATCAACAGATTCAACTTCACCTATCAAAATCTTTGTTCCTTCCGCAACATCAACCCCCGCAAGTTTGGCAATAGTATAAGCCTTTTGACCAACAATTCTCGCATTTAAAGAACCATTAATAATCATTGTCTTTCTTACTTTATCTAATTCTTCACCTTCTAAAAAATAACAACCTCTTATTTTAAACTCATTTTTTACTTGATCATATACTTCAGGTAAAACAATAACACTTTGTTCAGAAGCACAAATCATTCCATTGTCAAAAGTTTTAGAATGAATAATAGAATTAACAGCTAAAACCACATCAGCACTACTATCGATAATAGCAGGAGTATTTCCCGCACCTACACCAATTGCAGGTTTACCAGAAGAATAAGCCGACTTAACCATACCAGGGCCACCTGTTGCAAGAATAGTATCAGACTCCTTCATAACCGTATTAGTTAACTCTAAACTAGGAGAATCAATCCATCTTATAATACCTTCAGGCGCACCAGCCTCAACAGCAGCCTCTAAAACAATTCTAGCAGCTTCAATTGTAGAATGTTTTGCCCTTGGATGAGGACTAATAATAATACCATTTCTAGTCTTTAAAGCAAGTAAAGTTTTAAAAATAACAGTTGATGTCGGATTAGTAGTAGGAATAACAGCAGCAATAACCCCAATAGGTTCTGCTATCTTTTTAATACCATAAGCTTTATCCTCTTCTAATACACCACAAGTTAAAGTATCACGATATTTATTATAAATATACTCAGCAGCATAATGATTTTTAATAACCTTATCTTCTACTACACCCATGCCTGTTTCTTCAACAGCCATTTTTGCAAGAGCAATTCTAGCTTTATTAGCAGCCATAGCTGCAGCACGGAAAATCTTATCAACTTGTTCTTGAGTATAACTCGCAAACTTCTTTTGCGCTTTTTTAACTTTTTTTATACATTTATGTAAACTATCTACGTTATCTACTCGATCAAACTTTTCCATAATAACTCCTTTTAATAATTACTACATAATTATTATTTGACAAATTCAATATATTATATTCAGTATTACATAAAAAATTATCTTCTAGTCATTACTACTATTGTTTCAACATTAGCAGTATGAGGGAACATATCCAATACTTGAATAGAATTAATATGATATTTCTTTTGTAAATGATTACAATTTTTTGCAAGAGTAGCAGGATTACAAGAAACATAAATCAACTTTTTCACTGGATTATTTTGTAAATAATTAAGCAATCTTAATTCCATACCTGTTCTTGGAGGATCCACTATCATAACATCAGGAATAAATTCCTCTGTCTTTTGCCATTTATTTAAATAACTTAAAATATCTCCATAGAAATATTTTGCATTAGTAATACCATTTTCTTTATAATTACCTTGTGCATTAATAATAGCTTGTTTATTATTATCAATACCACGAACTTCTTTAACATACTTAGAAACAGTTAAACCAATAGTACCAACACCTGAATAAGCATCAACTACTTTTTCATATCCTTTAAACTTAGCTGCTTTTACTACTTCATTATATAACTTCTCAGTTTGTTCTAAATTTAATTGGAAGAATGCTGCAGGGCCTAATTTATATTTATATCCACAAATTTCTTCAGTAATAGTATCATTACCTGCAATCTTAACAATTTCTTCACCAAAATTTTCAACAGCTTCTAAATCATCATTAATTGAATAGAAAACACTAACAACATTTTCAATTTTAATTAAATCCTTACAAATATTAATTGTTCTTTGATCATATTTATAAAGAATTGCCGTAACTTGTATTTCCTTAGTTAAATTAGAACTTCTTAAAACTAAATGTCTTAAAACCCCATCTTTTAATTTAGGATTATAACAAATCACTTGATGTTTACTTAAGAAAGCACATATTTCATCAACAGCCTCTCTTAAATCTTCTTTTTCAATTAAACACTTATCAATATAAACTAATCGATTAGAATCATATTCATATAAACCAGTTACAATCTTTTCACCATCATATCTAACAGGTAATTTAACTTTATTACGATAATAATAAGGCTTTTCCATACCAATAGTGTCTTTAATAATATTATGTTTTAATTCTCCATTATAATATTTATTAAAAGATTCAATAACAATATCCTTTTTCATTTGCAATTGATTTTCATAATTAACATGCATTAACTGACATCCACCACAAGTTTTAAAATGTGGACACAAAGGTTCAACTCTCATTTTAGATTCTTCACCCTTAATACGAACAAGTTGTGCTCTCGCATATTGATCATGAACTTCAGTAATTCTTACAACCGCTTCTTCTCCCGGTAACGCAAAAGGAACAAAAACTGCTAATCTTTTATAATAACCTATTCCTTCTCCATTAATACCTATTCTTTTAATAGTTAATAATAATTCTTGATTTTTTACTAAATTATTCGGCATGCGATGTGCCTCCATTCTCTATATTACTAATATATTATAACATACTTTTCATTTTTTATAAAGTTTAATACTATATAATTATTGTATTTTTTTCATTAATATGTTATAATACTATTAATGAAAATAACAGAAAGGAGTTATTATGAATAACAATCAAATACAAGAAACAACACCTAGAAAGGTAAATAAAAAAATAATTTGGATTTCAATTGCAGGTATCCTAGTATTAGTACTTGCATGCGTATTCCTATTCAAAACACCAAAGAAAGTAACATTCTCAACAGGAACATTAAATTCACAAATTAAACCTGTTACTATCGATCCTGAAACAGGTCAAATCGAATTCCCTGAAGACCCTAAAAGAAACGGTTACTACTTCACAGGCTGGTACACTGATGAAGACTGTACTACAAAATGGGATAAAGAACACGATAAATTTGCAAAAAAGAACGCTTTAACTGGTCAATACGAAAAGAAAGATGGCAAATACGAAGTTCAAGATACAACACTATACGCAGGTTGGGAACTTGATGTAATCGAAATCATTTATCACTTAAATGATGGAGAAAACAATTCATCAAATCCAACAAGCTATACAATCAAACACGAACCTACTGAAAAAGATATCGCTTTATATGGAACATATGATAAAGCACGTGAATACACTTTACTTGACTATTTAACATTAGAAAATCCATCAAGAACAGGATACGAATTCGGTGGATGGTATACAGATAGTGAATTTACAAACCGTGTTAATAACATCAGCAGAATATCTTTAACTGATATTGATAATAATAATTTAAAAACTGCTGAAGATGGTTTTGAATACTATGGACATAAACCATTAGAACTATTTGCAAAATGGATTAAAAAATAATAAAAAATGAGACTAAAAGTCTCATTTTTTTATTTCCCTAATTCATCCACACTTTTAAATGTATAACCTAAAGATACTATATCATCAATAATAATACCTAAAGCATCACGGTTAGTCTTTGAAACACTATGTAATAATACAATAGCACCATTATGTAAATTATCAATAACCGCTTTCCTGCAAGCCTCTATACTTTTTTGATCATTCTCATTCCAATCACAATACGCAATAGACCAAAATATCGTCTTATATCCTAACTTTTTTAAATTAAGTAAAGAATCACGATCAAATACACCCTCTGGTGGTCTAACACAATTTGATAACTTAACACCAGTTAATTTGAAATAAGCATCATTTAATTTATCTAAATCATCTTTTAATTCATTAAAATCCAATTTAGTAATCTTTCTATGAGTATAAGTATGATTACATACCGTATGACCTTCTTGTGCTAACCTAATCGTTAAATCAGGAAACCTTCTAACAAAATCTCCAGTGATAAAAAAACTAGCTTTAACATTTTTCTCTTTTAAAATATCAAGAATATCACTTAATACTCCATTATCATAACCTGAATCGAAAGTTAAATAAATCTCTTTATTATCATTACCAACATAATAACTATTAGTTCCTTCAATAATCTTTTGATACTTTCCTATTTCAGGGACAAGATGGTGGGGGTTTTTACTAAACCCCCATCCCGCAGCATGAATGTTTAAGGAAGAAAGGCTTACAATACTGAACAGTGTTGATATAAACATAAATAATTTTAATCTTTTAATTATAATCACCTCTACTGTTCAATATTATTATCTCCTACATTATTTAATTTATTCTTAAAATCAAGATAGTAATTTATGACAATTCCTAATAAAAAACTATAAGATAAAAAATAAATTAACCAAATCAAAACAATTACATCACTAAAATGATAATAAATAAGATCATAACTATTAAATTTAAATATCCCTAATTTATATATTAAAAATATTATATACCACGCAATTGTTATTAATAAACTAACAAAAATAGTATTTTTAAACTTTACTTTAATAGGAATAATATACTTATAAACAATTCCATTAACCAATGTAATTGAAAACAATAAATATAAACTTTTAATAACACCATAATACTCATAAAGATCTTTAAATAAATAATCTAAATAAAAAGAAATTAAAAACAAAAAAGATATTAATAATATAAGAATAAAAACAAATATAACCGATCTTATTATACTTCTTACATTACTTATTCTTTCCTTATATATAATACTTGAATAAGTAGTAATACTACTAATAAACTTTAAAATAATAAAAACAATCGAAACTATTAATAAAATACCAGATAAATACGACTTATGTTCTAATATATTATCAACACTAATAATATTTAAATAATCAAGAATTACTTCTACTATTGTTAATAAAGGTATAAAAATAATAACAATATAAAAAGTAAGACTAGATGATAAAATAGATAAATTAATATCTTTAATAAACTTAAAATACTTTTTAATTTCTGCTATAACTTTCATATTATTATTATTTAAATTTTTAAATTAATTATACAAAAAGAAAAATCGTATCAAAATGATACGATTATTTCATAAATTCTTCAATATCTTTAACTTCTTTGATAATGTTTTTAGATAATACAACAGCACCATCTTTAGTAATTAAAACATCATCTTCAATTCTAATACCAATTGATTCTTCTTCAATATATAAACCTGGTTCAACAGTTAAAACCATTCCTTCTAAAATACCATCACTTTCAACCGCTGGATCATGAACATCTAATCCTAAAGAATGACCGATTGAATGATAATAATATTTGAATAAATCAGCTTCAGTTTCAACAATTCCTAATTCTTTACATCCTTCAAATAATAACTTTCTTGCGTAATCATTATATTCTTTAAATGTAACACCTGGTTTTAAGAATTCAATACATTTCTTATTACAATTTAAAACTACTTCATATACTGCTTTTTGACGATCAGTAAACTTACCAGATACAGGGAACGTTCTAGTAATATCACTTGAATATTCGTTAGTATAGCAACCAACATCCATTAATAATAAACTATTTTCTTCTATTAATGAATTATTTTCTTCATAATGAAGAACTGTTGCGTTATGTCCAGCAGCAATAATATTATTAAATGATTTTTCTTTTCCTTCTTTAATTAAAATAAAATCATGATAGGCTTCACCAAGTGATTCAACTGTTAATTCATTATGATGTTTCATAACATTTAAGATTGCGCGATTAGTAGTTTCAATAGATTCAACCATTAATTCTACTTCTTCTGGTTGTTTTTGTGTTCTTAATTTAACAATTAAACGATAACAGTTTTTAACTAGAATTGCAGGAAAATCATCTTTAATTTTCTTACTAAGTCTTAAACTAAAAGTAGTATATAATGGTACTCTTCTTAACTCTAAATCTAAATAAATTTGATTAGCAGTTAATGTCGCATGTCTTGCATTTTGGAACATTGCGAAAATAAAGTTTTCAAATGAAGGCAAATACATAATATCTTTTTCTTCAACACCTGAAATATCAGATGCTTCTTTTTTAGATAAAGTTCTTCCTGTCCATTTAGCTTTTACTTCATCAATTTCTTCAATAAATAATTTTTCAAAAACAACATCATTATTTTTTCCCATAACAAGAATTACATTTTCTTGTTTAATACCGCTCATATAATAGAAATTACGATTTACAACATAAGGGAACATTTGATCGGCTGTTTTAAAACTAGCGTATCCAGAATGAAGAACGACAATAGAATCATTTTCAATTAAAGATAAAAGAGCTTTTCGATTATTTTGAAAAAATTCTTTTTTCATTATTTCTTCTTCTCCTTACTCATTGTTTTTTCATATCCTTTAGGATCATAATAATATTCTAACATATTTGCAAATTGTGTCATAACTTTAACAGCTTGAGAAAGTGGAATTTGTTCCATTACTAATCCTAAGATATCTTCATGGAATTTATCATGGAATTTTAATACTTTTTTAGCTTTAGGAGTTACTGATAATAAAATTACACGATGGTCCATTTCATCTCTTATTCTTAATAAGTATTCTTTTTGAACTAATCTATTAACACAAATGATTAATGATCCAACTGTAACTTTTAATTTTTTTGCAATTAAAGACATTGGTTTATTGTTATTATTATTAACCATTTCAATAACGTGTAATTCACCTAAAGTTAAATCAGGGATATTTTTAGTATCCATTGTTCTTTCTTCAATTACTGAAGTTAGGTTTGCAACAAAGTTAAATGTTTCTTCTAATTTTTTATATAAAACTTTTTCTTCTTTTGTTAATTGTTTAGTTTTCTTTGGAGTAGGACGAACAACTGGAGGTTCTGGTTGTCTTGGTCCTGGTTCAATAGTTAAATCTTTTGTTGATACACGAGGTTTAACTGTTTTCTTTGGAGTTTCAACAACTGGAGTAACATCTTCAACAGGTGTAGTAACTACTTCTTCATTTTCAACAATAATTGGAGTTTCTACTACAGTTTCTTTCTTAGGTGTAGTCTTCTTTGGAGTTGTTGTTTTCTTAGGAGTAGCTTTCTTTGTAGGTGTTGCTTTTTTAGTTGTAGTTTTAGGAGTTTCTTTCTTTGTAGTAGTTTTTCCTTTAACTTTAGCAGTACCTGTTTTAGGGTCAATTACTGTTTTACTTGCTGCCTTTTTAACTGGGGCTTTTTTTGCAGTAGTTGCTTTTTTAGTTGTTGTTGTTTTCTTTGGAGTTGTTGTCTTTTTAGGAGTAGCTTTTTCTGTTTTTGGTTCTTCTACTTGTTTAGACATTTCATCGATTTTTCTTTCAAAGGGGTTAGGACGTTTTTTCATTTCTTCCATAATTGTTACTTCCTTTCTATAAGGTAATTCTCTATATTATATATTATATCTAAAAATGCTTTGAAAGTCAAACTTTTTGTATTTTTTTAATAAAAAACATCTGACTTTCATCAGATGTTTTATAGTTAATTAGTTTTTATGATTTTCAATATATGCAACGATGTCACTAATTTTTTGAACACTTTGAGTTGCTTCATCATCAAATTCAATTCCGAATTCATCTTCTAATTCCATGATGATTTCAACTGCATCAATTGAATCTGCACCTAAATCGTTAACTAATGAAGTTTCTAATTCAATTTTGCTTTCTTCAATATTTAATGTTTTTGCGACAATACTTCTAACTTTTTCGAATACCATAATAGCCTCCTATATTCTTATTTATTTTGTTTTTTCGCTTTCTTTGGTTGTTTTTCTTTTTTTGGTTTATTAGGATCAATCATAGTTAATTGTAATCTGTTTTTCTTAAGATCAACTTCTAATACCCAAACTTTTACAATTTGTCCTACACTTACAACATCAAGAGGATGATTAATATATCCTTCTGACATTTTAGAAATGTGAACTAGACCATCATCATGTAATCCACAGTCAACGAATGCACCAAAGTCAACTACATTACGTACTGTACCTTCTAATTCCATACCTGGTTTTAAGTCTTCTAATTGAAGAACATCACTTCTTAAAACAGGAGCATCAACAACATCACGAGGGTCACGAAGTGGTGAAACAAACGCATCAAGAATATCATTATAAGTATATTCACCAACATTTAATTCAGCAGCCATTTGTTTTCTATCTTCTTCAGATAATGCTTTAACAGCTTCAACTAATTCAGGTTTACCTAAATCATTAGAAGTAAATCCTAATTTTTCAAGAATAATTCTAGCTGCTTCATAACTTTCAGGGTGGATACCAGTCATATCTAATGGTTCACTACCATCAACGATACGTAAGAAACCAATAGCTTGTTCTAATACTTTAGGACCTACACCCTTAACTTTGATGTCCTCACGAGAATCAAATCTACCATTTTCATCACGATGAGCAACAATCTTTTTAGCTGATCCAGCATTTAAACCAGCAACATATTTTAATAAAGAAACACTTGCTGTATTAATGTTAACACCAACTTGGTTAACTGCTGTTTCAACAACGAAATTTAATGTATCACTTAATTTACTTTGTGATACGTCATGTTGATATTGTCCAACACCAATAGATTTAGGATCAATCTTAACTAATTCTGCAAGAGGGTCTTGTAATCTTCTTGCGATAGAAACAGCTGAACGTTCTTCAACTGAATAATCAGGGAATTCTTCTCTTGCAAGTTCTGATGCAGAATATACAGAAGCACCAGCTTCATTAACAATAACATATTTTACATCACGATTAATTTGTCTTAATGTTTTTGCAACGAAAGCTTCAGATTCACGGCTAGCAGTACCATTACCAATTGCAACAACTTCAACTAAATGTTTTTCAATTAAATCTAACATAATCATTTCAGCATTTGCAATTCTTCCTTCAGGAACAGGTTCACCAGGGAACTTTTGATGAGGATACATAACGCTCTTTTCTAAAACTTTACCAGTAATATCAACAACTGCTAATTTACAACCTGTTCTAAAAGCAGGGTCAACACCTAATACTACTTTATCTTTCATAGGTTGTTGTAATAAGTAATTTCTTAAATTTTCACCAAAAATATGAATAGCTTGATTTTCAGCTTGTTCTTTTAAATCAGCTCTAATTTCTCTTGTAATGGCTGGTTTAATTAATCTTTCATAAGCATCTTCAACCGCATCAATTACATACTTAGTAGATAAAGCATTCATATCTTTTACGAAATCTTTTACTAAATAACTTAATACATAATATTCATCTTCAACAATTGAAACCTTTAACACCTTTTCATCTTCAGCTCTATTAATAGCTAAAATACGATGTAATTTAACAGTTTTAATAGGTTCTTCATAATCATAGTACATTTCATAAACACGTTTTTCATCAAGTTCAGCAGCTTTAACTTCAGTTTTAATAGTTGCATGAGCTTGGAAATTATTACGAATCCATGTACGATATTTAGGTTCATCAGAAACCATTTCTGCAATTATATCTTGAGCTCCTTGTAAAGCTTCATTAACATTCTTAATGATTAAACCATCTTTCTTTAATGCTTCAACTTCTTCTGGAGTCTTACCTTCTAAATTAGTAACATATTTACTTGCTTCTTCTTCAACAGATCCTTCTTTAGGATATGATAATAAATATTCAGCAAGAGGGTCTAAACCACGACGTTTAGCTTCAGTTGCACGAGTCTTCTTCTTTTCTTTATAAGGACGGTAAATATCTTCAATTTCAGATAATTTTGTTGCTGCAAGAATACTAGCTTTAATTTCTTCAGTAAGTTTACCTTTTTCTTCAATTAAACGCATTACATCTTCTTTACGAGCAGCTAGCTTTTGACCATAATCCCATTCTTGATAAATAGCTCTAATTTGTTCTTCATCAAGATTACCAGTAACTTCTTTACGGTAACGAGCAATAAATGGTACAGTAGCACCACCTTCAATTAATTGTAAAACCGCAATAACTTGTGAAATACGAATGTTTAAAGTAGATGCAATTTGTTGTAATAATGCATCATTAATATAATTATTATTTTCCATCATGTCCTCCAAAAATTTTATTTTTTGTATATACTTGTCAATTTGAATCTTAATAATTATACCATAAATTAACCTTTATTGCAAACATTTATATATCATTTTTAACCCCTAAAATTTCTAGAATCGTCCATAAAATAATTCTAGTTTGTTTATTTCTAATTTCATTTCTTTCTCCATAAACAGTATAATGATATGCATGAAGACAATTATTATATATGATACAATAATCAAAAACTCCCCCGCTACTATCAGTTAATCCTGTTACACTCACCGCAATATCAGCTTTACTTTTATCTCTTACACCTAAAGCCATCTGCAACGCAACAGGCCTAGAATAAACACTATACTCATCAACTGTACTTTTTAATACCCCTAATATTCTCATCTTTGATTCCGTAGAATAAGTGATATACCCTTCATTAATAACCTTACTTGCACCGGGAACATTAATTAATGTAGACATAATCATCCCCCCAGTACAAGACTCAGCAGCTGAAATAGTTAGTTTATTTTCTATTAAATAATTAACAAGTCGATATTCTAAATTCAAATCATTAACAATTTCTAATTCATTATCTTTTATTTTATCAATTATTTTATCATCATTCATATTCTTTTACCTCACTTATATTATACCACAAACACATAAAATATTCTTTTTAACACAAAAAAAACTTAAAATAATATATAATATTATTAAGGAAGTGATTCTATGTTAACAATATTAGAACCAATAGAAAATGAATTAATAATCAACAAAAGTTCTTTTATCACATACCTTTATCCTGTTCAAACAGTTGATGAAGCAAAAAACTACATAAAACAAATAAAAGAAAAACACCCTACCGCAACCCATCACGTTGTATGCTATATCATCGGTAAAACCGGAGAAAATGGCACCGCAAACGATGACGGAGAGCCAAGCGGCACAGCTGGACTACCCGCTTTAAATGTTTTTAAAAATAATGACATTACTAACTTTGTTTGTATTATCGTAAGATACTTTGGAGGAATCAAACTAGGAGCAGGAGGCCTTGTACGCGCATATTCAAAAAGTGCTAGCGAAGCACTTAAACTTGCAGTAAAAGTACCTATTATTGAATATGACTTTTTAGAACTAGAATTCAATTATGCCTATTTAGATATAATTGAAAATAGATTAAAAAACTATGAAATAACTAATCGTTCATTTTCTACTAACATAAGCCTTATCGTAAAAGTAAACAAACTAGAAACAAACACTCTAATTTCTATGTTAGTAGGATTAACAAACAATCAAATAAAAATAAAAGTAGTAACTGATTCAAAATAAAATCAATTACTACTTTTTTTCTTCCTTTGGAAAAATAGGGAAAAAGATATTAGTTCTTTTCATATAATCTTCATATCCAGGCTTATTCTTCTTTTGTCTTTTTTCCATCATCGGAACAGATATAAATGCAAACAATAAGAATACTATTAAAGGACTAAACGCAAGAATAAATGAATTACCTGCACCATCCATTGAAGAAGTATATAAGAAAACTCCAATCCAAAACAATATTTCTCCTCCATAATTAGGATGTCTTGCAATTTTCCATAAACCACTTTCATTAATTTTTCCTTTATTATTAGGATCTTTTCTAAACTTATGCATTTGAATATCCGCAACAGTTTCTAATATTATCGCAACAAGAATAATTATTACCGCAAATATACTCGCAGCACTAACTTCTATTTTATCCGAATTATTAACAACTAAATCCATTAAATACATTGTAGGTAACATCCCTAAAAAAACAATAATTGTAGGAACCATATGAATACCAAACAAATTAATTAAAAACCATGTCTTCGGATGCTTATCTTGAAGATTTTGATAACGCCAATCTTGATGATTTAAATTCTTAAATCCATATGCCCAATTTGCAGTAAGTCTAATACCCCAAATAAAATAAAGAATAATAATAACATATACAACAAGATGATATGCTTTTAACGCAACCATAAACAATGGTAAAATAACCATAGGGGCAACACTCCAATACGGATCATGTACCGACGCATTATTAAAAATCATACCTACTAAATAAACAAACACTGTACAAATTAAATCAAGCACTAAAAAACGTACCATTAAATGATCAATTTTAATAATAGGATATAAGAAATATCCTAAAAGACCAGCTAAAATATATGTAACAGCTATAATTAAAAAACTAACAAATCTATTATTTTTCATTTTATTCTTCCTTTATAATAATTTATATTATTTTACCATATTTCACGATTTTTATCAAGATTTGTAGTAAAATAACTAAGAGGTGTAACTATGTATAAAAAACTAATAAACGAAGAAAAACACTATATCACCCTTAATAACTATTTAAAATACAAATACAATAAGAAAGTATTTAAAATATCATTAAATGGTAACTTCTCTTGTCCTAATCGAGATGGAACAATTAGTCATACAGGATGTATATTTTGTTCAGAAAAAGGAAGCGGTGATTTTGCAGGAGAGAAAACCCATTCATTAAAAGACCAATTCTTTGAAATAAAACAACAAATGGAAAAGAAATGGCCAGATGGATACTATATCGCCTACTTTCAAGCAAACACAAACACATATGCTCCACTTGATGAATTAAAATCAAAATACGAACAAATAATTACAAAAGATGGACCAATCGATCCTAAAATCAAAATCCTCGCCATCGCAACCCGTCCTGATTGCCTAAGTGATGAAATAATAGAATATCTATCTACTTTAAATAAAAAAATTAAATTAATCATTGAACTAGGTTTTCAAACAAAACACCAAAAAACAATTAATTTAATTAATCGCGGATACAATAATGATATTTTTGAACAAACTTTAAAAAAACTTCAAAAAGAAAACATCGAAACAGTAGTCCATATAATCAATGGACTACCATACGAAACAAAAGAAATGATGATAGAAACAGTTAAATATCTAAATGATTTAAAAATAAACGGAATTAAAATTCATATGCTACACATTATGAAAAACACTCCCCTTGAAAAATACTATCAAGAAAATCCTTTCCCTATTCTTACACTTTCAGAATATACTGATATCATCACAACCCAATTAAGATACTTAAACACTTCAATTGTTATCCACCGTGTAACCGGAGATTCCCCTAAAGAACTCCTTATCGAACCTCTTTGGACACTTAAAAAATTTGTTGTTATTAATGAAATCGATAAACTAATGAGAAAAGAAAAAATCTATCAAGGAGACCTTTTATGTACAAAATAGTAGAAATGTCTCATATCTTAATTAAAGAATACCTTACAAGAAATAAATCCAAAAAACTAACTATTATTGATTCAACAATCGGTATGGGAAACGACACACTATTCATATCCCAAAACATCAATAATAAATCAAAACTATACGGATATGATATCCAACCCACCGCAATCCTTAATACCCTAGAATTGCTAAATAAAAACAATATTAATAACGTAACCCTTTTCTTAGATTCTCACGAAAACATTAATATAAAAAACATTGACCTTGTTATATTTAATCTAGGATACTTACCTACTCAAAATAAACAAATAACAACAATTGGAGAAATAACCCTTAAAACAGTTCAAAAGCTATTAAATAACAATAAAACAATTACTATTATTTTAGTAATCTACCCAGGACATCAAGAAGGATTAATTGAAAGTAATCTCTTAGAAGAATATGTAAAAACTCTTCCAAGTAATAAATACTTAGTATCAAAATATCAAAACTATAATCAATTAAATTCTCCTTATATCCTAACAATATCAAATAAGTAAAAGCTCTAGTTTAAACTAGAGCTTTTATTCTATCTCATTAATTTTTTTACCAATTAACTTTTCAGGATTATAAAACTTATCATTCTTCTTAATCTTTAAAAACACATGATTACCAGCCGCTTGATCAATTTCAGTAGTACCACTAGTACCAATTACATCACCTTGATTAATAGAACTACCAACCTCAACATTAATCTCTGATAAACCATAATAATAAGACTTCAAATCATTATCATGCTGAATAACAACATAATTACCAAATAATGAATTATTCTTAATTTCTGTTACCGTTCCTGATAAAATACTTAACACTTGAAAATTACTATTATCTTTTCTTGAATAAGCAGTTCCATCGCTAGTACGATAAGAATTATTATACTTGATTAAAGACAACTCTTGATTTTCTTTAGTATCAGTTTTATCATAAAATTTTCTTGTAACCACAAAATCAACAGTACTATCAAGCGGTAAGTTTACAACCTCAATTGTCTCAGTAACAACATCACTTGGAGTATCATTAGGTTGTTCAACAACCGGATCATCAGGCTTATTAGTATCATTAGGAGTAGTTGAAACCACTAAAGCAAGTAATAATAAACCAAGAAGTCCAACAAAGAAAAAGAATTGAAATTTATTTTGTCCGATTTTCTTTAGTAAATCTTTCATCATATCACCTCATACTTATTATGAGGCAAAAAAAGTTATTTATACATTAAATTTGAACAATATCATAAATAGCTTCAATGAATCGAATAATTGCGGAAGAAAAAAGAAAACCAATTATAATTGAAACTATAAAATAAGAAAAACGAATATACTTAACTTGTCCTTGTTTAAATAACTTTGAAAAATTAGATTCAGAAATCATAATAAAACTTATAATAAAAACCGTAAGAAAAATAATAATATATCCAAAACCAAGCACTAACTCTTTATTCATTATTCTTATCCTCTTCTATCATTTTTAAAACACTTTCATCATACATAACTTTTTCATTAATTTTCTTCATACCTTTTTTATATCTAATAAAATTAATAATAGCACCTAAACAAGTAAAGAAAATAGGAGACCAAATCAAATAATTTAATGTATCATCCTCAACACGATGACGATTCATTAAATAACCAACTAAAAATCCAACCCCAACAAGAACTAAAAAGCGATACAAACAATCCCTTTTTAAATTATCAATTCTGAACTTATCATCATTATTGTTCATTCTCAATACTACCTATCTTATTAACTCTTCTTTCATGTCTTCCACCTAAAAAAGAAGTATTAATAAACTTTTCAACAATCTCTTTTCCAACTAGTTCACTAGTATTCTTACCACTTAAACAAAGAACATTTGCGTTATTATGTTCTCTTGTTAATACCGCATCCTCTGGTAACGATACAAGTGCAGCTCTAATACCTTTAAACTTATTAGCTGCCATAGACATACCAATACCTGTATAACAAACTAATATTCCCATATTAGCCTCACCAGATATTACTTTTTGACAAACCTTAACACAATAATCAGGATAATCTACTGATTGATCAGTATAAGTTCCACAATCATAAACAATATGTCCATTAGATGTTAAATATTTAATAATAGCATTTTTTAATAATCTTCCTGCGTGATCAGATCCAATTGAAATAATCATAATATCGTCTCCTTATATTATATATAATAATTATACTATTTTTATTTCAATTTATCAAGATTAATGACAAATGATATCATAAAAATAACTACGATACTCTATTTCATTTTTATCCTCAAAAGTAACATTAAAGAATTCAGGATATAAAATTGTCCAAAAATTCTTACCTTTTCCTTCACCTATCATAATTAATAAAGTTTTATAATAACCTGCTGGAATGAATTTACCTTCATATGATTTAGCTTCATAATACACATTTGTTAATTTAACACTAATACTTTCTACCCAATCTTCATTAATTTTATTTTTTAAATTAACTAATAATTCTCTTTCATTAATATTATAACACTCACTAAATATTTCAATAATAGTATTTTTTACTATTATTTTTCTATTTTGATCAATATCAGAATTAGAATTTGCGATAATTCTTAATCTTAATTCATTATCCAAATTATTACTCTTTGTTATTTTTCCACACCCATACGCAAAAATAATTAATAAGACAATTATATAATTAATAAACAATTTGTTAAATTTTTCCATATAAAAAACATCACCATTTTTATTATGGTAATGTTTTTAAATTTTATACATCAATTTCTTCATCTAACTTTACAACAACATCGCCTTGTCTTAAAACAATAATTTCATCATTAACAACTTTAATAACAGTTGATGAAACATTACTAGAAGGCAATTCTTCAGGGAATTTAACAATATAATCAATACGACGACCAAATACTTTATCAATATCTTCAATTGAATTTAGAGGTTCTTCTCCACTAATATTAACACTTGTTGTTGATAATGGACCAAAATGTTTTAATAATTTAATTGTATATTCATTATTAGGAATTCTAAATGCTATAGTTTCATTTGAATACTTTGACTCAAAGACAATTGTTAAAGCACCAGGCCAGTATTTTTTCATAATTTCAATAACCTTCTTTGAAGGCTGTTTAATATATTTAATAACTTCATCAATGTCTGCTGCTAATACCGCAAGAGGTTTATTAGCCTCTCTGTTTTTTAATAAATAAATCTTTGATATACCTTTTTTATCTAATATTTTAGCACCTATACCATATACAGTGTCAGTTTGAAAACATATTGTTTTACCATATAATTTATCACTTGGTAATCTTAATATCTCGTCTAAAGTATAAATATATTTACGATGTTTGTATGGGCGAACTCTAAGATGGTATTTATATGAATAAGTTCTACCTTTTATAATACCAAATACTATTAATCCAATTAATCCTCCAATTAATCCTCCAATAACTGCAACAATTCCAATTTCTTTTAAACCATTAATTAAGTTTCTTACTTTAAGATTATAAACATTATTAGTTAATTTATCACTTGATTCAAAATTATTTAAACCAAGTCCTTTAAAATTAGCCTTTTGTTCAAAATCATTAATATTTTCATAAGAACCTAAATTAAAACTATAAGAATATAAAAATAAATCTTTTTCTACTATTAAAACTTCATATTCATATCCAAATTTTAATTTAATATTAAAGTACTCTTCAACCATTGAATCTTTACTGAAAGTATAAACTCTTTTATAATTACCTTTTACTTCTTTAATTTGAAGACAATCATTTAGATCATTATCATGTTTATAGTAAATTGATAATGATAATCTCTTATCTACAATACCATTTACTATAATGATATCACCAAAAGTATTGTTTTCTGACTTTTCGATATTATAACATTCATAATTACTATTAATAACATCGATAAACTCTTCACCCAATGATTTAGCAAATACTTTATTATTAAATGAAAAGAAGATTACTAATAGTAAACAACTATACAATATCTTTTTCATTCTATTTACCATTTACTATTATAGTAAAGCGATCCTTTCCATTTAAATCTTTAATTAATTCAACCTTACCTTCAGGAAAATACTTTTTAGCTAAAGCAATCATTTGTTCACCTTTATTATAACTATGTTCGAATGCAATAATATTTATATCTTTTAATATCTTACTTGCGTTAGATAAAATAATATCATAAAAATACATTCCATCAACACCACCAAATAAAGCAACATGAGGTTCATTATCTTTAACTATACTTTCAACATATTCATCTTCTGGAATATAAGGAGGATTAGATACCAAAATATCAAACTTTAAATTTCTTTCAATTAAAGGTTGTAACATATCACCTAAATAAAAAGTAACATTCGCATCATTATTTTTCGCATTTTGAACTGCTACTTCTAAAGCAGTTTCAGAAATATCTGTAGCATAAACACTCATATTAGGTTCTTCTTTTACAAGTGCCACCGCAACAGCACCTGATCCAGTACCCACATCAACAACATCAACCTTTTGTCCATCAAAAACATCATCATATTTTTGTAAAACATATCCTACTAATTCTTCTGTTTCAGGTCGAGGAATTAATACTTCTTTATTTACTATCATTCGATATCCATAAAAATAAGAATATCCTAAAATATGTTGAACAGGAATACCATCAATTAAATATTTATCGATTGCGGTTAAAAATCTTTTTTCTTCTTCTACTGGTAATTCTTCTGTTAATTTTAAAAAGAAATTAGCACCATCTAATCCGGATAATTCTAATACTAATAATTTAATAGCTTCTCTTTCTTTACCTAAAGAATCAGCTCTTTTCATCTGTTTATTTAAAAAAGCTTGATACGTCATAATATTTCTCCTATCAAATAAATGTATTCATCTTGTATTTATTATATCATTTTTTTTAAAAACTGACAAGCAAGTATTAATTTAAATTAATTCATTTACTATTATTGAATATATTAAATACAAATTAATATAAAAAAGGACCATAAAGTCCTTTTTATTCTTCCATATCTCCAGTAGCTTCTAATAATTTTTGTTGTTCATATGTTATTAAAGCTTCAATTACTGGTTCTAATTTACCTTCCATTACTCGATCTAATTGTAAAATTGAAAAGCCAATTCGGTGATCAGTAACACGATTTTGTGGATAATTATATGTTCTGATTTTTTCACTACGATCTCCATGACCAATCTTAGCTTGTCTTTCAGCACCTTCAGCAGCTTCTTTTTCTTGTAACATCTTATCATAAAGTCTTGCTTTTAAAACCTTTAAAGCACTTGCTTTATTTTCATGTTGACTCTTACCATCTTGACAAGATACAACAATACCAGTAGGAATATGAGTTACACGAATAGCTGATTTAGTAGTATTAACACATTGTCCACCAGGACCTGATGCACAGAAAGTATCAATTCTAACATCTTCCATATTTAATTCAACTTCTAATTCATCTGCTTCTGCCATTACTAGTACTGTTGCAGTAGAAGTATGAATACGCCCTGCTGATTCTGTTGCAGGAACTCTTTGTACACGATGTGAACCAGATTCATATTTTAAGAATGAATAAACAGCTTCTCCACTTACTGTAAAACTAATATTTGTATATCCACCTGCTTCACAAGCTAGTGAGTCAACAATTTCAATTTTCCATCCGTGAGATTCAGCATATTTATAATACATTCTAAACAAGTCACCAGCGAAGATATTACCTTCATCACCACCAGCAGCACCTCTAATTTCAACAATAACGTTCTTTTCATCATTAGGGTCTTTTGGTAATAATAAAATCTTTAATTCTTCCTTTAAAACTTTAAGTTTTTCTTGAGCCTCAGCTAATGCTAATTCAGCCATTTCTCTAATTTCTTGATCTGGATCTTGTAACATCTCTTTATAATCTTCAATGTCTTGTTCACATTTTACAATTTCACGATGTTTAAATACAATTTTTTCTAAAGACTTTTGTTCTTTAGCAAGTGCTGTTACTTTTTTAACATCACTTAAAACATTAATATCTGTCAACATTTCTGATATTTGATCATATCTTTGACAAATAACTTCTAATCGACCCATTTTATTTCACTCCGTTTATTTTTGTTTTTTTGATCTTTTCTTTTTTCTAATTAATGGTTTAGTTTCAGTTTGTTCAATAAAACGAGAAACATTACCATAGAAATGATAATCAAAGTAAGCTAATGAACCTTGACGGTTTTTCGCAATAGATAAAACTACTTCCTTAGGTCCATTTTCACTCTTCTTACCACTTAACTCATTTACTCGATCATTTAATTCACTTTGAATAAAATCTTCTGATTCAGTATCAACAGGTTCTACATCAGAACGAGCAAATAAGAACATTACTAAGTCAGCATCTTGTTCGATACTACCAGATTCACGTAAGTCTGCAAGAACAGGCTCTTTATTTTCACGAGTTTCAATACTTCTTGATAATTGAGATAACGCTAAAATAGGAACATCTAACTCACGTGCAATAGTTTTTAAATTACGAGAAATCTTAGATACTTCTTCTTGACGATTACCTTTACTAGATTCAACTGTAATTAATTGTAAATAGTCAATGATAATAAAATCTAATTTATTAGCTTGATGTAATTGACGACATTTCGCACGAATATCAGCAATATTAGTAGAACTACTTTCATCAAAATAAATATTTAAAGTATCTAATCTTTGTTTTGCAAGACCAAGTAATAATAATTCTTCTGAATCTAAATTACCACTTCTAATCTTACTTAAATCAATGTCAGCTTGATTACTAAATATTCTCATCATGATTTGTTCTTTACTCATTTCTAATGAGAAATAAGCAACATGAGCGCCAGGATTATTTAAACAAGCATTTAAAGCTAAATTAATCGCATAACTTGATTTACCCACTGCAGGACGAGCCGCAAGAATCATTAAATCACCCTTTTGGAAACCAAGTGTAACTCTATCTAAATTAGGATAACCTGTTATTAATCCAAAATTACCAGCTCCTGTTTCAGATATACGAGAAATATTTTCATATACACTTCCAGCAACTTCACTTAAAGTAATAAACTCATTAGTTCTTCTTCTTTTAATTACTTCAGTAATAGTATCTTCTGTTTTATCAAGTAAATCATTGAACTCTAAACTATTAGTTCTAATATCATCTGATATTTCACCCATTTTTTCCAATAAACTACGTTCAATTGATTTTTCTTCAACAATATCAATATAAATCTGAATATTAGAAGTTGCAGGTACAGCATCAACTATTTCTAATAAATAATCTTGAAGCTCTGGAGTAGATGGTAATTCTAATCTAGTAAATTCTTCTCTAATTGTAATAATTTCAATTTTTTGTTTTCTTTTATGTAAGCTAATCATAGCTTCATATATTTGTTGATTTAATTCAACAAAGAAATCATTAGGACGAATCTTACCATCAAGTAACCCCATGATTCTATTATCAATAATGACACTACCTAAAACATATATTTCTGCTTCATCATTATGTGGAATACTTTGTGGTAAAGGTTGCTTTTTTTTATTTCTTTCCATATTAACCTACTTTTCTACAACATGTACTTTAATTGTTGCGGTTACTTCTTTATGTAATTGAATTGAAATTTCATATGTTCCTAAAGCATTCATATTAGTATTTAAGATAATCTTACGTTTATCAATATCAACACCTAATTTTTCCTTTATCGCATCAGCTATTTGCTTAGTAGTAATTGAACCAAACATCTTACCTTCATTACCAATCTTAGCTTTAATAACAACTTCAGTTTCTTCAATTCTTTTCTTTAATTCTTTCTTTTCTTCTAATTCTTTTAATTGTCTCTTATTTTCTTCTTCTTTTTCTCTTTCTAGAGCCTTAATGTTTTCAGGAGAAGCAACAATACCAGATTGTGAAGTTAATAAATAATTTCCATAACCAGCAGGAACTTCAATAATTTCACCTGTTTTACCTTTTCCTTTAACATCTTTAATTAAGATTATTTTCATACTAACCTCCTTCTCGAAATACTCATCGATAACAGCTTTTAACTTCTTAACAACATCTTCGACATTGCTTTTCTTAAACTGAGCAGCGGCATTATTTAAATGACCACCACCGCCAATTTTTTCCATAATCATTTGACAGTTTAGCATACCTAAACTACGTGCACTTACACCAACTTCATTTTCACCAATTAAACCAACAGTGATACCAAGTTCAACACCTTCAATAGAAATCAATTCATCAGATACTTTTGCGATAGTAGCACGATCTAAAATCATATCTTTATTCTTTTGTACTGCAATTGCAACCATCTTATGTAATATTTCTAAATCCTGTAATAACTCATATCTAACAATTTTCTCTTGATGATTTTCACGTAAGTACTTTTTAACAATACCCATATCTGCCCCATATTTATCCAACATTGCAGCAACTTCAAAAGTCTTAGAACTTGTACGATATACAAAATTATTTGTATCAACAACCATACCAAGCAATAACCAAGTAGCTTCAATTTCTGTAAAATCAATTGGTTCATCACAGAACTCAAACAACTCAACAATTAACTCTACAGATGAACTAGCAGAAGGTTGACAATAATAATATTTAGGATTTTGAATAGCTCCTTGACCTTGTCTATGATGGTCAATAATACCAATCTTAGAAAACTTCTTAATAAAGTAACTATCAGATAATTGACCTTCACTTTGACAATCCACTATCATTAATAAACTACTAGCATCCATATATCTTTCTACTTTATTAGGATGAATAATATTATTCATAAGAGATTGATGTTCACGTTCAATTTGATGATAAATTCTCTTAACAGTTTCATCACAACTCTTATCATCAAAAATAATATACGCTTCTTTACCTAAACTTACAGCTAATCGATAAATAGCTAAAGTCGCAGCAAAACCATCAGCATCAATATTCTTATGTCCTATAGCAAAAACAACACTTGAATTTCTCATTAAATCTTGTAACTCTTGACTCTTATTTCGAATATCAACTTTAGAAGTTTTAATAATCGGATCAGTCTTCGCACCAAAATAATGAACTTCCTTACCAATCTTAACAACCGCTTGGTCACCACCACGAGTAAGAGCACTTTCAAGTTGAGCTTCTGCATCACTATTTAAAGTCTTCATATCAACATCACAACAAGAAATACCAATACTTAAAGTAATTCTTACTAATTTTGTTGTTCTTACTAAAACTTTAACATCATCCAGAATAGTAAAGTTACTAGCCATAACATATACTAATTGTTCATAATTCATAATAATCATATATCTAGTATCATTATATGCTCTAATGAAGAATCCAAATTCATTAGCCCATTCACCAATACAAGCCATGATTTTACCTTGATACTCAGCTCTTTCTTGAACGTCAAAATCGGATAAAGCCTCTTCTAAGTTATCAATATTAATATAACCAATAGCAGTAGTTTTTCGCATATAATTATCAACTAAATCTTCGTGTTCAGTAATATTAGTAAAATAGAAAACACGATATTCAATTAAATATTGAACATTATATATTTGACCATAAATATCATCTTTAAATTGAACAATCTTTTCTTTATCATCACCTTTAGCATTATTTAAATTTAATTCATTATCTAACTTTTTAAATAAACTAGAAGATAAAGTTTTAATATTCAATTTATCAAGAGGACTCATAAAAATATTTTTTGCCTGTTTATTACTCCAAACAACTTTATAATCATCATCAATAATCATAATACCAATAGGTAATTCATTAAATGCAGTTTCACCTGCTTTTTTAACACGATATGAAATAGAATTCCACATTGATAATCTTTGTTGTTGAGCCATTTCTCTTTTTGCATAATTACTATTCAATATTAACGCAATAAACCAAGATAAAGATCCAATAAAAGAAATACTAGGAATAATTACAATTGGATTAATTTTTTGTAATTGATGTAAATCAAGAAAATGATATATTAAATATAAAGATCCCGCTATGATTAATAATAAACATATTTTTAATACATAGCCTCTATTTTTAGTCTTATTTTTCTTCATATCATTACCTCCATAAAAATAGGCGATAGTTTTTTATTATTATATCATATTATTCATTTTTTTTCATTATTTATATGTATTTTTTTACAATTAATTTTTTTACATATTTTTTTACTTAATAAATTTTTCCTATTAAAATAAAAAACAATTCTATATTTTTCAATAGAATTGTCCTCTTTTATTTAATTTATTTCTTTTGTGCAACACCAATAAAATCAATTTCAGAATACCAAAAAGACTCCTCAGCAAACTTATTTTCAAGCTCACTTAATAAATAATCCATCTCTTCTAACTTCTTTTTGAGCGATAAATTATACGGATCTTTTTCACATTGACTATATAAATAATTGCGGCGATACGAGAATCTTTCAACAAAAATTTCATATCTTTCATCTAAATCCATGCCAGAAGTTTCCTTAATCCAATTAATCATTTTAACATTTTTATACCCCGAAGATACTAATTGAGAATAGATTTTTCTACCATTTAATCTATCAGAAATACCATCACAAGATAAATGTAAATCAATAATTTTTTGAATTAAACCATCATCTGCATATGTTACCATTGATCCATCATCAGACCCTCTAATGATAATATATCCATTTTTATCTAATACTCTTCTAATAGTTCTTAGTAATTTATTAGGGTTTTTTAAGTGATGAATAACTAATGAAGCAAAGATAATATCAAACTTTTCGATATTATTTTGTTCCATAATTGCTTCTAAATTATCCATCATTTCTTCATCTTCTAAATCTAAAACATGATATGAACAATTTTCAAAAGAAGACTTTTCTTTAGCTGCTTCAATCAATTTTTCACTTCTATCTACACCTACAACTTTTGAATTAGGAATCTTTGAAAAACGATCTTTTGTAACAAATCCATAAGCACAACCCATATCTAAAATACGAAGTTCTTCTTTTTCACCAATGTGATCTAATACATATTTTATTGCAATATTATCAGCTTCACGTGTATTATCAGATTGAATTTTTAATCTCTTTAATTCTGTTTTTAATTCAGCACGATAAGAAGAAACATGTTTACCTGTTGATAATGATCTTTCTTCCTCTTTAAAATCTAAATCACCTTTTCCTTCTTTAAAAGGAAGTAAGAATTTTTTGATAAAATCAACTACTTCAGAAATAGGTGAAACATCAATTTGGAAAGTTTGATAATTTCTTAATGAACGAGGAACATCTAATCCTGTAATATTTTTTAAATAAGGAACGATACATCCATTTTTATTTCTTCCTGATAAAATATCATTGTGGAAACTTTCTCTTTCGTAACTTACCCATTTTGATTCAATATATTCTTTACTAGTTGCAATAGAAACTAAAACTTTAGTTTGTTCAAGTGCATCTTCAATTGCATTTTTATATGCGGCAGCACCTAATTCATTTAAAACAACATTACTATAAAATACTTCTAAACCTTCATTTCTTAAAGCATTATATAAATTTGCTGCTATTAATGAATCTTCAGTTTGAGCTCCATTTTCATCTAAATTCTTAAAAGATAAAAATACATCATACATAATATCACCTACTTTATTATTATATTTATTATACCATATAAATACTTTTATTGCAAAAGAAACAAAAAACCATTATTTAATAATTTCTTTATAAAGCTTATTTGTATTATCTAAAAAATATACTGATGCTTCTTTATGGTTATTTATAAAACTACTTAATTCAATATAACTTTTAGGTTCATCAACTAAAATTTTATTTTGCTTTCGATACAAATACATATTAACAATATTTAAATCTTTTCCAGTTCTTTTGTGGTATTCTCTTGCGATAATCCAAAAACCTCCAAAAAAAGATTTAATTTCATCATGATATCCATCACTTGAATCCTCGGGAAAAATTAATACACTTATTCCTTTTTCTAAAGTTTTGATTGCCTCATCAATAGTTTTCTTAAATCTCCCATCAGGATAAATAGGAATAATTTGCATTCCCTTATAAAACATTACCATAAAAGGTGTTATTATTGTTGCAATAATAACAGCTAACCATTTAGGAACTTTTCTCTTTTGATGAAAATATATTTTATATAAATAATTCCATCTTTCTTTTAAAGTACCACACATTTGATAAGCACCCATCATCCTAAAATTAGTAGGTAAATACAATTCATAATTAGTTGGCCCATATGATGCTGCGTGATTACTTATATATAAACAAGGTTCATCTAATACATTTTCTGAATTAATAATAATTGGCTTTTTCTTAAAAATACGCACTATGCTTTTAACAAATCTAAAAAAAGGTTTCTTATTACTTTTCTTCATTTCATCTTTCCTTTCTATTATATACATACTAATTATATCATAATTATTTTTTAAATTTAATAATATAAATAAAAAAGCCGATTATATAATCGACTTTTTCTTTTTCATTTTTAATATATTTGTACTTACATTATTCTAAATCAGTTCTACTTATTCTACCATCTTTTTTAATAATAATCAATTGATCATCATCACTAATTCTAACATATGCAATATCTAAATCAGTAGTTAAAATTCTTTTTTGTTCAACATATTCTACATCATTATGAATATCATTATACACAATATAAAACTCTCCATTTTCTTCTTGATATATTGCGTATAAAATATCATTATGTAAAAATACGTATATAAGATTCTTTTCATAATATTTAAAACCTAATTGTTCAATTGAATATAATTGATTAATATCAGGATGATCTTTTTCAAAACCACTATATACTCCCATATCAGTAAAATAAATTTCATTTTGTTTATCAAAATAATATAAATCATCAAATTCCAAAGGCGAAGTATAACTTGAAGTAGTCCATCTATATTGTTTATATACCACCTTTCGACAATTACCAGATCTAAATGTTCCTATTAAATAAGCATTTTCTTCAGAATCATAAAAAATATAATCATTTAATTCTGCTGAAATAAGTTTCTTTACCTCTTTTGTCTCTAGGTTAACAGTTCTAAGCATTTTATTTGAGCCATTACTAACAGACGTTAAAATTTCGCTATCATCTTTTACACCAATAGAAAAAGGCGAAAAATCAAGAATCATTTGATCAACTAAAGTAAATTTTTCTAAATCAATTTTTGTTATTGATCCTCCTGATAAATTTGGATCACTTTCTTTTGCTGACACATATAAGTATTTATCTTTTACACAATGGAAAACACCTTGGTATTTTAAATCTATTTTGCCTAAGACATTTTTAAAATCCAAATCAAATTTATAAAGATATTGAGAATCACATAAATACATATTATTATCTATTTTAAATACATGACTAACTGTTAAAATATCTTCAAGAGGTTCATCTCTTAATTGATAAGTTCCTTTTGATCCAGATGAAATATATTCTTCTACATCTTCAGCTTCTAAAACAATTCTATCTTCCTTCGAAGGAATTTTCACTTCAGAATAACGATTATAACTATTAACATATAGAACTAATTCTATACCTTCAGCTGAATAATATAATCTATCTACTTTATTATGTTTAAAGAAACAAACAAGATCAATTTCAGCATCAGCAGGTATTAATCCTTCAAGTCCACCAAAATCATATGATAAACCTTCCAATAGTTTTAACATATTAAATTTAAAAATTATTTTATCTTCTTCTATTTTGGCTTTATCAACATGAAGTGTTAATTCCATATTTTCTATTTTTGAATCAGCTTCTACATATATTTTTTTATCCTCTACGTCATAATACATATTACCATCTTTATCAATGACAATAGTATGTTTCTTTCTACCAGAAATTTGATCTGACATTTTCATTAATATACCATTTTCATCAAAAATAACTTGGAACAAATCCACTCTTTCACTTTGAACTTCTATTGATAATGTTAAATCACCATTTTTAGCCTTTAAAAATTCATTAAATTCATTTAATAAACCTTTTTGACATGACATTAAACACATTGAAAATAAACATATAATTAATACAGATAATATTCTTTTCATAATTACCTCCAATTTACATTTATTATATCACAATAATTCTTTCATTTCAACCCTATATAAAAAAAAGCTCAAGTTTGAACTTGAGCTTCTATTATTATAGTTGAGGACCAGCTTTAACTAAAGCTTTACCAGCTTCATTACCAGTATATTTAACAAAGTTCTTATTGAAACGACTTGCTAAATCTCTAGCTTTTGCATCCCATTCAGCAGGATCTGCATAAGTATCACGAGGATCTAAAATGTTAGTTGCAACACCTGGTAATTCAGTAGGAACTGATAAATTGAAGTAAGGAACTTCTTTTGTTTCAGCTTTAAGGATTGAACCATCTAAGATAGCATCAATAATACCTCTTGTATCTTTAATAGAAATACGTTTGCCAGTACCATTCCATCCTGTATTTACAAGATATGCTTTAGCACCACTTGCTTCCATTTTCTTAACTAATTCTTCTGCATATTTAGTTGGATGTAATTCTAAGAATGCTTGTCCGAAGCATGCAGAGAAAGTAGGAGTTGGTTCAGTAATTCCACGTTCTGTACCAGCTAATTTTGAAGTAAATCCAGATAAGAAATAGTATTGTGCTTGTTCTGGAGTTAATACAGAAACTGGAGGAAGTACGCCGAATGCATCTGCAGAAAGGAAGATAACGTTTTTAGCAGCTGGAGCAGCTGAAATAGGGCGAACGATTTTTTCAATATGATCAATTGGATAAGAAACACGTGTATTTTCAGTTACTGAAGAATCAGCAAAATCACATTTACCTTCTGCATCAACAGTAACGTTTTCTAATAACGCATTACGTTTAATTGCTCTATAAATATCAGGTTCAGAATCTTTATCTAAGTTAATAACTTTAGCGTAACATCCGCCTTCAAAGTTAAATACACCTTTATCATCCCATCCGTGTTCATCATCACCGATTAATAAACGTTTAGGATCAGTTGATAAAGTAGTTTTACCTGTTCCAGATAAACCAAAGAATAATGCAGTGTTTTCACCGTTCATATCAGTGTTTGCACTACAATGCATTGAAGCCATACCTTTAAGAGGTAAGTAATAGTTCATCATTGAGAACATACCTTTTTTCATTTCACCACCGTACCAAGTATTTAAAATAACTTGTTCACGAGATGTAATATTAAATGCTGCTGCTGTTTCAGAATTTAATCCTAATTCTTTATAGTTTTCAACTTTTGCTTTAGAAGCATTATAACATACAAAATCAGGTTCAAATTCTTCTAATTCTTCTGGAGTTGGATTAATAAACATATTAGTAACAAAATGAGCTTGCCATGCAACTTCCATAATAAATCTAATAGCCATTCTAGTATCTTTATTAGCACCGCAGAATACGTCAACTACATAAAGTTTTTTACCTGATAATTGTTTAACTGCGATTTCTTTTAATTCTTTCCAAGTTTCTTCACTACAAGGATGATTATCATTTTTGAATTCATCGCTTGTCCACCAAACTGTATCTTTTGAGTTTTCATCCATAACGATGAATTTATCTTTAGGCGAACGACCAGTATAAACACCTGTCATTACATTAACAGCACCAAGTTCAGTTAATTGTCCTTTTTCATATCCTTCTAATGTAGGATCAGTTTCAGCTTCGAATAATGCTTCATAAGAAGGATTATGGATAACTTCTTTTGCGCCAATAATACCATATTTGCTTAAATCAATTGTTTTCATAATTACACACCTCTTTATTAGATTTGATTTTAAATTTTATATTGTAGGAACTAATTGCAATATAAATTTTAGTATTAGCTCTTGCCATTTTTTCCTATTATATATTATATCATAAAATAATTTTTTTTAAATTATAATAATAATTTTTTTTATTTTTCTAACTTAAATTTTTTTATTGTATATGATATAATTTAAATAGAAAGAGGTGATCGTATGAACGACGCAACAAATAAATATGAAGAATTAATTTTTATCTTAAACACTGATAAAAAATCTTATTCAGTTGAGAGAAACGATAAAGTTAATAATTTAACTAAAATAACTATTCCCGAAACTTATAATTCTTTACCAGTAACAACTATTAAAAATCATGCTTTTTCTCATTGTGATTCCTTAGAAGAAATACAATTACCTAACACAATAACAAAGATAGATGACTGTGCTTTTTTCTTTTGTTATGGATTACGTACTATTAATCTTCCAAATAATCTTAAGCATATTGGTGATATGGCTTTTACACAATGTTCTAACCTTACTTCGATAATTATTCCAGATTCAGTTACTTTTCTAGGAGAAAACGCATTTTCTTGGAACGAAAAATTAAAAGAAATTAAATTATCAAAAAACATTAAAGAAATAAAAGATAACACTTTTACTAATTGTGATAATATCGAATCCATTTACATACCTGAAGGAATAACTCATATAGGAAAAAATGCATTTGCATTATGCAATAGTTTATCTATTGTTTCATTACCAGAAACTTTAACCCATATTGGTAAAGAAGCTTTTATAATGTGTACAAGTTTACATACTATTTATTTACCAAAAGGTTTAAAAGTAATCGATGATTATGCTTTCGGTGATTGTTCTTCTATTACGAATGTTTATTACGGAGGTACGAAAGCAAATAAATACGAAATGGATTATGGTTACAATGGTATGTATGGAAATATTTTCCTTGAAAGAGGAACTTGGCACTACGAATCTAAAAATCCCTTACTAAATGAAGAAAAACAATCATAAGAATTCTTATGATTGTTTTTTATTTTTTCTAAACACTTCAATTAACAATACTATCACCGCATACCCCACCGCATACATAGGAGCCATAACCCATGCAGTAAGAGGAGTACCTGATATTAACGGTTCAGCAATATGAAAAGCATCACTTAAGTTAAACGTGTGCATTAAAAAAGCTCCAAGCGTCATATAACAAGTTAATCCAAAGAAAGTACAATACCACTTTTTATATGTAATCTTCATATAACCAAACATTAAAACCGCTACCACTAACATAGCAGAAAAACTATGATGTAATAAACCTGATATTGTTGGAATATAGAAAATCGATGGTGCTTGTCCAACAAAAGTTGCATAAATAACCGTAGAAATTCCACCAAATAGCCCTAACAACCATCCAAAATGTAATATTACATTATCCTTTTTACCAAATAAAACCCCAAGTGATAAAACTAAACTAGTCATACCACAAAAACTATCTGGAATAATACAATACCATCTAACTGTTTCATATCTAAATACTTGTGATAATCGATTAGTTAATATTGAAATAAATAATAATCCTGCTAGTATTTTTAATACAATAACTCTTCCTTTTTCATTTTTAATAAACAAAAATGACAATAATAAAACACTAGCCCCAATAATTGTTGATACTATAATATAAGTTATATGTTCAAGACCCCATAATTCTGGCATAATTTTCACCTCTTGTTTCGTTATAAAAATTATACCACTTTTTAATTTTCATTAAAATACTATTTCTATTAGAATGCATTTTTATATATGTGAAATGCATTTAATTTTTTTCAATTAATTTTATAGATTTTTTAAATTGAAATGCAAACAATATCACCGTAAAAGTTACAGCAAGAAAATCAGCAACAGGCTCTGCAGTATAAACAGCCATAGTCTTATTTTCCATTAATATAGGCATAATATAAATTAATGGTAATAATAAAACAAACTTCCTCACACAAGCCACCATAATTGAAGACTTAGCATTACCAGTAGAAACAAAAGTCATCTGACAAGCAATTTGCGCACCAAAGACAAACAATACCGCAAAATACCTTCTCAAAGCTAAAACAGTAAAATCAATTAATTCTACTTTATCCGTAAACATAGAAACAAACACTCGAGGACAACACATAACAAACGCATATAAAGTCGTTGAATAAACTAAACAAATAATTAACAATAATTTAAAAGTTTTAACAACTCTCTCAACGTTTCTAGCTCCATAATTATAACTAGATATCGGTTGTGCTCCTTGTGCAAAACCCTGTAAAGGTAACATTGCAAACTGCATTACACTAGATAAAACCGTCATCGCCCCTACAGCAATATCACCACCATATTTTTGTAAAGAAGAATTAAACAAAACTACAATTACACTTTCACTAGCTTGCATAATAAAAGGAGCAAGCCCTAATAAAAGACAAGGAAATAAAATTTTACCATCTAGTTTAAAATTAGATATTTTTAATTTCAAAACAGATCTTTTACTAAATAAAAATAAAACAACAAAAACACATGATACAGTTTGCGAAATTATAGTCGCAAAAGCAGCACCAGACACTCCCATATTCAATCCATAAATAAAAATAGGATCCAAAATAATATTAACAACAGCTCCTATTAAAACCGTTAACATAGAAATCTTCGAAAACCCTTGTGCTGTAATATATGAATTCATTCCTAAAGTCAATTGAACAAATATAGTGCCTAACGCATAAACACTCATATATTCTACCGCATAATCAATTGTATTTTGACTAGCTCCAAATAACATTAATAAATCTCGATTAAATATAAGTAAACAAACGGTTAATATAACAGAAATAATAATTTGCATAAAAAAACAATTCCCCATTATTTTTTCAGCAGTATCATTATCTTTTTTCCCCATAAAAATAGATGCTCTTGGAGCACCACCAGCCGATACTAATGCAGCAAAAGCAGAAACTAGCATTATAAGCGGTAAACACACACCAACACCTGTTAACGCTAAATCACCAATACCTTCAATATGCCCAATAAAAATACGGTCTACTAAATTATACAACATATTTATTAATTGAGCTACTACTGTAGGTAATGACAATTTAAATAATAATTTACCTATAGATTCTTTTTCTAAAAACTCATTTTTCATAAAAACCTCTATTATCATCATCTATATTATACAATATGATATCATTTTTTTATGTTTTTGTCATCAATAAAATAAATAAAAAAGGCCTAAAAGGCCTTTTAATTATTCAAGATAACCAGGTAGAATAGAAGATAATGTAACAGTTTTAGTACTATTACCATCACTATAAGTTACAGTATAAGTTACACATTCAGGATAACCAGGTAATGCGCTTACACGACCATTATCTTTTAAGTATGAACTAGAAGAATCAAATGATAAAGTATAATTACTATAATTATTATATAAATCCATTTGTTGTCTTGTAAGTTCTACAAATTCATACCAAATTTCTAAATCATTTTCTAACATTGGTTGCGGACACCATTTACCTGAGAAGAAATGATGACCTACAAGTCTGTTAAGAGGTAATTGATATTTAATAAGAAGTTTTGCACAAAGTTGAGCAGTGTATTGCCATGTTAACCATAAGTCAGATCCTTCTCTTACTGATGTTTCCATACCAATTGAGTTATTATTACCACCTGTAGAAGAAATATATTGATAACTTGAGTTATAATAATGTCCACCTAAGTAAACTTTATCACCCACAACTTTAACACCTAAGCCCATACCATTTAATTTTGTAGATGTTGTTGTATTTTCAACAGTTGTTTTAACACCTTTAATATAGAAATAGCCATCACTACCAAGTGTTACATCTGTAGTATATAAATCATCTCCAACTTGTGCAGTTGTAAGACCACTATCAGTCCAAGTCATTTTCTTACTTGCACCGGCATGCCATGCACCTTTAGATTCAGTTTGTGAAGCCCAGATACCATCATTACCAACACTATAATGCCATGAAGCTTGAGTTCCACTTTCATTACATGATTTATTATAAGAAGCTAAATTCTTACCACCATTATACATTGCTGATGCTGAGTAAGGCATATCTGCTGCATAGTGAACAGTAATGAAATCAACTCCACCAATACCATCACCATTAAATGCAGATGCATTATTAGGATTTGCAAGATAATATTGATCATATACTTTATAATCTTCAAATAATAATTTAGAAACACTACCTACAATATCAGCATAATAAGCACCATCAGAACCTATTTTTATACCGATTAATAAATGATTCTTAGTATAAATTTCACTATTATTACTCTCTACTAATAATTTTAACATATCAGAAGGAGCACTATCTAATACAGTTACATAGAAAGTAAATGAAATCTCTTCATGTTCTTCACAATAAACTACAATTTCAGCTAATCCTTCTTTTAATCCTTTAACAATACCGTCATTTGTTACTTCCGCAATTTCAGGAGTTTTTGATTTCCATACTAAAGCATCAGATAAATCTCCTACTAACACCGCATTAAGTTCAATTGTTTCATTTTTAACAACATATGATTGAGTAACAAATTGTCCATCAATATACGGATCAACATACACTTCTATTGCTAATTCCATATTTAATGAAGTATTACCATGAACAGTAATTAATACAGATGCAGTACCAGTATTAACAGCTTTAATTAAACCATTTGCAGAAACTGTTAAGACATTAGTATTAGTTGACTCAAATGTAACTTTTTTGAATGTTGCATTTTCTGGACCAACAACCCATAATAATTGATGTTCAGAAAGTTTTAATAATCTCTCAATTTCATTTGTAACTTGGAATGATTCTACAGGAATAGCTTCACTCCATTTTGCAGTTAATACTAAATTACCTTCAGTATTAGAATAAATCTTTTCAACTTTATTACCATTTTGATCATACCAACCTAAGAATGTACGACCATCTTCAATAACTAATTCAGGAAGATCAAATGAATCACCTAATTCATATTCAGTAATTAGAGGAATCTTAATATGAGTTGCGGCTATTAAAGCATCATTCATAGCTGGTTTCCAAGTTGTTGGAGCTTTTCCAGCTAACCATTGACCAAGTCTTAAAATACCAACATAACTATTCCATGCATTTTGTGCACCATTAGCTGCAGTAACTTGAGCATCAAAAACTGTAAACCATGCATTCCATTCTTCAAAGTTTTCAGATGCATTTACGAAGTAACCTTCATCAATAGTATCCTTACCATTTTGTTTATAGAATTTATAAGTGTTTTGATTTTGATTAGTCATCCAATCATTAGTAACTTTTGTCTTGAAAGTTTCATAACTATCTTTTGGTTGTAACCAATTATAATATGAAGTTAAAACATATTCAATAACTTCTTCTACTGTTTTTGGAGTATTTGTAGGTAATTTACCATCTGTATAATTATAAGTAATCTTATAAATTTTTTCTTCACCTTCAACCCAGTTTGCGTAAACAGTTACATCAGAACTTGTTAAACGATGAATTTCAGTAATTAAATTATTACCATCTTTATCAGTAGACCAACCAGTAAATGTATAACCAGCTCTAGTAGGTTTTACCAATTCAACACCAAAACCAAAAGCAAATTGTTCTGGAGCTTCTTCTGCATTAGTACCACCATTTAAAACATAATTAATTTTATAAACAGGAGCAGCGCCATTTAAATCATACCATGATGCATATAAAGTACAACCTTGAGATACAGATGTAACTTTTTCTCCAGTTAACTCAGGATTAGTAAACCAACCTAAGAACATATAACCAGCTTTAACAGGAGCAACTAATTTAACAGCAGTACCAACAATACCACTAGATACTAAATATTCATTAGTTGATGAAGAACTGCCATCATATCCAACTGTAGGAGTAGGAATAGTTTCACGTAAAGCATTAAATGTTTCATAATTAGGTTTGCTAGAAGCAAGTAAACCTTGAGTACCATAGAAATATCCATCAAGAACGAAACCACAAGCACCTTTGAAATTAGTAGATGTTGTAGCGATTGAATATCTTGCAACAGTTAATTGAATCATATGCTTAGTAACATTTGCATATTTTTCTTTATAAGGACTAGTACCTAAGAAACCACCTACAGCTTCATAACCATTAACACTATCAAAGAATAATTCACTATATCCATCAGCTGCACTATATCCACCAGTAGATGTTGCATTATACCACGCAACAGGGTCACCATACTTAGCACTAAATCCAGCCCAAGTAGAAACACGAAGTTTTTCTGCAACCTTGCTAGAACCTAATAAATCATTTTCAAATAAATAACTATAGAAATCAGCCATGAAAATTTCAGGTAAATCTGAAACACTATCAATACCACCAGCTGGATTACTAACTGTACCAGCACTCCAAGTCCAAGCACCGCCATTTAATTCAAATGAAATACTAAAAGGATCTCCAACTTCAGGTTCAACATACTCTTCCCAATTAGCATAAACAGTAACATCACCTTTTTGTGAACTAGAAATCTTTTCAATATAAGATGTAGAACCTTCTTCTAAACTCCATCCTAAGAATACATATCCTTTCATTGTAGGAACAGGAAGATTTACACCAACACCTTCTTGATATTCATCTACTTTTTCATCAAGAGTTCCACCATTTAATTCGTAAGTAATCTTACTCATAATGATTTGAACTTTCCATTTTGCATATAAATTAACATCGCCAGTTTGACTTTCAGTAAGTTCAAAAATATAATTTGTTGAAGAACTAGACTTAGTCCATCCTAAGAAATCATATCCTTCTTTTGTAGGAGTAGGAAGAGTAAGACCTTTACCAACTTCATATGAAGTAGGTGCATTTTCTGCATTTTCCCCACCATTTAAATGGTAAGTAATCTTACCATAAACAGGAATTTTACTCCATGAAGCATATACTGTAACTTCACCTTCTTGTGTAGAACTAATTTCAGTTATAAAATCAGTAGAACCATCTTCTAAACTCCATCCTAAGAAATTATAACCTTCTTGTGTAGGAGTAGGTAAAACTACACCAACACCTTCTACATACTTATCAACATAACCTTCAGGTAAAACACCATCATTTAATTCATATTTGATGCCATATTCTTTACCTTTTACTTCAATAACAAATTCATAATTCTTAGATTGTTCACCTAATTTGAATGTTCCGGTAAGAGTAAAACTACCAATACCAACAGCAGTAACTTTATTACCTTCTACTACCGCAACATTACTATTAGAACTTGTAAAAGTAGCAGTCACGCCTTCTTGTTTAGAATGATCAACAACAAATTCATCACCCTTAACCATTGAAGTAATCATATTATTAAATGTTACTTCTTCTAACTTTGTTTTATTTTTCTTACAAGAAACTAAAATAGATAAAAATAAAACCAAAGTTATTACAAATATTTTTCTAATATTTTTCATAAAATTCTCCTTCTTTTCATTTATACTTATATAATACCATAAATTAATAGATTTGCAAACGTTTTACATATTAGAAAAAAGAAAAAAGACCTTTTTCAAGGTCTTTTTAATTTATTAATTAGTTTTAGGTAATTCGTAAGCAACTTCTACTTTACTAACATATGCAGTTGAAGATCCATTATTTACTAAAACGAATTCTTCTGCAGAATTTAATACAATTGTAACAGATAAAGCATCTGCATCTTCAGTATACTCATATGCAGTACCAATTGCTTTTTTAAGGTTACCAAGTTGAGTTGCATTAGTTGTGAAAATAGTTACAGAATAAATACTTTCACCATTTTTAGCAGAAACTGTAAGTGTATTTAATTTCTTTAATTGCATATATGCTTTTGCAGTTGTATATAGAGTAAATGTAGAAGTACCTTTTGCAATAACAACATCAAATTCATTATTACTCCAAGTCCAACTTGTTTTACCTGCATCTAATACACCATTAGCGCTGCTTTCAGTAGCAACAACGATTTCAGCAACTTTTAAATTAATATTCCAGTTACATACATCACAATAACCATTATTATCACTATCATTATGACCTAAAGCAGGTTGTCCTTCTGCTAAACATCCACATACACCAGGATCAGTACATGTAGATTCTGAGAAACTATGTTCATGTTTAAGAACAGTTAAAACAGCACCTTCTACTTTTGCTGGATATTTAGCTGATGTTGCAGAACTAGTATTTCTTGTAGGTTTACCATATAATTGAACAGTATCACCAAGAACAACTTTAACATCTGTCCATGCAGAATAAGCTTTACCATCAGCATTCTTAGGAAGTCTAACTAATACTGTATCTCCAGCTTCATCAGTCATAACAAAAATACCATTTTTAGCATCTTGAACTTCAGTTATTACACCTTCCATATAATATTGACTAGATAAAGAAACAATAATCATATGTTTTGCAGTAAATAATGAAATTTTACTATCAGCAGCAGGAAGAATTCTCTTTGTACATCCTTCGAAATCACAAGTGATATCTAAATTTTCATCGATATGACCTGGTGTTTTAATTTCATCAGTTACATAGCTATCTCCACAAACTGAACAAGTATGAGTAGTAAACCCATCAGTTGTACAAGTAACAGGAGTTACAACAGATTCATATTGATGTCCTTGTGCTTTGATTTCATCAGAAACATAAGTATCTCCACATACAGTACAAGTATGAGTAGTAAACCCATCAGTTGTACAAGTAACAGGAGTTACAACAGATTCATATTGATGCCCTTTAGCTGCAACTTCTACTTCTTTATGAACATATCCACAATGACAAGTATAAATTGTAGCTTGATCAACTGTACAAGATAATTCAGTCTTTTCAGTTTTAATATAATCATGACCTAATGCAGGAACTTCATCAGTAATAAATGTTTTTCCACTATTAGATTCATATTTAGTATAACCATTTTCAGTACATGTTGGTTCAACAACAGTAGGTTCATACTTTTCCATTTCGCCATTACAAGATGTTAATAAAACAACACCTAGAAGACTAACAAAAATTGTAAAAACAATAAGTCTAAATTTCGTCATTTTCTCCTCCAAAGTTTCATATTTTTACAAACATATCAATTATACCATATTATATAAATAATTCAAGCGTTTCATAAACTAAAAATTATTTATTCGACTAAATTACCTATTTTATATCAAATTAAGCTATATTTTATTTTATTAATTCTGGTAATCCATCAGGAACAGTAACTTCTGTTTCCCCTATTAAACTAAAATTCATTGGCATTGACATAGTAACAATTACATTAACTCCATACATTGACATTTCAATAGTCATTTTAATATCAATCAATGATACTTTATTTCCATCTAAAGTTATATCATACTTAAGAACTTCAGCATTTTTAATAGTAACAGCACTACCATATGAATCCTTCATTAATTCAGTCATCGCTTCTTCTAAGATTTCTGTGAATTTTTCAACATCACCTACCCAAACATCACCTTTTCTTGAAAAACATTCATCAATATCATAATCAACATCAATCATATCAAGCATTTGATTAGAATAATCATCAACATCAACTACATCTTCTAATTTCCATCTACTTCCAGTACTAGTATAAACCTTTACTTTTTCTCCTTCAATTTCAACATAAGAATAACTAGTTTTTCCTTCAGATGTACTAACAGTATAAGATTTAGTTTGGTCGACTTCCATTTTAGATGTAATGCTAGCTTTTTGGGTTTGAGCTGTTACACCAGTTCCATAAATAATAATCTGCATATCCATATCCATATCAACTGTATAATTTTCTTTTTCTAACGCACCAAGAGCTCTTTCTAACTTTAATGTCTTACAACCTGATAAAGTTAATACTGAAAGAAACATAATAAATAATAATAATTTTTTCATATATACCTCCTATATTTTTCATTCAATTTTTTAATTACAATACTATAAACAAAAGGAACAATTATTAAAAATATTCCTGTTAAATAAAGTAATAAATCATTTTCTTTATAAAATATTGAAAATGAATTTATTAACCCATGTGCAACAATACAAGGAATTAATGAATTACTATAATGAAATATCATAACAAACAAATAACCTATTGAAATAGCAGAAATAATTTGTATAATAGTAGGAACCAAATCAGCCCCATTTAATAAATTAACAATATGACCAATTCCAAAAGTAAGAGAACTAACAACAATAGCACTTTTAACATTATCTTTAGCCATTGCTTTAAACAAAAAACCTCTAAAAATTATTTCTTCTAAAAACCCTATATTAATCATTGTTAATATATGATAAATTATTTCCTCTTTAGTATTATTAATATTAATACCACTCCATAAATTAACAGATACAATTAATACTAGTGGTATAAAATACAAACAACTTTTTATATTATTAGGCATTACTAATCCGTAATAAGATATCCTTTTTAAATATATTATTAATAAAATTAATAATATAGAAAAAACACTATTAACAATAACACTAACAAGACTCGTATTACCAAAATTTTGAACACAGATCATGTTAATTACAACATATATGATAATTAATAATATTGAAAACAAAACTTCATTTTTCTCAAACACCTTTTTCATTTTCAATCACCTCTATTATAATTATAACATATAAAATCTTTTCTTTCAATATAAATTAAAAAAGCCAATTTCTTGGCTTTTTTATTATTTATCTTTTTTTTCTAATTCTTCTATTGCTTTTTCACAAGACTCTTTGATTAACTTTAATTCATTTATAATTAATAAGTTCGGAGCATCAGTTTCAATAAGTTTCTTAACTCTTTCAACATTTATTGTTAATTCTTCAATTTTAATATCCATAATCTTTTCTCCTTAAAAACATTTAATTATTGTATAATTATACTTTTTAATCTCAAATTGTATCACACTTTCTATCAAACTTCAAGCAAAAACGTATAGAATCAAATATAATCATTACCATTAGTATAGATAAACTAATTCTAATTATACTTATTTTAATGAATTAAAAAAGGTATTGAAATTCTATATAAGATAATTATTTAATCGTTATTAGATTATACAGTAACTTTTTTCTTATTTAAAATAGCATTTAACAATACACTTATACTAAACATAACTATACATACTATTACCCATCCAAATCCTTGACTATATAAAGGAATATAAGCCAAAATATTAGATACAAAACCTAAATTAAACAATTCATCTACCGCATATAATGTACTAATAAATAAAGTTGAATAAATACAAAGTTTATAAGTATATTTAAGCTTTTTAATATATTTATCTAAAAGACCTAGAATAATTAAAACAATAGCAACAGGATATATTGCGTTTAACACAGGAACAGAAACCGATAAAATCATATTTAATCCTAAATTACAAATTAAAAAAGATACAATTGTTATTATAATAACCCATTTTTTATACGATATTTTTTTAAATATCTTTGAAAAATAAGATGAAATAGAATTTGTTAACCCAACACAAGTCGTCAAACAAGCTAAAGTAAAAATAGCAGCTAAAAAGAATGCACCAAAACCACCAAATAAATCATTCATAATTTTTCTAAGAATGATTGCTCCATTCGGATCATCACTATAAACACCTGAAGTTGATGCACCCATCACCGCAAGCATAATATAAACTAGTGTTAAAATAACCCCCGCAAATATTCCAGCTACAATAGTATATTTTACAATACCTTTTTCCTCTTTAACCCCTAAATTACTTAAAGTTATAGAAATCACTAAACCAAAATTGAGCGCTGCTATTGTATCCATAGTTTGATAACCATCAATAAAACCTTGTAAAAAAGGTGCATTTTGATATAATTTCAAAGGTTCATCTACTGATTTATCAAAATTAAATAAAAAACTTATAAAAAGCACAACAATTAAAATCAATAAACTCGGAGTCAAAATTGTTCCTATTCTTTTAACCAACTTTCCTGGATTTAAACATAACCATAGCACTATTAAAAAGAAAATCGTTGTATAAACAATCATCCATATAGTTAAATTAGAATTTTCATTTAAATAAGGAGAAATAGCCATTTCAAAAGGCACAGAACCTGCTCTTGGTATACCAAGTCCTGGTCCAATTGATATATAAATTAAAAGTGTGAATACTATAGCAAAACCTTTATCAACTCTTCTTGCAAGTTCAGTTAACCCACCAAATTTCCCAACAACAATTACTCCCAGAACAGGTAAAATTACTGCAGTAATTAAAAATCCAATAACACTTAAGAAAGTATTACTACCTGATTGTTGTCCTAATAAAGGTGGGAATATTAAGTTACCTGCCCCAAAAAATAATGAAAACAACATAAAACTAATAATAACTAAATTTTTCTTACTTAGTTTCATAAATTCTTCTCCAATTACAATAAATTATCATTATTTTATCAAATTTAGGCATTATTGTCAAATAACACTATCTATAATATAATATTATTATAAAATATCAGTTTTATTAATTTTATTTTTTAAAAAGACCGCTTTTAAGCGGTCTTAACTATATTTTTACTTTAATACTAATGGTACCCAAATACCACTTACATAATCATCGCTATCAGTATCCCCCTCAGAATAACATTCAAAATCATAGTTATCTGCTAGTTCATATTCACTATTTTGAACCCACTCAATAACTTCTTTCCATAAATCTTGAATAGCTTTTGGCATTTTACCTTTAGTATAAAATTTACCCCATAAATGTTCTGCAATATTAATTTCCTTAAAACCTTCTGGTATTTCTCTACAATATTCTTTTAAACTACCTATTCCATATTCAAAATTTATCCCTTTATCATTATTAATACAAATACCTAACATCGGAGGTACAACATTTTGATATCCACTACTATAATATGTATTCCAAAATTCAGGTACTTCTTCAAAAGATGTTTCTTCATTAAATTTTTTGATAATACAAATAATATTAAACGCCTTCTCTTTTTCAATTTTAATATCCATATTCATTTCTCCCTTTATTATATTTTTTATATTTATTTTTGGTGTACAAGATAATATAATTCCTTTTTTTGCTATACCAGGATTTACACCATGAAACTTTTTAAATGCTCTTGTGAATGATTCCTGTGATTCATAACCATACTTTACTGCAACATCTATAACTTTTTCACCATTTTTTATATCTGTTCCTGCTTCTGTTAATCTTCTTTCCCTTATATATGATCCTATAGTTTTTCCTATTAATGAATAAAATATTCGTTGTAAATAATATGGGCTTATAAATAATCTTTTTGATAAAAATAAAATATTTAAATCATGATTACATAAATTATTTTCAATTAATTCAATTGTCTTTTCTAATATATTATATATATTCATAACATCACCAACATAATTATATCATAAGTTTTTTTATTTTTTTTGATATAAAATGCTTTTATTAATAAATAAAAAAGCTTAACATTATGAACAAAATCATATTTGTTAAGCTCTTATATTATTATTTTATTATTACATTTACATTAGATAATTTTTACAATCGACTATATATAATTTCTATCGACACAAACAAGATCTAAACTAATTTGTTAACGAAATATGATAAGTAGAAACTCTACAAAAATCATATTGAGAACTAAGCAAGTAAGATTTATAAATAATAGTGAAAATTTATTATTGTCATAACAATTGCATAAATACAAAGCGGTACACCAACAATTATAACAGCAATATTTACTATATTAACAAATCGTTTATTAATTATTTTTTCCAAAAACAAAAACAACACATACCCAAGAATACAACCTGTTGTATTTGCGATAATATCAAATATGTTAAACATACCTATACACGTTAAAAATTGAGAAATTTCAAAGATAAAACTAAAAATCCCCCCCATTAATATAACCAAATATTTTCTTCGAAACATTAACATAAAAAATAAACCCAAAGATATAAACAATATAACATTTAACATAATATCAAGAAAATTAAACCCAAAAAAACTTTGTTTACAAGCATAAAACCTTTCAACCAAGTTTAATTTTCTAAACGTTATTATGGATTCTTCTACCGATATATAATTTGTCCATTTAAATATTACCACCCAAATTAATAATATTATATATACAGCAAATGACATATACATTAACAGTTTGTTGTATTTTATCATACCTAACACCTTCTTTTAGACAATGATGTGTGTTTTTTTGATAAATTATACCATATATTTCTATAAAAAACAAGAACTTAAAAAATATATAAAGATTTATATAATAAAAAATAACTCATTTTAACAAATTCTTTTACATTGATTTAGATATTATTTATTAAGTATTAAGATAATAGAGAATATATCAAAATATAAGATTTAAAAAAAGCTTAACAAATATGAATGTTCTTCATAATATTGTTAAGCTTTTGTTTTTTGTTGTAGATGCACAAGCCCATCCAGACAAAATCATACAAAAATAATTCGACTCAAAACACGCATATATTATGTCGTGTTTTTCTTTTGTTGTACACCCTTTTGATAGATTATTTTTAGTTTTTACTTTAAGACAAATTTGTCC
>JAZSNL010000004.1:0-11533 GCA_045536365.1 Bacilli bacterium | reverse complement strand
ATAAAAAAAGAGCTTAACATGTAGTAATGTTAAGCTTTTGTTTTTGTTATTTTATATGTTATTATTACCTGTTGTCATATGTAATAAAATTGTCGAAAATATTTTGTATAATTTTGTCGAATTTTATTTGTATGATTTCATATCTAAAAAGTTATCTATTATGTTTTTTACCTATTATAGGTATATATAAATAAATAACATTTAATAATAATAATAATAATTTATATTAATTTTTTTTATTAATATTTTTTTTGCCTATAATGCTTTTTACCTAATATACCATATATTTATATATTAAATTCTCTCTAAATAACTCTTAGAATATTTCATAAAATCATTAAAATTATACTTAACTTGATTTAAAATCATATTCTCAAAAAACTCTTTATCTTCAAAATCAATTGAATAAAAACAATCATACACAAACCAAGTCATTATACCAGCTGATAATAAATCATATAAAGTCATTAAATAAACACATGACTCAACATAAAATATTTCACTACCATAAGTCTTTCCACCCTCAGCTTTAAGAACAGCTTTTCTCAACTTAGTTATCACTTCATCCAGTTCTTCTTTAACTACACCATCTTTATTTTTCATTCTATATAAAACATTACCACTAGTTTTCTTATCACTACTATCATCAAAGTACATACTCATATGTAATTCTTTAATAGCTTTTCTTCTTTCATTTGTAAACTTCTTACCTGGTTCAAATTCACTATTAATTAATTCATAAATATCAACATCTTCATCCACCCAATCACCTTTATTAATAGATAAAGTTAATCTAGGTACTGAACTCTTTATATCTTTTTCTAAAACAAAACCATACTCTTTTTTTATCCAGTATCTTTTTCTTCTCTTCTTATTACAAAATGAATTAGTTCCTCTTATTCCTATTCCTACTATTATATTTTCATCTTCATTCCAATGAATATTTGGAATAAATCTAATTTGAAAGTCAGGATAGTTTTTATAATATTTTTCATTCATCTCATCAACTTTATTTTGAACTAATCCTAAATATGGATGATTTTTATATAAACAATATAATATATACTTTTCAAAATCTGTCTTTGATACACCAGCAGGTTTGTGAAGTTCCATTTTAGATTTAAATATTACATCTTCTTCATTAAAAGTTTTATTCTTCTCAATAATATCTAATTTTACTTTTTTAATTTTAATGTCTTTTTGATGTTTAGGAATATATTTAGTTATGTTATTATCTTCACAATATTTAATTAATTTCTTTTCATTTTCCACAAAATATAGATATGTCTTAGGATAATTATCTTCATCCTTATAACCCCAATATTTATAATCAGAATCATACTCAACTAATAATCCAATTTTTTTCATATATTCTATGGCATTACTTACATTTTGTTTACCACCCCAAATATAAACATTTCTTTTTGAAGTAGTAGCTATTGGAATTATAGTTATACCATTCTTAAGTCTCTTCTTTTTAATAGTATCTATAAATGTAAGAATTTTACTTAATTGATCTTTAGTTGTATATAATCCATTTCTACTATTAGGAATCTTTATTTCAAAGTTAGGTGTTTCACAATCACCTTCATATCTTTTAGGTTTCCACTCCCAATCTTTTTCAACATCACCATAAAAGAATTCACTATCATCTTCTACTTCTTCAACTTTAGGTTTATATTTAATTCTTTTATATATTTCTTCTAATTTCATATTGTTCACCTTATATAACATCATCTTTACCTTATTATACCAAATTTATTAAATAAAATCATTTATTTTATTTAATAATAAAAAAGTACTTTAGGCAAGTACTTTTTTTAATTCTCTTTTATATTTATAATAACTATTTTTAGCTATATTTCCACATAGTATAATTACATCAGGATCCTCTAAAGTTCCTTCAAAATCTTTAGAATGTTTTTTTATTATTTCTTTACATTTAATAGATTTTTTAGTAATTAATTTAGTACCAACACTATGTCCAATTTGAACACCATTTCTTTTACTTTCTCTCATACCTTGACTAATTCTAATATGAAGATCATTAACTTCTTTCTCACTTTGTTCAAAAGCAGTTTTTATCTGTTCTTCTGCCAGTGCCATTAGTAAATTATTAATTAAAGTAATATTACCTTTAAAATATTCATCAACAGCTTTATTTCCAGTTTCAACAGATATATTTAAAATATTAGTTTTACTATTTTCTAATACCTTAGTATTAATTAATGGTTCATTTATAAAAATTAATTCAACACCTAATTCATATAAGTATTTATAATCTTTAAATCCTTCATCACTATTTCTACTCATTCTAGAAACACTATCAAATATTATAGTATCACCACTTCTAAGTTGTTTTAATAACTTTTCCCATTGTGGTCTACTTTGCGTTGTACCAGTAAAGAACTCTTTAATAATAGTTGCTTTAGGTTCAATATTTAAAATATTGTTAACTTGTCTAGTAATTCTTTGATGAGTTGTACTCACTCTACAATATCCATATATCATTTTATAACCTCCTAATATTAAATCCACCTAAACATGAATTTGATATTATCATTATGTCGTAAAATGATTTATTTGTACATAGTTTTGATAAAAAAAACTTAATCTCAAATTTAATAGTATATTTAATTTCTATAAACTCATTCCCTCATTTATTTCTACTATTTAAAAAGCCAGCTAACTTTTTATTGGTTAACTGACTTGAATATAATAAATTACTTCTCTTCTACTCCTTATTCTTATTAGACTTTGCTGAAAATAAAGAATCAACAAATTCAAAGTCTATATTCCCATTTTTTATACCATATAGAGTATTACCATCATCAATTGTTAAACAATGAGTTGTTTCTATATCAACTTTTTTTAATTTATTCCATGCTTTTTCATTTGTACTATCATAAAAAATAAAAGTATACATTGTTACATGAGGTTTAATATAATCCATTTCCTCTAATTTTAGAGAATTAAAATTATCAACAATTTTCTCTATAATTTCAATATCCTTTACTATTATAGTTTGTTTTTCCTGACCATTTTCATATTTTGTAATTTGAATACTCTGTGATTTAGGAATATTAATTCTACTATTATTATCACACCCAACCAAACATAATCCAAATACTAATAAAAATATACTAACTAATATTTTCTTCATATTAATTTACCTCCTATTAATATAACAAATAAAAGTCAATTTTTTTTGAAACTATTTTATATATTTATATTATAACATATAATTTTAAAATCTGCACTAGAGTACTATTTCTTTTTAAGAGAACTTTTATCATTTCATATATAAAACAATTTAGAACAGTAAAAGGTGACAAAAAATTTTATATGATAACATTTATGATTCTAATTTATCTTCTAAACTCCCTTAATTCTCCTGTGTCATTTATTTCTACAAGATTTCCATTTGTATCAATTAAATACTGATATACTTTTGTAGAACCACGAAATGTAAATGAACTAGTATATGGAGAAAAAAACATATTATTAAATGTTTCTACTTCCCAGATTAAATTTCCATCTTCAATTGTAAATTTCCACCCTAATGAAGAATCTACAATATAAAACAATTTTAATTCTCCATCTTCATTATTACATTCAAACAATATGGCTTTATAATTTTCTTTAAACAATTCTAAAATATAATCAGGAGTGACTTTCTCATATTCCATTTTACTAACAGTTTCTTTAATGTTATATAATTCATCTCTATTTGAATGATACTTATAATCTGAAACAGGATAAGAATAACCAGATAAATACAATTTCCCATTTACTTCAATCATATCAGTAAAACGGTAAAAATATTTTTCGTCTGTATAATTAAATGAATTTTCAACTGATCCATCATAATTAATTTTTATAAAAGTATGCTTTTCATAATAATTTTTAACGTATGCTAAATAATAATTTTTTAAGTTTATAATCCTTGTATTATCTATATCAAATTCATTATAATAAACATTCTCACTCACTATATTTCCTATGCAATCCAATTTTATTATCTTGAAATTCTTTTTATTGGAACTTTGATTCAAAAATATTGTATAATTTTCATCATTAAAAAACATGTCATATAATCTATAAGAATCAGCAAAATCTTTTTGCCATATAATATCTCCATTTTTATTTAATTTTGTTATGAATACTTTTGGACTATACTCTCTTAGTGAATTATAATTATATCCCCCAAATACCAATATAGAATCACTAAATTCTTTAAATCCATCAATAGGATGGTTAATGTCAATACTCCATTCTTCAACCTCTTCATTATATTTTCTAAAAACATATGTATAAGTACCATCTTCATTTTTACTTTTACTTGTATAATCATAACTTATTGATTTAAATTCAACAGTTTTATTTTTTCTTGTTTCATTCCAAAGTTCCCAAACGCTAATCAATTCACTTGAAGAAGCATTATCTATTTTTATACTATAACCAGGCACTTTACTTTTAATACTTTCAACAATAACTTCACCTGTTTTTTTATACTCAAACTTATTAGTCGTAATATCTTTATAAATTTCTTTAATCTCATATCTTGTAAGGCCATCAAGTGATAACTCATTTGCCTCAAAAAAGTCTACGGCATTTTGATATTCTTGTGCTTCAACTTTAATTGCATAAGTACTTAAACCAATAATTGAAATAAACATTATTAAAACTATTGAAACAAATGCTATTTTTGGAAAATAAATCTTTCTAGTATTTTTTTTATTATTATATTTTGTATATATTCCACTTTTATAATTATCAATATTATACTCAGGTAAGTCTTTCTTTAATTCAGATAACTCTTTGTCAATCATTTTTATAATTCCTTTCTATAATTTCTTTAATAAGATTTCTTGCTCGTTCTAATCGTTTCTTTACTGCAGGTTCAGAAATTTTTAGTACACTTGAAATATCTTTTATCTTCATATCATCATAATAATGAAGAATTATAATTGTTTTATACTTTTCCGGTAAAGTACTAACAATTTCAGATAAATCATAAGGCAATTCTTCTTTCTTAGTTTCAGGGAAATTAATTACATAATCATTATTATTTATCACTTTTTTATGAGAATATGCCTTTACAAAATTTATTGACTCATTAATAGTAACTCTAATTAGGAAATACTTTATATGGTCATTTGATTCAAACTTTTTATTTGACTCTAAAAGAGCAACATAAGCATTCTGCATTATGTCAATTGAATCTTCTTTATTTTTTGTGTAACCATATGCTATATATAATAGTTCTTTTGCATACTCTTTATATGCATAGTCAAATTGTTTCTCTGATATTTTCATAATTATAATCCCTTTCACCTATAATACAATTGAACTATAAAAAGGTGACATACTTTTTTAATTATTTTATCATATTCTTATAAAATCTTCCACCATTATCTCTTATTGGTTCGAGTCCCATCAGAACTTAAGGTTCAACACCCGTAAGTTAATGGTTCTAGTCCGTGGTCAGTCTCCTTAGATGTTTAAATCTAAATGTTTCATAAATATATAAAAAAATAGGATATTCTAGCCTTTTTGGACTAAAATACCCTGTAAAATGCAAAAAAAATAAGCCTTACTAGAAGACTTACAGATTTCAGAAAATGGTGAGCAGTATGGGAGCTGAATATTATTTTCATAGTTTTTTTGACTTTCTAATATTTATCACTTATTCCATTAACATATTCCCAAACTTTTCTTTCAACTTCATTTAGAATCTCATTAGCTTCTATATAAAAATCATCATCATAACCTTTAGGATGATCCTCATTTACATCATGAGCCATTTGTAGTAAACACCATCTCATTTTATGTATTGTATTTAATCTAAATTCACTATCATTTAGTCTTATTTCTCTTTCCTCTTCTGTAATAAGACTTTTTTCTTTATTTAACATTTTAATCATCCTCCTAATTATATATTTATCAAATTATTTATTAGCTAAATTAAATGAATGGTTTCAAAAAGCTAAGATTACACACATCCATTCAAATACTTTAGAAAGCGAGATAAATCAATGAATTACAAACAATTTATGAAAAACACAGACAGACTAAAAGAAGCTATGTTGGATTTAAATATTCCACAAGTAAAGCAATTATTATTATTAACTTTACTTTGTAACTTGCAGTATAGTAGTTTATTTACTGAAGAAAATGAAAAAAAATGAGTATCAACTATTGGCAAATTTACTGATGAAATTAATGATTTCAAATTTAAAGAAAACTTATCTTTTGTAGAAATAGAACCAGCTCATAACTTCTTATTAGCAATGACAACTGCTAAATACTTAAATGAATCTGAAATAGATTTCCTAATAGATCTAATTAATAAAGTTAAATCAAATACTTATCCATCATCACAAATGGTAAGAGACTTTGAAAATTATTATAATGAACTTTGTATAGAAAGTGAGGATAATTATGAATAGTACAAGTAGAATTTTAAATGAAACTAAAACTAAAAAAATACATAAAGCAGATGAACCAAGAAGTGCTGCTTCACTTAAAATTGTTGGTGTAGTGGATAATTTAACTAATGATGGTAATATCTACTATATAGCTAAAAATGATAAAGATTATTTCATCTTTATTGGTCAAAAATGTGTTGACGCAGATGACTACTTTATCTATGATTTCTTTGATGAAACTGGATTCTAAATCTCGCTAGATATATAGTTTCAATATAAGCTCTTTGATTAAATAAGTTTTTTAGCTTCTTATTTTTTAGATATAACATTGAGCAATTTCACCTTTTAGAAAAGACTTTTAGTTGATGACTAAGAGTCTTTTTTATTTGCCCATTATGCTTTTTACCTATTATAACTAATATAATAATTATAATAATTTATTATTAAAAATAATTAATAAATTTATATCATAAGTATTAATAAATATATTTCTATAAATCCAGCTAATTCTATCTTTGCTCAAATCATTATAATCTAAATCTTTATAAAACACTTTTAGATCTTCTAATATCTTTTCACAATTTCTTCTATACTTATCTTTATAATACTTCTTGTCTAAACACCTGGACAAATCATCACCAATATTATCATCACTATTAATATCAATATCATCTAATAAACTTTTAACATTATACTTAACTACTTTTATATTTATATCATCTTTATCAATATATTCAGTATTAAGATCCTCCACAACTAACTCTAATGGAATCAAATTTCTTTCTTTACTTTTAGTTATTTCAATATTAGTATTTTTTAATTTACAACAATGTTTTGAACAATAATTAATATTTTGAATATTATGTTCTATATGAAAATATGATTCACCAAATTTTAATCTATCTTCTTTAACACATTCACTACAATATCTTAAATTATTATTACCTCTATATTTAGGTAAATTTAAATAATCATCTAAACAATTACAATTCTCTAAAGCTTTACACCAAGCTAATAACTTCTTATCTTTAGGTAAAAATCTCACATAATACTTAAATAAAGTATGGTTCAACATTATATTTTCAAAACCTATTTTTTCATTTATTTCTTTCATAAACTCATCACTTAGGACATTAACAAAATTATAATCTAAATATTCATTACTTCTTTTAAATACCATTTTTCTAAATTCAATATGATTTACTATACCACTATGAACATATAACCTACTCAAATAAGAATAAAAACTCTCATTAGGTAAAATATCTTTTATTAATATTTTCATAATTCTACAAATTCTACCTTAATATACTTAGATAGCTCTTTAATCAAATCATTGGGCTCCATATTTGACCCACATCGCATTTTCTGAAACAAATTAGGCATTTTTATAGGGCATGAATTAAAGTGTGATGTGGACTCATTTTCAACATTTTGATTTATTATAACCTTTTTATCATCTATAAAATTCATCATATTTGAAAAACACCTCTTATAAACTTCTTCAAATAGATCAATTGAAAACTTCTTAATATCACTAAGTATCATTTTCTTTTGTACTTCAACAAATAACCCAATAATCATAGATGGTATTCCATTTGAAAATCTAAATAATTCTCTAGCAACTTCACCATTTAATTCAATCTTATTATCTATATATTGATAGTTAAATAACACATTTAAAAATTTATAGTATTCTTCATCATAATCAAACTTCTTTATAGAATATCCAATAGTTCTTCTACCTAAGTATTCTTTACTTTCAAAGAACTTATTTGATGATTCATTACCTACAAAACAGATACTTATATTAGATTGATTTACCAATTGTGTTAGATAGTTAATTAAAGTTTCTCCTTTCCTACTATCATTAGCTACCCTTTCCATTTCATCAATTATTAAGACAGCTACATGTTTAATTAATAAATTACTAACAACATTTAATAATATATCAATAGTGATAGTAGGTTTCTTATTCATTGTAAAATGATTAGTTCCCAATTTATTGTCTATTGCCTGCAGAATAGAAAATAATAATCCTTTAAAACTCCCATCTGCTACACACTCAACAAATAATATTGGTATTATCTCTCTTCCATTTTTAGTAATAATAATCTTATCTTCTGATATTAAATCAATACATCTTTGAACTGTTGAAGTTTTACCAAGTCCAGCAGTACCTGTAATTTTAAAAGATTCTAAACCACCAATAACACCATATCTTTTATAACCCTTCATAGATCTAAAATTATCATTAATTAGTTTAACTTCATCTAAAGTTTCTTTTTTTTCTAATGAACTTAATAGTGATAAATATAGTTGATTATAAACTTCAACAGTACTTTTAGTAGGTATAAATATTTTATACACATCTAATAGAGAGAGTAATCTTTCTTTTTTACTTTTTACATTATGATTATATTCAGGTAAAATTAATAATTTATTAAATAGTTCTTTATCTGAATATAGGTCATTTAATTGTAATATTAAATCATTCAATTTACTTTCTCCTTATTTCTTTACTTCTATTTTTTCTTACATTTTTAACATCAACTTTTATATTCTTTACATTATTAGTAATTAGTTCTATTTCATTATATAAATCTATTGAACCCTGAATAACTTTTAACTCTGAATTTTTTTCAACTTCTTTTTTCTTTGAAATTACTTCATTAGCTTCATCAATAGATTTATCTATTAAAAACTTTTCTATTATTTCAAACTCATAATAATTACCATTTTCATATAACCATACTTTCCCAATATTATTAGGATCATAACTTACTATACATTCTTCATTAGCTAAATATCTATCTTTAAAATCACTACTCTTATATCTAAATTTATTTACATATAAACCATCTCTTTTAAAGACACCTTTAACTCTAGGTAATAATGTTAATCTAATTATTTCATTTGAGGTTTTAATCATATTGTTATGATATTTATATAATTCATTATTCCAAATTTCATTACTAAAAGGTTCTACAACTCCAACCAATTCTAATGGTAAATTAACTATTCTTTTAGTATTGTAATTAATAATACAATATAAAACTATTTTCTCAAACTCATCTAATGTAAGGCAAGCTTTCTTCCTATAATCAACTCCACCACGTTCCTGATAATCCTCAAATATAACACCTTTAGTAGCTAATTGTTTTTTAAATGAACTTTGTACTAAATCAAAAAACTTTTCAATACACCCTTTTAGTTCTGGTCTATATGGTGGCAGATTAATAATTTCAATACCTAAATCTGTTATTTGAGAAAATGATTCAGACACATATTCTCTTCCTTTATCTGTGATAAATTTATGAGGTAATCCAATACAATTCCAATCTTTAATATCTATTCCTATACCAAACTTTTCACAATGACTTACTTTATTAGTATTCATATTTATTAATAATTTCTTAAGTGATTCAACACCACCTTCTAATCCTAAACTATATCCTAAACACATTCTACTATATCCATCAACACAAGCTGTAAGTATTGGTCTTCCTAAAAGTTCACCTCTATCATTAACTAAAAATATATCACAAATAGTAGAATCAAACATTCCATATCCAATAGTATTACAAGAATCACTTACACCACTACCTAATAATGTTCTATGATTTCTCATAAATTCACCCTTACCACATCTGGAAATGATTTCTTTTTCTTTAGTATTTGTTTTATAAAAGTAATAATTAAATTTTCTAAATGAAGGTATATTTGATACTAATTTACCATTACTATCACAATATTTATCTTTCAACATTCTTTTATAAGTTTCCATTAAACTTAACTTTATACTATTATAATAATACTTATTTAACGCCCATCTAAAGTTCTTTTCATCAATAGTTAATTCCTTACAATGATCATTATTCTTAGATACAAATACACAAATATCATCAAATATTAAATATTCATATAACCTATGTCTAATGGTATCTTTACTTAATTTAAAATTTTTTGAACATAGTTCAATTGTTTTTCTTCTTTGAATATCATCACTAATAACTGGTAATATGGAACTAATAGTTCCATATCTTTTTTGAACTTCATTTTTCTCTTTATTTGTTAATTCATTAAACTTTTTCAACTTTATATTTAGTTTACTTAATAATTCTTCATTACTAATTATATAAAAATCTTTTACAATTTCTTTATCTATCCATTTAGGTTTATTATATTTATAACAATCCATTACAAAATATTGATCATTATCTATTTGTAATATTCTAAATATTTCTTTACCATTTGTAATAACACTATTAACTGTCATTTAGAACAATCCCCCAATCATCAACGCCTTTAGATAACCAATAATTTCTACTAGAATCTAACATTTTACATGTTAAAGGTTTTGTTAATTTTGATTTCTCAACACATTCTCTAACCATTGTTTCACCACTTCTTTTAATACACACAAAATCACTAGTATAACTATCACCTAACTCACAACCTATTAGTTTTACATTACACTTAATTTCAACAATATCATCATTTAAATCTAAATTATTTCCATACTCAAACTGTAGATTAGAGTGTGCATAAAAAATATTCTTACATTTGCTTAACTTCTTCTTAATTGTTTTAGATCTAGTATTACTGTTGTACATCTTCATCCTCTAAAATAATAAAATCATCTATAGAAGGAATAAGAGCTAATCCTCCCCAGGTACCATGAAGTTGTCCAATATCATCTATATGAGTTATAACTCCAACCCTACCATAATAATCCTGTATATCATCAACAATGTGAATAATAAAAACTTTCATTCCTACTTCATATTTCATATTAATTCCTCCTATAAAAAAATACAAATTCTAAAATTTTAATACAAATTCAATTTTGAAATAATACATTTTAAAATCAAAAAAATACAATTTTATTTTGAAATAATACAATTTTGAAAATTTATTAATTAAAATTTGTATTTTTTCATTATTTCAAAAATACTATATGTAGATGCACAAGCCCATCCAGACAAAATCATACAAAAATAATTCGACTCAAAACACGCATATATTATGTCGTGTTTTTCTTTTGTTGTACACCCTTTTGATAGATTATTTTTAGTTTTTACTTTAAGACAAATTTGTCC
>JAZSNL010000009.1:0-2808 GCA_045536365.1 Bacilli bacterium | reverse complement strand
ATCGTACATAAAAATGTATCATTATAACAAAAAGTCGTACGAAAAAATGTAAATATGAAAAGATTATTATATAATTCATTAATTGAATGGAAGCAAAAAAAGGATAGAAAGCCTCTCATTCTTAATGGTGCTCGTCAAGTTGGAAAAACATGGCTTCTCAATGAATTCGCCAAATCAGAATACAAGAAGCACATATTATTCAGCCTCGACCGCGACAAAAATGTAAGGAAAATATTCGAAGAAGCTGACAACACCGAACAAATATTGCGGAATCTTTCTGTTTTATCTGGAATAGAAATTACACCAAACGACACGTTGATAGTCTTAGATGAAATCCAGGATTGTCCCTCTGCATTAACCGCATTAAAATATTTCTGCGAAGAAAAACCTGAAATACACATAGCTGTAGCAGGATCATTGTTAGGAATATCAATGCATGAACAAAAATCATTTCCCGTTGGAAAAGTCGACGAACTAAGATTATATCCAATGATTTTCTTGGAATTTTTAATGGCAATGGGAAAAGACAAAATGGCTGAAGAATTGCAGAATGGCAATTGGCAAACGATAAGTAGTTTAAGTGGAGAATATATAGATTTATTGCGACAATATTATTATGTAGGTGGAATGCCTGCTGCTGTTTTATCTTATTCTGAAAACAAAAACATTAATAAAGTCAGAGAAATACAACGTCAGATCTTATCTGATTATGAACAGGATTTTTCCAAACACGCACCTTACAATGAAGTTCCACGAATAAGAATGGTCTGGAACAGCATACCTTCACAACTTGCAAAAGAAAATAAGAAATTCATTTATGGAGCAATAAAGAAAGGAGCGCGCGCATCATCATTTGAAATTGCAATACAATGGCTTATTGACGCTGGATTAATTTATAAAATTAACAGAGTCAATGATGTCAAGATACCATTAAAGTTTTATGAAGATCTGAATGCGTTCAAACTTTTCATCCTCGACGTTGGACTTATGGGTGCAATGGTTGAAGCTCCAGCTGAAGCAGTGTTAATAGGAAACAAAATCTTTTCCGAATATAAAGGTGCATTTACAGAATTATTCGTATGCATTCAAATGTCCGACACTCAAATACCATTATACACTCATAGCGTAGAATCATCACGAATAGAATTAGATTTTATCGTACAGATTGGCAATCGCGTTTATCCTATAGAAGTAAAAGCAGAAGAGAATCTACAATCAAAATCATTAAAAACATTCATACAGAAAAACCCTGATTTACGAGCTATCAGACTTTCCATGAAACCTCATATATCTCAAGAATGGTTAGAATGTATTCCGCTCTACGCATTCCGAGAAGAGTTAATCCGTATGAAAAATAATAGGCAACTTCTATAAAATATCACTATATGAAAAATCATTCATCTAACAGCCAATAGCCAAAGTTTAAACATCTCATAACAGCCACTTCCAGATTGGAATTATTTCTATTATTTTTCCTTTAATTTCAACAACACGTTCTTCATCTCTCGTTATTATCATTAACTTCCTACAAGATAAAATCGATGATAATTTTACCAATGCAATGGTTTCCCTGTTGAATGTTTCAATATCATCTAAAGAATAACTCACTTGTATCGCCAACTCATCGTCTGGAATGTAGAAGTCAACTTCAATATTTGAATTATAAAAATACACAGCATCTTCTCTTCCATATTTGCGCAACAGACTTATTGCAACAAGATTCTCTATAAGAGACGTTTTGGAATCAATTAGGAATAAATTCAAAATACCATTATCATTAAAATAATATTTTGGATTAGTCTCTTTCTCAACCAATTTACCTACAATATTTGTTACTGGACTTATCAGCCACGCATTTTTCGCATATTCTATATAGTTAATAACAGTATTTTTTGATACCTTAACGCCTGTTGATGTAACGATATTGGTCAATCTTGAATATGACATTGGTTGTTTCACACTCTCTGCAATTTTTTTAAACATGACTTTAAGCGCAAAATTATTCTCTACAACATAACGTGTCGCAATGTCACCTAAATAAATCTTTTGATAAACACTTAAAATATAATCTCGTTTAGACGATAATGAATTACTTTCAGGAAGACCTCCATAATTGAAATAATCATCAAAATATTTCAAAATTTCAGATCTATATTCCGTTGAATATAACATCTTATCATCAAGACAAAAACCTTTTGCGAAAAGAAATTCCTTAAAATCATACGGATAGACATTTACTTCAATATAACGACCACCCAATGTAGTTCTAATTTCATTACTCAGCATTTTTGCATTACTACCAGTAATATAGACTCTATATTTAGAATCTGCCAAGCGACGGGCAAATTTTTCCCAACCTAAAACATTCTGTATCTCATCAAGAAATAAAATCGGACGTTTACCATATGTCTCAAGATGAACTTCCAACAACAAATTAAGATCTTCCGCTTTCATCTCTCCCAGACGTTCATCTTCAAAATTGAGATAAAGCATTTCATCCCAACCAATTCCTGAACTTAACAATTCCTGTATTCTCTGATATAACAAATAAGACTTACCCGCTCTACGCATTCCAACCAACACATAATTACCAAAATCTTCAAAAATAAAATGACGTGGGACAAGAATATGCTTCGGTATTTCCATGCGATAATCAGCCAATACTGATTTAAGAATTTCTTTATTCATATATATTGTCTTTAATATTTTACAAATATAATACTTTTTTGTTCAATAAATAGAACAATACTAAAATTTCCTAAAAATATTTTTTGAATAAATTTCACTCATTATTTCTTTACAATTAAA
>JAZSNL010000026.1:0-2149 GCA_045536365.1 Bacilli bacterium | reverse complement strand
TAATGAAGCATACCGCCTTCATAATAATTATCTTCAGGATGATTTTTGGGATATTCTCCAAAAAACGACACTGGTTTTATACTTGAATCTGCAGCAATCTCAAAGCGGAGATACACCGGTATATCATTCTCTAATACCACTGAATAATCTTCTGCAAAAATATGGTATTTTAAACATGAGACTATTCCGGAATTATTATCGATCATTGTCAACTCATATACTGGAGATGCGGGGATACATTTATAATCCTGATTCCAATATGGATGAGAGACCGTATGATAAACATCTGCAAAATAGTCATACAGTTTGTTATCAGTACTTTTGACTTGATAATTGCCAAACAAATAATTTGTGTAAAATATAACCGAGTCGTTCAAAACCTCTATGTCTGCAATATAAACATCCTTTACAAGTGTATCTATACTATTGTCTTCAATATTGTAACGCAATAGTAATCTTTTATCATTCCTACTTACAAAAACTATATTATCTTTATACATTTCATCACAAAGCATTTCATAAGTCGTTAACGGAAATACAATGCTATTAGTTTTAAAATTTTCGCTACTGATGATTGGAACTTTACTTTCACATGATATCAATAGGCAAAGAAGCAATATGTAAATAAAGCGTTTCATCATTACAATTTGTTCAGGATTCATAGTTCGTACTACTCTATGTTTTCAGTGGCTCTCGTACATTTCTAACTTCCACTGTTGCAAGCCTCCTTCCGCTTGGCTTTGGATGTTGGTCTAAACTGTTTGCGAATATACGATATGAGAAAGTAAAAGTCAAGAAAAATTTTCAAAAAAAGTTCAGACTATAATATTTTTATTTATTTTTGCGAAATCAAAATTCATACGTAGAACATAAATTTTTTTGACAGTTATGGAAAATGAGAAGATGAACAATCATGAAGAATTGTTTTCGAAGGCGGTACGTGCAGGAAAGCGCACATATTTCTTTGATGTAAAGACGACAAAAGGTGACGAGAAGTACATGACAATCACAGAGAGCAAACGTCGTTTCAGCAATGAGCAAAATCGTTTCTTCTATGAAAAACACAAACTTTTCCTCTATAAAGAAGATTTCGAGAAATTCAGCAACGCTTTGAGAGACACCTTGAATTTCATCGAGACAGGCGAATATCCTGAAGGTTATTTCGACGAACCTAAACACGAAGACTTCGAGGATGACGACAAATCATTAGACGCATGGTTCGACGGACTCGACAAATAAAATTGAAAGTTGAAAATTGAAAGTTGAAAATTGAAAGTTGAAAATTTAGGGGAGCTGCTATTTAAAGATGGCGGCTCTTTTTTAATTCATAATTCATAATTTTTAATAAGACATACGTCTGTATGTATCTACAGGAGATTCGTGTGACTACATCTTCTGTTTATTATGTTAATAATTTTTATGAATTTTTCTCTTGTGGGATATTGTTTTCTGTAGTATTTTTGTGAGTGATAAAATTACGTTTAACCAAATATCAAAATTATTATGTTAAAAAGAATTCTACAAAACACATTGCCAATTATTATTTGTATATTTGCAAAGAACTAAATTATATTGAATTATGGCAAAAATAACTTTTGAATATGATAGTAAAAGCGAAATCGCAAAAAAAATTATAGAAACCTTATTGATGTCTGGTATTTTCAAAGAAAAGAATGATGAAAGTCCATACGATCCTGATTTCGTAGAGAGAATACGCAAGACAGAAAAAGAACCTTCCAAGAAGGTTGACCTTAGTGAATATGGAATTAATATTTGAACTTAAATTTAAAGAAACCGCTATCGAGGACCTCAAGTTTTGGGCAAAAAATGATTTGAGGATTCTTAAAAAAATCGAATCATTATTATCTTCTATCAAAAAAAATCCATACGTAGGTATAGGAAAACCAGAAGCCTTAAAATATGATTTAGCAGGTTATTGGAGCCGAAGAATTAACAAAGAACACAGAATAATATATGCTGTGAATGGCGAAATCATTACGATACATTCTATGCGTTTTCATTATGATAGGAAATTAAACTAACCCTGATTTCTTATACCAAACCACACTCAAAATTCCAAAATAATCTTGAGGGCGGTTATCTTATCACAACAATATCATCTGCCGATGTTTAACATCTCTTTGTTTCA
>JAZSNL010000030.1:0-182679 GCA_045536365.1 Bacilli bacterium | reverse complement strand
CATGATCTTTAAATACTACTGTGTATTTATTGATTTCATATTGAGCAACAACTTCTAAGTCACTTGTGATTGAATCAAATGCTTTATCCCAACCTTTGAATGTATATCCTTCTCTTGTTGGATCTGCTGGTGCTACTGCATCGCTTAAGTATTCAACTTCTTGTTTACTTAATTCTGTTCCATCATGATCTTTAAATACTACTTCATATTTATTAATGTTATATTGAGCAGTTACTTCTAAATCATCAGTAATATATGAGAAATCTTTATCCCAACCAGTGAATGTATACCCTGTTCTTGTTGGATCTGCTGGAGCTACAGCACCGCTTGAGTATTCGATTTCTTGAGTACTTAATACTATATCATCATGATCTTTGAATGTTACAGTGTATTTATTGATTTCATATTTTGCTTTTAATGTTAAATCTGCTGTTGCTTCAAATGGGAATTCGACTTCTTCATCATTTTCATTAACCCAAGAAACAAATGTATATCCAGTTTTTGTAGGTTCTGTAGGAGCTACTACATTAGATCCTGCATATACTTCTTGTTTTTCAATAATAGTTCCACCATTACTATCAAATGTAATAGTATATAATTCTAAATCTGACCAAATTGCAGTAAGTTCAATATCTTCCGCAGGAACTGTAAATGTTTCTTCATAAACTCTTTGACCATTATATGCCCAACCTATAAATGATTTACCCGCTTCAGCAGTTGGATCAGTAGGGAATTGAACTTTACTTCCATATGTTAATGTTAAAACTTCTCCATATTGAACAGCACCATTTTTAAAAGTAACAGTATAAGATAAGATTTCCCAAGTACCATTGATAACTAAATCTTTAGCTGGCATTGTTGTAGGAATTTCTTTATCCCATCCTTTAAATTCATAACCTTCCTTAGTTGTTTCAGGAGATGTAATAGCTGTTCCAAAATCTTGAGTTATAGTTGCAAACTCTTCTTCTCCATCCATAAATGTGATTGTATATTGTTCAACTGTCCATTTTCCATAATATACTAAATTTTCAGCTGGCATTGTAGATGGTAGATCTAAATGAGCACCTTGATCATCTTGCCATTCAACAAATTTATGGCCTTCTTTAGTTGTTGTTGGAGCTATAATTTCTGTTCCAAAATCTTGAGTTATAGTAGTAAACTCTTCTTCTCCATCCATAAATGTTATTGTATATTGTTTAACTGTCCATTTTGCGTATAAAGTCACATTTTCTGAAGGCATAGTATCAAATACGAATTCTTCTCCTTCATAATTTTCATTTTCATACCATCCAGCAAATGTATGGCCTTCTTTTTCAGGTTCATTAGGAGCTGTAATTTTATCACCAAAATATCCTGTAATCGGAGCTACAGTAGAACCACCTTTTGAATCGAATAAAATTGAATATTCATTTTGTGTCCATCTAGCTACTAATTCATAATCTTGCATTGAGCCAACTAGGATTTTTTCTATTTTTTCTTCGCCTTGGTACCAACCATCAAAAGTATACCCTTCTTTAGTAGGAGCTAATAATTCGATAGTTGCTTGTCCAACATTATATTTAGTTGGATTGGCTTCATGGTTTAAGCCTCCAACTAAATCATATGTAATATCATATTGTTTAGTTACTGTAACACCACTTGATACAGCTACTGTAAATGTATAAGTTGCAGTAGCATCACCTAAGCCTTTAATAGTAACAGTAATGTCAATATATTGAGTTTCACCACTAGCAGGACGATTAACTACCATCCAATGTGCATCTTCATCATACGTAATAATTTCTTGGTCTTTTTCTACTGACCATTCTATTTTGTTTCCATAAACACTTTCATAAGTTACAGGGAAACTTGCAATTACACTTGCAGGAATACCATTTTTAACAACTGATAAATCATAATCAACTGTAGTTTGATCTCCACCAAGTGTTTCAGAAGTTTCTTCCGCATTAATAACCGCATAATTATTAGTTGTTAGACCAATTAGTCCAAAGAACGCAACTAACAAGGTTAAAAATGTCAATATTCTTTTCTTCATATGTTATCCTTTCTAAATATTTATTATATTTTGTTTTTTATATTATTAAGATATTTATTTTTTATTTATTTAATATTTTTATTTTTCCTTGTGGGTTTTATCCCCAAATCATTTCAGCATATTCAGGATAATCTATAAATGGATTACGATTACCTTGAATTTGATATGTATAATCATTTCTTATTATTTCAGTTTCACTTACTGGATCTATTTCATTCCATTCAAGGAATATTTCTTCATATTGACCAACTTGTATAAATGTATATTGATCAGCTTGTTCATATCTAACAAACATATAGAATATTATTCTAGCCACATCTCCACGGTAATCAATACCTGTGCCATTATATTTTGAGTCTGTAACTACAGGATAGAAATACGCTCCTTCACTTGTTGTTCCAAATCTATCATTACTTCTTGATGAATTAAGATTTGGCATACAAGGTCTTAAATGATGCATATCCGCACCTGCTCCTGATTCTGTAAACCATCCTAAACTCTTAGGCCATACATGCTCTCTATTCCATACTGAAGTACTACTTGTTTTAGGAACAGATTCTCCTGTATAGAATAATAACATATTATTAGGATTATCAGGATCTTCATCCGCTTCTTGTAGATATGTTAATAAATTTGCATAAGTTGTTGTTAACTTATGAGTTTCAGTGATTAAAGTTCTCAATTGTAATTTTAAAAGATTTCCTGAAGTTGCAGTTATAGAGATATAATATTCTTCAACTTCATCTAATATATATCTAACTTCAATTTCAAACTCTATATCACCAGATTCATATGTTCCATATGAAACTTTTGCAGTAAGTATTACATTTAAATTTTCTTCAGTTTCATTCATTAATTTATTATTAACTAAAGTATCTAAATGATCACTGTCTATTGTCCAGTTAATAGTAGATTTGTTTTTACCAACTGTTGGTAATTCATATCCACTATTAACTGATTTTTTAATTTCTGTTTGTAAATAATCTACATCTGCTTCAACGATTTGTTGGTCCGTTCAATTTGAACTAGATTGGCCTGTTAATCTATAAATGGAAACATCTGTTTGACCACTTGTATAACAAGCAAATAATTTAGGGTTATTAGATGTATTGAATCTTAACCAATTTCTTGCATTTTCTCCTTGGGCTTTAATTGTAGCAATTCCTTCTGTAGTAACAGAAATTGTCCATGAGCCTCTTTCTGTTATACTAGCATTTGATTTTAAATGATTACTACTAGTTGATGCAGCATATAAATATTTTCCATCAACATTAAATGCAAATGTTCCTTCTGTTAAACCAACTTCAAGTGTAATTACTTGAACAGAATCATTAATTTCAACTTTATTACCAGATTTTGTAATTGCAACGCTACCACGATTATTAGTATTTTGAGTTGTTGATAATGCATAATCTTCTGCACTTGCAACGATAACAATCTTATCGCCAGCCTTTAAATCATTAACATCTGTAACTAATACATATTCATTTTCTCCGACAGGAGTTTCTACATCTTCAACAAATGTAACAACAATTGTAGTAGTGCCTAATACTGTAATAGTGTATTCTAATTGGCCAGCAACTACTGAAATAGTTTTATTATTAGCTTTAATTGAAGACACTTTATATCCTTCAGCAGGATTTAAAGTTAATACAACTTCAGTACCATTAACAGCTGTTTCATCACTTAATGTTGCAGTACCATTACCTTCAACTTCTACTGAAACACTATATTCAGGAGATGTATGAGATACATAGTAAGCAGGTCCACCAACTTGTGCTGTACCTTGATAATCAGCTCTTGTACCAATTAATGTAACAACATCACCATCTTTTAATCCAAGTGTTGCGAATGATTTATCATTTGATTCAACCTTAGTTGCAGTTAAACCATATACTACAACTTCTCCACTTTCATCAAATAAATAGAAGTTACCATAAGTTGTATTATATGTACCTTTAATTATTCCTGTTAATTCGTAATATACATTATCAGAAACATCTTTTGATAAGAATTCTGCAATAGTAATTTTTTCAATTACTGTTTGTTCATGTCCTTGACATTTTTCTTCTTCTGCTCCATCACAATCTGCTGCTGTACATTTACCACATTCTGGGCATGCTGTATGTTCATGAGTAGGTTGTTCAGGAGTTGTTCCTGTTTGTCCGCCATAAGTCACTTCTACTTTACTTAATCTCCATTGCGCACCTGCAGTAATAACAATTGCTGTTGCATCACTTTCAGCTACGATAGTAACGATTGTTCCATCAGCAGTTGCTGTGCCGCCAGTAACTGTAGAGTTTGCTAACGCTGTTGCATATGAAGATCCTGTAGTTGTAATAACAACTTTAGTGATTGTAGAGCCATCTAAACAAGAAATAATTGATTCAGAATCTTTGTATGCTCTAAAATGATCAGCATCACTTGTTCTAATAGCTGTTGTTGAACTAGCTTTTTCAGTTACAAATTTAATATTTGTTCCTTCCCAAGAAATTGATAATGAATCACCTGCAAGAGTACCAGTTGTACCAAAAATATTTAGACTTTCAGTTTTTTCTTGAGTTGGTCCATCACCTGGTTCTTCACCTTCTACTGCTTCAACTGTTACTAAGTAATGACTAAATGAATCAGTTTCAAATACTAAGTATCCATTTTCTGCTACCGCATTCATATCTTCTAATGAACCGTCTTCAGCTACATGGTAAACTTTTAATGTTTCATCATCTTTATATTCTTCTAAGATAGGAATTCTTACTGTAACTTTACCTTCTGGTTGAACTTCTTGGTTTTCTAATAAAAGGTTAATATCATAACCATATTTAACTGATTGACCTTCAACTGTATAGTTAGCTAATTGGTTATCAGTTAATAATGTTGAATTGATTGTAATATCTTTATTTACACCTTCAATTTCGATTTGTGTATCACTATCTTTTACTGATAATACAAATTCAAATTTAGCATATTCAACCGCATTGTTATATTGAACTACTGCGTAAACTACAACTGTTTGAGCTTTTTCAGTTAAGATTTCTTTATATGTACCGTCTGCATTAATCATTAATGCTGTTGAAGTAGACATCCATTTAATACTTGCTTCTTCTTTTACTGTTTCAAATACAGTTGGTAATTCAGTATAAGATTTTTCTAATGCTTCTTTAACTCTTCTTACTCTTGAAAGGTCAGATTCTTTAATTTCAAATGTTAAAGTAGCTGTTCCTTCAAAGTTACCTTTACCTGTTAAAATAGCTTTTGCAGTACCGATTTGAGTATTTGCTTCATATGCAATATCATAATCATTTTGAGTTAATTCATAGTTACCTAATTTACCTTTAATAGTAGCTTCTTGAGCTTCGCCATTAAAGTAAACATCTTCTAATTCTTCGAATGTAACGCTACTTAATTTAGCTTTATTAATAGTAAGTGTTGCAGTTAAAGTTTGAGTTACTTCATTATAGTTAGGATTATTATGATTAAATGATGCAGTAACTGTAATAGAACCTGCATTTACTAATGTAGTTTCTTTATCATAAGATACTTCTAACCATTCTGGTAAACCAGTTACTTCAACTTTATGAACATTACCATCAAATGTAGTAGTTACATCTTTGAATTCAACGTCTGTTAATTCATAATTTGCTTTTGTGATTTCAAATGTTACTTCTAATTCTTCAGCTTCTTCATTAACTAATGAAATAACAACTTTATATTGACCTACGTTTGTAGCGCCTTCAAATTCAGATCCATCTAAATTTCTAATAATATATTCAATACCTTCAACTTCTGTGTTACCTTGTTTAACAAGAACTGTGAAAGTTTGATTTTCACCGTTATAAACTTTAGTTAAATCTTTTGCTTCAATTACATAATCTTCTTCTGTAATTGTTAATGTACCTTGAACATAATTAATTTCATAATTATCAGATTTTAAACCTTTTGCTCCTACTGGATATGTACCAGGTGTATTATAATCAGATGTTGTTTCAATATATTCAACTTGACCTTCTAATACATCAGCTGTTTCATTATTAACAAATCCTTCAATTGTATATGAATAAGTAGGAGTTTCTCCTGGTTTAATAGTTACATTTCCAACTGTAACTGTTAAAGTTGCTTTTGTAATTTCAATAGCAGCAGTTAAACTACCAGGGTTATTATAGTTAACTTCATCATAAACAAATTCTGCTTTTGCAGTTAAAGTTCCTGCGTTTGTTAAAACGTTATCTGTATATTTAACTTCTTTAATACCTTCAGGTAATTGACCAACAAGTTCAACTTTATGTTCTTTACCATCATAGATACCTTTATATCCGTTAAATTCTAAACCTTCTAAACTAATGTTTAATTTATTAACTTTAATTTCGATTTCTACACTTAAACCACTATATGATGCAGTAACGATTGTATCACTACCTTGTAAAGTTGTTTTATCAAATGTAATTTCATTACCTGAAATATCTGATTCAGATCCATCATTATATTTAACTGTTAATACAAGGCCTGTAGAATCAAATGATTCTAACGCATTATATTCAGTTTTATTTACATTATTTTTAATAACTAATTCTACAGCTTCTTTAGCTCCCCATTTAGCAGTTAATTCAATATCACCACTTAAACCTTTAGGTAAAGAAGTAATCTTTTTACCATCTAAATACCAGCCTAAAAATTCAACTGTTCCTTTAGTTGCAGGTAAAAGAACTGTAGTTTCTCCAACTTTATAAGTTGTAGGGTTATTTGGATTATTAACACCACCATCTAATACATAAGTAATATTATAAGTATTAGTTTCAGTAACACCTTTTTTAACAGTAACATGGAAAGTTTTACTATCAGAAACTTCTCCTCTTGCAATAGTTACTGTTAAATTAACTTCTTCATCGTTATCTGTTGGTCTGTTAACAACTGCCCAACCATTTTCAATTTTAATAATTTCTTCATTATCACTGTTCCAAGTAATACTTGAGTTATATGCACTTACTGTTACTAATGGGAAGTCATAAATAACTTCATTAGGAACGTATATATTATTTAATTCAATATTAATTATATCTTCATCTGTTAGTCCTGTTGCTTTAACATTTGATTTTAAACCAAATGAAAAGATACTAAGAACTACTAACATTAAAGCCATCATTAAAGATACGCGTTTTTTCATATGTTATGTTCTCCTTTCATATTTTTATCTATATATCTTTCTTGCTTTATTTCTTTTGTTTTATATGCCACATGATCTCCGGCACTATCAGTTAAAATCTTCCAAAGGATGATTTCACTTATTGTATTTAAATCATTACACTTAGATTCATAAACAATAATATTTGTTTCTTGATATTCAATATTTTCAAATTCATCATTTATTTCATTTGTTTTAACTTCTATATTATTTCTTATTTCTTGATAAGGATTAATATAATAAGTTTGATTATTATCAATTTCATAATCAACTGATAATTCTATAGGTTCATTAACTTCTTCTTCAACTTCTTCAGTTAATAACACCTCTTCAGTTTGATGATTTAATGTAAATACGAAACTTACATATTCAACTGCGTTATATAAATTAATATAACCAACAAGATTAATTGTAGTTTCACAATCTACATCTAAATAATGAATATTACCTAAGTTATCAACTTTAATAATATTAGAATTACTATACCAAGTAATTTGTGATCCGTATTTATCTGCTTTAATTGGTAATTTATTAATACTATCAATATTACCTACTAAAACATCTCTTAATTCATCGTAAACATCATTTCTATCAACTTTAATTCTTCTTAACATTTCAGTAATAGAAATTGTATTTACCTCAATTTCAAATTCAACTTGGTTATAATTTAAACTATCAGTAGGAATAAATAAAACTTTATATTTATTATTACCTACTACTAATTCTTGATTTTGATCTTTCCATACGAATCTACCATCAACATTACTAGATCCATTAGTTAAATCAATATCACTTAATAATCCTTTTTCATATCCTTCATTTACATCAGGAATATTAGTAATAATTGGTGTTGCTTTAGTAATAGTTAAAGAAACAACAAAACTATTTTCTAAATAATTCTTACTTTCTTCAACTTTAACAACAACTTCATATTTACCAACATTAATATTATTATTATTTTCAAATGTAATTGCGCCATCACTATTAGTAACTACATCATCAATAGTAATTTCTTTAACATTTCCATCATAAATAAATTCTTTATTTTCAACAAATATATTACTTACTTGTTTATTTACAACAATATTGACAACAACATCATCAATGTCATAAATTAAACCAGTATAATGATATTTAATACTATACCTACCAGCATCAATAATATTATCTATTATTTGATTTTGTTCATCATAGTAAGAAATACTAATATCATCAATATCAACTATTTCATTTAATGAATTTAATATTTGATAATCAAATTCAATAATTTGATTATTAAATACATACTCATCTTCTAAAATAGGATTAATACATAATTTTTCTTTTTCTACGATTATTTCTTCAGAATAATCATCAACATAATAAGTAGTTCCAGTATAATGATAATTAATATTATAAGTACCTACTTCTAATATTTCATCAACAACTTCATTATTTGAATTTGTAATAATAACTTCAATATCATTAATATCAACTAATGAATTATTAATATCATAAACTCCATAATCAATTAAAATATTAGATCCAGTATAATAATAATGATCTTTCATATTAGACTTAATTTCTAATATTTCATAATATTTGACTTTAACATAAACATCAGATTGAATATTTTTAATTTCATATTCATCATTTTCATTAGGATAACTAATTACATCATTAATATAAACAACTGCTTTATATCTATTCTTATCAACTAAATGATTAATTCTAATCACCGCATTGTTGCCTTCAGTAATTAAATCATCACTAATTATTTCATAATTAAAGAATTCATGTTCTTCAACAATAATATCAAACACTTCATCTACTTTTTCTTTATAGAGATAAATGTCTGAATCTTTATTTAATATACTAAAATCAACTTCATTTAATTCATTATTACTAAATGACCAATAATATTTATAATCTTCTTCAATATAAGCTTTACTATAAACTTCTTCTAAAATATCATCATCAATTCTATCTTTACTATCTAATACATAAGATCCTAGTAAATTAACATCTTGATAGAAATTAATTTGATATGTTTTCTTTATACCGAAAAGCATAAATAAAAACACAGCAATCAATATGAAAATAGCTATTATTCCACTGATTACTATGTTTCTTCGTCGATTATAAGTACCCATACATTTACCTCCTTTCTAGAAAAATATATCAAAAAAAGCGAGTATTATCCTGTAGCTTAAAACAGATAATACTCGCTTCACCTCTTTTCTTTACTTTTTACATAAAGTTGACAGAGTACGGTCAGATATATATAATTTGGAGAAAATTATATAACAGTCATAGTTTCGCCATTTACGGGGGCGAAGTAGAAACATTTGAACCGTATCTTCAAACATATATGATTGTTTTTATATTTGTATTTTCTTAAAAAATACACAATTATTATACTACTTTTTTAAATTTTAGTCAAAAGAAAGAACTTAAAAACAAGTCAAATTTTGTCAAAAAATATCTAATTTTTTATAATGGTGTCTAAAGGTATCTTTTGTTGTTCTATTATATTTTCTAATACTTAACGAATATTTCCTATAATAAAAGGATAAAGCTAACGCTTTATCCTTTATTTATTAATATACTTTCCTATCGCATTACTCAACATATCATCAACATCTTGACCATATTGCCAGTACATAATGCCTGCTAAACCAAGAGTATTAATATAATCACATTTAACCTCTATACTTCTTTCATTATCAAAAGAAATAAAGATTTGATTAACTTCATCATATCGATAAGGAACACCACATTCTTCATCAAAATATTCTTTCATTGTATCTGATAATTTATATGTTGAATATAGATATGAATACCATACAGATTTACCATTTCCTGTTTTAGATCCTGGTCCTCCACTTTCTGTTTGAACAGTTGTATAGAAAGGTATTCCTACTAAAATTTTATTGTTTGGAACTGTTAAATCATTAAATATTTCAATACTTTCATCAATTGAACAACTTACTAATGTTCTTCCTTTTGTAGATTTATATAAACTATTTTGATAATATCCATTACCTGTTGCCATTGAATAAGTCATTAAATTAACATAATCTAAATACTTAATTGAATTAGTTAAATCATATTTAGGTGGTTGCCATTTACCTCCTCCGATTGCGGCAGTAACTAAATATTCAGGATTAGCTGCTTTTACAGTTTCATAAATATCTTTCATTAATAATGTAAATGTTACTGCTTGAGCACTTGTTGGAGTTTCCCAGTCAATATCAACACCATCTAAATTTAATTCTTTAATAACCTTTAAAATATTATCCGCAAGTTTTTTTCTCAAAACTTCATCAGCCGCAATACTACCGAATGCGCCAGACTCACCTTGATTAACAGATATTACAATCTTTGTTCCTGCTATTTTAGCTTTATCATAAATATATGTTTTAACATAATTTGTCATTTTTGATAAATTTGTCCAATCAGCATTTTTATTTACATCAAAGAATGCACAATAAATAATATCTAATTGATTCATCGCATTTTGGGTAATTGTACTATAAGGAGTATAAATATATCCTGTTGAAAGAGCAGTACTCTTTTCGACTTCTCCTTCTACTATTACTTCAAAATCATATACTAATGTTTCTTTAATATAAGCAGATAAATGAACATTTCTTGTTACATATGGTTTATGGTATTCTCCAGTAGCAGAAATCGTTTCACGATTTGATGTTTTCCATGTTATTTGATATTGATCAAATGAAGTAACTAAATCAATATTTTGATTAACTATTTCAATACTACCATATAAATTATCTAAATACTTATTAACTTCTGTAGTATCTTCAATACCAGTAGATGATAAAAAACTAACTATATTAGTACTTAAATCTTCATTTAAATCTTCTGGATCAATTAAGAATTTAACAGTATCACCAACTTCAATATTCATATTAATAAAATCTTTATAATTACTAGCAGCACTATATCCTAAAATAACATAATCAAAATCAAGAGTTGAAATTGATGTTCCACTCACCGCAATTCCAGATATATAATAATCAGCACTTCCTTTTTTAATACCTATCTTATACCAATACTTAGAAGTATATCCTGATTTTGATGAATCAAACATAGTGATTTCATCATATTCAACCGCATGTTTATTATATAAAGTTACAACTGTTGAATCTTTTAATAAACTTGAATCATATTCATAACATGCATATAATATTTCATTATTATATTCTTTTATTGATTCAACTTTTTCTGTTAAAAAGCGGTCATATGTCCAATATAAAAACTTATATCCAACTTTCTCGGGAGTAGGAAGATTAATACTTCCATCAGGATTATATCCTGCTTTATTATCTACAACTCCTCCAAATGATTCTAAATATAAAGTCACTTTAGCAGGTTCGATTTGAGGAAGTTCTTTAAAATTCCCTGTTAATGCTAAATCACCAGCCGGCATTTTTTCAGGAATTTCTTTATTCCAACCTATAAACTCATATCCTTCTTTAGAAGGAACAGAAACTTCAGGAATACTACTTCCATATTCTAGTTCATATTCTAAATATAATTTTTCATCAACTAAAAAAGTTATTTTATATTTATTAATTGTATAAGTTGCGAGTAAAGTAATATTCTCACTTGGCATAAATTCAACTAAATTAACCCATCCATTAAAAGTATATCCTTCTTTTTCAGGAACTTCTTCAATGAATATTTTATGTCCATACTCTACTTCAATAGGTTCTATAATGTTACCACCATTAGTATCAAAATAAATAGTATATTTTTTAGCTTTATAAACAGCATCTAAAGTAATATCCTCATTTACTAAATATCCAATATCACATTTAACTCCTTGGTTATACCATCCTAAAAATTCATATCCTTCTACTTCAGGATAACCAATAAAGTTAATTCTTTTTAAACCTTCATATTCTTGAATTTCAATAATATTTCCATTAATATCTTTATATGTAACTGTGTATGTTTCAGGTTCTAAAACATCACCACATTCACACTTACCATCAATATATTCATGAACATGTTCCTTACATCCAGTTAAAACAAAACACATCATAAATATAAAACATATAAATCCAATTCTCATTTTGTTCATAAATCACCCTAATATATAATCAAGTACCATCATTAATGAAAAGCCAATAATGAAACATATAATACCAATATGAGAATGTTTACCTTTTGACATCTCAGGTATTAATTCTTCAACAACAACATAAATCATTGCTCCGGCAGCAAAGCTTAGTAAATAAGGAAGAGCTGGAGTAATGAAATTAGCAAGTAGCAATGTAAGTAATGCTCCAAGAGGTTCAACGATTCCTGATAAAACACCTAAAACAAAAGTCTTTGATTTCTTAACTCCACTATCATGAAGAGGTAATGAAATAATAGCACCTTCAGGGAAATTTTGTACAGCAATACCTATTGCAAGAGGAATTGCAGCAGCATAACTAACAACTTCATTATTATTATTTGTAATTGCAGCAGCAAGTACAACCCCAACAGCAATACCTTCAGGTAAATTATGAAGCGCAACAGCAAAAGCTGTCATAGTTGACTTTTTCAAATTAGCCTTAGGTCCTTCTGCTTCACCTGAATCAATATGCATATGAGGTATAATTTTATCTAACAATAATAGAAAGAAAAAACCTAACCATAACCCAATCAATACTGGTCCAAATGCAAAACTCTTTGATTCACTAGCTTCAAAAGCAGGAATAATCAAACTCCATATTGCTGCAGCAAACATAACCCCTGCAGCAAATCCAGAAAATCCTCTTTGGACAGAATCACTTAATCTCTTTCTAACAAAGAAAACACATGCAGATCCAAGGACTGTTCCAATAAATGGAATAATTATACTAAATATTAATTCACTTTTCATATTATCACCTTAATCAACAAATCCTAAATCAGAGATTTTTAAATTTCGATATTTATCTGCTAATTTATATTCTGTTATTCTTTCCTTTCCAGATGAAGGTTCTAAAATACCTTTTTCTACCCATTCAACAGCCCATTTGTTAATTGCACGTGGAGTTACTTTAAATAATTCTGCAAGTTGCTTAGGTTTAATGAAATAAATAGCATTTTCAAGACAATATCTTATTAATATAAGGTCTTTTTTATTTAACCCTATTAAAATATCATTTCGCTCACTATTTGAAGCATCTAAAGCTTGTTCATATATTTTTTCTGCATTTAGAGCCATAATTCTAACAAAATATTCAATCCATATTTCAAGATGTGGAGGATTTTCTCTACCATCATAGAATAAAACAGGTAATCCCATTTGTAAAGACTCATAATATCCATTTAAATCAGACATATAATATTCTTCGAAAGAATTAAATCCTTTAAAATCATAATCATTCACCATCAAAACATATGTTGCAAGGGCTCTTGAAGTTCTTCCGTTTCCATCCATAAATGGGTGAATTGAGACAAAAGCATAATTTATTATAGCTGCTTTTACCACAATTGGAAGTTCCTTCTCTTCGTTATACCAATTAATTAACTCTTTCATTAAAGGTATAATATCTTTTGATTCTGGAGGAATATATTCAGGTTGTCTTGTAACAGAATCATATACTGCAAATAATACTCCTGGTGGAGTGGGTTCACGAAATTCAATTCTTTTAATTTTTCCTTTTCTTTCAATAATATCATGCAATTCAAATATTAACTCTAAATCAACTTTTCTTTTTTGTTTAGCACATTCTTCTAAAAAAGTTAACGCATCCCAATAATTTTGCACTTCTTGTTCTGCTGATAATTTAATATTTTTACTTTTATTTCTTACCACTTGCTCTACTTGATTATATGATAAAACATTTCCTTCAATACTAGTGGAAAAATGTGTCTTTTTTAATTTTGCATCATACATCATCTTTTGTTTTGTTCTTGTAGGTAAATATAAATAATCAAGTGCAGTCTTGTATTTTTCTATTAAGATCAAATTATTGACTAAATTATTTGTGTAATTAAAATCTAATTTCATTTTCTCACCTACTTTCTAATATTATTATAACAAAATAGCGAACAAATGTCAACATTATCGTTCGCTATTTGTTCGCTATTTATTTTTTTCGTTCTTTATTTGTTCGCTATTTTAATGTAGAGTTATCATTAAACCTAATAAAGCAGAAAGAATAGTAGGAATTGATATTATAATACCATATTTAATAAATTTACTAAATCCATAATTAACTTTTTGCTTACTAACTAAATCAGAAAACATTATACCTGCAAGAGCTCCTATTGGAGTTAAGAAAGCTCCTAAATTAGATCCGATGATAGATGAATAAATTGCTTGAAGGTTTTCCAGTGGTGTAGACATATTAGGAATATTACTAAATAATACACTCATAGGAATATTATTAATTAAATTAGATGTAAAAAATGATGTCAATCCATATTTTAAAATAGTATCAGATTCTCCTAATAAATTACTTATTTCTTTTGTTACTCCATTATTTGCAAGTGATAATACTATTATAAACATTGAAATAACAAAAGGAATTAAATCAAACGGTAATCTTTTAGTTGTTTTAATAAAATAATGATTATTTTCTTTTTTAATAAATCTTATTATTAATATCCAAACAATTAAAGAAACCATACAACAAAAACAAACTATCCACATTTGAATATTTACATAAGATGAAATAGTTAATAATACTAAACAAATTAGTAAATGAATAATACCAACAGTTAAACTTAATTTATCTTTTATTTTTTCTTCTTCTATTTCAAAATTAAGAGGTTTCATTAAATCTTTTCTAAAGATTAAAAATATTAATAAACTTTCTGTTATACCTGCAAGTAATGTAGGTAACCACATTACTTTTATATATGATATGAAATCAATATTAGAAGATAATGCTAAATATATATTTGTAGGATTTCCTATCATTAATGCCATACTCCATGTGTTTGCTGCCGCAAATTCAGCAACTAAATAAGGAATTGGATTAATCTTTGTCTTTTTAGAAAAATAACATATAAATGGAGTAAATGTTAAAATTACAATATCATTAGAAGTAAACATTGTTAAAACTGAAACAAGTAAATATAATATGATAAATAATGATCTTTGACTTGTTTTAGATTTACTTGCTGCAACACCAGCAAGATAATGGAAAAGTCCTACTTCATCTAAAAATATAGATAAGAAAGTCATTGATATAAATAATATTACTATTTTAATCGGATTAATACTAGTATCTGCTAATAAACCATTCATTACTTCTTTTAATGATATAGTATTAAAAATTATCATTAATAATGAACCAATTACACAGATAATCCAATAAGTATTAATTTCTTTATTTTTTATTTTTAATTTAGGAAAAAATAATACTGATAGTATTAAACATACACATGTTATTATTGATATTATTATAGATGTAATCATATAATCACTCCATTCAAAAAACATTGTATATTATACCAAATTTTTTATGTTATTGCAAAAGAAAAAATAAGCAATATAACATTGCTTATTTAATCAATAAGATATTAGATTTTATCTTTTATATAATCATCTAAAATTTGTGCAGCTATTCTTACTATTTCACTACAAGGTCTTTTTTCATAATATTCTTTAGTTCTTTCTTCAGGAGCTCCTTTTATTTCAACTTTTAGATTACTATTTGATAATAAATCACGACATAAAACAGAACCAAGTTCTTTTTCGAAAATAGCAGATGCTTCTTGAATCATATTATATATTTTAGCTTTATCAAAATCGTTTGAAAATAATAAACCTATAATAATACCTGCACCAGATAAAGCACCACAAACATATCGTAATCTACCAAATCCTCCTCCAAAAGGAATTGATACTTTTAAAAGTTCTTCTTCTGATAAGTTAACTAAATCACTAAACGCAAGGGCAACTGCTTGAGAGCAGTTGTATCCTTGTTTAAAATATTGTTCAGCTAAAGCACTTCTATCCATAATTATTTAGTATAAACCCCAGGAACAATTGAAGATAGAGTAACACTTGTTCCATCAGATAAAGTTACTTTGTAAGAAATAGTTTCACTAAATTTAGGTTGTTCTACTACACGACCATGTTCATTAACTGTTGTAGTTTCACCTAATACTTCAAAATCAAATGTTGAATTTTTATAAGTAGTCATTGCTTCATATTCAGCTTCTACTAATTCAATAAATTCCCACCAGATTTCAAGATCATTTTCTAATAATGGTTGAGGACAATCTTTTGCTGCAAAGAAGTGATGTCCTACTACTCTTGTAATATCTAAATTATACATTACCATTAATTGTGCACAAAGTCTTGCAGTAATTTGCCATGTATACCATAAGTCTGAACCAAAGTCTACTGCTGATTCAATACCGATACCATGTTTGTTACCACCTCTAGAACAAATTCTTCCTTCCCAAACATTAGAGTAGCACCACCATGCTGTTCCCATTTGGTATTCACCATTAACGATTCTAAATGCTAATCCTTGATCGTTTAACCATTTAGCATCAGTTACATATCCATCAACACCATGTCCTCTTGTTGTTTCTTTAGGGATTTTAACAGATGTTTTTTGCCCATTGATTGTGAAATAAGAATCAGATGAAATACCCCATGTTGGCCACTTAGGATCAGATTCATTATATTTAACACCTGTTGGTGTCCATTCAAATGTAGAGCTTGCACCATCGCCTGCATGCCATCCTCTAACATTTAATTCTAATCCTTGGAATACACCATCGTTACCTGTACAGAAGTGAGCTGATGCTTCAGGTCCTGATGCAAAGTATGCTGCTGTTGCAGCTGCATTTGATCCTTTAGTCATACCTGCTGTATAGTGTACTACTACGAATTCTACTGTATCTAGACCAGATGTCCATTTACCAGCTTTCATTGTTGCGTCTAAATATGTAGTATCCCATGTCATTTCATAATTAAATAATAATTGTGAAACACTTCCAAAGATATCAGCATAATAAACAGGAACACCTGCACCAATACCTAATTCATATCTTGTAAATACATTGCTTTCATGTTCATTAACAATATATTGTAATTCATTTGATAATTCTTCTTTTAATACTGTAACAGCAAAATCAAAATATGTATTGGCATCTTTTGATAAAGCTACTCTAATTGTTGCAGTACCTTCTTTAACACCTGTTACAACACCATCACTTGTTACAGTTGCAATATTAGAATTTAAACTTGACCAAGTTAATTCTTCTTTTGCACCTTCACGAGTAACGTATTCTGCTATTAATGAAATAGCTTTATTAGGTGTTGTATATGAATCTGTTGCATAACTTACAATAAAGTGATCAGGACTTGATACGAAGAATGTAACTGTATCTGATACTTTTGATGGAGATAGTGATGTAATTGTAATAGTTACTTCACCATTTGCAAGTGCAGTAATTAATCCATCTTCTGATACTACCGCAATATTTTCATTACTACTTGTAAATTCAACTGCTTGAATTGCTGCATTTGCAGGATTAATTAACCATTCTAATTGATGAGTTTCATAACGATCAATTTCAGTAATTTTATTTGAAATACTTACACTTGAAACAGGAACTTCTTCTTCCCATTTAGCATATAATTTACATTTTTCATTAACTGATGTTACTGGTGATCCAGAGCAATCTTCAGTTAAATACCATCCTTTAAATACATAATATATTCTAACTGGTGTTTTTAATTCAACATCTGCTTTAATTTCAAATTCATTTGGCTCTGATTCACTTAATGTATCCCAGAATCCATTTGCAGCAGAGTCTTTACTAAAGTCTTCACTTATAGGATAACTTGAACGATGTTCTTCAAATAAGAATGCGCCTAATGAATATCTCCAATAAGCTTCATTACCTTGTTCTAGATATGTCTTAGAACCAGAAACTGTTGTTGCGTTAATAACATAGTCTTTTAACCAACCCCATTTAGCTGCGTATCGAGAATCAGAGAAGAATCCGTAGATTGCACTAAATACGTTGGCAAACCCAACTGATGTATCTCCTGCTCCTTGAACCATACCATTTGGTTTATTTGATTTACCAGCCCATGCTAAAGCATCTGTTAAGAATTCATCAACAACTGCTTCGCGCGTTGTCCATTTCCAGTTACCACCATTTAATACGTATGTTACAACTGGAGGTTTAGCTTCCCATTTTGCATAAAGAACAACTTCACCTAATGTTTTGTTATCAATTTTAGTAATTGCTGTTCCTGTTAAATTTTCATTTTTATACCAACCTACAAAGTTATAATCTTCTTTTGTTGGAATAGGTAATGTGTAAGCAGTTCCATATTTATATGATTCTTTAAATGTTCCTGTAAATTCACCGCCATTTAAGTTATAAACGATAGGGCTAGATACACCTTCCCATTTTGCAGTTAAAGTAATATTAGCATTTTCTTTTAAAGAATCAAATTTAGTTGATCCTTTATACCAACCTAAGAAAACATAGTTTTCTTTTGTAGGTGTAGGCAATACTACTTTTGTATAATCAGTGAATTCAATAAATTCTTCTTCTAAAGTTCCTCCACTTAGAATGAATGAAACTTTATAAACTATTGGAGTATAGATTATATCTTCTTCCCATTTTGCAGTTAAAGTTATATTTTCATTTACTTTATTTGTTTCAAAGTTCCATTGTTGTTCACCATTAAACCATCCAATAAATTTAAATCCTTCTTTTGTAGGATCTGCTGGTTTAGTAGCTAATTCACCTTTTTTAATTTCTTGTGTTTCTACTGTACTTCCGCCATTAGAGTCAAAAGTTACAGTTACTTTTTTTCCTTTACATCCTACAAGAGTAAATAAAATTGTAAGTGAAAGGATACATAATGCAATTCTTTTAAACATATATACCTCCTATGTTTTTATATGTATATTATAGCATACTTTTTATTTTTTTGTAATAGTTTTATTATAATTATAAGTAAACTTTTTTATATTATTTTAGTTGCAAAATATAATCGATTATGATATAATTTTTCGGAATGTATAGGAGGAGAAAGTTATGAATAAATTTAGTTTTTTAAATAATAATTTATTCTTAGTAGCATCAGCTATAATTTTTTCTGTTCCATATATGTTTTGTTTTTAGGGTTGTTTTTTCAACTCTATTTTTTTTAAAATTTTAATATATATAAGAAAGGAAGATGAAAAAATGAATGAAAATAATTTAATTTTAGATTACAACGAAAAGCCTAAGAAAAAAGGACAATGGTTCTTCTTATCTTTTCAACATGTTTTTGCGATGTTCTCTGCAACAGTATTGGTTCCATTATTAACAGGCCTTCCAATTTCAACAGCATTATTTGCTTCAGGTGTAGGTACTTTAATTTATATTTTATGTACTAAAGGTAAGGTTCCTATTTATTTAGGTTCTAGTTTTGCTTATATTTCTTATATTACAGTAGCTGCTATTTCACACGAAGAATTAATTAATGGAGAAACAGTAAATGTTATCGATAGTTTCGGTCCAGCTCTAACAGGTTTAGTTGCAGTTGGTTTAATTTATTGTTTAGTTGCATTAATCATTAAATTCGTTGGTGTTAACTGGCTTAATAAATTACTTCCTCCAGTTGTTATCGGTCCAATGATTATGGTTATTGGTTTAGGATTAGCTGGTAGTGCAGTAAACAATACAGGTATTGTTGCTGGTGGAGATTGGCGTAATATCGTTGTTGCAATTGCAACATTATTATTCATTGCTTTTTTATCTATTAAAGGAAAAGGCTTCATCAAAGTAGTTCCTTTCTTATTAGGTATAATTGGAGGCTATGCAGTAGCATTAGCATTAAACTGGGTTGGCGATACAAGAATTATGGATTTCACTGCTTTAGAAGCAGTTGCTAAAGATCCTGCACAATGGTTTAGTTTACCTAAATTTGTATTATTAGGTTGGGAAGATAAAGATTTAGGTTTAGGTATTTCAATGGCTAAAGTTAGCTTAGGTGCTGTATTAACAGTTATTCCTCTTGCTTTCGCAACAATTTGCGAACACATTGGTGACCACAAAGTATTAGGTCAAATTACAGGTAAAGATTATATCTCAAATCCTGGTTTACATAGAACATTATTAGGTGATGGTATCGCAACAGCATTCGCTGGTTTAATCGGTGGTCCTGCTAATACAAGTTATGGTGAAAACACTTCAGTTGTAGGTATGACAAAAGTTGGTTCTGTATGGGTAACAGGTGGAGCTGCTATTATTGCAATTCTACTTTCATTCTGTAATATCTTTACAACATTTATTGCAACTATTCCAAACGCTGTAATGGGTGGCGTATGTTTAATCCTTTATGGTTTCATTGCTGCAAACGGTCTTAAAGTTCTTATTGATTCTAAAGTTGATTTCTCAAAAACAAGAAACCTTATCATCGTATCTGTTATGGCCGTTATCGGTTTAGGTGGTGCAGCTATTCAAATTACTGAACAAGCTACATTATCAGGTATGGCATTATCAATGATCTTTGGTGTAGTATTAAACTTAATCTTACCTAAAGAAAAAGAAGAAAAAACTGAATAATAAAATAAAAACTGTCAGTAAAAACTGACAGTTTTTTTATTTTATTAAATTCCTGTAACAGGCACTAAGAAATATACTAAGAACAATAAAGATACTACAAGTGTCACTACAGAAACTTCCCATTTAGGTTTTTCTGTTTTCTTACATGCATATCTAATTAAATTAATTAAATATTTAATAATAGTGATAACAACATAAGAAATAACACCAACACCAATACCCTTAGTAATTGAATAACCTAGTAACATAATAATAATAGTTAAGAATGCAGGAACCGCATTAGCAGGATCTTCGAAATCAATATTCTTAACATTACTCATCATTAATACACCTACATAAATTAATGCAGAAGCAGCTGCAGCAGATGGAATAAATGCGAATAAAGGAAGTAAGAAAATAGATAATGCAAATAAAATTGCAGTAATAAAAGCAGTAAAACCAGTTCTTCCTCCCTCAGCAACACCTGCTCCACTTTCAACGAAAGTAGTAACTGTAGATGTACCAAGTGCAGCACCAGCACAAGTTGCAATAGAATCAGATAACATAATCTTATTATAATTTAATGGTTTACCAGTTTCATCAATTAAACCAGCATTTGTAGCACAACCTACAACAGTACCCATTGTATCAAACATATCAATCATCGCAAATGTAATAATTAACATTACACAAGTCATTATAGAACCTTCAGGGAAAGCAGTTCCTTCTGTAAATGCAGATAAGAATACTCCTCCTTTACTAGGATCCATACTAAAGAAATTAGCAAAATTCTCAAATACATTCCATGTAACTCCACTTGTTTTACCTAGTAAAACATCAAAGTTAGCAACACCAAGAGGTATTGCTAAAACAGTAGCTACACCAATACCTATAATAACAGCACCTTTAACTTTATAATGTGCTAAAATCGCAATAACAAGTAAGCCAAATAATGCAACAACAGCATGCATACCAGCTCCACCTAATTCCCAAGCACCCTTAACATCTTGACTAGGAAGTGCAACTGTTTCATTTTTAGCCTTATATAGTTGGCCTTCAATTAATAAATATGCACCTTCTTGGAAACTTCCATCTTCTTCACTAGCAAGAGCAACTACTCCCCAACTATTTGGTTCGTCACTAGGACTAGCTGATGTATCAACTTTACATTCAAAAACAACATCACCAACAATAACAAAATCACCTACAGCATAACTTCCATTTGCTTCATAAGGACTAACTTTTTCTTCATCCCAATTATCAACTGTTTGAGCAGTTAAATCAACAAATTGAACTAAAGTAAATTGATTATCTTGAACTAAACCAGCATTTTGGAAACCAATAAAAGCAATAAAGAAACCAATACCAACAGTAATTGCATTTCTAACCGCTTTAGGCATACCAATAAAAATAACTTCACGTAAACTAATTAACTTACCTGTTTCTTTATTTTTACCACCAGGTAAAACAGATAATAATAAAAAGATAATACCACTAATTAAAACTAATAACATTGCGTTACCAAAACTAAACGCAAAACCATAAGCTCCACCAACAATAGTTCCTACCATTGAATTCAATCCCATACCAGAAGCTTGAGCAAGTGGCATTTTTGCTAGGAAAGCCATTAATAAAGTACCAATAATAGCACCAAGTGCTGTTGCAATAAATACGCTAGACCATCTAACGTCTCCAGTTCCACCCCATAATATAGAGTTAGGATTAACAGTTAAAATATAAGCCATAGCTAAAAAAGTAGCTAAACCAGCAAAAATTTCAACTTTAAAAGATGAACCTGTTTTTGATATTCCCCAAAACTCATCAATTTTTTGGCGAATTCCCTTTTTGTTTTTCTCTTGCATTGTGTCCTCCTTTGTGTCTTTTTTAAAAAAAACACGAAATAATTATACCACATTTACATATATTTCAACTAATTTACACACTTTTTTTTAAAAAAGACAAAGAAATGAACTAGTTTGATTAAAACGGACTAAATAAAAAAAGACACATTAGATAGAGTAATCTAATATTGATTACTTGAAATCTAATGTGTTTTTTTGTACAATTAAAACAAGGAGAAAATTAACTATGTATATTAGAAAATCAAATAATAAAATTCATACAAAATATACAAATGAAGAAAAAGAAAAAATAGTTCTTCTATACTTAAATCATGAGATGGGAAGTACTCAAATTGTCAGAGAATTTAATCTAGCAAATTATAAAGTATTATCTCGTTGGGTTAAACAATATAAAGAATTTGGTAAAATATTTGAAACAAGAGGAAAAGCTACAAAATCCAACACACCTAATAAAGGTCGCCCTAGAAAACAACCTGAAAAACCTTTAGAAGAATTATCTAAGAAAGAATTAATAGAAAGAGTGAGGATGTTAGAAGATATAAAAAAATCCCTGGTCTACCTAACAAGCCAAAAGCCAAACAAAAATACCAAGTAATTGATATATTAAGAGATAAATATTCCATTAATATTCTTTGTAAAGTATTAGAATGTTCAAAGAGTGGGTATTATGATTGGATTAAGTTAGGTAGACCTGAAAATAAGGCTTTTAACAACTCTACTAATGAAATAATAGTAAAAATGCATGAAAAGAATAAAACTTGGGGAATTCGCCAAATTAGAATGCAAATAAAAAAGATATACGGTGTTATAGTTACTAACTTCACCGTATATCGATACATGAGATTGAATGATATTCAATCCATAACACGTAAGAAGACTCATAGGTATTCAAAGTTACCACACCATCAGATACCAAATCTTCTACAACGTAATTTTACCACATTTTGTTCAAATTGTAAATGGTCTATTGACATTTCTTATATTTTTGCCACAGATGGAGTAAAATATCTATGTGCAATTAAGGATATGTATGATAAGTCTATAATATCATACAAAATTTCTAAATCTTTAGATTTACCATTTGTTCTTAATACCGTGCAACAAGCAGTTAATATAGTTCCCTTTGAACAAAGAAGAAAATTGATATTACATTCTGATCAAGGATTCCATTTTACAAATATAGTTTATCAAAAATTATTAGCAGATAATAATATTATTCAATCAATATCTGCTAAAGGCTCAAGTGTGGACAATGTACCTATAGAATCTTTTTTTAGTACACTTAAATCTGAATGTATATATTTAATTAAAAATTTAAAAGTCAAAGATATAGATGAAACAATAGATAAATTTATAGAATATTACAACAATGAAAGATTACAAGAGAAAATAAAAGAGCTAACTCCATTTGAATTTAGGGAGTTAACTCTTAATAGTGTCTTTTTTTAACTTGTCCGTTTTAAACGAACAGGTTCAATCTCTTTGTCTTTTAATTTTCATATCTATCTTTTCCCCACCAATTAGGAACAAGATCTTTTAATTTTACTGTTTCTAAAGTATTAATATCCATTAATATTTCAATATCTTCACTATTTTTACTTAACTGCATTAAAAACTCTCGACATGCTCCACAAGGACTACCAACCTTACCATCAGGCATAACAGCTACTATTTTTTCTATTTCATATTCCCCATTAGTAATCATATTTGCAATAGCATTTCTTTCAGCACACATACCTAGACCTGAACAAGTATCAATACATACACCTACATAAATATTACCTTTCTTAGTAAGGATTGCAGCAGATACTGAACCTGCTTCAATAAAAGGTGAAATAGCTCTACTATTTTGTACTTTCCTTGCTTCATTATATAATTTATTCCACATATGATTCCTCTTGACTTTCTTCTTGTATTTCTTCTATATATCCACTTTGTATTTTAGCTATCATACATGTAAGAGTCATTCCTATAACAATAATACATAATATAAATAATCCTATATCTTCGGTTATATCTAATCGTATTAATTTACTAATAGAACAAAGCAATGCTATACATAGAAGAAGGTCTAGTTTTTGTTTTTTAATAGCCATAACAATCATTCCTATCAATATAACAACATTCATAACTACCATAATAATAAGGATGAAATTAAGTCTAATAGTTCCCAAAAGATTAAACATCATAAGACATAATCCCAATAATGTTAATAGTACTGAAAAAATTATACACCATAGGCTTAATGGATCAAAGACATCTGGTTTAAATTTAATAGTTTTATTATGATATATTTTATCATAAATTACAAGTAAAAATAACGTAGTAATAAATAATAAAGGAAGAATAATAAGTCCTAAAAATATAGCATTTTTATTTAAAACAATTAAAAAATTATCAATGATAATTTTATTTATTAAATATAATATACTAGCATATATACAATATTTATAAATAGGATTTACTTTCCTATTAAATAAAAAATTAAATAAAAATACAATTATTAGAGGAAAGATTAATAAAGATATAGGAAAACTCATCCCCCGAGAAGTTAGAATATACCCTATACCTAGTATGCATGTTAAAATTGAAACTATTCTAGTAATGATAATAATATTTTTTTTATTAGTTTCATTATTTATAAACTTATTTATTTTTTCTTTCATTTAACTCTGTTCTCCTTAAAAGAATTCCATTATAAATATATCATAATATAAAATATTATTATTGTAATTATTGAATAAATCAATAATGGTATAATATTCATTTTTATTAATTTACCTTCTTTACCTACTGTTCCAATTGTTGCACTTGCGGCAACTGCATTATTAATACATACCATATTACCAATTGCTGCACCTACACACTGCATCGCAAGGATATAAGTAGTAGGTAAATCTAAGTTAACTGCTGTATCAAATTGTAAATTAGAAAAAAGGTTCATTGATATAGTTGCAGATCCAGATACAAATGCACCAAGTACGCCAATAAATGGTGATATAAATACATATAATTCTTTTCCTACTTTTGATAATGCATTAGCCATTTCTACCATCATACTAATACCATTATCATTTTTGTATTTTAATATTTCAACTAAAGCAAGACCAAATAATAACGCAAGTGAAGCACTTCCTACTTGTTTTAAAGTATCTTTCCAAGATTTCTTTATTTTTTCTTTATTCATTTTATGAATGAAGTTAGTTATTATAGCTACTATAATAAAGAATGTTCCCGGTAAATATGCCCATTTTAAAGTCCAATCTAAGTTTTCATATCCTAAAAGATTATTAATTTTAATAACAAATGGCATATTAGAAGATAATAAATCTTTAATACCTAATTGAGGTATTCTAGTGATTATTAAAATAACTGCTACTAATATATAAGGTAACCAAGCTTTAATTAATGACATTTTTGATTCTTCTACTTTTGTTACTTCTGTTGTTGCTTTCCAATCTTCATCCCATAATGATTCATCATCAAATGTCCAGGTTTTCTTAGGAACTAAGAAACCTTTTTTTGCTGCTAAAACAGTTAAAACTATTGATACTAATGCTCCGATAAGTGATGCAAATTCATATCCAATAAATATAGTTGTAAGTAACATAGGTACTGCAAAACTAAGTCCTGTAAATATTGCAAAAGGTGCAGCTTCTAAAGCTGGTTTAAATGATTTTTCTTTACTAAATAATTTAGTCATCATCATTAAAACAATTAATGGTAATACAATACTTACTATTGCATGAGGAATAGCAGTATTTAATGAAAATTCTGATATAAATGCTTCATCTCCTGACAAACCTAACACATGAAGTGCAGAAGTAACAGGTGTTCCAACTGCCCCAAAAGATACCGCAACAGAATCAAATACTAATGCTATCATTGCTGCAGCAAGTGGAGGGAAACCTAAACTTACCATTAATGGACCCGCAAGCGCAGCTGGTGTACCAAAACCAGCAGCAGCTTCAATGAATGAACAAAAAGAAAATCCAATTATACAAGCTTGTACTCTTTTATCAGGACATATATTCATAAATCCTTTATTAATACTAGCAGTAGCTCCACTAGCTTTTAAAGTATTCATTAATAATATAGCCCCAGTTATGATTATTAAAACATCTGCTGAATTTAACATTCCATATAATGATCCGGCAAATATTGCTTTAAAATCAATATCAAAAAAGAAAAAAGCAAACACTCCAGCAACAATCCATGATATTAATAAACACCATTTTGCTGACCAATTAAATACTAACATTAATATTAATGTTATTAAAATAGGAATAAAAGCTAAAATAGCTAACATAAAACCTCCTAGTAATAAGTCCAACTCATTGGAATTAAGAATGTATATGGTGCAGTTACAACCATATAAATTATTGATAATTTTAATCTATTCTTTTTATCAAACTTTTTAAAAGTAATAAAATAATTAAATATAAAAATTAAAATAGCTGATATAATCATTGCAGGTAAAGTAATATATATTTCATCTGTTAATTCAAATAAGTAACTTACTAATAATAATAAACCAGCACCTATAATATCTGCTAAAAAACCAAATAAAACAATTTTAATAATTGATTTTTTATACACTTCTTTTCGATTATTAATTTTTAAAATAAGCATACTTAATATTAAAACTAAGCTATCTATTAAAAAATTACAAGGTATAATAACTAGCCAGGCAACTGGAAATAACATTATAAACCATATCGGGAATATTACATTATATAGTTTCTTTCTATTGTCTTCTAACATATATACCTCCTTAATATATTATACCATATAAATGAAAAAATGGTAGAAAACTACCATTTTTATTTAAAATCTTACTGTATAAATAACATATCCTGAATTAAAGATAAAATTAGGTTGTGAGAATTGTTCTTCTAAATCATCATAATGTTCATCTAACCATTCAACTATCTTTTTCGCAATTTTATCTTGAGGATCACGTTCTAACATGATTTTAAAATCATTTGGAATAAAACCAAACCAACTTTCAAATACAAGGTGTTTACGATGATAATCCATTCCTGTTGTATTAATACCACATCTTTCTAATCTTACATCGATTGCGCCTAGTTTTTTCATTAAATCATAGATTTGTCTTCCTGATTCTCTTGATCCACTTAATGTATCATATTTATAGAAGTTTTGAACTTCTTTAAATAAGCCTTTTTCATCAGGATATGCAAATACTACACCATCATCAACGTCTCTTATAAATGCAACTGCTCCGGGATTTAAGAATTTTTTAATTTTATTTAAGATTTTGAATGGGTTTCCAAAGTCCATTATTGACATTGTTAGATTTAAGAAATCAAATCCTGTTGCGTTTAATTCATTTAAGATTTTAGGTAAAGCTTCTTCTACTTTTGTTGTAGATTGATCAAAAAGGAAGAATTTTTTATTTTCATTATCGCCATTTTGTTTTAACATTTCATTTCCTTCCATTACTGAAGCTTCACTGTATGTTAAATAAGCTACTTTTGATACTTCTGTACGATCTGCAAATTTCTTTACCGCATGATAAGGACAAAGTACATTAAAATCTAAAACAACTGCTTTTTCTTTATTATAGAATAATCGATCATAATATGGTCTTTCAATATCATATAAGAATGCTTCTTCACCATATAATCTTTTAACTTCTACTAAGTCATCAGCTGAATAATATTGATTCACTTTTCTTTTTAAATTAGTTTCATGATTTTCATCATTATTATTTTCATTAGTTGTTACTCTTTCAATTCCTAATACTGGTATTAGTTTTTCATATAATTCTAAGATCGCTTTATCAAGTGAATCACTTGCGGCATCTATCCAATGTAATCTTTTTACATAGTATTCCATTGCTTTAGAGAAAACACCATTTTCTACTTTAAAAGGAACAATTGTAATTTCTCCTTTTAAAATACGTTGATATGCCATTTCTACTTCGTTTAAAACATGTGGAGATTCAGATGCTGCAGGGTTTAGTACTAAAACGAAAACTTTGCAGTGTTCGATTGCTTCAACTATTGATGTTGCATAATCGCCTCTAACGTCTCTAGGAGCGTACCAACAACGGATTCCTTTTGATTCTAATACAGAGCAGATATTATCTGCTATTATTTTTGATTCATGTTCGTAGCTTATAAATAAATCGATATTTCCCATTTTAATTATCCTCGTTTCTTTATTTTTTCATTTTATAACATGGTACATCAAAGAATCCTGGATAATCATATTCTATTTCAAATCCTAAGCTTTGATATAATCCTACCGCAACTTTATTTGCAATAATAACTTCTAGATGATATGTTTCATCATCTTTTAATATTTGTTTTAACATATATTTAGATATTGAACATCCATAGTATGCTTCATCGATACATACATTTGCAATATATGTTCCTGAATCAATTGATTCCATTGGTAAATAATATTCATTAAATACTCTTTTAAATCTTTCATCAATAATGGCGCCTGCTTCAATGAAACTATTTGCCATTTCTTCTAATGATATTTTAATAGGTGTTTTCTTTAAAACAACTATTCCTACTATTTTTGATTCAAATGATGCTACTATGATATTTTTATAATTATAAATAGTATCATTCAAAATCATTTGTTTTAATACTTTAATTCCTTCTTCTTTATTGTCATTAAATAAATAAGGATAAATATATGGATCAGTTTCATATATTAATTTAGCAGTTTGATCTAAATCATCTTCTAATGTTAAAGGTCTAATAATACTGTTTATTTTATATACTTTACTATATAATTGATATACTACATATTCAAAGTTATCAAGTAAAGTAGGATAACTTAATATATGAAGTTCAGTTCCTTCACCGTTTTCTCGATATGATGGTTGATAATAATATTGAGTATTAATATTAAATCCTAGTCTTTGATAAAAATTTAATCTTCTAATACATATTTGATCTTTAGGTGTTTCTGCTTCTAATACCATTTTATCGTATTTTTGTTTTAATAATTCTATCGCAAGTTTACCATAACCTTTATTACGATATTGTTCATATACTACAAAGTGTTCAATAAAAGCAAATCCTTTAAGTTCCCATATTGATATAAATCCTACTTTTTCATCATTTTCAATTAAATGAAAAAGATTAAATAATTTATTATCTAATACTTCATATGCTTCTTTATAGTCTCTTCTTTCTTCTAAAACAAAGTTTTTTTCCATTTCTTCATATATCATTTTAAATTCATCATGTTGTACTTTTTGTAAATACATAAGTCATCCTCCTTGTATATATTGAAACTACTCATATATTATATAACAAATTAAAATATTTTGTCGATTTTATAGTAAAAGAAAAAAAGACCAAATGGTCTTTTTTAATATAATGGAATAACGATACCTATTATAAAAATTACAGTACTCGGTTTTCTAGTCGTTTCCTTTCCACACTCCATGTTTAAGGTCGTATGAGTGGACCGATCTAATTATATCATAAATTATTATTTTTTTCAATATTTAAACAAAAAAGACCTACATTGTAGGTCTTATTCTTTAAATCCTTCTTCTTGATCTTGATATTGTAATCGATATAAATTATAATAATATCTTTTTTGACGTAATAGCTCTAGTCACTTCGTATATAACATCTTATGTTTATTTATATTTTTACTTAATACTTTTTTAAGTTTAAAATAACACTTTTTATTATAAAACTATCTCCATTTTATATATTCTGTGTCTTAAAAAATCTTTTAAGTAATGAATATCAAGTTTTTTACACACATTTTTGTATGCAAAAAAGAATGAAATTTCACATTTTTGTAAAAAAATTAGAGCACAATTTCACATTTTTGTGAAAATATAAATTGTTAAATTTTCAAAACAATGATTTATATTATTCTTTATAGTATATTTTAATACACTATTTATTATTAAAAAAGAATATTTTCAATAATATAAAAAATCTGTAACGTATAGTTACAGATTCTTTATTCTTCAAATCCTTCTTCTTGATCTTGATATTGTAATCGATATAAATTATAATAGTATCCTTTTTGATGTAATAATTCTTGATGATTACCTTGTTCAATGATTTGTCCTTTTTGTAAACAGATAATATTATCAGCATGTTGAATAGTTGATAGTCTATGAGCTACTATTAACATTGTTCCAATGTTCATCATTTTTTCAAGTGAATCTTGAATGATTTTTTCTGTTTCTGTATCAATATTAGCTGTTGCTTCATCAAGGATTAAGATTTGTGGTTTATGTACTACTGTTCGTGCAAAAGACAATAATTGTCTTTGACCACTTGAGAAGTTATTACCACCTTCTTGAACTTCTTCATTTAATCCATTTGGTAATTTATCAACGAATTGATCAGCATTAACATATTTACATGCTTCTAAAACTTCTTCATCGGAGATTGTATCATCTCTTAATGTGATATTAGATTTAATTGATCCTGAGAATAGGAATACGTCTTGTAACATTTGACCAATTCCTTTTCTTAATGATTTTATTTTAATTGTTCTAATATCTTTACCATCTATTAGGATTTGTCCTTTTTGGATTTCATAGTTTCTTACTATTAATTGTAAGATTGTTGTTTTACCAGCCCCTGTTGCTCCAACGAAAGCAACAACTTCTTTTGGTTTAACATGGAAAGATACATCTTTTAAGATCCATTCTCCTTCTTTATATGCAAACCATACGTTTTTAAATTCAATATCTCCTTCAAAGTGTTCTACATCAACTGATTCTTCTGTATCATGGAAATCAGGTTTAATATCTAATAAATTATATAATCTTTCACATGATGTAAATGCTCTTTGTAGTGAATTTAATTGGTCAGCTAATTGTTGGATTGGATTAAAGAATCTACCAATTAAAGTATAGAATATATGAATAATACCAACTACTGTTAAACCAGCTCCGGCATTAAATAATGAAATAGCTTTTTCAAGTGATGGGCTTGTAACTACTCCGTGTGCAACACAGAAGTATGTTCCAAATCCAAATACTGCCGCAAGTGCTAAATAATAAACAAATGTTATAAATGGACGATATGTTGCGAAGAGTTTAATATCTCTTTTTCTTGCGGTAACAATATTATTATTTAAACGATCAAATTCATTTAATTTTTGTTCTTCTTGATTAAATATTTGTGTTATTTTCATACCAGAAATATTTTCATTTAAGAAGGCATTCATTACTGAAAAACTATGTCTTACTTTACGATAGTTATTTCTTAATAGTTTTCTAAATATTAATGAACTAATACCAATAATTGGAATAAATGCCATTAATACACTTGCTATTCTCCAGTCTATCGCATACATTATACCGATAACTGCTACTAACATAATTACATTTTTAATTAAGTTTACAATTGTATTTGTAAATAAATCACTTAATGTATTTGTATCAGAAGCAACTCTTGTTACTAAAGAACCAACTGGTATTTCATTAATTTGTGATATTGACATATTTGATATATGATCAAATACCATTAATCTTAAATCATAAATAATACCTTGTCCTATTCTTTGTAATGACATTGTTGTTATATATATAAATGCTGAGTTAGTAAGATTTAAACTGATTAAGATAATACATATTGTAAATATTGGTTTCATATCATCTAATGTAATTGTTTGATCTTTAAATTGATCTGATATAGAACCAAGTGAACTTGTTATTACCCCAGGTAAAATACTTGTTGCAAGGTTAATAAAAATCATTACTATTAAAACAAGTAAAACTAAGAATAATTTATACGCATGTGGTTTAATATAAACCCATGTTCTTTTTAATATCTCAGAATCGGACATATGTCTATCTTGTTGTTCATATACATGTTCTGCCATATTATTCACCCTCCAATTCTTTCTCTAAAGTTTGGAGTTCAACCATTCTTGTGTAAACTCTTGATTTTTCTAAACATTCATCATGAGTACCAAATGCATCTACTTTTCCATCTTTTAATACTAAAATCTTATCTAAAGATTTTACTGTTGAAACACGAGATGCAAGAAGAATAGTAGTTTTACCTTTTCTTTGAGTTTTAATATTATGTAAAATTTCTTCTTCTGTTTTAACGTCAACTGCACTTACAGAGTCATCTAATACTAAGATTTTAGGATCTTTAATTACTGCTCTTGCAATTGAGATTCTTTGTTTTTGACCACCTGATAAAGATACGCCTTTTTCACCGATTAAAGTATCGTATTTATTAGAAAAGTCTTCAATGTTTGCTTTAACACAAGCAAACTCAGCAGCAGCTTCTACTTTTTCTTGTTCAATATTTGGATTAGAAAAAGCTATATTACTTCTTACTGTATCAGAGAATAAGAAATTATCTTGTGGACAATAACCAATTACTTCGCGTACTAATTTAACTGGTAAATGCATAATATCATATCCATCAATAAATAATGTATTTTCTTCAACATTATATAATCTAAATAACATATTTACTAATGTTGATTTACCACTACCTATTTTACCAACAACTCCAATTGTTTCTCCTGCATTAATAGAAATATTAATATCTTTTAATACATTATTTTCTGGATCATCAGGGAAAGCGAAATTGAAATTTTTAAATTCAATTGATCCTTTAATTTCATCAGGAATAACAACTTGATCATCAACAATTTCAACTTCTTCATCAAGTAATGATGAAATACGTTTATATGATGTTCTTGCACGTGCTATTAAATTAATAACACTCGCAAGTGCAAATACTGGCCATATTAAAGTATCAGCATATCCAACAAATTCAACTAATTTACCTACGCTTATACCAGCGTCTCCTTTAGATGAAATATATAAATATACTAAATAACTTCCACCGAATAAAATAATACCAAATACTAAATAAATTAATACATCAAAAATAACATCTAATGCACATGAAGTACGTACAAATCCAATATTAGCATCTTTATTCTTCTTTGCTTGTTTTGCAAATTGATGTAATTCTTTCTTTTCTTTAACAAAAGCTTTAACTACTCTTATACCAGTAAAACTTTCTTGTGCAAAATCACTCATATCTTCATACGCTTTTTGACGTTTTTCATATTTAGCTTCCATTATTCTATCAATAAAGAAAGCAGAAATACCTAGTAATCCAAGAGGTATTAAAACAATAAAAGTTAAGTTTCTATTAATACCAACCATTTTAATGATTGACATAATAAGTAAGAAAACACCATCAACTAATTGAACAATACCAAAACCTAGTGCTTCTTCTAAAGTTTCTAAGTCATTACTAAAATATGCAAGTAAAGCACCTGTTTTATTTTTCTTATAAAATCTTTGTGTTAAAACTTCAGTTTTTTCAAACATATCTCTTCTTAAATCAGCTTGAATTCTAACTGATTCACCAAAAATACAGATACGCCATAAAAATCTACCAAAAAACATTCCACATCCTATTGTAACTATATATAAAACTTGCGTAATAAGGAAAGTCCAATTATTTTCACCAATACCATTTTCTTTTAAAGTATCAACAATACTACCAACAATCTTAGGAATAAATAATTGAATATAGTCAACAAATATTAATGTTAATATACCAAAAACAAAATACCAAAAATACTTTTTATAGTATTTATTAATATGTTTTCCGAAAACCATTCTTTGGCACCTCCATTTCTTTATTTATATTACTTGATAAGTATACTCCTATTTTCGCCTAAAAGCAATTTTATTGCTTTCTAAAATGCTTTCTAAAATAAATATTAAAAAACTCCTAATTTATTAGGAGTTTTCAATAACATTTTCTTTTTTCTTATTTTCCATTTTTTCAATTAATTTATCAATTAAACTAATTACTTCAATAACGCCAAATACACCAACAGCTATTAAAATAATTCCCATTGGTGAAGAAACAAAATTAATAAACTGATAATAATTTCTCCATACAAAGACAACCTCTCCAACAATACAAGATATATCAAAAGGATCATCTTTACTACCATTATTATTAACACCCTCAGTAATAACAGTATTACCATTAATCTCAACAATACGGTGAGTAATAGGAGTAGAATTCTTATCTAATTGATAAGTAATATCCATACCAACACGATATTCTTTTCTTTCTTTAACAATAATAAAATCCCCACCATTAATAACAGGAACCATACTATCAGTAGAAACATGATAAAATGAATATCCAAAAATACTAGCTGTTTTATCTTTTGTAATTAATCTTTTACCAGCATAATATAAAAGAAGTCCTACTATTAAAATAACAAAAACAAAAATTGTTTTTGTTATTATATTATAAATCTTTCTAGCCATTTACAACACCATCATCAATAGTAGAAGAATACTCTACATAAATAGTATAATGAGTATCATCTAAATTACCAATAATAGTATCCTTTCTATCAGACTCACTTCTCCACATCCAATGCAAAGCAAAAGTAACACTAGAATTTGCAGGAATACTAATATTCTCAACATTCATATCAAATAAATCAACCCATGATAATTCACTACCAAATAAATATCCACTAGGACTTTCTAACTTATATCTGATAGGAACATCAGCATTATTATCAGCCGTAAATGAAATATTAAATAATATATCAACATCATGATCATTTATAACAGTAAAATGATAAATATAATTTCTGCCAGGGAATAAAATCTTATCAGCCTTTTCAGCCCCAAAAATATTCCAAACCTCCTCTGCAACAGTACCATCACGTTCAACAATAGTAATAGTACTATCAACATCTCTACTAGCAGATTCACGTAAAGATATTGCAGCAAGAATAACAGCAATTATAGTTAATACAGTCAAAATATGTAAGGCATAATTCAAATAACCAGCATTACCTAAAGTACCAATATAATAACCATCAACATCATACACATTACGATACTTATCCATATAAGCAATAACACTATTACTTCTAGTATCAATAACATCATACAAATTCTTATTATTATATACATCAGGTAATCTATATCTCTTAGTAGTATCAGTAGGAATTAAAGACTTTATAAAATCATCAGATGAAGTCAATACACGATGATTTTTAATAACAGCTACTACTTCACCACTTTTAGTTTTAACTTTGCCAAAAACATGAATCCACTGTAATTCTCTTACAAAAACTTCTACATCCTTCTTCATATTTTTTACCTCTTATTTCCCCCTCATTTATTTATCAAAACATAACAAATTATTATACTTTGATAAATAAATGATAAATATAAAACAATAAGGGCAGGCCACAATCTGCCCTTACTTTGTTTATATTATTTGTGGCTAATTTTGATTAAATTTAATCTTTTTTTTATTAGTCAATATTGATTAGTCGATTTGAGTTACAGAAATTTGTAATGAAAAATCAATAGTAGGAACTGCAACAGCATTACCTAATAAAGTATCATTAACATCGTCACCTGCAAATGCCCATTCCCAAGTAACTTCTAATGTCTTTGCTAAATCTGTTCCTGCTTCTTTGTTTCCTTCGCCTAATGCGGCTTTAATAGCATTTTCAACAGCTGTTTCTAATTCTGCAATAGTACCTGTTTTTTTGTATTCAACTCCATTAACTGTGAACACTAATGGGCAATATTCAGTAGCTGGATCGCCAACTTTCCAATTTTCGCCTAATTCTAAATCCACAGTAACGGCAACAGCAACGGCAACTTCAGGAGTACCAGAAATTGTAGCTTCAACTAATTGTCCTTCTGTACCAGGAGCAAGAACGTCTTCAGCTGCTACAACAGAATTAGTAATTCCTGCAGTATCATCATCAGCTTCATATTCTCTTTCAAAAGCGCTTGATGAAGTAGTAACATTTACTCCCCATTTAGCTACTCTTGCAGAGTCTTGAGCAGTTTCAGAAGTTGTTACATATTTTGCAAATGTACTAGAAACTAGAGATAAAGATAAAACTGCAGCGAAAACTACGAATAAACCTAATAAAAATAATTTATTTCTTTTCATTTTAAATTTTCTCCTTTCGAATTTTTTATGTAAAAAGCTTTTAATTTTTTTCGAAAATTATATATATTTGTAATACTGTGTGGCCAGTTATTACCTTAGTTATTAGAAGAACTTTGTTCTTCTTTTGCAGCTTGTTCAGCTTTTAATCTTGCGATTTCAGCTTCAAGCTCGGCATTTTTTGCATCGACTTTTTCTTTATCTTTGCTCTTTAAGAAGAAGTCTATTGCAAGATAAATTAAAATTGGGATACCTAGCAGGATAATAACACCTACTGGTTTTTGAATAAAGTCAACTAGTTTACCCATTCCTGGGATTCTAGTTACGTAGATACCTTGAACTTGATCAAAGTATACTGGTTCGTCTTCACTTACTGAGAAGTCACCTTTTGTTCTTATAACAGTAACTCCATCAATTTCTTCAAATCTTTTTATTCTATGTGTAACGAATTTTTTATCTTTTCCAATATAAGTAATAATGTCATTTTCTTTTAAATCGTTGACATCTACTTCTTTAATTATGATAAGGTCATTTTTATTGAAAGCGCCTGGATCTCCATATTCAATGTCCATTGAATCTGAGATTACTAGTAGTGGTCCATAACCAAATACTGTAGGAACTTTTTCAGGGTTTACCATACCTTTAATAACTATAATAGAGTTGATAATAATGATCGGCAAGAATACAAGAACTAGTATAATACCAGCAATATCAAGTTTAGAAAGGTTAAACTTTTTTTGATTTAGTTGTTTTTCTTCCATATTTTACTCCTTTGTACAATGGGTAATAGAAATTTCCCATTGTAACATTAATCATATTATACTATTATTTTTCACAAATGTCAAACAAAAGATATGTTTTAAGGGCGTTATAAAGGGTAATTGGGAAAATTTGTTATGTATATTTATTTTTTGTTAAGCGAATTTTTCCAAATAAAAAAGATTTGGAAAACCAAATCTTTTTAAGCTATTTGTTTTTTTGATAAATGTTCTTCTCTTGCGTTAGTACGCCCTTCTTCTTTAATATCTCCCGCTTTTGTTAAAGCAATCTTAGTAAGGAATGGCCCGATTATTTCATAGATTAAAACAGCAAATAAAGTTATATTTCTAACGATATTTCCATCAGGTCCTAACTCCATTGCTTTACTTGCCATACCTAAAGCAACACCAGCTTGAGGTAATAAAGTAATACCTAAGTATTTAATAATATTAGAATCTGCTTTAACCATTTTAGAACTTAAGTTTGCACCAAAGTATTTACCAAATGAACGAGAAATAATATATACAATACCAATTATTACAACTGCTAAATCAGTAAATACTGATAGTTCTAATTCAGCTCCACTTATAACAAAGAATAAGATTAATATAGGCGCTGTCCATCTATCAGCTCTATCCATTAATTCTTCTGATACTTCACACATGTTGCAGAAGACTGTTCCTAACATCATGCATGTTAGAAGTGATGAAAATCCAATATGGATATTACCTATTTGAAATTTCATGCATGATAACGCAACTGTCATCATTACGAATGTTACAGAAACTGCCATTCTTTTCGATCTTGAAAAGAAATATTTTTCACATATTGTAAATAATACTCCCATCAAAAATCCTAACAATAATGATAATACTACTTCTAATAATGGTTCAATAATGACAGAAAAAGCATCAACAGTGCCTACATTTAATGATTTAGCAATACCAAATGATATTGCAAAAACAATTAAACCAACCGCATCATCTAATGCAACAACAGGTAATAATACATCTGTAACTGCTCCTTTAGCTTTATATTGTTTAACTACCATTAATGTTGCTGCTGGAGCTGTTGCAGTTGCAACAGATGCTAGAATTACCGCAACAGAAAGTGGTAATTTATCTGGCATTATAAAGTGTAATCCTATTAATACAGCATCTACTATAATAGTTGTAAAAACAGCTTGGAAAATACCTATAACTGTAGCTTGTTTACCAATTTTTTTAAGTTGAGATATTCTAAATTCATTTCCCATCGCAAAAGCAATAAATCCTAAAGCTAAATCAGAAATGAAACCTAAATTATTAATTTCTTCTTTAGTTATTCCAATACCCGGAATATTTAAAGCACCTAAACAAAAAGGTCCTACTAATATACCTGCAATTAAATAAGCAGTTACTGCAGGTAGTTTTATTATTTTAACTAATCTTGATAATAATAAACCTGCAAGTAACGCAATAGAAAGACTTAATATAATACTTGCAGTTTGTGTCATTATCATAAAATCACCCTTTCATGAAAATATAATATATGTAAGTTATGAGTCTTGAAGAATAATTTTTCAAAAGGCTTATTATGTAACTTATATAACAGTTAAATATTCTACCACTTTTTAGATAAAAAAGCAAATGTTTAGTAATAAAAAAGTCTAGATTTTCATCTAAACTTTTTTATTCTTTTTAGGAGTACATTTATTTTTATCACAAGAATCACAATAAGGACATCCAATACATTTTCTTCCTTTTTTCTTTTGTTTAATTAAATAAAGAATAGAAAATCCGATTATTAATACTATTACTACTATAATAATTATATCATCAACCATATGTCCTCCTTATAATTTTTAAGCTTTTAATTTCTTATTTTGTCTTAATACTAATGCTGCCGCAATGCCTATACAAATAGCTGTAATTACCCATCCAAGTATTGGCATCCAAGGATCACCTAAATTACCTTTAGTTAGTAGTGTTCCAAAGAAGAATACTAAGAATGATAATACAAATCCTACTGCAAATTGCATACCGATACCAGCAAATAGCCATTTTTTACTCTTAATTTCTGAATTCATCGCACCTATTGCTGCAAAGCAAGGAGGCGTAAATAAATTAAACATTAAGAACGCAAGAGCTGCAGGAGCAGTAATACCAATCGCTGTTGCGATTCTAGAAGCTTCACCTATTGCTTCTAAATCAGTTGTATTAATTAAATTAGGAATTGCAAAGCAAATTGCAATAGTACCAACAACATTCTCTTTTGCAATAAAACCAGTTACAGCAGCAGCAGCAAGTTGCCATACAACAGTGCCAATTACTGGTGCAATAATATACGCAATAGGAGTTGCAATACTATGTAACATTGATTTATCAGCTAAAGCAGCAACTTCTTGGTTAACACTTGCCCAATAAACATTTAACGCATCACCAGTTAAAGGAGCACCAGCTGCTTCTAGTGACTCTAAATGTGCATAAGCAGCATCAATAATACTACCATAATCTAAGAATTCAAAACTCCAAGAGAATGATTGTAATAAATGAACCGCAAAGTTACATACTAAAATAATAGTTCCAGCTTTAACAATATAAGACCAACCTCTTTCTAACATTGATTTAGCTGATCTTAAAAGGCTAGGAGCTTTATATTCAGGTAATTCAATAATGAAATAAGACTTCTTATTCTTATTCCCTGTTATCGCATTAATTAATAAAGCACAAAGGAAAATAATAACAATCCCCGCAAAATACATAGTTACCCCAACCCATTTAGATTCAGGGAAGAATGCACCCGCAAATAACGCAATAACCGGAAGTTTTGCACCACAAGGCATAAAAGGAGCAAGCATTGCAGTAGCACGTCTTTCTCTTTCATTTCTAATTGTTCTACATGCCATTACCCCAGGAATGGCACATCCAGTACCAATTACAAAAGGAATAACAGATTTACCAGATAAACCAACCTTTTTAAAAATAGGATCAAGCACAACAGAAACCCTTGCCATATAACCGCAATCTTCAAGTAAAGCAATTAAGAAATACATTACCATAACAAGAGGTAAGAAACCAACAACAGCACTAAATCCACCTAAAATACCATCAATTAATATAGATTGTAAAATAGGACTAGCATTATCTAATAATCCAGCAACCCATTCACTAAACATTTCTAATAATCCAACTAATCCAGGAATACTACTTCCATTTGCAAATTCATAACCTTCCGCAATCCATAACCCTGGACCAGATTGAGAAATCCAAAATACCAAGAACATCACTACCGCAAAAATAGGAATACCTAACCATTTATTAGTTAAAATTGAATCAAGTTTATCTTGGAAAGTAGTATTCTTAGTTAAAACCTTTCTAGTTTCAACTTCACTAACAACTTTATTAACAAACTCAAATCTTTTTCTATCCTCAATTTCTACTTCATTTTTATTAGTTAAATCAATATCAGCTTGTTTATAAGGAGCTACTTGTTCTTTACCCTTTATTGATATAGCAGTTTCAATAAGTTTCTTTAATCCCTTTGAAGATGTTGAAACAGTTTCAACAACAAAACAATTTAAACTCTTTGATAACTTATCAACATCAATCTCAGTTTCTTTCTTCTCATTAATATCTGTCTTGTTCAACGCAACAACTACAGGAATGCCAAGTTCTAATAATTGTGTAGTAAAGAATAAGCTGCGGCTTAAATTAGTTGCGTCAACAATATTAATAATTACATCAGGATTAGAATTCTTAACATATGAACTTGTTATACTTTCTTCTGATGTAAAAGGAGACATTGAATAAGCTCCTGGTAAATCAACTACGATAACTTCTTCAGATACATTTTTAACAAAACCTTTTTTAATTAAAGATTGTTTTTTTTCAACAGTAACTCCGGCCCAATTACCAATCTTTTCATTTTTACCAGTTAAGGCATTATACATTGTTGTTTTTCCACTATTAGGATTACCGGCTAATGCTATTATCATATATCTTCCTCCTGTAAGCAAAGGCTTACTAATTATTCAAAAATAAAATTAGTATTAAACTAATTTATACTATAATTGCTTCTGCTAATTCCTTATCTATACTATATCTAGCATCTTTAATAACAATTACACACCCACCATTTATATGAGAAATAACAGTGATAGGTTCTCCAGAATAACAACCTAAAGAAAATAGAAATGAATTTAATTCTTCATCATCAGTTTTAATTTCTTTAATGATATATTCTTGACCAATTTCAGCTTGTGTTAAATTCATTAAAATCACCTTTCTTTAAATGGTAAGCTTTAGCTTACCTATCTATTATATATTAATTTTATGAATTTGTCAAGAAAATAATAACATTTTTTTCAATATTTTAAAAATTTTTATCACAATATTCTATTGATATCAGATATTAATTATGGTATAATTATGGTATAAAAATACAATTAAATATGAGGGGGTTAACATGCAAATACTACCAAAAATATTGCCAATCAACGAATTGAAAAATACTGCGAACATTTCAAAAATTTGTAAAGAAAGCGAAACACCTATCATTATTACCAAAAACGGATATAGTGATATGGTAATTATGAGTGTTGAATTATATGAAGAAACTATGGAAAAACTTCAAGAAGCTATTTTATTAATCGAAGCATTAAACGATTCTAATAGAAATGAAAATAAAATTGAATTAAATTCATTTATAAAAGGGATTATAAATAATAAAAATAAAAATGCATAATACGAATATTCGTATTATGCATTTTTTATTCTTCTTTTAAAACAAATTGATAAATCCATATTCACATTATAATTCGATATTAACTTCATACTTATCATCAATAAGTATGTAATTTACATTATACTTTTTCGCAAGAAAAAGGAATTCAGCATTATCTGCTAATACACTATCTAATGTACAATGTTCATCATCCACACGATTTTCAATATTGTTTGCATATTTTTTTATATCAACAAAGTGGTTTTTGATATATTTTTCACTCATTACAAGACAGAAATATTTGATATTTTTTAGATATTCAAAATCAAAATCTTTTTGCCAATCAAACGGAATATAACAGCCTTCAATAATTAAATTTTGCTTATTTTCAATAGCTGTTTTAATTATTTCACTAACAATAGGCCATAAGTATGCGGTCAAAGCTTTATCACTACTCATTGGAGTAAGCTTAGTATTTCCACTACGAATTAATCCCATTTTAAGGTGATCGATTGAAAGATATGGGTATTTATATTTTTCGAGCAACTTTTGAGCAAGTGTAGTTTTGCCGGTGTGTGATGCCCCAGTTATTAGAACTATCATATTTTCTTTCCTTACGTAAAGTTTTATTTATTTATTAAAATTTTCAAAGGGAAAAGTAACAAAAGGCATAAATATTATGCCTTTTTTATTCTTCTTTTTCTTCGTCTTCAGAGTTAATTACTTCAACTCTAATATTTTCAACACGAACTCCATCAACTTTTAAAATAGTAACTTTTAAATTTCTAAATTCAAAAGTATCATTTTCCTTAGGGAAATCATCTAAAATTTCCGTACACCATCCACCTACTGTTTCATAATCAGATTCAACTAATTCTTCATCTAATCCGATAAGTTCAAACATATCATAGATATTCATATCACCATCAATAATAAATTCTGTATCTGATTTTTCAACATACTCTTCTTCGATTTCATCTGTTTCATCCCAGATTTCACCAACGATTTCCTCTAAAATATCTTCTAATGTAACGATACCTAAAGTGCCTCCGTATTCATCAACAACAACTGCAATATGAGTTTTTGTTTCTTTAAATGTTGTAAGTAAATCACTTATTGATTTAGTTTTATGAACTAAAATAACAGGTGTTATTAATTCATCTAAATTAATTTCTTTATTTTCTAATTTTAATGTTAATAATTTTCTTGTTGAAATGAATCCTTTAATATTATCAATTGATTCTTCATAAACTATTACTCTTGCAAAATCAAATAAACCTTCTGAATGAATTAATTCATTAATATCATCTTCTAAGTTATAAGCAAAAATATCAACTCTTGGTGTCATTATTTCGTGAGCAGTTGTATCTTTGAATTCAATCGCTGATTGAACAAGTTCACTTGTATCATCATCAATAAAACCTTGTTCTTCAATTTCTTCAATCATGTTTATTAATTCTTCACCTGTTACAGTTTCTTCATCCTCTTCTTTAGGAGTCCAAATAGGTGATAATTTATCAATTGCTTTTGTTATAACAAAAACAATTGGTTTAAAAATTAATTCACATAATTTAATAGGTACTGCAAGAATTAATGATAATGAATTACTATATTTTGCGGTAATATTTTTAGGTAAAATTTCACCAAATATTAATACAACTAAAGTCATACCAAACAATGCGATAACATCACCTTTATCTTGCCATATCGCTGTACATAATACACCAGCTATTGTAGCCGCTGCAGTATTAACTAAGTTATTACCAATTAAAATAGTTGAAATTAAAGAAGGATAATTATTTGCTAATTTATTAGCAAGATCTGCTTTTTTATTACCCTCTTTTGCAAGTTTTTCTAATTTAATCTTATTGACATTTGCAAAAACTGTTTCTGTTCCTGAAAAGAACGCAGATAATGCTACTAATAAAACAATTGCTATTATTGCAATAATTCCCCAACTTGGCATTACTCAGCACCCCCTTCTTCATCAGAAGTGTTAGCTTCGTCAATATTTGAAACTAATTCCTCTAAAATATCTTTCATCGTAACCATACCAATTGTTCTATTCTTTTCTTTTACAATTGCAATATGAGTTTGATGTTCCTTAAATCCTTCAAAGATTTCATCAATCTTAATTTTAGGACTTACTATATATGGTTTTAAAAGAATGTCTTTTATGTTTACTTTTTTATTATTAAATAATTCCTTTAGATACATACGAACATGTAATATTCCAATAATATTATTAATTGAACCTTCATATACCGGAATACGAGAATATGAGTTTTCAACAATAAACTCATTAATATATTTTTCATTACAATTTTTAATATCTATCGCAACAATATCAGATCTTTTAGTTAACACTTCACCAACTAAAGTATCTCCCCAGTCTATCGCTGCTATAATGATTTCACCTTCATCTTCATCAATAATTCCATCATCACTAATCTTTTCAATGATATCTTGGAAATCATCTTCTGTTAAAACTTCTTCTGTATTTTCCTTTAATCTAAACATTTTTGAAACAACAAAAACAATAAATTTAAATACCAATGTTAAAGGTGTAAAAACAATCATTAAAAAGAATATTGGATAAGATAAAACCAATGCTAATTTATTAGCATTTGCCCTCGCAATATTCTTTGGTAATATTTCACCAAATATAAAAATTACAATAGTTAAACATATTGTAGAAACTACAGATCCATATGGACCTATTAACGCTATTAATAGCGTAGATGCAAGAATAGAAGATGCGATATTTACAATATTATTACCTATTAATATTGCAATAACCGTATTATCAATCATCTCTATTACTTTTATCGCAAGCTTAGCTGATTTTTTACCGTCATCTGCCCAAATTTTAATTTTATATCTGTTTGCGTAATTATACACAACTTCACAACCAGAAAAGAATGCAGATAAAAAAACTAAACCTACAATTACTAACCAGGACAAAGGCCCGGCAGGATCACTTAACGACGTCAACATATAACAAACTTCAACTCCTTTTTTTACTTTATTACATATTGCTTAATATTATACTATATTTTAATGTTTTAGTCAAATATATTAAAAATAACAACTATAAGTTAATATCATTATCCATTAACTACTCTATCAGTATCAAACTTCAAACAATATATTTCATATAAATATTCATTATATTCTTCAAATGAAACACTACCAGTTATATATAATAAACACGCATTAATTAATTTTTTATAATTTTTATATAAATCACTTTCTTTATCCATTAACTCATAATTTTTCACAAATTCATCAGTATACACTTCGTCTTCTTCATCTGTAGAATCAGTGAAAGAATATAGTAAAGTATAAAGAATCATATTAATATAAGGATTAGATTCTTCTAAACTATTATTAATAGAAACTAAAACATTATTTAATATTCTTTTAATACTTTCAGTTTCATCAAATAAATATAATTGAGAAATTATATATGAAAAATATTCTAAACTATCCATTGCGGCAGAAGAAATAAATTCATCACTACCATTTTCAAATTCTAAATTATAATGATTAATAATTTGAATAAATAATTCTTCTAATGAATTAGATATTTCATCTAATACTTCACTATTAAGTGTACTTAATCTTTCAAGAATCATTGAAATAATAACAAAAACATTTTTCTTATATCCATCATAATAATTATTTAAAAACAAAGTCTTTTTATATCCTCTAAATAACATATTTTCAACATCATCTTCTTTTTTATAATCATAATATTCTACTGAAAAGATACATTGATCAATATCATTTAATAATGGTAATACATTATCTGAATAAATATAATTAATAATTGATTTTAAATAATCACTATCATCAAAATTAACATATAAATATGCATGATGGAAATAACCTATTGCGTATGTTTCCTGAACAATTGAATTCATATTAATAAAACTATTATTCTTACATCCACTATTTAATGTTCTTTCATATACCGCAAGGTATTTTTTATATATATCATCATTAACTTTATAAGCTAATTTATTAATTAAATTTGCAATATAGCCTTTAATTATATATTTATAATAATCTTTAAATACAACCTTTTCTAATGATTCAGCATTAAAATCAATCATTTCTTCAAAATAATTTTTAACAACTTCATAGTTATCAAAAACATTCATATTTCTTAATGTTGTTCTTAATAATAAAATTGATCCTTCTGCTAATAATTCTCTTGGTAATTTATTTTTACTAAAACTACAATAGTTATATATAATCAAAGCTCTTTCAAATGATATCATTGTTTCTAACTCTGCTAAATTAATACATGTAGATAGTTGTAACCAAATAAAGATTGTATCTTTAAATTCATTATCAATTTGTTTATTTTCAACTAACCATGTATGTAAATCGATAGTGAAATCAACAAATTCTTTGTATTCTTCTTTATTTAATTTATTTTTAGTTAAAGCTGATAATAAATAATAATGACTAACTGAAACATTTTTCTTACATAATGTTTTAAAGAAATCAATTAAGACATCATATTCTTTTTCTTTTACTAATTTTGTAATAAAATCACTATATATTTTATATGTTTCTAAATCATCTTTTTTAATTTTTTCAATATTAGTATTTTTTAAATAATATTCCGCAATAAAATTACCATTATGAGTTGACATCGCAAAATGTAAACTATAATTTTTTAATTCATGATTCTTAGGTAATTTATCTAAATATTTGAATAAAATATCTAATACATAATCATATTTATTTTCAATAATAAATTCTTTTATTCCTTTTAATACTTCTTTATTAGTAATCTTATATTCTGAATTATTATCTCTTTTTTCAAAGATATATTTTAAATTATTTAATAATAATGAAGTATTTAACTCATTATATTCCCAATTTGCAAATTTAAAGATATCTTCATATTCTGATAATTTTAACCATAGATTTGTATATACAGTTACAGATAAGAATTTACATACATAATCAAAATCAATTCTTTGTGCTGTTTCTTTAACTATTTCTTTAATGATATCTTTAACATTATCTCCTACTTGATCTACTATCATAATCATATACTCGTTTATCGCATCCATGCCATCTCCAAGATTTCTAATGTTTTGGAAATCTTCAGAGTCTAACATTAATAATCGATTAATTACAAGTGATAAATAATATGGATCGTTTGCTTGTTCTTTTGATAATAAATGATTAATTACTTTTTTTGATAATTCTTTTCTTGAGAATTTTAAAATATTATAAATTATTTCTTCAATTTCTTCTTTATATAATTTATCTAAAGGAAATGATTCAGATATATCAAAAAATGGAGTATTAGGTGGTAAATATTCTTCATTTATACCAAAGGTAAAAAAGATAGGTAAATTTTCATAGAATGTTTTCTTTTCAAAATTATTTAATTTTTCTTCCATTATTTTAAATGTTGTAAAGAAATCATTTACTTTAATATTATCTATTACTACTTGAACAAAAATATTTTTATTTTTTATTTTTTTAATTAATGATAATAAATAATCAATTACTGCTTCTGGTGGATTAGAATATTTATGATCTTTATAATCATATTTTTTATGTTTTATTCCTAAAGCTTTTTCTAAATGATAAATTATAATATAATATAAATTTTCTAAAACTGATGTATATTCATCTATTTGATAAATGAAAGGAATAACAACACGGATTTTACCATCATTTTTATTAATTGAATTATGATAGTGACTCATATATTCATATGCCACTCTTGTTGTTTTACCAGTTCCTTCTTTACCAACATAGTATTCAAATGAACAAGGAGAATTAGGAGACATCCACAATGAAACACTTTGATTTAATTGTTTTATTTTAGTATGAATTGTCTTAGTATTTACATATACTTTAGCTTTTTCTTTAAAGTATTCATGACTTGCAAGTAAGGCTCTTTCTTGCCAGTCAAGTGAATTATATTGTTCTATATCAGAAATAAAGATTTTTTCTAAATCTTCTTTTATTTGATCCATTAATGGAATTAAATTTTCTACTTTTTTAGTTTCTTTATTCCATTTTGCTTGATATGTTTTAACATAATTAGGATATAAATTATATATTTTCTCTTTTAAGATTTTTATTTTTTCTTCATGAAGACTGCTTTCAGCTTCATATATTTTTCTTTCTTCTGGAGTCATTCCTTCTTTATCAAGTTCACGGAAATAGAATAATATTCTTCCTTCATAGTCAGGGTTTAATAAAGCTCCATATTCAATTTCTAATTGGGTAACCGAAATGTCATTTTCTACATGATCTATTCCTTTTAAGATAGCGGCGTTTTTAATTAAATCTTGTGAGGGAATCCAACCATATCTTTCACCGATAAAGACAATCATATATGGTTTACAATCATCAATTTGATCAAGACATACTTTTAATACTTTTTTTGAACTTTCTTCTTCAGAATATTCAGTTGTATTTACTCCCCATCTTAAATCACCAAATCTTACTGATTCACCGTATCTTGTTAGTTTTGAATCAAGAAGTGGTATTACATGGGTATGTAACATATCTCTTTCAAATTGCATATCTTTAAATGTTGATGATACAAAGACTAGTTTCATAATCGACTCCTTTAGTTATATATTTTTAGTATATCATAATTTATTGTTTTTTTATATTTTTATAATAAAAAAAGTATCAAGTATAACTTGATACATTTTTTATTCAGAAACTAATTTTTCAACAAATGCTATTTCTTTATTATCAATATTTCCATCTACGGCCATAAAACACAAACAATAATTTAATAAATGTGTTTTTAAACCAGGATTTAATGAATCAAATAAATGATCAATAACAATTGTAATTTCATCAACTAAACCAATCTTATACATAGCTTTAATTTCATCATTTGATAAAGAAAATAAATCAGATAAAAACATTATTTCTTTTTCAGTTGCGGTAGAATCCGCAGACAATAATACAGACGTAAAATATATTAATACTTGCGATACATCTTCTTCTGAATTTAATACTAATTTTAATTGAGGAATAATGTATTCTAATGATTCTTTAGAAGATTTAATTAAATCATCATATGAAAGATTAGTATATTGATTAAGTAGAATCTTGATATCCATTTATTATCTTATTGTTCTAATAATCTAACAATAAATGCAACTTCTGTACGTGAAATAGTTTCATCACATGCAAGGAAGCATAAGCATAAATTTAATAAATGAGATTTGAATTGTTCAGGAACTGAATCAAAGATTTTATCAGCTAATTCAGAAGCTTGACCTTGACCATCTAAGTTGTATAAATTTTGAGCAAAGCTAGCGTCTGCACCTAATAAATCACAGATGAATTGAATTTCTTTTTGAGATAAACTACCATCTGCTGATAAAGATGAAGCCATAAATGAAGCAACCATTAATGTAGCATCGTCTTTACCGAAAGCTTCTACGAAAGCAGGATATAATACATCGAATGATTGAGCTGCTAAGCTAACTAATTCTTGATAATCCTTATTAACGTAATCTTGTAAAATTTCTTGTAAACCCATTTTAATTTTCTCCTTTTGTTTTTTTTATATAAAAGCGATTCTTCGCATTTTACCTAATTTAATAATTTTTGGATAAACTCTGTTTCAACTAATTCAACATTTTTATCCACTGCTATTAAACATAAACATAAGTTTAATAACGCTATTTTAGATTCACCATCTAAAATATCAAAAACTCTATCAACTAAAGAAACAACTTCTTCATTTGATCCTAATTTAAAGATATCTTCATTTATATCATCATTAAAATTGAAAACATCTTTTAAGAACTTCTTTTCCTTTTCAGAAAAAGAACCATCTGCCGCAACACCAGCACCTAAGAATGAAATAAAAATAAACGATGCTTGTTCTTCAAAAACATTCTTTAAAAGTGGATAAACAACTTGTAAAGAAAGTTTTGCGGTACCAACTAATTCATTATATTCAGTGTTAATATAACCTTCAATTACTGTTTTTAAACTCATATTAATTTGCCAATCTTTCTATAAAATCTCTTTCTTTACGATTAACTTCCTTATCAATCGAAATTAAAGATAAACAAAATACTAAAGCAATTTCTCTAAATTCCTTAGAACCCATATCAAATAATAAATCTAAAGTAGCAACTTGTTGAGGATCTTTTCCAAGTGATAATATTATATTTGCCTTTTCATTATCAACACCTAACACATCTTTTAAAAATTGCATTTCCTTATTCGATAATTTTCCATCTGCCGCAACACTAGCAGCTAGATAGCCAATAATTACGTGAGGAACAATTTGAACATTATCAGATACTTTTTCTAATTCAGTATAAAGACTAGCTAAAGCTCCTTCTGCAACTATAACTAATTCTTCATAACTCTTTTCTTCGAATCGTTTTAATACTTCGTTAATTGTCATATTTTTTCCTTATTAATTTAATAATTTTTCAATAAAAGCAACTTCATCACGATTAATAGTTTCATCAATTGCGATTAAAGATAAGCAGAATACTAATGCTAGTTTTTTAAAATCGTCAGGTGCAGAATCAAATAATTGATCTAGTAATTCAATTTGTTTAGAGTCTTTACCTAATACTAATAAGAAATCAGTCATTTCACTATCCATTTTTAATATTTCATTTAAGAATTTAGTTTCTAACTCAGTAATTTTACCATCTGCTGCAACACTAGATGCTAAATAACTAGATACAACCATAGAACTTATTTCTGCATGTTCAGGTGATAATTTTTCAATTTCTTTACATAATTCTACTAAAGTAAAAGTAGCTAAATTAACTAATTCTTCATAGCTTTTATCTACAAATTCTTGTAATAATTCTCTTAATGCCATATGTTTCTCCTATTATAGACTTTCTCCGAAGTCTTCTTTGAATTTTTTCATTAATTGTTCTTGCCAATCACTTACTGGTTCTAATCTTCCAATAAAGAATCTCATAACTTCAGGTTCTTCAACGAATCTTAAACCACCAATTAAATGTCTGTTCTCATATAACCACGCAAGGCGATCAGCAACAAAACGGATTTGTGATAAAGTGAATACTCTACGAGGTAAAGCTAAACGAACTAGTTCACATTCAGCAATATGTTCACTTCCATCAGGATTTCTTTCTTCACTTAATGTTCCACGTTCCATACCACGACATCCACTTACTAAATATATTGCAGCAACAAGTGATGCAGATTGATATTGATCAGCAGGAATATGGCCTACAAACTCTCTGGCGTTAAGGTGTAAACCTAAACCTCCTGTAGGAGTAACAATAGGAATACCATATCCTTGTAGTAATCTACCAAATTCTTCAATAAATTCAGGTCCATGAGAAATCATATCAATATCTAAAGCTTCTTCTAAACCAATAGTAACAGCTTCCATTTCTCTTGTAGACATACCACCATATGTTAAGAAACCTTCATAAATTGGGATTAATACTTTCATTTGATCAAATAAATTTTTATCATTAACTACGATACCGCCGCCTTTAGCAGATCCTAGTTTTCTTGCAGAAAAGTAAATAATATCAGCACAATTACTTATCGCATGAACAATTTCTTGAATTGACATATCTTTACATTTTTCTTCTCTAACTTTATTAAAGTAAACATTATCTGTTAATAATGAAGCATCTATCATTAATGGAGTATTATATTCTTTACATAATTTAGAAACAGCTTCAACATTTTCTAAACTTACAGGTTGACCACCTATAAGATTAGTCCCCATTTCAATTCTTACAAATGGAACATGTTCTTTTCCTTTTAACATTGTTTCTAATTTATCTAAGTCCATATTACCTTTAAATAATACATCACTAGTAGTTTTAACTGCTTCTTCAGTATATAATTCTTCAACACGTCCACCCATTAATGAAATATGAGTTTTAGTAGTAGTAAAGTGATAATTCATAGGAACAACATCACCAGGTTTTACTAGTGTGCGTGCAAGAATATGTTCACATGCTCTTCCTTGGTGAGCAGGGATAAAATATTTTTTATTAAAAAATTCTAACGCTTTTCTTTCTAAGCGATAATATGTTTCACTACCTGCATATGAGTCATCCGCAATCATCATTGCTGATAATTGACGATCACTCATCGCATTTGTTCCACTATCAGTTAACATGTCTAAATATACATCAATATTTCTTAATAAAAATGTATTATTACCGGCTTGTTTAATTGCTTCTAATCTTTTTTCAATTGGTAATAAATGTAATTTTTGTACTATTCTTACTTTATGAAATTCTAAAGGTAAATTTTCTTCTTTAAAAAACTTAATATTAGCCATAATGATACCTCTTTTTATAAAAATATACTATTATGCATATTATAACATATTTTGTTTTTTTATTGCAGTGAAATGCTTAAATAAAATTTTTTATTCATAATCAAGAAGTTTTTTAACAAATCTAACTTCTTTTTCATCTAAATCTTTATCTATTGCAAGTATACAACAACAGAATTTTAATAACTCATCTGCTAATTCATACATACACGCATCAAATATTTTATCAACAACTTCTACATATGTAGTATTTTCTTTCATACTTTCAACTAAAGTATTAATTTGATTTTCAGATACACCTAACAAATCACTTACAAACTTAGCTTCTAATTCTGATAATTTGCCATCTGAAGCAAGACTAGTTCCAATAAATAAAATTAAACATGTCATCCCTTCTTGAGTACTACCTGTTACTCTTTGAAAAACTGGTAATAATTTAGATGCAGATGTAGCTGCTATTACTAATAATTCATCATATGATTGTTGTCTAAATACTTCTAATAATTGTATAACTTGTTTTTTACTGATTTCCATAATAATTCTCCTTTATATACATAAGTTTAACATATTTATTTTTTAATGTCAAACCTTATTAATATGAATAAAAACGGTAAAAATATTTTACCGTTTTACTTTTTATTCTTCTTTCTTTTCTTCTTCTTTCGCTTCAGCTAATTTCTTTTCTTCAGCTGCTTTTTTAGCTTTTTCCATTTCTTCTTGTCTTGCTTTCATCGCACTTAGTTTATCTTGAATTTCCTTAGGGAATTCACGAGGAACTGGGAATACTTTTGCGTTGATAAGTTTATCAGATAATTTAGCCCAGAATTCAACTGTTTGAATGAATTTATCAGGATCTAAATGATCCATAATATCACGACGTGAATGGATTTCAGCACCACCACGAGGAGCAAGTCTTGCGAATGTTAATGCTGGAACACCGTTTGCAGCAAATGTAGTAGAATCTGATGAATATGTATCTACTTTAGTTGAAATAGGGAATCCTTCGATTTTACCAAAGAAATCAATGTATTTAGCTACGCTATCACTACATGCACATACCGCAATATCAAATCCAAGTAATGTACCTGTCATATCAACATTCATATTAAATAATGTTTTTTCCATTTCATCTTGATGTTTTTTACAATATTCACGTGAACCAACTAAACCAATTTCTTCACTACCACACCATATGAATTTAACTGTTCTTTTAGGTTTATTTTCATTAAAATAATGCATTAATTCTAAAATAGTAATAGAACCTGTTCCATTATCCCATGCACCAGATGAATAAATAACTGAATCATAGTGAGCAGAGAAAGTAATGATTTCTTCTGGGAATTCTGTTCCTTCTATTGTTGCAACAACGTTATGACTTGTTGATTTTTTATCAGGATTTTGTTTTAAAACAATTGTTACTTCTTCTGGATTCATTCTTAATAACTTTTGTGCATCAGTAATGTGAATAACTACACCAGGGAAATTAGATTCATCACCTGGTTTTTTAAACGCATTACGTGTTCTTAATTCAGGAATCATTTCTTCAGGATCAAATAATGAACCGTGTGTAGAAATATAACCAATTGCACCAGCAGCTTGTAATTTTTCCATCGTATTAGGAGCTCCACCAGTGATTAAAACGATTTTACCTTTTACATCTAATAAATTAGCATCTAAGCCGTTTTCAATATAACATAATGGTCCACTAATACCTTCTTCAGGAGTATTACCACTTCTACCAATACCGATACAATGAATTTTTTGTTCAAATGGTTTGCTTACTTTAAATTCAGCATATTCAACTTCAGGAGTATCGATTTCAAAATCTTCAATTACAACATCTACTCCTACTTTTAAACATTCTTCAGCTAACATTTCTGCAGCTGCTAATTCTTCTTTTGTACCTGCTATTCTTTCAAAACTTAATTTACTTAATGTTTCAAATGCTCTTTGTTTATCTATATTCATAAACACACCTTCTTTCTTACGATATAATTATATCAAATGTTTTTAAATAAAGAATAATGATTTGCTTTATTTTATTTTTTTATTAGATAAATATTTCCTATTATTGTTTTTTAATTATATTTATAAAGTAACAATAATAACTTTCTTTATTCTCATAAAAAGATACATATTTATTTGTATGTTGATGTTTATATTCTTCAATTGAAGTAAGAATAATATCTTCTTTTCTCTTAGGTAAATTAATAATAACAATAATCGAATCCTTTATTTTTTTAACCTTTTTGATAATACAAAAATCTTCTTCATCTAAAGTATTTTGATAATCAAATTTGAAAATTAACCCCTCTTGTAACTTATATTCTAAGTTACTTGTTGCCATATTATTATTAACAATTTCATCTGTTTTATATGACATTGTTGATATTTTTAAATAATAGTCATCATCAATTAATCTACCTGAAGAACTCATTTCTTCTTCCATTTCTTTTTTATTTTTGATTGAATAATCTTGATGAAATTCTTCAGCTTTATAAAAAATTTGTTCTTTTAATAACTTAACAACAACTTTTTGATGATACTTTTCTTCTTGTTTTTGAATATATTCTTTCATAATTAAATAATCATTTTCATTATGATAATACATTGCGGTAGTATAACTATCACCACGATCAATAAATTGTCCTTCATCATCAAAAGGGTCTATGACGTCAAAATAGATATCTAAAATCGATTTTAATGAAATAATCGACTTATCATATACTAACTTTACACACTCTTTATGAGTCGTATTTTGCCCCTTAACTTGTTCATATTTCGGAAATATTTCACTTCCTCCAGAATAACCTGAATATACATGAACAATGCCATCATACTCATAATATGGTTTAGCCATACACCAAAAACATCCCCCAGCTAAAACAACAGTTTGAATATTATCAGACAAATATTTTTTAATAACTTTTTTATCATCTTGATATAAAACATCAAATGATCCTTTTAAATGTTTTTTATAATATTTATCAAAAACAACTGATAATTCATTGCTCATTTCATATTCTTCAAAACTAAGACCTAATGATATTATTTCCCCTACCGCATATGGTACTAATTTTACACTACCATATAAATACATTCTATTAGATTTAATTGATTTAACTAAAATCATTGAATCAGTATCATTTTCATAAAATAATAAATAATTATTAGTATTAAAATCACTATCCATATTATTAATAATATCAACTGGTAATTCTTTAATTAATGGACTAGTTTCATTAAATATACTTAATATATGGTTCTTATAAACTTTTAACATATACACCTCTTAATAAAAAGAAATAATTTTCCAATTATTTCTTAAAAATATTAATCATTTCTTCTGTACCAACATATATCCATTGTTGTTCTTTAACATAAACAACATCATCAACATATTCAGGTTTATCAAGTTTAACTACTTGTTTTAAAAATTCCATTGCTGTGTCATTATTAATATTTGTAAAAACACTATTTTTAAAACAAATACCAATTATAAAATCACTATAATCTTTTTCCTCAGCAACAAAAATCCCAACATAATCAGTAATACCTGCTTCATCTAGAAAACTATTATCAATTAAATAAGAAAAATAATCTAATTCTAAAAATAATTCAACCGCTTCATCTAAATCAATTAATTTCTTAACATACTGTGCATATACAGTTAAATCCTTTTCTATTTTAGAAATATCTTCACTCCATCCAATAAAAATATATCCATCTCTTACAGGATCACTAGGAGGAGTAGATGATTTATTCACCAATACTTCTTCTTGTTTAAGAACACTATCATCATAATCACGGTATGTAACTTTATATATTTTTCTTGAATCACAACTTGATGTAAGTAATAATATTAAACTTAATATACTTATAAATAATATTTTAATACTTTTCATAATAAATACCTCATATATAAAATTATATCAAATTATTTATTATTATTTCAATTATTTAAATAATTTGATATAATATATTTGAGGTGAAAACATGAATAAATTCAAAATACACTTTTTAAACACCATATGGTCAGACGCAATACTCTTAGAAAAGAACAATCACTTTGCGTTTATCGATACAGGTAGTTCTTTTTACTATCCTATGATTGAAGAATATTTAGAAAAATTAAATATAAAAACTATTGATTTTATCTTTTTAACTCATTTTCATAATGATCATTATGGAAATGTAAAAAACATTATCAATAATTATCAAGTTAAAACACTATACTTAAAACACTATTACGGATTAGATGGCACTACATCTAGTGGATACGCTTCAAATGAAGAATATATTGAAAATGAATTTAAAAACTATTATAATATTTTAGATTCAGCAAAAAACCATAATGTTAATATTATTTTTATTGATGATTTAGAACATACAGAACTTGATTCAATGACAATTCAATTTGAAGATGTCCTAATTGATGCGTATGACATTAGTAATAGATTATATGAAATGTATTCTAATCCAGAATCTGAATTCTACCAACAAAAAAAATTTAATGAAAACTTTAATTGTGCGGGATTATTTATTAAATATAATAACCAATCAATCTTCTTAGGAGCTGATGTTACTTGTTCTAAAACTGATATAGAAAACCTAAAAGAATTATCAATTAAAATGTTAGATCGAATTTATTTTAAATATGATATTAATAAAATTAATTTATATAAATCTTGTCACCATGGTGGTGGAGGAACAAATACAGATAAACTATGTAACTATTTAAAAGCCGATTATGTTATTATTACTAATACCGCAAGATGGTTAGATACTTATGATACATATGATAATTTAGAAAGAGCTAATGAATACGTTAGAATATTTACTACTGATTTCCATAAAGTTATTTTCACAATTGATGAAGAATTAGATTATGAAACAATTCCAGAAAAATCATTATTTTTAACATTAGGAAAGAATTAAAAAAAGAGTTTCTTTGAACTCTTTTTTAATTTCTATAAAATAGTTTATAAATTTATTTTCCTTTAATAATTAACCCCCTATTATTTTATTATATTTTTATTCACCAATTTCAGCAAAAATTTCACTGATTCTCTCGAAAGTGTTCAAAACATCATCAAAGTTTTGTTTTCATTGGTATATAGTAAATCTTCGTGTAATCTCATATATTTCCTCCATTTTAGGATATTTATATTCTGAAAGACTTGATAAATATCTATTCAAATTATTTTCTTTACCGTAAAAATTCAAAATTTCTCGTAAGAATGCTATTGTAGATTTTTTGTATTTAATTTTTGAGATTACTTTTTCAAAAATTTCTTCATTATATTCATCAGCCAATTTTTCTGCGAATTCTAAAAAAGCAAAATTATTAATATCTTGAATATTATAATAATTTTGTAATACTTCTAATCCATGAATTATCGACCTTACTGTTTCAGAATAATCTATTTGTACTTGATATACCGAAATATTTCGAACGTTTTTAGTATGACTATCAGGAACTGAGGACATAACTTCTATTGACTTTGAAATTTGAGTTGTTAAATTTAATGAATTATATAACGAATATCCAATAACTGTTCCTGTGTTATTTTTTATGAAAGCTGAAATAATTTCTTCTTCTGAAGGCGGAACGAGTCCATATTTACTTAATTTGGGTAAATGATATGTACCTTTTGCAATTTTTATAAGTTCTCCTGTTTTACACATTCTTTCAAGAGATTTATAAAAAGCAGCTTCACTAATTAAATTATGCAATTCTGATTTATATAACTTACTAGCAAATATAATTTCATTTTCTTTATAGTGCGTTAAAACATGGCGAATGACATTATTACTTTCCATATTCATGTCCTCCTTTCTCATAATTTTCTAATATAATTATATTCAAAAACAATCTTTATGTCAAGTATTTTTTAATTTTACTTGACATTGTTCAAAATTTTTTAATCACTATTAGTATATTCATTTTTATAATATATATTACTTTTAAAAAAAACCGGATAGACATCTATCCGGTTTTATTTTATTTAATATCTTTTATTCTAACTTCACCCATTGCAGGTTTATTACTATTGTCACTTTCAATTAATTGAATAGTGTGAATTGTATAACCTGAAGGAATAGTTAATGTGAAATCAAATGATTCAGTAAGTAAGATATCAGCAATACTTGTTAAATTAATAAATGCGGTAGTTTTACCATAATTAATAGTTCCAGTTTGATCTATTAAAGCATAATAATTAGTTTCATTGACAGTAATATAAACACTACCTTCAATATTTTCAACAATATTATCACTATCATCTTTAAATTGAACTGCTAACATAAATGATTTACTATCATGTCTAGTATCACCTACAACATGTTCTAATAATGAATATGTATGAACATTATCAACACTAGATACTTCTTTTAAGTGATCTGATGTAGTTGAATAAACATAACCATTACTTCTACTTACAATATCAAGTTTATTCATTCTTATTTCGTTAGTAGAAATATTATCAATCTTGAATCCATTATAAGTATCAGACATGAAACTTACTTTATATTCAGTATAAACAGCACTTTCAACTTCAATTTCTTCAATTGGTATCCATTCTCCACCTTTAAGGCCATATATACGAACCTTACCAAGTCCATAACCTAAAGATAATCTTAACTCTTTAATGTCGAATTTTAATTCAGTTGACTCTATTGTACTTTGTCTAGTATCATCATATAAAGGAACATAATCACCATGAATATCAGTTTGAGTAAATATAACTTGACATAATTCAAATGTAAGTTTATCAGTAAATGTATAAGTATCACCTGATTTAGTAACATTAGTTACTCTTGAAGGAGTTACCGCAAATACTTTACTTTCGCCACTTGATTCAATTAATAAGCTTTGAACATCATCAAAATCTAAATCATCTTTATTCGCTAGTTCATTACCACTTCTAATACCACTAACAAATTTATCACAACAACCACTATTATCAATATGATTTGCGTGATTTGTATAATTCGCATCATAGAAGCCACCTTCAATAACATAGTTCACAACCTCGTTATGAACTTGATCTGAAAGCCCATTAGGAGGAGTAACTACAGAATAGAAGATCTCAGAAACAACTTGATTTGAACCCATAAAAGTTCCAAACGTTTCAGGAGTGAATGCAGGAGTATATAAATCCATTAATGTAAAATCATTAATACTAACATAACTTGTATCATTATTAGTAACACGATATACAGCTACAATATTCTTAGTTGTATTCTTATCGTCATTATAATATACAGTATAATAAATCTTAATTTCTGTACCTATTGCAAGAGTTCTAGGAACTTTAGTAATAGTTCCTGCTGAATAAACTTCTTTGTAGAAATATAAACGGTAATCTCTAGTTACAGATAAATTATATAATTTATCATCATTAAAATCACCATCATTATCAATATCTTTACCACTATTAAAGATATATGATGTTTCTGCAGGTGTATCACCAGAAGCAGGAATATTCTTATGGTTAACAATATATTTAAATGTTGATACACCATCTTCTGGTAAAATTTCTTCAGCAACTGACGAAGTATTTTCACCTACAATAATTTCTGAATTACTTACTGAAGTTACAATAACTAAATAACCTGTAATATATTCAGGCAATACATAATATAAATACATATTATCATGATATTTTTCTAAAACAATTTCAGTAATAATATGTGAATCACCATTCTTTTGAACACTATATGCAGATACACTAGCTTCGCCTTTAAATGTTGAATCTTTTTCAATTGTAAATACATAACCTTCATTTAAGTTAATAGGAATTTGAATAGCTCTATTAAACTTATCTTCTTCATAGTGTTCTTCCATAAATGAACTAGGGAAACTTGAAACAATAGTTGTACCAGGAGCTTCAATTAATTCAACCAAGAATGACCATCTAGCATATAAAGTAATTGATGCAGTAACAGGATTTGTAGAAACTGCTAACTCATCAAATGATATACCATAAGTAGTCATTGAACTTGCAAAGTCAACCATATAGAATCCTTTAAATACATAACCAAAAATTGTAGCGTCATTTGCCCAATTCATAACTTCATTATAAACTGAACCAGTTTGATCTTTTTTAAAGAAATCAACAAAAGTTGTATTTGCAGGAACTTTATATTTAACAACCTCTGTATACTCGCTATTAAATGTTGAACATTGTAAATTAAATGTAATAGTATAAACAATAGGATATGTAAAATTAACAACTATATTGCCAGTAACACCTGAAACATAGAATACGTATCCATGTGCATCAGCATCCCATGAAGTAATAGGGTCGGCAGATCTTGTACCATCTTGATATATTTCATATACATTAATTGCTACATTACCATTACTATAACTTGGACTACTAGTTAAATTATGACTATTTCCATTAATTGTAATTGTTGCAGTAGTAGGAACGCCACTATAGTTAGATCTTAATACTTGTTCAAAGTAGAAATCAGTTGAACTAGTTGCATAAGTTAAACCTTCTGTATCAGCACCTGTTATGTTATATGTAACAGTATATTGTGCTACAGTTTTAAGATGAACAGTTGCAGATTTTCCATTTATCTTATCTGTTAATGTAAGAGTACCTTTACTATTTGCATTAGCACTTGCTACAAGTTCACCACTACTGTAAATAGTACCAACATTTCCTGTTTCTGTTTCTATAGTATAGTTATATCTTTCAATATATTCTTCTAAAGCGTATGTTCTATTATGAGGATCATTAGTTTTCTCAATCATAGGAATAAACTTAGTAATTGATTCTACATATACTTGATAAGGTTCCTCTGTTGTTCCTAATGAACCATTAGTTATATAATAATTTAGCGGTGGAGTATAATCCGCATAAGTTACACCAACAATATGAATTTCATTATGAATTAATTCAATAACAATTCTATTAGAAACATAAGTTCCAGTATCTCCTATTTCAAATCCAATATAGAATGTTTGATTTGTTTCTATATCTTCTTTAGGATCAAATACTAAAACATAACCATTATTTTCAACAAAGAACTCTAGAGTTCCATAATTACTATTTGCAGTAGCTAAATTAATTGGATTACTTAAATCATCTTCTTCAGAAATTACCATATTATAATCAGCAACTTGAGCAAATGTTATATTAAGTCTTAGACTTAACATATCATCATATACTCTAAGTCTATATTTATAGTTACCTGATTCTTTAGATTCAAAATATCTATCTTCAATTTTATCTGTTTCATCATTATCTTTTGTAACTATTGTAACTTTTTCAGATTCAGAGTTTTCATATTCTGAATATTCATATTTAGAACCAGAAATATCTACATAGTCACTATCTACTTTAGAAATAGTTGTTGAACTAACATTTGCAGTAACACCATTGTTAACTATAACAGTGTCAAAAATAAACCATCCTGCATTATTTGCTTTTTCCATTGAGCCATAATAATCTAAAGGTGAACCTGTAAATGTTGTTGTGTCACCATTTTCTTTTGCGTTAACCCATACATTAACTAAAGCTGAATGATATTGAGTCATATCATTACAATGAATTGTTGATAAAGCACCAACTGTTCTTGTCGATATAAAATCACTACTTAGAGGGTCAAAATACATTTTTTGACCATATCCATCTGCTGTATTAAATAATGGTGAGCTTAAGGTATTATAAATATTTACTGGTGTTCCTGTAACTACTTTGAAGCCAGTAGAAGGAACTGCAGTTCCCATCGTAAATTCTGAATTGACATTTTGAGATAAGTAATATGTTCCGTTAGTTACTCTTGTTTCAATAACATTAACTGTTTGAATAAAATCAACTGCATTAGCATTAGAAGTAGATGTTGACCACGAATTTCCATTTCTACTCAAATAGCGAGTTATTCCATCAATTGTACAATACAAATAACCTGTAGATTCATCCAATGTAAAAGTAGTTGCTCCACCTACATTTACATTATTATTAGTATTAATATTGCCATTATTGCCAACCGCAATATATCTATCAGTTCTACCTTCTCTATTTATTGTACATTGATTTTCATTCCAATTAATAGTATAAGTATATGACCCGACAGAAATAGAATTTATCTTTTCTTCAGTTGTTTCACCTGTAGGAATTTCTTCTACAGTATCATTAATATTCCCTCTCATCGCGATAGAATAATCATGATCTTTATCATTTTGTCTTGTTGTAGAATTGAATTCTGCAAGAGAACTTACTATGGCATTAGAGTAACTATTTGTAACAGAGAAGGATGTCGAATTTTCTAAATATGCTCCAAATCCAGCTGCATATGAAGATAATTGACTCATATACTCAGCATTTGTTGCAGTATCTACATAGTTAGTATGAGCGTTTACTACAGAATCAATAACCGCACAATTAACTACTGAAATATTAGCATTATAAATCGCCGCTGCTGCAATTCCACTTGCAGCACTTTCAATTTCATTAGTATTATTATTATCACTTCTACGATAATCAGCATCCGGGGAAGCCACTAAATTAGCTGTAATATTACTATTAACTACATATGAGTCTGAAATAGTAACACTATCATTTTCCCATGTTGCCCCACCTAAAATACCACCTACATATACTGCCATATGGTCATTACCTAAACCATATATATCAGTATTATAAACATGACAACCAGATATTTCTAAAGTACTATTAGTATCATGCATGTAAGCAGCTCCTAAAATACCGCCTACATAAATATCAGGGTCATTATATCTTTTAACGTTTGTAGCTGTTGCATATATATATGCATTAACAATTTCACAATTTTGAATTGATGAAGGAACACCATTTGTTGCTGTTCTAACTATACCTACGATACCTCCACAGAATGCACTGTCTGGAGATTCATGTCCACTCATTTTAATATAATCAGAACTTCCTTCAGAACCAATATATTTACAATTACTTACTTTAGTATATTGCATTCTACCAACTAAACCACCGATATAGTTTTCACCACGGTAGTTACCACCACCTGGTATTGTATTTTGAATTGATTCCATTGTTGTAGTTGTTCCTACCATACTTGCATTTGAAATATTATATCCAGCAAAAATAACATTATCAATAGTACTATTATTTGTAGCTTGTCCTACGACACCACCACAATAAGCACTATTTGTATCTTCGTTAGTATTAGTTTTTTCATAAGATAAACTTCTAGCCATTATAGAAGAATCATTTAAATATATTCCAACATTTTGAATTGTACTCGCTTCAATAAAACCAACAATACCACCTGTATGTAAATCACCTAACGCTTTAGAACCAATTTCACGAAGTGTTTCAATAGTAGTATTATTTGAATAAATATCAAAATTATTAATATTTATACTTGCTGAACCAACTGTACCATAAATTAATCCAGCACAAGCATGTTCTTTATCATTTCTAGTACCATTTATTGAAGACAATTTAGATTGTGTAGCATTAATTTTTAATGAACTTGTTGGACTTGCAAATACTAAGCTACTTCTTGCAGTATCGCTAGTACCGTTAATATTCATAATACCATTACCAACTAAACCACCAGCAATTGATTTTGTATTAGATGTTGATGTTTCAGTACCATTTTGAACTGATGTGATTTCATAATCACCTTCAAATAAATAATCAAATACTTTAACTTTAGATTCATCAACTGTAACTTCTGATAATCTATTTTTAAATGAATCTAATGCGTTACAAATAGCAGCTGAACTTACTTGGCCGATTAAACCACCTGTATATAAGTTTGCTGTACTAGAAGTACCTGCTGTAGTTGAAATATATGTACTCTTTGAACCAAGAACATTAAAGTCAACTTTACCAATGCTTACAGCTCGATCTGTTGCTTCTGGGTCATCGCTAATTTTACCAATTAAGCCACCAACGTTACTTTCACCAGTTTGTGCAACTGTTCTTAATATTTGTCCTTTCGAACCAACAATATTAATATTTTGTAAAGTTGTTGTTGTTGTACAAGTATAATTACCAAATACATTACCAAGCGTAAGTGTAGAATTACCATCAGCTTTTAAGTCAACTACTGAATCAGTTACATTAATATTTAAACTATTAACATATGTATTAGTAGCAGAACCTGCGATTAAACCTGCGTTAATTTGAGATCCTGATTTAGATTGAATAGTCCAACTTGTACCATCACCATTATATTCAACATTACCAACAGATTCAAATCCAGTACCTGATGTTGTAATACCTGCAACACCACCTACGTGTAAAACTGAGTTTTGAACACTAATGCCCATTTTGCTTTCAACATTAACATTTATTAACAAACTATCATTCATATAGCCAGTTAAACCACCTATATATTGAATACCGTTAGTAACATTTGCAGCTGCTTCTTTCATACCTATTGTAGTAACTACTTTTAAGTTTCTTATTACCGCATTAGGACCTAAATATTTAAATAGCCCATAAGATTGAGTGCCGCCTACTTCAGTTGTACTTAATGTAACAAAAAGTGATGAGACAACACCATTATTTAATCCACACATTACACCTTCAAAAGGTTTACCAGCTGTACCTATTCCAACAAATTTTGAATCAAATACTACGAAGTTATTTGCAATTAAGAAGTAACCAGTTCTTAAGTTTTCTCTTAAAACATTTTTTTCATCTGGTGTATCATAATCAGTTTGAGCACTATAGAAATGAGCGAAATCAGCATTCGCATTTGAACCAGCTAAAATATTTTGTAATGCTATAAGTTCTTCTTGGTCACTTATAACAAATCTGTCTAACATATATTTACCATAATCAGCGGTTGTCGCATCTTTTCTTGTTACAGAAACTGTTAAATCTGAAGTTACAGTTTGTGTTGTAACAGAAGTTGTATCATCATTAACAACTGTTGTTCCATTTGAAATTGACCAACCTGTAAATATTCTTGATTCATTTACCGCGTGGAAAGTAACTGTTGTACCTGTATCCACTTTGTAAACATCTTTATCTTTATTACTTGATTCTAGAATTACACCAGGACCTGATAAATATACAGATACTGTTGAAACTTTATTAACTGTAATAGTATGTTCACCAGCAGAAAGTGTTTTATCTGTTTTAAAAATATTAATTGCTAAAGTAGTTGCAATTAAAACAATAAGAATCACTTTAACTGCATTTAGTAAATATTTCTTAATTCTGTTAGAGCCTTCTTGCATAATTGCTCCTCCTTTTCAATTATTTTTTGTCAATTACTGTATATTGACTGTTTGAATCATATGTATATCCACGATATCTATCATTATATAATGCATATCCATATGTATCTGTTTGATCATTTAATACATAAATTTCTATTTTAACTTTTACTGTTCCTGTATCAGCTTTTCTTAAGAAGAATAAACTGAAATCCGAACTTTGAGGAACAAATATTACTAATTGACCAGTTGTTCCTGTTGCTTTAATAGACGCAATAGTAGGTTTAGTAATATCAACATATGTTTCATCAGTATTCACATTAGAACCTCCAGTTCCCGTATCAGGAGATCCATTTGTTCCATTATGTAAATCTTCTAATAACATTTCATCTAAAATAAATCCTGTCCAATCAATTGTCAATTTTATAGCTTTTGATGTAAATGTATCTTGATATTTATTTGGTTCCTCACCATATTCAACACTCTGTCTTACATTGCCATTTTTAAAATATCCATAAAGGTCAGCTGATTGAATATGTAATTCATCAAAATTAATATCAAATTTATTAGTTGTTGCTTGAGAGAAAGTAATAATTCTACTAGAAGCATTCATATTAATAATAAATACTTCTCTATATGGTTTAATTAATTGAACTACGATTGAAATATCTTCATCTGTTTCTAAATCACTACCAGCACGTGTTAACTCTAAGTTAATATGATGTGTTTTACCAACAGCTGAAGTACCTAATTTTTCATATTTAAATTCATAGTTACCACTACCAGCAGTATCACCTGTATTACTTAACACATTAACTGTATATAAATAAGTACTTTTCGCAACCTCTTGAGGCTTACCCCAAACATCAAGCACATGAAGTTTTTCTGCACTTGCAAGATCAGCAGTTGCAATTGGATCACCATCTTCATCATAGAATGTTGAAGGTTTTACAATTGTATATTCAATATCTCTTTGAGTTACATCTTCACCAATATAATTCATAAGATTAAATTCAACATATCCAATATTATTTTCTATTGCAACAGATTTTCCTCTTCCATCTGTATCAAAATACAGCGATGTATAATACGCTTTAATTTCATCTTGTTCTCTTCGAATATATCTACTTATCGTTGTAAGAAGTCCCGTACTAAATAGATATATAACTGTTAAGCACAAAAATATCGATCCTAAAGCAAAGATCCGTTTCTTAAATTGTTTTTTATCCACGAAACTTCCTCCTTTCATAGATAATTTTTAGTTATCACTTGCAGCATTAATAAATAACTTAATAGTTAATACAGCATCAAAATAATCTTCACTTGTTGTATTTTCTACTTGGTCATCAATTAATACTGATACTTTAAATTCATATTTAACTTTTTTGTCAGTTACAGCTGGTAAATCAATATATCCATCAGCAACTAGATTATTCCATACACCATTTTCAGGAGTAGTTGTATCATCTGTTCCATAAGGGACTTGTCTATATTGAATTGTACAGTCAACATCATAAACTTTACCTTTCATAGGTAAAGATAATGTAGTTTTTGCGTTAGGATAAAATAATCCATTTACCGCATTCATTTCACCTGTAACATTATCAAAATTACTAACATAGAAATGATAAACTAAACTATCTCCTGGAACAACGTTCATAGTTTCAATTCTTTGGAATGTTTGACCATCTTCTTCATATTCAGTTTCAACACCAACGATTAATTGATCATTACGGTATAATTCATGTCTTTGATAATCAAAGAATAATGTAGTACCTACTTGGAATCCAATTTCAGTTGTTCCTGTATGAACATATCTTGCAAGAGTAACGGCTGCTAATAACATAAAAGAAGCGAATATCATATATACCGCAAAATAAATAAATCTTTTTTTCATAACTGCCTCCTTGCTTCTTTTATTTTTATTCTTTATTAATTTTTCTTTCTAATAAATTAATAACTTCAAATATTAATAATCCCCCAATGAAAATCATTGCTAATCCAATCGGATTTTGAATAAACTTTTCAACTTTTCCATATCCTTCATAAACATCAATAACTTCACCTATAATATCATCAACATTAATAGGATCATCGTTATAATCATTATCAATACCTTTTGTAATAATCACATCACCATCACGAACAATTATTTCATGAGTCACAGGCTTTGTTCCCATCTTAGGTTGATATGTAATAATCATACCAACTTGATAATCTTTATTTTTTCTTTCTTTTACTAAAATTAAATCTCCTGTTTCAAGTTTTGGATACATACTATTTGAAGTTACTTCAAATAAACTATACCCAAATACTTTTGAATAATTATTTTTATTAAACAATCTACTTAATATAAATGTAGATAATATTAATACAATAACTAACGTTACAGTAAATATAACACCTTTAGTTATCTTAAAAACAATTTTCGACTTAGTCAACTTGAACCACCTTTAAATTATAAACAATTGAACAATCTAAACCAATTGATAAATAACCTAAACTATTTTCAAAAGCATCTCTTGAACCTAAGAAATCACTATAAGCCACTGCTTGTAATTTTTCACGATACTTCATAATTGTATTATAACTAACTCCTGCAGTTGAACCATTTTTTGCATCATCCCAAGTTCTAGCATTAATCTCAGTTAAAGCAGCATCTGTTAATTTTGAATAATCAGTTTTATAAATACCACTACTTCTTGTTTCAATTTCATCATAAACAAAATCTAAATCAGTAAATGTAGGTTGTCCACCTAAACTAGATGTATAAATTAAATATTCAAAATAGTCGCATTCTTTATAAGCAATAACGAAAGTTTTTTGTTTTGTTACTCCTTCATCTTTAACATTAAAAGTTGAAGAATAACCTGCTGTTGTTGCTGTTGCAGACGCTGTATGAGTACCATCATTTTTTACTAAACCTGTATAATCAGTAGTATTATAATCCTTTGATTCAATTACATAATAAGCATTAAACTTAGTATTAAAAGATCCACCCAAATCAGCTGATCCACTAACTTTCCATTCAATTCTAAAAGTATAATCACCACTTCCAACAGGGAAAGTGTAATTTTGTGCATTTGCAATTTTTTTAGTTAAGTAAAAATAAGGAACACCATCTATAATTTCTTTTGTTACAACAAGTGTATTATCAGTTGTGCTCATAACTAAAGTTTCTTTTATTGATGAATCAGATGGTAATACAACATCTTCAGTGTATAATTTCTTTTGTTCATCAGTTAATGCGTTATAATCAGCTAAATTCTTTACATCAGTTGAATCAGTTTTGTTTGTATAAGTTAAATAGTCATTTAATTCACTAACTTTGCAGTTATAAATATAAACATTAAATTCAACAGGATTATTAACAACATCACTACCGTTTTTTAAGAAATTCCAACTTGAAATTTCAGTAGTAGCTTTAAATGTATCTGCTGTAAACTTTAATGAAATGCTTGAATCAGCACTAAACATTGCTGCAACTTCAGATTTATTACTTACTTGGAAAAAACTATTTCCTGAATCATCAGCATCTAAATGAGTTGTACCTTGATTTAATCCAATATCGCTACCTTCTTTATCAACAACTTTAACATTCCAATAAGCAACTCTCGCTGCATCATTATTATCATCTGTACTTAAGAATCTTGCAAGTAGACCTGATGCAAGTAAAGATGTAATTAATGTTAAAATAATTAATGCCGCTGCAATTCGATAAACAATTTTTGTAACTTTACTCTTTTGCATATTCAGGCTCCTTTCTATTTTCTAATTCTTTATTTTCTTCTCTTTCTGCAAGAAAAGAAATAATTAATAATAACACTGATGTTACTAGTAATATTATACTACCTGCTGGACTTTTAACCGTTCTAATCATTAATCCAATTTTAGGATATGATTTAATAACTTCACCTTTTATTTTATCAACACTAATTGAAGGATCTTCATCCTCATTTGCATCACCTTTAGTAGTGATAATTCCATTATCATCAATTCTAATAATACGGTGAACTACTATTTTATCCCCCGCATCAAATGCGACAACATCATCAATAGTATAATCATTTGTTTTTTTAATAATTACTAAGTCATTAACACTTAGTTCTTTTTCCATGCTATCAGTTAAAATAACAGCCATTGCCATATCAAATGGCATAGGAAGAACTTCACTTTTTAAACTTTTAATATTCCATAGAGATATAAATATAATTAAAACTAAACTAATAAATGATATTAGAATAATTTGAAATACTTTTTTAATTGTCTTTTTCATCTATATCGCCTATTTTCACCCAAAAATTAATAATTAATAATAGTCCATTATACTCAATATATTATACCACAAATGGTAAGAGTAAGCAAGTAAAATTTAATAAAAAGGACTTTTTTACTTGATTTTTTTCAAAAAAATAAATTATCAACGCTATTTACTTAATGATTATTTCCTATTATAAATAAAAAATAAACCAAGATAATCTTGGTTTATTTAAATACTCTTGTTGCTTCAACAGCCTTTTTCCATCCAGAATAAAGCTTCTCTCTTGTTAAATTATTCATTCTTGGTAAGAAAATTTGATTAACTTTTTGAAGCTTTTTAAGCTCATTTTTATCCTTCCATACACCTACCGCAAGACCTGCAAGATATGTTGCACCAAGGGCAGTTGTCTCTAAACAACTAGGTCTCACAATCTTACAATCTAAAATATCAGATTGAAATTGAATTAAATAATTATTAATACTTGCTCCGCCATCAACACCAATACTAGCTATTTCGATACCGGAATCTTCTTTCATCACTTCCATAACATCCTTAGATTGATAGGCTATAGACTCAACAGTAGCGTTAATAAAATGACTTTTTTTCGTTGCTCGTGTTAATCCAAACACCGCTCCACGCGCATCATTATCCCAGTATGGAGTACCAAGACCTACGAATGCAGGAACAACATAAACACCAGCACTACCAGGTATTTCATCCATATCACTATATTTAATTACATCACCTGATTTATCAATCATTTTCATTCCATCTCTTAACCATTGAACAGCTGATCCTCCGATAAAAACAGAGCCTTCTAAAGCATATTCTATTTTATTATCTATTCCCCACGCAATAGTAGTAAGAAGGCCATTTTTAGAATCAATTGGTTTTTCTTTTGTATTCATTAACATAAAACAACCAGTTCCATATGTGTTTTTAACCTCACCTTGTTCAAAACAACATTGTCCAAAAAGTGATGCTTGTTGGTCACCAACAAGGCTACAAATAGGAATATTTAAACTACTATCAATCTTTTTTAATGCAGTCGCAATACCATAGTTTTCACTTGAATTAACGACTTTTGGTAACATTGATTCATTGATTCCAAGTATATCTAATAATTCTTCATCCCATTTTAATTCATGAATATTGAATAACATTGTTCTAGAAGCATTAGTATAATCAGTTATATGAAGCTTTCCTTCTGTTAAACACCATGTTAAATATGTATCAACAGTACCAAATAATAATTTTCCTTCATCTGCAAGTTTTCTTGCATCTTTAACATTATCTAAAATCCATTTAATTTTAGTAGCTGAAAAATATGGATTAATAATCAATCCTGTTTTTTGTTTCACTAAATCACTATAACCTTTATTAATCAAATCCTCACAAATATCTTGTGATTGTCTTGATTGCCATACTACCGCATTATAAATAGGTTCTTTTGTTTCTTTATTCCAAATAACTGTTGTTTCTCTTTGATTAGTAATACCAATAGTAACAATATCTTTTTCATTTACTTTAGGACTTATAATAACTTCTTTTAATGTTTGATAAACTGTTTCCCATATTTCTTTAGGACTTTGTTCAACCCATCCGCTTTTAGGACATATTAAACCTAGTTCCATTTGACTAGATTCAATAATTTCACTTTCTTCGTTAAAGACGATTGCTCTACTACTTGTTGTTCCTTGGTCTACCGCAATTATTAATTTACTCATAGTTACCTCCGATATGTACTATTATTATATCATAAAATTAGATAATAAAGTAAAAAAATAAAAAGGTATTACCTTTTTATTTTTTAATTATGATATCCAATAACATTTTTAATAAATTCTGCCATTTTAGGAATTTCATCTTTACAATCATTTTCAATCCATTTTTGAATTATGGCAACTAATCCAAAACTAAAGAAGACAAATATATATTCTTTTTCTTCCTTCAGAAACTCCTTTAATTAATCCATTTTCATCAACAGTTACAATACTAGTATCATTAGATGAATACAGTAATGTTGTTACAGCAGTTGTTGGTGATAAATTTGGATTTAATTTATATGTTTGATTAATAATAACTTCTACTTCTTTATCACATATTATTTTACTAGGTACTTTATTTACTACTTTTATGTTTAAAATGATAGGAATTATATCATTTCGATCTTTAATGGAAATGATAACATCGCATTTTCCTTCTGATAAACAACGAATAACCCCATTTTCTATTTTAAGAATATCAGAACTACATATGTATTCTAATTCATATTTTTTAATATTTTCAATTATTAAATTAGGTATATATTCATCTTTAACACCTAAAGTAATTTCTGTTTTTTCTGCTTTAAAAACTACTTCTTTTTTACAACTTGTTTGAGTAAATAAAAATAATGTAATTATAAATATAATAACCCCTTTTGTTTTCATATATTTTCCTTCCTGTATAAAAGCAATTTATTTTTTATATTTAGGCCATATATAAAATTCAGCTTTAAAAGGAGAGAGAATAATATTTAATTTATTATCAATATATTCATGTTTTCCTTTTAAAAGATATTCTCTCATTTCTTTTTGAATTAATATATATTCATCATATGTTAAATTAGAAAAACTTTTAGTTTTGGCAAACTCATTTACTTCATTTTTATAAAAGCCGCCACATAATGAATTAGTTTTTCTACCTGTATAAGTCATACTATCTAACGCGATATGACAATATCTAAAATATTCTTCAGATACATTATAACAATATAAATGCTTCATTGTGATATTTATCATTTTTTGAGCTTTACCGAATTCAAATTTTCGATAATTTAAACAATCTTTTAAAAATTCTTTTCCTATCTTTTCTAGCCATTTATCATATTCATTAAAACTATTTAAATAATCACTTGTTAAATATTTATATATTGAATTCGTTAAATTTATAATTGCGGTTAGAATATTAATATATTTCATTTTTTTGCTTCTTATTTCATAAGTAAATGATGCAAGAAAACTTTTATGAATAATAATATCTTTTATCAATTCTTTTGATATATTATCATTAATTGTATAGTTATAACTTTTAGATAATAAATACGGTTTAAAAATATTAACTAAATCTTCTTTTTTAGAGCTTATATTATTCATCATAAAGCATCTCCTTATATACATATTATACAATATTTTAATAAAAAAGTAAATGTTTTAATAAAATAGACTTGTCAAGGTGTGTCAGTACTATGCGATTGTAAGTTTTATAATACCCGTACACTATGGACTTGACAATAAGTTGTTAATTTTCATTTTAACCTAGTTTAATACTATTACTTTGAGTAAAAAATGGACTTAAAATACATATTTAAGTCCACCTTTAATTCTTACTTTAAAGCACTAATATCAATGTTTACAATTTGACTTGCTCCATCAATTAATAACGCATTTTTATTAGTAGAATCAAACCATTTTTTTATGTCTTTATATGCTTTTCTGAATAACACATTATCACCTCTTGCATTTTTCCAACTATATTACACCACAAAAATTGCATTTTTACAACCATAAAGAACTTTAATTTTTTCATTTTTCCAACCTTATTAAACACATATTTTCTAAACATACATTTTATATTTTATTACCAACTTTATTATTATATGAGTTGGCAATAAAAGTTGGTATTTCCGAATTGATAAATAATTTTATTTACCTTATTTTTATATAATCATTTTTTAATGTTCAAAAAACTATAAATTACTAAATTAAACTCATTTTTCATAAATTCCAACTTTTAGTAGTGTAGAAGTTAATACTTAAGACTATATTAGTTCTATACCTTCACTCTATATATCTATATCCTTTTGGACATACTACATAAGCTAAATATCTATATTTATACACTAAATTTCCTATTTTTATATTATTTTCATCTAAATTAAGGACATCAACTCCATAGTCAACACATGTCTTGACTAGTCTATTATTATTGTTTTTTACCACATTGACTACAAAATATAGAATCAGCATCTATTAGCAATCCACAATGTTTACAATAAATAGTTTCTTCTTTTAATCCTTCTTTAATATTTTTTGTCGTTACCTTTACCGCATCACCAGTAATCTTTGCTGATGTATCCGCAATATCTTTTAAATCTTCTTTATTTTCTTCTTGAATATGTTTTGCTGATTTAATCGCTATTTTTGCCAATTCAGTTCTAAATCCTATCATCAAACAAGTGATTCCAATAAATAATCCAACAGTTCCAAGAACAGCTCCAATCATAAAATTATTAGTTTCAAAATCACCAAATCCTTTTGCTGATAATATAAATCCAAATATGCTTAGTATAATAAATAGAAAACCAATAATTTTAAATATAAGAAAAAATGTTGTTTTTTTATTCATAATATATCTCCTTTACTAGTTATAGTATATATTAATTCTTAGTTTATTGTCAATATTTTTTATATAACATCAAATAAAAAAAACTAGTTGAAAAATCAACTAGTTTTTATTATCTTGTTATTTTTAAAAATTCTTTAATTACTATTTTATCACTTATACCTGTTTCTTCATTTACATATTCAATAACCATATCATATACGCCAGGCTCATTTATTCGTTGTAATCCTTCATTAAATCGGTAATTTCGTTCAATGATCATTCCATTATATACAGTAAATTTAGTTAGTACTGTTATTGTACCAAAAGATTCAAAACCGATTTGATGTTCAGTATTAACAAATTTAACTATCGCAGAATCTAAATATCCATCTGGAGAAGTATAAGTAAAAGTACTACCTAGGTATCTCATTTTAACATTAATATCAAAATGAGGATATATTGAAGCACTATCAAATATATAAGGGAATAGAATATTTTCATCATCAATTGTCATTTCCACATCAAATAAATCACATGAAGCTTCTATGTATTTAGAATCAAATCGATAATTAGCAACATTTAATACCGGAACTCTTTCTAGTTCAGTTGCATAATCATAATATTTTTCATCTAATTTACCATTATTTAAATCTTCTACTACTGGTTTTACTTCACCAGTGCTATAAAGAGAAATAACACCATCTTCATTTTCTTTGAAATAAGTAACACCATTATGTTTACCATAAAGATCTATTCCTTTTTTAGTTTTAGTATCAATAACAGTTATAAACGAATTACAATAATAATAATATCCTCTATCAGCAAAGGACACAACAGATGATAAAATTTCTATACATCCATCATTATTTATATCTGTTACTGCAAAATGAGTAATACAACAAGAGTTTGGAGCACCTAAATCAAAAGGAACAATTAAATATATATCATCTAGATGTTTAATATAATAATATATTTTATCTCCAAAACTTACTTCAAAGATATCAAGTTGATATTTATTATATATTTCTTCACTTGTATAACAAGATAATTCATATTCACCTAGTTGTGATAAACTTGGTTTTTGTTCATTTATATATTTATCAAACAAAAGAATTAATTCTTCTTTGTGAAAATCGTTTTTTTCAGTTGGGAAAAACGTATCATTTTTAGATGTATTTATAACAGTATTTTTGTTAACAGATCCCACTTTTTCTAATTTATATCCTCTTTGAACAATATATTTACTATCAAAATAATTAGCTTCAAATAAATATAATTCACCATTTATTTTAAATACATAGATACCTTTTTTTAATCCATCTTTGATTCCTAAAACATAAAAGTTAATAAGATTACATTCTTTTAAATCATCAAGAGGTAAAGTATTAGAAGAAACATTTGCAAAGAAATTATTAATTTTTGTCTTTGTTTCAGCAATTACATCATTATATTTATTTTCTTCAAATACAAATTCTTTTTCTAATATCATTGATGAAAATGCTGGATTTTCATATAAACATTCTCCCTGATAACTTCCGTGTAAATACATAGGTATGTCATTGTTTTTTGGATTTTTTACACAGCTTGTTAAAAAGCAAGAAAATAATATTAAAACTATAAGCATTAATTGTTTTTTCATAATTTCCTCCTTCATTTAAGTTTTATTACCTATATGATATCATAGTTTCCGTAATTAGTCAATGTGTTTTTTGTTACTTATATAAATAACAAAAATTAAAACAAAAAAACATCAAACGAATATTTCGTTTGATGTTTTTAATTATAATAATTTTTTATATAATTCTTTAATTTCTTCTACTGATGTTTCACGAGGGTTACCTGGACGGCAAGCATCTGCATATGCAGATTCAGATAAGAAATCTAAATCTTCTTCTTTAACAATTTCTTTAAGATCTTGAGGAATACCTACTTCCTTTGATAATGCGGCAACGGCATCACAAGCTGCTTTTCTAGCTTCTTCAATGGACATATTTTCTACACCTTGAACTTTCATCGCAATAGCAATATCTCGATATTTTTCACCTGTGTATGGCGCATTATATTCCATAACTGTAGGTAAAATAATCGCATTTGCAACACCATGAGGAGTATCATATAAAGCACCAAGAGGATGAGCCATTGAATGAACAATACCAAGTCCTACATTAGAGAATCCCATACCTGCTATATATTGGCCTAACGCCATTGCTTCACGACCTTCAGGATCATTATTAACTGCTTTAGGTAAAGCTTCTGCAATAATTTCGATTGCTTTTAAATGGAACATATCAGATAATGTCCAAGCACCTTTAGTAATATATCCTTCAATTGCATGTGTTAAAGCATCCATACCTGTTGCTGCTGTTAAACCTTTTGGCATAGTTGACATCATATCAGGATCAACTACCGCAACAACTGGAATATCGTGTACATCTACACAAACCATTTTACGGTTCTTTTCTTCATCTGTGATTACATAGTTAATAGTAACTTCTGCTGCAGTTCCTGCTGTTGTAGGTACAGCTATAATTGGAGCACAAGGATTTTTAGTAGGTGCAACACCTTCTAAGCTTCTTACATCTGCAAATTCTGGATTAGTAATAATAATACCAATAGCTTTTGCAGTATCAATTGATGAACCACCGCCTACCGCAATAATTGAATCATTATTATTTTTCTTATATAATTTAACACCATTTTGAACATTTTGAATTGTTGGATTTGGTTTAATATCAGTATTTAAAGTATATTCAATTCCCGCTTCATCTAATAATTTAGTTACTTTTTCTGTTACTTTAAATTTAACTAAATCAGGGTCTGAACAAACCATTGGTTTCTTTAAACCTCTTGCCTTTAATTCACTTACGATCATTTCAATAGAACCTTTTCCATGATATGATGTTTCATTTAATACAAATCTATTTGCCATAATAAGCCTCCTATTAATTTCTTACAATATTATTATATACCTTTTTTTTAATAAAATCAATGATACTGAATCAATTTTTCTACCTATTTTTATTGTCACATTCACTATCTATTATCTTCTTCTTTCCTTCATTTTATTATCTTTCATTATTTGAACAAGTTCTCTTTGTATATTTTTATTTTTTTAAGTTGACTACTAATTCGGAAGTTCCCTTAGTACCTTCTTTTGATACTTCAACTATCATCAACCATCCAAAAGCCTCTGTAGTCCACACCCCATTTAATTCTTTTTGTTTAATAGTTACTACTAAATTACTTTCTTCAGTGCTTATCTTGTGTACTTTTGAATCAATACCTCTTCCAGTCTCAAATTCTATAATCAGTAAATTATTCAACTTAAAATATTCATCATCATATGTTCTTAATAGTTTTGCTAAATCCGAATTATAGTATTCTTCATTTTCATCAAATGATTTGTTTCCCCATTCATCACATAAAGAAATTAATTGATCTTTAGAAGTTAAATACGCATTACCAAAAAGCTTAAGTCCGCCATTAGGTTCTTTAAAACCAAAAGCACCTTCTTTATCATATGAAACTTTAAAATCTATTCCTTTTTTGATACAAGATGTTGAACATAAACAAAGTATTAATAAAAATATACTAACTAATATTTTTTTCATATAATTCACTCCTTTATTTTACATTATAATAATTTTCTTTTAAAACTCAATATCCATTATATCATAATCATTAAAGTTATGCAATAATTATTTTGATTCGGTTCTTATTATAATTTAAATCTTTAATATACTTATATTTATAAAATAAAAGAGGACTACTGAGTCCTCTTTTTTATTTTAAATTTAATTATTCTTCATAACCCCATACTACATCAATATAGTCAGCACCATAAATCAAATTCCAATCATTTTCCCACTCACTTGGTTTTTCTTCTGCTTTACAGTAAATAGTCATATTTTCATTTCCAAAAGCGCAACTTCCGATATATTCGACACTTTCTGGAATAACAATACTCATTAATTTACTACCTGAATATATAACATTTTGAATTTTCTTTAATCCCTCATTTAAGATAATCTCACTTAATTCGTTACAACTACTAAATGCATGTTTTTTAATTTCTTCTAATGTTGAAGGCATTTCAATACTTCTTAAATTATCACAATCCGCAAAAGCATATTCACCTATTGTTTTTAAACCTTCGGAAAGAATAATTTCATTAACATATTTAACCCCTTCAAAAGCTGAATCTGCAATATCAACTGTATTAGTTAAAATTATTTGATCTAACGACATTGGAATAGATGAACTATAACCTTTATTATACTTTAAATCTCCAAAGATATATCCAAAATATGTATTAGTCGGATTTTCTAATCTATTACCAGTAAAAGGAATACTAACGCTTACTAAACTAGTGCAGTTAATAAATATACTATCGCCAATTTCTTTTACACTATTAGGAATAACAATAGATTTTAACTCTTCACATCCTGAAAACGCTGAATTAACAATTGTAGTCACACTGTCGGGTATAGTTATTTCTTCAATTGATGTATCACTGAATGATTTATAATTAATCACTTCTACTCCAAACGGAATATTAACAGTTTTTAAATTCCAACAATTATTGAAAGCTTCACGACCAATTGTATTAATAGTATTAGGTAACTCAACGCTTTCAATTTCTTTATTTCCGTCAAAACACCATGATTCAATTCGACTAATTTCAATAAAATCATTATCACAATAATAACCACTAGGAACAATGACATCTTTACTATTACCTAAATAACTACTAATACCTTGTCCATCATCTGATAAAGTAAAAACATCTCTAATATCATAACATTTAACAGGAACTATTACCTCACTATCAGGCATATACTTTGGAAATTCACCAATTTCTGTGATTACAAGATAATTCAAATCAATAACGTTTTTTAAATCAAAAATAATTTTTTCTCCACAATAAAAATCTATTTCCCAAATAATATCATTATCATCTTTAAACACTACCGCATGTTTTGTTAATTCTTCCCACTTAGCATATAACTCTAAATCACTAGTAACATTAGTTTTAAAATCCCAGGGTTGATCATTATAATACCATCCTAAAAATTTATATCCTTCTTTACTTGGATCAGTAGGAATATTGATTTGTTCACCATAGGCAACATTACAATTTTTAACTGAAGTTCCACCATTTGTATTAAATATAATTTCATATGTCTTAACTTTCCAAAGAGCTTTAACTTCAACATTATCATCAGGCATAACTTCAGGTAAGTTTGGACTCCATCCTAAAAATTCATGCCCTTCTTTTACAGGATCTGCAGGTACAACAATAGTAGATCCCGCAAACAAGACAACTGTATCAATCTCACTACCTCCATCGGTATCAAAAGTTAAGGTATAAGTGTTTTTTGGTTCTACTTCTCCACAATCACATTTACCATCAACATAATGATGAATATGTTCAGGAGTTTTACATCCTGTTAAACTTAATAATATAATGATGACTATCCATAAATAATATCTATTTTTCATTATTTTCTCCTTTAATCTAAATATTAGAGACTCTATAATTTTCCCAATATATAAATTTTTAATTAATTAATTTTTTAATATTCATATTATATATTAATTATACAGATTTTTCAAACAATTAATCTACATCTTTAAGATTGTAATTATATTTATCAATTGTAGGAACCAATAAAGTTATAAGTAGTGGTATTTGATCTAAATGTGATAATGTATATTTCTCAACACCCGTTTTATTGTATTCATCTCTGTCAAAGACTACATCAATATTATTTAATACTTTATTAACACAATTATAATCTAATTTAGTTTCTTCCATAATTTCATCGATACTAAAAGAATTTGATTCTTTATTTTTTACATGTAAATTAAATAAGCCAAATATAACTTTAAGTGTATTTAAATCACTAATTTTGTTTAAATAATTAGCCACTTTTCTAATTGTTGTTATATCATAATCTCTTAAATCAACAAATGAACAAATAAATACACTTTCATCTGAACAAATTGTTAGACCTGTCTTTTCTTGGCCATATGCTAAACTATAATCCCTTTTACCTACTAACAATCTTTCTGCTTGTTTTCTTTCTTTATCATGAATTGAAGCCACAGCGAGTCTGGCAATTTTGTACGCATCATCTATTTTATTATCCGATGATTCTATTAGCGACTTCACATCAATATAAATACTATTAATCGATGACATCGGTTTATATCCTAACAATTCATCAATTGATATCCTATAATAATCTGCTAGTTTAGGTAACATTGTAATATCAGGACAATTAATGCCTAGTTCCCATTTAGAAATACTTTGGCTAGATACGCCAAATATTTCAGCTAGTTCTTCTTGAGTTTTTCCTTTTTGTTTTCTTAATAATTGTAAATTTTCTGCTAATTTAAAATTCATAAACTTTTCTCCTTGATTTATATTATAGTAATCTTGCAAGTATTACAAATAGAAACTTAAGTTTCTATTAACATTATATCATCCACTATAGTTGAAAACCAGATATTAAAAGTTGAGTTTTTACTTTTTTTCTCGCTCATTGGTTGAATTGAAATTTACAATTATATTATAACAAAAAGCAAAATAATTCTATTTCTTAAAATGTCAGTTAACAAACTATTATTTTTATTTTTTTACTATTACCATATTATAAACAAAATATTCATGTTCTTCATCTAAAGATAACAATCCTTGATTATAAGCATAATTAATTATTATTGAACGCTCAGTGTTAGTGAAAGCTGAAACAATGAATTCAATTTGATTATGTAAATATGCAGGAAATAATTTTTCTACTTCTTTATACACATTAGTAGAATATTCATTTAAAGCCTTTTGAAGATCAATATCATTTTTAATAAAATTATATAATTTAAAAAAATTACTTTCTGAAATAATAGGAGGGACAATTTCAACAATATCATTTTCAATTTTTAAATAATTTTTATTTTTATATTCATCTACAAATATTTTTGTTTCAGCATCTAATTCACTATATTTTAATTTTTTATCTAAAACAAGAGAAAATAATCGATAATCTTCTCTAGCATTAGCTGCAATATGCCAAGATGTTCTATACCCAACTTTAAAATTAGGATTATCTACAGATGAGGGCCACGCAACAAGTTTTGCGTTAAACTCATCAACTGATGATGTATTGTGTGATATAAAATATTCATCATATTCATGATCATTTGTCAATTCAGCCATACAGTAATCCCACGAACCATTTTTGCATTTTTTAGTTCTCGTACCCGATTCACTTTTTCTCATAGCTACTTCAACAATATAAATTAATGACCACATTAATAATTCATCATTATTAACATCATTCAATAATAAAGAACGATAATATTCTATATTTTCTTTACAAAATTCAATAATTGGTTTTTGAATAATATCTATATTTTCTCTTACTAAATCAAAAATCTTTCGTTTTGTTTTTTTATCTACAAAAGCTATATTTGTTAAATATTTACCATTTTCCTGTTTTATTAAGAAATCTTTTTCTACAAGTCGTCTAACATAATCTTCAATATACACGATAGATATACCTAATTCTATTGAATAATCCTCTAAAGAACAAGGATTATTATATGAGTGAAATAGTAAGTTTTTAATCAATAATGGTTCAATTTCATAATCAGGATTAAAATCCAATTCTCCTTCATTCGCCATTATTCCATGAAAGTTCTTTGGTATGTATGCTTTTTTTCCATTTAATTTTTCCATAGCTAAATACTCCTTTAACTTTTGTCTAATAGTAAACAGTCTTTTCTTTACTGTTCCAAGAGGCATATTTAATTCTTCTGCAATGAACTTTAGAGTTTTATCTTCTACATAATAAGCATAAAGTATTTGTGCATAATCCTTACTCAATAGTTTGATAGCTTGATTCATTCTTCTAATCTTTTCATCTTTTAACATTTCATCAAGTGCTGAGGGAGATTCATCTTTTTCATCAATTTCTTCTTTATACTCAAGATTATTTCTATCTTTGATAGTTTTTCTTAAATACATATTATATTGATTTTTACATACACCCCAAATATAATAATCTAAATTATCAATACGTGCACCTTTATCGATATTTTGGATTATTTCTAGAAGTATTGTTTGTGATAAGTCTTCAGCATCTATTCTGCTATTACATCTTTTAACGCAATAAAAAAATACTTTACTGGCATAATCAACTACTTTTTCTTTTAACTCATCTTTATTCATACTTTTTACCTCTTCACTTATATAGTTGCAAAAGTTATAAAAAGGTTCCCACAATTTTATAATAATATTATAATCTTTTTTGAAAATATTTGCTACATAAAAAGTCAGCTAACATTTATTAAAATACCCCCTATGTTTCGGACATATAAAAAAAGTCAGGTAATATAACAAAAGGGGGAATGTGTGCTCCTGGATAACAAATAAAATAAAAGCTGTTAATTTAAACAAATTAATGTTCTCATTAGCAGCTATTTTTTACAAGTAATATTTTGGATATTCACCTTTTATGATTAGAGTTCTTTTTTTAATTTTTAAAGATTCATGCCAAGAAATAATGTCATTATAAATTTTTCTTTCAAACGTAAATCTCACCTCTGATTATTTTATACACTTTTTATATCGAGTTTCAAGTAAAATGTGCACTTTTTTATAGGGAGTTTTCAACATATTTCGCACTTTTTTGTTTAAATGGGCCATTTTAATCTAATTTTTGATTGTTTGATTTCTGTGAGTTGACTTGTAGTAACAACTTCATTATTTTTTGACTCATATTAAAATACTATGAGTTATAATCCCTAGTTGCTAATTCACCATTTTCCTTTGCGTATAATTCCTCTATTGTTATTTTATCATAATTATATGTATTTGTTAAATCATATAAATCAGTGTCTGAATATTTATAATTTACCCAAATCTGGGACGAAGCTTTAACTTCAAAATTCCCTATTATTAAGGTTAAAACGAAGATAAATATAATACCAATAAAATATTTTTTAAATCCTTTAATCAGCGACTTCCTCCCATTTTGCATATAGTTTATTCACATTAAATTGAACTGAATATTCTAAATTGATAATCTCATTTAAATTGTCTTCAGCAAAATTCCATTCATTAATACAATCTGGTTCTTTATACCATCCCAAAAATTTATATCCTTCACGTACAGGTTCTTCGGGTAATTTTTCTATTTTATTACTAGCACTATAATCTATATAATAAACTGCATTATTATCATTGTAATATATAATATTGGCGTAGACGTATAAATTATCTTGACTATCTTCTACAAAATCTTTTGATGGATAAACATATATAGGTAAACGTCTTATTTGCTCATTTTCTGTATTTAGATTATATTTAACATATTGCTCTCGATAATCATAAAATTCTTCAAATTTATCTTCAAATTCTAAACAAATAATTTTTTCAAGATTTGGACAATCTATAAAAAAATCAGTATGGGCAAATTCTATATATTTTTCCAAATATATTATCTCAAGTTTATCACTTGTTATTGATCCGACACGAGTTTTAGACCTCAAAAATCCTATTTTCTTTACTGAAAGTCCATTAACTTCTGCTGGAACAGTAATTCTACTTTTTAATTTTCCTTCTTCACTTAAACCAATAACACTATAATATTCATCACTGTTAGTCTTAACATGTAAATATACTAGGTCTCCAACAGTAGTTTCTTCTTTTTCTCCATATAAAAAACATCCGCTTAAAATTAATAAAGAACAAAATGCTAATATCATTAATAATATTTTTTTCATTAAAGTTTACCTCCTATCTATATAACAAATAACTATAAAATTTTTTTGAACCTTTCATATATAAAACAATTTAACTTAGTAAAAAGTGACAAAAAATTTTATATTTTAATTGTACCACATTTCTTCATTTATTTCTACTATTTAAAAAGCCAGCTAACTTTTTGAGTTAGCTAGCTTGATTGGTTATTCTCCATGTTCAATAGAATTAGGGCCTACGCTTTCAACAAATGGTAATTTCTCTAATTCTATTATTAATTCAATAATCTCTTCTTTTGTTTCAACATCAACATATAAAAATACAATTTGATGAAAATTATTTAACTTGTCTTCATTACCAGGTTCATAGAAATGACTTGGGGGAGTTGAACTTATATATACTACTTCAGTTATTTCATCTAATTTAAAATGTCTTTTTGATAATTCAATATATGTTGTTGTATGCTTTAAAGTTAATAGAATGACATTACAATTGAATTCGTCATCAACACTACCTTTAAATAATATTTGTTCATCTGATAATCTAAAGTTTTCATGTAACCAAACACTATCGAATTCACCACATTCACATAAACCATCAATGTATTCATGTTCATGAAATATTGGCACTTCTTCAAATCTTATATCAACATTACTATACCCAATTATATATTCATACTCGTACCACTCATCACCGTGAAATATTGATATTTGAGGATGCCCAACTTGTTCATTATTAATATACATTAGTACTTCCTTATCAATACTTGATGATTTAACATAAAATACAAGTTTATATCCTGCAATAACAGTTTTTGAGTTTTCATAATGTCCAACTTCTACAACCAAATTCTCATCATATGTTAAAGAATAATTTACCATTTGAATACTGTGTAAATCTTCTGATCCGCTTTCTGGATGATAAACTAATTCACATTCCCCATTAATAAACTTACTTTCAATATCTAAATTCAACTTATCTGCAACTAAATCATTGTCAGTATCCACTAATTCTATATTAAATTTGGATATATCATACGAACCATCATCAGTAATATTTGAAAGCTTATACGTTGTTGTAGTTTGATTATTAATTGCAACCATATCCTTAAATCTAATTCTTGTATTATATATTTTTTCATTATAAGCAGCAGACGTAATTATAATGTGTACATCGTATGGTGTATAATATTTTTCATCTTTAGTATATAAATCTTTCATACAGTTTCCTGTTTGTGTTTTAACAAATTCATTTATGGAAATATTATCAAATTCAATATATATATCATAAATATCGTTATATTGTCCAGAATATAAACCATCTCTTAAGGCTATAGTAAATGTTTTGCTTTCTACAAGAGCACACCCTACTAAACATAATCCGAATACTAATAAAAGCATACTAACTAATATTTTCTTCATATAAATTATACCTCCTATTAATATAACAAATAAAAGTAAATTTTTTTGGAACTATTTTACTTATTTATATTATAATACATAATTATAAAATCTGCACTAGAATACCATCTCTTTATAAGAGAACTTTTAATCTTATATATATAAAACAATTTAAAATAGTAAAAGGTGACATTTTTTTATAAATTAATCAAATAAAGAGACTATTTCAACAAACTCTACGTTTTCTTTTTCTTGTAAAGTATTATTCGGCACTTCAATCAACTTATATAAGTATATATTTTCTTCTGAAACATCTGAATTACTAAGGTTGTATTTAACTGTTTTTTTGTAGTAAAAATAAATTTTTCCATTTGAGATCTCGAAATTAACTATATCCATAGCATACTGATATAACTGTTTTTTTATTATATCCTTGAAAACCACTAACGAATTAGTTTTAAAATATTCCTCATCATATTTAGTATAAGCTTCATCTGGAATATCAAAGTATTGTTTAAATATATTTAATTCTTCTACAGATCTAATAATATTAGATGTAAAAGAAATTTTATTATCACAAATAAAATTATTAGTATTAATTTGAAAATTTGACTTTGGTATAAATCCAATGATTGGATGAATATCAAGAATTTCAATTGATAAATTAATTATTGTTTTTACAAATATATTATCAGTTGAATCAAGTATTTCTTTTTTAACTTTAACTATAGATACTAAGGTAGGCTTTATACCTAATTGATATTCATCAAAATTAAATTCAGATAATAAATATTTGTTTGGAAAATCTTTAATCAAATAAAGTTCTAATGAATTGTCCTCATTTACTTTATAATAAGTATTTTCTCTATAGGGATCTTGAGCTAATTGGTAATTAATATATAAATAGTATTCTTGGAAATACTCATCATTAATATAGCTTGGACATTCGATTTTTTTATCATTATATTTATTAATATTTTCTATAAAAGAATTGGCTTCAGCCATTGATTTAATAACCTTAAACTCATTTTTAGTATTGTCGTCTATCTTAACATTAATTGACTCAACCAAAACTGTAGCATTATAAGAATTTAATTCAAATGGTATACTTTTCTTTTCTCCACACTTAGAACAAATGAAGCATTTTTCTGTTATACCTAAACTTTTAATTTCATATAACTCGTCTTCTTCAATCCATTCATGATTTTCATTATTACAAGCTTTATCTATGTATTCATTAGAAATAGTATATAGTTTAGAATCTTTATTAGGCATGTTAAATTTAACAATACTTTGATTTTTAGAATTATCATATTCACTATAATAATCTACATTATTTAATCTAATACCATTTATTTCAGGTAATGTTGTCTTTAATGTCACTGTTACTTCTTCTCCTGCGACATATGTCTCTTGTAAAGGATCTATAATATAATTAAAATTATCTATAACTTCTAAATTATACTTTTGATTCATTTCATTTTTGCCATTCATATTAATAACAACTATTGATAATGCAATAACTAAAACAGTCATTAAAATTGAATAAGCATATTTAAAACTATGTGTTTTTCTAGGTTGATTATTATTAGAAATATGTAGTTCTTTTTTTATATCGTCAAAATCATTATTGTAATCAAATTCGAAATTAGAAAGTATTTTATTGATATCTTTTTTTCTTGACATATTACTTTACTCCTTTTTTTATTTTTTTTATTGCACGAGAATATATAGAGTATATTGACTTTAAAGGTTTGTCGTAAAGCGTTGATAAATCCTTAAAAGTATAATCATAAACTAAGTGTTTCAATATAATTTCGAGTTCAAATTCAGAAACAAGCGTTTTTAAATAATCTATTAACTCATAATATTTATCTAATCCACCATTATATTGTTCACATTCATAAACAAAATTATCATCAAATTCTATATATATTTCTTTTTTATTTAAATAATTGATTGCTAAATTCTTAGCTGATGTGACTAAATAATACTTTATATTATTAATTTCACTGACATGAATTTTCTTATAAAAGTTAATAAAAACATCACTAGTTAAGTCCTCAACATCCATATGGTTATTTACATATTTAGCAATAATAAAACTCACTAACTTCCTATATGAATAATAAATCTCTTCAAATAGATCGTCTATTTTAGCTTTGTTATTCTCTTTAATAAATTTTTTAAGTTTATCATTATAGTCCATAAAGTACTCCTATAAATATCTCTTCATATAATAAGACAAAATTTATGCTGTTTTTTCTTCAACTATAAAAATATTTTATCACATTTTTGTTTATTATTCCACCATTATCTCTTATAGGTTCGAGTCCCATCAGAACTAAATGTTCGATACCCGTAAGTAAATGGTTCGAGTCCGTGGTCAGTCTCACCTAGTCTTTAAATCTAAATGTTTCATAAATGAATGAAAAAATAAGGTATTCTAACTAAAACTAGCTAAAATACCCTATAAAATGCAAAAAAAATAAGCCTTACTAGAAGACTTATCGATTTCAGAAAATGTGTCAGTGCTATGTAACTCAATGTTTCGACGCACCTGAGTTGTACGTAACTGACAAAAAGTAGTCATAGCACCTAAATCATTCGACTCATTTTGACACACTGTGTATTTTTTTTTAATTGCTTGACCATTGATTTTATAATTATAATTTAGTTTAAACTTATATTCTAGTAAGTAAGGATCTGGTTTACCTTTTTCATCATATCCACCAACAATTATTTTATCTATTAGTAATTCAAATGTATCACTATCAAATCTTTCAATCGTTTTAATTGATATAATTTTTCTTAAATCTTCTATCCTAATAGCAATTACATCTTTATTAGTAATCTCTGAATTGACTTTTGATAATTGTTCATTTTTAGTTTTTATTTTTTCACTTATGGATTTATATTGTATTTCAAAATCTTCCTTAGTTATAATACCTTCAAGTCTAATTTCAAGTAATTGTCTTTTTTTATTTTCTAATACATTTATTTCTTTTACCAATTCATCAGCTTTTCTCTCTGGAGATTTATCATTTAACATAGTCTTTAAATTATAAACAAAATCATCTAATATACCAGTCTTTTTAATTTTATTCAAAGCATCAATGAATCCACTTTCTATAATTGATTGCTCTACAAATCTACTTTCAATACATGCTTTTTTACCTTTGTTCACTGCAGTTGTACAATTCCAACCAACTAAATTATTATGACATCTTTCATTAATTCCTCTTCTTTGAAATCTATGACCGCAATATGCACAATATATCTTTTGACTAAATGTATACTTTGCAGGTCTAAATCCATCTGTCTTTAAAGAACTTTTAAATGATTCACTATTTTTACTCATTATTTGTTGTGCCATATCAAAAGTTTCTGCACTAATAATTGGTTCATGATGATTACTAATATAATATTTATCTTCTTCACCATTATTAATCACTTTCTTTTTATTAATTGGATCTGATGTAAAAGATTTTCCTAATAATAAATCCCCTTTATATTTTTCATTTTTTAATATTGTAATAATTGTAGATACAGGCCAATTTTTGCATCCACCTTTAGATGAATATCCTTTTTCTTTTAATAATCTTGAAATTGTAAAAGAACCATATCCTTCAATATATTTATCAAATATAAATCTAACAACTTCAGCTTCCTTTTCATTTATTATTAAATTTTTTGTAACTGGATCATAATCATAACCTAAACAACCTTTGAAACCTATCATTTCTCCTCGTTGCATTTTCATCTTTAAACCTTTTTTAACATTTGCAGAAATATTTTCTACTTCTTGTTGTGCGACTGAACTTAAAATAGTAAGTAATAACTCTCCATCCATACTTAATGTATTTATATTTTCTTCTTCAAAAAATACTGCAATATTTCTTTCTTTTAACTTTCTAACAAATTGTAATGTATCAACTGTGTTTCTTGCAAATCTTGATATTGATTTAGTAATAATCATATCAATTTTACCTTCAGCACAATCATTAATCATTCTTTGAAAGCTTTCTCTTTTTCCAACTTGCGTTCCAGTAATTCCCTCATCTGCATAAATATCGACTAAAGTCCATTCTTCTTTACTATTAATAAGGTCAGTATAATATTTAACTTGAGAATTATAACTATTTAATTGGTCTTCAGTATCAGTAGATACTCTACAATATGCTCCTACTCTCAATTCACCTAGTTGATTTATTTTTCTTCTATCTCTAGGTGCAACACTTGCCTTAATTACTTTAACATTATTATTCATATTTTAAACTTGTATAATATAGTTAAATATTATACTCTCCCTTCTTTATAAATTTAGTTTTGGTTTAATCTTAAATTTATTCATTAGATAATTTTTTATTTTATCATATTCAACTTGAGTAATTTTATCTATTTCCTTTAGATAATTTAACCATCCCAATTGTATCGCATAATAACATAAGTTTCTATCTTCCTTTGATAACTTGTCTAGATCAATCGGTTCATTTTCATAAACCTTCTTTGAATAAATTTCAAGTAGTTCTTTTCTAGATAATTGTTTCTCTTCTATTACTTCTTCTACTTTTGTTTCTATAACTTTGTCTTCTGTTTCTTCTTTTTCACTAAAATAACTACTTACGATTTGAGTTATTTTACTTTTTCTAATATACGTTTACCTCCTCTTTAATGTTGTGGAAACGTATATTTTTTTGTATATTCTACTATACGTTTCCATCTTTTTGATGTCTTCCATATAGTAGCCTTCTACAAGAGCCTTAACTATAATTGGTCAATAAAAGGGGATTTCATCTCCCCTAAATCAAGCTATTTAGTGCTATTCGACAAATTGCGACAAGTTTCTTTTAACGCTTCATAGCCTGCATAAATTAAATCAATTTTTCTAATATTATGTTTTTCAAGAAACTCATTTATCTCATCATACTTTTCTTTTGGAAGTCTAGTATTAAACTGAGTAGTAGCTTTTAATCTTTCTTCCTTATTTCTTTCTTCATAACTTCTTCTAGCATTTCTTAGTGGTGTATCTTCTTTTCTTGGCATAACTTATTCCTCCTATTTTACTATTGCACTTACAAATAATGCTGCTAAATTTAATATTATATTACAAACTATTGCTAAACACATAATTCCAATTTTACTTATAAATCCTAATGCTTTAATTACTTTCATTTTTTTCTTCTCCTTCATCTTTATTAACTAGTTTTTTTAATTCAGCTATTACTGAAGTTATTTCTTTATCTACAATCTCTACTGCTAATAAATATATGTCCATTTCATGTGGTGAACAAAATTCATTCCCTAGTCTGTATCTAATTTCGTGTAGTTTTTCTAAAGTATCTACTTGATCTATTACTGCGATTTCCATTTTTTAAATTTCTCCTATTCTACATATATTAATTCATTTAATATGACTTCTTCAATTTCTTTTTGGATTGAATTCTCAATTTGCACATTTTTTAAGAAATCTTCTGTCTTTTTGTTTTCAGATTTAGCTGATAGGTTTTTATACATTACTTCATAAATCTCATCAGCTTGCTTGTCTATGTTATGCAAGTAAGTTGGTAAATCACCACCTAGTGACAAATACTTTCCAAAATTATGCTCTTCTAAATACTTTTTAGCAAGTGTTCCATACTTTCCATAGACATGTTTAACAGGTTTAACTTCATTTTGATAAATGATTATTTCCTCTAATGTTAGCCCTTCATTAGCTTCTACTTTTCTTAAAATTTCTTTATTTTTCATAGTTTTCACCTATCATCCTTTCTACACTTATATTATATCGTGATAGCACGATAAAGTCAAGTATTATGTTAAATATTTTTTAACTTAATAAAATCGCAATTCCTTTAACTAAATAAGGTAATGCAACTAAAATTACAAAGATTGCAACAATACCAATTATGTAATTTACTAGCATTTTCTTTGCTTTCACTTTGTCTTCATTCTTTTGTGCAACAGCATATGCTACACCCATTCCAATACTCCAAAGTCCTGCAGTTGCAGTAAAAACATATACAATATAAGGATTATATTTATTAACTAAATCAATAACATAAGTAGCAACTTTATCATATTGATCCCCAAGTGCTTCACTATAATTGTCACCACAATCACTACATTTATATGTTCTTTCTACTACACCATTTTTATTATTTTCATTTAAAAGTTGATAATTATGACCAGTTGCGGGAATTATAATTTCATATTCATCACCACATTTAGGACAATAATATCTTCTTTTTCCTTCATTGACACAGTCTGATTCTTTTAATATTTCAGTTTCATAAGCGTGTCCTACTGGTAGTATTTCATTAGTTTGATATTCACTTGAACAAAACATACAACTATAAAATGTTCCTCCACTTTTAGTACAAGTTGGTTCACGATTAGTTTCTATATACTTGTGTCCTATTGCTAAAGTGGTATTATTTTGATATGAGTCACCACAATAACTACATTCATATTCTGTATATCCATTAGTTGTACAAGTTGGATCAACTACAGTTTTTATATAGTTATGACCAGTTGCACTTACATAATTATCATAATAAATATTACCACATAAAGAACACTCATATTGAGTATATCCTTTATCTAAACATGTAGGTGTGACTGTTGTAGTTAAATAACTATGACTACCAAATCCAACACTTTCTGAATAAGTATATCCACATAAACTACATTTATAAGTAATACTTCCTTCTTCTTCACAACTACCTACTTTATTTGTTATTTCATAATCATGTCCTAAAACATCAACATAATTATCATCATATGAATATCCACAATCTAAGCACTCATAATGAGTATATCCTTTATTCATACAATTTGCATCATAAGTAGTTTCTTTATAATTATGAGGAAGTGCGTCTACATAGTTTCCTTTCCATTCAGCAAAACAAATATCACAAAAATATAATGTATAACCTTGTGATGAACACGTAGGATTTACAACTTCTTTTTCAGTTTTACTATGGTCTCCTATTCCAGTCCAGTTACCATTAATAACTACTCCACAATGCTTACATTTATTAATTGTATATCCTTCTTGTTGGCAAGTTGCTTCAACACTTCCTGCAACATAAAACTCATGATCTATTGCATCTACATAATTACTTTTCCATTGTGTAAGACAATAATCACAATGATATAAAGTATAACCATCTTCTTCACAAGTTGGAGCAACAACCTCAATTACAACTGGTACATGGTCTCCAATTCCAGTCCAGTTACCATTAATAACTACATCACAGTTTTTACATTTATTAATAGTATAACCTTCAGCAAGGCATGTTGCCTCAACCTTTCCTGCAACATAAAATTCATGTTCTAATGCCTCTACATAATCACTTTTCCATTGAAACAAACAATACTCACATTGATACAAAGTGTATCCTTTCTCATCACAAGTTGGATTTACTACATCAATTACTTCTGGAATGTGGTCACCAATTCCAGTCCAATTTCCATAAATGACTCCATCACAAGTAAGACATTCATTAATAGAATAACCTTCAGCTAGACAAGTTGCCTCAACCCAACCAGTTCTTACCCATTTGTGGTCAACTCTTACATTATATGTTGTTGTCTTTCCATTTTGTGCAATAACAACAATTTCATAATCTCCTTCTTCAGTTAATTTACCACCACTAAAACACTCCATTCCATTAACACCTACTGTATAAGTGTTATCAAACCAAGTAAGCATATAATGATTGGTTTCTTCATCATACTGAATTAAAATCTCTGGTGCAGCTTGAGAGAATTCAATAGACTTTACACCACTTCTATTTCCAAACTCGTCTTCTGCATAAAAGTAATAAGTTCCCTCATCCATATCATAAGTTATATCCACATAATTATAACTAGAAACTCGATAGTCTAAATCATTTGGTCCTTTATAATAAAGTTCACATACACTATCATCTTCGGCAGTTACTCTAAATTCAAATTGAGTAGTTGTTCCAAAAGTAGCTCCTTCTACAGATAAAATCGGTGATTCATTATCTAAAGTTACTGAATAAGTTGATGAACGATTTCCTGCATAATCATAACAATAAAATGAATATTTACCACTTGCTAGATATTGAGTTGAAGTACTTGCAGCAACATAACTTGTTGCTCCTGGCATTAAGACATAAGCACTCCTTACTCCAGTTCCTGTTCCATTTGCGGAATAATAAATATATTCTCCACTTACAACAGATCCATTTGCAACAACTCCACTTTCAGTATAAAGTGACATTGTTGGTGCTTTAGTATCATAATTCATAGTTTTAATTAATGAATAGTTTCCTGCGTTATCTCTTGTTCTAAAATAATAAGTTCCATTAGTTGAAACAAGAGTTAATACTTCAGTTGGATAATCTTGCCAAACATTATCTAATGGAGTTTTCCATTCCATAATTTTTACTCCACTATCTGCATCTGTTGCATTATAAAAGAATTGAGCATTTGTATAAGATGATGAAATAGTTGTTCCTTTTGAATTAGTAATTACTCCAGTAGGTGGTGTTTCATCATAATAAACATAATGGATTTCACTTTCGTTTCCACTATTATCTACTGCATAAAACGAATATAAACCATTAATCCCATTTGTTATTTGACATGGATTAGGGCATGCAGTAAAACTAGTTGCATTAGGATTTTTAATATATAAGTTTTTAAGTCCACTTCCAGAGTCTGTGGCTGACACTTCAAAATCACTTGTTTCATAATAAGTTTTAGATGTAGATGCACCAGTTATTACTGGAGCATTACCATCAACTTGGAATGAATAAGTAATTGAAAATGTGGCTGATTGTTGTGTATAATTAGGATAACTTGTAAAATAATCTTGTCCATACCAAACTAAATTAATATAGTAAGATCCATCTTCTAAATTTCCACTATATAAAGTAGTTGGTTGTGATGCAGTTGTACTACTTGCCACAACTGTACCATTTACATTCCTTACTGAATATGAATTAATCTGATTTGTTCTCTTAATACTATAATCAGTTTCAACTGCTATTGTAATATCATTAAAATCAAATCTATGACCACTATTTGCAGTTTCTACAGTTGATGTATGAGATGAACCATAGATATATAATTCTAATGATCTTTCATTATGTCCACCAAAAGTAAGTGTTGTTGATGTACCAGATGTTACTTGTGGAGTACTCATTCCATATGAACTATAAGTCTCAGTATAATCCATATTTAAAATATATTTGTTTGTAGAAGCAGCACTTACTTCTACACAATTTGGTCTAATCACTACATTGGTAATTAAAGCCAGTGTTAAAAACAATGATAAAAATAAACCTCTTAATACTTTTTTCAAAATTACATATCCTCCCTATTTTGTTCAAAAAGTTTTTTTACATAATCACCTGTAGTTATCTTTATTGCAGCTCTTAATTCAGTTGAACCAATAAAGAATACTTGTCCAGTTACAGCTGATATTATCATTCTTTGTTCTTCATCATTAAAACTATCCCCTGCCTTATAAATATCAAGTACATCTTTCATGTCTGGAGCTGATAGTTTAAAAATAAATGTATATTGACTATTTTTTAGAATTGTTGAAGTCTTACTTCTTAACTCTTCATTTCCATTCCAGTCTGCTATATTTTGAGTTGCTGGAATAAATGAACCATTATATTTTCTAATTCTTTTATTCATTTGATAAAAGAAATCAAGTGCTATTGGAAATTTAGCATCAATGAAAAGGTGTGCTTCATCACAAACTATCATTGTTCTTAAATTGTTTCCATTTTTATTTAACTCTCTTGCATTAATTACTTCTTGTTCAATAAATCTAAAAATTAAAAGCATTTGTGCATTTGCAACTACATTATTCTTATTTGCAAATAAAGACTGAAAGTTAAAATCAATTAAACTTGAATCAACTTCAAGTGTTGATGGCGCATTCCAAATATCAGAATATCTACCACTTACAAACTTTTGTAAATAAAGTTCTGCAGTCCTTAAATCTCTTAAAGTTAAAGAGTCTAAATTAGTTGTATCTTTTTCTTTTAACACATTTAAAAGGTCAGTAAATATTGGATAATCTTCTGCATGTAAATGAGTACAATCAGTAGTTTCCACAATACCTTTTTTCTCATATGCCTCTACTACTAAATTATTAATTAACTCAATTACATCATTACTTGCACCAACTAATACTATCTTAAAGAAAGACTCTAACATCTTAAGATGTGTATTAAAAGTTACAACTGGGTCTGCTCTTGTTCCATCTTCAGTTAAGATTTTATAAATATGAAATGGATTAATTCTTCCTTCTTTTGCATTACCAACATCTATTACATTTCCACTTAAGTTTTTAGTTAGAGTGATGTATTCTGCTTCTGGGTCACAAATAATTACTCTTGTGTTATTTGCCCACTCATTTGTAATTAAACTCTTTAAGAAAAATGATTTACCACTTCCACTTTTTCCAATTATCATTGCATTTGAGTTTTGATAAAGGTTTCCTCTTTTCCATAAGTTAAAGATAAATGGATAATTATTGTTCTTATTTTCACCTAACATAATTCCACCTTCATCCATAACAAATGTTCTTACAAATGGAAACACTGCAGCAAGTGATGAACTATTAATTCCTCTTTCTTGTTGAGTTAAAGTTGAAATTGGTGAGATGTTTGCCGACTTAAAACCTTCTACTTGTAACCCATATAAAGTTGAAGGTCTAAAGTTTCCAAGTAACATTGCACGTCTAACATTCTTTTTATAGTTAGAATCATCTAAATAATTAAATGCAGTAATAGTTAGAGTCACATCAAATAAAGTTTCGTTTTCAGCTTGTAAACTATCTAACAAACTATTCATAGATTCTCTATGTATTTCTGCTGAGTTAGCTTCACTTGCTTTTTCACTCATGATTTCTTTTGTTTCCATTTCAGAAATACATTTGTCAATTCTTTTAATTGCTTTGTATTTTTCTACTGGTTTAAAGTGAAGTACTGCTTTAGTGTTTGGAATATTAAATAACTCACTACCCCAAGCATTTTTGACACGTAGTGGAAAATCACTTACTGCAAGACAACTTGCATCTACTCCATCAATGACATAATGATTTGAAAAGAATTCAACTTCATTTGGTTTTATCCAGTTCACTAATTCATCATCACTAATATCCTTTACTTCTCTTTCATCAAAGTTTCTTGAATATGAGTATTTTAAAAATACAGCGACATCTCTTCTTTCTAAAATCTTTGTACTTATTCCACATTTATTAATTTCACTAGATACATTAATTGTTGCATTATCTAAATCAAGCTCATTCTTTCCATAGATAACTATATAAAAGTCTGATAAATATTTCTTTCTAATATTATTAAGTCTATCTATTCTATCAATTCTTTCTCTTAAAATTTCAGTTTTAATTTCTTTCAAAAACATATCATATTCATTTTCTTTAACTTCAGTTAGTCTTTCAAATAGTTCTTCAGAAAAATGATCTAAATTAACAGGTCTATCAATCTTTACAATATCAGCACATTGATTTCCATCTAGTTGTTTTAATGCACTTGCAAAGTAATTAATATCTGCATTTTGTTCTACTAAATCTTCAATACCAAAATTCTTTTGTCCTATCTTTATAACTCTTCCAAAATATGAATTATTATATTCAATAACACCATTTTCTTTAATACTTTTTAAAGCAACTAAAGTATCAATATTTTCTTTTTCATTTGAAGATGTTTTAGAATACTTTTTCTTTGAGAAGATAAACTTAATATTTTCATATAAGAAGGAATAAAATATTCCATCACTTGTTGGCATAAACATAATAACTGAAATTAGTAGCATAATAATTGCAAATACCCAAGCATCCATTGTAATAGCAATAAATATAATTGCAAATACTATTAATGCTACAATTATATCGGGCATTGAATAACACTTCCATACTGTATTTTTTACTTTTATTTTTTTAGGAATTATTCTCATTCTCCCCCACCTCCGGTATCTTCTGATTCCTCATCTTTCTTTTCTTCTACATATCTATCATTTTCATCTTGTTTTTCTTTCTTCTTGTTTTCATTTCTTTTACTTAATCTTCTACTCATTCCACTAATTCCTCTAATGATTTTACTTGCTGTTCCAAAAGTTAAAGCACTCGCAAATCTAGATCCATAGAAAGCACTTCTTAAGAAACTACCTCCTGCATGCATATCATCAGCTTGTCCAAATAATCTTGCAAATAATGTTTGACCGGCAGGAATTACTAAAGCTCCACCAATTATCATAAAGATTAAAAACATTGAGTTTGCAAAGTTAGATACTCCTGGTATCTTCATCTTTGATATAAATGGTAAAATCAAAATAAAGATATTAACTGAAAAGACAGTACCATACGCTAAAACAATTTTAGTAATAAATGTTTCTCTCCATATTTTAAATCTTGCTCCATCATCAATAGCAATTGTAGACATAGAAACTGGTAATACAATATAAAGTAATACAATTTCATATACTCTTTTAGCAAGATTTATAATAGCAACTACCATTGCAATCATTAAACCAATAGATGCTATCATCGAAGGAAGATATAAGAATGTATCTGGTTTTACCATTCCATTATTTTTCCAACTTGTAGGCCAAATTCCAAATGCTGCAGTATTATAATCACCAAAGATTTTTCTAACTGAAAGAGTAGAAACATTAATTTCATTAATCGAATAACCATTTACCCAGTCACCAACACAAGCATTAAATATTGAGTTTGATAGTTTTGTTGTATTACCAATTTCAAAGATTTCTGAAACTAATACTAATATTGCATTTGATATTAAAATACCAAGTATTACAACTACTACCATTGCAAGTGTTCCAAGTAGTGCTAGAAAGAATTTTCCAATAATAGTTGTAATATTTCTATTATTAGCTATCATATTTTTTACTAGAGCAACTATTGTAAATATACAAGTAAGTCCAACTGCTAAAATAAATACACACCAAAATATCGTACCAACTGTAGAATCTCCAACTATAAACTCAATAATATTAACTCTTTTCCCTTGATAGGTAACATCAGTTACTCCTGCAATAGCAGAAAAGATTTCCATAATACCATCAATAACTTTTAAGAACCAAAGAAATAAAAGTAAAATCAACTCTTGAAAAAATATAAGCATTGTTTTTCTCCTTTTCTTATTATATATAGTAAAGGCGATAAGAGATTATCTTACCGCCTTGTATTAGAAGCTAGTTAGCTCCAATTCCTACCCAAGATGATAAGCCTTCAATTAATAATGGTGCACCCATTGCGACAACGAAAATAATCACAATTCCAATAATCAAATTCTTAACCATATCACGAGCATTGATTTTTTCTTCATTTTTGTGTGCGATTGCAATTTTAATACCAACATAAGCACCCCATACAATAACAACTGCAGCTAGTGCCATAACAATATAAATCCAAAAACTATCCATTAATTCACTTAATTTTGTAACAATTGATTGCAAAGAATCATTTAAAGTAGCATCTGCTAAAAACATCATAATTTATTTACCTCTTTCCTTCATTATTTTTTCTTGTTTTTAATTTGCATAAATATAATTGTTCCACCAACTAGTAAAACAACTAAAATTAATATTAATACTAGTGGTGTAGATGAACTTCCTTTACTATCATCTACATCATCATTTCCATCAGTAGGAGTATTATCTTCTACTGGTGTTTTATTTTCATCTTCACCATTATCTGGAGTATTAGAATTATCTTGATTATTATCACTATTTCCTGTATCTCCATTTGGTGTATCACCATTATTTGTTCCATTATCCCCACTTGGATTATTTACAGAACCCTGATTATTATTGTTGTTATTATTTTGATTATCATTTGTATTGTTTTGATTCCCATTTTGATTTTGTTGATTATTGTTTACATCATCATTTTGATTGTTATTACTATCATCAACATTTCCTCCATTATTATCATCATTATTATCATCTACTGGTGGTTTTACTGGAGTAGGCGGTTGTTGAGGAGTTGGTGGCGTTACTATAACATCATCCTCTTCTTCAACTTTATTTTCTATTTCAAATTTAGTTAAAATAACTCCATAATCATTAACCACGATTATTTGATATTTCCCTTCTAAATTAGAATAGTCAATATAACCATAATCATTTACATTCATTGTAATATTTGCTTGTCCAGTTTTTGAAAATATAATTTGTATTTTTGAATTATCTACATGATTACACTCACACCTATTGCTAACAAAGAATAACATTGCTTCTTTATTTAGTTCAGAGTATAAGGTGTATGTATGTTCATGAACTGGTTCTTCTTTTTCATTATAGCCATTATCTTTACTTGTAGAAAAGTTAGACAAATAACTATAATTACACCTATTACAAACATGTTTAATACATCCAATAGTATCATTATCAGAATTTACTAATATTTCTGTAAACTCATGACCTAATGGATCTACATAATCACTAACAAATCTATCACTACAAATAGTACAAAAGTTTTCTTTGTATCCATAAGTTGCACAAGTTGGATCAATTATACGACTTCCATAATTATGACCACTTGAGTTTACATAGTCAGCGATAAATGAATATTGACAATTCTCACAATAATAACTTGTATATCCCCCTTCAAAGCAAGTAGGAGCAATTACTTCAGTTGTATAATCATGTCCTATCTTATCAATATAGTTATTGTTATACGAATAACTACAAGTAAGGCAGCTATGTTTGGTATATCCATCTTCATCACAAGTTGGTGGAACATCTACACTTTCAAATGTATGACCAAGTTCATCTACATGGTCACTTGTATATTCGTGTCCACAAGTACTACAGAAATGTGTTGTATAACCTTTATGAGTACAAGTTGGTTTAACTACAACTGACATATACTTATGTCCTAGTGGTTCACTTGTTTCATCTTTATAACTAAAGTTACACCTTACACATTCAAAAAGTGTATGTTCTCCAGTTGTACATGTTGCTTTTTTTAAAGTTTTTGTAAACTCATGACCTAATGCTTCAGTGTATTTATCTTTGTAAGAATAATTACAAACTTTACAAGTGAAAGTTGTATATCCTTGAGTTAGACATGTTGCATCAGTAACTATTTCTAAATAGTCATGACTACACTGAGTAAATGGATTTTCTTGAGCATTTACTTGTAAACCATTGTTTCCAAAGATTAATGCAAATCCTATCACTAAAGTCATAAGTCCTAAAACAATATAGTTTCTAAATCTTTTCAAATAGTATCCTCCTTCTTCAATTATTTTACTGCAAGGTCTTGAAGACGTAATAATTCTGGTAATGCAACACCAGATATATAGTCTGCTAGGTCTTGCATTTTTTGTGCTATGGTTTGGTCATAATTTTCCATTAACATATAAAGAATTATTGCTTTATCTTCTAGTCTTGCTTCTTTAATTGTTCTTCTATCCCTACCATTTAACATTCTAGTAAGAATATCAATTTTCTTATGAATTTCATTTATGACTTTATCCCATTCTTTATCAAGTTCTAATAACTTGTCTTGATTACTCTCTTCTAGTATCACCTCTTGTTCATCTAGTTTATTGATTTCATCTAATATTCTATCTTCATCACTACTACCATTTTGAGTTACAATATCAAATACATAATCTTGCTTTTCAAAAAGTCTTGCTTCTCTTTTAGATACATCTGCTTTACCTTCTGGAAAGTAAACATCTTTTAACTCATATGATGGAGTAAACTTTGTCCAAATAGGTTCATATCCTCTAACCGATACAATAGCATCTCCTTTTTCATTACCATTAAGACGTTCTAACATTCCAATAGTAATTAATGGTTGATTACTTGCTCCAGTATTACTTGATGCAGGATTTTCAGCGTTTGTATTAACTGAAAAGTTTTTAACCTTTTTCTGTCCACAAAGTTCTGAAAACTCTTTTCTAGTATCTGGATCATCACTACCAATAAAGATTTTAACGTTACAGTTAGTTTTAATAATATCGCCGATATCTTTTCCATATTTAGCGGTTAACTGACTAAATGATTGTAAGACAAATAAGAATCTTATACCTCTTGAACGAGCAACTGTTACCATACCTTCCATATTTTCAAATTTAGGTAAGTTACCAAACTCATCTAAAACAAAATATGCATTTCGTTTTAATATTGCAGTTTCACACTGATTTCTTCTCAAGTTAAGATTAGCTTTTTCAACAAGTTCTTTATACATTTGAGTAATAAATAATGTAACAAATCTATGTCTTGTAAATCTTTCGTCCGGAACTATAATGAATACCGCATTTGGTTCTTCATCAAGATTTATAATATCTAAATCATTTTCTGATGTTAAAGATAAAATTCCATCATCAGATAATTGTTGCATATAACTATTTACTTCAGATAAATAACTTGTAAGAGTTTTATCACTTGTAATAAGTACAGTGTTTACAAGTCCTCTAACTTTAGAAAACTCATCACGACCTTCAAGTAAATATTCTCTTAAAGCTGTAGTATCTTCACTACAATATTTAGTGATGTTATGATAGATATTGAAAAGTAGTAATTGTTTTTCTTCTACTTTCCCTTTAATACAATCTTCACATAGTGCTAAAACAAAACCAAAGATTAAGTTTCTTGCACCTTCTTCCCAAGTTGGTTGGTCTTTATTTTGTACAGGACATAATGTATAAACTAAATCTTGAGCGTTCTCATAGATTTCATCTTTTAACTCTTGAACTCTTGTTCTTGCATCTTTATAAGATAAAAATGTTTCTCCTGCACCATAATACTTTCCATCTTTGTTTTGAAGATTATTTTCTAAATCTTTAACTAGTTTAATACGCCTAATTAATACATTCATTGGATTCCATCTAGCTGAAGAGTAAGGTTCTCTTAAATCTAACATTGAGATTTTATATCCTTCTTTTATTAACTGATTAGCATGCTTTTCGTATAACTCTTTCTTTGGGTCAGTTATAACAATAGAAGGCTTAGTTTTACATCTACCTAACACTTCAATATTTTGGTCAACAAATCCCGTTGTTTTACCACTTCCGGTAGTACCAACAATTAATGCATGTAATTGACTTGTAGCAATTACTTCCACATTACTACCTTTCTTTTCAGCACCTATAACAATACCATCTTTTGAATATTTAAAATCTTTAAATGTACTAACTTCAAACTCACGAAGTTTTCTTAACTTTTTAGTAGTTAACCATTCTGTATCTTCTAGATCATTTTCATTTAACGCAATGTTTTGAGCATCTATTCGATACATCATTAAATATCCTATAATAAGTAACCCACATACAACTCCAACTACTAAATAATAATTACGATTATTTAATATAATTGAAATGCTATCTTTAGTAGTCAAATTAAATATAAGTAATATAAGTACCGCCATAAAGGTGAAGATAAATAACCAAAGAAGAATATCTAAACTTCGGGATTTTTTCTTTTTGTGTTTAAGGGCTTCATCTCTATTCACACTTTATTTTTCCTCCTTATCCTTTTTAGATTGTTTAATCCTTTCTTGTTTCATTTCCTCTTCGATTTCCTCTAATCTTCTTGAAAAATCTCTTTCAAGTAATCTACTTTGGAAAGCAAATGACTGTAAGAATTTACCAAACATACTATTTACTTTCTTTTCGGAAATGATAATTCTACGTTTTAATTTTGTATCATTTGGCTTGTACTTTTTATTAAGGCTTCTTTCAAAATATTCAGGCTTTATTTTTCTTGCAAGATTAAGTACCAAATTACCCTGTCTTCTGATATAGTCAGCTTCAATCTTATCAATGATATTTTTACTTTCATCATCAATACGATAACCATACTTTTCTTTATTCCTTTCCATTTCTTCAAGTTTTACATTATCTTCAGAAAACAAATGTGTAGTTTTAATTATTTCTTCTACTCTTTTCTTCCTAGAACGTAAAGCCTTATAAAATTCATTATCAGCCTTTCGAGCTTCCCTATCATAACCTAGTAAAAGTGAAACTATGTTATCTACCCTTTCCCTAAATGGCTCCATTTCAATGTTTGAATATGAATAATCTTTATCTTTTGGTAAATCTTTTACAAGTTCTAATAGTTTTTTCTTTACATCATCACTAGTAGTGATAGCAACATTAATGGCAGTCATTCCCTTAAGCTCTCGCAGTGCCTCCATTCTACTTTTATAGAAGTGAGCTGATTCATCATCTAAATAAAGTCCTGCATTAATAAACATTTTATCTAATGCTCTTTTATCAATTTTCCCCTTACGCCTATATGTAATAGAACCATCATTCGCATAAAATTTAGGTTCTTTTTCCCAAAATTGAAAATGTATATGTAAGTGATGTGGTCTATCTTTATGTAATGCACACATTAAATCTAAATTTTCTTCATTTAGATGTGCATCTTTAAAAAACTTTGAAAATACATTTTTTACGAATTTGATACATTTTTCTGGATTATCAATTTTATAACTTTCTTCTTCACTTAACGAAATGAATCCATGCCAAATAAAACCTTTGTTATTTTTAAGTCTTTCTTTCATTAATTCTAGTTCAGCATCTGTTATTACACCGTTCCCATTAAACACTCTAGTTGATTTTTGCAAATATTCTAAAGCGGTAAAACTATCATCTACTTTATCTTTTCTAGTGATATAATTTAAAATATTTTTTCCATCTCCAGTCAAATCATAAAATGCCCTATCTTCTTTATGCTTTTGAATTTCACTTTCAGTTGCATTTGATTTTAGCTTATAAGGAGTATATCCAATGTTAAATATAATATTTGAATTTCCTATTATTCTTCACCTACTTTCTTAATTCATTTAACCCATTAATTTCATAATCAATTAAATATTCTGGTGTATCTCTGTATGCACCTTTTCTATATTTTTTTATATCTACTTTATGCCCTTCAAGTTCTATTTCTTTTATTCCATATAAAGAACATAAAATTGATTTATTAATGGTAACATTTAAAATTACTTCCTTTATTAAATTTGTAATTTGTGAGTAGTAACTTTCATCAAAACCATTAATTTTTCTTACCATTTTAATTGATGAATTACTTTCTTCTTTTTCTTCAACTATATTAAATAAAGAATTATATAAAATCGGTACTCCGTACATAAGTGCATCATTAATCAATTTATTAAATGAAACTTTATACTCATCTAATTCTGATATTTTTTCTATATAATCCCATATCTTATTATCATAAATTCTTATATATTTTCTTAATGTCCTATTGTTTTCTTTTTTTTCTTCCATAACTTTGTCAAGAACAAGAAGGTGGGTATCCCACTTCTTGAGCCAAACTTGTTTGGCCATCGAAAATGCAATAAACGCAGTTTGTTGCTTTTTCCTTATCCTGCCTATAAAATAAGCAAATTTGCAACACTTTCTTATGCCTCTTTTAGTTCTTGGTGTCTCCTTCCATAATATTTTTGACTAGGTTTTTTAGTGGATTAGTCTCATTTTTTTCATCAATGACAAGGACAAATTCCCCTTTTTCTAATCTTCTTTTTTCAGCACTTTTAATTCCACCTAATCTTCCATACTCTCTACATTTAATATCTCTATCAATTTGTGTCTTGATTAGATTAAATGTTGATTTAATTGTTGCATCATTAGTTTCTGGAAGACGTCCTAAAAATACATAATCACATAAGAATTTAATAAACTTTCCTGCTTGTTTATCATTCATTGCTTTAATAGAATTTGCATAACTTTCCTTAAACTTAAATCCATTTTCTTTCATTTAGAGTTCCTCCTTTCTTTTAAGTTTTTGAGTTTAGACCAAAATGTCTTTTTGAACCAATAGTAAACTTAGGTGATTTTTCACTTGGTGCTTTTAATTCTTTGATAAAGTTTGTTGCTCTCTCAGCTAAACGTTCATAAAAAGACATCGGTTTATTTTCATTAAATTGTCCAGATGATTTAAAGATTCTTAAAAGTTGTTCAGTATCTCCTCCAGTAAACATTGCTAGTCTATTCATTAAAGACAAAGCATCTTTTTCTGAATTACCTAATATACTTTTACCTTCATAAAGCTCTTTAAACTTTTCACCATCTTTAGTTGCCATTGCTTTTTCTATAACATCTTTATCACTCATTCTAGTAAGTGAGTTTATTCCTCTTTCACTCATGTCAATTTTTCTAGCAACTACTTCTTCATTCTTATTACTTGCAACCTCACTTGGTTTTACAAACACTAATGATTTAGCTTCTTCAATGTTAAGTTCATTTTGAATATCTAAACTTATTTGATTAAGCTCTTCAATTGATACTTCTTTAAATGTTGAATCTTTATAATAGTCAAGTTCACTCATCTTATCAATTTCTTTTCTTAAAGCATCTACACTTGCAAAGCCATGATTAACAAGTAAAGCTGTAGCACCTTTATCAGTTGTAGTGTAGGCTTTATAGACAATTTCACCATAAGCATTTTCGCTTTCCACAATAGCATAGTGTTCTATCTTTTTTTCTTCAGTTTTTTCTTTTGAGATAACATACTTTGAAATCTTGTCAGCATCTGCTATTGCATTAAATAAAATGTTTGGATCATCTTTAATTCCTTCATACCAATGCTTTATATAAGCACTGTTGTTTTGTATATGGTTTTCATCTATTGTTATACCTAATTCTTGTTCAATGAACATAGAGGCAATTTCTGCTCTTAGTTCTTCAGTTGCATAACTTGGTGTTCCAAATCCACCACCCAAATCTCTATTTAACCTTTTTTCATGTCCAGTGGAATGACCAACTTCATGAAGAGCAGTTGAATAAAATTCACTATAACTTATAAACTTACTTCTCTCTGGAAGATGTATCTCATCAAATGATGAAATATAATAAGCATTACTTCCACCATAAATTATTGGTGATTCATTTTTACTCCAGTAATCTAATATATTTTCAGCTCTTACATTTTTTTCAGTTTCATTTAAAGTTGTCTCTTCTTTTTTAGGAAGTCCCTCAATTAAGTCACCATTAAATACTCTATAGTATCTTCTATGAGCATATAAGTTATCTCTAACATATTGTTCTTTTTCTTCTAAAGTCATTCCTTCTAATACTTTTCTATCAAATGTTTTTTTAGTATTCTTATCACGAAACTCAAAGAACTCAACAGTTACACCTTTACCTTTCCCTAAAGAATTACCTTCTTCATCTTTTTTAAAGCTATAACCATTTGATTCTATTTGGTGATAAGTTAACCACCTATTATCTTGATAGCCATTAGCCATACTAACTAAAGTTAGATAAAAGTTATTAACTCCACGATATGGTTTTTTAGTGCTAAATGATTCTGGAACTTCACTTTTCCATCCCGGTTTCCAAAGTCCAGTTCCTTCACTTAAATTCTTTAATACCTCATCAATAATCTTTTGACGTTGAGGAGTTAGTTTATCGTACATTGTTTTTTCATTACTCAAAACTTATCTTCACCTCCTCAACCATAATTGGTTCTTCATCTTGGATTAAAAAGTCATCAGTATCAAGAAAGCTATCAAGTTCATCAAGACTTATACCTTTTGGAACAATGATTTCTTTTTGTATAATTTCTTTATTCATTTAACTTCCCTTTCCAAAGAAACTACCACTTGGTTTAACTACTTTTGGTGCTTCAGTTTTGGTGGGACGAAATCTTTCAGTTGTATCTCTTATTGCTTTGATTGCAGTTGATTCATAGTAGTCTGGAGATTTTCCCGGTCTAAATAATCCACTTGTAGCAAATATTCTAATCATTTGCTCTTTATCACCATTACACCAAAATGCTAGTCTATTCATTAAACTCATATCAGAATTACTATGATTATTTTGTAAGTCTTGTCCTTCATATAATGCTCTAAAAGTTTCTCCATGTTTAGAATTAATTGCTTTTTCTACAACATCTCTATCACTCATTAAAGATAATCCTTCTACACCTTGTCCGCATCCCCTAAATGGTGTTCTTTTATCACAAGTTGCTTCTAGTATTTTCTTTATTGGTAAAGTATCAAAGTTTCTTAAACTTTTAGACTCTTCATTTATTAAATCACCAGTCATTGCAATAAAGTGAGACTTTTGATAAAACTCTAAATCACCATTTCTTGAAAATGTTCTTAAATCCATACCATCAGTTTTACCAAATAGATGTACTCCATTTCCACTAATTGAAGTTTCTGCATATGTGTTATCACCAGCAAATAAGACCTCTTTTGTAAGTGGTGAGTATGATCCATCTTTTGTAATACACTTATCTAAATCAATACAACAAATTCCATTCTTTCCATCTAAAGCATAAGCTAATGTTTCACAATTATTCTCTCTTGCATATTTACATGCTTCATCAAATGTTGTCCAGGTAGTAGGATCATCACTTCTTGCAAACTTGCCTGTATGAACATCAATTAAGAATTTATCAAGGCGTCCTTTAGTTTCATTTTCTCTTGTCCTAACTACTACCCAGTTAGGCATTTTTTTCATTTCTTCAGGAACATTTGCTCTTAATACTTTTTCTCTTTCAACAAATGCATTATTTGTAACACTACTAGGTCTAACAAGACCAGATTCATAATCTTTTAAATCTTTTCCACCTACTTCACTAATAAACTCATCAACCTTTAGGATGATTTGTTCATTAGACTTATTCTTAAGTGTTATTTCCATATCATCTTGAAGATTAATTCTTAAATGAGTATCGCTTGTATCTTTAATTAATTTATTAGGTAAATAATAACAAAAACCTTGATATGAACCATTTGGCATTTTAAATAAACTAGACTCTTCATAAACTCCAAGTCTTGCCTCTTTATTAACTGATACAACATTCCAGTTAGTATTTGATTTTCTATAATCATCAATATTAGATGAATCCATTTCTTCAATTAAATCAAATGGTGTAATTTTAGTAATTTCATTTGTTTCTCTATTTTTAACACTAATACTAAAATTGTCTGGTAAAGAGATTTTTAGTTTTCCATCTTTTAACTTGTCATCTTCCACAAACCTATTTGGAATGTAAAAATCTTGACCATTATACTTTGAATAATTTGGTAAAACGAATAAAGATGATGACTCATACTTTCCAATTCTTGACTCAACTGGAACTGATAAGGTAACCATTTCATTATAAGATTTAGGTGTCTCATAATCTTTATCCAATGTTCCTCTTACTAACTTTTCAAACTCTAACCCAGTAACAATCTTTTCCTTATCACCATTTCTTAAAATAATTTGCTCATTTTCTTCCACAATTAATTCTAAACAAAGTTCTCTTGAATCACTTTGTAAATCTGTAATCATTCTTCCTTGTTTAATCCTAGAATTAAACATATTGTAAGTATAACCACCATACTCTTCATGAGATGTAGGCATTCTTAAAAATGAATGATTATCATACTTTCTAATTAAAGCAGAAGTTGGAACATTTATTTTAAGCCAGTTCTTCTTTTCACTTTCCACTTCATGATTTTCTTGCATAATGTTTTCTTCCTCCTTCACTAAATTTTTATTATATTTTTCGTTATAACTAACAACTAGATTATTAATTTCAGAATAGTTTTCAATGCTTGAACATTCTTCTTTTAAATAGTAATCAAATAAACTAGATAGTATTGGTACATTTTCTCTATATAACATTTCATATTCTTTATCATCTAAATTATTTTCTTCACTTGTAAGAAAGTCTTTAAGTTCAGTAAAGAAATGAATCTTATAACTTTCTTTAAATGCTTCATCATTTCCTTTTGATAAAACTTCTTTTCTAAACTCTTCATACTCATTTATTAATTTGTGTGAAACCATTTCTTTATAGAAATTATTCTTACTTAAGTATGTTTTTAGTTCTTCATTATCTAAATTACTAATTAGTTCATTTCTAATTTCTTCATTTGAAAATCCAAATTGTAATATAACTCCTTTTCCAAAACTATCTTCAATTCTTCTACTAAACTCATCAGCTAGCACTTTACCAAATCTTTTTTTATCATTACTGCTAGACTCTCCAAGTGGTAAAACAAAACGTTTGATATATTCTTTTTCATTTGCATTAACATCTAAAAACTTTGTATGATCTTCTTCCATATAATCAAGCATTTCATTTACTACTTCACTTGATGTAGTAATAAAATCAAGTCTTGTATTAAAGTAATCTTTAGCTTCATTACTTTTTAAAAACTCGATCCACTCTGGTTTTTCTATTCCAAATAGTCCATCATGATTTTCTATATCACTATCATCCTCTAGCTTACTTTCTGTATCATTAGGATATAATTTATAAACATCTAGTCTTAACTTTCTCATCACATCTACACTATTTACTTTAATAGGTAACATTCCATTCCAACTATAACCATACTTATTCATCTCATCCTGACTCACTTCATATGATGGAAGAATATTAACTCTTAAACTTGCGACTTTATCGAATGGTTCAATAATTTCACTCTCCTTTATATCTTCTATAATAACTCCTCTATAGTTGTTATTTTCATCTTCACTTATCACTACATCATCACTTTTATTTAAATCAAGTTCAGCATTAATTTCATTTAACTCAATCTGTAATTCTTCTAATTTTTCTTTATGTTCAAAAGGCATATCAACTTGTACTTTAGCATCTTCTAAATCTTTCTTTAATTGTTCTAGTTTTCTTTCTACTCTATCTTCTCTTAAAGGAAACTCTTTAAAGAAATTATCAAGTCTAGTCATATTACCTATTGAACTTGTTCCAATATCCATTGTATATCTTCCACTAGCAGATAAAGTAATAGAACGTTCCTGAGTAAGTAAGATAATCGGATTTAAACTTATTTTAAAACCATTGTATTCTGCTATTACTTCATCATCTTTAGCTACCATTAAAGCATCACCTAATGCTTTAGTTCCTTCTTTTTTATCAGTATAATTAATACCTTTTACATTAATTAAAAACTCTTCACTATCTGGTTTATAAAGACTATTTAGTAAACTAATATCCTTTTTTAAGTTTTCTAAATATAACTCTTGTTTACTAATTGCAAGTGGTAGGTCACGTCTTATCTTATCTTGAAGAAGATATAAATTCTTTTTATACTGTCCTTCTAAAACTTTTAGTCTTGCTATTTCAGTATCAAGTTCCATCTTTCTTTTAATTTTTGGATTAGCTGCTGTTATTGCTTTAATCTCAGCAAATGTTAAAGTTGCCTCATCTATATCATCAGCTTCTCTAATTGTTAGATTTCCATTATTAACTTGAGAAATAAATCTTTGTTTGTTTTCTAATATTTGATAAGAATATGAGTCAAATGTTCTTTCAGTTACATAAGTATAAATTTCAACCTCACTATTTTGATTTCCTTGTCTTATAATTCTTCCTTCCCTTTGTTCCATATCACTTGGTCTATATGGTGTATCAAGATGATGAAGAGCAATAAGTCTTTTTTGAACATTAGTTCCTGCACCACATTTTTCAGTACTTCCAATTAAAACTCTAATCTCACCTTCATTAACCTTAGAAAATAGTGCTTGTTTTTGAAGGTCACTATTTGCTTCATGAATGTATGCTATTTCTTCTTTTGGAATACCTAAAATAGTAAGTTTATATTTTAGGTCATTATAAACATCAAAATCTTTTCCATACTCATAATCATCAAATGCACACTTTGGAGTAGAAAGGTCACAAAATATAAGTTGTGTTCCTTTAAAATGGTTTGTCTTTTTATAAACTTCACTTACTCTATAAGCACATTCATTAAGTTTACTTCCCATTTCATCAACTGCATTAGGATCAAAACATCTAGGATCAAGAGCTAACTTTTTACCATCAGATGTAACTTTAAGCATATTATCAATATGCGGATCAACTCCACCACCACTAATAGCTTCAGCTCTATCTGCAATTTCTTCAGCAAGTTCAATAATGTTTTCACTTGGTTTAAGTGTTATAACATTTCTTACTTGGTTTGGCACATCAAGCTTTATCATGTCTTTTGTTTTAACATCTGCAAAACTTCTATATAAAGTTAAAAGTTCAGGTAGATTTGTAAACTTTGCAAATCTAGTTTTAGCACGATACCCTTGTCCACTAGGTGACATTTCAAGAGATGTTATGGTTTCCCCAAAATCAGCTGCCCATCCATCAAAGTATGTAATTCCAAGTTCTTGTAAAGTACGTGGCTGAAGATATGTTTGCATTGTATACATTTCAGTCATTGAATTTGATATTGGTGTACCAGTAGCAAAAACAATTCCTTTATCACCTTTATGTAGTTCATTAATATATTCACACTTTAGTTGTAAATCTGTAGCCCTCTGACTTGCGGCAGTTGAAATACCAGATACATTATTCATTTTTGTATATAAAAATAAATTTTTATAAAAATGAGCTTCATCTATAAATAAGTAATCAACCCCTAAATTTTCAAATATTAATACACTATCTTTCTTACCTTCATCAAGTAATTTCTTTAAACTTGTTTCTCTACTTTTTTTAATTCTTTCTAAATTTTTAATTGCTCCACGTGGAACCCCATCAGTTTCCCAACCATTTCTAATACTTGCTTCAATTTTAGATATTTCTTCTTTAATCTTTCTAATTTGACGTTCTGTAGAAATCGGAATTTTAGCAAATGAACTTTGTGCAATAATTACAGCATCCCAGTCACCTAGTGCAACTTTAGATACAAACTTTTCTCTATTTGTTTTTTCTAAATCTTCTTTAGTTGCAATTAAAAGATTAGCATTAGGGTATAAAGTTCTAAACTCATTTGCCCACTGTCTAACTAAATGATTAGGAACTGCTATCATCGGTTTTTTAGCTAGTCCATATTGTCTTAACTTCATAGCTGCAGCACATATTGTATAAGTTTTTCCTGCACCTACTACATGATGTAAAAGTGTATTTCCACTTGTAATAATTCGATGTACTGCATCTTTTTGATGGTCTTTAAGTGTAATTGTTGGATTCATTTCTGGAAACCTCAAGTAAGAACCATTATAGGTAGGTAGTCTTATTTGATTAAATAAATTATTATATGTTTCTTCTAACATATCACGTCTTTCTGGATCTTTAAAAATCCATTCTTTAAACATGTCTTTAATTCTATTTTGTTTTTCTCTTGCAGCAATTGTTTCTTCCTTATTTAATACTCTTTTTTCTTTACCATCAACTTCAATAGTGTCATAAATACTAGTTGATTTTAAATTAAGTGAATCTTCAAATAATCTAAAAGCAGAAGCACGAGTTGTAGATAAACTTGCTATTTTTTGAGACCTAAAACCTCTTATATAGTTAGCAGTTAAATCTACTCTATAACTTGAATCATGTTTGTTATAAAAGACATCTATTCCACTAGCATAATAATAAGGAATATCTAATGTTTCTACTAAAAAGTCTTTATATATTTTTGTATCAATCCAACTTGCTCCAAGTCTTACAGCAATTTCAGTTGCTTTTAATGGAGGAGGTTGGACTTCTTCTAGAGCCTTAACATTCTTTTCAAAGCCTAGCGTAGGATATGAGTTTTTATAATTAAATGCGGTAATTAATTTCTTCTTTACATTTCCACTTAAATACTCTTCACTTGTAACAAAGCCAGAATATTTATCATCAATATCAACAAGCTCTGGGTCACGAAAAATACTGCTACCGAGTTCTTTAATAATTGTGTCATAGTCTTTTTTAGTTAAACTTTCAATGTATGAAATATCTACTCTACCCAGTTCATTTTTAGAAATTTGTAATGCCTCAAATGAATCGTTTGTAGATGTGATTTTTGTATATGGTCTAATTGTTCGTTTAAAATAAATATCAGCTTTAGTTGCAGTCTTTTTATCACTTGAAATAAATTCTGAAGCAAATAAAAGTGAAGAGTCCCCATCGTCTTTAAATAACTTTGAATTAATGCTACTATTTAAGAATCCATACTTTTTCACAAACTCATCATACTTTTGATTAAGTTCTACTTGTTCAGTAGCTAATACTTCATCACTACAACCACTAATTTGTAAATCAAGTATATTTCTTAAACTCTTTCTTAACTCAATCATTTTTGTTATTCTTATTAACGCATCTTTTGGAGTTTTAGGAATTTCAACTTCTTCCATTTCATCATTTACTCTTTGATAAAGTTTATTATCAACTACTTTAAAACAAAGATTTTTTAAATTATAATCAACTTCTATTCTTTCATTACTTGTTTCAATTAGTTCTTCATTAATACTTTTTTCAAAAATATCTTGTGGTAAAAGTTTTACTGCCTCATCAAGTGCTTTACTTAAATCTCTTTCATCTGGAATAACAGTTAAATCAATAGCTCCATATAAACCAAAATCTTCTTTTAGTGTTCCTAAAATCATTTCTTTATGATTTATAAAGTAGTTATTAAGTTCATAACCAAATTCATTTTTTGATACTCCAAGCCACTCGGTGTTCTCAAGTGTTGCGTTTATAGGAGTATCTCTTTTTTTAAGAAATAAAATATCAGCAACTGCTTCAGTCCCAGCTAGTTTTTTAAATGCAGTATTAGGAAGTCTTATTGCTCCAATAAGTTCAGCTCTATCAGCAATATATTTCCTTGCATTTTGACTTTGTTTATCCATTGTTCCTTTACTTGTAATTACAGCAACAATTCCACCGGGTCTTACCTTATCAACTGATTTAGCTATAAAGTAATCGTGGATTAAAAGATTATATTTATTGTAGTCTTTGTCATAAACTGAATATCCTCCAAAAGGAACATTTCCAACCGCTAAATCAAAATGATTATTAGGAAAAGTAGTATCTTCAAAACCTTTAATTTGAATATTAACATCTGGATATAACTTTTTAGCAATACGTCCTGTAATGTTGTCCAGTTCAACTCCATATAGTTTAGAATCATTACTAATTCTTTCTGGCATAAATCTGAAAAAGTTTCCTGTTCCCATTGATGACTCAAGAACTTTATTGCTCCCTTCAACTCCAAACTTTTCTAATGCTTTATAAATTCCCTCAATTACTTCACGAGATGTAAAGTGTGCATTTAATACACTTCCCTTTGCCCTTTCATAATCAACTTCACTAAGTAGAGATTTAAGTTCAATATATTCATTTTTCCATTTTTCATTAAACTCATCAAATGCTTGAGCAAGTCCCCCAAATCCAACATACTTAAGTAATACTTTTCTTTCTTCATCAGTAGGATTTCTATTTTCCTCATAAAGTCTCTTTTGTAATTTAATTGCTTCAATATTATTTTTAAATCTTTGTTTTAATCCACCAAGTTCTTCATCTTCTACTATTTCTTCAACTTCGCTAATTTCAACATGCTCTTCTTCAAGATTTTGTATTTCTTCTTCATCATCAAATTCAACATTCTTACAATAATCACCATAGTAAACTACATCAATTCCATCATCCATTACTTCAACATCAGCAACTTTAATACTATCTTCAAGGTGATATAAATATAGATCTAAATGCTTTCTTACAAAATCTTCATCTTCACCAAATTCATCAAAATAAGTAACCCAAGAAAGTGAAGTTGTATTATCTACTGCTTCTTCAATCTTTTCTTCAACTAATGTTTTTATCTTTTCATTAATATCTGGATTCTCTTTTATAAAAATAAACATATTAAGTCTATTCTTTTCATCAACTGTTAAATAATTATCTTCATCTATTAAATCAGCAACATGTACCGCAACTTCATTCCATTTAAGAAATACTTTTGCATTAGCATCTTCATGTTCTTTATCCTTATTTTCTAGATAAAGACCTTTAGAGTCATTCCACAAGTTATGAGTAGAATCACTCATACCACCTATTCCATATTCATCTTTAATAAATTTAGCAAAGTCTGAAAGTGTAGGATTTTTATGATACTCATAATAAATTCTTAATCTTCCATCTACAAATCCACTACCATGTTTAATTCCCCATTCAATTAATTTTTCTTCTTTTGATTTCTCACTTGATACATCAAATAAAGTAAGTTCTTTTTTCTTTCTATCTTTAATTCCAGTTTGCTTTGACTTAGACTTATTAGAAGAGTGTTCCTCTTTAACTAATACTTCTTCATTTTCAGTTTCTTCATTAATGTCAATTTGTTCAATTTCTTCATCAAATGATTCTTGTTCAAAATCATCAATTAATTCATCATGAATCTCATCAACATTAATTTCATCTTCTTTTTCTAAACTAGAAAGATATGCTTCTTCAATTTCTTTTTGTATCTCATGAGCTTTAAAATAAATTTCTTTAAATAGGTTTGCATTCTCATTTAATGAATAAGGAAGAGGATTAATATAAATATTATCTTGATTAGGTTTATCAGTTTTTGAATACAGGATATAACTAATACCTTCAATTAATAACTTATTTCTAGTTAAGTCATTTGTAAGATAATTATCATTTTCAAGATAAGTTTTTATACCATTATGAATCTTTCTATAGTCACTTCTTTCATCATTAATTAGGTTTGTATTATTAATTTCATCTAACCCAATTAATAATCTTTCTAACGGATAATAATATCTTGTAAATTCTTCTTTTCCATTTGTGTCACTACTATCAAATAAATATCTTTTATACCCATTTGTATCATAATATAGAATTCCTTTTGCTCCTCTATTAATCCTTCTTCCTATTTCATTCCACTCTTCAAATGAATGACAAATTTCTAAATCATTTCTTTCAATAATTACTTGACATGCAGTATGAAGAGTAATGTGTGGATTAATTGATGTAAAGTGATAAAAAGATTTAAGCTTTGAACTATTCCTTAGCATTTCATCAATAAGTTCATTTCTTTTGCTTAATCTTTTCACTTCATTCATTTACTCATTTTCCCTCCTTTCCTAAATACTTCACTAATAATCTTGTTCTTAATTTTAAGTGAAGGAAAGTAGATAATATCTATTGCATTACTTGCTCCTACTAAATAGATTAATGATTTGATTTGATGCTTATTAAAGCCATCATGTTCTGATAACTTCCTTTTAAGTTCATCCTTACTTATTCCTAATCTTTTAGCAACATATGGTAATGTATAATTATTTTCATAGATCCATTTTTTAAGTTTTTTCTTTTTTAATGAATAACTATAAACTTTTTTATTATCCATAACTTGTCCTCCACTTAAAACTTTTAAAGAGAAAAAATATCCCCTCACTATATATGGAAAGTTTGTGGTCAAAAGTTTAACGTTTTTAGAAAAAAATTTAAAAATTTTTTAAAATTTTTTTAAATACTTTCTCAAATTATCTAAAGCACGAGCTAAAGTAGTAGAAATACATCCTTTCGTAACTCCTAGTTCTTTAGCTACTTCAATTTGTGTCTTTTCTTCAAAGAATATTTTTATAATAATTTCTTTTTGTCTTGGTTTTAATTTTTCTATTGCTTCATGTAATTTTTCATTAAATTCTTCTTTTTCTAATTCTTGTTGTTCTATTAATTCAATTTCATCTTCACTTAAACTTGTATCAGCAAGTTCAAATCCATACTTTTGATTTAAGTATTCTAATGATACAGTTCTTGCGTGATATGTTTTATCTTGTTTAAGTTGTCTTTCAAACTCTTTATTTAACTCTTCAATTAACTTTTCTTCATCAATATTTTCAGTTTCAATTTCAATTGAATATTTAGTAGTCACCTTATAAATAACTTTCTTTTTCATAATAAAAAACCTCCTTGTGAATTTCTAAATTTTCAAAAAAACTTAAAAATCCGCAAGGAGGTCCACGAATGTATAAATTAATACAAATTCTGCAAACAAAAAGGCAATCATAGATAGATACTAGGTACCTAGCCATAATTGCCAGTTTATTTATAATATTAAGTTGTATAATACAATTTATGTATTATCATAGCAACCGCTACGTATTCGAAGCGGCGTAGTGTCGTTTGTCCAACGCATTACATAATCCCTCCTTTGTAATCTTATTTAATAAGATTATAAATTTTAAGATTTTAAATATTAATGCGTATAATCTAAAAATATACTGCATATAATATTAGTTTATACACTAATATTATACATTAGTTGAATTGTAAAAAATTGTTATTTTTTAGAGTAATTCAATTAAATCTAAATATTGGCCTATTGAGTCAGCCTCAGTTATTTTTAATTTTTTTAAAATACATTTTAATTCATCAACTATATCTAATTGTTCCCAAGGTAAATTGTCTTTACCAAAGTGACCATAATTTGTTGTTAATTTATAAATTGGTCTTCTTAAACCTAAATGTTTAATAATACCTTTAGGTGTTAATACAAATGTTTTACGAATAGCATCAATAATTTCTAAATCACTTACTTTTGCAGTACCAAATGTTTTAACCATGATAGATGTTGGTTCAGATACACCAATTGCATAACTTAATCCTATTTCTAATTTTTCAGCAAATCCTGCAGCAACTAAGTTTTTAGCGATGTATCTAGCCATATAAGCTGCACTTCTATCAACTTTTGAAGGATCTTTACCACTAAATGCTCCTCCACCATGTCTTGCATATCCACCATATGTGTCAACGATGATTTTTCTTCCTGTTAACCCACTGTCTCCTTTAGGTCCACCAATTACAAATCTACCAGTTGGATTAATATAATATTTTGTTTTTTCATCTAATAATTCAGCAGGTAAAACAGCTTTAATAACATGTTCTAACACAAATTCTCTTACTTCTTCTATAGTAACATCTTCACTATGTTGCGTTGAAACAACAACATTATCAATTCTAACAATCTTATTATTATCATATTCAACTGTAACTTGTGCTTTACCATCTGGTCTTAAGAAATCAACCATTTTGCTTTTTCTACATTCAGTTAATCTTCTAGTTAATCTATGAGCAAACATAACTGGTGCAGGCATATATTCTGGTGTTTCATTACTAGCAAAACCAAACATCATTCCTTGGTCCCCAGCTCCATCATCATTATTAACACCCATTGCAATATCTGGTGATTGTTTATCTAAAGCAACTAAGACAGCCAAATTTTCTGCATCAAATCCAAATTTTCCATGACTATAACCAATCTCATTAACTGCTTCTCTAACAATTTTCTGAATGTCAATATTAGCCTTTGAAGTAATTTCACCCATTACGATAACTAATCCAGTTGTAACACAAACTTCACATGCGACATATGAATTCTTATCTTGTTCAAGACAAGCATCTAAAATACTATCAGAAATCATATCACAAACTTTATCAGGATGTCCTTCTGTAACAGATTCTGATGTAAAACGTATATTTTTCATTTTTCTAATTCCTTTTTATACCTTCTATTAATTCAAGTTGCTTTGTATACATATTATAATAATGCCCTTTTAAACTCATTAATTCTTCATGAGAACCATATTCTACAATTTTACCTTTATCCATCACAATTAATTTGTCCATGTAATGAGCAAAAGCTAATCTATGAGAAATCATTATAATGGTTTTTTCTTTTAGTTCATTCAAAAACATCCTATATACATCCACTTCAAAATTCACATCTAAACTACTTGTTGGTTCATCTAAAAAGTATAATTCTGCTTCATCATTATATAAACAACGAGCAAACGCTAATCTTTGTTTTTCTCCACCACTTAATTCAATTGAATTTGGAAATACTTGTCCGATTGTAGTTTTATCTTTCAAATTTAAACTATCAATCAATTTATCAAGTTTAACAACTTTATAAATTTTTTCTAGTTTCTCTTTATCATATGTGTGATTTACTATTACAGCTTTTTCAATAGTTGATGCATAAGTAACAAAATTTTGAAATAAACCTGAAATATTACTAATATTATAATCATTAACAATTTCATCATCAATTATAATTTTACCACTCTGAGGAGTCAACAAACCTAAAATAATTTTTAATAATGTTGTCTTACCACAACCATTTTCTCCAACTATACCTATTTTTTCACCTTTATGTATACTCAACGTAACTCCATTTATTATATCAGTTGTAGAATTAGGGTATGAATAACTAATATTTTCCATTATAATTTGTTTTTTAAAACATATATTCGTCTTTACTTTCTCTTTCTTATTTAGTAAATATATTCTTTTATTATACTCTTTAGTCTGTAAATTTATACTAAATATACTTCCTATTAAAATAATGATGATTAAATGTATATTCATAAACCCATAATATAATGATGTAAAAGCTCCTATATCAAGATTTCCTCCCTTTAAACTTAAAATCAAAAGAAAAATTAATATATTAAAAACTAGATAATAAATAAAATCAATATACAACTTTTTATAAACAGTTTTAAATTTAAGTTTAGTTGTTTCACGAATGATTTTTTTACGCTTATTTTCCCATTCATTAATAATGAATGATTGACTATTATCAGTTTTAATCTCTTTTAAACTATTTCTGTTGCTTAAAATTTTATATAAATAATTTCCTTCTCTAACTTCAGGAATACGTTTTAATTGTTCATAATATATAAGAGAATTATTTTTCCTTATTACAAAATAATATAATAAAGATATTAATATAACAATTATTATTAATAAATAGCATTTAAAACTCAACAAACAAACTACAAGTGAGATTAATGTTAATAGTTTAGAAACAATTTCCAATATTTGAAACAAATAATTAGAAATCAAATTTGTGTATATAGAACTCATTATATTAATATCATTATAAATTGAATTATCTTCCATTAATTCATAATCCAGATTAAGTACAAATTGGTTGAACATTTTTTGTGCTTCAATTTTTGAATATTCTTGTATTTTTAATGAGGTAGCATTGCATAAATAGTTTAATATTGATGATAACAAAACACTAGATAATAAGTAAAATATTAAATACGTTACAGCAATATATTTATCAAATTCACGTGATAAATAATTATATAAATAATTATTTAAATATAGAGTTATAGTAGGGATGATTATTAAAATAATTTTTAAAAAAATATACATGAAAAATAATGCTTTTTTATTTTTAAAATTTGATTTGAATGACAACAAAAACATTCTATTCATTTAATACACCATCCTTATACATTTTTGCTTGACCTTCATACATATTATAGTAGATACCTTTTTTTTGTATTAGTTCATCATGAGTACCATCCTCAACAATTTTACCCCCTTGAAGCACTATAATTCTATCAGCTAATTTTGCAAATCCAATTCTATGTGAAACTAGAAAAGTCATTTTATTCTTTGTAATATTAGAGATCATCTTAAATAAATTGTATTCTTGTATAGCATCAATTGCTGCTGTAGGTTCATCCATAAATACGATATTTGAATTCTTATAAATCATTTTAGCAAGTTTAATTCTTTGCCATTGCCCTTCAGATAAATCTATACCTTTTTTATATTCATTGGTTAAATAAGTATCAAGCCCATAAGGTAAGTCATTTATAATGTTATTAATATTTGTTACATCTATTGTTTCGTTTAATCGAATAGTATTAGTATTTTGAATATCAGATAAACAGATATTAGTTTTAACATCAAAAGCGAATTTAAAATAGTCTTGAAATGTAATTGTAATATTAGTAAAATAATTTAAATTATTACTAACTTTTACATTATTTAATAGTATTTCTCCACTTGTTGGTGAATATATACCTGCGAGTAATTTAACTAAGGAAGACTTACCAGCTCCATTTTCGCCAATAATTGCCACTTTCTCATTTCCTTTAAATTTTAAATTAATATCTTCAAGAGCAAATGAAGAATTATCATCATATTTAAAACTTACATTTTTACATTCTAATACAGGAGAATTAAAATCAATTAAATTGTTGTTCATTTCAGTCATATCAAATAAATCATTATAATGCTTCAAATACTTATTTAATTGTTTAGATTCTAACCTAGTATTTAATAAAACATTTAAAGCTACACTCAAAGAAGAGTATAAACCTAATAGATAAAAGAAATCACCTGTTGTTGCTTTTTTATTTTGAATTTGAATTATTAGTACTATTCCACATAATAATTGAAAAATAAAACTAAAAATATAATTTATAATTGAAAAAAAATTAATTTTCCAATCATATTTATCTTTTTTGATTTGTATTTCCATTGACTTACTATAGGCTTTATCTATGAAAAACGTCTTTGTATCGAAAATATTCATTTCTTTTATACTATCTTTATTACCAAATAATGATTGATAATATGAGTTTTCAATATTATCTTTTTCAACAAATATATCCTTTTTATAATTAACATTTGATTTTAAACGTTCAAATAAATAATTTATTAGACAATTCATTATAATAAATAATAGAAATAACCAAGATGTATTAAACACAATAAAAAATGACAAAAAAGAAGATATAAATATTGAAATTGTAGATGATATATTCACTAAATTCTGCGTTAGCATACCATTAGATATCTTTAATCCATTATTCATTTTTTCAATAAATTCTGCTTTGTCAAAATATGATATTTCAATATTTGATAATTTACTAATTAAATTCTTCTGTAATTTATACTTGATTTTAAAATTTAAATTATCATATAATATTGTTTTGGAAGAACTTATAAAGGAACTAAATATATTAAATACTAACAATACAAATAATAACATCACTATTTGAATTATATTAATGATATCATAATAATCTATTATTATTTTAAAGATAAACCCTATTATTAGTGGAGCTAAATTATTTAAAATATCGCCTACAAAATATAACAAAAAATCTTTTTTACAAAATTTAATAATAAAACTAAGTTTCTTCATAATTAAACAAGTCCTTTTCAATAATTATTTTTGCTACATCAATATTATCATGATATGTAAATGAAATCAAATTTAAATTTTTAAATAGTCTATTGAAATCAATTATTATCTGTTCTGTGATATCTTCGTTGAAAGTATTAGCTATCAAATCTAATATCTTTTTCGCACCATTAATATAGTTAACTTTAAAATATTTTTCATCTTCAAATTTTTCTCTTTTTAATATAATTAAATTTTTATTCAAATTCAATAATTGTGTATTTATATTACTATATAAATAATTATATAAATCATTATTAAAATAAACTTTTTTTATTTCATTATTATCAGTAGATACAAGGTTAGGATTTCTAATATATATAGGTTTATTTATTCCTATTACTTTGCCATTCTTTTTATTTATACCAACAATATCATCAGTAACATAATTATAACCATATTTTAAAAGATTTATTGCAGTTGTCGATTTACCAGAATGTGTTTTTCCAATAACTACATAACCATAATTGTTTTTTTCAACCATAGAAGCGTGTAAAAAATAAAAGTCATCACTTAAAGCAATTCTAATAATTTGATTTATACAATCAAATATTTCAATTTCAATTTGAAGAGATTCTTTTTCTTTTATATCAATATAAAATTGTTTGTTTATCAAGTTTGTAAAAATAACAACTGTAGAATTATCTTTTTCATTAACATATACATAATTTGTAATTTTTGTTTGATCAAAATTGTTATTTATATTATAATATTTTTCAAAATTAATTTCAATGTTTTCAATTTCAATTTCTACAATAATTTTATTATCATATATATCAATACATAATTTATCAAGTTTTTTCATTTTTTAAAACCTTTTTATATTTATTTTTTAATATTTCACAATCTGCATAGTATGTATCAACATCTAAGTTGGTAAAATACTTAGCGGGGCAACCTCTTTTGCAGCAAATTTTCCACAAACATTTTTTACAATTTTGATTTGTATTAAATATTTTTATCACTTTTTGAATAAATATATCAACATTATCATTATATAATGCTTCTTCAAGAGAATTATTATATATATTTCCAACTACAGCACTATTACCATTAAACAATTGACATAAATATATATTCCCTAATGTATCAATCTTTATATTAAAATCAGCATTATTATCGTTAAAAATAGGACAACTGTATGTAGTATCAATATTTCCAATATTAATTTCTGGATATTTTAAAGATAAATCATAAATTTCTTTTTTAATTCTATTATAAGAACTTTGATAATCCTTAAAAACTAGTGTTTCACAATTATCAAGCGTTCTTCCCTGATTTACAACCATATTAAAATCAAGATTTTTAACCCCTTTTTTGGTTAAATAATCAATTGTTTCCTCAATACAAGAATAGTTTAAATTATTTATTACATAATGCGCAGTTATTTTAGATATTAAATTTTTTTCTATAAACAAGTCTAATGTCTTGTTTATTTTTTCGAATGTTCCTTTCCCTCTAATTAAATCATTAACATCTCCAATTCCATCTATACTTATTTGAAACTTTATATTTTCAAATTTAGCTATATTATTTACAAAATCCGATTTAATTAAAGTTCCATTAGTAACTATAGTTGTATCTATTTGTTTATTAATACAGTATTCAATTATTTCATTAAAATGACTATGTTTAAAAAATTCGCCACCTGAAATAGCAAGACTAAACTTATTATTTAAAGAATATGCATTATCCAAAAGTTCTATTATTTTTTCTAAAGGCATCTCAAATTCATTACCTGACTCATTATAACAATGTAAACATCTTAAATTACATTTCCTAGTAACTTCTAAATATAATCCTTTGAATAGTCTCATATTTATCTTTCCTCAATATATATTAATTTATATTCATACCAGTTATTCAATTCTTGCTCAAAATCATTATATATAGAATTATAATTTTCTTCTATATCTTCAAACGACTCTTTAAGCTTATTTAAATATTCATAAAATAGAATATTTTTTTCTTTTTCTTCTTCAGTAATTAATTCAAATAAATTTGATGAAACAAAATTCAATGTGTAAACATTATCATTATATAATAAAATTTTTGTTCCATCCTCACAAACTTCTTCTAGTATGTCTTTTGCTCTTGTAATAAATTTTTTCTTATCCATATATTCCTCCATTATTCTGTTTTTTAGCCATGAATTATCACCTAAAAATGATAGAAATAGTTGGGGGCTATTTCATATCATTTTATTTAGTCTACTTCTTCACAAAATTGTTTGAACAATGATTGCTTGCACAATAGTTCGTTGAACATACATTGCCTTGATAGCTAACTGGACAGTGTTGGTTACTACAAAAACCATTACTGCAAGCTCCAGCAGCAATAACATTAGCAAGTTCATCAACTGAAATCATAACAGTTTCAGGCGAATAATATTTCATAGCTCCTCCTTTCCTCCACTTAACTTCCCCAAAATAAAATTGTTAATCTAAACACGATCCTTTTATATATATTAAGTGGAAATTTATCTAATTTTTTATTTTTTCTGAATTGATTTTTTAATCCTCTTATGTAAGAAAAATAAGCAATCAATCGACTAACTATACAATGTTTATTTAATAAAATTATTTTTTCATCTCTTATTACATATTTAGCTACACCTATAAATGAAATTAAATTTTTATCTAATTCATAGGCGTTATCACCTTTTGTTATATTTTTTTTAACGCATCTATGTATCTTTAGTGTATTATTATCATTAATCAAATATACATGTCCAACTTTTATCTTATCTATTTTTTCTACTATGGCAATATCACCATTTAATATTAAAGGATACATACTATTTCCTTCTACTCTTATTTTAAAAATTCCTTTTTCTTTTAACACCAATGAAACAATATTTAGTCTTGTTGCATCATTCATAGTTACTCATTTTAAATATTGATGGATAATTTATATCATCATTATTTCTATCATCAACATATACCTTTCCATTACTATCAATAGTGGAAATTTCAATATTCCAGCCTATTTTATCTTCAGTAAAGTTTCTTATACAAAATTCTTTAAAATTTATTGGAATTTTTAAATAATTATTTTCTATTATAAAGCTTAGTTGTTCTCCTTTTTCTCTATGATATTCATATAAATTAGCATATTTTAATATTGTTGGTGCATTGTATGCATATATATTTCCCTTATTAAATCTTAAAGAAATTACATCATAAGGTAGCTTCGTATTTCCATATATATCAACATAATATAGCATTATGTACAATACATAATTTTCAAGTTCAATATTTTCCAAATTGTAAAAATAAAATATCAGTTCATTTTTTTTGTATTCGAATGAATAATCAACATTGTATTTCTTAAAACAAACATATTTTTTTAATGGTTCAACATTATTATGAGAATAATTAGAATCACAAATATAAAAATCCTTATAAAAATAATTTAATATTACAGATCTAATATCTAAATAATTAAAAATTCTATCAACCACACCAAAATTAGTTGGAAATCTATTAACACAAATTTTATTATTTATTTTTTTATCTAGATTCATATATAAATTATAAATTGTATTATCACTAAATATTTCATATAAATATCGTATAACCAATAATACTTTATTTTTTATATCATCGCTTATACAATTTTTTTCAATTAAATTTACATTTATTTTATTTTCATTATTTATAATTAAATTATATAAATCATAGAATATACCAATCCTAATTTTTTCTAAATATAAACAACTTGCTAATCTTTCCATATAATTATATATATATAAACAATTTGAGATTATTAAATTGTTGAAATTTAATATTTTTACTTTTGCTCCATTGTATTCAAGCATATCAATATTAGAAAACAATTCTCTCGTTTCATTATAATCCATTTCTCTATGTCTATCTTTTATTTCAATTAAAAATTCTAGATTTTTATAATTAATTATAATTTTTTCTTCATGCAAATAATAATCATATTTTTTTTCATATTTTACAATATTTAAATTTGAGTTTAATAATGCTTCTACTACTTTATCATAATCTTCTTTTTTTACTAGCAAATCAAAATCTGAAAAAATTCTTGAAGTTATATTATTATATGCTAATACTTCATTTACAAAACCTTTTAATAAAATATAATCTATCTTTAAACTATTTAAAAATTCTGTTATCATTTTAAAAAAATCGAATTGTTTGGTTTTAAATAGCCTTAATCCTGTTACTAAACGAGTACTTTTATACTTATTTTTTTGAGACAGTTTGTTTTCTATTTTTTTATTAATCAGTAAGGTTAGCTTATGGTTGTGTATTTCATCTAATAATTCTTCTTGTAATTTTTCATCTTCAGAAATATTATTCAAATATGTATTTTCTCTTTTACACAAAAAATCAATTATAAACTTACTACTATCTTTTAACATTTTTTACCTCTTATTTAATTTTTAATATAATTATTCCATACACACACTATTCATTTTTATACTACTAATTACAAATCTTCAATTAGTCTTTATATAATATTTTTTTATCAGTAAATTACTAGAAATAACTTTTTGGCTATTTGTTTCATAGAATATTTTATGAAAATATGATAGTTATTTTAGATATGCTATATAAAATAATTATACAATTATTCTAAATACTTTTTTTAAATTATCTAATACTTATGCTTCATCTTCATATTTAAAACTCATTATACAAAATTTCATCAAAATATATTATTTTCTTAATTTAACAAACTAAAACAATACTAGCATGAACAGAATTTTTTCCTAATTTCAGATTATAAATAAGCATTTACTTTTAATTTACTTCTTATATTATAGAAAATATACGAGTAATTAACTTATTACATAAAAATTTACATATTGTTATAAATAGAGATCACAACATTATCACACACTTTATCCAAATATTTCTCTCTAATTGATTCAGATGTTAATTATACTATTTATCTATTACTACATTAGTTCCTATATAAAATATATTACTTAATTCACCATTTACACTTGTAATTATTTGTTCATTATCATCGATAGAAATAACTATTGTTCCTAATGAATTTTCATCAGCAGCGCATAATAAATAACTTGTTGATTCATTTAAATCAACCACAAAAATTTCACATGTTCCAATTAATTCTTCAACATCCCTAAAACAATGGATTAAATACCCGATCTCTGTATCATCATCAATGTTTACATAAAATTCATCATTACTTAATGATAAAACATCTACTCTTTCAGGATTTTCATCCTTTACAATTGTTACTCTAGCAGCATTTACTTCAGTTGTTCCTAGAAATAATGTTAAAAATAAAACGATAACTAATATTTTAAAAATTTTCTTTTTCATATTTTCCTCCTTATGAATTCGCTTACATTATAGCAACTTTAAAAATGTTTGTCAATCAATTTAATTTCAATAATTTTGAGCATTTTTATCTATTTTTGCTAAAAAAAAAAAAAAAAAAGCCCATATTTTTGGGCTTTTTTTCTTGATTTTTTGCCATTATTTGCCATTTTTGCCTATTTTTAAATTTTTTAAAATTTTTATTAAAGAACCCATAATTGGATACTTTGAAAGGTCAGAAAGGATTGATTTGCTTCGACTTTTTAAATAATCATTTAATAAAATTAAGTATTGTTTATCATTATGATCCATATATCCAATGTTCTCGTTATAAAAATTCAAATATTCTTTTTCATCTAATTGATATAGGGATATTAATAAACACGTAATAATAGTTAAACTCATTTTGGTGTAAGCATAGACTTTATCTTTTACCTCTTGATACTTTTCCATTCCTAATAATGCTACAATTTCAAATATTATTGCTGATTCTACTTCGTAATCACTAAAATCAATTGATTGCAAATACATAATTTGTTTCTCTGCAATACTATGACATTCTTCGTAATTTCCTATATATAAATATGAACTCATAATTGTTCTATTAACAGAAATAACTCTCTTAAAGTTTAAGTCCTTATATAATATATCTTGTGAACATTTACTAAAAAATATTGCTTCAATATATTTTTTCTCAGAATAACATTTTGATGCTACAATTTGATATGACATAGCGTTTTTATAATTATGATTCCAGTCATCACTTAAAATAACATCATCATCGAAAAAAAGATTTAAAATTTCATAAATTCCTTTTAATTCAGCAGTATAGAATTCATAATACTTTTTAACATCTTCATATAACACTTTATAATTTTCTTTAACATAAGAAATTGGTTTATGACAATTTACCATCATAAACAATTTAACAAGCATAAGAACTGGAGCAATAATTGTATTTTTTTCTAACAATTTATTTAAATAATCTAAATCTTCATCATAAGTCTTATATATTTTATAATACAAGTTAAAATAAATATTATTAATTTTAACTTGTAGTTCATCTATTAAAGTTTTTTCAGGAATGATAAATCCGAAATGATTACTTAGTTGTTTAATAATTTGAGTACCAACTTTTTGTTCATATTCACGTGACCTTCTATAAGAACTATTATTTATATATAATTCTGTAAAAATTTCCTCTTTTCTAACATTATTAACTTTCAGATAAACATCATAGAAAATAAAATATATTCTAGATCTTTTATATTCATTTAAATCAATTTTTTTCATATCAACCTCTTATTTAATAAAAATAAATCAATAATATTGTATCATACTTATAATATTTTATCAATAATAAAACATAAATCTGACCTACAAAAACTAAATCAAACGAAGAAAGAAAAACTATCTTCATAACTAATTTATTATCTAATTTTCAATGACCTTTAGTTTTACGGATTCTTTTAATCAAACCATTTATTTAAAAAATTAATTATGGTGTTAATTATTCATTTTAATATTAATCGAATCATAATTTTTGAATTATGATAATTGAATTTCTTTTAATAGCCTATGAACTTTTTTATAGATAATGATTCATTTAATGCATTAATCTATTTTTAAAAAATATCTCATAGTTCAAATAATACTATTTCTATACATTTCTCTTCCAATATGTTTTCCCATATCAAATCATCCATTTTTTAACACTCTATTTCTAACCAAAAAACTAACTTAAAAATCCAATGAATTGATATTTATATAACAAGCTGGTCGATAGTATAAATATTATGAAAACACAATTTAATCCTTTCACTTAATAAATAAGATGGTTAGACATTATGTCTAACCATCTTATAATTGTCGATATTATTTTGCTCCTTGCTAAATTTTCTTAATCTAAATTAACTACAAAAATAGTTTTTTTATTTTTTAACATAATAATATTTTTCACGTATTTATGCATTATTTACAATAAATGAGGAGTTTTTTAATATAACCGATAACGTTCTAATCTTTTTTGTTTAATATTTTTTTATATAAATTATTTTAAAATCTTAAACTTTTAAAAATGCAACTATTTAGAGTTTTCAAGGTTATTTTATTTTAATAAAACTTTCTTATCTTTTAAAATAGTTATTTGATACTTCACAATAATTGAAATCATTATTTGGCTTATTTGCAAACAAGTCAAGTATTGCTATTAACCCGACAATTTGAGGTTTTTGTAATACAGCATACAGTTCCATTGTTGTATCATTAATTGGAACATTACTACTGTCAACAATTTCAAATTCTTTCATTTTTTGTAAAACTGTTTTAGCTTCATCATATGTTACATTTAAATGATCAATTAATAATTGTTCAGTAAAGTTACCGCCATTTCTTGAATATAAAAATACTAAAGTATTATAAAACAACTCCTCACTTAAATATTCGCAAAGTTTTCTTTGTTTATCTTTACTTAAAAGCATTTTTGAATAATCTGATTTATCATCTTTTGGTAAACATATAAATATTTTATTGTCTTTTACTAGTGATGCAATTGCAATTCCTTCTGGACCTATTATAGTTGACAAAACATTTTCATTTTTAATAAACTTATTAAATTCTTCTTGAACTTCAATTTCATCTCCACGTGTTGCAATAGACATTTTAAATGCTAAGTCATATACTATATTCATTCTTTTTTCTAAATCGAAATTTTGTATATACTTTGCAAGCTTATTTTCAATATCAACAATATCATATTCCTTCATATCAAATAAATAATCAGTTGTAACATTAAAGTATGTAGCTATAGAAGGAACGTGTTGTAAATCCGGTGATCCACCATTTTCCCATTTTGATACTGCTTGAGTAGAAACTTGTAATGCTTTTGCAAGTTCTTCCTGAGTCACTCTATTCTTAACTCTTAATTCTTTTACTCTATTACCTATATTCATAAATAACTCCTTTATTTTTTTAGTGATTGACTATTCACAATACTATTATAACTCAAATATTATTCTAGAACAATGGAGGCAAAATTGATAATATCAACCCCTGTTTGATATCCACCATATTCAAATCACTTTATTTGTAAAAAAATAAGCCATAGGTAGAATTTAAAATACACCAAAATAGAGGCGTAGTTTCTAAGCGAGTTTGACTTATGCAATATTAAATTAATATTAAAATATAGTCATATCTATTCTTGAGAATGAGTACTCTCACTCACATTATCATTATATGAAAAAGTAAAAATTAACGCAAGTAAAAAAATTGAGCAGATTATTATTTAAATAAATGATATATATAAATATAATTTTTTAGTGTTTTATTGCATATAATATCAATTTTATTTTTTATATTTCCTTAATTTCAATTTTTACTATTTTTTTCTCCCCAAAACAATTTACCTATAGGAATATCTATATATTCTTTATTAAAAACACGACAATTAAATGGATCAGGAGCATTAAATGATTCAAAGAAATGTTTTGCTCTAAGTCGACAACCTTGTTGACAAATATTTTTAAAGTTGCATAATTGACATTTTTTAACTTTAATTTGACTGCAATTTAATTTATTATTATTTTTATTACTATATTCATCAATCACACAAGCAATTGATTTTTTCAATATGTTTCCCATAGAATATTCATTATGTTCTCTAGCCTCAGTACATGGAAAAACGTCACCATTATACTTTATTGCAAGTTCATTAGGAAAGCCATTACAAAGATATTGGTTATTATAATCTGTTGCCATCTTTCTATACATATATGTAATAACTTTTTCATATTCTATAAAACTATCTGTTTTATTTTTATGATTAATTTTCCCACTAAAATCTGCCACTGGTAATACTAGTACTTTATCGAACCACGGCAATTTAATTACGTCTATAAGATCCACATAATTTTTTTCATCTATCACCATTTTTGCAGTAATTTGATATCCGTTATTATATAAAAACTTTACATTTTCAATTGTTTTATTATATGAGCCCAAGCCTCTTCTAAGATCATGTTTCTGTTCCATTCCATCAATAGATACTTGAAAAGAAATTAATTCTTTTTCGAAAACATTTTTAAAAAAAAGTTTATCAATTTCTAATGCATTAGTTAATATTGAAATATTTACTTTTTTTAAAATACAATATTCAATTAATTTATAGGCAAAGGGATGGGTAAAAAACTCTCCACCACTAAATGAAAAATTATTACACCCATTGTCAATACCAAAATTTACTATTTCTATTAATTTTTCATCAGGTAAAATATAAATATTTTTGTCACTAAATCTAAAACAGTGCGTGCAATTAGAATTACACGCACTTGTCACTAAAACTTTTATTCTATTAAAGTTGTATTTAAATTCCATCATCTTAAGCCTTTTTTGATGATAATTGTTTACTATTAACCTTGCTATTGGATGTGGAGTTAATAGATGGTGAAGAACAAAGATATTGAGTAGATACCTTATTACTGTTATTCTCTAAAGCGTGAGTTAATTTTTCTAAAAACGATATTTTTACTTGTTTTTCATTTAAACTATTTGTTTTGTTCATTATAGTACTCCCTCCATATTGTTTTTATTTAATGAAATAAATCTTATATTCATTTCACTAATTGTATTATATCAAAATTAATGAATTTTGTCAATTTTTTGCTTTTAATAATAAATAATATTATTTTTTCATTAATTGATAATACCCTCATAATAGTCAAGAAACATACAAAATCCCTTTATACCATATAGGAATTGAAAAATCAAAATCCCCCCACCATTCAAGTTGTTTTTCATTAAACTTTATGTATTCTTCAAAATTTCCAATTTTTATTGCTTTCAAAAAGAATGTAATCATCGATTCAATTGTATAAATTTTCAAAATTTTAAAAAAATCTTGCGGAATATCATTTTCAAAATAACCATTTATTAAACCTGTTTGAAAATATCCACCATCAATAATACTCCAATAGCATCTTTTAAATTCTTCATATGGATCTGCCAGAGAGCAATTTAAAACATCAATTATTCTAATTTCTTCATCATCAATAATCATATTGCCTAAATGAAAATCTCCATGGCAAAAAACTAATGGTCTATCATTCAATAAATATAAATTTTGTTCTAAATAGTTTAATAATTTTTTTTGTAAAGGTAATGAATATTCACATTCTAGTAGAGATTTAACAAGTTGTTCCTTTTTGTTTTTGTAAATGTCATTCCAAGACAAAGAAGATACATTAATACTAGTTTCATGCCATTTTTTTAATAACTTCCCTGCTTTTACACCATACATATACGATTTTTTTTTGTCAGTTAATTTAATAATTTCAATAGCATCGCTTCCACTTAAAAATGATGTTACAAAAAAACAATAATTTTTATCAAAAATTCCATAATATAATATTTTTGAGCAAGTAATTGTATTATCAAGTTTAGATAATAAATCACATTGTTTTTTCCTAAATTCCAATAGTTTTATATTAGATAATCTCAAAATATATTTTTGATTATTAATACTTTTTAAAATGTATTTTTCATCTTTAGAAAAACCTTTGATTAATTTTGTTATTTCTTTAACATTAAATTTATTACATATTTTAGAAAGATTAATATTCTGTATTTCATTCGATATATTCTTTAATAGCATTGTCTATTATCAATCTAATTTTCTCAAACGCTGTTAAATTAGGATTGTCCCTAGTACCAAAAGTATTTTCAACAATAAATATATTAGTAATTAATCCATCAACATTCATTTTGCGTGCCATAATTACAAATGGATCTAAATCAGTATTTATATTGTCATCTTTTTTGTGAATTATTATTTGAATATCAGGATACTTTATTCTACTAGTAATATTATGTAAAAAATTATAATTTTCATTATTTACTTCCCCTTGAAAAGTAAATAATGATAAAACATATCTATCTAAAATATAAATTTTTTGGGATTCAAAGATAATATTTTTATAATAACAGTTAGTTAAATCAGCTGCAAACAATAATGAAACAATGTCATTGTTTTCTATTCCAACCTTACTTTTAGCAAGAATTCCAATATCAGTATATGATGGATATTTTATAAAAACAACATTATTATTATCTATATAATATTCTTTTAAATGATTAATTAAAGTACTTTTTCCAACTCCATGATTTCCATCTATTGCTATAATCATATAATTACTCCTTCTTAGTGATGTATATTTAATTTGGTTAATATTTCTTGATTAATTAAGTAAAAACTCTTGAACATATTTTTTTATACATAATTTGCTATCTAACAATAATATTCAGCAAGTAGTTTTGAAATTGCTTTTAATTTAAACTTGAATTTTAAACATTGATTATTACTCTTAGATTCTTGTGCTTTTTCTGTAGGACAACCACCTTGACAAATAGGCAAGTATTTACATATTTCACATTTCTTTTGCAGTTTTAAATTTGTAAATCTATCATATATATGATTAACAGACAAACCATCAACAACATTACCTGTTGAATTTTCAATTTTCAAATCATCTAAATTGCAGCGATATAATAATCCATTCGGTCCAATTACAAAACAATTTCTGCTTTTTGCTAAACATAGTCCCAAAGCAACTCTTGGAACAAAAGAATCAATTTCATTTTTAAATCCCTTTTCTATCAACAATTTACCAGTTTCATAAAATAAATCATTATATTCTGATGTTTCATAAAATTCAGAATGAGAGTCTTCACCACGTAATGGTGACACAAAAAAATAAAACTGTTTATGATTATAAAATTTTTTTAAATCTTCTAAAACAATGGATAATTCATTAATATTATTTCTATCAATATTAAAACGACAAAAAACATTTATTTCATTTTCTAATATATTTTTGATGCACTGCAAAGTATGCTTATATCCATTTAAATTACTATTCAAATAATTTTTTTTATTATTATGATTTTCTTCAAAACCATCTATAGTGATGTTAATTTTTTTTACATGCCAAATATTTTTTGCTTCCTCAAGAGTTTTCTCATCAAACAAAGATAAATTAGTAGTAATCACAGAAGAATATTCTTTTTCAGGTAATAATCTATTTATTTCTTTACATATATATGAAATTATGTCCTTTTCCATAAGAGGTTCTCCTCCATACCAATCTAGGCGTATACTTTTATATTTTTCAGACTGATGCACAATATAATTAACAACATCATTTGCAGTTTCCATACTCATATTTATACGTTTATTCTTATATCCTATGCAATATTTACATCTAGCATTACAATCTGTTGTAGGCAAAATAACAACTTTCATAGTTTGTGATAAATATGAACCCATATTAATTCTATGTTTTAACATTATATCTAATTCATCTATCTTTTTATCAATAAAAAAACCATTTTGTTGTAAAATTTTAAATAATCCTTTATTTTTTTTAAAATTCATATTTATAAACATTTCATATTCTTCCACTGATAGTAAAAAAATAGAATCAGAAATAAATGAATATAGAACAATATTATTATCATTGACATATTGTATTTCTATATATTTAGAAATTTTTAAATTTTTTATATCCAAATTATTATAATATTCAGGAAATAATGATATTAGTTCATTATTATTACGAATTATTTTCATATTAGCTTCTCCTATATAAATCATTAATCGGACATTTTTCAGATTCATGTATGCACATTGGATCTTTACTATCAACACAATTTGTTTGCGAAACTGCTGTAGCTCTGCATCCCAAACAATAAGAAGAATACTTGCAACTATTAGATTTATATTTTGATAAACTTTCAAATGTTTTAATTAGAGGAGACTCCTCTAAAATTTTTACAAGTGGTGCATCTAATATATTACCAATTAATAAATCTTTATACAGCAAAATCGGACAAGGACTTACATTACCGTTGGGATCAATACCTAACCACCTTGTACCAGCTCGACAAGAAAAACTCTTAATCCAATTTAACACTGTTTCATTATTGGTCAATTCTGAAAAATTATCATATAAAATAGTTCCATATAATGGATCATGAACATTAAATCTTATGTTAGGATTACTTATTTGAAGTGAAAATATTTTATTCAAAGCTTCATATTGTTCTTCTTTAGAAACTCTGATATTTTCATCAGCACCTCTTCCAACAGGTAATAGCCTTTTGAATGAGATAAAATTGACATTATGTTTTATTAATTCTAACACAAGATCATTAATTATTTCAATATTATATTTCATTATTGTCATTTCAACCCCAAGCGAAAGATCATATTTTTTAATTCTTTCAATTGCAGAAAAAACAAGTTTTGGAACGTTCGAATTTCCATATATTTTTGATGATAACTCTGAATCTAATGCCTGAAGACTTAAAATTATTCCTTTTACACCTGCATGTACAAGTTCATATAACTTTTTATCTGATAAAAGAGTACCATTTGAACATATATAAACATCATCGCTAATTTCTAAAGCAATTTTTAAATATTTATAAAAATTAGTGTCTAATATGGGTTCTCCACCAGATAAATAGACTCTTGAAAAATGAATCCCTTTAAAGTTTTTTCTAATTTTTTCAAATTCATCATCATTAAATCTCTTTTTTGTTTCAATTCCGGAATTAGGATAACAATGAACACAAGCTAAATTGCAAGAATTATTAATAATCCAAGATAATTTATCAAACTTTTTCATATTTTAATACCTCTATATTTTTTAAGTACTTTTAACACTATTATATCATATTTTGTAATATTTTAAAATATAAATACATAAATTTCAAAATAATAATTTGTCAATAGAAACATTTAATACTTCCAATAATTTATCAATTTTATTTAAGTTAGGTAAACATATATCAGCTTCCCATTTGTATATAGTTTGTCTACTAACTCCTATTAACTCAGCTAATTCTTCTTGACTAATTTTTTTACTTCTTCTAATTGTTTCTAAATTAGCACTAAAATTAATTTTCATACAAATACTTTTTTATATACTCTTCCACAAGTCTTTGAAACTTTTTATCTTCATACTTAAAAAATATATTATATCTTCTTAGATAAAACTGACTAAAAGCAAAAGCATCAAGTTCAATTGCTTGTAACGAATAGTCATTATATTCATTTGAATTTACGTCAATATTAGCTGAAGATTTAGCTTGTGATAGTTCTTCTTTTCATATTCTAGCAAGTTTATCATTCATTAGATTAGCCCAATAGATTTGAAATATATGTCTCATTTCATGAGTAATACATTTAGCAGATTCAATAAAGTTATTTTCATATCTAATATTTATTACAATTTTAGATATAGGTTTTAGTATTAATCTACTATCATCTACTTCTAAGTTCGCGTACTCTATTGGTATTAAATCAATACCCAAGTAGCCTGCTACTTTTTCTGATAATTTTATTAATTTTTTTTGCGTATCTTTCATTTTAACATCATCTATTAATTATTTGATAATGAAATTATAACATATATAAATTATATATTCCAATAAGAAGAGAATCATTATGAAATCTCTTCTTATATACTTAAATTTTTATAAAATATAACTTTTTATAATAAAAATCACACTCATCAAACATTACAATCATATTAACATATTTATAATTCTTATATGAGGATATAATCACTTTTATTGAAGTATAATAGGGATTACAAACACTCAAGTCTATTTAAATAAAATGCAGGATATTCATTAAGAATACTTTTAATTTTAATTTTATTTTGACCTATTATTTTTTTTACATCTTTCTTTTTCGAATAGACCCCTATATTTTTTCGTATTTCTTGTGCTAAAATTCTGTCATTAAATCCTAACTCATACACAAAAATATCAGTCTGTTCAGGAAGTCCATACTTAAGTTTTTGTGAAATCTTTTGTAAGTTTTCAACTGTAATATTAATTATATTTTCTTCTTCATCACAATCGACATAGTTAAGTTTAATAATTTCACAAATACTATTGACAATTAAAGAAGATGCATATCCAAAATCATTATCACAAATTGCAGATAATTCTTCTAATGAAATATTAACCACGCATTTTCTTCGAATAATCTTGTAATCATTTTGTTCTGCAACATTATGAATCATAAAATACGATTTGCCATCCATCCACATTTTGGCAATTTCAATTACATCATCAATTTTTACCATCTTATGTAAATTGCAGTGAGAAGAATATTTTACTATCATATGTATGACAAAATTTAGTAACTCATCATAATTAAAATCACTTATATTTACAGAATTAACATCTTTTTTCAAGTGTAAATACGATTCGCACGATATCATAGATCTTGCGAAATTGCGTTTATGATTCTCATCTGGCAAAATATTTGATACATACTCACAGATTTTATTAAATAAATTTTTTAGTTTTTCTTTTTCACTTTCCGTTGCGATAGATTCAACTAGCGTATTATTTAACAATTCATCGACAAAATTATCTGAATAACTATTATTATTGTTTGCAATTTCAATGGCAATATAGCTTTCAATTTTTGATAGTATGTTAAACACGTGATGAAATAGACTAATTATTTCTGGATGTTTCTTAGAATTTCGTAAAAGTTTCATTTTTAATTCAAGAAATTTATCATAATCAGTATAACGCATTAATGCAACATCATAATAACAACATGGTGGTTCATCTTTAATCATATGCATTCTAACCACATCTAGAATAATGCTTGTACAGTACTCTGAATTACTTGGATTTAATAAGCGTTTATATTGGTCCCATTTCCAACAATCAACATTGTATGCAAATGGATCAGAAAAAATTATTGTCCCTTCCGTAAACATTCCAGAGCGAGCAGTTCGTCCTATAAGATTATGGAAGTCACGAACTTTAATCTGCTCCCCAGCTTGATATATACTTGACACTATTAAATATTTAATAGGCAAATTTACTCCTTGTGCTAAAGTAGATGTACAAATTACATTTGTAATACTTGATTTTTTTAATGCATATTCCACTGAACTTTTTATGCTTTCTGAGACTCCGGAATGATGGGCAAATACTCCTAGTTGCGCAGCTTTATATAAGGAAACATTTGTTCCATAATTTTTTGCAATTAAATTTGATATTTTAGATATTTCGTTAATGTCTGATCTACTTTTTAAAATAGAAATATTATATCCGCGTTCATTCAATTCGATAATTCGAGACAAAATTTTATTGGCACTATCTTTTCTACCACAAAAAATCGCTACATTATCTCGTGGAACAATTTTCAAAAGACAAGCTATTGCCATATCATTTGACTCAATCATTTTTTTTGTTTTAAAATTCACAGAAGGGAAATAACGTTGTTTTTCTTTTGATTTTTTTTCTAATTGCTTAATTTCTATAAATCTAGGAACAAAGAAATCATATTCATCAAAATCATCCTTATTGATAAAATACATGTAACAATAATCAGTACCTCCTTTGTTTTTCCATTTTAACGTAGCAGGTAATTTATCTATTACAGAGATATCCTCACAACTAAAAGCTATCCCCTCTCCTTTAGTGAACCAATTATTAACTTCACTAACATTTGGTATTATAGCTGATATAAGTATTTTTTGAATATCGCAATCAACTTTTTTTAAAATAGAAGATATAAGTAATTCATATGTTGCTCCACGTTCAGCATCATCAAATAAGTGTCCTTCATCAAAAATTATTTGACCTATATTACTAACAATACTTTCATCTTGACGTAAAATATATAGAAATTTTTCAGGTGTTGTAACTACTACTACCTTTTGATTAGGATTAAACAAATCCTCTAAAATATAATCTGTTTGAAGTAAATCTGAAATTTCACTGATTTGAATACTTGATTCAAATTCTAAATCTTTTTTTAAATCATTACTTATTTCTCGACATAATGCTCTAAAGGGAACAATTACTACAGATAATTTTACTTTTTCAGAACAAAAAGCAGAATAAATAGCCATCGACATAGCTTTAGTCTTACCAGATCCTGTAGGCATTTGTACAACGCCAGATTCTCCTTTAAAAAATCCTTTTTCACACATATATCTTTGCGACGGCCATAGTTCTCTAACAAAATAGCCTTTATTTACAATTTCTATTAATTTTTCTGATCGAATATTGGAAGCATTTGGAAGCATATAAAATATTGAACGATCACTTTTTAAAATGAAAATAGCTAGCAATGCATCTATAAGAAAAATATCCCTATAATTTTTTGTATCATAGATGCTACATCTAAATGAATTTAAAAATCTTTTATCTAGTGTAATTCCACGATTCATTAATTCATTATATTGACAAATAAATTTTGAAATATAATCATTATTATGAGGATTCAATTTCAGTGAATTTTCAATAATAGGTTCATTTTTTAATAAATAATATATTAATATATCTAATTTTGATTCAGATAAATTTAATGTTTCTATATTTACATTCCTTATTAAAACTAATGAACTACCAATTTGATCACATAAATAATATGCTATGGATCCTACCAAATTAAAATAATTGCTGTTTTCCACACATTCATTATTATTTAAATTTAAGTATGCATCATAAAATTTCGATGAAAAGTATAATTCTTTTTTATGTGTTTTAATCTGTTCATTACTTTCTTTTCCTCTAACAATATCAGCAGATAAGTCTGCTATGCAAGCAATAGTCAGAGGAAAAAGTTCATTTATATTAATATCTTTTGAGGCACGCAAATTCTCAGGAATATCAAATTCAACTTCTTTTGCAAATGCGCGGGTCCTTTTTAAGTAATATTGAGCATTCTTGTCTATTAACATTGCGAAGCTACCTCATATAATTTGTTTATTAAATCCATAAGATTATCCCTTTTTATAACTATCAAAAATCTTTTTTCTTTATTTAAAACTACACTTTTTATTAGTGTTTCAGAGTATGTTTTTGTATCATGTACAGCTGCTGCGCCATATTTTTCTTTGTATGGATTGTCAGGTTTATTTTGAAATCGTTGCACTTTACAAACATTTTCAGTTTGTCCTTTTTCAATATAAATTTGTTTTAGTGCACTTAACGTTTCACCTTTTCTGATAGCATCTTTATATGAGTCATCAATTGCATCTTGAAGTCTATTCTTTGGCACATCGCCACTTGCTTGTGCTTTAACTTCAAATGTAATCATCTCATCACTTGGTAATGGCTTATCACCTAAAAACTTAAATCCAATAACATCAGTCCCTTGAGTGGAAGAATTTCTATTAAATTTATGTTTATATCTCTCTCGAGGCACAAAATATCCTAATGTATATTCTAAATAATCAGAAATTAGTAGTTCAGAAAAATCTCCCGAACGTGTTCCTGGACCAAATCCACAACTAGAATCCGGAAACTTTCTATTTAATAAATACTCTTTTCTAGTCATACCAGTTCCTTGAATAAGCGAGTCAAGTAATTCATCACTGCAATAATTTTGTCGAAATTGAATTGCCCATTCATTTAGAATAATATCATCTATATTATTAGACAGTTCAAACACTTCAATAGATTCACCATCAGTAGTAGTAATATTTTTAATTTTCTTCAAGTTATTTAAATACTTCATTAATAATTCCTTTCTTTATTACAGCCTTAATTTTGTTATTTTATAATGCTATTATACCATAAAAAGAATTGATATTCCATTAAAAAATAAGAAGAGACTACATAGAAATTGAAATCTCTTCTTATTATGTTTATTTTTATAAAGTTTTTATGTTCGACGTACTAAGGTTAAGAATAATTATGACTTTTACACTGTCTTTCCATACTTTATGTCTATAACAATCTTTTGTGATTATAAAGGTAGAATACCTTCATTTATCCTTAAAACAACCTATTTTTATAGTGATTTCATCTATTTTTTGGTATGTAAGTTACATACTCCTCACATGAAATTTTTTTACAAAATGGTGCATTTTAAGACTTAACAATATGGAATGTTTCATAATATAGCTGTTCTATTTTTGAAAAACGAAATGCACATACAATTTAAATGGTTATATATAGACATTAATTGTCCATCAAAATAAGATGTAGTAAAAAAAATAGTTAAATATATATAGGTACTATACATTAGTAAAACTTTTTTAATTCAACTAAAACAATTCATCAATATTTATACTTGAAAGATTCTTATTTTTAAATTTTCTATCACAAGTTATTTCCTTACCAAACCAAGAAGGAATATTATTTGTGAAATCTTGTGAATCAATTTCGCTTGCAAATTCTACTTCAACAGCCATTAATCCATTTAAATCACCTTCATAAATATCAACTTCCGCAACTAATCCTTTAAATAAATAAAATTCATATCTAACCTTAGAAATAACCCTACCTTTAGCACAATCTTTAAATTTGTTATAAAAATCATTTGATACTTCGATTTCAATTTCTTTTCTAACCATATCTCCATCACTTTTATATGTAAAAAAACATTTTACATCATTATCATATGTTTTTTTTCTTACTCTTATTTCAGGACTATATGATAAATAATATTGCTCAAGTTTACTATTTTTACAGTTAGTTAAATCCAATTTATTAGCATTTACTAAAAATTTTCTTTCAATTTCCATTTTTACTCCTCTCTATAAAAAAAACTCCTATAAGGAGCTTTTTTACTTTAAATACTCATCAATATGTTAACTTATTTTCACTAATTTCCACGGAGGAGCGTGAAAAAAGTTTAATGCTAAAATTCCACGGGGGAGCTGCATTCGAAGAGCACAACATTGTTGTTGTAAATTAAATTCCAATCAACAATGCACTTTATTATAGCATATTATTTCCTTTTTGTCAATTATAAATGCCTTTTTTTTAAAATTTTTTTATCACATATGATACTTTTCTTTTAGTTCCATTAAATTTTTAATTTCTGAAAAATAATCTTCAATATAATGGTTTGTCATACTCGCTATATGATATAATACATTTTTTAAAAAAATAAGTCCTATATTTTCTATAAATGCTTTATTATCAAAATAATTTTTATCGTTATTATTATTCTCTTTAAATGTATTTTTATTCATCAACAGGTAATAAAAAATTGAGGTCCTAAAGAATTCATTTGTAAATTCTTGTTTTTCAAGCAATTTTATCATACAATTAAATTCAGTTTTACATTCTAAAGACACAATTTTTAACATTTCTTTCTTTTTGATTTTCTTTCTTGTATATATTGTCTGATTATAAAACCAACAAATTTCTTGATAAATCTGGCTCTTAATTTTTTCGCTTAAAACAATTGGATTTTTCACAATGTAATCAAACATTTTAATAATTGTTTCATGACCAAAATCATTAGACTTTTTAATAATTTCACCATTAATAATATTATCAAAATTATAATCAGATAAAACTTTGTCTATTTTTAAACAATTATTATTAAAATTTATTAACGGTTGAAGAACATCATTTATTTTTAAAGGATAATATAATCTTTGTACTACAACATCATAATTTTTATCCTTATTTTGAAGTTTTACTACATAGTGTTTAATATATTTTTTTTTATCAATGACAATTATATTTTCTTTATTAGAGATTACATAATACAAATTATCAATAACTGACTGAATAAAATACTCAGCTGTCAAATCTCTAATGTTATGCTGAATATCTTCATACTTTTCTGTTTCAAATGATTCAGAATTTAATTGGTTTATAAATGATATTATACATTCTTTTAAGGTATTTACATATTTTAAATCTGATTCAGAAAAAACCTTTTTTTCTTTATAAAGCTCATCTATCATATCATATAATTTCTGATAATAATTGTTTTCCATATTTATAGAATTATTAATTCGTTCTCTTTTTATTAAACGCAATGTATCATCTAAATCTGAAACTCTTTGAGCAATTTCATCAGCAATTCTAACTATCATTCCCTCTAGTGATAAAGGAAACGGGTAATCAAAATACTTATCAATGAATTTTCCTTCTTTATTATTTATGTTAGGATATATCTCCATAAGAAAGTTGATTAACTTTTTCTTAAAACTAGTTTTTCTTTCATCTGTTTTTAAAATAGGAAATTTATCAAAATCTGAGCTGAATCCATAAGGGTCTTCTATCATTTTCATATCAACATTAATTTCTTTATTTTGCAAATCATGATTTTTTTTAGGGAAAACACTAGTATGTTTTAACACACCATCTAATACTTTCCAATCATAATAAACAATTCCTTTTTCCTCAATAGATTGCTCTAATAAAATACGAAAAGAATTAGCGTTATGTTTAAAAAACCTTGGCTTATTTGTTCCTTTTGTATATTCATACATTAAAGCATTTATGGATTGTTCTCCTTGATGTCCAAATGGAGTATGCCCAATATCATGAGAATAGGCAATACACTCAACAAGAGATTCATCACACTCATCATGAAAATTATTTTTTTCTAAAAAGTCTTTTATTCTCTTACATAGTTCTTTACTTACTTGTACAACTTCAATCGTGTGAGTTAGTCTAGTTCTATAATGATCACCTATATCCGTTGAAAACATTTGAGTTTTATCAGCCATTCTTCGCATACCTTTAGAAAAAGCTATGTTTTGTAAATTTTCTCTAATATTTGGAAAACAATCTTTTCCATACTCTAATTCATTATTAACATCTAAATTGGATGCTTTTTCAATATTTTCCATTTTTAATTCCCCATTTCATCAAACAATAAAAAAGGTCAAAAGTGCATCTAAGCACTAATGACCACAGAGTTGTGCTCTTCTAAATGCAGGCCGTGAAATTTATGTTCAACTTTATTGTCCATAATTTTCTCCTCCTTTTCATATACTCTGCATTATTATTGTAACACAACAATGTTGAATTGTCAACTTTTTTGTCATATAACAATTTTTATTATCATTTTTTTAAACATTAGAGAATTATTATATTCATATTTGGTAAAAAATATATTTTTTAAAAAAATTATCGTATATTTAATGACTGAATTTTTTATTCTATCATATATTTTTTGAATCATTATTTTTTTGCTTTGTTATAACAATCTTCCATAGTAAAGTACCCAGTATTATCTAATCTATCAAATTCTCTCTCTTCATCCGGAGTAAGTTCATCATCATCTAAATCCTCACTAATTTCTTCTTCATCTTGTACTTCTATATCATCTTCATTTTCAGTATCTTCTTCATCTTCTGATTCATCAATTTCTGTTTCTTCATCTTCTGGTTCTTCATCTTCTGGTTCTTCATTTTCTAACTCATTATCAAATATTGATAATTGAATACTTTTTAAGTCATCATATCTGAACATAATTACCTCCAAGTTAAATATTTTCATTAGAATAATCTATTATTTTAAAATAGTTTAATGCATTCATAATAGCATTAACTCATCTTCTAGTTGAATGTTTTTAGTTTTTTTAAATTATACAACACATTAGAAATATCATATCATCTCTCTGATAGTCTAATAATTTCTTTTATAATTCTAAATATTTTATGGCTATCATTACAACCATCTTTGAGTACTATTCTTATCACACACTATTATACCAAATATTACCATTTAAAATAAAGAAAAAACTTCATTAAAAAGTCTCTCCTTACATAGTTTAATTTTTAAAATTTTCATAAGTGAACACAACAGTTGAAAAACATAATTAATTTTTCTAATTTTTTTAATATATTAAAATTTTAAAACAATGTACATATTGCGAGATATTTCATATTATAAATTAAATATTGCATTATTTATAAATAAGATCTAAAGATTCGAATCTAATATTATTTATAATTGTTCTACATTCTGGATAACCGGTACAACCAACAAACCACTTTTCATTATCATTATTAAAACGTATTGCTAACAAATTATTACATTTAGGACATGTGTAATATATTTGTTCAACATAATCAGCCCTATGTACATTCTTGCTAAAAGTTAACCATATAACTTTTTTTGCTCCATTACTATATAAAACTCTTGTAATAGTACATAATGTCGCACTTGAAGTCAACACGTCATCCACTAATAAAATAATCTTATTGTTTATATTTATATTTGCATTTATACTAAAGCAATCCTTCATTATCGCCATCTTCTTATCATAGCTCAATCCTTTTGTTTCCTTATAATCTTTTTGTAATATGACAGGATTAGTATTACATAATTTTTCAAATCTATCTTTTTTATTTTTTCTACATGGAACATATGCGACTAAATCATAACTGAATAAGCCAAGAGATATAAAGTAATCCAAGCAATTTTTATAAAACATTTTAGTTTTGTCATCAGCATATTTACATTTAATGATTTTTGATGAATAAATGTTTAAATTATCATTTGAATAATCTTTAGGAAAATATCTACCTATTGAATAATGATCAACTGTTTCAATACAAAAATTATCATTTTCAAATATAATATTATATATTTCAGTAGTTTTTATATAAGAAGTTTCTTTATTTGAAGGAATAATATAATTATTATAAACATATGACTCGCCATAAAGTGAAATGATTTTTTTTGATATAAAATCTTCTACAGAACGAACTTTAGCGTCTACTTGTATTTCATCAGATTTCCAGACCAAATCATCAGTAATTTTAACCATTATAGGAGAATATAATTTTCCATCAATAGTATATTTAGTGTTATTATTTCCCCTAGTCAAGAAAATAACTTTATAAAATAAATATGATTTAGTATATTCTTTATAATCCATATAATCTTTTACTACATCAAAGTTTTTATATTTATTTGTAATATCAATAAACTCTTCAGTTTGTATTGTGCTTGCATCTAATATTATCCTTTTCATTTTTTATATAACTCCAATATTAATTTTAATAGTTCATCATAATTTTCAAATTTATACACTAAATTATAATCATTTTTAAATTTTGTTGGCCAACTATTGTTTGGATTGATAAATACATTATTCGGAACAAATAATGGTCTTCCATTTTTTAAAGTACTTCTTGCTTGACTTATTGTTCCACTTGAATCACTTGCTTCAATTACAATAGTAGCGCTAGATATAGAACTCATGACATAATTTCTTCTAAGGAAATTCCATTTTAGTGTATTTTCAAAAAAAGCATATTCTGTAATTAATAATCCATACTCTCTTATATAATTTTGCAATTCCATATTTTTTTTAGGATAATACTTTCGTAATGGAGTTCCAATGACTGCTATTAATTTTTTATATCCTTTTTTTGCCACCTCGTCATGTGTAATATAGTCCACTCCTTCAGCTAAACCCGAAACAATTGTTATATTATTGTGAGCCAAAAAATTTGCAATCCTTTGAGCATTTCTAACACCAGTCTCACTTGGATGTCTAGTACCAACAACACTAATACTTTTCTCATTTAACAATTCTCTATTTCCGTTATAGAATAATACAATAGGACATTCATCTACCATAAACACTTGATGTGGAAAATCGTTATCTTTAAAATACATAATTTTACCATTAATATTTTCATCAAAAACACTATTCGCATTTTCAATTATTTTTTCATTAATGTTCTCGTATAAATCTTTTATATCTCTTGACAAAATTAAAGAACACTTTTCGAAAGATTCATCAATATAATCATAATACTTAAGAAATATATTTCTAGCTTTTGATCTATTAGATTTTACCAATTGCAATATTATAAAATAATTAATTATTCTATTTTTTCTTGCTTGCATAAAATTACTCCTTTCTTAAGTATTAAATATTTTTCAGTGCAAAAAGAAGGTGCCTGCGGAACATAATCCAGACCGGGAGCCAAACTATTCATATAAGAGAATTCTCCTATGCTCATCAGCATTAAAGCTTCAGTTATTTTTTTAACTATTGCTTTCATATGAACCACCTCCTTTTAACATTGCATAATGTCTTATGCATTATAATTATATCATATTTTGTATTTTTTTAAAATATAAATACATAAATTTCATAATAACAGTTTTTCGATAGAAACATTTAATACTTCTAATAATTTTCCTATTTTATTTAAATTAGGTAAACATATATCAGCTTCCCATTTATATATAGTTTGTCTACTAACCCCTATTAACTCAGCTAATTCTTCTTGACTAATTTTTTTGCTTTTTCTAATTGTTTCTAAATTAGTACTAAAATTAATTTTCATACAAATACTTTTTTATATACTCTTCTATAAGTCTTTGAAATTCTTTATTTTCATACTTGAAAAATATATTATTTCTTCTTAAATAAAACTGACTAAAAGCAAAAGCGTCAAGTTCAATTGCTTGCAATGAATAATCATTATATTCATTTGAATTTACGTTGATATTAGCCGAGGATTTAGCTTGTGCTAGTTCTTCTTTCCATATTCTAGCAAGTTTATCATTCATTAGATTAACGTAGTATATTTGAAATATGTGCCTCATTTCATGAGTAATGCATTTAGCGGATTCAGTAAAGTTATCTTCATATTTAATACTTATTACAATTTTAGAAATAGGTTTTAGTATTAATCTACTATCATCTATTTCTAAATATTCATACTCTATTGGTATTAAATCAATACCTAAGTAGTCTGCTACTTCTTCTGATAATTTTATTAATTTGTATTTTATATCTATCATTATTGCTTCCTTCATTTAATATTTTATACAGCCATTATATCATAAACAAAAATGTTATTCCATCAAAAAATAAGAAGAGACTTACCAAATATCTCTTCTTACTTAGTTTATTTTTATAAAGTTTTTATGTTCGACGCACTGAGGTTAAGACTAATTATGACCTTTACACTGTCTTTCCATACCCTATGTCTATAACCATCTTCTGTGATTATAAAGGTAGAATACCTGCATTTATGCCTAAAATGACCTATTTTTATAGTGTTTTCCTCTATTTTTGGTATGTAAGTTACATACTCCTCACATGCCTAACTGCTACGATATCTATCTTTTATATAGGAGTATGGGACTATAAGTCACTTTTAATAAAAATAGTGATAAACTATACAATAAATCTTATAGTCTATCACTAATTAAATCATTATTCATTTACTTTCCAGTATCCTGTTTTATTAGAACCAATTCGTTCAATATAACCAAGTTTCTTAAGTGTGGATATAATATTATCAATTGATGTTTTGCCTAATTCACATAAAGTCATAAGTTGTTGTTTTGTAACATTGGGATTATTCCTAATTTCTGCTAAAACTTTAATTTGTGAGTTGTTTAAACTTTTATTACACACTTTATTACCCACTTTATTACCCACTTTAGAATTTTCATTAATTCTATTAAATGGAATTGTCACAGTTAAATTATTATCATTTACTTCTATAGACTCTTTTCCATAAACACTAATTATTTTAGGAATTCCTCTTCCAGTTTTTTCGCTTATATGAAGTTGTAAAAACAATTCTGAAAGCTTATCATTTATTGGAATTGAGTGCCCTTTGTAAAATCCTTCTAATGTTTGAAGTGGAGAAAGTGTACCTCTTGATAAGATTTCTATATCTAATAATGTAATTACAATTACTGAATTATCTTTAAAATATTCTTCATCATAATTTTTAAATATGTCATATTCTAATTCTGTAATTTCCGATTTTTTATCATAATGATAAATTTTATATTTTTCACTATATTCTAAATTACTAATTTCTTTTTTTTCAACTTTGAAATCAGTTATTTCATATCCAATAGTACAACCAGATAATATAGAACATACAAATGTAATAACTATCATATATAATAGATTTTTTATTTTTATCAATAAATTCACCTCCTTTTAAGATTAATTATATTACTATTGTAATAATTCCTCATTATCTCTTGGATTATAAAAAATAAGAGATCCTGTTAAATAACCATCAATATCTTCATCTACTAATACTATTATTCCATTAGATAAAATATAACTTCCATTAAATGAATTATCAGCACTTGCAGCAAATCCTGTGATTGAAGAAAAACTTAATACCAAAATAATACTAATTGAAAATATCATTATAAATTTAATTATTTTCTTCATATTTTACTTTACTCCTTAATCCATTTTGCATACAAAATTGTTTCATAAAAAATATAGTCTTCACTAATATCATATTCTTTTTCTGGCACCATATCATTTTCAAAATCCCATTTATTAATGCACTCAGCTTCTTTATACCATCCACCAAATTGATAACCACTTCTTATTGGATTAGTAGGTATATAAGTAATTAATTCATTATCATAATCATCAAGCCAATAATAACCATCATTTGGTGAGTTTTCATAATTATAGTTATAACTTATATTAGCAGGCATAACCTCAGGTCTAATTGGTTTTCTTTCTAATTCACTAAATGTTTTACTACTAATATAAACTGTTCCCTGATCTGGGTATGATTTTATAGTTGTTGATACAATCATTATTTTAATATCATTATTAACAACACAAAAATTACCAAAAGAAGTTAATCCAGCGTCCATATATACTTTTTTAAGACTATCACTTGTTATTTGTAATAAATTTGAAATAATTGCAATGTTGGAAAGAATTACTTTATTTCCATTAAAGCTACTAGGAATATAAAGAATTTCTTGTTCTTTTCCTTTTTCTGTTAACCCTGATAAAAAGATTTGATCATCATTCATATATTCTTTTTTGTTATATATAAAATATTCATCTTCATATGTTTTTATAGGTTCATCAGTGCACCCTACTAAACATAATCCAAATACTAATAAAAACATACTAACTAAAACTTTCTTCATATAAATTTACCTCCTATTTATATAACAAATAACTATAGGGTTTTTTCTTTCTTTTATTTTATATAATCTAACAAAACATTTACTTCATCAATTGATAAAATAACTGTGCCTATTAAGTTATCATTTTTTAATATTGTCATTGCGCCACATTGTGAATGAAATTTAAATTCATATGTATTGGGTGGTACTATACCACTATTAGGCATATCATATGTGATTTTTATACTATAATCCATTGCACAATTTGTGTAATCTTTTACTGATTCTCTTCCATATAATAATAGGTCTATTAAATAATCAAATATTTCATTTTTATTTTTTGCATCTATTGTTTTATTTTTATTTAAATCCGTGTATTTAATATCACATGAATCACCCATTAAAGCTATAGTACTAAAAACAATTTTACCTTCACTATTTCTTACTATTAGTAATGGATCATCAGGCCAACTTTCTTGAGGACCATATGGATCTTCTGTTCCAGGTCCATTAGGTGTATCAACGCAACCAACCAAACATAATCCAAATACTAACAAAAACATACTAACTAATATTTTCTTCATATAATTTTACCTCCTATTAATATAACAAATAAAAGTCCATTTTTGTTGAAACTATTTTACTTATTTATATTATAATACATAATTTAAATTTATGCACTAGAATACTATCTCTTTTTAAGAGAAATTTTATCCTTTCACATATAAAACAATTAAACATAGTAAAAAGTGACAAAAAGTTTAATATCTTCATCTATATTATACCATTTGTAAATATAGCGTGTCAAATTATAAATCTCTTATAGGTTCGAGTCCCATCAGAACAAAAGGTTCGAATCCCGTAATTTAATGGTTCGAGTCCGTGGTCAGTCTCACCTAGTCTTTAAATCTAAATGTTTCATAAATAGGTAAAAAAAAAGGATATTCTAACTAAATTTGGCTAAAATACCCTATATAAATTAAAAAATAAGCCTTCAATCAGAAGACTTATAGATTTCAAAAAATGTGTGTAGTAGGTTATTTTAAGTAGGCTATTTACATATTATGTCTTCTTTTAATATAATCTTATAAAGGAAGTGTTTTATATCTCAAAAGTTATTATAATTCTAGGTGTTGAAAAAGAAAAATACTGCGTTGGAATATATGCTTGTGTTAGTTCTACTAAAGCTGAACAACTTAGGTCTATGTCTAATCAAGTGAATGGTTTAATTCAAGTGATTAATAATAATCCAAAGTGGGTTATTACTGATGTCTTTATGGATTATAAATCTGGTATGACTACTAAACGTGAAGAATTTAATAGACTGATTGATATGTGCAAAGCAAAACAACTTGATATCATTATTACTAAAAGTGTTAGTAGGTTTGGAAGAAACACAATTGATGTTCTTACTACACTTCAAACATTAGTTGATTTAGGCATTCGTATATATTTTGAAGATGAATAAATGTGGTCTGATGATCCATCAACTAGAGTCTATATAACTGTTGCAACTGCTGTTGCTGAAGGATAAATACAAGAAAGACATGAAAATATCACTTGGGCAATTCGTGAACAAATCAGAAATGGCACATCGCCACTTTACACTAAACCTTGTTATGGTTATAAGAAAGACGATACAGGTGAACTAGTTATTAATCATAAAGAAGCTAATGTGGTAAAAATGATATTTGACAAGTATTTAGAAGGTTATAGTATTATTGGCATCATTGACTATTTATATAATCTGAAAACCCCTTCTCCTACAGGGCTTCCACAATGGTCAAAACGCACCATTGAGAAATGCTTAAAAATGAAAAATACGCAGGCAATGTAATTCTTCTTAAAACTTTACGAGCAATAAAGTAGTCAATACCAGGTAGTAAATAATCATCCAGCAATTATAAGTGCTGAACAATTTGAACATGTAATACAAGAAATTAAGCGTCGTTCTAATGTGTCATACGATGAATATGGGAGGGTACATAGGAAAGAAAGTAAATATTCTAGTAAAGAAAAAGACCATTAAGGCTAATATTAGCTTTAGTGGTCTTTTTAAAATAATTAACATGGATATTCAATATAATTAGGTTCCGCACTTCTAATAAATGGTAACTTTTCTAATTCTATTATTAATTCAATAATCTCTTCTTTTGTTTCAACATCAACATATAAAAATACAATTTGATGAAAATTATTTAACTTGTCTTCATTACCAGGTTCATAGAAATGACTTGGGGGCGTTGAACTTATATATACTACTTCAGTTATTTCATCTAATTTGAAATGCTTTTTTGATAATTCAATATATGTTGTGGTATGTTTTAAGGTCAAAAGAATGACATCACAATTAAACTCATCATCTATACTACCTTTAAATAATATTTGTTCATCTGATAATCTAAAGTTTTCATTTAACCAAACACTATCGAATTCACCACAATCACATAAACCATTAATATAATTGTGACTATCCTGAGTTCCTTCAATGTAATATAATTTATTTGGAAAATCATATAAAGTAGAATCAATATATTCTTCTCCAATTCTAAAATATTTTAATTGAATCCTAACTTCAGTTGCATTAGTCTTTGTGCTATCACTGTAATAATCTGGATTTCTAAATTCTAGTACTAATATAAGAACTGCGTTTTCTTTACCTAAAATTTCTGAAATATTTAATTCAGCATGGTATCTATCAACTTGATCACCAACTAAACCATTTTTACCACCTAAAGTAAAATCACAATTATGAGTTAAACCATCACTAGTAACTATTATAAAATTAATATTATAATTTGTATTAGTTTTACGATTAGTTATTAAATTTTTATTCATATCAGTTGATAATTCCAAATCTACAAATACATTACTAATAATAATATCCTCATAGAAATTCACTTTTTCTCCATTATATGCATATCTTCCTTCTTGAAATTCATATTTTTCCTGTTTATAACATCCTGTAAGGCAAACTAGACTTATTAAAAATAACAGTACAAAACTAATTTTCTTCATATTAATTTACCTCCTATTAATATAACAAATAAATTTGGATTTCTATTTATTAAACTTCTCATCCATAATTTCTATACTTTCACTATCAATTAGTAATTGTATAATTGTATATAATGTATCTGGACTATAAGACTTAACAGCTCTATTTTCACCATCAACAATCATATATCCTTGGTTTAAATAAATCACAATATCTCCTTTTAAAATTATTGTATATTCACCAACCCATTTTTCTACCAATTTATATTTAGGATATAATTTATACTCCATACTATTTAACTTTGATAGTACTTCATCATGAACGTTCTTTTCGGTTAAATCTAAATAATATGTTTCATCAGTAGTAAAAGAATACAAAGATATTTTTACTTCATCTAAATCTCCTAACTTATCTAACTGCTTTGATAACGATTTAGGCATTAACCCTGACAATAAAATTATCATAGTAATAATTACAACTAATAATATTGAAGACAATATAATAATAAGTCTTTTCAATTTTGAAATAGAAACATTCTTTTTTACAATAATAGTTTCCGTTTCTTCATTATTAAATAATTCCTCTCGAGAAACATTAAAATATTCCATTAATAATATAGTTGATTCTTCGCTTGGTAATGTTAAACCGGTTTCCCATTTTGCGACAACACTTCTACTAATATTTAAAGCATCTGCTAAGTCATATTGAGAAATATTTTTCTCTTTTCGTAATTCTTTTAATTTATTTTGGAATAACATGTTACCACCTCCAACTATATTATATACTATAATGCTTTATATTTATAGTTCTTTACATAGTTCCAATGGTTCTTTTTAAATTTTTATATAAATTCTAATTTATCTAACACTCATATTATACACTAAATTCAATATTATTTCCACCATAATCTCTTATAGGTTCGAGTCCCGTAAGAACTAAAGGTTCGACACCCGTAAGTTAATGGTTCGAGTCCTTGGTAAGTCTCCTTAGGTATTTAAATCTAAATGTTTCATAAACAGGTAAAAAAGAGACTATTTCACTATATTTCAAGCAAAATAGTCTATATAAATCAAAAATAGATCCTCTTTTCAGAAGACCTATAGATTTCAAAAAATGCCTAACTGCTACGATATCTATCTTTTTAAAAGGTGTATGGGACTAAAAGTCTTTTTTTAGTACTCATATGATAATTGTACATCTATATTATCACATAATATTGATATATATTTTAAAGTCCAAGTACCTTTCTTCCCAACTTCAGAAACCATCAAATGAAATTCATAACCATTATTAATTTTATATAATTCATGATTTAAATATATTGCCATTGATTTTAGTTTATTCCAATTTCCCTCAAGCAAAGCTACTTGACGTTTATCTTTTAAGAATGTAATATTGTCTTCAAACTCTAATATTGCAGCATTTGAAAAAGTAATTTTAACAAATTTAGTTTTTATGTTTTCATCATCAATATCGACATAAACAACTAGTTCATAATTATTATTAATCTTTTGAAAGTTTATCAATACACCATCATGAAGTGGATATGCAAATGATTCAGTTTCTTCTAAATAAAGTCTATCTATCAAATCAAACCACTCATTTTCCTCTTGAGTTAAATTCATTACACCCTTTTGCATCTTGTTATACCAATATTTAGTTAAATATCTCATTTTCTATTCTCCTCTGATTAGTTTCAAACTGAACTTGGGGTGCTCTCCAACAACAATATCATTTGTAATGTCAATTACATCATATCCTTGATTTTGAAATTCTTTATTAAGTTCATCTTCATTATTATAGATTATTTCTTTTCCATAATATGGTTTATTTGATTGTGGAGTTAATTCTATATATATCGTTTTATCACTCACATTAAATGTTAATATTGTATGTACTTTATTATTAACTTTTTTATATAGTAACCATATCTTACTTTGTATTTTATCCTCATCTAGTATTTTCTTCATAACAAGTACAACATCATTGCAAGTTCCTATTTTTTCTCTCATTGTATCAATTGGATCTTGAACTTTGTATACTGTTAATAATAAGTTATAAAATTCACTATCAAATCCATTACTCATATTAGGTTTATATTTTTTACCATCACAATAAAAACCATATTCATAATTGTTATTATATAATTCTTTTCTTAGTAAATCACATACTCGTTTGATTTCCATAATTATAATTCTTCTTTCTTTAAATAAATGTCATATCCTGCATTATAATGAGAATAACTTTTCATTTCTTTATAGTTATCTCCATATTTTTCTTTAGCATATTCATCTGCTTTTTTCCAAGTTTTTTGATGAATATCATCTGGTATGTGTTGTAAAAATGAATGTGCTTTATGTTCTAATCTATGAATTCTAAATTTCATAAATTCAGTAAATTCTTCTTCATAATCTAAAACAATATGGTTTTCTTCACATTGTGGTATATAAAAATATTTCTTTTCTATTTCAAATGAGTTATTATCAAAATCAACTGGTTCATATCCTAATTCTTTTAATGCTTCATAATAATAGTTTCTTACATCTTTAAATGCATTTTTGCTGTTTATTGATAACTCTCTTTGTTCTTCAGTTATTGGTAGTCCTGGTGATGTAAATCTAATAAACTTGCCATCTTTTTTAAGAACTCTGTAAATTTCTTTATATACTTGTTCTGGATTATCTACTAAATGAATCACAGAATTTTCTACTACAACATCAACACTTTCATCCTCTAAATTTAAGTTATAGGCATTCATTTTACAAAGATGTAAATTATCATATTTACCATTACTTCTTTGATAAGCAAACTCTAACATCTTTTCACTTATGTCAGCTCCAATTGCTATTGCACCAGCTTTCGCAAATGGAATTGTTGCTTGACCTAATCCACATCCTAAATCAAGAACAACAATACCTTTACCATATCTTTTTACAATATCTACTGCACTAGCACCATATATACCATAATGATCTAATCCCCAATATATTAAGGATGGTGAAAAGTGAATATTAATATCATCATAACCTATATATTTATGACCTTCATCATTTACATTGATGTTTTCTTCATCACAAAAATATTTTACACCATTATTAATAGGTATTTCATAAAAACACATTTTACATTTAAAATTTGTTAATTTGCTTCCACATTTAGGACATTTAAACATAATTTATTTCTCCTTATAAAATATCTTCAATTTCAGATAACGAACTTACAACAAAATTTGAATATTCCATACCCATTTTAATTGTTTGATATTTTGACAAACCCTGTCTTATCCAAATTGTTTTCATACCAATTTGATTAGCAGGAATAATATCATTATCTAGTCTATCACCTATCATAATGCATTCATTGGGTTTGCAATTTGCTTTAGCTAGTGATATTTCAAAAATCTCTTTATCTGGTTTTGATACTCCAACTTCTTCTGATGCTATAACTAAATCAAAATATTCTAATATACCAAATTCATCAAGTCTTTTTTGTAGTCCTTTTTTCTGATTTGCAATTATACCTAATTTATATTTTTTATTTTTTAAATATAAAAGCAATTCAATAGCATCATCATATAAAATTTCTTTTTCAGAATGCCATTGTGTTTTAATTAAGCCAAATTCTTTTATAGCAGCACTATTTCCATCTAGTCCTTGTTTCGCAAGCTCAATTCTTTTTGAATCAAATTCTTCAAAAGTTATATTTCTATTTTTAATCATATCAAGAACTCTATAATCATATGCATTTTCTTCATCAACTAAAGTTGTACCAACATCAAAGAAAATCCATTTAATTTTTTTATTAAAACTTCCACCATGACATTTTAATTCATATATTAGTTTCTCTTTTTTATATATTCTTTCTATTCCATCAAATTTTCTTATCGAACCATTTATCTCAAAAACATATTTATAATCATCAATACAAAACTTATGTGGACCTCTTAATGGCATTTTATTATCAATATTTTTTAGAGCTGGTTTTAATACTTTATCATAAATATCAGTAGATTCATCATTTAAAACCCCACCTTCATATTCCATATACCATACGAATTTACCATTTACGTATACCATTTCTCTACCATAAAATTCTTTGTTCCCATAATAGGTATCATGATATATAAAGTTATCTTCTTTATAGTGATAGTCAATAGAATTAGGTTTAGTTGATGGAACTTTATATTTTGTACCATTTGCATATGTACTTGTTTTTGCTTTTATTAGAAATTCTATTAATGTCATAATTCCTTCTCCAATTTTTCAACAAAATCAATTATTTCTTTTAAACTACTTATTTTCCATTCATTATTCTCTTTTAAGCTTCTTTCAATTAAGAATGATGTAAACCCTTGTTCTCTTGCACCATCAGCTTCTTGTTTATAATCATCTACATATAAGCTTTCTTCAGCTTTAACACCAACAGAATCAAGTGCAGCATTGAATATTATTGGGCTCGGTTTACCTGCACCGACTAATGATGATGCTATAAAAGAATCAAAATATTTAGCTATTCCTAATTGTTCTAATGAATATTGTAATGATGGAGATGTATCTGAAATAACTCCTATTTTAAATCCTTTATTTTTAAAATATTCTAATACTTCTATAGTTTCAGGATATAATGCTCTATCACCATTACACCATAACTCATCAAATAATAGTTTTGATCTTTCATCTACTTTTTCAGTTACGCCTTCTTCTATAAGCAAGTATTTATAATATCTTTGAAAGAATTCTTTTTCATCTTCTAAATTTTTATATTTGTATGGTCTATTCTCTTTAGCTTTATTAAAAAGCATAATCATTTTATCATAAGGAAGTTCGAATGGTTTGCCACTCCACTCTTCAATAATTTTGTTACGCCAATTAACTTTTTCTTGAATGTAATAAGTAAGTGTTCCATCTCTATCAAAAAATATAGCTTTGTATTTCATTGAAGACCTCCTTTTAATAAAAGTTATTATTTATCTAGTAGAATAACATATTAAGTCTACACGTTTATTAGTATTTTTATCAATTCTATATTCTTTTAATGTTGCGTCATAGACCATTCCTGCTTTTTCCATCACTTTACCGGATGCAGGATTAATTGAGAGATGACAAGCAGTAATTTTTTCTACTTTAGCAACTTCTCTCAAATATTTAATAACCTTTTGTAATGCTTCAGTTCCATAACCTTTGTTCCAATATTTACTTCCATAGCAATATCCCAAATCAATTAAACTATGTTTTCTAGATATTTTAATAGAAGATATTTCTCCAATTGGTTCATTAGTTTCTTTTAATACCACAATCCAATCAAAGCAATAATCTTTGTTATATAATTCACATTTATAATTTACATATTTAACTGTATCATCTATTGATTTATGAACATCCCATGATAAATGTTTTGTGACAAGTGGATCACTAGTCCAATTTTTGTATACATGTTCTGCATCTGATAGTTCAAATTTTCTTAATATCAATCTTTCAGTTTCTAATGTTTGTGTTCCTACATTTAACATTTTAGAATCCCTCCAATAATTAATCTATATCAATTTCATATGTACAAAATAATGCTTTGAATGATTAAGTTTATCAGTATAATAAATATCATCAGTATGTCTTAAACTTATGATTTCAAAGTCATTAAACAATTCTTTAATATCTTCTAAATTAATATAGAAATGTGGTATACCATCTTCTGGTCCATCTTCCTGTTTTAAGACTGTATTTTCATCAATTTTTTGATATCCTGCATCCTTAAATGACCATGTTTCTTTAGAACATAAAGTTAAAAATAATTCTCCATTTGATTTTAAAACTCTTTTTAATTCATTAATTACTTTTTTTACACCCATTGTATCAGTATGAGAAATAGTATGATAAGAGAATATTGCATCAAAAGAATTTTCATTAAATGGTAATTCTAACATATCGCAGACTACTGTTTCAATTTTTAAATTTTCTTTGTCTGCCCACTCGTTTAAATGATTCACACCATATTCTGATAAATCACAAGCTGTTACATTAAAACCATTCTTAGCAAACAATATTGCATGTCGACCTAAACCACATCCCAAATCAAGTACATTTTTAAATTGCTTGTTTTTCCATTCTTGTACGTAAAAATATGATTCTATTGATGGTTTTAACCACAAATCATTTGTGTTAATATCCCAATTCCATTCTTTTGACATATTAATGCCTCCTACTTTTCTTGTAAATATTATATCACATTTTCTCATTTATTTCTACTATTTAAAAAGCCAGCTAACTTTTTTGTTTGTTAGCTAGCTGAATACAGTCTAAAAGCAAATTTGCTAAAATAAAAGAAATGTTACACTTATAATAAAGGCAATTATAATTGTAGCAATATTTATATATTTCCAAAAAGACATTTTTTCTTTTCCATCAATTATTACAGTATGATTATTATTTATACTATCTTGAATATTAAATAATATAATATTTGAAATTATAAAATGCACACCAATTGGAATTAATCCTATTATTACCTCTTTATATATAAATCCTAATAATAACCCAACTATAGAATACAACACTTGAATTGATGATGATATTTTATAATAATTAATTATGAACTTTACTTTTTTATCACTCACAATTTGATGTTTTGTTTCTTTTTCATATTCTCTAATTTTTTCAATTAAAAACAAAATACCAGCTACTAAAACAGCGCCAAACGAAATTAACCAATCAATTGGAAAATTAAAAATCCAATGCCACCAAGGTCTTTCAACTATCTTTTTATACTCATTATTTCCTAAATACTCATAAACATTATACGTATCATATACTAAATCACCAGGTATTAATTCATCATTTTCATCTGAATTTTCCATATTAAAATCATTAGTATTATTTTTTTCAATAAACTCACCATTATGACAATTATATATATAAGAATCTTTACCCGAAATTATTAAAGTGTCTTTTGTTAATATAAAATCACAATTTCTCAAATAAGGTGTTGAAATAGCCCATAGAAATTCCCCATCAGAATTATAAACATTTACATATGAAGCATCATTATAACAAACATATATTTGCTTACTCACATCATGATGAAATACCTCTGCAATTACATCTGGTCCTTTAAACTCTTCTTGCAATACTTCATAATTATCATTATTACGCACACAAATAAGTCTACCTAATAAACCTAAAATGATACCAACAATAAATATACCAGCACATATTAAATAAACTGTTGTAATTGTCTTTTTCATTTCATCTCACCTCACGTTTTAATTATACCACATTTCATCATTTATTTCTACTTTTTAAAAAACCAGATAACTTTATTTTGGCTAACTGACATAATAATTTCTTATTCCTTGACTAATATATACTTTCCAGGTTTTCTTCTACCAAATGTATAGTCTCCTGATTTCCATTCATAAATTAAATATTCTACATTTTCTATTTTTAATATTTCATATTTTGATGATGTCATACTATATTTATTATCAATTACTTTGCCTTTGGTCCATAATAAATGATTAAACATAGTTTCATTTATTCTTTCTTCAATTAGTTTCCCATCTTTACAAAATATTAATCTTTGTAAAAACAGATCATCTTTTTTATCTTTTATTACTTCTCCAATATCATCACTATATGTAAATGCAATTGATCTCCATATTCCTAATACAGTTCCATCATTTACAAATTCATAAGTAACATCATCTACTTGTCTTATATCATCAATAGAATATTCCTTGTTATTGATTTTTTTAAATTTAACTTTCTTACCAATTACTCCATTTACATCAACTACACCTATTATTAATATATCATTAACTATTTCATATGGATGATAAGTATCAATAATTTTTAAATATCCTTTGGTCCAACTAAACACCCAGTATTCTTTTCCATTAGGCAAGAAATATAATTCATTAAAAGGAAATGGTTCATCTTTTAATAATTCCCATTTTCCAATTACTTTTTCATCATTTACAAATACCAATTCACTACACTCTCCTTTTTCAATCATTGATTCAATATAATTAATATTTTTCTTTATATTAATCATTTGTTCTTTTAAAGATTCAACTTTTGAAACAAGTAGATTAGGATTTATGTTTTTAATTTCTTCTAATGTAAAGCCCATATTCTTATATTGTAATATCATTAATATTTGTTCTATGTTTTTTTCATCATAATATCTATATCCTGTATATTTATCAATATAAGCAGGTTTGATTAATCCTTTCTCTTCATAGAATCTAATTGTTTTTACACTGATTCCTGCAACATTAGAAAAATCACCTATTCTTAAATATTTCATAAAGCCTCCTTTGTAATAATTGCTAGCTAACTTATTACAATATGATTATAACATTACAGTTAACTGGAGAGTCAAGTAAAATTATTTATTTCTAAAATAATTGTTAGGTCCTCCACAATAATAATAATACGTATTTGGTTTATTAACAACCATGTCAAGCATTGATATTAATCCAACAATTTGAGGGTTTTGTAATACAGCATATAATTCGATTGTTGTATCATTAATTGGAACATCAGCACAAGATACAATTTTAAATTCTTCCATTTTTTTTAGAACTGATCTTGCTTCATCATATGTTATATTCAAATTATCAATTAATAATTGTTCAGTAAAGTTTCCGCCATTACGGGAATGTAAAAACACTAATGTATTATAAAATAATTCATCACTTAAATATTCACAAAAATTTCTTTGTTTATCCTTACTTAAAAGCATTTTTGAATAATCTGATTTGTCATCTTTTGGTAAGCATATGAATATTTTATTAGTTTTTGCTAGCGATGTAATTGCTATACCTTCTGGTCCTATTATAGTTGAAAACATATCATCGTTATTAATAAGTTCATCAAATTTGTCTTGCTCTTCAATTTCATCTCCACGTGTTGCAATTGACATTTTGAATGCTAAATCATATACCACATTCATTCTATTCTCTAAATCAAAACTTTGTATGTATTTAGCTACCTTCTTATCAATGTTAACAATATCACTATTCTTCATGTCAAATAAATAATCAGTTGTTACATTAAAGTATGTTGCTATTGATGGAACAAGTTCCAAGTCTGGTGATCCACCATTTTCCCATTTTGATACTGCTTGTGTTGAAACTTGTAATGCTTTTGCAAGTTCTTCTTGAGTCACTTTATTCTTAAATCTTAATTCTTTTATTTTATTACCTATATTCATAAATAACTCCTTTATAGTTTTAAGTCATTGGCCATTGACAGTGTAAATTAATTTACATCTACATTATAACTCAAATATTATTTTAAAACAATGGAGGCAAAATTGATAATATCAACCATTGTTTGATGTCTATAATAATTATACACTATTATTAGAATTCTTTCCACCATTATCTCTTATAGGTTCGAGTCCCCACTAATGCAAAATACTTTAATTAGTTCGAGTCCGAACAACTCCCCTATTCGAATCCCCACTAGCTCCTACCATCTTTTAGGATATTTTTGCTCTGAAAATAAAAAAAATAGCCCTTTCGGACTATATTTACACAATAAATCTCTTATTTAGTTATATTTAAAAAAGACTTATAGACACATTCTAATGGAGCGAGTGATGGGAATCGAACCCACATAGTCAGCTTGGAAGGCTGAAGTTCTGCCATTGAACTACACCCGCAATGGTCGGGACTGCAGGATTCGAACCTGTGACCCCTTGGTCCCAAACCAAGTGCTCTACCAAGCTGAGCTAAGTCCCGACGAAAATAATTATTAAATTTTAAAATGGCACGCCAGAAAGGACTCGAACCCTCAACCTTCTGATCCGTAGTCAGACATTCTATCCAATTGAACTACTGGCGCATATAATGGCGGTCCTGACGGGACTCGAACCCGCGATCTTCTGAGTGACAGTCAGATGTGATAGACCACTACACTACAGGACCAGATCAATAGTAATGGTGCGGGTGACAGGACTTGAACCTGCACTCGTAAGAACTAGATCCTAAGTCTAGCGCGTCTGCCAGTTTCGCCACACCCGCATCTTTCACAATGCTTTATTATTATAACACATCTCATATATTAATGCAAGCATTTTAATCAAAAAGTTATTTATTTTTAAAATATTTGTATTTTTTTTCTTTATATGATATACTGATTATATCTAATAAGGAGGATATAATTATGGAATTAAAAGGTTCTAGAACAGAACAAAATTTAATGACTGCATTCGCAGGCGAATCTCAAGCTCGTAATAAATATACTTATTTTGCAAGTGTTGCAAAAAAAGAAGGTTACGAACAAATCGCAGCTATTTTCTTAGAAACTGCTGAAAATGAAAAAGAACACGCTAAATTATGGTTCAAAGCTTTAGGTGAACTTGGAACAACTGCTGAAAACTTAAAAGCAGCTGCAGCTGGTGAAAACTATGAATGGACAGAAATGTACGCTGAATTTGCTAAAGTTGCACGTGAAGAAGGTTTCACTAAATTAGCTTATCAATTTGAAGCTGTTGCAAAAATTGAAAAAGAACATGAAGAAAGATATTTAAAATTATTAGAAAACGTCGAAACTGCTAAAGTATTTGCTAAAGCAGGTATCACTGTATGGGTATGCCGTAACTGCGGTCATTTACATATCGCTGAAGCTGCTCCTGCATTATGCCCTGTTTGTGCACATCCTCAAGCATACTTCGAAGTAAAAGCAAATAATTTCTAAAAACAAAAAGCTAATAATAAGATAATTCTTATTACTAGCTTTTTTTATTTTTATTTGTTTTTCTTTAAGAATAAATATACTACAACAGATAATGAACTGAAAATAGAAATTAATGAAGCACTCTTCTTCTTACATCCTTTCTTTTCTGGTTGTGGAGTAGGAGTAGGTTCAGGAACATATTGTTCTATCTTATAATCAGTTTTACCATAATTTTTAGTTGATGAATCTAAGAAATATTCTAAAGTAATATAATATTCTGATTCAGTGATATCAGCTTTATCAACTACATATGAAGTTGAAGTAGCAGATAAGAAATATATTTTACGACCTATCTTTAATCCGATAAAGTTTAAAGTAGTATCCAAATCTTCTACTTGATAATTAAAGAAGATTTGTGTATCTGTTTCTGTATAATAGAAATCTTTTAATATCGGTTTAGCTTTACCTGTTGTAATTGTTCTCGATTCAGTTGTAATTTTCGTTGTTTCACTATTATAAGTTAAATCATATGTTAAATAATAATCATAGCTTGTTTGTTTATTTAACTTATTATAAGTGAATGTATTAGAATTAATATTAACTTCTTCATTATTAATATGTAATACAATATTAGAAACTGTTGAATCTTTAGATCCTTCATATGAGATAGTAAATGAATTATCTTCAACAACATCTAATTTTACATTTAATCTAGGAGCTACTACTAAAACAGCATTAGAATCTGATCTTTCTTGCCCATCAGATGGACTATTCATTACATCAAATGATCCTTCAGCATTTCTAAGAATCATTGTTGTAGAGCCTCCACCATCCATATTATAAGCTTCTACACAACCATATTTTAACATTGTTGCTTGTAATTCTTTATATGACATACCATACATATTTTTATCTGTTTGTCTACCATCAACTGTCATTAGGACAATTTCGCCATTTGCAGTCATACCGATAGTAGTACGAGGATGACGGTAAAAATCAGAAACTTCTGTTGCTTGGCCATTCGCTAATAATTGTACACCAACTCCTGTTGCATTATCACATTCTGCATAATCGCCAATTAAGTTCTTTTGAATTCTAATTGTTGTTCCTAATGCAAGTTTAGATGTGATTTCAGAATTTGTTGTTACTACTGCAAATTCGTTTGCTTGAATATTAACTTCTGTGTTAATCATTGTAATAGCACCTTTAGCGTATAAGTTATTACTATCACTTGCAAGCATATAACCACGTTCTACGATATATGAGTTTTCAGCAGGAATAGTTACATCTACATATTGTGCTTTTGCAACAGGATATGAGAAATAAACTGCTACGCCATTACCTGTAGGAACTTCATTTTTATTAGTAATGTCATATGTTCCGATAATGTTTTCATTTTCATCATAGATTTGTAATTGTAAATCTGTTGTTTCCCATTTACCATGAACAAGTGGAGCAGAGCTTCCATCGTTTTTGAAACCTACTGCATCTCTATTTTCTGATCTATACATTTCACCATTAGAGTATGTTGCACTTGTTGTTTGATAAGGTAAATAACCATTACCATTAATATCGAAGAAGTCTCCGTTTGTAGCTGCAATAACAACCCATCCTGGATTATTTGCTTCAAAGTCTCTTGCAAGATCAACTACAGTTGCTTTTTTCCAAAATGTTTTTTCTGATGCTCTCCAGTTAACAATTTTAACTGATTTAGAACTTGGTATTTTTAAAATATTAACTTGTTGTGGAGCTGTATTTAATTCAGAACATCCATATGAGTCTTTATCTATTTTATCTGCATGGCTTGTAGATATATCTCTAATATATTCTATTCCGCCATCTAAAATTCTTGTTTCTTGATTTTCATTAATTTCATAATAAGCTCCAGGTACTTCAACACGGCCATCATCGATTGCTTTAACAACAGTTGAAGATACTAATAAACTTAAAATAAATATAAATACTATTTTAATTAATCCTTTTTTCATATTATTCTCCTTTAAAATTAAAAGCACAATTTATAGTTAAATTGTGCCTTTTGTTTCTTATGCTCTAGATGAGTATTTTCCATCCCAAGTAGTAACGATAATTTTATCGCCTTGGTTGATAAACATAGGAACTTTAACTACGAAACCTGTTTCTAATGTTACTTCTTTCATTGCATTTGTTGCAGTGTTTCCAGCAACTGCATCATATGCTTCAACAACTTCTAATGCAACTTTTTCTGGTAAGTTAACACCTAAAATTTCTTCTCCATAGAATACGATTTCAACAGTCATACCTTCAACCATAAAGTTAGATTCCCATTTTAATCTTGCAGCTTCAATTTCAACTTGATCGTATGTTTCAATATCCATAAAGCAGTAAGAATCGCCACCATATAAATATTGCATTTTTTTCTTTTCGATCATAGCTTGTTCTAATCTTTCACCTGCGTTGAAAGTATATTCAATTGTTGCGCCAGTTCTTAAGTTACGTAATTTAGTACGTACGAAAGCTTGTCCTTTACCTGGTTTAACATGTTGGAAATCAACAATTTGATATATTTGATCATTATATAGGATAGTCATACCTGTTTTAAAATCACTAGTAGTAATCATTTTTTTATTCCTCCCTTTATTACTATCATATTATACTAAAAATGTTATTATTTTTCAACATATTTAATTTATTTCTTTTAAACTAGATTTTAAATTATAAATAATGTATAATTATATTGGTGATAATATGAAAAAAGAAATAATTCTTTTATCTAAACTAGGATTTTGTTATGGAGTAAAACACTCTTTAAAAATCACATTAGATACAGTGGAAAATAATAATTCAATTAAACCTCTTCATTTATTAGGTAGACTTGTTCATAATCAAACTATTAATGATATTTTGGATAAAAAAGGTTTCATTATTCATCAACATAAAACAAGATTAGAAATGTTAGATGATATTAATTCTGGCACAGTTATTACAACAGCACACGGAGTAGGCATTGATGTATTAGACAAAATAAAGAAAAAGAATTTAAATTATATTGACGCAACTTGTCCTAATGTGAGAAAGGTTTATAATAAAATAATAGATAAAATTAACTCTGGATATGCTATATTATATATATGTAATAAACATCATCCTGAAGCAGAAGCTGTAAATAGTTTTTCAAAAGATATATATCTATTAGACAGTTCTGATACCATTCCTATTATAAAAAATAAACCTCTTGTTCTTTTTAATCAAACTACCGCAACAATAAGTGAGATTGAACTTGTTAAAAATAAAGTATTAGATATATATCCTAATATTGAAATAATTGATACTTTATGTCAAGAAACGATTAATAGACAAAAAGAATTATCTTATATTCTTAAAAAGAATTCAGATTCATATGTAGTAATTATTGGAGATAAAAAAAGCAATAATACACAATGTTTATATGATGTAGCTACTAAATTGTGTGATAACGTTATATATATATTAGATGAAAAAGAAAGAGATTTAAATCTTGTTATTAATTCTAATATTAACAAAGTCGTTATTGCATCAGGAACTTCTACTCCAATAGAAGTAATCAATAAAGTAATAGATAAAATAAAAACACACTAGCAACTAGTTCGAACTAGTTACTTGTGTGTTTTTTATCTTTCTAATTGAACTCCCATTAAACCATCCACAGGTAAAGAGAAACATACCGCATGAGCTTCTGTACCAGGACCTAACTTTGCGTTAACACTTTTCATAATATTATTTTTATCTTCATCTGTAGTAAGAATTAAAACCATTTCTTTTTCAGGTTGAATAGTAATACCGATAAATTGAACTGTATTTTGATCAGCACTACCTCTTGCGTGAAGGATTGTTCCGCCACGAGCTCCTGCTGCTTTTGCTTCAGACATAACTAATTCAGCATTTCCATTATTACAAATAATTACGATTAAATGTACCATTAATTTTCTCCTTTCTTACCTAAGATTTCATTTAATGCTTTTTGACCAGCTATACTAGATAAAGGAATTGAAAAAGATATACCTTTACCAGGTCGATCAAAGTCTAATTCCGCTTCTAATAATTGAAATAAATCAGAAACTAAACTTTCATCTACTATGCTAAATACAACCTCTTTTTCTTTTATCCCAAAACCTAAAACTTCTAAAATATCTTCTGATGCAGTGCCTTTTCCATAAGTAACATAATTAGAATGACAACCAGATTCTTCAAATAATTTTACAACATCATTACCTTTTCCTCTATCAATAATTGTAATTAATAACTTTAATCTATTCATTAGAGCACCTCTTTATAATATCTTCGTCTAATAAAAACTCAATTACTTCTTCATATTCATATACATGTTCTTGAGCATCCACAACTTTACTTAGTTTATATTTATAAATAGCACCTATTATTTGAACGACAATTAACGGTGTCATTGCAACTAGAGCCACTACTCCAAAACCATTTAACATTATTTGCATTACATCCGAATTAGAAACAGCTGCACAAGCACCCGTTGCAAAAGGAAGAATGAAAGTTGCAGTCATTGGGCCACTAGCAACGCCTCCTGAGTCAAATGCTATTGCAGTAAACATTTTAGGCGTATATAAAGATAACGCTAAAGCAATCGCATAACCCGGTAAAACAATCCACCAAATACTAAAGTTACAAATGATTCTTAACATCGCAAGTCCTAATGAAATAGACACACCTATTGCAAGAGTAAATAACATTACCTTCTTTGATATACTACCACTACTTACTTCTTCAACTTGTTTATTTAAAACATGAACCGCAGGTTCAGCCATTACAACAAAGAAACCCATAATCATACTAATTGGAACAATTATCCAATTATGTTTTATCCCCGCAATAGCAGATCCAAAGAAACTACCAAGTGGCATATAACCAATTTTAGCACCTGTTAAGAAGAAAACAAGTCCTAAGAATGTATATCCTAATCCAATAAAGATTTTAATAATATTTTTCTTTTGTTCCTTTAAAATAACAATTTCATACACTACAATAAAAACAACAATTGCAGCTAACGCCATAATAACTTCTAAAATAACTTCACCTAATGTATGAAAAATATGTTTAAAGAAATCACTAGAACCATTTAAAACAACCTCAGTTGTTGAAGCATTAATATCCCCCTCAGCAAACAAACCTAAAATCATTACCGCAAGAATAGGTCCTATTGAACATAAAGCAACTAAACCAAAACTATCATCTTCAGAATGCTCTCCACCTCTTACTGAAGCAACACCAAGTCCAAGAGCTAAAATAAAAGGCACTGTCATTGGTCCAGTAGTAACACCACCAGAATCAAAAGCAATAGGGATAAAATGTGATTTTCCTGTGAATTGCAATATTGCAGCAAAACAAAAAACCACACCATAACAAATCATAAACACTTTCGATAAAGATATTTGAAACACAATTCTTAACATTGAAAATGCTAAGAAAATACCTACACCTAGCGCTACAACTAATATTAAAACAACAGGTTTAACAACATCAAACTGATCAGATAATGCGAGTAAATCTGGTTCAGAAACAGTAATTAAAAAACCAATTAATGCACTTATTAATAATAACAACCATAAATTTCTTTTTTTAGTTAAATATGAACCTAAACTACTTCCAACAGGTGACATTGATAAATCAGCACCTAAAGTAAAAAAAGTCATACCAACTATTAACATTAATGCCCCTATAATAAAGCTCAAAAATTGCCATATACCAATAGGTCCGAAAAAGAAACTCAAAATTATAACAATAAAAGTAATAGGTAAAATAGAGGCAAGAGATTCTTTAGTTTTTTCAATTATAGCTATTTTCATACTTACCTCCTTTTCTTTTTATCCATTATAGCATATTATTCAGAAAAATTCAATAATTAGGACAAATCTTTTTCTTTTGCTTTTTTTCAGTTTATTTGGTAAAATATAGTTAGAAAGAAGGGATAATATGAAATTTAATGAATATATATATACAAGACCTAATTTAGAAACAATATCTAAAGAAGTTACTTGTTATATAGATCAAATTAATAACGCTAACTCAATTGATGAAATATTAGACATAGTAAAAAAAATAACAACTATTACTAAAAACATTGACACTATGGCTACACTATGTAGTATTAGAAACTCAGTTGATACAACAAACGAATTCTATGAAAAAGAACAAGAATACTTTGATAATAACTTACCTATTTATAGTGAAGTATCAAATAACTACCTTATTGCATTATATAATTCTAAATTCAAAAAAGAACTAGAAAAACACTTAGGAGAATACTTATTTAAAAAAATTGAAGTAGAATTAAAAACATTCAGTCCAGAAATCATATCTGACCTACAAGAAGAAAACAAACTATGTACTGAATACAGTAAATTAGCAGCTTCTGCAAAAATACCATATGACGGTAAAATAAATAATTTACCTCAAATGACTCCTTATTTAAACAGTAAAGATCGAAAAATAAGAAAAGAAGCAAATGATCTTGTTGCAGGATTCTTAGACGAAAAAAGTAGCCAATTTGATGATATATATGATAAACTAGTTAAAGTAAGAACAAAAATGGCTAAAAAATTAGGATTTGAAAACTATTGTGAATTAGGATACTACCGTTTAGGTAGAACAGACTATGATAAACATATGGTCGCAAACTACCGTAATCAAATTAAAGAACATGTTTTACCATTAGTAAATAAAATTTATCAAGCACAAGCTAAAAGATTAAATATTGATGAAATGAAAAACTATGACTTAAATCTATCTTTCTTATCAGGAAACCCTACTCCTAAAGGAAATCGTGAATGGATGGTGGAGAATGCGATAAAAATGTATCATCAAATGAGTAAAGAAACTGGTGAATTCATTGACTTTATGACTGAACATGAATTATTAGACTTAGACTCTAAACCTGGTAAAAGACCAGGAGGATATTGTACTTTTATCGCAAACTATAATTCCCCTTTCATTTTCGCAAACTTTAACGGAACAAGCGGAGATGTTGATGTTCTAACACATGAAGCCGGACATGCCTTCCAAGTTTATTGTTGTCGTGATTTTGAATTATTAGAATACATGTGGCCAACTTATGAAGCATGTGAAATTCATTCAATGAGTATGGAATTCTTTGCACGTCCATATATTGAATTATTCTTTAAAGAAGATACAGATAAATACTTATATTCTCACTTAACAGGAACAGTTACATTCCTTCCATATGGTGCTTGCGTTGACGCGTTCCAACATGAAGTGTATGAACATCCTGAAATGAGTAAAGAAGAAAGAGTTGCAATGTGGAGAAAACTAGAAAAAGAATATACACCATTTAAAGAATATGATAATGATGTATTAAATAGAGGTACTTGGTGGTATCGTCAAAGCCATATCTTCACATCACCTTTCTATTATATTGATTATACATTAGCACAAGTATGTGCTCAACAATTCTTTATTTTAGATAACGAAGACCATGAAAATGCATGGAAAAAATACTATGAACTATGTTGTCTAGGAGGAAGCAAATCATTCCTTGGACTTTTAGAAGAAGCTAAATTAGAAAATCCTTTTGTTGAAGGAACAGTTCAAAAAATAATGGATAAATTAAATGAATGGATTGATGCCTTTGATCAATCAAAATTAAAGTAGGTGAAATAAATGAATGTTGTAGTTTTTGATATCGGTGGTACAGAAATTAAATATGGTATCATTTTCAATAAAATACTACAAGATAAACATATAATTGAAACTGAGGGCCATTTAGGGGCCAAATTCGTAATGGACAAACTAATCTCAATAACTAGAGGCTACCAAGAAAAATATAATATTGATGGAATAGGTATTAGTACTGCAGGTATAATAAATCCGGAATTAGGACTTGTCTTAAAAGCAACAGGCAATATTGTTAATTATACTAATTTTGAAATTAAAAACTATTTAGAAGCCAATCTTTCACTACCTGTATGGGTAGAAAATGATGTTAATTGTTTCTTATATGCAGAAAAATATATTAATCATCATTCTCATAATTTTATTGTTTTAACAATCGGAACAGGTATTGGTGGAGCTTCTTATATTAATGGTAACATTTACCGCGGCAATTATTTTTCTGGAAACGAATTTGGTTTAACTTATCACCGTGATAATATGCCATGGGAAAAATGTGCTTCTACAAGTGCGTTAATCAAAAATGCAAAAAAAAGAGGAATTAATATTAATAATGGTATTGAATTATTTAATTTATATGATAATAATGACCCTCTTGCAGTAGAAGTAATAAATCAATTTTATGATGATTTAGCTATTGGTATTGTAAACCTAATTTATACTTATAATCCAGAATGCGTTATTATTGGAGGAGGAATATCTAATCGAGGGGAAAAATTCTTAAATGAAATTAATCAGGCAATTCAAAATAGATTAGATCCTTTCTATGCAGAACAAACAACAATTCAATTATCAGTATTGAAAAATGTATCAGGTATGTGGGGAGCATATTTCCACTTCTTAGAAAGAGAAAATAAAATATAAAAAAAGAGTTAATACTAGCGAATCATTTCGTTAGTTATTAACTCTTTTTTAAAACAATGGTGAAAAGATTGATAATATTAATACTATTAATTTATCAATTTTTTTCATTTTATAATTCTTAAAAGTTATTTCTTCAGACATTTCAATAATATCTTTAAGATCATTATAAATATCAACTAAAGAATCAGTATTATATAAAACTACTCCACATTCATAATGATGAACTAAACTACGATAATCTAAATTAATCGTTCCAATAAAAGCTATTTTACCATCAGATACAAGTGATTTCTGATGAATAAATCCAGGAGTATATTCATATATTTTAACACCTGCTTCTAGTAAATATTTATAATTAGATCTTGTTATTTTAAATATAATTTTTTTATCTGGAATATGAGGAGTTATTATTCTTACATCTATTCCTTTCAATGCTGCATTTCTTAAAGCTGTAGTTAAATTATAATCTATTATTAAATATGGCGTAGCAATATATATATACTTTTCTGCATTATTAATAATATTAATAAAATTATTTTCTGCTATCGGTTCTTGATATATAGGTCTTGGACCATCACCAAAAGGATGAACGAAACCTTTTTTATTTTTATCTTCAAATTCTATATTAATATATTTATCAACTTCTTCATTATTTTTAGTTATTGAATTATATATTTCTAAAAACATCTCAGTTAAATTTTTAACAGCAGGACCAATTATTTTAATCGCAGAATCTTTCCAATGTCCATAAGGACTTTTAGAATTAATATATTCATCTCCAATATTAATTCCTCCTGTATATGCAATTTTACCATCTATTATTGTTATTTTACGGTGATCTCTGTTATTATATATTCCTGATAGAATAGGATAAAAAGGATTAAATTTATAACATTTAATTCCTACTTTTTGTAGTTTTAAACAAAAATCATTATCAACATATCCTAATGAACCAAGGTCATCATATATTAATCTAACATCAACATTTTCATTTACTTTTTCTAATAATACATTATATATACTATCCCACATTAATCCTGGTTTAATAATAAAGTATTCCATAAAAATAAATTCTTTTGCTTTTCTTAATTCTACTATTAAATCTTTTAAAAATTCTTCACCACTATTTAAATATTTAGTATCATTATTTAAATATCCTCTAGTAAGTGAAACATTGTTTAAATATTTTTCTATTTTATATTGTTCTTTTAATTCATTTTTAATTTCTTTTTCTTCATCTTCAGTAAACTTAATTTTTGATTTCTTTATTAGTTTATTTTTTCTTAATTCTTTTTCTGTTTTTTTTGAAAATTTAGGATTATAAAAAATAACATATAATAACATTCCAAAATAAGGGAATACTACTAATATTAATAACCAAGGTAATTTAAATTCAATACATTCTTTTTTATTTATTAAATAAAAAAATACTATTAATGATATAACTACACTTATAACCTGGAATACCGCAAAATATTCATTAAAGTATTGTACTACGCCTATTAATATTCCTACTTGTATTAAGAATGATATTACAACTAAAAATGTTTTACTGAATAATATTTTTAATATTCTCATATTACCCTCCCATTAATATAATTTTATTCTTTTTTTACAAAAAAGTCAATATAAAAATCCCTTGTTAAACAAGGGATTTTTCTTTTTCAATTTCCTCTAAGAATTTATATAATTTTTTTCTGTTTTTGAATTTTATTACTGGAGTAGAATATTTATTAAAAATTGAAATTATTCTAGGACGATTCTTCTTTCTAAAAACCATTACCCACTTAATAAAGTCAAAAAAGTTTTTATCAAGTTTTTCTTCACATCCCTCAGTTAAATCATCTCTTTTTACCTTTTTAGATCTTAACATTCTTCTAGTTGCTGAAAAGACACAAAAAGTAATATTAAAATCTAAGAATATTATAATATCAGCTAAAGGAACTCTTTCTTCTAATGAACCACTATAATTACCATCTATTATCCATTCATCTTTAGAAGTTATTACTCTAACTTTTTTAATAAACTCTTCTCTTTCTAAGTGTTCCCAGTTAGGTAACCAATATATTGAGTCTAAATGGTATACAGGAATATTTAATATTTTAGATAGTTTTTTGGAAAAAGTAGATTTTCCTGCTCCACCAGGTCCTACTACTAATATTTTTTTATAAGGAAATATACTCATATTATTGTCTTAATTCAATATTATATCGATATTTTAATCCGTTTAATAAACGTTTAACTTTATTGTTAATAATTTCATCCGTTAATTGTTCATTTGATTCCATTAAAATTCTGAATGCTACAGATTTCTTATTAGCTTCTATTTTATCTCCAATATAAACATCAAATACTTCAACACTCTTAATACATTGTTTATCACTACTATATATTGCATCTATTACTTCACCTACAGGTTGATTAATATCCATTACAAAAGCAAAGTCTCTTTCAACAGAAGGGAATTTAGTAATTGGTGTATATTTAATAACAGTAGTTTCTTTATCTAAGATTTCATCTAAAATAATTTCAAATACGTATCCACTACTTAAATCATTATCTTTTAATGTTTGTGGATGAAGAGCTCCAATGAAACCAATTTGTTTATTATTATACATAATAGCAGCACTACGAGAAGGATGCATTTCAGAAGATGGATTTTTCAAAGGTTCATATTTTACTGAAATATTAATGTTTTTAAATACTTCTTCTAAAATACCTTTTACATAATAAAAATCAACAACTTCTTTTTCATTCTTCCATAATGTAGAATTAACAAGACCACTTAAGAATCCACTAACACAAGTTTGTTCAATATGTTCTTCATCTAAACGATAATATCTTTTACCTATTTCAAAAATAGTTAAATCTTCAATTTTTCTTGCGGAATTGTATGCTGCAACATTAACTAAACTTGGAATTAATGTTCTTCTTAAGACACTATGTTCTTCTGTTATTGGATAAATTAAAGATACTTTTTCATATTCATCAGAATAAAGAATTTTAAATTGTTCTGCTTCTTTTGGATTAACTAATGAATATGTAATTACTTCATTTAATCCTAAACCTACTAATGTATGTAAAATATTTTTTCTTATTTTTTGAATATTTGTAAGTGCCCCTGCATTACTCATTGCTGGTAATGTTTCATTTAAATTATGATAACCATAGATTCTTATGATTTCTTCTACTAAATCTTGATTAATAGTAATATCTAAACGACGATTAGGAACTTTTACTAAAACTTCTTTATCTTTAATTTCAGATTCGAAAGATAAACGTTTCATTATTGAATCTATTTCTTTTAATGTTATTTTAATTCCTAAATAATCTTTAACATATTTTTCATTTAACCTAAATGGTCTAGATTCAATATGAGTAGTACCTTTAGTAACAGTACCTGATAATACTTTACCATCCGCATATTTAGTTAATAGATAACATGCATAATCTAATGCAGCTTGTGTTCTATTTAAATCAACACCACGTTCAAAACGAACACTTGATTCACTTCTTAAACCTAATTTAGATGAAGTTCTTCTAACTGATAATGGTCTAAATACAGCAGATTCTAAAACAACAGTTTTAGTAGTTTCTGTAACTTCAGTATTACTACATCCCATTACACCAGCTACACAAACGATTCTTGTGTCTTCTGAATCATTTGTTGTGTCAGTAATAACAATATCATGATGATTTAGTTTTCTTTCAATATCATCAAGTGTTGTTGTAGTTTCATTATCTTTTGCACGTCTTACAACAATTTTATCTCCTAATTTAGCCTTATCAAATGCATGTAATGGTTGACCAAATAACATTAATACATAGTTAGTAATATCTACTACGTTATTAATAGGTCTAATGCCGCTAGCCATTAATCTTGTTTTAATAAATTGAGGAGATTCTTTAATAGTAATATTTTCTACTACTCTAGCGTTATATGTATAACATGTTGTAGTTTTAACTTCAACATCAATTACTTCGCTTGCTTTTTTAGATTCTTCTTTGAATGAATATTCAAGTGGTTTTAGTCCTAAATTATACATTGCGTTAACGTCATTCGCAACACCTAACATTGATAATAAATCCATACGATTAGGAGTAAGACCAAGTTCAATTACGTAATCATTGTATTCTAAATAATCTAAAGCATCAAATCCAACAGGAGCATCACTTGCAAGTAAATAAATACCGTTTTGATATTCTGCAGGAACATATTTATTTTCAATTCCTAATTCTTGTAATGAACATAACATACCATATGATTCAACACCACGAATTTTTGATACCGTAATTTCTCCACCAGGTAATTTACATCCCGGTAAAGCAACAATTACTTTTTGTCCAACACCTACATTAGGTGCACCACAAATGATTTGTTTAACTTCTGCACCTACATTGACAGTACAAATATGTAAATGATCTGAGTTAGGATGATTTTCACATGTTAATACTTCACCGATAATTAAGTTTTCTACATTTACTAAAGAACTAAAAGATTCAACTTCAACTGAATATAAAGACATTTGTTCTGATAATTCTCTAGGGCTTACTTCAATATTAACTAATTCTTTTAACCAATTATATGATACTTTCATAATTATTCTCCTTTGAATTGTGATAATAAACGTTTATCATTTGTATATAATCCACGAATATCATCTATTCCATGTCTTAACATTGTTGCGCGTTCAATACCAATACCAAACGCAAATCCCCTCCATACTTTAGGATCATAACCAGAATCTCTTAAAACATTAGGATGAACCATACCAGCACCTAATACTTCAATCCATCCTGTATGTTTACACATAGGACATCCTTTACCACCACATTTAAAGCAGCTTACGTCTACTTCAACACTAGGTTCTGTAAATGGGAAGTATGATGGTTTAAATCTAATTTTTCTTTCTTCACCGAACATCTTTTTAACAAATAAACTTAATGTTCCTTTTAAATCTGACATTGTAATATTTTTATCTACTACTAAGCCTTCAAATTGCATGAATTGATGTGAATGAGTAGCATCATCATCATCACGACGATATGTCTTACCTGGACATAAAATTTTAACTGGTTTACCACCAGCAGCAAGTAATGTTCTTACTTGAACTGGAGATGTTTGTGTTCTTAATAAAACATTTTCTGTAATATAGAATGAATCTTGCATATCTCTTGCAGGGTGACCTTTAGGAACATTTAACATTTCGAAGTTAAATACATCAAGTTCAATTTCTGGACCTTCCGCAATATTATATCCCATACCAATAAAGATATTTTCTACTTCTTCAATTGTTCTAGTTAAAGGATGTAATGTACCACTTGCAATTTTTTTACCTGGCAATGTTACATCAATAGTTTCACTTGCAAGTTTTCTATTTACTTCTTCTTGTTCTAATTCTTTTCTTTTTAAAGTAACTGCTTCTTCAATAGTCTTTTTAACTTCATTAGCTTTCATACCTAAAGTTTTCTTTTCTTCAATTGAAAGACTACCCATAGATTTCATTATTTCTCCAAGAGGACTTTTCTTACCAGTATAATAAGCTTTAATATCATTTAATTCAACTTGTGAATTAGCTTTACTAATGGCTGTTAATGCTTCTTCTTGGATTTGGTTTAATTGATTGATCATATTTGCCTCCTAAAATAAAAAAATAGAAAATAACAAATACAAATTTTATAAAATTTGTAATTTTATTTTCTAAGGACGAGTTATCGCGGTACCACCTTAGTTCATATAAAAAAATTATATGCACTCAATTTTGTTAACGCAGTAAATCTGCGGGTTTGATTAGAACCTCTCCTGGGCGAACTTCGATAGTAATTATTAAGTATTTTCACCAAACATACTCTCTCTACAAATAATTATTTATTTACTCTTCCCTATCATCAATTTATATATTAATACTATATTATTATAACATAATTAATTATTTTTTGATATTTATTTGATAATATAAAATAACAGTATCGAAATTTAACAATTGTTAAATAACAATACTGTTATTATTATTAATTATTATTATTAAAATTATTGTTAAAATTAGGATATGTATTATTAGGTTCATTTACATGTACTTGACTACATGTATATGTAGGAATATATTCATTTTGTGTTACATAGTGATGAACTACTTCTGTATGATAATTGTGAATATATGGTTGTTTAGTTATATGATATTGATGTAATACTTGTTTTGAACATGTTACAATTGGAGGGCATTCTTTATAAATAGTAGGACAATCGCATTTTTTATCTTCCCATTTATTTTCTGGTTTTTCACAACAAGGATGATATCCATCAAAATTATTCATTTTATCATTTACTTCATTCATATTGTTTGGATAAACATTAGGGTTTACAAATCTAGGCACAATTTTCACCTCCTTGTAATATTAATATATTTCATTCTAAAATATTTGAATGTGTATTTGTCATAAAGTAACAATCTTTTTAATTTTAATATTTTATAATATACAAAAGGAGTGATTTTATGTATTTAACACCTGTTGTTATTGAACAAACATCAAAAGGAGAAAGAAGTTTTGATATATATTCTCGTTTATTACAAGACAGAATCATTTTAGTTTTTGGAGAAATTACTGATAGTTTATCCGCAAGCGTTATATCTCAATTATTATTTTTATCTAGTCAAGATGATAAAAAAGATATATATCTTTATATTAATTCTCCTGGTGGATCAGTATCGGCTGGGCTTGCGATATACGATACAATGAACTTTATTTCATGTAATGTTGTAACAATTGGAATGGGTCTTTGTGCAAGTATGGGAGCTTTTTTATTATCATCTGGAGAAAGAAATAAAAGATATTGTTTAGAACATACAAAAATTATGATTCATCAACCACTAGGTGGAGCACAAGGACAAGCTACTGATATTATGATAGTTGCGGAAGAGATTATCAAAATTAAGAAATTGATTAATGAAATATTAGCTAAAAATACAAAAAAATCCTTAGACCAAATATCTAAGGATGTTGAAAGAGACTATTATATGAATACTACTGAAGCAATGGAATATGGTTTAATTGACCATATTCTAACTAAACAACTTAAGAATTAAACCATTTAGGCATTGTAGTGAATGTCATTTTCTCATTTGTTATAGGATGAATAAAGGTAAATTCTGTACTATGTAAATGTAAAATGCCATCACTACTTTTTTTACCATATAAATCATCACCTATTATTGGATGACCCATATTACTAAAATGTAATCTTAACTGATGTGTTTTACCTGTACAGAGTGTTGCGGAAACAATTGTAGTATTTTCTTTTCTTTCTAATACTTTAAAAATAGTTTTTGAATTAATATTATCAGTTACTTCTCTTTTAATAATACTATCTTCTGATTTTTTAATACCTGTTTCAATTATTCCTTCATCTAGTAAAATATTTCCTTCTGTTTCTAAAATATATCTTTTTGTAATTATCGCATTTTTCATTAATGTTAACATATAACTATTTTTAGTAAGGCAGATAATTCCTGATGTAGGATAATCAAGTCTACCAACAAAATGTATATTAGCTTCTATACCAGTTCTTTTATAGTATGACATTACATAGTTTGCGAGTGAGTCTTCATAGTATCTTCTTGTAGGTATTACCGCAAGATTAGGTTGTTTATTGATAATTAACAAATATGAATCTTCGTAGATTATTTCAAAATCACCTTTTTTAGATATGATGTTTTCTCCTTGTTTTGATGATGGAAATACAATCTGTAAAATATCATTAGGTTTCATTAAATAATTATTTAAAACTGTTTGATCATTTACTAATAACTGACCATTACTGTTTTTTAAACTACTTATTACATTAGCAGGTATTTTTATTTTAATTAAAAAATCTTTTACTGTTATTTCTTCTTCTATTTTGTATTTAAATATCATATTTTACCATCTTTTTAATGTATTTAATTTAATCTCATTTTCTAATTGATCATCCGGTAATGCTTTAGGTGCATTTTCTTTAGAATCTAAATCTTCAATTAAATTATGAATTGTTGACATTTCTTCATCTAGTTTTTTACCTGCAAGTGCTGCTTGATATAATCTTTCTTTTAATTCTTGTGGTATTTTCTTTTGATATTTATATTTTAAAGAATGTTCAATGCTTGCCCAGAAATGCATCGCATGTGTTCTTATTTGAAATTCTAAATGAACTTTTTGTTGTCCATGTATTGTTTCTACTTGATAAGCACATAATAGATGTAATGAACGATATCCACTTGGTTTCATATTTTTAATATAATCACGTTCTTCTAATAATTTAATATCTTTTCTTGCTTTTAATAATTCAGCTACTTTATAAACATCTTCTAAGTATTTACATGTTATTCTTACTCCACCAATGTCATAAAGTAATTCATCTATTTTATTATAGTCAACATTCATTCTATCAGCTTTATCAAGTATGCTTTCTGGTGATTTTATTCTTCCTGAAACAATTTCAATAGGACATGATATTCCGTTTAGTTGATATTGTTTTTTTATACCTTCTATTTTTAAAATAAATCCTTCTACGGCTAGTTCATAGGGTTGTAAAAATTTTTCCCAATTAAAGTCTTTTGTATAATTAATCATAATTCCTCCTAAAAGGTTTTTTAAAGTTATATATATTTTATCATACTTTAATTTTTTTTGTTAATATTATATTTATTTTTCTTGCATTTTTTTTAATGATTTTGTATAATAGTATCAAATTAAAAAATATTAATAAATGGTGATTATATGGCAAGTGAAATTCAAGTTTTTAGAACACTTTTATCAAAAGAAGAATATGTACAATTATGTGAAAAATATTACGATAAAAAAGGTAATATGCAGGTGAATTATTATTTCGATACACCTCGTTTCACTTTAAAAGCATCTGATATAGGTCTAAGAGTTAGAAAAAGAGATAAATATGAGTTAACATTAAAGAGAAAGAAAGGGTATGTAACTCAAGAATTAAATAATACAATTACAGCTGATGAATTTAAAGAATTATTATCAACTGGACGTATGCCTGACTCTGAAATTGCAAAAGAAATATCTGATGTCATTAAAGACCAATTATTAGAAAACTACATGTCTTTATCAACTTTTAGAATTACAGTTCCTATTATGAGTGGTAGAATTGCAATTGACAAATGTGTTTATGTTGATAAAAAAGATTATGAGTTAGAATATGAATCTACTGCTCCTTATGAACAAGCTAAAGCTGAGTTTGTAGAAATGGTAAAATCTTTTGGTATTCAATATAAAAGAGCATTACCAAAAATTAAGAGAGCTTATGAAGCTTTAAAAGATCAAATGTAATAAAAAAAGCAGATTTAATCTGCTTTTTTATTTTTTACTATCGCGACCAAATCCGCAAAAAGCTTCACTATCTCTTAACTCTTTAGGTAAGAAAATAGTAATATCTTCATTATTGTAGCCTACTTGTAATTCGTTGTCATTTATAATAATTGGTCGTTTTAAAACGCTTGGATTATCAATGATAAATTCTACTAGTGCTTTTACAGACATACTATCAGGATTTAATTTTTTTTCTTTAAATACTTTAGATCTAGTTGAAATGATATCTTCAAAACCATTTTCACTATTAGCTAACATTTTAAAGATGTCTTCTTTACTTAACTTAATACTGAAAATGTTTTTTTCAGAATATGGAATATTATATTGATCAAACCATTTTTTTGCTTTACGACATGATGCACAACTTGGAGTAGTATAAATTTGTATCATGATTTTCACCTCGATTATTATTTTACCACATTATTTTGTTTTTTTCAATAGTATTTTTGAAAAAAGTTTAAATTTTTTTATTTTTTTCTAATATCAAACAAAAAAATACCTCTACTTAAAAAGTAGAGGTTTTACTTTAATATAAAAAGAATCCGATAATAATAAAGATTGAACTAATAATTAGGCCTGGCCAAAGGATAGGCCATACTTTTCGATCTTCTTTTTTTTCAGTAACATAATCAAAATATGTTTTAGACATATCTACATTACCCCAAGGAAATAATCTTGCAAAAAGTCTAGTTACACCAAAAACAATAAAATCAAAGGCTCCGCATTGGTGTACTATTATTAAACAAATGAATAATAATACTAATAAGCCAGATGCTTGAAAAGCATCAATTAATTTTGTTGACTCAACATCTCCTATTAAATAAAAGAATATAAATAATATTATATTGGCAATTAATGGTATTAATGTTGCTTTTATGTAACTTTTAATAGTTCTTTTTTTTCTCATATTAGTCTTGTATAATATAAACGTATAATATAGTTTATAAGTTTATATTATATCCTTTCTTTAAATTTTTATATAAACATAATAAATTATGTTATAATCTAATCGTACTGTGGATTTGTTTCTGTATGAGTACAGCCAAGACTGTT
>JAZSNL010000022.1:0-223620 GCA_045536365.1 Bacilli bacterium | reverse complement strand
AAAATAAATAATAAAAAATTAAAATATGAGGCAAATATGTTAGATATATTATTAATCATCTTTAGTATTGTTATATTATTTTTATTAGGCTGTCTAAGTATACATTTTATAAAAAATAAATATAGAAAGAATCATAAACCCTTTATAGAAACTATTATATCTTTGATTGGTGTAATATTAATAATTATTTGTATTGATAAAAATATAAATTTATTATCATTAGGATGTTCAATGGTGATTTCGGGAAGTTCATATTTTATATATTTAGGTGTTAGTAAAGAAGTTCTAATTAAAAAAGAAGATAGACCTAAAACTATTTGTATTGGAATTATTTTAACTTTATTATTTGTAGTATTAACGATATTTGTGATTTTAGATAAAACAAGTGAATATAATAGAAACTATGTTGCTTTCTTACTATCAGGGATTGTAACTTATATTATTATGTTTATTAGTTTTATTAAATATCGATATGAATCATATAAAGAAATAGGATATTCGGGACTATTTATTATTTGGTTTCTTTTTACTCTAGGATGTGTATATTTACTGTTATTAATATTTAGTAAATGGTGGATTGCGGTGATAGTTATTAGTCTAGGTGTAGGAGGAGTATGTTCTTATCTTGCAGGTAAAAACTCGACTAATAAAAAGAATAGCAGTACAACAACTCATCCTCAATATGAACAAAAAAGCGATTCTTTTTCGATAAAAAGAATTGATAAACTCATTTATGATAATAATGAGGAAAAAAGAAGTTGGTTTTATCCTTATCATGTTATTGTTTATACACAAATCATTAAATATTATAAAGACAAAAGATTTGTTGATGTAGAGGTATTGGCTGTATATTCTGCACAAAATTGTGAAGGAAAAAATGATGAAAAAGAATGGCGATTTACTTTATATGAAGTTCTAATTGATACTTATCAAAATGAAGCTTTATACAAAGCAAAAACAAATTGGGATATGCAGAAACCTTATCAAAAATATGTAATATGATTATAGTAGACAGTATTACTGTCTACTTTTTATATTCTAGAGTAAATTACTATACACAACATAATATAGTATAATATAATATAGTTATATTAATATATAAAGGAAGTGAAATTATGAAAAAGACATTTTTATTATTAATTACATTAATATTATCTTTTTTACTTATTTCATGTAATGAAGTAAAAGAATATGAAATTAAATATTATATTGGTGAAGAGTTATATAAAACAAGTATTGTAAAAGAAAAAGAAAAAGTTGAAGATATTGAAGTTCCTGAAATTGAATATTATGAATTCAAATGTTGGATAAATAAAGAAAATAATGAAGAATATGATTTATCTTTACCAGTAAAAGGAAATTTAGAATTAACTGCAAAATATGAAAAAATAGCTAATTTAGCAGGTGGAGATGAAGGAAAGATTTATGATTTTTCTAATTTAACTGATGAAGAAATGTTTGAAGTAGCTGAAAAATTAGAAAACTTTTTATTAGATAAAGTCATTACAGTTCCTTTTTATAGCACAGTAGATTTATTTGCTTTAAGTGATAGGATCGAATATCCGGTATCTTTAGAATATGAAGATTATGAATTGTATTCCAAATTCAGTGGAGAAGATGTATTTAGATATGTAGAAAAAAGAAAAAATTTAAATTACTCATACGAACGTTATCTGAATGGAAGTTTTGCGTATAAAGGTTTGTATAGTTACGAATATAATGAGGATTTACTAAGTAATAAATTAGTTCCATATTTTGCAGATGGTGATCCAATTAAAGTGGACGAAGAAGGTAAAAAATGGAAAGTTTATATTCAAGAAGGATTTAAACATTCTGATGGAACTGATGTTTTGTTTGAAGATTTTGTCGCTGCTTATGAAGCTAATTTAAATAGCACGCTACGTGGTTTATTTTTTGCTAATGTGACAGAATATAGGAATGGAGAATGCACAAGAGATGAGGTTGGAATATCTTATAATTATGAAGAAAAATCTATAACTTTCGAATTTGATACGACAAAAACAATAAAATGGGTAAAGGATTATTTAACAGATCCTTTGTTTGCCCCTACACCCTATATATTGTTAGAGGAAAATGTTGATTTTTCTGGTTATAAGTTTTCATCAGAATACATACTTAAATCTTATGAAAATGGCGTGATAACTTATGAAAAAAATCCTTATTATATTTCAAAAGGGGTAAATAGAACTTTTAGTAAAATAGAAATTTATTTGGTTGATACTGATGAAGAGGCCATAGCAATGTTTGAAAAAGGTCTTGTAGATTATATGGAGGTTCCAGATGATTTGTATTATGATTATTTTAATCAAGATAAAGATGTTTTAAAAATAGATAATAAAGTATATGGATTGTATATTAATTTAAATAAACATATTCAAGAAGAAGAACCTATATTATATAATCAAAACTTTAGAAAAGCTTTATATTATGGAATTGATCGAAATTCATTATATAGTGATTCATTCAATCCTTGTCACAGAATGCTTATGCCAAATAGTTATTTAGATTCTTATTATCGAGTCTTGTATCCTATAAAAGAAGATGTTGATGTATATGATGCGGAATTAGCGTTGGATTATTATATACAATCATTAAAAGATTTAAGTAAAAAAGGATATTTTTCATCAGATGAATCATTAACTATTGAATTGGAAGTTGCGTATTATTTTGATTTTAATTTTGAAGAAGTTTTTGGTCGATATGAAGAATTATTCAATTCACAAGAAATATTTCCAAATATAGAAATTTCATTTATTGAGAAAAAAATGGAAGATTTTTATGAATTTTTTCATAAGAAATTCTTCATGGGTGATTATGATATAATTTTTTATGATCTCTATAGTAACAGAATGGTTAGCTCTGTTTTAGGTCATTGGGCGTTTAGCATTACTTCTAGTGGTTCAATTTTTATGACTCCATTAACATATGATGTATATAAAGATAATTTAATTGAGTTTAAAGGTGAATATTTTGTTTATGAAACGTTATGTTTTGCATTGCCTCCATCTATTTCTGATGTTTATATTGTAAATGGTAGATACAAATATGTGATAATTGATGAAGAATAATAAATTGTTTGTTGAAGCAAAGATTATTTTTCATAATATTCTGTAAAACTATGATTATAGTAGACAGTATTACTGTCTACTTTTTATATTCTAGAGTAAATTACTATACACAACATAACATAACATAGTATAATATAATATAATATAATATAGTTATATTAATATATAAAGGAAGTGAGATTATGAAAAAGACATTTTTATTATTAATTACATTAATATTATCTTTTTTACTTATTTCATGTAATGAAGTAAAAGAATATGAAATTAAATATTATATTGATGAAGAGTTATATAAAACAAGTATTGTAAGAGAAAAAGAAAAAGTTGAAGATATTGAAGTTCCTGAAATTGAATATTATGAATTCAAATGTTGGGTAAATAAAGAAAATAATGAAGAATATGATTTATCTTTACCAGTAAAAGGAAATTTAGAATTAACTGCAAAATATGAAAAAATAGCTAACTTAGCAGGCGGAGATAAAGGAAAGTTTTATGATTTTTCTAATTTAACTGATGAAGAGGTAATTGAACTTTCTTCAAAAATGGTAGATTTCTTCATGGATAAAACTATTGTCGTTCCTTTCTATAGTACAGTTGATTTGTTTGTTTTAAGTGATAGAATTGAATATCCTGTTGCTTTAAATCGTCCTGACTATGAATTATATTCTAAATTTAGAGGTGAAAATGTCTTTAGATACGTTGTATTAAATAAAGAAAAAGATTCCTTTATTAGAAGTTTACATTATGATCTTTTATATAAAGGATTATACAGTTATGAGTATACCGATGATTTTTCAAATTATAAATTAGTTCCATATTTTGTAGAAGGAGATCCAATTAAAGTGGATGAAATGGGAACAAAATGGAAAGTTTATATTAAAGAGGGATTTAAATATTCTGATGGAACAGAGATTTTATTTGAAGATTTTATTGAAACTTATGAATATGGTATAGAAAATTATATGTATCCATTTAATAAAATCGTGAATGTTTATGAATATTATAAAGGTGAATGTTCACGAGACGATGTAGGACTATCATATAATTATGAAGAAAAGGCGATTATATTTGAATATAAAAGAGAAATGACTGTTGAAGAGGTTAAATCTGAATTTACTAGTCCATATTATGCTCCAACTAAATACATGCATGATGTTGAAAATGTTGAACATAAAGCAATGGCTGAATATGCTTTTAAATATCAAGAAGAAAATGTAGTTGTGTATGAAAAAAATCCTTTTTATGTTTGCAAGGGAGTAAGTAGATCTTTTGATAGAATTGAAGTTTATTTTGTTGAAACATATGAAGAAGCAAAAAATATGTTAGATGAGGGATTTATTGACTACATGAAAGTTAATGCTGAGGATTATCAGGAATATTTTCAAAAGGATGAAAATGTTTTAAAAATAGATCATGAAATATATGGATTGCGTATTAATTTAACAGGTTTTGTTGAGGAAAAACAACCTATTTTATATAATCAAAATTTTAGAAAAGCGTTATATTATGGTGTTAATAGGGAAGAATTGTTTGGTGATTTTTATAATTCATGTGATTATGTTATTAAACCTAATAGTATAACTGATAGTATAAATCATCTTTTATATCCTAGAGAACAAGAAACAAATGTATATAATGTAGATTTAGCTTTAGAGTATTATGTTAAATCTTTAAATGATTTATATGAGAAAGGCTATTTTTCTTCCGAAGAACAGTTTAAGATAGAACTTGAAGTTATCTATCCAAAAAAGGATACTTTCCCTTCATCTAATATTGAAGAAACTTTTGAACAATATCAAAAACTATTTAATTCGCAAAAGATTTATCCTAATGTTCAAATTGTTTTTAATCTAAATAAATTGGATGATTCTGATGTTTATTATAAACTTACTCAAGGTGATTACGATATAGCTCTTGACACATTTGTGGCTAATAATAGTGTTAATGGGTTCTTGGAATATTGGAGTACACACCATAATCCATCAGGGCTAAGATTTTATGTATCTTTTTTAGAGAAAGTGTATAAGAATAGTCTAATTGAATTTAAAGGTGAGTATTTTACATACAGAGCTATGTGTCTTGCTTTATCAGGGAAAAAAGTGTTTATTGTAAATGGAGAATATGTGAATTTACAATAAGAGATTTTATAACAAAGATTATTTTTAATAATCTTTGTTTTTTTAATTGAATAATTATTTAAAATATGATAATATTTGGATGAAAATAAGTATTAATTGGGGAATGAAATGATAGTATTAAAAAATGTAACAAAAAGATATAAAATAAAACATAAAAGTGATTGTGTTGCTGTAAACAATGTTTCTCTTACCCTACCTGATAAAGGTATGGTTTTTATTATCGGTAAAAGTGGAAGTGGTAAAAGTACTCTTCTTAATTTACTTGGAGGTTTAGATAGATGTAGTTCAGGAGAAATTGTTGTTGATGGTAATGTTCTTAGTAAATTAAGTAGTAGATCTTTAACTAAGTATCGAAGTTCTTATGTAGGATTTATTTTTCAAGATTATCATGTTCTTGATAATTTTACTGTTAAAGAAAATGTTGAACTTGCTTTAGATATTGCGAGTAGTGAAAATGAAGAACGTGTTAATAAAGTATTAAATCAAGTTGATTTAAGTATGTATGCTGATAGATATCCTAGTGAATTAAGTGGAGGGCAAAAGCAAAGAATTGCGATTGCGCGTGCAATGGTAAAGGATTCTAAGGCTATTTTATGTGATGAACCTACTGGTAATTTAGATAATAAGACATCAAGTCAAATATTGAATATTTTAAAGAAAATTTCTCTTGAAAAATTAGTTGTTATTGTATCACATAATATGGTTGATGCGAATAATTATGCAGATCGTATAATTGAATTATATGATGGACAAATTGTTAGGGATCGTAGAAGAAGTGATAATTATAATAATGAGTTTAGAATTGAAAATGATGTTGTATATTTACCTCATTATCGTGATTTAAGTAGTAATGAATTGATTATTTTAAATGAAGAAATAGAAAAAAATGATAATTTAACTTTTAAACAAGTTGATAATCGTTTTTATCCTACTGTTGAAAGTAATCAAGAAATGAATAATGTTCAACTAAGTTCTTCTAGAATGTCAAGAAAGACAATTAGTAAATTGTTTAAAATCTTTTTTAGACATAAAAAAGTTGGTATTGCTATAAGTGTATTCTTAGTATCATTATTAGTTGTTTGTTTTGCGATATTCCAATCTTTTTTAAATTTTAATAGTAATAAAGAATTATCTAAAATATTAAATAAATATGATATTAATTGTATTCCTTTACAAAAAGGAACATTTAATGAAGATCATAATATTGCTTTAGGTAGTTTATATAAAGTTACTGATGAAGATATTCAAGCTTTCTATGATAATGGATATAAAGGAAATGTTTATAAAAAGTATAATAATACTTTTATCTTTGCAAGTAGTTCTAGTAATAAAGTTGATAATGAAAGTGCAATATCAGTATCTCGTATTTTTTCAATGTTTTATGCAACTGAAACATTAGGTGTTATTAACTGTAGTAAAGAATATTTAGTTTCTTTATATGGAGTTGATGGAGAGTTAAATATGCTTGCTGGAAGTCTTGAAGGTAAGGATTATGGGGTTGTTATTCCTGATTATTTAGCTGATTCATTGATTTTTTACAAAAATAAAGAGTTAAAATATGATGATATTATTGGTGAATATTACAGTGGAAGTTATAAACAAGGGTATATAAATGGTGTATTTGATACTGATTATGAAGAAAAGTATGATGAAATTATTAAAATGTATGAAGATGCTTTTAATGATGTTGATTTAGGAAATTTATATGATGAATTAATTGATAATGAATTATATAATGATTTTCTTGCAAATGCTTTAACATATTTAGGATATGGATATAGTATTGTTGATAATTATAAAGATACTTTAATTAATAAGGATTTTAGAAATTATATTGGTATTAGTGGTATAAGATTTGAAATAGATGATGAAAAAAATTATTTTACAAGCGCTACTTGTATATTTATGGATGATGATTTATTTAATAAAGCATATCCATCATATGCTAAGTATGTAGGTGATTTAAAAGAAAATGAAATTGTCTTAGGATTAAGTTTTTATAATCAAATGTTTGGTACATCTTATACTAGTATTAGTGAATTTACTCCATGTGATGTAGTAGTTTCTTTTTATGAAAATTATAATAGTAATAATTTAATATGTGAAAAACAATATAAAATAGTAGGAGTAATTCCGGGAAATACTAAAGGTATTATTGAAGTTGATGATAATTTTGATTTATATCAATATGATGTTATTGAATATGGGATGATATTAGATAATCAAGATAATATTTCTGCTGTATCAATGGTAGCGGATGAAAGAGGTTTTTTAATTAATTCTGTTGATGCTACAAAGATGGGAACTATTAATAGAGTATTAGAAGTATTTGATGATTTCTTCTTATTTATTGAACTTTTCTTTTTATTAATTATGTTTATTTTCTTAATTAATATTGGTATTTCTAGTATTAAGAAGAATAAATATGATATAGGTGTTTTACGTGCAATAGGAGCATCAGGAAGAGATATAATGAGAATTTTTATTAGACAATCTATTATTGTTTGTCTTTCTATTTGTATTGTTGCAAATATTGGTATTTTCTTAGGTGAATATGTAGCTAATTTTATTTTAATTTCTGCTTTTGAAAAGATATTAGAGGTTAGTTTACATGATTTAGTATTAATTAGTTATATTCCAAAATTAGTAATTAATGATTTATTTTATATTGTTATAATATCATTCTTATCTTTTGTAATACCGCAAATGTTATTATTTAAAATAAAACCTATTGATATTATTCGTGCAAAAGAGTAGGTGAAATAATGATAGAAATTAAAAATTTAACAAAGATTTATAAAAAGAATAGTAAAAATGTATGTGTTGCGGTAAATGATGTATCATTATTATTACCAAGTAAAGGTATGATTTTTATAACTGGTAAAAGTGGAAGTGGTAAATCAACTTTACTTAATATGATAGGTACTTTAGATAATATTACTAAAGGTGATATTATAGTAGATGGTCATCCTTTTTCTAAAATGAAGGATAAGGATTTACAAGAGTATCGTAGTTCATATTTAGGATTTATTTTCCAAGATTTCTTATTACTAGATGAATTAACAATAAGAGAAAATATTAATCTTGCGTTAAATATATCTGGTATTGAAGATGATAGTTTATTTGATGAAATTATTAAAAAAGTCGATTTAGAAGGAAATGAAGATAAATTTCCTACTGAATTAAGTGGTGGACAAAAACAAAGAGTTGCCATCGCAAGAAGTTTGATAAAGAAACCTAAAATGTTATTATGTGATGAACCTACCGGTAATTTAGATTTTAGAACATCTAAACAAATATTAGATATTTTAAAAGAAGAATCAAAAGATAAATTAGTATTAATTGTTTCACATAATTTAGAAGATGCGGAAAACTATGCTGATCGTATTATTGAATTACAAGATGGTGTTATTGTTAAAGATCATGAAAGAAATAATGAATATAATAATGATTTTGTGATTAGTGATAATTATGTAATGTTACCTCATCATAAAGATTTAAGTAAAAAAGAAGTTAATTTATTAAATGAAAAAGTTAAAAATAGTAAATTTAAAGTAGTTCAAAAACAAGGTGGTTTTTTTCCAACAAAAGAAGTAAATAAAGAAGAAAAAGAATTTGAATTAGGATCAAGTCATTTAAGTTTTAAAAATTCATTGAAAATGTCTAATATGTTTTCAAGAAAAAATAAACATGGAATTATTTATACGATTTTAATAACCGTATTATTTATTAGTTTATTTTATGTTTTTCAAACATTATTAACTTATAATGGTAATGAATCAGTTAAAAATATTGATACACTTGATAATATAAGTACTATTAATTTATCGGATATGACACTAAAAGGTACATTATCAACATCTTTGATTAGTAGAATAACAGATGATGATATCAAAGCTTTTTATGATAATGGATATGAAGGTAAAATTTATCAATTATATAATTACACACTTGGTGTTGGAACATCAGGAATTGACTTTGATAAACATAATCGTACTTCAGCATTTTTTAAATATCATAATGCCATAGGAACATTTGGAACATTACAATGTGATATAGATTATTTAATTGATTTATATGGAATAGATGGAAATTTAAATATATTATCTGGTGATATTGAACTTGGTAATAAAAAACTTATTATTACTGATTATATGGCAGATAGTATTATGAACTTAAGCTCATATTCATATACTGACTACGAAGGACTTATGAAGAAAAATTCTAATGTAGGTGCTGTTATTTATACAGGATATAAAGAAAGATATCAAGAAATTATTGATATGGGCAAAACATATAAAAAAGAAAAGAAAAGTACTGATGAATTCTTTAATGATAATTTTGAAAACGGATTATTTAATGAATTTGTAACTGAAGTATTTAATAATCTTGCGGTAGGATATATTTTCTGTGATAATCCAATTGAAAAATTATCAAAATATCATTCTAAGATTGATTTAAATAGCTTCTTTGTTGAAAAAGATGGAGAAATAAAAGAACCTGCTTCAACAAATTATGGATATTCATTAACTCTTACTAATAGTTTAAAAGGAAATGAAGTAATAATTAATTACATTGCATATAATCAAATGTTTGGAACAATGTACAATGTAAGTAATCTTAATGAATTTGTTCCTCATAGTTTTAAATTAAAAAAATATGTTGATAATGATCCGACAAAAGAATGTATTTCAGAAATAGAAGTATTTGTTACAAAACTTTCTTCACAATCATATTTTTCTAATGAATTATTAACACCATTATATAATTTTGAATATCATGTTTATGGATTAACTTTTAGTAATACTAGTCAAAAAGATTTAATTTATGAAGTAATTGATGAACGTGATTTAAATATCAGAACTGTTGATACAGCAGTTGTTCCTGTTATTAATACAATCTTAGAAATTTTTAAAGGTTTTTGTTATTTGATTGCGGGGATATTATGTGTTGTTAGTTTTGCTCATATTGTATTATATGGTATTAATACAATAAATAAAAATATTTATGAAATTGGTGTTTTAAAAGCATTAGGAACAAAAGTATTTGATATAGGTAGAATATTTATAGTTCAAATAGCTTTAATAGGTTTAGGTGTAAGTATATTATCAATATTAGGTATTTACTTAGTAAGTATCTTAACTAATAATTTATTGATAATTGCTTTTGAAGATTTCTTAACTATTAGAATTTTTGGTTTAGAAGTTATTACTCTTATTCCTAGTATTGTATCTTTTGATTTAACTTTAGTGTTTATTATAAGTATTGTATCTTCAATAATTCCACTTATTTATTTAAAGAAATTAAAACCTTTAAATATTTTAAAGGGTAAGAAAAAATAAAGTTTGTATATTATATACAAACTTTTTTTAAATTGTGTATAATTATGTTAAAAGGAGGAGTATATGAAAAAATTTAGTTTGTTATTTATGGTATTCTTAATTTCTATATTATTGGTTTCATGTAATGAAATTAATAAATATACAGTATGTTTTTTTGTTGATAATAACTTATATTATGAAGAAGAAATTAAAGAAAATGAAAAAATTGAATATATTAATGCCCCTATAAAGGAGTTTTATGAGTTTGTAGGTTGGTATGATGAAAATAATAATGAATTTGATTTTTCCTCATTGATTACAGAAAATGTTAATTTAGATGCAAAATATGAAAAAATAGCTAATTTAGCAGGTGGAGATAATGGAAAGATTTATGATTTTTCTGATTTAAATGATGAAAAATTAAGAGAAATAACTAAGAAATTAGATGATTGGCTATTAGATCAAGTTATAACAGTTCCTTTTCATAATGATCCTTCGATTATTTTATTAAATGAAAGAATTACTTATCCAGTTCAATCTGATTGTATTAATTATGAACTTTATTCTAAATATGAAGGAGAAAGTGTATTTAGATATGCTTTATTAGAAGAAAATGTAGGGTTAAAAAATGAATTGATTGAAAAAGGATTATATTCTTATGAATATATTGATAATTTAGATAATATTGAGCTTGTACCGTATTATAGTGTTGGAGATCCTGTAAAAATGGATGAATCAGGAAAAGTTTGGAAAGTTTATATTGGTGAAGGGTATAAGTTTTCAGATGGTAGTAGTGTTACATTTGATGATTTCGTTAAATCTTATGAAAGTAAGTTAGAAAAGGGGAAATTTTTTAGTTCTATTTTAAATAGTTATAATTATGCAAATGGAAAATGTGAAAGAGATGAGGTAGGCATTAAATATAATTATGATGAAAAGTCAATTACCTTTACTTTTAAAAATAGTTTTTATGTAAGAGAAGTAAAGGGTATATTATCATATATTGATTATTCACCTGTTGAAATAATTGAATTAAGTGAAAATAAAGATTATTCAAATGTTTTATTTGTTGGAGAGTATGTTTTAAAATCATATGAAAATGATATAGTGATATATGAAAAAAATCCTTATTATATTAATAAATCTGATATTTCTTGTTCTTTTGATCGAGTTGAATATCATATTATTGATTCAGTAGAAGAAGGTATGGAAATGTTGTCAAAAGGGTTAGTTGATTATGCATATGTACCAAAGGAACTTAATTCTGAATATATTAAAAAAGATAATATTATCATAGGCTCAGCTGAAATTCTTGGATTAAATTTTAATTTATATCGTGACTCTGGAAGAAAAAATGAAGTTATATTAAATGATAATTTTAGAAAAGCTTTATATTATGGAATAAATAGAGAAGATTTTTTAGATAATGGGTATTTACCTGTTTATAAGAATTCAGGTGATTATGTCCAACTTTCAAGGTCTTATAGAGTTTCGTATAATAATTTATTAGATGATAATAGAAAATATAATAAAGAAAAAGCGTTAGAATATTATGTTTCTGCATTAGATGAATTAGTAAAGAAAAATAAATTAAATAGTGATTTGATTGAAATAGAAGTTTTATATTATAAAGAATATGAAATTGTTAATGTTATGGAAAAGTATGAAGAGTTATTTAATTCCCAAACTAAGTATCCAAATATTAAAATAAAGTTTAATCTTAAAAAGATGAGTTCTTCAGATATTTATGTAAATTATATGTGCCCTGCAAATTACGATATTGTTTTTATGCCAATTCTTGGACATTATATAGATGGTATAGATCATGTGATTTATTCTTATGCAAATCCATTACCAAATTCAATGGCGGCATATCAAATTTATATGAAGAATTTAGTTATTGATGATTATTTAATTGAATATGATGGAGAGTTGTTTACTTATATGGCTTTATCAGAACTTTTAGTTAATTTAAAAGGTATAGTTGTAAATGGTAAATTAGAAGAATAAAGTGTTTAGGTAACTAAACACTTTTTTATATAAAAAAGTAAAAAGTATTCAAAAAAATAAAAATTATGATAAAATATATAAAAGAGGTGAAAAAATATGAAAAAAATAATTAAATTGTTTTTTATTTTATTAATGATTATGACAATAACAGGATGTAAAGAAAAAGAAGAAGAAAAATATCGAATTATCTTTTTATATGAAAATAATGAAATATATAAAGAATTTGAAGTAACAAGTGATCAAATTGTCAATATTGATAATTTATATAAAGAAGGATATACTTTTGATGGATGGTATTTAAATGATCAAAAGTATAATTTTCCAAGAATATTTAATTCATCTTTAACATTTACTCCAAAGTTTACAATTAACCAGTATACTTATAAATTTATTGTTGATGGAAAAGTTATTAGTGAAAATACTATGGATTATGGATCGACTATTAGTTATCCTAGTGATCCTATAAAAGAAGGTAATGATGAAATAGGATATAAATTTATTGGTTGGGATAAAAATGATACTATTCTTACATCAAATATTGAATTTAATGCGGTATTTGAAAGTGTAAAAAAAGAATATAATTATAAATTTATTGTAAATGGTAAAGTAATTAAAGAAGAAACTTTAGAATATGGTTCTACTATTAGCTATCCTAGTGATCCTATTATTGAATCAACTAAAGAATATACTTATAATTTTATCGGATGGGATAAGAATGATACTGTTCTTACTTCTAATATTGAATTTAATGCGGTATTTGAAAGTGTTAAGAATAAGTATACTTATAAGTTTATTGATGAAGATGGAAAAGTATTAAAAGAAGAACTAGTTGATTATGGAAGTATGCCGGTTTTACCTGATGAACCATCTAAAGATGGTTATAAATTTGTTGGATGGGATAAAGAAGTTAAAGCTGTTACTGGTGATGTTGAGTATTATGCGGTATATGAAGAAATTGAAGTTGTTACTTCTTTAGAAAATATGGTTGTTTCTATTTTAGGTGATAGTATTTCTACTTTCTATGATCCTAGTTCTAAAGTTAATAGTTATTATTCAGGGGAAAATCAATTTTATTATCCTACTTATTCAGCTACTATTAAGAGTGTTGAATTAACATGGTGGTATAAGTTAATTAATAATAATAGTATGAAATTAGGTATTAATAATTCATGGAGTGGTTCTTGTGCGTATGGTTCAATTCCTAGTGCGGGGGTTAATGATTCAAGAATTAATACAATAACTGAAAATGGTAATCCGGATGTTGTTATTATTTATCTTGGTACAAATGACTGTGCTGGTGGATATAGTGTAGAAAATTTTGGTAGTGCGATTAGAACTATGATTGAAAAAATTCAAAAGATAAGTGATGCTGAAATATTTGTTACTACTTTAGGTTATACTAATTATACTGGTAATAAGTATAAAGAGGAAAATAGAATTGCTTTTAATAATGAAATAAGAAAGATTGTTAATGAATTTGATTGTGGAATAGTTCCATTAGATGATTATATTAATGATACTAGTTATTCATTTTATTTAGGTGATTTCTTACATTATAATGCAAAGGGTGCTGAATTATTATCATTAATTTATGAAAAGTCTATTAAAGAATACTTTGGTATTGAATTTGATAAAGAAATTACTGTAGAACATAAAGAAGCATTACCTGATGGTGTTATCGGTAAGGCTACAGCAACAGCTAATTCTAATTTCTGGGGTAATTATGCAGGAAATGTCTTTTTAGTAGATTCGTCTTTTACTAATCCACAATATAGTTATCGTATTGAATTAACTTTGGATGAAAGTAGTAATCAATATGTTGTTAGTAGAATTCAAAAATCAGGTGATTTATATTCTTATAGTTGTGATTATGTGCTTATCATATCTGATTCTCATGAAAATCAAAAGAGTGTTTTAGCTGATTTAGAAAATGTTACTGTTGGTAGTATTGCTGAATTTGATTTAAGTGGAGGATTCCCTGTAGAAGTTGTATTTAAAGAAGGGGGAAGTGTAATTATTCCTCCAAAGGAAGAGGATATTCCAACAGAGGAAAATAATCAATTAGTCGTTGGTGCATATAATGAAGGTGTATGGACTAAATATGAGACTACTGTTATGGGGTATTCATATGATGCGATTGATAAAACTTCGACATTTATTAATTTTTATATGATTGGTATCAAGAAAAATAATGATAATTATCAAGTTGTGTATTTAAAAGATTTAGGTGTTAAATGTGATTTTACAGAATGTGATTATTATATTTTAATTTATTCTACTTTATCTGTAGTATCATATTATGAAAATGCAAGTATTAATCAAAGTGTTATTATGACTGGTGATATTACTAGTGGTAAGTGTTCATTAGAATTTAAATAAAAAGCAGGTTTTACCTGCTTTTTTGTTTGAATTGATAAATTGTTAATGTATTGAAAAATTGTTAATTTTGTGTTATAATATATAAAGATAATAATATTATAATAATGAGGTAAATATGAAAAAAGTAAAAGAATTTTTAATTGCGTTAATAGTTCCTAGAAAGATGATTAAATTTAAAGGATTAAATGTTTTCTTAAGTTTTGTTCTTTTAATTATTGGAACTTATATTGCGATGGGATCTACTTTAGCGGTTGCGGAAAAGTACGTAATTGATAATTATACTGTTTTTAATGGTGAAACTTTAAAAGAAGAAGATAAAATTTTAAAGTTTGATAATTTTTCAATTGATGATAAGAGTTATGAGTTTACCGCAACTTTAATAGATAATGATAAGGGTATTTATCATTCGAAATATGAAATGACTGATTCTAATATATTAGATTTAACTATTGTTTTTGATGATAGTATTAATATTTTAGAAGAAGTTAGTGAAGAAAATACAAAAGAGTTAAAGTATTTTGATTTAGAAGGCTATTATAATCAAAAACAAGATGAAAATACAAAGTATGTTCTTATTATTTATACAAAAAGACATTTACTTTATTTAGGTGATTTAGGTAAAAAGTTTGTTGATGGTAAGTATGAAGTTTTAGATAGTTCTACTAATTCTATTTTTGAAAAGGATGAAAGTGGTAATTATGTTTATTATTTACCTGCATCTAAGGATGAACTTGTTTTAAGTGAACAATATCCTAGTTGTTATGATACAACTAAATGGACAAGAAAAGTTGTAGGTGTTGAAGCAGAAATCGATTTTGAATATGATGGTGTTATTGATATTGAACCTGTAAGAAGACATAAAAAGGTTGTTAATGATGCAATATATTCAAATTATAGTAGATGTTATTTATATAGTGATTTAATTTTAAATGGTATTGAGGATTTAAATTTATCAGAAGTAAGTGTAAAGAGTTATTTTAATGGTTTATATAGTAGTATTTTATCTATTGAAACTAATAATGAAAAAGCTTATAATACATTAGTTGCGTTTCTTGCGGTAATAATAATGCCATTGTTTATTGTATTAATAACATGGTTATTCTTTAAAGGTTATGTTTTGCATAAGTTTAGAGAGTATTTTGCTATTTATTCAATTACTTATGCAACTTTATCGGTTGTAGCGTTTATTATTGGATTCTTTATTGAGTATTTTACTTTCTTTGTTATTTGGTGGATTGCTCAAATTTGTTATTATTTCTTTGTTACATTAAGAATTAATACTATGCCTGAAGAAAAGGATGATAGTAATAATAATAGCAATAACAATAATGAAAAGGTTGAAGAATTAAGTTTTAAAAATGTAAAAGATACTTATTCAAGAATTGGATAATTAGTCATATTTATTTTATTCCTTTCATATATTTAAATGATAATGGAGGGAATTTATGAAAAAGAATCATTTAGCTTTAATTTTTTTAACAGTTATAACTATGGTAGCTGTATGGTATTTAAAATCACCTACTAATAATTCAGGTGATGATACAGGTGAGGTATTAGATGCGGCTGTATCTAGTAGACTTGATGTTATTACTTCAATGAGGGAAGCTGTAAGGGAAGAAAGAAGTTTAGCTGTTGCGGCTCTTGATGCTGTTATCGCAAGTGATGAGAGTTCGGTTACTCAAAAGGCTTCAGCGCTTTCAGAAAAACAAGTTATTTCTGATTTAACAGAAAAAGAAGTTGTTTTAGAAGTACAAATTATTAATTTAGGTTATCAAGATGCGTTTGTTCATTGTACATCTTCAGGAGTTGAAGTTGTTGTTGTATCTAATGATAATAGTGGAAGTAGTGCTCTTGATATTATTAATATGGTGTATTCTTCTTTTGATAATACGGATAATGTTGTGGTTAATTTTCAAACTGTTGAAGAGTTAACAAAAGCATAAAATTATAAATAAAAAACAAACATGGCTAAAGCCATGTTTTGTTATGAGGTAAGTATGGAGTATTTTTATTATAAAATAACTGAAGAATATAGTGGTTATACAATAAGAGATATTTTAAATGAATTACATGTAGGAAAAAATAAAATTAATTATTTTATTAATAATAAAAGTTTTTATGTAAATGGAGAAAATGTTAGTATTGATGAAATATTAATTGAAAATGATTATTTAATGATTGATATTGAAAATTTTGAAAAAATTGATTATATACCAAGTGTTAAAAAAGTTGATATTTTATATGAAGATGAATATATTCTAATTGTTAATAAACCAAAACAAATAATTATTTTTCCAGAAACAAAAGAAGAAACTGGAACAATGGCTAATATTATAGCTGGACTATATGAATCAAGACAAGAAGAACATGCGGTGAGACACGCTCATCGATTAGACCGTGATACAACAGGTTGTTTAGTTTACGCAAAAGATGTTATTACCCATAGTGCGTTATCTTATATGTTTGAAAATAATGAAGTTAAAAAAGAATATCTTGCAATAGTAGAAAATAAAGTTAAAAAAGATGGATGTGTTAAGTCATTAATTGGTAAAGATCGTCATGTAAATGGTAAAATGGCGATAGTTAAAAATGGTAAAACAGCATTTACTTCATATAAAGTAGAAAAATCATTTGATAATATTACTTTATTAAAAGTAAAAATTAAAACAGGAAGAACTCATCAAATAAGAGTACATTTATCATCAATTGGTCATCCATTATTAGGGGATTATTTATATGGAGCTGTTATTCAAGATATTCCTCGAGTAATGTTACACTCTGAAAGAGTTTGTTTTAAACATCCTATTTTAGGTATTAATGTAGATGTAACTGCAAAAGTACATAAAGATATGAAGAAATATATCAAAAACTTGTAAAAAAACTCTATATGTAGTATAATATAAGTAATAATAAAATTAAAAAAAGATGAGGTAAAATATGAAGAAATTAAGTAAATTTTTAATTATGATCATATGTGTATTAACAATTGGTTTTATGGTTGGATGTGTACAAGAACCTCCAGTTGAAGAACCAGGAGATCCTACTGTTATTGCGTTAAAAACACCAGAAAATATAAGAGTTGTTGTAGATAAAGATACACAAACTACTTTTATATATTTTGATATGGTAGAAAATGCAAATGTTTATACTGCATATGTTTATGTTGATGGAAAAGCTACACCTATAATGATTAGTTCTTTATTTAGTGAAGATGTTATTATATATGACTTAACTAATTATGAAGGTGAGTTAAAAGTATGTGTTTTAGCATGTGGATGGACTGATTCTGTTCGTAATTATATTTATTTGAATTCTGAAGTTTCTGAATTAATAGAATATAATACTGCTAAACCTGGTACTTATACAAAAGATGGTGCTGATTTAGTTGATCCTGAACCAGAGCCAGAACCTGAACATGAACACACTGCATGCCCAACATGTGGAAAATGTACATCAGAAAATTGTGATGGCACAGAAGAAGAAAAATGTCAAGGTCATGAAGTGGATCCAGATCCTAAACCTGATGATACTAGTATTTTAAGTGGATATTATGCAAATGCTAAATCACTTGAAGGAGCTGTATTAGAAAAAGCTTTAAGAAATATTATTTCTAATACTAAGCATACTACTACATATGATGAATTAAAGAATTACTTATGTTATGCGGATGCTGATCCTGAAAAAAGTGGAAATATGATTTTATTCTATACAAGATTATCTGTTCCTGCAACATATAATAGTAGTTTATGGAATAGAGAACATGTATGGCCTAAATCAAGAGGTAATTACTTTGGAAATAGTTTAGCTGGTGCTGATATTCATCATATTAGACCTACTACTATTTCAGTTAACTCTACTCGTGGTAATTTAAAATTAGGTAACATTAGTGGAAGTAAAACTGAAGTTAAGTATAATAGTAAAGGTACAGGATGTTATATTGGTGGTGGATATTTTGAACCTAGTGATGAGATTAAGGGTGATGTTGCAAGAATTATTTTCTATGTATCAGTAAGATACGGATATAGTATTACTTCTAGCGGTGTTGCTGATTTAGATGATTTATTATTATGGAATGCTATGGACCCTGTAAGTATTGAAGAAAAGAATCGTAATGAGTATGCGTATTCTATTCAAGGTAATAGAAATCCATTTATTGATCATTCATTCTTAGCTGATTATATTTGGTAATAAAAAAAGACATATAAATTTAATAATTTATATGTCTTAATTTATTAATATAAAATAAAAAAGTCTTATAAAGACTTATGCTTAAAAATGGAGGCTCCGACCGGATTTGAACCGGTGATCAGGGTGTTGCAGACCCACGCCTTACCGCTTGGCTACAGAGCCATCGTTAAGCATATTAATTATATAATATTTTTGATAAAAAGTCAAGCAATGTAATATTAAGAGGAGATAAAAATGAAAAATAAAATTATAGGATTATTAATAGTTTTAATTTTTACATTAAGTATAGCTGGATGTAAGGATAAAAATAATAACGGTAACGAAAATAATCAACCAGTTGAAACTGCAATGGATAAAATTAATAAGGCAATAGAAGGTATTTCTTTACCAAGTGAAGTAGAAGAAAATATTACTTTACCTGTTCAAGTTGGGGATGTAACTATTGAATGGGAATCATCAAAAACATCTGCTATATCAAATGATGGTAAAGTTAGACAAACTGAAAATAATCAAGAAGTTAGATTAAAAGCTTATTTTAAATGTGAAAATGAACAAGTTATAAAAACTTATAATATAACTGTTAAAAAGATAGCTGATAGTATTTTAATTCAAAGAGTATATGATTCACTTTATTTAGAATCAAGTACTGATACAGATTTAATTTTAGAAACTGTATTTGAATATGGTGTTCTTGGTACATGGTATTCAAGTAATGAAGAAATTATTACTACAGATGGAAAATTTAAAGCAGGTAGTGAAGATGAAATTGTAACACTTACTGTTATTTTAACTTTAGGAGAAGAAAGTATGGAAAAATCATTTGAAATTGAAACTAAAGGTATTGGTGAAGTAGAAGAAGGTAAATTAGGACATTTAGTTTTAGATTATGCGGAAAGTTTTAATCCTAATAATTTTAATAATGTTTTATTAGATAATGGATTATTAGTATTAGCAGAAGGACAAACTTCAGGATCTTATGAATCTGATGTTATTGAAACATTAAAATGGACATCAATGGTTGGTTCATGGGCAGCTGTTTCTTCAACAACAGCTACAGTTGAATTCCAAGTTCGTGCAAGAGTTAATGGAACATGGAGTTCTTATATAAGTTATGGAGTATGGGGATTAGGATTACAAAATGCTTGTTATGATCAATCTGCAGGTGTTGCAAAATTATCAACTGATGAAGTTATGATTTTAAATTCTAAAACTGCTGATGCGGTACAATATAAATTAACATTAAAAAGAACTACTGCAAATGGAGAATCTCCAAAAGTATCACTTGTTGCATGTGCATTAGAAATTCCTGGTTATTCTTATTCAGTTGATGTTTCTGATGTAAAACAAAATGTTAATTATGATGTTCCTAAATTATATCAAGGTGCTGTTCCTACTATTGGTAATTCAATTTGTTCAGCTACATCAACTTGTATGTTATTAAAATATAAAGGAGAAGATTTCTCTCAATTTGATTTAGAATTTGAACATCGTTATATGGCATCTATAGTTCGTGATTATGGAAATAAAATTTATGGTAACTGGGTATATAATACAGTTACAATGGGTGGATATGGATATAATGCTTATGTTATGAGAATGTATTCATTAGAAGAATTAGTGAGACATTTAAATGATGTTGGACCTGTTTCTTTAAGTATGAAAGGTCAAATGACATCTGATAAAAAGAATTATTATACAAATGGACATTTAATTGTTATTACTGGTTATTATTATGATAATGGACAATTATATTTCTATTCTAACGATCCAAACGTTCCAGAAGTTGCTTGTGTATATACATCAGCAGTAATTAAAAATACTTGGAGAAATATTGCATATATTATTGAATAACATTTGATATTTTGAATAAAAAATGGTATAATATATTAGATTTGAAAAAGAGGTGTTAATTATGAATAAGTATGAAGAATTAGCAAATTTAATATTTCCTGATATTACAGAAACTATTGAAGATTTAGAAAAAAGATATCCTAAACGTGATCTACCAGAAGGAGCAATGGTAACTAGATTTGCACCCAGTCCTACAGGTTTCTTACACACTGGTTCACTATTTGCAGCAATGAATTCTCGTAAGTTTGCTCATCAATCTAAAGGTGTATTCTTTACAAGACTTGAAGATACTGACCAAAAAAGAGAAATTGCTGGTAGTGGTGCATCATTAATTGAACAATTAGGTGTATTTGGTGTATCTCCTGATGAAGGTTATTTTGGTGATGATTTAGAAGTTGGTAATTATGGACCATATGTACAAAGTAAAAGAGCTAATATTTATAAAGTTGTTATTAAATATATGATTGCTCATAATCTTGCTTATCCTTGTTTTTGTTATCCAGAAGATTTAGCAAAAATGAGAAAACAACAAGAAGAAAATAAAGAAAACTTTGGTTATTATGGATCATATGCAAAATGTAGTACTTTAACTCCAGAAGAAGCAATTAAGAGAATTGTAAATGATGAACCTTATATTATTCGTTTTAGATCAAAAGGTGATTATCATAATAAAATTGTTATTAATGATGCAATTCGTGGACGTATTGAAATGGCACAAAATGATCAACATATCGTTATTTTAAAAAGCGATGGACTTCCAACATATCACTTTGCACACTTAGTAGATGACCATTTTATGAGAACAACACATGTAACTCGTGGTGAAGAATGGATGCCAAGTGTTCCTGTTCATGTTGAATTATTTGAAACTATGAATTGGCAAACTCCTACATATGCTCATTTACCAGTTATTATGAAACTTGATAATGGTAATAGAAGAAAATTATCAAAAAGAAAAGATATTGAAGCAGCAGTATCATTCTTCCTTGAACAAGGTTATCCAGTTGAAGGATTTATGGAATATTTATATACTATTGCAAATTCTAATTATGAAGCATGGAGAGATGAACATCCAGATGCAGATAAAGATGAATTTATGTTCTCTTTTGATAAAATGTCATTAGATGGTGCGTTATTCGATCTTGCAAAAGTACAAAATTTATGTAAAGAATGCTTAGGTCATATGAATACAAAAACATTTGCCTCTTCAGCATATGAATGGTCAAAGAAATATGATTTAGAATTAAAAGAATTAATTGAAAGAGACTATGATTATTTTTCATCTATCGTAGGTATTGAAAGAGAAAAAGAAAATCCTCGTAAAGACTATGAAAAATATATGGATATTAAGAATTTAATTTTATTCTTCTACGATGATCATTATGAAAATTTAGTAAAAGAAGCTCTAGTATTCCCTGAACATTTAAAGAAAGAAGATATCAAAGAAGTATTAGTAAAATACGCAAATATTTTTGATTTATCTTTATCAGAAGAAGACTGGTTTGCACAAATGAAACAAGTAGCAGTTGAATGCGGTTTTGCAGCAAATGCTAAAGAATATAAGAAGAATAAAGAAGCATTTAAAGGCCATGTTGGTGATGTTGCAAGTATCTTAAGATTAGTTGTAACTCTAAGAATGCAATCTCCAAATCTATATTTTGTAATGCAAATAATTGGTAAAGAACGTGTTCAAAAACGCTTATTAGATGCAGTAGAAGCACTATAATTAAAAAAATAGACTATTTTGAAAAAAATAGTCTTTTTTTATAAAATACTCTTGCATTTGTAAAACAATTGTGATATAATGCAGCTACGACTAAAAAAATAACAATAAGAAGGTGGAAAAGTGGCTAGAATAGATCAAAAATTAAAGGTGTGGAGAAACAAATTATTCGACAAAAGTCGTAATAATGAAATGCTAAATGTTCGAACTACAAGAAAAAAATACGTTTCTATTAAGACACCTGGATATGTAGAAATATATGATAAAATAGTAATGAATGATAGGCAATTATCGTTTAAACAACCTATAGATCAAAACACTAATTTTGTTGTTGGATCTACAATGGCATTAATGACAAAACTAGGTTTTCCGATGGCTGCTTATAAAGGCGATATTTTGGGTGTATCTGTTGGGGATATTAATGATACACTATATGCGTTAAGAAAAGATACAGAACATTATAAAAATGAATTTGGGGTTGATATCCTTCATTTATCATTTGGATATATTACATGGAAATTATCACCTGAAGATAATGATATGTCAAATACTCCTTTAATAAATGTTCCTGTTCATTTAGAAAGAAAGAAGATTAATACGCCTTATTTAATTAGTAAAATAGGTGATGCGGTATTAAATCCGGCTCTTATTTATTTATTGGAAGATTATGGTATAAGTTTACCAGAATTTGATCAAAACATGAAAATAGATAAATATTTTGATCAAATTGAAAAAATTGCAAGTTTAAATGGATGGAAATTTAACCGTGATGTTGGTTTAAATTTATTAAAATATCAAAAGATTTCAATGTTTATTGATTTAAATAATCCTGAAAATATTCAAAGAATTAAAAATAATAAATTATTAACATCAATCAGCGGAGATCGTCCATATGATAAATTAACAATAGAAGAAGTAAATAATATTTCAAATAATCAAGATGGAATAAGCGAAACTAACCAAATTTTAGTGCTTGATGCTGATAGTAGTCAGTTAGATGCGATAACATTAGCGGAAAAAGGAGAATCTTTTGTTTTATATGGTCCTCCAGGAACAGGTAAATCACAAACTATCACAAACCTTATCGCAACATCTCTTTATCATGGAAAAAAAGTACTGTTTGTTGCTCAAAAGCTTGCTGCATTAGAAGTTGTTTATAATAAATTAAAACAAGTCAGATTAGATGATTTTTGTTTATTACTTCATGATGTTAAAGCTAAGAAAAAAGAAGTTATTGATAAAATATATAAACCATTAGAAGGAATTCAAAGAACAAAAGTAACCGATTCTGCAATTAAAAAACTTCAAGAATTAGAAGATACTAAAGTATTAATAAATAGTTATTTTAAAAATGTTCATGAAAAAATTATGCCAATCGGTCAAACTTTATTTGAAATGTTAAATCATTATTATGATTTATTAAATGAAGAAGATTTAAAATATCCTTTAATGGAAGTATTGAATGTAACATATGAAGAATTAGAAAATATAGCTAGAACTATTCAAAAATTTGAAATTGAATATAATTTATTAAATGAAGTTGATTGTGAATATTGGTTAAAAACTAATCTTTTAGAGTTATCTTTAGATAATAAAAGAAAATTAGAACAAGAATTATCTGATTTGATTATTTTAACTGAGGAAGTGTATAATTCATTAGTTGAAATTAATAAACTAATACCATGTATCAGTTTAGATCATAATGAGTATTTAAAACACGTTAAACCAATAAATGAATTATTAAATACTCCTATTTGTTATCCTAAATTATTTAATCGTGAAACTATTGAAGAAAATTATGAAATAGTTTCTAATATTGAAGGATTAATTGAAAAATCAAAAACATTAGAAAATAAGTTAAATAATTTCTTTACTTCTAAAATTTATGAATTAGATTTAATAAAATTAGTTAATGCATTTACTAATTTAATTGAAAATATTAGAGTAAATGTACCTTCATTTAGAAAATACAATGATGATTTGATTTTATCTGTTGTATCTAGATATTATCAAGGTGTTATAAAATATCAAAATAATTTAGAATTATTAGATTTAACTAAAGAAAAATTAGATACTTATTTAGATATAAATGAAAATGATTATTTAAATAATGATTTTAATGTTATAAAAGAAAAAATAGTTAATAGAAAATTTGATCAAAACGTTCATAAAATTGTTAAAACAAATAAATATGAAATGTTTAGTCAAGATATAAATGAAATTATTAACTATTTAGATGAAAGAAAAGTAAAATACAATAAAGTAAAAAATTATTTTGAAGAAAATACTGATAGTGTTATTTATATTAGTCATGATGTAATCAAACATTATCATGAAGAAATGAGTGAATTTAACTCATTAGATAGATTATTTAATAAAGAATTTAAAGCTTTAGTTATTGAAATTAATCAATTATTTAATACTAATTTTAAATCTAGAACATTACTAGATTCATTAGAAAGTTTATATGAATATCAAATTATTGATAATAAAGTAGTGAATAAGATTAAAGATCTTAATATGCGTTACTATTATTTAGAATTTGATTTAAATACTGATTATTTAGCTTTAAAAGAATGTGCTGATAATTCATATGAATTATTAAAAGTTTTAAATTTAGAAAACGATGATATTTTTATTAAAAAATTATGTTATGGTGATGTATTCGTAGTAGTATCATTACTTGATGAATATGAAAGTGCATTAAAGAAAATTAAAATAAGTGAAGAAGAAACCGAAATTAGTTATAATACACCTTCATTAAAAGAAGTTATTGAGATTATTATTGATTCTATTGAAAAATTAGATTCTGAATTTAATAAAAATATTAGTATATTTAAAAACTTTGATTCAAAATACCAAATAGGAATGTATTTTAAATCATTAAATGAATATCAAAATATTAAAATGGAAATTAATAGTATTAGAAACAAGATTAATGATTATGTAGAATACAGTAATGATTATAATTCTATTTTAAATGTTATTGAAAAAATTAGAAGTTTTTATCAAATTATTGATTTAAATAATTATAATGAAAAAGATATTCTAAGTGTCTTATTTGATGAAGAAAAACGCTTAAATGTTTTGAATTATAATTATGTTTTAAATGAAAATATTTCACCAGTTGAAGAAAAAATTAAGAAATTTAATCAATATTTTGATGGAGTTGATTATACAAAATATTCATTTGATAAATTAATAATTGAATTTAAAAATTTATTAGATACAATTGAAGGATTAAATACATTAGTAAATTATCGTAAATATCGTAGAAGTATTACTAATCCACATATTGTTAACTTTATCACAAGAGTTGAAAATACGAAAATCACAAAAAGATTGGATCGTGTTTTCTTAAAGAACTTTTATTCTGAATTAATAGAAAACTATATTTATAGTGTTCCATATTTAAATTCGATAACTAGAACTAAGATTGTAGGTCAAATTGAAAAGCTTTCTAAAGGATTTAATAATCAATATACAATATCAGAAAGTAGAATTAGATCAAAAATTATGGAAAACATTCCTACTCTAGATGGAATCATGAGTGAAAAAGATAGTAGAGCTATTTTAAGAAAAGAACATACTAAAAAATCACGTATTATGCCACTTAGAAAGTTATTTAATACAATACCTGATTTAATGTTACAACTTCAACCTTGTATTATGATGTCTCCGATTGCGGTGAGTAGCTTCTTAGAAAATGATAAATATGATTTTGATGTTGTTATTTTTGATGAAGCATCACAAATTTTCCCGGAAGATGCCATTGGCGCAATCTACCGTGGTAAACAAATCATAATTGCGGGGGATAGTAATCAGTTACCTCCTACTAGTTTCTTTACTAAATTAAATAATGATGATTTAGATGAATATGTAGAAGATGATTATGAAGATGTTGGCGAATCTATCTTAGATTTAGCTACTATCTCACTTAATAATTGTAGTTTGAAATGGCATTATCGTAGTAAAGATGAAAGATTAATTGCTTTTTCTAATAAGTATATTTATGATAATAATTTAATTACCTTCCCTTCAAATTATATGAATTTACCAGATTCAGGTGTTGAGTTTGTATATGTTGAAAATGGTATTTATGATCAAAAAGGTAATTTTGAAGAAGCAAATAAAGTTGTTGAATTAATTAAAGAACATATTGATAAGTATCCTAATAAATCATTAGGGGTTATTGCGTTTAGTAAGAGACAACAAACTTGTTTAGAACTTGCGATTGAAAACTTTAGAAGAAATAATATTAAATATGAATTCTTTTTCGCAAGTGATAAGGTTGAACCATTCTTTGTAAAGAATATTGAAAATGTTCAAGGTGATGAACGCGATGTTATTATTTTCTCTATTTCATATTCTAAGGGACCAGATGGAGTACTAAGACATAATTTTGGTCCGTTACAAATCGCTGGTGGGGAAAGAAGATTGAATGTTGCGGTATCAAGATCAAAATATAATTTAAAAGTTGTTTCTTCAATCAAGAGTATTGATATTGATTCAAAAAAAATAAATTCTAAAGGTGCTAATTTATTAAAAGAATATTTAGCGTTCGCGGAAAATAATAATAGTTTAGTAGAAGAAGAACAAATTAGTCAAGAAGAAGCAATTAGTAAACAAAGTTTACAAACAAATATTTCCGAATTCTTAAACGATCAAGGCTTAAAAACAATTACAAATTATGGTTATTCTAACTTTAAAATTGACATTGTTGTTCTTGATCCAAATGATGAAAATAAGTTTATTTGTGGTATTCTTTTAGATGGTAGCTATTATGAAGCGGATCATACTTGTCGAGGAAGAGAATATTTAAAACAAGTTATTCTTGAAAAAAATGGATGGAAGGTTTATCGTATTTGGTCATATTTATGGTATAAAAATACTAAAGATGAACAAAGAAAGATTATTAATTTTATATCAGGTAAAGAACCTGTTAAAAAAGAACCTAAAAAAGAAGAACTTGTCACTGAATCAACAATAGATATTAAGAATAATAAAACTAATACACGTGATTATACACCGTATAAGTTTAATGATAAGTTATTCCCTTCTACATCACTTATTACATCTAGTTTGTTAAAAGCTTTTGTTAAAGCAGAACAACCTACTCATCGTGATCATATTGTAGATAGTATAATAAAAGTATATAGTCTAAATAGATGGGATGTTGATCATCGTGTAAAGGCTTATTTAAGAGCTGAAATGTTTAAACATGATGGAGATTATTATTATTTAGATCCAGAGATAATTAAAATTCCTCGTCGTATTAAGAATCAAGATAAACTAAAAGTTGATTATTTATATCCGAAAGAAATTGCGATAATGATGATGTATATTGTAAGAAATTCATATGGTCTTGATCGTGAATCGTTAATAAGATCAACAATGGAAGTGTTTGGATATAAGGTTATGACTGCGAAGATAAAGACAAGATTTAATGAAGTTATTAATATTTTAATTTCAATAAATAAAATGCGAGAAGTTGATGGAATGGTAAGTGCGGTGAATGAAAATGGAAAATAGTGAAAAAGAAAATGTAGGTTTTTGTACATTTAATGATATTGAATGTCTTGATATGTTTGAATTGTTTGAAAAAATGGGTGAATTTTGGGAAGAAGGAAAACAATTCTTATTTGGTGGTGAAATATTAAATTATTTTCAAGATGAATTTTCTAATGAAAATATGATTATTGTATCTTCAATTGAAGAAAGCGTTCTTGGATCAAGTGATCTTGATGAATTATATTATGAAACACTTACTAAATTAAATCCTAATTGTCAAAAGATTTTTTGGAAAGGATTAGTTAGTAATAACCATGGTGAATTTATTGGTTTCTTTGAACAAATAATCAATAATAATGATGGTAAATATATAATAAAAATCAAAAAATTATTAGATGATCATTTCCTATCTAGATATATGAAATCACGAGTAAGTGATCAACATATTTATGATATGATTGTCGATCTTGAAAGAAAATCTTGTATTGTTTTAAAAGAAGATGAGTTTGTTATTTTATGTAAATATTTATATTTTATGTTAAATGATAAAGCTAGTATTATTATCGGAAAAGTTTCTTTTAATAGTATTCAAGAATTAGCAGATTATTTAGAAAAATTAGAAAAAGGTCCTTTTGATATTTTTGAAAAGTTTTGTAAATTAATAGTATCTAGTAATGGAGAAATTAAAGAAGATATTTATTATTGGCTTGTATCTAAAGGATATTTTGAAAAAATTGAAGAATGGAAAATAAGATAAGTCGTCATTAAATGACGGCTTTTTTATTTTTATTGTCACTTATCGTAAGTAACACCAGTATACATTGACAAGTTATCTTATGTATGGTATAATATTTAAAAATAGGAGGTATTTATGAAGACAAAAAAATTTATAATAATAGGAATCATATCGTTATTATTAATAACATTAGTAAGTTGTAATACTAATGATACTTTTGAACTAGATGATTGTCAGTATTTAATAGATGAAAAAACGGAAACTGTTACTTTAAATCGATACTTAGGTAATGAATTTGAGGTTGAAATACCTTCAAGTGTTTATATTAAAGGTAAAGATATGGAAGTAGTATCTATTGGCTTTGCCGCATTTCAAAAAATTAATAATAATTTAACAAAAATAGTTATACCTAGTACAGTAAAGAAAATATCAGGTTCTGCTTTTTATAATTGTGAAAGTTTAGTTGATATTGAAATACCAGATGGTGTTACTGAAATAGGATCATTTGCTTTTTATAATTGTAAGAGATTGGTGAATATAAATATTCCAAATAGTGTTTTAAAAGTTGGTGAAAATGCATTCCAAGGTTGTTCTAGATTAGAAAAAATTGAACTTCCTGAGGCACTTACAAAAATTGAAAAATCAACTTTTGAAAATTGTCCTGTATTAACAAGTGTTGTACTTCATAAAAATATAACTAGTATTGGTGAATCAGCATTTAGTGGATGCGTAAGTTTAAAAGAAATTAATTTACCTGATTCTGTTAAAAGTATCGGAGAATATGCTTTTTCTAAGTGTGCAAGCTTAACTAGCATTGTAATACCAGAAGGTGTTACAATTCTAGAAAAAGGTAGTTTTTCAAACTGTTCTAATTTAACTGATGTAACTTTACCAAGTACATTAGTAGCTATTGAAAGTAATGTTTTTAATAAATGTAGTAGTTTAAACAATATTGTATTACCAAATGATTTAGTAACTATTGGTAATTCGGCTTTTAAAGAATGTGTAAATTTAAAAAGTATTAATATTCCAAATAATGTATTAAATATTGAAAATGCTGCTTTTTATGATTGTAGTAATTTAATTAATATAATTATTCCAAGTAGTGTAACTTATATGGGTAATAATGTATTTGAAAATTGTAGTAACTTAACAATTTACTGTGAAGTAGCTTCTAAACTTGAAACTTGGAGTGATGTGTGGAACGTAACTAATTGTGAAGTTATATGGAATTATGAAATAAAATAGGAGATAAAAAATGAAATTAAAAAATATTTTAATAATTAGTGTTTTTTTAATTTTAATAACAACTTTTATTGGATGTGGAAAAAAAGTATCTGAAGTAACTATTGAAGATGTTTATTATACGTTAAATAATGAAGAAAAAACAGCTGTTTTAGTGAAATATAATGGAAATCAAAGTGAAGTTATAATTCCAGAAACAATAAAAGTAAAAAAGGATACTTATACTGTTATTAGAGTAGAAGATAGGGCTTTTGAAGACAAAGATTTAACTAGTGTTGTTCTACCAAATAGTCTTGAAAGTATTGGTAAAAGTATTTTAGGTGGACGTAATGAACTGGTTAAATTAGAAGTTCCTTTCATTGGTAGAACAGCAGATTCGGATGAAGATATGTTAGAATACTTATTTGGCGGATCCAATGATCCTATTCAAGGTGGTTATGATCCAGAAGTACCTGATACATTAAAAGAAATTATTATTACTAAGCAAAAAAAGGTTGCGGATAAGGCATTTGCTGGCTGTATGTATTTAACAAAGGTAGTATTACCAAATAGTGTGGAAAGTATTGGAGAATATGCGTTTGCAAGATGTTTAAAATTAGAAAATTTTGTTCTTCCAAATAATTTAAAAGAAATAAAAAAAGGTACTTTTGAAAAATGTTTAAGTTTAAAAGAAATTGAAATTCCTAACAGTGTTATAAGTATTGGTTCTTTAGCATTTTCTGATTGTGAAAAATTAGAAAAACTTAATCTACCTGAAAACTTAACTGAAATTGGTTCTTTTGCTTTTAAAAGCACACGAATAGCAAATTTTGATATTCCAGAAAGTGTAACAAGTATTGGTGCAGGTGCGTTTAGAAATACTTTAATATCTAGTATTACTCTTCCTAAAAGTATTACAACTATTGAAAGTAGTCTGTTTGCTGCATGTCATAAATTAACTAGTTTTGTTATACCAGATCATATTACTGCTATTAAGGATTATGCATTTGAAAGCTGTTCAAATTTAGCAAGTATTGAAATTCCAGAAAGTGTAACAAGTATTGGCGAAGGTGCGTTTAAGAATACTTTAATATCTAGTATTACTCTTCCTAAAAGCATTACAACTATTGAAAGTAGTCTATTTTCTGGATGTTATAAATTAACTAGTTTTGTTATACCCGATCATATTACTGCTATTAATAATTATGCATTTGAAAGCTGTTCAAATTTAACAAGTATTGAAATTCCTGACAGTGTCACAAGAATAGGAGGTGGCGCATTTGCCGGATGTAGTGGATTAACAAGTATTATTATTCCAGAAAGTGTAACAAGCATTTGGGCAGCTGCTTTTAAAGATTGTAGTGGTTTAAAAAGCGTAAAATTTCCAAATACACTTGAAAAAATTGAACCTCTAATGTTTGTGAATTGTTCAAGTTTAACTAATTTTGATATCCCAAACAGTGTAACTTGCATAGGGTCAAGCGCTTTTTCTGGATGTTCTAGTTTATCAGATGTAGTTATTCCGGATAATGTTTTAATAATTGAAGATCATGCTTATAGTTATTGTGGCAATTTAGTAAATGTTTCTTTTGGAACTAATTTAAAAACAATAGAAGAATATGCATTTAAAAGATGTGATAGATTAAAAACTGTAATAATTCCTGATAGCGTTACTACATTAGAAGAACGTGTTTTTGAAGGTTGTGATGAATTAGAAAAAGTTGTATTAGGAAACGGAATTACTAGTATTAAAAAAAATACATTTCTTTTTTGTGATGGTTTAACTAGTATATTTATTCCAAAGAGTGTTACGAGTATTGAAAATTGTGCTTTTGAGGACAGCTATGATTTAACAATTTATTGTGAAGCAGATTCTAAACCTGAAACATGGGGTGAATTATGGAATATTCTAGAGTGTCCAGTAGAATGGGGTTATAGTCAAGAATAAAAAAAGATTTGCAACGAATAAATTCGTTGTGAATCTTTTTATTTATTTTGATTTAATACAGGAAATATGATATAATTAGTTATAAAGTATTAAAAAGAGGTGTATTATGGCAGATTGGCTTGTTGCGGTAATAGATATATTAATAGTAGGAATCTTTGGGATGGGTTTCTATTATATGGTTTTATATTATTTCAAATTAAAAAAAGAAAATGATACAAAATTTTTAGCAGAAGGATTGACTGTTCTTATTGCAATTTTAGTAAGTACAGTAACAAAGTTTGTTATTTTTATCTTAATTTCTGATGCGAGGGATTTTGATGGAATTTTTAGTAATGTATTATCTGCATTGTTTTCCGCAATAGGTGGATTACAGTTTGAAGGTTTACCATTGATTGGTGGAGATTTAGAAGGTATAGATAGTATCTTAAAAACAATATATTATGGTGCTTCTTTATGGTCAGGTGCTGTCTTTTTAACAATATTCTCTTTTACTATTAGTGTTGATTTTGTTAATTTAATTAGTTTAAAAAGAGAAATGAAAGACGCAAAAACTAGAAAAATTAAAGAAAAGATTGATACTCATTTCTATATTTTTACATCAGTAACAGATGATGCGTTAAGTTTAGCTCATAGTATTAATAAACATTATTTATCAAGAAAAGAAACATGTATTATTATTTTTTCTGGTAATATAGGTGCTTTTGACCGTTTAAATCCATTATGTACTGCAATTTTTTCTAGTGGTTATATTTATTATCCTGTTAATACAAAAACTGGTGTAAGGGAAAAAACTGTTTTAGAAGCATTAGGTATTGATAAGTTTAGTGATGTTCATATGATTGCTTTTGATTTAAATGAACAATCAGTAGCAGATGATCAAAAGAATGCAGAAACAGTGTTTGCGGAAACTGATTATAAGATAAATGTTTTAATAAAAGCACTTGAAAAAGATAGAAAAGAATTGGAAAAAATCGCTTGTGAATTTAATGGTGATTATGATAATTATTCTAAAGTTAAAGTTGAAATTTATGCTTTATTTAGAAAGTTTTTTAAGAATACAATTAATTTTTATGTTTTAACAAAGAATGAAACAAATGTTCGTGCTTTTGAACAAGGTATTAAAGATAATTTAGAAAGCAAATATATGAGTTTATTTTCTGATAATGAATTATTAGTTAAATTATTTGGTGTTGTTTGGGATGTGTTCTTTACAAAAGTACAAATTACACCAATTAATGAAGCTGATTTAGCTGCAAAAGATTTGATTGAAAAGAGAATGGAATTAGTTTGTAAGGAAAATTTATTCTTATTTAAAGATAATTCAAAAGATATTTATAAAGTATTGTCTCTTGGATTTGGGGAAAAAGGAAGAGCGGTTGTATCTAAATTATTTGAATATTCAGCGGAAGTTGATATTAATGGTAATATTTTACCTTTCTTTGTTAATGCGGTAGATGAATATATTGATAGTGTATCTGGTACTTTTCTTGCAACTCATCCTTTATTTGTAAATCTTAAGGAAGAAATTACTGTTGAAAGATCTTTTGATGATATTGTTAGAGATGCAGTAAAGGAAAAAGAAAAAGAAATTTATGGAATTGTAGAAAATAAAGATGGGAAATCATTAGAATATAATTCTTATCCATTAATTAGATTTAAAAAAGAAAAGTGTTTATCTCAAGAATTCTTTGAATATATTGATGGAAAAACAGGAATTGATCCTAAAGATAAAACTCTATCTTATGATGCAATTGTTATTGCGTTAGGTGATGATATTTTAAATATTCGTTTAGCTAATGCGATAATAAGAGATATTTCTTCTGAATATGACCGTAATCCTGATTGTAAACAAAATTTTCAAATTATTGCGGTAAACATTAGAAATGAACAAAATGTTCGTCAATTGGAATGGGATTTTATTAAATTATATGAAGAAAAATATGATTTTTCAGTAATTTGTTTTGGTGATGCAAGTGAGCTTTATACTTATGATAAGATTATAAATACAGAAGAAGCTAAGAATTATTCTTATCGTTATTTCATGCAATATAAAAAATTAAATTCAAATCATGAAATTAATAGTTTAGAATCTTTATGTAAAACTATTTGTAAAGAAAATAAGAAATATACTATTAATGATGTGTTAAAGGGTATTAATCAATATGCTGATAATGAAAATAAAGGATTTAGTAAAGTTGAAATTGAAGAACATTGGAAAGAAGAACCAATGTTGTCTAAAAAATCTAGTTTATCAGCAATGAATTTTAAATCTGTTTATAAATCTTATTTTAAAGATTATTTAGAACTTGATTTTAATTCAGAACATGCTTATCAAATATTATATAATGCGTGTAAATTAGAACATGAAAGATGGTTAAGGTTCCATATTTCAAATGGATTTAAATATGGATATAAAACTAATAAAGTTTTAAAGAAACATTCTAATTTAGTTAAAATGAGTGACTTAAAAGATGTTAATGTTATTTTTGATGCATTGAATGTTGCGATGATAAAGAATGAGGAGAGAGAATAATGGAAATTATAATATCTATTTGTTTATTTGTTTGTATTTTATTTATGTTGATTTCCTTATTTTCTGGTGTTGTTGCTTTATTTCAACATAAGAAAAATGAGCTAATAATTTTCTTAAGAGATTATAAAAAATTAAGATTTATGTATATTTACATTGCTTTATTTGCATTGAATTTAGCAGGTAGATTATTTGATGAACAAGCATTTACTTTTGGTGGATTATTAAAAGCTTTAAAATCAACTGTAGAAGGGGCTGTTTTAAAGTTTGACTTTGCTACTTTTGAGGGTTTATATAATTCTTCTCAAGTGTGGAAAATAGTTATTTACTTATTAGTTATTTTAGTATTTATCAATACTATTTTAGTTGTTTGTTCATTGTTCTATATTCAAGCATGGAAGTTTACTAAATTAGTAAGTGTTAAATTTAAAAAAGAAAATGTTGTAATTATTGGATATAATGATAATTCTAAAAAATTAATTAATTCAATTAACAAAAAGAAATATAGTGTAGTTGTGGTAGATGATTTTAAAGGAAATTATGATGAATTAATGATGTTAGGTACTGCTTTTATAGATACTGATATTGAACAAAGTGTTAATGTTAGAAAAGCAATTTATTCATTACTTCGAAAATATAATACAGAACAATGCTATTTTATTGTCAATACTAAAGATGAAAAGAAGAATTTAATTATTACAAATGAATTATCAAAAATCATTGAAAGAGATGAAAAAAGAAAACAAGAAATTGTTGAAAATTATGTTTTTAATATCAATAGTAAAATAATAAAAATAGTTGATGTTGGAGCTTATGAAAAAATTATAAAAATTAAAAAAGATAAAAAATTATCTAAAGAAGTAAAAAGAGAAGAAATTCGAAAAATTAATGAAGATCTTAAACCTAAAATCGATTCATATATAACTAAACAAGGGGAAGATTTTAAGGAAAATTTAGATAATAAAATTTATCAAAAAGAAATTTCTATTTCGTCTAAAAATATAACTGTTTATGTAATTGGAACAGAAGAAAATGAATCGGCTTTTTCAAGATTTGAAAAACTTACTGATGGACGTATTAAATATATTAATCGTCATCGTCATGTGGCTTATAATTTTATTGAAAGATATCCATTAACTAAGTTTATGGATGAAGATCATATTGATTACGAAACTGGAACACTTAAAAATAATGTAGATATTAATGTATATTTAATTGGATATGGGGCTACTAATCAACAAATATTACTTGCGAGTGTTGCGAATAACCAATTTTTAACAATAGAAAAAGAAAATGATAAAAAAGTTGTTAAAAATAAATTAGTAAATTATTATGTTTATAATAATAGTGATAATATTGGTAAAAATATGAATCATCAATATCATCGATTTGAATATGAAGCTAATTTCTTTAAAGGTAGAGAAGATGAATTTTATGATGAACCAATAAAAGTAAAACCAGCTGAGATTAATCTACGTCCTAAAACTGATATTAATAGTAAAGAATTTTATTCAAAATTACAAGAAGATGTTAAAAAGACTAAAAAAGAGGATATTAATTATATTATAATTAGTATAGGCAATGAAATTGAGAATATTGACTTTGCTGAAAAGTTAACAAGTAAAGTTAATGAATGGGACGTTAGTGGAAATACCTATATTTTTGTTCGTATAAGTGATTCTAGTGTTGAAGAAAACTATGCAAGAGAAAAATTGAACTATAAAGAACAAAAACAATATACAGGAAGCGTTGAAATTAATGGTATTGTTTTATCTCATAATGAAGAAGTTAAAAATGAGAAAAATAATGATAAGAAAAAATACTATTTCTTTGGTGAAACTGATAAGATAGTTTTTAATTTTAATAGTTTAATTAAACAAGAATTATATAGTGTTTCAAGAAAAAGAAATGCTGCTTATGAAATTGAGAAAAAAATAAATGCAAAATATGAAAAGTTAGATAATGAAGAAAAGAAAAAATATAATCTTAAAACAACAGCTCAAAAACAAAAGCGTGAACAGCATTATTTAACTAAATCATGGTATGCAAAATCACAAATTGAAAGAAATTCTAATCTTTTTGCAATTCTTAGTATTAGAACTAAATTAAATTTATTAGGATATGATTTATTAAAACCTGATAATGTTGATGATTATGAGAGTGTAAGTAAAAATACAAATCAAAATGATTCAGAGAATAAAAAAGTTTCTTTTGATGAATTTTATAATAAGTATTTTACTGAAGAAGAAAGAAAAGTTAAATTCACTTATAGATACACAAATGAAAAAAATAAAATATTCGATAAAAAAATATATCAACATGGTTTAGAATACCCTGATACAAAGAGAACTTATATGGCTATGCAAGAACACATGAGATGGACAGCTTTTATGTTATGTATGGGAATGATTCCTTCGACTAAAAAAGAAGTAATTGAAGACGTTAATAATGGTAAAGATTATCTTGTTCGTCGTAAACATGGATGCATTACTACATTTGAAGGATTAATGAAGCATCGTCGTGTAATGGCTATTAAAGATGGAATCAAAGATTATATTAAGAACAATGTGAAGGATATAAATATTTCAAATGATATTGATGGATATTGTAATGAGTTTTTTAAAAATCAATTTGAAGATTGTGAAAGAATATTTAATAGTTTTAGTGAAGAAGAACAAGTTAAATATTTAATGGATGCTGATACTATTAGATATGATTTTCAAATCTTAGATGATTTAGAGTTTTTATTTGAATTATGTCAATATAAGATTGTTAAAAAGAATAATAATCAGTAGAACTATACATGTGTATAGTTCTTTTTTTATTACGCATTTAAATTGAAAAAAAATTGTAAATATGGTAAAATATAAAAAAATGCGGACAATTTTTTTAATAAAAAAAATATATAAAAAGGAGACAATATGGGAGTTAAAATTGTTGAAACTAGTTTAAGAGATGGACATCAATCATTATTTGCTACTCGTATGACAACAGAAGAAGTTTTATCTGTTGTTAAAGAAATTGCTGATGCAGGGTACTATGCATTAGAAGTATGGGGCGGTGCAACTTTTGATGCATGTTTAAGATTTTTAAATGAAGATCCATGGGAAAGATTAAGAGCAATTAAAGCTATTTGTCCTAATACTAAATTACAAATGTTATTTAGAGGCCAAAATATCTTAGGTTATCGTCATTATTCAGATGATGTTGTTGATATGTTTGTTAAGAAATCAATTGAAAATGGTATTGATATTATTAGAGTATTTGATGCGTTAAATGATATTAGAAATTTAAGACAAGCTGTTATTTCTACTAAGAAATATGGTGGTCATTGTCAAATAGCATTATCATATACTACATCACCTGTTCATACAGTTGAATATTATGTTGAACTTGCAAAGGAAATTGAAGCATTAGGTGCTGATTCTTTATGTATTAAAGATATGGCTGGTGTTTTATTACCAGAAGCTGCGTATGAATTATTTAGTAAATTAAAAGCTAATACAAGTTTACCACTTGAACTTCATTCACATTGTACTGGTGGTATTTGTGAAATGACTTATATGAAGGCTATTGAAGCTGGTTGTGATATTATTGACACAGCTTTATCACCATTATCAAATGGTACTTCTCAACCTTCAACTCAGGCATTTAATTTTGCTTTAGCAAATACTAAATATGATCCTATGTTAGATGGTGCTAAATTAAATAGTGCTTCTAAGGTTTTAACAAAGATTAAGGATAAATATCTTGCAAGCGGAACTCTTAATCCTAAAGCTTTATCTGTTAATCCTAATATTTTAAAATATCAAGTTCCAGGTGGAATGTTGTCTAACTTAATGAGTCAATTACAAGCTCAAAATGCAATGGATAAGTATGATGAAGTATTAAGAGAAGTGCCTAAAGTAAGAAAAGATTTAGGTTATCCTCCACTAGTAACTCCACTTTCACAAATGGTTGGTACTCAAGCTGTTATGAATGTTATTACTGGTGAAAGATATAAATTAGTTCCTAATGAAATTAAAGATTATTTACATGGTAAATATGGTAAAGCTCCTGCTGAAGTTAATCAAGAAGTTTTACATAAAATTATTGGTGATGATGAAATTATTACATGTCGTCCAGCTGATTTATTAGAACCTGAATTTGAAGGTTTAAAAGAAAAATATAAAGATATTGCAAGAAGTGATGAAGATGTATTAAGTCTTGCTTTATTTGAAAAAGTAGCTGTTGAATTCTTAACTAAGAAATATAATCCTGTTCAAGAAGAAGAGGATGAAGTTGAAGAATTTAATGTTTATTTAGGATAGGAGGTACTATGAATAATTTATTTTTATTATTATCAGAAACAAAAGTTCCTAAAGATTCTACAATGAATATTTCTGAGGGTTTATTGTATTCATTAGTAGCTATTTTGATTGTATTTACAGTATTATTATTAATTATTATTATTACTAGTTTAATTTCAAAATTAGTTAATAAGTTTGCAAAAGAGGAAAAGAAAGAAGAAAAACAACCTGTGGTTGTTGAAAGAAAATCAGTTGAAATTACTGATGATGATATGATGGCAGCTGTTTTAGTTGCAACAATTGATTATAGAAATGAAACTAAAAAAGATGTTAAAGTAGTTTCAGTAAAACAAATAGGATAAGATAGGAGAATAAAAAATATGAAAATCTATAAAGTTAAAGTTAATGGTAAAGTTTACGAAGTTGAATTAGAAGCAGTTGAAGAAAAAAGTGGTTCTATTGAAGTAGAATCTAAACCTGCTAGTGCTCCTGTATCTACTGGAGCTGGTTCTAGTATTTTAGCTCCAATTGGTGGCAAATTATTAGAAGTTAAAGTTAAAGTTGGTCAAACTGTTAACAAAGGTGACGTTGTTTGTATTATTGAAGCTATGAAACTTGAAAATGAAGTTGTAGCAACTGAATCAGGTGTAGTTAAAGAAATAGTTGTTAGTGCAGGCACAATGGTAGCTAATAAAGATGTACTAATTATTTTAGGATAATTTTATGGAAAAATTCAGAGATTTAATAGTCAATCTTTGTCAAGAATCCGCTATTGCTCATTTCTTTAAAGACGAGGGTTGGATGAATTTAATTATGATTGTAATAGGATGTGTTTTCCTTTATTTAGCTATTAAAAAAGGATTTGAACCATATTTATTAATTCCTATTGCAGTTGGGATGATTTTAGTTAATATTTTACCTGAAATTTATACTAGTGATACTGAAACAATGCAAGAAATTATTAAAGTAAATACTGAAACAGGTGACATTATAAAAGAATATGTACCTGTTATAAAAAGAGGATTACTTGGATATTTGCATTTAGGTGTTGAATGTGAGTTATACCCTTGTTTAATTTTTATTGGTATTGGTGCAACAACTGATTTTGGACCACTTATCTCTAATAAGAAAACAATGTTACTTGGTGCTGCAGCACAAATTGGTATTTTCTGTGCTTTCTTAGGTGCTTTAGCTTTAGCCGCAACAGGTATTGAAGCGTTTGATTTCACTGTTGGTGATGCTGCTGGTATTGGTATTATTGGTGGTGCTGATGGACCTACTGCGATTTTAGTTTCTAATAAACTTGCTAGTCCTGAATTAACAGCTGGTATTGCTCTTGCTGCTTATTCTTATATGGCACTTGTTCCAGTTATTTTCCCACCAGTTATTAGAATGATGACTACTAAGAAAGAAAGATTAATTAAGATGGAAGAAACTCGTCAAGCTTCTAAGATTGAAAGAATTTTATTCCCTATTATTGTTACTCTTGTATGTTGTATTATAATTCCTTCATGTACTCCATTAATTGGATGTTTAATGTTTGGTAATTTAATTAAAGAAAGTGGTGTTGTTCCTAACTTAGTTCATACTGCTTCAAACGCATTACTTTACATTTGTACAATTTTATTAGGTTTATCTGTAGGTGCTACTGCAATCGGTACTACTTTCTTACAACCTAAAACATTAATGATTTTCGGCCTTGGTATTCTTGCGTTTATTACTGCTGCGGTATTTGGTTTACTTGGTGGTAAATTAATGTGTAAATTAACAAAAGGTAAAGTTAACCCAATGATTGGTGCAGCTGGTGTTTCTGCTGTTCCAATGGCTGCTCGTGTAGTTCACAAAGTTGGACAAGAAGAAGATCCTAGTAATTTCCTTCTTATGCACGCAATGGGCCCTAACGTAGCAGGTGTTATTGGTTCTGCTATTGCAGCTGGTATCTTATTATCTATGATTGGATAATTGTTATGAAGATAATTCGTTTTAATGAATTAGATTCAACTAATAAATATATAAAACGAAATATTAATGAACTCGGTCATATGGACGTTGTTGTTTGTGATAAACAAACTTCCGGCATTGGCCGAGTTTCTCATATATGGGAAAGTGAAGAAAATAAAAATCTAACTTTTTCTATTTTAATAAAAGAAGAAGTTAGAAGTGATATAACTTTATTTATTGGTTATTTAGTTCATAAGTTACTAAAAAAATATAATATTAATAGTTTAATTAAATGGCCAAATGATATTATGGTAAATGATTTAAAAATATGTGGTATTTTAGTAGAAGGTATTTTAACAGAAAACCCTTACTTTATTATTGGAATAGGTATTAATGTTAATCAAGTAGAGTTTAATAATTTAAATGCTACTTCTATAAAAAACGAAATTAATGAAGAAATAGATCTTCATAAATTATTAAATGAATTTTTAAGCCTATTTAAGGCTGAATTTCGCGTTTTTAATGAAGGGTCTATTAAAGTTACTGACTATATTAATAAATATTCATATTTAAATAATCAAAAGGTAAGTTTTTACTATAATAATGATAAATTAACAGGAATTGTTCAAAATGTTAATGAAGATGGCTCAATTAAAGTAATACTTGATAGTGGAGAAGAAATTGATTTGTTAGCCGGAGAGGTTAATAAAATAAGGAAATAAATGTATTTATGTTGATATAAATAAAAAAATATTATACTATTTATATAGTATAATATTTTTATTAGGAGGACAAGGATGAAAAACATTTTAATAGCTTTATTTTTGTCAGGATTAATTCTTGGGTTACCACCTAGGCCACGTGATAATTGTGGTAATAAATTAGATACTAGTTTTATTTATGAGAAAAAGTTTGAATCTAATGAAGAATTAGATGAGTTTATGGTAAAATATTTTGAAAATCTAGATCTTCCTTTTTTCACAAGTAATATAGAAAATAGTGAATTATTAGAATTAGAATATTACAAATTTTTTGCTGAAGACTTATTAGAAACTGATATTGTATCTGATGAAGCTGTTTTTGAAGTTCTTAGATCTTTTAGTCATGGAAAAGCTCATTTTGAAACGTTATATAAAGATAGGCAAGATCGATTTAGCGTTCTTGTGTTATCTGATGCAAATTATGACAATATTGGATATTATTGGTTAATTGAATATGTAAAAAGTGATCCTACTCCTACTCTAGAAGTAGATGAAGAAAATAAAACAGTAATTTTTAATTACAAAATTTCTAGTGGTGAAGGATGTTATTTTCAAATTCTAATTAAGTTTAATGATGAAATTGACAATGTTTTATCAGAAAAAGTTAGAGTTGAAATTATTAAGAATCTTAAGTTTTATTTAAGAAGAAGATTTTATTCAGAATCTTTAAATCCAAAGGAACAATACTTTGAGTCCAATGTTGGATATGTGTATGAAGTAAAATAAAAAGGTGTAATTAAACATTTGTTTAATTACACCTTTTTTATTTAATTAGTTCTTTTTAGGGAATTTAACTCTTCCTTGATAATGAGTATGTAATAATTCATGAGCTTTATGAGAGTTTGGTTTACCTAAGAAGTTGTCATATAATGCTTTAACTTGTGTATTGTTATGAGATTGACGTAATGCTTGTCTTTCGTCTTCAGAATATAAAGCTTGAGCACGTTTTTCACGATAAGTTTCGCGAATATTTAACTCTTCATTTGGTAACATTGATGGTTTAACAAATGGTTGACCACCACCGTTAATACATCCGCCAGGACATCCCATGATTTCAATGAATGTATAAGGAGAAGTTCCTTCTTTAATTTGATCTAATAAAACTTTTGCATTTCTCATGCCAGAAGCAACTGCAACTTTTAATTCTGTACCGTTGATATCGATTGTAGCTTCTTTAAGACCTTTCATACCACGAACAGCATCAAATTTGATTGCTTCATGTTCTTTGCCTGTTAATACAAAGTAAGCAGTTCTAAGAGCAGCTTCCATTACACCACCAGTAGTACCGAAGATAACACCAGCACCTGTGTATTCACCCATTAAGTCTTGGTCGAATTCTTCATCAGGAAGTTTAGTGAAGTTAATACCACTACGTTTGATTAGTTTAGCTAATTCTCTTGTAGTTAATACAGCATCAACATCTCTTAAACCATTATTTTCCATTTCAGGACGTTCTTTTTCATATTTTTTAGCAGTACAAGGCATAATTGATACTACATAAATATTTTTAGGATCAATTCCTTTTTGTTCTGCAAAGTATGATTTAATAATTGCACCTTGCATTTGGTGAGGTGATTTACAAGAAGATAAGTGATCTAATAAATCTCCATAATAATATTCTGCATAGTTAACCCAACCAGGAGAACAAGAAGTAATCATTGGAAGTACACCATTATTTTGGATACGACCTAATAATTCAGTTGCTTCTTCCATAATAGTTAAGTCAGCTGCAAAGTTTGTATCATATACTTTATCAAAGCCAAGTCTACGTAAAGCAGCTACCATTTTACCAGTTACTGGAGTACCGATTTTGTAACCGAATTCTTCGCCTAAAGCAGCTCTAACTGCTGGAGCAGTTTGAACAACTAAGTATTTACCTGCTTTTTTAGCTTCATCGATTTTTGAAATTTCAGATTTTTCCATTAATGCGCCTGTAGGACATACGTTAACGCATTGACCACATTGGATACATGGACTATCTGCGAAGCTTCTGTTTTCAGCTGGAGCAACGATTGTATTAAATCCACGGTTTTCAAATCCTAGGATACCTGTTCCGTGAGCAGCATTACATGCAGCTACGCAACGTCCGCAAAGGATACATTTAGAAGTATCTCTAACGATTGATGGAGTTAATTGATCGATAGTAGTAGGTGTTTTGGCACCTGTAAATTTATTTTCTCTAGCACCTGTGATTTTTGCAACGTGTAATAATTCACAATTACCGTTCTTTTCACATTGTTGACAATCTTTAGAGTGGTTAGATAATAATAATTCAACACTTACTCTACGAGCTTCAACAGCTTTTGGAGAAGAAATTTTAATTTCCATTCCTTCAGCAACAGGATAAACACAAGAAGCAACTAAACCTCTAGCACCTGTAGCTTCAACTAAACATACACGACAAGAAGCTAGGCTACATTGACCTTTATCAAAAGCACAAAGACTAGGAATTTCATATCCACATAATCTTGCAGCTTCTAATATAGTTAAACCTTCTTCAACTTGATAACTTTGACCTTCAATTTTAATATTAATTTTTGCCATTTTCAGTCTCCTCCATTATCTCTTTATGATTGCACCAAATGGACATGATGAAATACACATACCACATTTAATACATTTAGATTGATCGATAACATATGGTTCTTTACCAACAACACCAGTGATTGCGCCAACTGGACAAGCACGTGCGCATTTAGAACATTTCTTACATTTATCTGGTTCAATATAGTATTCCATTAAATCTTTACAGATCTTAGCTGGACATTTCTTATCAACGATATGAGCAATGTATTCTTCTCTAAATTGTTTCATTGTAGAAACGATAGGGTTAGCAGCTGTTTGACCTAAACCACATAGTGAGTTAGCTTTAACAGAAGCAGCTAATTCTTCTAAATCTTCTAAATCTTGTAAAGTACCTTGACCTTTAGTAATCTTTTCTAAGATTTCTAACATACGTTTAGTACCGATACGACAAGGAGAACATTTACCACATGATTCATCACAAATAAATTCCATATAGAATTTAGCAACGTCAACCATACAGTTATCTTCATCCATAACGATAGCACCACCTGAACCCATCATAGAGTCAAGAGCAACTAAGTTATCGTAATCGATAGGAGTATCTAAGTCTTTTTCTGTTAAACATCCACCTGATGGACCACCAGTTTGGATAGCTTTAAATTTCTTACCTCCAGGAATACCACCACCAATATCGTAAATTAATTCACGAAGAGTAGTACCCATAGGAACTTCAACTAGACCAACGTTATTAACTTTTCCACCTAATGCGAATACTTTAGTACCTTTAGATTTTTCAGTACCTAAGCTTGAGAAATGATCTGCACCTTCTCTTAAAATGAAAGGAACACATGCAAGAGTTTCAACGTTGTTAATAATTGATGGTTTGCCCCATAAACCTTTTACAGCAGGGAATGGAGGTCTTGGACGTGGCATACCACGTTTACCTTCGATTGAGTTAAGAAGAGCAGTTTCTTCACCACAAACGAACGCACCGGCACCTAAACGGATATGAACATTGAAGTTAAATCCAGTACCTAAAATATTTTCACCTAATAAACCAATTTCAGTTGCTTTTTTGATTGCAATTCTTAATCTATCAACAGCGATAGGATACTCAGCACGAACATAGAAATAACCATTTTCAGCACCGATTGCATAACCAGCGATAGCCATACCTTCGATAACTGCAAGAGGGTTACCTTCTAAGATAGAACGGTCCATAAATGCACCTGGGTCGCCTTCGTCACCGTTACATACAACGTATTTATCAGCGTTATCTTGATTTAAAGCAAATTGCCATTTTCTACCAGTAGGGAAGCCGCCGCCGCCTCTACCACGTAAGCCAGATTTTAATACTTCATCAATAACTTCTTGACGAGACATTTTTAAAGCTCTAGCTAAACCTAAGAAAGCACCATAACCTAATGCTTCGTTAATATCTTCTGGGTTAATTTCACCACAACCATGAAGAGCTAAACGTACTTGTTTTTTATAGAAAGTAATCTCTTCTTGTTTTTGGATTTTAGCTTTAGTGATTGGATCAACATAAAGTAATCTTTCAACTACTTGATTATTTAATAAATCAGATTCGATAATTTCAGTAACATCTTTAACTGAAACACCACGGTATAATGTATCTTCAGGGAAAATTCTAACGAAAGGACCTTGAGAACAGAAACCAAAACATCCTACTTTATTAACAGTAATTTTGTCTTGTAATCCTCTTTCTTCAATTTGTTTTTGGAATTCTGCTAAAATAGCAGCTGAATCACTTGATAAACAACCTGTACCAGCACAAATGATAATACTACGTTTACCATTTCCACCTTTGAATTTTTGATTAACAGTTTCAGTACATTCTTGAGAAACTTTTAATAATTCTTGTTCAGTTCTAATCATTAGTTTTCACCACCCATTTCGCGATATTCTTTAACAATTCCAGGAACATCTCCTACAGAAACTTTAGGATAAACTTTTCCGTTAATAGTGATAGCAGGGGCGATACCGCATGCACCAATACAACGTAAAGCATCTAAAGTAAATAAACCATCAGCAGAAGTTTCACCAGGTTTAATGTTTAAGATTTCTGAGAATTTGTCAATAACTTGTTGAGAGCCTTTAACATAACAAGCAGTACCTAAACATACACCAATAACGTACTTTCCTTTTGGTTCTAAAGAGAAGAAAGAATAAAAAGTAACAACACCGTAGATTTCTGCAACAGGAATACCTGTTTTTTCTGAAATTAATTCTTGAACTTCAAGTGGAATATAACCATATTCATGTTGAATGTCACTAAGAATCATCATTAATGGTGTTTTCTCATTTTCATATCTTGCGATAATTTCTTCTATTTGCTTTACAGCAGTTGCACTTAAATGAGCCATTATTAACCTCCTAAAATTTATATTTCGACTATAATGAAAACCTTATAGTCCGCTCAGTACATATTATACCAAATTACTTAGATTTTTGCAAGTCATTTATTGTTAGAATATCAAACTAAATAAACCAAAAATTACAAATGTAATGAAAATAAAAAAAAGACCGATTAAATCGGTCTAATTATAGTTTAGAAATGAACGCCTTATAAGCTTTATAACCTTCAAAAACGTCCGCTTTTGATACAATTTCCATTGGAGAATGCATATTTAATACTGCAATACCAGCATCAATAACATTCATATTATAGTTACCTAAAATATAAGCGATAGTACCGCCTCCACCTTGGTCAACACGACCAATTTCTGCAGTTTGGAAATTAATATCATTTTCATCCATTACTTTTCTTATTTCTGCAAAATATTCAGGCATTGCATCATTACATCCACTCTTGCCTCTAGAACCTGTATATTTATTGAAACAAATACCGTTTCCTAAATAAGCAGAGTTTTTAGATTCATTAACACCAGGGAATAAAGGATCAAATCCGGCAGATACATCACTTGATAACATCTTAGTATTTTCTAATGCATGACGCACTTTTAATCCTGAATATTCATCAGTTAAATTAATTAATTCAGCAATTACGTTTTCAAAGAACATTGATTGTGCACCTGTTGCACCAATAGATCCAACTTCTTCCTTATCAACTAAAATAGCACAAGTAGTGTATTCACAAGCTGGAGTATCTAAAACAGCTCTTAAAGAAGTATAAGCACATACTCTATCATCATGTCCATAACCAGCAACCATACTACGATCTAGACCATAGTCTCTGGTTTTACCAGCAGGAACAATTTCAAGTTCAGCACTTAAGAAATCTTCTTCCTCAATACCGTATTTATCGTTTAATAATTTTAAAATATTAGCTTTTACACTATTTCTTTCTTCACCTTGTAAAGGCATACTACCTAAAGTTACATCTAAAGCTTCACCTTCAATAACTTTTGCAGCTGGTTTTTGTAATTGATCACCAGATAAGTGAATTAATAAATCACTAATACCAACAACTGGATCATTTTCATCATCACCTATTTGAATATCAACAATAGAACCATCTTTTTTACATACAACACCGTATATTGCAAGAGGAATAGTTACCCATTGATATTTTTTAATCCCACCATAATAGTGTGTATCTAATAATGCAAAACCTTGACTTTCATATAAAGGATTTTGTTTAACATCAAGTCTAGGTGAATCAATATGAGCACCTAAAACTCTTAAACCAGCTTCAATTGGCTTTTCACCGATAACGAAAGCAGCAAAGTTTTTGCCTTTATTAGTAACATAAACTTTATCACCTTTTTTTAAAGATTTAAAAGTTGATAATTCTTTAAATCCATTTGCTTCTGCAAGTTTAATAGAAGCTTTAACACATTCTCTTTCTGTTTTAGAAGCAGTTAAAAACTCTTTATAATCTTCATTAAATTTCATTAATTCTTCTAATTGTTCATTAGAATATTTTTTCCATGCATTTTTTGCGTACATCTTGAATCTCCTTTTACTATAATGATAGAATAATTATAACATAGTTTAAATGTAAAATTAAATCGAATTGCTTTAAAAAATAAAAATATGATATAATATTTGCAAAGAAGGTGTGAAAATGATAAGACTTGCAGAAGAAAAAGATGTTAATCAAATAAATTTAATATTCTTAGATGCTAAAAAATTACTAAAAGAAGCTGGATCAGATCAGTGGCAAGATTCAAATGGATATCCAAATGAACAAGAAATAATATATGATATATCATTAAATCAACTGTTCATATATGAAGAAAATAATATTATTAAAGGTTGCATTACAATTAGCAAAGAAAAAGAAGAAGCTTATTTAAAAGTATATAACGGATCTTGGTCAAATGATGATCCTTATACAGTAATTCACCGTTTAGCTGTGAAAAAAGAATATTATCATACTGGTATTGCAAAAGAATTAATTAAACATTCAATTCAATATACAAAAGATCAAAATATTTATACAATAAGAACAGATACAAAGATAGAAAATATTAAAATGCGTAAATTATTAGAATCATTTAATTTTAAAAATATTGGAAAAATAAAATTATTAATTAATGATTCTGTTGATAATAACCGAGAAGCATATGAATTATTATTAGGAAATAATCATTAAGAAAAATAAAATAAAAAAGCAAATAATTTTTACATTACTTGTTAAAATCGACAAAATACGATATAATTTAGACATAATTTTAAGGAGAATAATATGAAACAAAGAAAAAAATCAAATGGTAGAGTATTTTGGTATTTACATCCGCATTTAAGTCTTGCGGTAGGTTTAATTTTGGCTAATATAGCTATAATATTTTTATTTACTGGAATTCTTTCTTTAACTTCTGGTGAATCTTTTATTAATGAACTAAAAACATGTTTTATATTGACATTGGCTGCGGATGGAATTTATGAAACAAAAGATGTAATCGAATTAGTTTTAAAATCAATTATGATATTATTACAAATGGTAATTTTTTCTGGTGCGTTAATTGGTTTTATGACAAATGTACTTGAAAATTTATTTGATAAAGCAATGAACCATCGTGGAACATTAAAATTAAAAAATCACTATGTACTATTAGGTTGGTCATCACTAGGTGCAAATATTATTTATGATATGTCATTTATGGATGGTAAAAAAACGGTTGTTATTTTATCAGATAAAGATCGTGATGAAATAGATAGTGAAATCCAAAACTTATTCACATTAAATAATCGTAAAATTAAAGATATTAATATTATTATTAAAAATGGTGAACCGGGTAACGCAAAACACTTAACTGATGTTTCAATTGCCGACGCAAAATCAATTGGTATTTTATTAGTCCAAGATAATGAAAATGAAGAAAATGCAGCTGATTTAAATACATTTAAACTATTAATGTCAATAATTCATTTAGTTCAAAATACTAATATAGTTGTTGAAGTAACAACGCAACAAATGAAAGAAAAAATAGAAGCATTATTTAAAGACTCTTCAATATCTTCAAATCAAGTGTCTGTTTTCTCAAGTAATGTTGTTACAGGCCATATCGTTGGTAAATCAATTATTAATCAACAATATTTTTATGTGTTCCATGAATTATTAGGATATGACGGAGTTGAGTTTTACGATATTGAACCGATGAGATTATCAGAAGCTTTAGAATGGTATGATAACTGTATTCCTATGGCAAACTATGACGACGATAATGAAATAGATGAAAATGGTCAAAAAGAAGCAGATCACTTATATGTATTAGGTGAGGATTCTACATGTAACCATAAACGTCAAGAAAGAAAAGTTATTGATCGTAAAATTCCATTTAGAAGATCAATATTAGATAAATCTTTTACTGTTTTTATCATTGGTGAAAATCAAGGATTAAAATTCTTAGTTCAAGAATTTAAAGAATACGAAGAAAATTCTAAAAATAAAATAAATATTAAAACTTATCGTTTTTCGGATGATTTATCTAAAATAGTAAGTGATATTAACAATACACAAGGAAAACGTAAGTTATTATTATTAAGTGATAAAAAATTAGAAGCAGCAGAACAAGATTCTAATATTTATATGACCCTTCTTTCACTTAAATTATCACATAAATTAGACGAAGATGTAGAAATTAGTATTGAGATTTCAAATCCTAATAATATTCAAAGTTTGAATAACTTAGGTATTACTAAAGTTATTGTTACCAATAAAATTATATCTCTTTATATGATTCAATTATTAACACATGAAAATGCAGTTAAATTCTATCAAGATGTTATCACTCCTGATACTGATGAAAATGATGGAAGTGTTGACGTAGAGATTTATGATAGTGCTGAATTATTAGATATTTCTAAACCGCTTGTATTTAATTCTAAAGCGGAATTGATTCAATCATTCTATTATTCTTCAAATCAAACAATGATGTTGTTTGCAATAAGAAATAAGAAAGATAATTCAGATGCTTATTACTTATGTAATGACATAGATAAAGAAGAAAGGATAGTCATTGATGAAAATACTGAATTATTCATCATGACTTGTCCCTCGGAAGAATAAGTTATAAGAAAAGTCTTCATACTTTTGTATGAAGACCTTTTTTATTCGTTAATATTGATAATAAAATAATTAGCAGCATTTCTTTCTATAATACTTATGTACAAATTATAACCTCGTAAATAATTAGTTTGTTGTTCAGTATAAGAAGTAATTGTTACATTAATAATTCTTTTTTTATTTTCTTTTGATTGAAAATAAATATCATAACTATTAAATGAAACACTGTTAGAAGAATAATTATAACTATTTACTAAATAATCATCAATCGATTTTGATAAATAAATGTTTCGGTGTTTTTTATACGTATCATCATTTTTAGTATAACCATAAAACTCATATAAGTCATTATTATCTAATTTTTGTAATAAATTTTCAACAAAATTTCTTACATCATCATCATTATTAACATTCATATAACAAGTTAACATTAAATTATTACTCTTATTATAATAATTAGACGAGTTTTCAGGAGCAGTTAATCCGCTTAAATAATATTTATTTAGTTGTTGTTCAGTAAAAAACTGATCAGTTTTATTACAGCTAGTTAAGGATATAGAAAATATTAGTATTAAACATAAAGAAATAATTTTTTTCATAAGAATCCTCCTTTTGAATTACACTATAATTATAACATTAATAGAAGAAGAATGCACTAGAACTTTGTCTCTTTATAGGAGAAGTTTGAAAATCAATAAAAAACAGGTCTTTTTAAGACCTGTAAATTTCAAAACTGCCTAACTGCTACGATATCTATCTTTTTAATAGGTGTGTGTGACGATAAGTATTATATAATAAATATAAAGACTGAGAATTATAAAAATTCCCAGTCTATTCATATAAATCTAATTCCTCTAAATTACATTTAAAATAGTGATTTTTTCCACTTTGTATATCTAAGCACAAATTAAGTTGTTTCAAAACAGCTAAATATTCTGAAATTTTGGTACTGCCTTTTTCTAAAAGTTTAATAAGTTTAGTTTTATTTAATCCAAAATCGCCAAAAATACTACATTGAATTAATATAAGTAACAAATTAGTAATATCCTTTTTATTTTTATTCGATTCATATAGCTTTGATACGTTATCAATTTTTTTCTTATATTTATTGAACTGTTGCATTTTTTCAAGTGCATATAATTCTGTTTTTTGGAATGATTTATAAATAATATCTAAAAATTCATAAACAAAAGTTGACACATCACCTTTATTTCTTACATCATTAGTATGCTCAAATGCGTCTAAATATTGTGAAAGATTTTCTTTAATTGTCATACTTAATCTAAAACCTACAACTTTGTTAAAATACTTTGATAAGATATAACTTGAAATGAAACGATTAATTCTACCATTACCATCGTAGAATGGATGAATATACCCTAAAAAATAATGAAATATTGAAATTCTAATTAAAACATCAATGGAATCAGAGTTTAATATGTTTAATGCTTTATTCATATAATCTATTATTTTAGATTCTGGCATTAATCCATTATGAACAATTTTTTCTCCTGATTTATAAACATGTACTAAATCTTTTCTGAATATTTCGCCATCAGGTAAATTTTTCTCATCTTCACTTTTTATTTCGTTGTATAACATTTCATCATATAATTTTCTAATGTCTTTTGAATCAAGAAAATTAATTTTTTCATTAGTTAGCATTAGATACTTTTTAACAATACCTTCCAAGCGATTGCGGGTAGTAGTTTTTTTCTCAATTTCAGTTATTAAATCGTTTATATCTTTACGCGTAGATATAACACCTTCAATTTGATTAGTATAATGTATTTCATCGATTAATGATTTTCTCATATACTGATCCTTAGCAATGTCAGGCAAACTCTCAAATATTTCATTTAATCTATAGTTAAGAGTATTAATTTTAGCCGCGATTGACATAATTTCGGTATCATGAGTAAAAAAAGATTGATTGTCTTTAATTAATAAATCAAACTTAATTGTGGCACTAGAATTAAATTTCTTTATATAGATATCATTAAAAGTGGAAATATCATTCATAACATACAATTTATATAATGATTTATAACTCATAAAAACACCTCTCTCAGACTATTATATCATTTATAAAACCGCTTGTCAAGTATAATTGCGTTCAAATTAGTGGATTTTTGAATCCGATTAATATAATCGCGCTTATTAGATTCATATTTTATATTATTTGAAAGAATAACAACGTTTTATGGATATTTTTGATAAAAAAAGTAGAAATTTGGATTTTATAAATAATAATTTTTATACTTCAATTATTTATTATTAATTAGTTCAAATCCCATCAATCGACTACTTTTCCAACTCTCTTAAAATACCCTACATTCAAATCCCATGAGATCAACGAAAACTCAAATATCTCTATAAAATAAAAAAATTGCTCCAAATATGGAACAAAATCTTTTAAATGGGTCTTAAAACCTTATATTTGAACAACAAGCATTATGAATCAATGATTCATATTAATGACTTATAGATAAAGTGAACTATAGTTCACTTTTCTAATGTCTAACTACTACGATATCTATCATTTCATATGGTGTGTGGACTATAAGTCACTTGTTTAATCATCCTTCTTTGATGAATGATAGTTATATTCATATTTATCTAAATTGTATCCCTTTATTGTTTGATATTTAATATTTAATTCATCATCAACAATTTTAAAACTAATCGAGTCTTTTAATATTTCTTCTAGGTGATTATATTCACTATATTCACCAATTGAAGCTAACACAAGTGCATTTCTGAAATATTTCGCATGCTTGTCAATAAACTCCCTATTAACCTTAAACCCTAATTTTTTTAAGAAGTAATATAAAAATAAAGTAACAACCCTTGTATTTCCTTCTCTAAAAGAATGAACCTGCCAAATTGATGATATTATTTTAACAATCTTATTAATCATTTCGTTTTTTGATAAGACTTTCCACTCAGTAGAATTAATATCTTTTTGTATTTTAGCTAAATCATCATTGATTTTGTTATAATCCGAATATGTGACTGATAACCCATTTAGGATTGGTTCAGTTTTAAAAATATTTATTACTCTTTTCTCTCCTGCCCACTCATATACATTTTCAAATAAAATTTTATGTATCAAAAATATATCATTAACTTTAACTATTTCGATATCTGATTTTAATAATTTGATTATGCCTAAATTAACCATTGTAGTTTCATAATCATCCAATTTATGTTGTTCTTTAATATTTGCAAGATTCTTAAGTACGTTTGTATCATCATAAAAATATGGATCTTTACTCATTTATAAAGTTCCTTTTTATCGCAAATACAGCTGTTTCATAATCAATTTGACCACTTGAATATAAATTCAAAATATTTTTATTTTTTTCACTTACTTTTCCATTTCCAGCGGTTGATTCTATGATCATGGCAAGATTAGTGTATTCTTCGTTATTATTTTTAGGTAGTTCTATCTCAAAGGGAAAACCTCCTCTTAATATAACCTGATTTAAAAACATTGATACTGCATAAGAAGTATTAACACCTAATCTTTTAAAAATGTTTTCTGACTGAACTTTTACCTCGGGTTCTATTCTAATGTGAATCAATTCAGTTTTGTTTATTGATTTATTCATTTTAAACACCTCACACTATTATTGTATCACATTTGATATACATTATGCAAGTTTTTTTAACTAACTTTTAAAAAATTTTTACTAAAAAAGTCAGCAAGCATACTGTCTTTATATTCTACTTACTGACTAATATTAACTAAAAGTTAAGTTTTTAATTATTGCTACATTTATAGGTTCAAACCCCATCAACCGACTATTTTTCCAACACCTCTAAAATAACCTTTATTCAAATTCCTTTAATTGAACAAAAACTAAATACCCAATAAAAATAAAAAAAAGATCCTCTTTTTCAGAAGACCTATAGATTTCAGGAAATGGTACACCCTCAGGGATTCGAACCCTGGACCCACTGATTAAGAGTCAGTTGCTCTGCCAGCTGAGCTAAGGGTGCATCAAATATTTGCTTTAATATTATATAATAAAAATGATATTTTTGCAAATATTATGATAAATAACCGTATTATATACGATTATTTATTTTTTATTTAATTTTAATTGTTTAAAATCTATTTGACTTAAGATAACTGCGATAGAAACAATGATACATCCTATTCCTTCTTGTAAAGTTACCATTTGAGATAAGAATATAAAACCAAATATAAGGGCAAAAACAGATTCTAAACTTAATATTAAAGTAGCAACTGTTGGATTTGGATTGTATCTGTGGCCTAATATTTCACATACTGTTGCAACAGCGCCAGATACAATACCTAAATATAAAGCAGGAATGATTGATTCAAGTATTCCTTCAGTTGTAACAGTATCAAATATTAATGAAAATATAAATGATAAAATTCCGGCTGTTAATGAAAAGACAAAACCGAATTTAAATAAATTTACATCATTTTTAACATGATCTAATATTAAAACATTAATTGAGAAGAAGACTGCTCCAAGGATTGTTATAATATCCCATATTGATGGAACATATTTTTCTGTCATACTCATAATATAAAAACCGATGAATGCTATTAGTGTTGCAATCCATACTTGAGGTTTAGCTTTTTTCTTTATGAAAATTGCAAGAATAGGAACAAAAATAACTTGTGTAGAAGTTAAAAAACCTGATTTAGCAGCTGTGATATGAGTAATGGCTGTTTGTTGACAGAAGAAGCCTAAGAAAACTGTAATACCAGTAATAATACCAAATATTAAACATTTTTTATCATTATTAGTAGTATTTAAAAAAGATATTTTCTTTGTTAGAAAATAACATATTATAAAGGTTAAAGTTGAAACTAACATTCTTATGGTATTGAATGAAAAAGCAGGTAATACTTTACTTGCGTGTGTTTGAAAGATAAAACCACCGCCCCATATAATGGCAGTTACTAATAAAAATATATTTCCTTTTAGTTTTTCTGTTTTCATAATTCACCTCAACGAGGTATATTATACACTTTTTTTGAAAAAATGTAAAATTATTAAGTATAGAAACAAAATGATGGCGAAAAAAAAGAAATTATGATATAATTAGTAAATAGGTGATTAAAATGTTAAAAAGATTTATAGCTTATTATAAACCACATCGTAAAATGTTAGCTCTTGATTTACTTGCATCATTTTTAATATCTGTGATTGGTTTAATTTATCCAATGTTGACAAGACATATGTTAAAAGAATTAATTCCAAATAATAAATATCAAGATATTATTTTGTTTGGTGTGATTTTATTTACATTATATTTTGTTAGAATGTTATTAAGATTCTTCGTACAATATTATGGACATGTGATTGGGGTTAAAATGCAAGCTCAAATGAGAAGAGATTTGTTTATTAAACTTCAAAAACTTCCTTATAGTTATTATGATAATCATGAAACAGGTAAAATTATGTCTAGAATGACTAATGACTTAATGGATGTTTCTGAATTAGCTCATCACGGACCAGAAAATTTCTTTATTTGTGGTGTAATGGTAATAGGATCTTTCATTTATTTATGTACTATTAATTTACAATTAACTTTAATTGTTTTTGCTTGTGTACCATTATTAATTATTGTTGCGTTAATAATGAGAAAGAAAATGAGAGAAGCTTTTACTGAAAGTAGAAAAAGTATTGCTGTTATTAATGGACAATTAGAAAGTAGTATTTCTGGTATTAGAGTAACTAAGGCGTTTAATAATGCTGCAAAAGAAACTGAAAAGTTTGAAGTTGGTAATACTGCTTATGTTACAGCAAGATCTAAAGCTTATAAAGCAATGGGACAATTTTCTTCTTCAACTAGTTTTATAACTGATATTTTTAATGTTATTTGCTTAATAGCGGGTGGATTAATAATGTATAGAATAGGAGAAGAAGGTGGATTTGATACTGCTGACTATACAACTTTTATTACATCAATAGGATTATTTATTAGTCCTGTTATGACATTAATTAACTTTGTTGAACAATATCAAAATGGTGTAACTGGTTTTACAAGATTCTTAGAGATTTTAGATGAACCAATTGAAAAAGAAAATGAAAATGCAGTTGATATTGAAACATTAGAAGGACAAATTGAATTTAAAAATGTATCTTTTGCTTATACTGAAGATGTAGGGGTATTAGAAAATATTAGTTTTACTATTGAAAAAGGTAAAACTGTTGCGTTAGTAGGACCTTCAGGTGGAGGAAAAACTACTATTTGTCATTTATTACCTAATTTTTATAAAGTAACAGAAGGAGAAATTCTTGTTGATGGAGTTAATATTAATGATATTACTTTCTATTCATTGAGAAAAAATATTGGGATTGTTCAACAAGATGTTTTCTTATTTAATGGAACTATTTTAGATAATATTTTATATGGCAGATTAGATGCTAGTTTTGAAGAAGTAGTTGAAGCTGCAAAAAGAGCGAATATTTATGATTATATTATGGATTTACCAGATGGCTTTTTAACTGAAATTGGTGAAAGAGGCGTAAGATTATCTGGTGGACAAAAACAAAGATTAAGTATTGCGAGGGTATTTTTAAAAAATCCATCTATTTTAATATTAGATGAAGCTACATCTGCTTTAGATAATGCAACTGAAATATTGATTCAAAAAGCACTAGATGAATTATGTAAAGGTAGAACTACTATTGTTGTAGCTCATAGATTATCTACTATTAAAAATGCTGATGAAATTATTGTTATTTCTGATGGTAAAATTATTGAACATGGTTCACATGAAGAATTACTTGAACAAAAAGGTGAATATTACTCGCTATATTCATTACAATTTAAACAAAATGATTATTTAAAATAAGGGGTATTTATGAATTTATTTAAAAAAATAATTGGATTTATTTTTATTATTTGCTTATCTGTTTTCTTAATAGGATGTGATCCTGTTAATAATGGAAATAATAACAATAATAACAATAACAACAACAATAATAACAATAACAATCAAGAAAAACCAACTACTGATGTTATTAATGTTTATGCAGTAACTGACTTTCATGGAGCAATTGAATCTACAAATGGAAGGTATGGGATTGCTCGTATGGCTGGTTATTTAAAATCAAAAGAAAGTGTAGATAAAGAAGATGCTATCATTTTATCTGCTGGAGATATGTTCCAAGGAACTGCTATTTCTAATTATAATCGTGGCTTAGATGTAATTAGAATGATGAATATGATGAATTTTGATGCGATGACAATTGGTAATCATGAATTTGATTGGTATATTGATACTATTTTAAAATATCGAGATGGTTTATCTGCTAATGGAGAAGCTGATTTTCCTTTCTTAGGATGTAATATTTATCAAAAATCAACTGATGGTATTCCACAAAATATTGAACCATATACTATTATTGATACAGGTGAATTATTAGTTGGTGTTGTTGGTTATATTGGATATGGTCAAGAATCTGATATTCAAGCTGGACAAGTGGCTGACTATCAATTTTATCATCCTGTAGAAGTAGTTAAAAAATATGTTAAAGAAATGCGTACTGAACATGATGTTGATATTGTTATTGCAAGTGGACATGATGCAAGTGATAATGTAAATCAATCTCTTGCAAATTTAACAGGTGATTATCAAATTGATGCAATTATTAATGGACATAGTCATGTTTATAAAGCATCTGCGATTACTAGTTCTGATAACCGTAAGGTTCCTGTTGTTCAAGCTGGTGCAAATGGTGAATTTGTAGCAAATATTAGCTTAAATGTTGACTTAATTAGTGGTAAAATTACTTCTGTTAATCAATCTTGTACAAGAATGGATAATAAAGTATTAGAGGATCAAGCTGTTTTATCATATGTTACTGATTTAAAAACAATAACAGATCCTTTATTTAGTGAAGTGTTAGGTAGAGCAGGTGTTAATATTGATCGTGCTAAAGGTGCATTATGGGCATCTAATTCACTACGTGATTATAGTGAAGCAGATTTTGCCGCAATCAATTTAGGTGGTATAAGATCATCTGCATTCCCTATTGCTGTAGGGGAAGGTGTGACAATTAGTCGAATATTTATGATGATGCCTTTTGAAAATTGTTTAAAAACTGTTACTTTAACTGGTTCACAAGTAAAAAGATTACTTAATTTTGATTTTGTTTATAGTGATAATGTAAATAAATATAATAAAACTATTAATGGGGAACAAATTGAGGATAATAAAACATATCGTGTTGCGACAATTGACTATGTTTATGATAATCCTTCTTATCCATTCTTGAATTTTAATGGTCAAGATGTGGATAGTACTAAAATTTTATTTAGAGATATTTTAATTGAATCATTGAGGGAAGAATGTAAAGATGGTTCATTATGGATGGGAGAATAGGTATGAATAAAGTTGTTATTATTTCTGATAGTACTTGTGATTTATCACAAGAGTTAATTGATAAGTATAATGTTGTAATTTTACCATTACATGTAACATTTAAAGATGGTTCAACATATGATGATGGTAAAAATATTCATTTACCAACATTATTTGAAAAAGTAGCTGAAACAGGTGTTTTACCTACAACATCAGCAGCTTCACCTGCTGAATTCCATGATTTATTTGAAAAGTATATTAACGAAGGATATGATATCTTATATACAGGTATTAGTTCAAAATTATCTTGTACTTTTCAAAATGCTCATATCGCAAGAGAAGATTTTGATGAAAACCGTATTGAATTAGTTGATAGTTTAAATCTATCTACTGGTATAGGTTTATTAGTTATCAAAGCTTGTGAATATCGTGATCAAGGTTTAGATATTCATCAAATTGCTGAAAAATTAAATAATATCGCTCCTCGTGTAAAGAGTCAATTTGTAATTAACACTCTTGATTTCTTACATAAGGGTGGTCGTTGTAATGGTTTAGTTAAATTTATAGGAACTGCTATTAAAATGAAACCAATGATTGCGGTAAGAGAAGGTTCAATGTCTGTTGCTGGTATCGCAATAGGTACTTATAAAAAAGCATTAGGTTTATTAATTAAAAAATTTAGTAAACATTATGAAAAAGCTGATAAATCTCATGTTTTTATTACTCATGCAGAAGCTCATACAGATGCTGATTACATTAGAAATGAATTAGAAAAACAAAGCTTAAAAGTTGAGAATTTACATGAAACAAGTGCAGGATGTGTTATTGGTACACATTGTGGACCTCGTTGTATTGGTATTTTATATATTGTAAAAGAATAAAAATGCTAACAAAAGTTAGCATTTTATTTAAAAAGGAGGCTATATGTCAAATAAAATAGAATTATTAGCACCAGCTGGTAATATGAATGCATTAAAAATGGCAGTTATAGCCGGAGCAGATGCGGTATATTTAAGCGGTAAAAACTTTGGTGCCCGCGCATTTGCAGGTAACTTTAGTAATGAAGAATTAATGGAAGCAGTTGAGTTTGCTCATATTAGAGGAGTAAAAGTGTATGTTACTATTAATACAATTGTATTTGAAGATGAATTTGCTGAAATAAAAAAATATTTAGATTTTTTATCTACTATTTATATTGATGCGGTAATAGTTCAAGATTTAGGAGTTGTTAAATATATAAGAGAACATTATCCTAATATTATTATTCATGCTTCTACACAAATGAATATTTTTAGTGAATATGGAAGTAACATTTTAACAAACCTCGGAGTAAAAAGAGTAGTTTTAGCAAGAGAAACAAGTCTTGATGTTATTAAAACTATTAAAAATATTGAAACTGAAGTCTTTTGTCATGGTGCATTATGTTTTGCATATTCTGGTAACTGTTTAATGAGTTATATTATCGGTAAAAGAAGTGGAAACCGTGGAACATGCGCTCAACCTTGTCGAAAGAAATATTCATTAAAAGTTAATAATAAAGATATTACAGGTTTTAAATCATTAATTTCAATGAAAGATTTAATGACAATTGATAGAATTGGGGAACTTATTAAAAGTAACATTACTTCATTAAAAATAGAAGGAAGAATGAAAAGTCCTGAATATGTTTATACAATTGTAAAAAAATATCGATATGCAATAGATAAGTATTACCAAGGAGAAAAATATAAATTATCAAAAGCTGATTATAATCAAATAAAAGTAGTTTTTAATCGTGAATTTACTAAAGGTTATTTGTTTAATGAAAAAAACAAGTATCTAGTTAATAATAATAACGTAAATCATCAAGGTATTGAAATAGGTAAAATAGAAAAAAGAAACGATAAAGAAATTTATATTCGTTTATCTGATAAATTATCATATGGTGATGGTATTAGAATAAAAGATACTGATTTTGGATTTAATGTAAATCAAATGTATGTTAAAAACAATCTAGTAAAATTTGCAAATGAAGGCAGCTTAGTTAAAATACCAATTAAAAATAAAATAAGTGTTAATCAAATTGTTTTAAAAACACAAGATTATAATTTGATTGAAAATACAACTAACTTATTAAAGAAAATTCCATCAAACATTAATATTACAATGGAAATAATGATTAAAATAGGAGAACCTGTTAGATTAACAATCAAAGATTTTGATAAACATAAAGTTGTTATTTTAGGAAATATTGTAAATAATAGCGAAACTAATAATATATCAGAAGAAAGAATAATTGAACAATTATCAAAACTTGGATCAACTGCTTATATTTTGGAAAAATGTTATGTTAATATGGATAATAATATTGACATAAAAATTAGTGAAATTAATGAGTTAAGAAGAAAAGCAGTAGAAAAACTAAATCAAGAAAGAATTAAAACAAATTATAAACAAGAATTACAATTATTTGAAACAAATAAACCATTTAATAAAAAAACTCTTCATATAGATATTGTTACTCATACTTCAGAACAATATCAAGTAGCAGAAGAGTTAAAAGATGTAAATATTAATGTTTATACTGATAATGATTTAACTAATAAATATCAATATTTAAATCGCGGTATTAGTTATGAAAATAAAAACTATGAAGATTCAATTATTCATAGTTTAAATTATATAGGCAAAAATAATACTTTATCAATATATGGCAATGTTTCTAATACTGAATCAATTAAAATGTATAATTATCTAAACGTATTTGATCTTTATCTATCAACTGAACTTTCTTTATCCCAAATAAAAATGATGAATTTAAATAATATTAATAGTAATATTGGTATTATGGCATATGGTAAAAGGGATATGATGATTACAAATTATTGTATTATTAGTTCTTGTTTAAATCAAGAAGAGAAAAAATGTAATCTTTGTAGGAAAAATCAAGATTTTGTATTAGTTGATGAATATCATAATGAAATGAATATTTTAACTAATGATGATTGTCAAAATAGAATCTTAGAGCCAACAGCTATTGATTATTATAATAATATTTTTGATTATATTGATAATGGTATTAATAAAATATTGTTAGTATTTACTACTGAAAGTAAAGAAGAAACTTATAAAATTATTAATAAATATAAAAAAGGCTTATTTAAATAAGCCTTTTTTTATTCTTGTCCTAATGCTTCAATACCAGAAAGATTTTGTTTTACATTCTTTCTGTTTTCTTTAAAGAAGACAAATATTATTGCAGCAATAACCATTGTAATAGCAGAATAAATATATAATACTTTAGTACTTGAAGGACTACTGTGCATCCATGCACCTACTGCCATTGGAGTAATAGTTTGTGCTAACATTGAGAATGTGTAATAATATCCTGTAAATTTACCGATGTTTTTAGAAGAAGAAATTTCAACCATCATCGGATAAGAGTTTGCGTTAATTAAAGCCCATCCGATACCACATAAAACATAACATAAATATAATGGAATTAAATTGAATGGTAAAGAAAGTTTGTTTTTAGAAATATATTCTTGAATATTTTCAAACCCAAATTCTTTATAAATTTCTTTATTTGTAATACCATAAAGTTCATGAACTTCTTTAGTAAAGATATTATTAGCTGCAAGGAAAGTAAGAATTAGGATAAATCCTAGAATAATACATCCTAAACCGATTACTACAGTGTTTTTACGACCTATTTTTGATGGTAAATTAAGTGATAATAGGAAAGTGAAAATTGAACTAAATGTTAAAACAATTGTAATTGTGCTTGCGATACCTGAATTACCGAATTGATTAAAGAAGAATAAACTATTGAAAGTTTCAACAGCATTAAAACTAATAAACCAGAATAAGACAGATAGTAATAAAATAATAGCATTTTTCTTATCAGCTTTACTTAAAGGTTTATCATCTTCAATTCTTTCCATTGATGAAGATAATTTTTCACCTAATTCTAAATCTTCTTTTACGCTTTCAGCAATTTTTCTTTCTTTAATTGTGAAATATAAAGTTATCATTGCAACTATCATAAGAACGCTTGCGATAACGAAAGCAATAATTGCTTTTTCTTTTCCGTTTTCAATTTTTAAGAACATTGTTAAAACGGCACCACATACAGCACCAATGTAACCAACTAAGTTAATAATACCATTAGCTTTTGATCTAAGTGGTTTTGGTGTTAAATCCGGCATCAACGCAACAGCTGGGTTACGGTAAATATTCATTATTACTAAAATTAATAACATAACAAGAATAACGCCTACTAAACTACCAATGTAGTAAAGGACTGCGATAAGAGGGAATACGATTGCTGAGCATAACATACCAAGTAAAATGTAAGGCATTCTTTTACCCCATTTTGTGTTTGTTTTGTCAGATAAAGTACCAAATATTGGTAATAAGAAGATTGCAAAAAGGTTATCTACTGCCATTATGCAACCGACTAATAGTTCGTTTGATTGTCCTGTTTGCTTTTCTAGTAATTCGCTTAAAAATAAAGGACAGTAATGGTTATATAATTGCCATAACATTAATATTACAAAGAATGCTAGTCCCATTAAAAATGTGTTTTTATAGTTTAATTTTAATTTTGGTTGTTCGATTTGACTCATAATTTAACCTACTTTCATATTTTATAAGAATATTTTATCATAAAAAGATATTTTATACAATTTAAATGTTAATAAGCATTTAGTTATTAAAAAAAAATCAAAAGTGGTATAATTAAAAAAGGTGATGATAATGGCTAATAAAAGTGATTTAATACTAAAGGAAAAGAATTTATTTAAAACTATATTTAAACTAGCTTTACCAATTATGATATGTAATATAATAAAGTCTTTACATGATATGGTTGATATGTTTTTTATTGGTAAAATGGATGTATCTGGTTTAGTTAATGGTGAAGCTGTTTTAAGTGCTCAAAGAAGTGCGATATCTTTTACAGGACCGGTTTTTTCAATTTTCCAAGCACTTGCGATGGGGTTTATGATTGCTGGTGTTGCGATAATGAGTCAATATATAGGAGCGAAAAAAGAAGAGAAGGCTAAAAAAGTTAGTGGTCAATTATTAGTATTGTGTATAATGCTTGGTATTGTTTTTAATGTTATTTTATATTTTGCTGCTCCATTAATAATGAAATTGATGAATGCTACTCCAGGTAGTTATGATCATCAGTATTCAGTTTTATATTTGAGAATAAGATCTTTTGAAATGATTGGATTGTTTATTTTTTATGCTTATCAAGCATCTAGACAAGCTGAAGGTGATACGTTATCGCCAGTTATTGTAAATACGATTTCTATCGTTGTTAATATTATTTTAACTGGTTTATTTGTACTTGGATTTAAAATGGATATTAGAGGTGCTGCTATTGCAACAGTAATAGGTAATTTAATAATTGTTCCTATTTGTTTAATTCATTTATTTAGAAAGAAAAATAGTATGAGTATTCAAATGAATGATTTAAAATTAGAAATGCATTATACAAAGAAAATATTCAGAGTAGGAATTCCAGCTGCTTTATCACAAATTTTTACTTCAATGGCATTTGTTATTGTAAATAGCATTATTTATAATTTTGATGATGTTGTTAAAAATGGTATTTCTGTAGGAGGTAAGATTCATTCGATTTTACTTTTCCCAGCAATGGCATTTTCATCTGTTCTTGCAACTCTAATAGGACAAAATATAGGAGCTAATAATGTTGAAAGAGCGAAGAAATGCTTTAAAACAACAATGCTTATTACTTTAACAACAATGGGAATTGGTTCTATTGTTATGATGTTTTTACGTGAACCGATGGCGAGAATTTTCTTAGATAATGATATTGAATCAATAAAGGTTTGTTCAGAATATTTGGTTTTCTTACTTTTAGGATTACCTGCTTTTGGTGCATTCCAAGTCTTTACTGGTTTATTCCAAGGTAGTGGAAGAACAGAGTTTAGTTTGATTTCATCAGGACTTAGATTATGGGGATTTAGAATTCCTTTTACATATTTGTTATTATATGTTGGCGGGTTAAAAGAAGCTAGTATTTGGTATGCGATGGTGCTTAGTAATACTGCTATTTGTATGGTTTGTATTTTCTTATATCGTTTTATTGATTATAAGCCAAGGATATCATCAAGTAAAAAAAGATTAGAAAAAGTAATGAATGAATAGGAGAAGTTTATGGCAAGAAATAATATTGTTTTATATGAACCAGAAATTCCTCAAAATACAGGGAATATCATGAGAACATGTGCTGGTACAAATACAGTTTTACATTTAATTAGACCACTTGGTTTTCATTTAACTGATAAGCATTTAAATAGAGCTGCTGTTAATTATATTCCTAATGTTGATTATATTGTTTATGATGATTTTGAGGATTTTTTAAGTAAAAATCAAGGTAAAATGTATTTCTTTACAAGATATGGGATGAAAACTCCACATGAGTTAAAATTAGATGATTTAAATGAAAAATATTATTTCATTATTGGTAAAGAATCTACTGGTATACCAAAAGAAATTTTAAGGGAACATCTTGATAATTGTATTAGAATTCCTACTAATGATAAAATTAGATCTCTTAATGTTAGTAATGTTGCTGCAGTGGCAGTATTTGAAGCTTTAAGACAACAAAATTATGAAGGATTATCAGAATTTGAACCTGAAACTTTAAAAGGAAAAGATTGGTTAATTAAAGATTAAGATAATGTAAATAATATTAAGGGTGATATGATGAAAAAAATTACTAAAAATTCTTTAGTTGATCAAAATGATGATTATTTTAATCGAGACATGGAAATGAGTAGAAATACGATTGAAGAAGATGTAAAGGTTAAAAATCGACATAAAAATAAAAGAAAAAAGTTGAAAAAATAAAAAATGAGTGTTTAGTTAACACTCTTTTTTTATTTAAGTAAAACCTTACTAAAAATCTTCTTATTGTTTGCAAAAAAACTAAAGTTATAGTATAATAAACTTACTATTTATGCGAATTTGAGGTGGTATTATGAGAAAGGTAATGATTATTTGTTTATTAATAATTTGTTTTACTTTATGTTCATGTGAAGAACCAGTTAGAATTGAAATACCAGTAGGTGAAAAAATAACTGAGGATTTTAAGGTAAATAGTTACTTTAATGATAATGCAATTATTGAAGCGAGTTCTAGTATCAATATTGTTGGTGTAAGCGAAGAAGGTGTTGTAATGATAGCTTCTGTTTATGACAATAAAGGAAAACTTGTTAGTCAAAATTATGGAATTGCTGGTTTAGATAATACTTTTAGTATTACTATTAATACACCAACTGCTTCAACTAAAGAGTATAAACTAGAAATTAAAGATTCATTTGATACTTATATTCATACTTATAATAATATTAAATTTGGAGAAGTATGGTTAATTAATACAAATGAATTAACAGAAGTAGATGAAGTTTCTGATAATAATATTAAACATAAGAATATTGGATATTATTATGTAAATAAAGAAGTTTCTAGTTGGGAAACAAATGAAAATGTTAGTTCATATATTAAAAAATTAGCAGAAAAAATATATCAACAACATGAGTCATTAATATCTAATGATGTTCCAATTGGAATTATCGTTTTAGATTCTGAAAAAAGTAATTTATACGAATGGGTATCTAAAAATAATATTGATAGAGTAAAATATCTAAAAGATTATTTAGTCCGTAATGATTTATATGATAGTGAAATGACTTCTAATTTATATGAAAAAATGTTAAAACCATTAGAAGGAATTAAGTTTACTGGTTATATTTGGCATTTTAGTGATAATGATAGTAGTTTTTCATTAGGTAAGAATTATGATAAAGCTTATGCAATAATGTTAAATCTATTAACTAATTATTTCTGTGATGCTTTTGGTGAAAATGTTAAAAAAGTATTTATTCAAAGTGAGTCAAGTACTATAGAATCTATTGAAATCTTAAGAACTCATCAGATGAATAATTCTTATTACTTTAGTAATACTTATTTAATTCCTACATATGACTTAAATGTTTTATATGATAAAGAGTTGAATGAAAATAATATTGTAGAAATAGATGAAAATAAATTAATTGATCGTATTATAAAAGTAGTATTTGATGGTGTTAGACCATCAGGATATTCTAAATTAGTATCTTTGTATAATGAAAAAGAAGAATTGACAAAGGTTAGTATTTATATTTCTAATACTGATTATTTAATGTGTGATATTTCAGATGTTGATTATATTGCTGAAAATGGACTTAAGTTTTTAAAAATTTATGATGTTAATAATAATTTGATTGATCTTGATTATGTTATTAATAATAATGTTATTGAAATAGATTTAGAAATAAAAGATATTATTTCTGAAGATGTAAAAGATATTCCTTTAGAAAAACAATATTATCAAATTTCTAGAATAGAATATGATGTGAAGAAAGAAAATGGTAATTGTTGGATCTATAATGATGAAAATATTCCTTTGTTACCATTTACAATAGAAGTAGGTAAATAATATGAGAAGACATAATGGAAGAATTGTAGCAGTACAAGTATTATATGCGGTAGATTTTAATAATGAAACTATTGATAATTTTGATGAAAGATTTGATGATATTCAAGAACAATTAGAAAATGAAGAATATCAAGTTGAAATCGATTTTAATCTTGCAAGAAAATTAATAAAAGGTGTATTAAAAAATATGTCTGATATTGATTTAATCATTAATAAATCAATTGAAAATTGGACAATAGGTGAATTATCTTATGTAGACCGTGCAATTATTCGTGTTGCAACATATGAAATGAAATATACAAAAACTCCAAAACCTGTTATTATTAACGAAGGTATTGAAATTACTAAAGCATATAGTAATTTAGATAATAATGAACAAGTTAGATTTAATAATCGTTTATTAGATAGTATAGCGAAGGTGGTTTATGGAGAATGTTAAATATTATTCTGTTTCTGCAATAAACAGATATATTTATCATAAATTTGATGTTGATGTAAACTTACAAGAAGTTTATGTTAAAGGAGAAATATCTAATTTTAAATGGAGTGGAAAACATTGTTATTTTAGTTTGAAAGATGCGGAATCTGAACTTTCTGCAATGTTCTTTTATCCAGCTAATACAACACTTAAGTTTCAACCAAGAGATGGTATGAGTGTTCAAATTATTGGAAAAATCCAAGTTTATCAAAAAAGAGGAACTTATTCAATTGTTGTAAGACAAATGATTGAAGAAGGAGTGGGAATTTTATATCAACAATTTCTTGATTTAAAGGAAAAATTATTTAAAGAAGGAATGTTTGATGAAGATAAAAAACTACCTATTCCTGAGTATCCAGAAAAAGTAGCGGTAATTACAGCTCCTACGGGAGAAGCTATAAGAGACATTATTTCTACTTTTAATCGTCGTTTACCACTTGCGGAAATTAAATTATATCCTGCATTAGTTCAAGGAGCAGACGCTCCTGCGGATTTAATAAAAGCTTTGAATAAAGTTTATTATGATAATGAAGCGGACGTAATTATAATAGGTCGTGGAGGAGGAAGTTTTGAAGATTTGGCTTGTTTCAATGATGAAAGACTTGCGAGAACATTATTCGCTTCACCAATTCCAACTGTTTCTGCAATTGGTCATGAAGGTGATTATACGATTTGTGATTTCGTGTCTTCGTTTAGAGCACCGACTCCAACTGGTGCCGCAATGAAACTTACAAAGGATAAAAAGGATGTCATTCAAATGATTGATGATACAACATATTTATTAGTATCATCAATGAAACATAAGTTAATTAATGATTATAATAATTATGATCGACTTGTAAATAGCCATATGTTATCAAGGTTTGATGAATATTTAAATAATTTTGAAGAAAAATTAATTAGTTTGAATAATCATTTAAGAGTTTTATCTCCAGATAAGATTGCGGAAAACTTAGAAAATAAGATTGATGATTTGTCAAATAGATTAGTAGTTTCAATGAATAATGTATTAGTTAATAATGAAAATACGCTTAATCATTTAAATAAAAGATTAAGAAGTGAATATATTACTGATTTAATAATGAAAAAAGAAGTTGAAATTAATAATTTTGAAGATAAGATATTTACATTATGTGATTCATTATTAAAAAGTGAATCTAATAAATTAGAACAATTAATTCAAAAAACAATTTTACTTAATCCATTTAATGTTATGTTAAAAGGATATAGTATTGTTTATCATGATGGAAAAGTAATATCTGATATTAAAGATATTAATATTAAAGATAACATTGAAATCAATGTTACTAATGGAAAAATATTTGCCGAAGTTACTGGAAAAGAGGAAAAATAATGGAACAAAAAAGATTCGATGAATTACTTCAAGAATTACAAGAGATTGTTTCTGCTTTAGAAAGTGGAAAATTATCATTAGAAGAATCTGTTGAGTTATACCAAAAAGGTATGGCTTTAAGTCTTGAATGTAAAAAAAGATTAGAACAAGCAAAAGAAGTCGTTGTAAAGAAAGTATCAGGAGATAAAGTAGAAGATTTTAAATAAAAAACGACGAAAAAGAGGGTAAAAAGATGTTAGATAATTTAAATTTATCAGATTTAAAAAAACTGAATAATTTTGAGTTAGAAAAACTTGCTGAAGAAATAAGAAAAGTTATTATTGAAACCGTTAGTAAAAAAGGAGGACATTTATCTTCTAATTTAGGAATGGTTGAATTAACTATTATGATGCATAAGGTTTTTGAAAGTCCAAAAGACTTATTCTTTTTTGATGTTTCTCATCAAACTTATGCACATAAGATTTTAACAGGAAGATTAAAAGAATTTTCTACTCTAGGATCATTAAATGGTATTAGTGGTTTTTCTAAAGCTAGTGAAAGTGTTCATGATATTTATGAAATGGGACATAGTTCTACATCAATATCTGCTGCGCTAGGATTTTTAGAAGCAAAAAAAACTTATCCGAATTTATTTAATGATTTAATATGTGTAATTGGTGATGGTTCATTAACTAATGGTATTGCTTTTGAGGCAATTAATTATCTTACAACAGTTAATGAAAAAATGATTATCATTATTAATGATAATTCAATGTGCATATCTGAAATGGTAGGTGCAATTCATAACAATTATCATAATCTTTTTACAAACCTAGGTTTTGAATATATAGACAACGTTAATGGTCACTCATTTGATGAATTAGAAAAAGCCCTCTTTACTGCAAAACAAAACAAAGTGACAACCGTTTTACATGTTCATACTATTAAAGGAAAAGGATATAAATTTGCTGAAAATGATAAAATAGGCATTTGGCATCGTGTAAGTCCTTTTAATATTGAAACAGGAGAATTCTTATTAGAAGAAAATAAGATTAATTCCCTATTTGGTGAAAAAATAGCTGAACATCTTATTAAAAATATGGATGAAACAATTCGTGTTATTACACCAGGAATGAGTGTAGGATGCGGAATTGAAAAAATAAAAGAAGTATACCCAAATAATTTTATTGATACAGGAATCGCGGAAGAAAATGCAATGATTATGGCAGGAGCTATGGCTCAAGCAAAACTTAAACCAATTGTTTTTACTTATTCAACTTTCTATGAAAGAGGATTTGGAGAAATACTTCATGATATTACAAGAACTAATCAAAATGTTATTTTATGTGCTGATCGAAGTGGAATTGTCGGAGCAGATGGTGATACTCATCAAGGTATTTTTGACATTGGTTTTTTAGGAATATTACCTAATTTAAAAGTATTAGCTCCTGCAAATTCAACTGAAGCTTGTCAAATGTTAGATTTTGCGTTAAAAAATAATGGTCCGGTTTTAATTAGATATCCTAAAGTAACTAATGAAATTGAATATGATATTCATTTTGAATATGGATCATGGCAAGTTTTAAAAGATTCAAATAAAAAAGTTGTAATTATTACTTATGGTCCAACGGTTCTTGAGTTTAATCAAAATTTAAAAGACAAAGATATTACACTTGTTAACGCAAGTACAATTAAAGATATCGATGAAAAATTAATAAATAACTTTATTAAAGAAGAAAAAGAATTATATATTGTAGAAGAAGTGATAAAAGAAGGTTCTTTATATAATATAATATGTAATAAATTTATTAATTCAAATATTAAAATTCATTCTATTTCTTTAGAAAATACTTATTTAGAAGTAGGCAGCGTAAGTGAATTAAAAGGAAAATATCGTTTAACAATAAATGATGTTTTAAGTAAAATAGAAGGGGATGATCGCCTTGTTAACTAATTTAAAAGTTCAAAATTTTGCGATAATAGATAACATAAATTTAGAATTTAATAAAGGATTAACCGTTTTAACCGGAGAAACAGGTGCTGGAAAATCTCTTATTATTGACGCTATCGGTATTTTATTGGGAGGAAAATTTCCTTTAACAATGATTAGAAATAATGAAGAAAAAGCTATTATTGAAGGGGTTTTTGATTCATTAAATGATAAAACAAAGGAAAAATTAGATGAATTGGGCATTGATTATGATGATGAATTATTAATAATTCGTCGTGAAGTTAATACAACCGGAAGAAGTATTATTAGAATTAATGGTACGGTTGTGACACTTGGTAATTTAGAGATTATTTCTGAGGGGATCGCTGATATTCATACTCAGGAAGATACTCATAAATTATTCGATTCAAAAAATTATTTAGATTTTATTGATAATAAAAATTCATTAAATGTTTTAAATAAATATCAAGAACAATTAAGATTTTTTAATAATAGTTTAAAAGAATATCATAATTTAATTGATGATTTCGAAAAAATTAATGAACAATTAGATTATTATACTTATCAAAGAAATGAAATTGTTTCATCTAATCTTTCAGAAGAAGAATATAATTCTATAAATGAAGAACTTGATTATTTAAATAATTTTGAAAATATTTTTAAAAATTTAACAGAAATAAAAACATTATTAAATGATAATAATATTAGTAATAGTCTTTATGAAGTTTCAATGAAACTTGATAAGATCATTCCTTTTGATTCTAAATATCAAAATAAAAAAGAATTAATTGATAATTTATATTTCGAATTAGAAGATTTAGAAAGAGAAATAAATAATGATGTTAAAAAAATGGAATTTGATGAAAATAGGTTAAATTATTTAAATGAGAGATTAGATCAATATAAATCTTTAATGAAAAAATATAAAAAAGATATTAAAGGATTACTTTTATATGCGGTAGAATTAAATGAAAAAATTGATAAAATTGATTCTAGTGAATTTTATATTAAAGAAGCATTAAAGAAAGTTAATGATGAATATAATAAATTAACTGTTTTAGCTGAAGAATTAACAAATATTAGAAAAGAAAATGCTGTTGTTTTAGTAAAAGATATTAAAAATTCATTAAAAGATTTAATGTTAGATAAAGTAGAACTTGAAATTATCTTTAATAATTATGAATTAAGTGGATTTGAAAATAGTAAAGTGTTTAAAAAATATGGTTGTGATGAAGCAGATTTCTTAATTTCTTTTAATTTAGGTGAAAAGAAACAAAGTTTATCAAAAGTTGCTTCAGGTGGGGAAATGTCGCGTGTAATGTTAGCGATTAAAACTCACATTTTAACTAAAATGCATTTAGAAACAATGATATTTGATGAGATTGATACTGGTATTAGTGGTGTTGTTGCTGGAAAAGTAGCTGATAAATTAAAAGAAATCAGTAAAACAACACAAGTATTATCAATTACACATTTACCAATTGTTGCTGCTGTTGCTGATCAACATTTATTTATTTCAAAAGGTGTTAGTGAAGATAATAGAACAATAACTAGTGTTAGAGAGCTAAGTTATGAAGAAAGAATAAATGAAATATCTATTATGATTTCTCCTAATGATGAAACATCAAAGAGTAAGGAACTTGCGAAAATGATGTTAGATAGCTCTTTAAATTAACAAAAAAATAAACAAAAAATGTCTTAACAAAAAAGTTAAGACTTTTTTTATTTTGGAAATAATAAATAAGAAAGGAGGAAAAATTATAAAAAGATTTAATATTAAAAAAATATGTTTTTCATTCTTATTATTATTTTTAATAATTACTATTTCTAATACTAAAATATACGCTAATCAAATACATCGATTTGTTATTCCTGGTGGAGAAACAATAGGATTAAAAATTGATACAGGAGTTCATATAATAGGTAAATATGAAGTTCTAACTAGTTATGGTAAAGTAAAACCTTGGGAAAATTCTGATATTTTAGAGAATGATATTATTATTTCTATTGATAATATTAAAATAAATAATAATCAAGAATTATTAAAAGTATTAAAAAGGATTGAGTTAGAAGAAGTTGAATTAGAATTATTAAGAAATAAACAAATTATTAAAACCAAAATTAAAGTAGTAAAAACAAAAGATTCAGAAAAATCTCTGGGTTTATATATAAAAGATAAAATAGCTGGTATTGGGACATTGACTTTTATTGATCCTATTAATAATCGCTTTGCTGCATTAGGACATGGAATTTATGAGGATAACAATTTAGTTAAATCTAGTAATGGAGAACTAGTAGATTCAAAGATTCAATCAATCAAAAAAGCCATTCCTGGGTCTAGTGGTGAAAAAAGAGCTAGTTTATTAAATAGTAAAATAGGAATGATAAAACTTTGTTCAGATACTGGCATTTATGGGAAGATGAATAGTATTAAGACATATAAAAAAGATAAAATAGAAACTGCAAGACAAGATGAAACTAAATTAGGTATCGCTTATTTTTATACAGTTATAAATGATCAAAATATTGAAAAGTATAAAATTGAAATAATTGAAGTTCATAGACAAACTGATTCCGAACCTAAAGGAATTAAGTTTAGAGTAACAGATTCAGTATTAATTAAAAACACAGGAGGAATTGTTCAAGGTATGAGCGGAAGTCCGATTATTCAAGATGGTAAATTAATAGGTGCTGTATCACATGTTAATGTTGATAATCCTTTAATTGGATATGGTATTCATATTGATTGGATGATTAGGGATTTAGAAAAAGTTGGGTAGTTAATATTATTATTGGTTGTTTTTAAGTCTTTATACAAAATTTCCCTTTTTTTCGACAAAATGGGGAAAAAATGATTGAAAAAAAGGTTAAAAATAAGTAAAATTAAATATTTTTTATTCTTTATAGTATCCTCTATCTTATATGACTTGAATTATATACTAAATTTTGGTAAAATATTTATTGTCTAGGGGGGGATATGCAATGCAAATAAAGACTATTATCGTCGAAAATATCGACAAAAATGAGTCAAGAATTACTGATTCATTAACAAAATATGAAACGATTAAAATGATAGGAAGTTATGGAAGCACAGATGTTATTTTTAATTTACTAAAGGTTTCTCAAACTGATGTTTTAATTGTTGATTTACTTACAAGGGGATTTGATCCAATTAAATTTTTTAGTACTTTAAGGAATCCGGAAAATAATTATGTTCAACCAAAGAGAATAATTGTTATTTCGGAGTTTGTTAGTAATTATGTTAATACGATGTTAAGTGGTTTTGATATTGATTATGTTATGTTAAAACCTGTTGATGGTTTCCATTTATTTCAAATAATGTCTAATATGGTCACTCAAAAAGAAGAAGTTGAAATTGTGGATGAAGATCTTGATCTTGAAAGTGAAATCACTGAGATTTTACATGAAGTTGGAGTTCCTGCTCATATTAAGGGGTATTTATATTTAAGGGAAGCTATTACAATGGTTTATCATAATATTGAAATATTAGGGGCAATTACTAAAGAATTGTATCCTGATATTGCAGCAAAGTATGGAACTACTGCTTCAAGAGTTGAAAGAGCTATTAGACATGCAATTGAGATTGCTTGGGTAAGAGGAAATGTTGATACTATTAGTGATATTTTCAGTTATACGATTAGTTACAATAAATCAAAACCTACTAATTCTGAGTTTATTGCGATGATTAGTGATAAGTTAAGAATTGCTCATCGTAAACAAAGAAGAGCTGCTTATTTAGCGTAAAAAAACCTGACGAATGTCAGGTTTTAATTTTGTTTATTGACTTGATAAAAAAAAGAAGATAATGTATAATTTACATTATCTTACATTTGACAAATTACAACAATTAAGCCAATTACAGTTACTGCAATCATAGCGATTGCTAAGAAACCGATAATGATTTTACCTAAAGCAGTTTTTGTAGGTGAACCGTTTAGATAAACTTCAGTTGAACCATCGGCACGTTGTTTTCTTGTAATGTATTTTTGTTTCTTTTCTTTTTTACTCATTTTATTCACCTCATATTTAACTCGCTATATATTATAGCATACTTTTTTTAAAAAAGGAAGTGATATTATCAAAAAAAATCGTATTATTTTCCATGTAGATATGAATTGCTTTTTTGCAAGCTGTGAAATTGCGGAAAATCCTGATCTTATGGGTAAACCTGTTGCGGTAGGTGGACATAATCATAGTCGTAAAGGAATTATTTTAGCTGCCAGTTATGAAGCTAGAAAATATGGTGTAAAATCAGCTATGAGATTGTCGGATGCTTTGATTAAGTGTCCGGATTTGATTGTTGTAGAGCCTAATATGGCTTTATATAGTGAATATTCACAAAGATTTTTTGAATATTTTTTAAGTATTACTCCTTTAGTAGAACCAGGAAGTATTGATGAAGGTTTTTTAGATATTACGGATGTGTGTAAACCTGAAGAGGCTGTTGCTTTAGCATATAAGATTCAAAAAACTTTAATGGATGAATTAAGACTTCCGTGTAGTATTGGAATTGGTCCTAATAAGTTTCTTGCAAAAATGGCATCGGATATGAAAAAGCCGATGGGAATTACTATTTTAAGAAAAAGAGAGGTTCCAGAAAAGTTATGGCCTTTACCAATTGAGGAAATGATTGGTGTAGGTAAAAAAACAAAAGAGAATTTATATGCTTTAGGTATTAAAACAATAGGTGATTTAGCTAATTATCAAAATATGGAATTGTTAAAAAAAATATTAGGTGATTCTACCGCAAATCATTTGTATTCACAAGCCCATGGTAATGGTAGTAATGAGGTTGATGTTAATCAGTTTACTGATGTTTCATCTGTTAGTAATTCACAGACTTTTGAAAGAGATTTATATGAGGTAAATGAAATTTTAATGAATATCAAAGTTATTAATAATAGTGTTGCTCATAGATTAGAAAGAAAAGAGTTAAAGGCTCATACAATTACATTACAGTTAAAATATAATAATTTTGTTGTTATTACAAGAAGTAAAACTTTAAATAAGCCTACTCATAATGATAAAGAAATGTATAGTATTTTAAAAGATTTATTTGAAGATCATTATGATGAAAATTATGGTATTCGATTAATCGGAGTTGGTGCTTCTAAACTTGTTCCTTCTAAAGAAGAAGTTGAACAAATGAATATTTTTGATAATTTTGATGAAATTGATAAAGATCAAAAAATTAGTAAAATTATAGGAAAAATCAATGATCAATTAGGTGATAAGACTTTAGTAAAAGGTATTAAAAATGAAAAAAAGAAAGATGATCAAAGATTTGATAAATATTCTAAACATATTTAATAAAAAAAGTTATGTTATACTTGAAAAAATTAAAATTTTTTTGTATAATAATAGAAGAATAAATATTTTTCGTTGAAGAGTCTGACAAACTTGGAGAAAACGTTAGTTATGCGTTAAATACAATAGAGGTGAGGGTAATCCTAACTAAGGTGGTATCGCGGACTAGTTGGTTCGTCCTTAGAAGTTTTTTCCTCACCTTTTTATCTAATGAAAGGATGATATTATGAGATATAATAAGATTAAAGGTACTTTAGATTTTTTTGGAAAGGATATTAAACAATATCGTTATGTTGAAAAAGTAGCGAGTGAAATTTCTGCATTATATGGATTTAAAGAAATTATGACTCCTATTTTTGAACATACAGAAGTATTTGCTAGAGGTGTTGGGGAAACTACTGATATTGTAAATAAAGAAATGTATACTTTTATGGATCGTTCTGAAAATAGTTTAACTTTAAGACCTGAAGGAACTGCTGCTATTTCAAGAGCTTATGTTGAAAATAAGTTTTTTGTTGAACCAGGATTATGTAAATTATGTTATTTTGGTCCTATGTTCAGATGTGAAAGACCACAAGCGGGAAGATATCGTCAATTTACACAATTTGGTGTTGAAGTTTTTGGTAAGAGTTCACCATATTTAGATGCTGATGTTATTAATTTTGGTTATCAATTTTTACAAAAATTAGGTATTAATAATGTTGTTATATCTTTAAATACAATTGGTAGTGGTGAAAGTCGTAAAAAGTATGAAGAGGTTTTAAAGGAATATTTTGGATTACATATTGAAAATATGTGTAACGATTGTAAAAATAGATTATTAAAAAATCCTTTAAGAATATTAGATTGTAAAGTAGATGCTAAATCTGATATTATGGCTAACGCCCCTAAAATCAAAGATTACTTAACTGAAGAAGATTTAAACTATTTTAATGAAGTTAAAAGAACGTTAGATGCTTTAGGTGTTCCATATGTTGAGGATGAGAGATTAGTAAGAGGATTAGATTATTATTCTAATACTGTATTTGAATTCATTTGTAAAGAACCTAGTTCTAGTGTCAATGGTCTTGCGATATTAGGTGGTGGAAGATATAATAGTTTAGTTTCACAACTTGGAGGACCTGATGTTGAAGCAATTGGTTTTGCTGGCGGGGTTGAAAGAATGATTTTAATTTTAAATGAATTAAATATTGAAACATATAAAGAAGATTTTACTGATGTTGTAGTTATGACTTTAGGTGAAGAAAATAAATTAGCTGGTTTAGAACTTGTTAATTATTTAAGAAATAATAATGTTGTTGCTGCAATTGATTATAGTAGTCATAATTTAAAACCTCAATTTAAATTATCTGAAAGATTAAATGCTAAATTTGTTATTATTTTAGGTGAAGAAGAAATAAAAACAAGAATTGTTAAAGTTAAAAATCAAGAAACTAAAGAAGAAATTACTGTTAGTATGGATGACATACTTACTGTATTTTAAAGGAGAAGAATATGCGTACAAAAAATAATGGTGAATTAAGAATAGAAAATGTAGGTGAAAAAGTTACACTTGTTGGATGGTGTGCTAAATCAAGAGACTTAGGTGGACTTTTATTTATTGATTTACGTGATAGATATGGTATTACACAACTTGCGGTAAAACCAGAAAATCCTTGTTATGAAATTGCATGTAGTGTGAAAAATGAATATGTTTTACAAGTAATAGGTACTGTTATTAAACGTGAAAGTCCAAATAAAAATATTCCTACTGGAGAAATTGAAATAGATGTTGAAAAATTAGTTATTATTAATGAAGCTGAACAAACTCCTATTTTAATCCAAGATAAAATTGATGCTTCTGAAGATACAAGAATGAAGTATCGTTATTTAGATTTAAGAAGACCTGTAATGTATAATAATTTATTATTAAGACATAAATGTACTATTGCAGTAAGAAATTATTTTGATGAATTAGATTTCGTTGAAGTAGAAACTCCATTTTTAGGTAAATCAACTCCTGAAGGCGCAAGAGATTTCTTAGTTCCATCAAGAGTTCATCAAGGATCTTATTATGCTTTACCTCAATCTCCGCAAATGTATAAGCAATTATTAATGGTTGCTGGTTTTGAAAGATATTTCCAAATTGCAAAATGTTTTAGAGATGAAGATTTAAGAGCTGATAGACAACTTGAATTTACACAAATTGACGTTGAAATGAGTTTTATTGATGAAGCTACTATTCAAAACGTTATTGAAGGTTTATTAAAACGTGTTTGGAAAGATGTTTTAAATATTGAAGTTAAAACTCCGTTTGAAAAAATGAAATATGCTGATGCAATGAATAATTATGGTAGTGATAAACCAGATACTCGTTTTGGTATGTTATTACAAGATATTAGTAGTTGGGCATCAACTTTAGATTTTGTTATTTTTAAGAATGCGTTAGAAAATAAAGGTGCTGTTAAGGCTATTTTGGTTAAAGATGCTGCTAATAAGTATTCAAGAAAAGAAATTGATCGTTTAACTGAATATGCAAAAAAATATCATGCTCATGGTCTTGCATGGTTAAAATATGAAAATAATAGTTTTGCTGGTTCTATTGCAAAATTTGTTAATGAAGAAGCAGGTAATGCTTTAATTAATCAATTAAATATTGAAAATAATGACTTAGTATTAATTGTTGCTGATACAATGGAAAATTGTAATTTCTCTTTAGGTGCATTAAGATTACAAGTAGGAAAAGAAATGAATTTAATTGATAATTCTAAATTTAATTTCTTATGGGTAGTTGATTGGCCATTATTTGAATATAATGAAGAAGAAAATCGTTATCAAGCTGCTCATCATCCATTTACTTCTCCTAAAGATGGAGATGAAGAGTTATTATTAACTCATCCTGAATTATGTCATGCAAAAGCATATGATATTGTTTTAAATGGATATGAACTTGGTGGAGGTAGTATAAGAATTCATAATCAAGATATTCAAGCTAAAATGTTTAAAGCTATCGGTTTATCTGATGAAGAAGTTAAAACTCAATTTTCTTTCTTCGTTGATGCTTTAAAATATGGAACTCCTCCTCATGGTGGTCTTGCTATTGGATTAGATAGATTAGTTATGATTATGAGTGGTAATTCTAATTTAAGAGAAGTTATTGCTTTCCCTAAAGCTGCAAGTGCTAAATGCCCTATGAGTGAAGCTCCAACACCTGTATCTGATAAACAATTAGATGAATTAGGTATTACAAATAAAAAATAGAAGAGGTTTTTATGGATAATAAGAAAAAACAATATATTTCTTGGGATGAATATTTTATGGGGGTTTCAATTCTTTCTTCTTTACGTAGTAAAGATCCTAATACTAAAGTAGGGGCTTGTATTGTTAATAAGAACAAAAGAATTGTTGGTATTGGTTATAATGGTTTTCCTGTAGGATGTAGTGATGATGAATTTCCTTGGGGAAGGGATGGAGAGTTTTTAAAGACTAAGTATCCTTTTGTTGTTCATGCTGAAGCTAATGCGATTTTAAATTCTACTACTGACTTGTCTGGTGCAACTATTTATGTTTCTTTATTCCCTTGTCATGAATGTTCTAAGTTAATTATTCAAAGTGGTATTAAAGAAATTGTGTATCTTTCTGATAAATATAGTGGTACTGAATCTGACCAAGCTGCTAAAAAGATGTTAGAAGCTGGTGGGGTTAAGTGGAGAAAATTAGAAAATTATGAATTAAGGATTGAACGTTAGTGTTTAAAAGACTTTTCAAAAAACATTCTAAATTATTAATTATTTATAGTGTTTTCTTTATTACTATTTGTTTATTATCAATTATAAGAGTAAACTATGATGTTGTTGTCCCTGCAGGAACTGATAATGTTGGTTCTGTAATTGAAATAGATGGAAGAAGTAGTGAAGGAATTGATATTAATATTGTATCTGTTTATTCATATTCTAATATTTCTTTACTTGATTATCTATTAGGTATGGCTAATAAACATGATACAGTATCTAAATCTAATCAGTATATTGTTGATGATACTGATTTAGCTATTTTTTCAGGGGAAATTCAAAAGGAAGTTAGTATTAATAACGCGTTAATAGCTGGGTATAAAGCAGCGGGATGTGAAATTGAATATTCTGATGTAACTAAAAATGGTTATGTTATTCATACAATGGCAACTTATGCACCTAGTAAATTAAAGTTAAAAGATCAAATTTTAGCTGTTAATGGAATTAGGGTAAGTAAAGAAAATAATTTGTCTGTTCTTATTCGTAAAATGGTTAATTTTTCTTATAATAGAATAGATGAAAATGTTTATATTGATAAAGATGGTTTGGATGAATATAAAACTGTTTTCACAGTTAAAAGAAAAGGTAATACTGATTTAATGGAAATTAGTGTTATTCCTCATGCTTATACTTATGTTTATAATGAAAATAATGAGTCTTGTAAGTACCCATTATTTGGTTTATCTGTATATGAATATAATCTTATAAGTTCATCTAATCCTAAATATGAAAAAAAATACACTAGTTCAATAGGACCTAGTGGTGGTTTAATGCAGAGTTTTTATGTTTATGAATTATTAACAGGAGGCAAATTATCAAAAGGCCTAAAGATTGTTGGAACCGGTACTGTTGATGAATTTGGTAATGCGGGGGCAATCGGAGGTATTTATCAAAAGGTTATCGCCGCAAATTTAAATAAAGCTGATATCTTTTTTGTACCTGTTAGTAGTATGGATTATGATGTTTATTCAAAAGAAGATAATTATATTGAAGCATATGAGTCTTATCAAGCTTTGGGAAAGACAAAAATGAAATTAGTTGTTGTTTCTTCGCTTAATGATATTATTAATTATCTAACTGATTTAAAGGAGGATAATTAAGATGAAATTAAGAGATCGTTTTAATGATGCAAAAGAAACAATAAAGATCGTAGAAGAATTAGAAATTAGTAAAAAACAAAGATTATTAGCTGATGTTTTATCTTATTTATCTGCTTTGATTTTTTGTATTCCTTTTACTTTAATATTTATTTCATTAGTAAAAACTAATTCTTTAATAATGCCTTCTTATTATGTAATAATGGGGTTAATTGTTGTTTCTATTATGGCTTTTTGTCCTGTTGTTATTATTGTTAATATTGAAATATTAAAAGCAATGTTACCGGATAATGAGGTATTACAAAGTATAAAATATAAAAATATTTATTTAAAAGAAGTTTTAAATCCAATTACTTTTATTATTGTTGTTGCAGTAATTGTGTTTATTAATCTTTTGTTTTGGGGAGTGATTTAATGAAAGGTTTGAAAAATATCAAGGTTAATGTAAAAAGTATTATCATTGGTTGGGCAATGGTATTAGGAATTGTTTTATTTGATCAATTAACTAAGTTATATTTTGTTAAAAACTATGAATTAGGTGAATCAAGGGTATTTATTGAAGGAGTTCTAAATTGGACTTTCCATTATAATGATGGAATGGCTTTTAGCTGGTTATCAGGAAATATGAGATTACTTGCTTATGTTAGTTTAATTGCGGGTATTTTAATATCTTTTGGTTTTATTTATTTTGATTTAACTAATAAAAGAATGATGTTATATAATATAGCATTAGTATTTATCCTTGGTGGATGTTTTGGAAATATGATTGACCGCTTTTTTAGACCTGATTTAGGTGTTGTTGATTTTATTGAACCGGTGTTTGTTGATTTTGCGATATTTAATGTAGCGGATAGTTTCTTAACTGTTGGTGCTATCTTACTTGCAATTCATACAATTTTTATTCCTGATAAAACAAAGGAGAAAAAAGAAGAAGTAAAAGAGGAAACAGTAAATGATTAAAGAAAAATTTATTGTCGAAGAAAATCAAATAGATCGTGTTGATAAATTTCTTGCCGAAAATGTAGAAGAGTTATCAAGAAGTGAATTAAAGGGTTATTTTGATGAAGGAAAGGTTTTAGTTAATAATAAAGTTGTAAAGCCTAGTTATAAATTATCAGTTGGTGATGAAGTTATATTAATGGAAAAACCTGCTGAAGTAATTGATATTATCAAAGAAAATATCCCATTAGAAATTGTTTATGAAGATGATGACTTATTAGTAGTTAATAAACCAAGTGGAATGGTTGTTCATCCAGCTCCTGGACATGCAACAGGCACACTTGTTAATGCGGTTTTATATCATTGTAATCAATTATCAGATATGAATGGTGATAGTCGTCCTGGTATTGTTCATCGTATTGATAAGGATACTTCAGGTTTATTAATTGTTTGTAAGAATAATTATACTCATCGTCATATTGCTGAACAATTAAAGAATAAAACTTCAGTTAGAAAGTATGTTGCGATTGTAACAGGTTCAATTGGTCATAATTTGGGTAAGATTAACGCTCCTATTGGTCGTGATCCTGATAATAGACAAAAGATGGCTGTTGTAGAAAATGGTAAAGAGGCTGTAACTCATTTTAAAGTTTTGGATCGTTATCGTGATTTTACTTTAATTGAGTTAAAACTAGAAACAGGTAGAACTCATCAAATAAGAGTCCATATGTCATTTATTAATCATCCTGTTTTAGGTGATCCATTATATGGTGTTAAGAAACAAGTTGATTCCTTTGGTCAATATTTACATGCACAAACAATAGGTTTTGTTCATCCTCGTACTAATGAGTATATGGAATTTAGTTCAGATTTACCTGATGAATTTAAACAAAAAATAGAAGAATTATCTAATAAATAACAAAAAGGATTCAAATTAATTTGAATCCTTTGTTTTTCTTAATTGATTTGGATTATTTTCAAAATATTCTTTTACGCGTTCTGTATTAGAAAATTTTAATTTTGCGACATGTTTAAGTCCTTCAAATCCATATGATTTTACAAATGATATAGCAGTTCTATCTACTTCACGACCTGCTCCTTTTAATAATTCAATATCATATTCATTTGATAGACGTTTTAATTCACGAATAAAGACAGTGCGGGCTAATATTGATGCTGCAGCAATACCAATGTGAGCATTTTCTCCATGAACAATAGTTGTAATATTAGTAACTAAATTCGGATCATTTTTTAAATATTCTAAGTACTTTTCTTTAGGTGTGAATTCGTCAATTAAAATAGCGTCAGGCTTTACATTTTCAAGTTTTTTTAGTATACTATTAATAGCCTTATTATGTAAATATGATTTTACAAAGTTTAAATTATCATGTTTTGGACTTAATGAATTGAATTTATAAGGGTCTAAAATAATAATAGAATAAGGTATTAATTTTGATACTTGCATTGATAAAGAGATAATTTGGTTATCAGTTAAAAGCTTTGAATCTTTTACTCCTAATTGTCTTAGTTTTGATGCTGTTTCTTTAGTAGTATATGTAGCACAAACAACAATAGGACCAAAATAGTCTCCTGTTCCTACCTCATCACTGCCTACGGCGTTTAAAATGCTGTAATCTGTTGTAGGAGTACTATCGTTTTCAATTTGTTGAATGTTGAATTTTTTTGCCCAAAAGTTATATTCTGTTGTTGCGTCAACACCTTGGAATAAAACAACATTAGTACGGTAGAATGTAATAGTTACAGTTGCAATCTTTACTCTTGCAATCATATAATTATTTGTATTGTAAGTTAGATAGCCTTCATAGTACTCTAACATTTCATTTATTTGTGCTGTTGTGGCTAAAAGTTTTTGAGTATGACTTGAACTATTTTGCATAACGATACTCCTCCAAGTAAATTTTATAATAAAAAGAAAATAAATTCAATCGAAAAAATAAAAAAAGGTGATTTTATGATAATGAATACTTATTATAAGAAGTTAGAATTAGATAAAATAATCGATCAATTAAAAGATTTTGCGGTAAATGAGGTTACTAAAAAAGAAATTGATCATTTAAAACCATCAAATGATATAAATTATTTAGAAGAATTATTATTAGAAGTAGATGAAGCTTTATGCATTATGAATTCATTAGATAGAGCACCTTTAATGATTTCTAGTAATTATGAAAAATTACTAAATATTACATCAAAAGGTGGAATATTAGCTGCTTTTGAATTATATGAAACTATTAGATTGTATTCAACAATTAAAGCTAATCAAAAATTGTTATTAAATCTACAAAAAGAACAAATAGAATGTAAATATTATCAAGCCTCTGTTGATAATTTAGTATATCATGAATATGTCGATGAAAGATTAAAAAAATCAGTTAATGAAGATGGTGAGGTTTTAGATACTGCTTCTAGTAATTTAAAGTCAATAAGACAAAAGATTAAAAATATTGAAAGTAGAATTAAATCAAAACTACAAGAAATAATGAACAAAGAAGCAGCTAAATTATCTCAACAAATAGTAACTATTAGAAATGGTTGTTATTGTTTACCGGTAAAAGCTGAATATAAAAATAGTTTTCCTGGTACTATTATGGACCAAAGTGCTAGTTCACAAACTGTTTACATTGAACCTTCCGCAATCGGGAGTTTAAAAGCTGAAGAAGCTAGTTTATATAATTTAGAAAAAGAAGAAATTGAAAAGATTTTAAGAGAATTATCTAGTTTATTAACTAGTTATGATGAAGAATTGAGAAATAATTTTAAAATTATTTGTCATATTGATGATATTTTTGCACGTGCTGCGCTTGGAAAATCATATGATGGTTTAAAACCTAAACTAAATACAATTGGAAGATTAAATCTTGTTAACGCAAGACACCCTTTACTAAGAGTAAAAAAAGTTATTCCTAATAATGTTAGTTTTGGTGATAAATATTATGGTATTATCATAACTGGTCCTAATACAGGTGGTAAAACTGTTTTAATTAAAACTGTCGGATTATTATCATTAATGGTAAAATTTGGATTACTTATTCCTGCTGAATCAAGTAGTGATATAATGATTTATGATGAAGTATTTTGTGATATAGGTGATGATCAAAGTATTCAAAATAATTTATCGACTTTTTCATCACATATAGGCAATATTTCAAAGATTATTGATGAGGTTACTCCTAATTCACTTGCATTATTTGATGAAATAGGTGCTGGTACTGATCCTATTGAAGGGTCTAATTTAGCCGTTGCAATATTAAAGTATTTAATAAACAAAAAAGTTAGTTTTATTACAACAACACATTATTCTGAACTTAAAAACTTTGGATTTAATGAAGAACACGTTATCAACGCATCAATGGAATTTAACGATCAAACATTAGAACCAACATATCGATTAATATTAGGCATAAGTGGATCATCTAATGCTTTTAATATTTCTAGAAGATTAGGATTAAAAGAAGAAATTATTAATGATGCGGAAAATTTAGTAAAATCTAGTGATTCTGAGGAAAGAAGATTAATTCAAAAACTAGAACAAGAATATCTTAAATTATCTGAAGAAAGAGCAGTTCTTTCTAAAAAAATAGAAGAATATGAAAAGTTAAAAGCTGAATATGAATTAAAATTAGAAAATTTAGAAAAAGAAAAAGAAAAAATTCTTAAAAAAGTAGAAGAATCTGCAAGAGAAGAAATAGAATATAAATTAGCTGAAATAGATGAAATACTAGAAGAACTAAATGAATTAAAAAATCGTAAAGATATTAAATTACATGAAATAATTGATGTTAAAACAAAAGCTAATAATGTTAAAAGACCTACTGAAAGACCAAAAAAGCAAAACAAACCTAAAAAAGAAGAGAAAATTGAAGTAGGAGATAATGTTTTTGTTAACGCCTATGGTCAATATGGAACTGTACAAAAAATATTAAAAGATGGACAATATGAAGTTGCGATAGGTAATATCAAAATTAAATTATCAAAAGAAGAAATTTCTAAAGTAGAAACTGTTAAAGATGTAAAAGAAGCAAGTGGAGTTGATTATATTCCTAGTTCTAGTAGAAGTGTTAGTTTAACACTTGATTTAAGAGGGGAAAGATATGAAACTGCTAAGGATAAATTAGAAAAATATATTGATGACTTAATTTTAAATCGTATCCATCAAGCAACAATTATTCATGGATATGGAACAGGGGTAATTCGTGAACTTGTTCAAAACTTTGTAAGAAATAATAAAAACATTGCATCATACCGCTATGGTGGAGAAGGCGAAGGCGGACTTGGTGTAACAATAATAACTTTAAAATAGGAGGTAAATATGACTGATTTAATTAATAGTACTGATTTTGAAAAAATTTTAATGGACAATGAATTTGTTTTAGTTGACTTTTTCGCAACTTGGTGTCCTCCATGCAAAATGTTAGCACCAATTTTAGAACAAATTTCTAATGAACGAAATGATATTTTAGTGTTAAAAGTAAACATTGATGAATTTAAGAGTATTGCTGATAAATATGATATTCATGCGGTACCTACACTTGTTTTCTTTAAAAAGAATGAAGAAGTAAAACGTAATTTAGGCTTTATTGGAAAAGATCAATTAGAACAAATGATTGAAGAACTAAAATAAATTATTAATTTAATTCATAAAAAAATATAAAAGTGTTATAATGTTGAAAAGGATGTGATTATTATGAATTTAGAAGAAAAAAGAGCTTATGTTTTAGAAAATATTCATAAAGTTCCTGAAGACCAATTAAATGCGTTTAATTATAATTTTGATTGTAAATTAACTAAAAACTCATGTAGTATGGAAGGATCTGAAATTGTTTCAACTGAAGAAGTTGTATCAATTATTAGAGGCTATAATGTTCATATGGATGAAGTTTTAAAAAGAAGTATTTATAATCATTATAAAGCTACTATAATGGTAAGAGAACAATTAGAAAAAACAAAAGTATTGAGTGAAGATTTTGTAAAAGATTTACATGAACAATTAGTAGATGGTATTACTGAAGGTGGTTTATATCGTAATACTAATATTCGCATTTCTGGATCAAATTATATTCCTTGTGACTCTGTAAAAGTTTATGATAGAATGAAAAAATATTTCTTAGATGTAACTTCAGAATTTGATATTATTAGTAGTTCTGGTGGCGTATATCATACAACTTTAGAAAAAATTGCGTATGCACATTTACAATTTGCGAAAATTCATCCATTCCTAGATGGTAATGGCCGTTTAGGTAGATTAATTTTAAATTATATGTTAATCGCAAATGGATATACTCCTGTTATCGTACGTGCTCGTCATAAAGAAGAATATTTCCAATGCTTAGAAACATATAAAGTTGATAAAGATCCAAAACCGTTTATTGAATTATTAACTAAATTATTAGATAAAGAATATAATGCGGTTATTGAATTTATTGATAGATTTTAATAATAAAAGAACAGTATAACTGTTCTTTTTTTGTTGCTTAATTAGTTTAAATATGAAAAAATCTTTTTTTTAATATATTGCTTTTAAAAAAAAGGATATTTTGTTATAATATAGACGAGTAAGAAAGAGGTCTTTGTGTGAATAACAAAATAGAAATTATTAGTTATAAACATAATGGTGTCCTTCATCGTGTATGGCAATATGCTAGAATAGTTAGACAAACAAGCGATGTTATTGTATTAGTAAATGATCACACTAATGTTATTGATGGTGATGGTCGAAGATGGAAAACAAAAGAACCAGCAGTTTGTTATTTCTTTAAAAAACGTTGGTTTAATGTAGTATGCATGTTAAGAAATAATGCAATTTACTATTATTGTAATTTAAGTTCACCTTATGTAAAGGATTCAGAAGGACTTAAATATATTGATTATGATCTTGATGTTAAGGTGTTCCCTAGTGGTGATAAAGTTATTTTAGACCGAGATGAATTTGAATTCAATCAACAAGACTATAATTACTCTAAAGAACTTATTGATGTGGTAGAAAATGAATTACAGGTCTTATTAAAATATATCGATGATGGGAAAGTTCCTTTTAACAGTGAGGTTGTTTTTAGAGATTATCAAATTTATTGTGACTTGAAACAACAACAAGAACGTAAGAATAAGAAGTCTGAAAAATCTGTAAAATAAACTTTATTAGGTATCTAATAAAGTTTTTTTATTTTATTATTCATATTTAATAATATGCTTTCATAAATATTAATAGGAGGTATATTAAATGAATAATAATGTTTTAAATAATGTTGTTAAAAGAACAAATGGTGAGTTATATGTTGGTGTCGTAGGACCTGTAAGAACTGGAAAATCAACATTTATTAGAAAATTTATGGAAACAAAGGTTTTACCCTATGTTGATGATGAATACATGTTTTCCAAAATTCAAGATGAATTGCCACAAAGTGGTGATGGTAAAAATATTATGACAGTGGAACCAAAATTTGTTCCTAGTAATCAAATTAATATTGTAGTTGGAGAGGATATGTATTTAAATGTAAGATTAGTTGATTGTGTAGGATATGTTATTCCATCAGCAAAAGGGTATCTTAATGAAGATGGAACAATGCGACTTGTTCAAACTCCTTGGTTTGTAGAAGAAGTTCCTTTTGAAGAAGCTGCAATGATAGGTACAAGAAAAGTTATTGAATCTCATTCTAATATTGGAATTGTTTTAACTAGTGATGGTAGTTTTACTGATTTTAATCGTGAAGAGTATGAAAATGTTGAAAAAGAGATTATTAATAATTTAAAAGAATTAGATAAACCTTTTGTTATCGTTTTAAATACAACTGATGTATTAAATCCTAATTCAATTGCTGTGAGAGAAGAATTAGAGGAAAAATATGGAGTAAAAGTTTTATTAATTGATGTTTTGAACATGACAGAACAAAATATTGACGAAATTTTAAGTGCTGCATTAGAAGAATTTGATATTCAAAATTTAAATATTGATGTCCCTAATTGGATTGATAATTTAGGTGAAGGCATTGAATATAAGAAAAAATTTAATGATTTAATCAGTAGTACAACAGGAAATTATCGAAAAGTAAAAGATGTTATTAAAATCCAAGAAACTTTTTATAAGAGTGAACTATTTGAAAATGTTATTATTGATAATATCGATCCAGGAACTGGAGATGTTCATCTTGTTATAACAATTAAAGATGATTTATATCACAATATAATTGAAGAAATTATTGGTGAAAAAATTTCTGATAAAGCAGAGTTTATTAATGTTTTACAAAAAATGAAAACATCAAAAGATACTTTTGATATTATTGGCGAAGCTATGAATAACGCGGTTGATAATGGATATGGAGTATCAGTTCCAGGTGTAGAAAAAATGATTCTTGATACACCAGAATTAATAAAAGATGGTAGTAGATATGGAATTAAACTCAGAGCAACAGCTCCTGTATTAGAAGTTATTTCTTTAAATGTTGACGCATCTTTTGAACCTATTATCGGATCTAAAGAACAAGCTGAGGCTTTAATTAATCATATGCTAACTGAATTTGAGAATAATCCTGAGTCTATTTGGAATAGTGAAATTTTTGGAAGAAAACTTTGTGATGTTATTAAAGATGGAATAAAAGGTAAGATTGATAATATTTCGGAAGAAGTTCAAATTAAGTTTAAAAATAGCTTAGAAAAGATAATAAATTCATCAAAAGGCGGTATTATTGCAATAGTATTGTAAAATATAAAATTATATAAGTAAAGCCCACAAAAATTATCATTTTTGTAGGCTTTTTTTAAAAATTATGTTATAATACAAATGGTGATTAAAAATGACAAAAAGTGAAATTATTAAAAAAATTCATAGTGAAAATAATTTAAATTATGTAGATGTTGCACGCATTGTAAATCAAACATTTGATGAAATTACAAAAGGTCTTGCAACAGAAGAAAAAGTTGTTATAAGCGGATTTGGAACTTTTGAAAAATATTATCAAGAAGGATATTATGGATTAAATCCATCTACTGGAGAAAAATTATTTGTTGAAGGTAATTATAAAATTCGTTTTAGTTCAAGTAGAAAATTAAAGGAAATTACAAATAAAAAATAACAGGTAAAACCTGTTATTTTTTTAATTTTGTTGTAAAAACATACCTATTACAGAAAGTAAGTTTTGTGCTATATGGATTAAAATACATGGATAAATATTATTCTTACCTTCTGAATATACCATTGCAAGAACAAAAGCAGGTGGTAAATAGATACCGATATAAGCAAATTCAATTAATACATCTTTAAATGTTGCAGTTCCTCCAAACATTTCTAAGAATGTTGATAACATTGGACCACTTACATGGATAAATGCGAAGATTACAGCTGAAACAATAATTGGAACAAATGTATTTTTTTTAAAGAAATTGAAAATACTTTTTCTAAACAATAATTCTTCAATCACTGGTGCAAATATTACTGTGAATATTGCAAGTAATATTTTTGTTGTGTTGTTAAACTCAAATACTTCGTTTAATAAATTTTGGTTTGATGATACAATATCGTCTCCAAAGAAGAACATGATGATAAAACTTACAATAATGTTTGCAACATACATTAATACAAAACCAATTCCGAATAATCCAAAGTATTTACCTGGGGTTGATTTAAATTCAATGAAGTCTTTCTTTAAGATATTTTTAAATATAAAGATAAAACCAATGAATATTACTGCCATTGTTACAAAATTTAAATAAGCAGTCATTACTATTTCATAAGTTTTAAAAGCTTCTGGATCAATGGATAGTTGTTCGTTTGTTAATCCTAATTCTTTTAACGCAACGTTATGGAATATTAATTGGAATATTAATGAAAATACAAAATTTAAAGCATAATAAAAAGCAAATCCGATGATTGCAGTAGTGCGATTTTTCTTAAATTCGATTTCTGCTTCTTGATTTTGTTTTATTGTTTCATATTCATTTTGTGTGTTTTCTTCATATCTATCCTTATCAATATCAAATGGATTAGGTTTGTTTTGGAAGGTTGGTTGAGTTATATTGTTTTTATTACATAGGTGATCGATTAAAAAAGCGATTCCTAAAGTTATTAAGATAATAATTATTGAAGTAATTAACATATTGTACCTCCTTGTTTTTATAATATTATACTAAATTTTATAATAAATATCATTAAAAAAGCATATTTGAATATTTGATTGAATATATTTTAGTAGAGGTGTGATATGAAAAAGAAAATTATTGTTATTTTAATTTTAATAATTTTAACGATTGTTTTAGTTTCTATTCCAAAAGAAACTTATCAAAATTTATTTGGTAATAAAATAGAAGATCCTACTGATGTTATTTATGAAGAACATCAAATAGTTTATGTAATTAATCAAGAACAAAAACTTGTTGGATTGAAGGTTGGAGTAGAAAAAATAGAAGATGATGAAATTATTCAAAAATGGAATTTGCTAACTAAAGATGCAGGATTATTACCTGCTGGATATTCTTCGCCTATTGATAATAAAGCTTCTTTAATTGATTATCAGATTAATAATAGTATTTTAACTTTTAATTTAAGTGAAGATTTCTTGAATTCTAATGGTAAATTTGCGATTGCGAGTCTTGCGTGGACTTTTTGTGAAGGTGAAGAAATTAAAGAAATTGTAGTAGTTGTTAATGATAATATTATAAATAAACTTAATGATTATAGTTTTAATCGTATTAATAAAGAAATTGGTGTGAATTATGAGTTTGAAAATATGTTTGTTTATGATAGTGTTGTAACAACTGTTATTCATTATTATAATGACTATGTTATGCCAGTTACTTATTTTCATTCTTCTAGTGATGAATGTAGTTATATTGTAGAAAAGGTATTAGAAGTTGGTGTCACTAGTAATGAAAAATATGATTATAAGATGGAAAATGAAAATGTTGTGGTAAATTTAGGATTCGTTGAAATGTTAACAGAAATAGAATTAAATTCGATTGTTGAGAGTTTAAAGTATAATTTTGGAGTTAATAATATTGTAATTAATGGTACTGAAAGTGTATTATATCAAACAGAAAGTGTTGATCAAACTTAAAAAATGACTAATTATTAGTCATTTTTTTCTTTTTTTGATATAATTAGTTAGGTGATTATATGAAATTATTATTAGGTACAAAAAATATAGGTAAATTAAGAGAATTTAAAGAAATTTTTGAAAGTGAATTTAATGATTTAGAACTAATTACATTAAATGAATTGTTTGATGTAGAAGAACCAGTTGAAGATGGATTAACTTTTTATGACAATGCCTTGATAAAGGCTAAATATTATTATGATATTTACAAGATGCCGGTTATTTGTGATGATACTGGGCTTGTAATTGAGGCTTTAGATGGAAGACCTGGTGTTTTTTCAGCAAGATATTCAGGTGATCATGATTTTGAAGCTAATATTGATAAGGTATTATTGGAAATGAAAGATATTGAAAATAGAAGTGCTTATTTTCAAACTACAATGGTTTATTTTGATGGAAAAGAATTGGTTTTTTCTGATGGATATTGTCATGGAGAAATTTTAAATGAAAGAATGGGAAATGGTGGATTTGGATATGATGCTATTTTTTATGTTCCTAGTTTGAAAAAAAGTTTTGGACAAATGACAAAAGAGGAGAAAAATTCAATTAGTCATCGATATAATGCGATAAAAAATTTATTAAATAAGCTAAAGAAAGCGTAAAAATGTAAAATATTTTACTATTTTGTTTTACAATTTCTTATTTTTATAGTATACTTATGGAGTAATTTATGGTGCGGAAGGAGGGACCAGAGAAATGCCAAAAACTATCGTTAAAGAAAACGACACACTAGATGATGCTTTAAGAAGATTTAAACGTGATGTATCTAGATCGGGTACCCTTATGGAAGCCCGCAAACGTCAACACTATATGAAACCAAGCGATATTCGTAAGGAAAAAAGACGTGCTGCACGTAAAGCAGGTAACCGCCACTAATCTTCGAACATTAACCGATGAGTAATCATCGGTTTTTATTTTTATCATATTTTTTTATTTAATTTCATATAATATTTTGGTGAATTAGATGAAAAATAAATATAAAAATTATTTGAAATTAATAGGAAATAATCGTCTTTTAATTTATCAATATTTAGAATTAGTTGATATTGATAAAGAAAAAATATTAATTGATAATTTAATTGTTTATGGATCAAATCTTAAAATATTAATAATGGATGATGATAAGATTGAAATTATGGGAACGATTAAAACAATTAAGGTTGAATAAAAAATATTTGGTAAGATTAAAAAAAGAAGATTTTATTAAAAATAAAGTTAGAAATGTTGAAAATGTTAAATTAGAAGATGAAGAAGTTGTATTTGTAACTAATGATTTATATGAAGAAGGAATTAATCGTTATATGAGTTTTTTTAATAAAATTTTCAAAAGTCATTTTTTAATTATTTTTAGTATAGTTATAATATTTTTATTATTATTTGCTTCTAATTATTATATAAGAGAAATAGTATTTGAAGATGAACTTACTTATAGTGAATCTGTTTATAATGAAGTAAAAAATAATTTGAATAAAATAGGTAATGTTTATGTTTTAAATGATTCTTTAAATGAATTGAATAATAAAATTCAGAGAAAGTTTTATAATTATTCATATATTGGTCTAGTTAGAAAAACAGGAAAATTAATTATTGTTATTAAATTATTACCAAATTATGACAAAGTAGAAGAAGAAAATGATGAAAGAGGTAATTTGATATCTTTATATAATGCTTATGTTGTGGGGCTTAAGTTAAAAAAAGGTGTTAGTTTAGTTGTCCCTAGTCAAGTTGTTAGAAAAGGTGATGTTTTAATAACAGGTAATTTAAAACATCATTTAAATAATAATGAATTAAATAATTATATTCATCCTAGCGGAGCGGTATTTGGTAAAGTTATTGAGTATGAAGAAGTCGTTGTAAAAAAGGTAAACAGCATTAATGTTTTAAATGGAAATGTGAAAAAATTTTATTTATTAGAAATTAATAATAAGCTTTTAGGAAAAAATAAGGTTTATTATAATAAATATGAAAATAAAGAGAAATGTTTGTTTGATTTATTTTCTATTTTAATGTTTTATCGTGTATATCAATATGAAAAAGAAGATATAGTTATTGAACATTCTAATCAAACGAGTTTTTCCTATGCGGTGAGTGAAATTGAAAGAAGATTTATAAGTCGCAAAAAGTATGAAGAGGAAAAGTTATTAAGTATAGATTTAATAAAATCGGAGTATATTAATGGTGAATATAGGTATCTTTTTTGTGTAAAAAAAGTTATAAATATCGTAAAATTTGAAAGTATAGAAGAAAAATAAACAATTTTTTAAAAAATTGTTTATTTTTTTACGAAAATTTAAAAAAGCTATTGACAGTATGCTTTTCTTATGATATAATAAGTTGTTAAAATGGGTTATAATCGATTTATAATTTTGAAAGGTAAAAAAGGTGCAAAATATGAATATGAACATGGAAAAATTTGTAAATTATCTTAAACAAAATGGTTTCGTTTATCAAGGTAGTGAAATTTATGGTGGACTTGCAAATGCATGGGATTATGGACCATTAGGAGTAGAGTTAAAAAATAATTTAAAGCGTGAATGGTGGAAGGCTTTTGTTCAACAAAATCCTTATAACGTTGGATTAGATGCGGCAATCTTAATGAATCCTAAAACTTGGGTTGCAAGTGGTCACGTAGGTGGATTTAGTGATCCGCTTGTGGATTGTAAATCTTGTAAATCTAGACATCGTGCTGATAAATTAATTGAAGATTTTACTGAAGGTAAAGAAACTGGTGATGGTTGGGAACCTGAAAGATTAAATAAATTCTTAGTTGAAAATCAAGTTAAATGTCCTTTATGCGGAAAGTCTGATTGGACTGAAATTAGAAAGTTTAATCTTATGTTTGAAACTCATCAAGGTGTAGTTGAAGAAAGTAAGAGTGTTGTTTATTTAAGACCTGAAACTGCACAAGGTATTTTTGTAAACTTTAAAAATGTTCAAAGAACTACAAGAAAGAAAGTTCCTTTTGGTATTGGTCAAATTGGTAAGAGTTTCCGTAATGAAATTACTCCAGGAAATTTCATTTTTAGAACTCGTGAATTTGAACAAATGGAATTAGAATTTTTCTGTAAACCAGGAACTGATTTAGAATGGTTTGAATATTGGAGAAATTTCTGTTTTGAATTCTTAAAGAATTTAGGAATCAAAGAAGATATGATTAGATTAAGAGATCATTCTCCTGAAGAATTATGTTTCTATTCTAAAGCTACTACTGATTTTGAATTCAAATTTTTCTTTGGATGGGGAGAATTATGGGGTGTAGCTGATAGAACTGATTATGATTTATCTGTTCATCAACAACATTCAGGTGTTAGTTTAGAGTATTTAGATCCTGAAACTAATGAAAAGTATATCCCTTATGTTATTGAACCTAGTTTAGGTGTTGAAAGATTATTGCTTGCGGTATTAACTAGTGCATATGATGAAGAAGAATTAGGTGATGGTGATGTAAGAGAGGTTTTACGTTTAAAACCTAGTGTTGCACCTGTGAAGGTAGCGGTTTTACCTTTAGTTAATAAACTTAATTCTAAAGCTATGGAAGTTTATCAAGAATTAGTTAAAGAATTTACTTGTGAATTTGATACAAGTGGTAAGATTGGTAAGAGATATCGTCGTCAAGATGCAATTGGTACACCTTTCTGTGTTACTGTGGATTTTGATACATTAGAAGATGGTTGTGTTACTATTCGTGAACGTGATTCAATGGAACAAGAAAGAATTAAAATTGAAGATTTAGTAGAATACGTAAATAAAAGAATTAAATAAATGGAGAGCTAATGATATCTTATCAAATTAAACAAAAAATTATTGATAATACTGATATTGTTGAAGTGATTAGTGAATATATTACTCTTCAAAAAAAAGGAAATAGTTATAAAGGAATTTGTCCATTCCATGCTGACCATGATCCTTCAATGTCAGTGAGTAGTGAAAAGAAAGTGTTTAACTGCTTTAGTTGTGGAGCAAAAGGTACTGTCATTAATTTTGTGTCTAGGTTTGAAAATATCAGTGAAGATGCTGCGTGTGTTAAACTAGGAAAGAGAATTGGTATTGAGGTTAGTCAAAACTTAAGACCTGAAGATGTTAAAAATGAAAGATTATACAAGGTAATGAGAGAGGCAACTGATTTCTATCATTTCTATTTAAGAAATAGTGAGGAAGGAATGGTTGCGGTTGAATATCTTCATAAAAGAGGAATTAATGATACTTTAATTGATAAATTTAAATTAGGGCTTGCTCCTACAGCTAATAATTATTTACATTTAGCTTTAAATTCGAAAAATATTTCTGAATTAGATCAAATTGAATTAGGGTTGGTTGCGGTAAGTGAAAGAAATTCTAATGAGGTGTATGATTTGTTTAGAAATCGTATTATGTTTCCAATAGCTGATCAATATGGACGTATTGTAGCTTTCAGTGGAAGATTGTATACTGAATCTAATCAAGCTAAATATATTAATTCAATTGAAACTCCGATTTTTCATAAGTCTGATGTGTTGTATAATTTATATAATGCATCTAATCATATTCGTAAGGCTAATAGAGTTTATATTTTAGAAGGTTTTATGGATGTATTTGCAGTTGAAAGAGCGGGAATTCATAATGCGGTTGCTACAATGGGAACTGCGCTTACAAAAGAACATTTAAGACAATTACTTGGTCTTACTAAAAATATTACTTTATGTTTTGACGGTGATAGAGCTGGTGTTACCGCAACAAAACGTGCTGCTAGTATGTTTAGAACTGCTAATGTTACTCCTTCAGCGGTTATTTTACCTGACGGATTAGATCCTGATGAGTATTTGAAAAAATATGGTGAAGAGAAGTTAGTAACTTATTTGAGTACTAAGGCAGTTGATGTGTATTCTGTTTTATATCAAAATGCTTATAGCAAAGTTAATAAAACAGATGTAATTAGTGTTGAAAACTTTAAAAAAGAAATCTTTGAAATGATTAAAGAGTCTAATTCAGAGACTATTGTTGCTTATTTTATTAAACAAATTTCAAAGGATTTTAATCTTGATGAAGAAAGTGTCTTAAAAGATTATCAGTTGGTTTCAAGAACTAATTATATTCCAAAACAAGAAAATAATTATAAACCAGTTGTTCAAAAAGAACAAAAGGTTATTAAAAAAAGAACCAGCGCAAAGGCTATTACAGCTTATAAAATTATTTTACGCTATTGTATTGCTGAGAGGGGATGCTTTGAGACTGTCGAGTCTTGTGGATACAATATGTTACCGGATTCTGCTTTTATCGATCTTTATTCAGTCTATGTAATTATAGGTGATATTTATCATAGTGAAGAATTAAGTTCAATAAGTGTAGAGAAATTTTTAGAGGCTATTAAAGATGATGAAAAGATTCATGAATTAGGTAAAGAAATTGTTCAGAAGAAAGAGTATTACAATGGTGATGCTTCATTGTTTAATGAAGTTTTAGATACTTATGAGAAATATCTTGCTAAATTATCTATTTCTCAAGCAAAAAGAATTGCAAAAGAGAGTAAAGATGATAAGGATATTGATGATTATCAATCTCTAGTATCTGAGAAAAAAACAATAAAAAGGGAGGAATAAAAATGTTAGATGATGTATTATACAAAGAGGAATTAGAAGTATTAAGAGAATATGCAAGAAAAAAACAATATGTACCTTTAAGTAAAATTATTGAGGTATTCCATGATCCTTCTGAAGAATTGTTAGATGATATTGTCGAATATTTAGAAAATGAAAATATTGAAATTACAAGAGATAGTGATGAAGTTCCTACCGAAGAAGAACTTTTAATTGAAGAAACTGATGATGATTTTGAAGCTTTCTTAGATGATGTTGAATCTGATGATGAATTAGAAGAATTAACATCAGCAGTTGAAAGTGAAATTAAAGTTTCTGACTTTGAAGAATTTGTTGGTGGAAATTATCAAGCTGATGATCCTGTAAAGATGTATTTTAGAGATATTGGTCAAGTTGAATTATTAACTGTTACTCAAGAATCTGAATATGCAAGAACTTTACAAGAAGGAATCATGTGCCAAGAAAAGATTGATAATTATCGTAAATTAGGCCGTGAAATTCCTGATGATGAACTTGCTGAATTAGAAGAAAAGATTGCAAGAGGCGAAGTTGCAAGAACTATTTTAATTGAATCTAACTTAAGATTAGTTGTTTCTATTGCAAAACGTTATTTAGGTAGAGGTTTACCTTTCCTTGATTTAATTCAAGAAGGTAATATGGGTTTAATGAAAGCAGTTTATAAGTTTGACCCACATAAAGGTTTCAAATTCTCAACATATGCAACATGGTGGATTCGTCAATCTATCACTAGAGCAATCGCTGACCAAGGTAGAACAATTAGAATTCCAGTTCATATGGTTGAAACTATTAATAAACTTGTTAGAACTACAAGAAGATTAACTCAAGAAAAACGTCGTGAACCTACTCCTGAGGAAATCGCAGAAGAAATGAAGATTTCTGTTGAGAAAGTTCAACAAATTCAAAGAATTGCACAAGAACCTATTTCATTTGACTCAACTGTTGGTGAAGAAGATGATTCTAGCCTAGGTGATTTTATTCCAGATACTGAAGTGTTAAATCCAATGGAATATACACAAAGTCAAATTTATAAAGAAGAAATTGATGCAGTTTTACAAACTCTTACTCCAAGAGAAGAAAAAGTTATTCGTTTACGTTATGGACTTGATGATAATCGCCCACGTACTTTAGAAGAAGTTGGACGTGAATTTGGGGTAACTCGTGAACGTATTAGACAAATTGAAGCGAAGGCTTTGAGAAGATTACGTCATCCTTCTCGTTTAAAGAGATTACAACAACATCGTGTTAAAAATTAAAAAAGGCCTGTTTAACAGGCTTTTTTAGGAGATATTTATGTTATCAAAAAGATTAAAGGTCGTATTAGATTATATTGAAAATGATGATATTGTTGCTGATATAGGTTGTGATCATGGTTATTTAGGTATTGCGTGTATAGAAAAAGGAATAAAATTTGTTCAATTAATTGATAATAAAGAAGGTCCTTTATCTTCAGCAAAAGCTAATTTGAAAAATTATGATTCTAGTAAATATGAATTAACTCTATCTGATGGACTTGATTTAATTAATAATTTAGTAAATACTGTTGTTATTTGTGGAATGGGTGGAGAATTAATAGTGGATATTATTAATAATCATTTAGATATAGTTAAGAATATGAAAAAGGTAATTGTTCAAGCTAATACGAAGATTAATTATTTAAGAAAGTATTTGAGTGAACATTCATTAAAGATTGTTGATGAATCAATAGTTGAAGATATGGATAAAATATATGAAATTATTGTTTTTACATATGAAGAGTGTTCAGAAAAATTAGATGACTTTGATATTTTATTTGGTCCATGTTTAAGAAAAGAAAAAAATACAGTTTTTATTAAAAAATGGACAGAACGATTAAATGAGTATAATCGTATCTTATCAAATAGTTATGTTGAAGAAATAAAAAAAGAAAAAGAAATGATTGAAGAGGTACTATATGACTAAAGTTTTAGATATAGTTAATTATTTAAAAACAAAATATCCACTTGAATACGCAAGTTCTTTTGATCATGGAAAAATTGGTTTACAATTTGGTTCGATGAATGCAAAAGTAGATAAAGTATTGATTGCTTTAGATGGAACTAGTAAAGTAGTAGAAGAAGCAATTAATAAAAATGCTCAATTATTAATAACTCATCATCCTTTTATGTTTAATTCTCTTTTGTCATTAAATTATGATTCTCCAATGGGGCAAAAGATGCTAAAAGTATTTAAAAATAATTTAAATATATACGCAATGCATACAAATTATGATTCTGTAATTGGTGGTATGAATGATGTGTTAGGACAAATATTAGGATTAAATAATATAAAAGGTTTATCTGATGAAAACGTAAATGATAATTTCTTAAGATACGGAGATATTGAAGAAATTACTTTAGGTGAGTATGCAGAAAAGGTTAAAAAAATCTTTGGGTTAAAATCTGTACGTGTTGTTGGAGATTTAAATAAAAAGATTAAAACTATTGGTGTAGTTGGCGGTAGTGGAACAAGTGAGCTTTTTAAAGCTATTCATTCTGGATGTGATTGTTTTGTAACTGGGGAAATTAAGCAAAATCATGCGATTGACGCGAATGAATATGGATTGTGTTTAATTGAGGTTCCTCATGCGGTTGAAGGAGTTTATCGAGAAATAATAAAAAAGGAATTGTCAGAACAATTCCCTGATGTTGAATTTATTGTTTCTTGTATGGATAAAGATCCTTTCGTTATATTATAAAATAAAAAAGAGGCTAAGCCTCTTTTTTTATTATTCTTCAACGATTGCTTCAGCAGGACAACCAGCTTCGCAAGCGCCGCAATCGATACATTGAGATGCATCAATTACATAGATATCGCCTTCTGCAATACATTCTACAGGGCAAACTTCTTTACATGCACCGCATGCTACACATTGTTCAGTAATTTTTCTTGGCATTTTAAATTTCCTCCTTGTGCTTGTAACATTATATAACAAAAAAATTTTTTTATCAACTTAATAGTCTTTCTTTTTTTATCTTTAAAGTTTTTTAATATTAAAAAACTTGATTAATATTAGTAAAATTGATATAATATTTGCATAAGATGAGGTGAAAAATTATGCAAATTGAATGGTATTTTTTAGTATTAATTATTTTAGGATGCCTTATCGTAGGCTTTATAGGCGGATTTTTAGCTATGAGAGCTATCTTTACTAAACAATTAAGAGAAAATCCTCCTGTTAATAAAGATATGATTAGAGCAATGTACATGCAAATGGGTAGAAAACCTACTGAAAGAGATGTTAATAGAGTTATGGAAGCTATGAATAAATACTCTACTAATCCTTATACTACTCCAAAACCTAAGAAGGAAAAAAAGGTTAGGGAATCTAAACTAAGTACAAAATAAAAACAATATTAGAAACGTTTGTTTCTAATATTGTTTTTTTTATTGTTTTTTAATATTGTTTTTCTTAAATGTAAATTTAGTCTCAGTATGATTGATTAATCTTTTTATATTTGGAATATGTCTTATAATAATAAAAGCACAAAGAATAGCGATAATAGAAGTGAAAAACCAATCTATTGAGTCACCTTCATGAATAAAAAATGAAAGAATTAAAGCCGTTACGGCTGCTGTCATTGATGAAAGTGAAATGTATTTTTTCCAAATAAGAATTAAAATAAAAACTGTTATAACAATTATAAAAATTAAAGGACTATAAGCAAGTAATATTCCAGTACAACAAGCTACTCCTTTACCACCTTTGAATTCGGCAAATATCGGGAACATATGTCCTATTACAGCAACTACTCCATATATTAAAGGATGAATTTTTAAAATCATCCAACTTGCTTCCCATTCTAATAGTTGGAAAGTGAAAAGTGAAATAATTAAACCCGCTTTTATTGCGTCGATTATAAAAACTATTAATCCGTATTTAAATCCTAGTACACGATTAACGTTTGTTGCGCCCATATTTTTACTACCATAGTCTCTTATGTCAATACCGGCAAAAGATTTACTAATTATTAAAGCAGTAGGAATTGATCCTAATAAATATGAGGCGATTAATAATGCTATTGGTAAAATAATTCCCATAATAATCTCCTTTATTCTTGGATATTATACTATTTTTTAAGGTAAATTTCAAATAAATTAATCTTATTTATTGGTTTATATATGGGAAAATTTCCTTAGTATAAAAATAAAATATTAATATTTTACTTTACTTTTTTTAAAAAAACACTTGCAAAAAAAAATAACTTGTGATATAATAAGAATTAAGGAGTGGAGGTATTAAATTATGGCTACTAAAAATAATACTTATAATGAAGATTCGATACAAGTCTTAGAGGGCTTGGAGGCTGTTAGAAAAAGACCAGGGATGTATATTGGGTCTACGGATTCAAGAGGCTTACATCATTTAGTATGGGAAATTGTAGATAATGCGATTGACGAGGCATTATCAGGTTATTGTAATCAAATAACTGTCAACCTTCATACTGATAATAGTGTTGAAGTTATTGATAATGGACGTGGTATTCCTACAGGTATTCATAAGACTGAAAAAAGACCTACTCCAGAAGTTATTTTTAATAAACTTCATGCAGGGGGTAAATTTGATGCTGATGGTGGATATAAAGTTTCTGGGGGGCTACATGGTGTTGGTTCAAGTGTTGTTAATGCACTTAGTGAATGGTTAACTTTAACTATTTATCGTGATGGTAAGATTTATACTCAAACTTTTAGAAATGGTGGAAAGGTTATTGAAAAACCAAAGATTTTAGGTGATACTAGAAGAACTGGTACGTCTGTTCATTTTAAACCTGATAATAAGATTTTCACTGCAACTATTTTTGATTATAAAACTATTGCTGCCAGATTAAAGGAATCAGCATTCTTAGTAAAAGATTTAAAAATTACATTAAATGATTTAAGAAATAATAAATCGGAAACATTCCATTTTGAAAATGGGATTGCAGAATTTATTAATAGTCTTATTGGAAATAAAGAACCAATGCATGAACCTTTCTTTATTACAGGTGTTGGTCAAGGAATTCAAGTTGAATGTGCAATTGTATATTGTGCAAAATCATATAATGAAAATACATTATCTTTTGTTAACAATATTCGTACAAAAGATGGTGGTACACATGAAATGGGTTTTAAGATTGCGTTAACTAGAGCATTTAATGATCATGCTAGATTAATTGGTGCTTTAAAGGATCGTGATCCTAACTTAGATGGTGTTGATATTAGAGAAGGTATGACTGGTATTATTTCTGTTCGAATTCCAGAAAATTTATTACAATTTGAAGGACAAACAAAAAATAAATTAGGTACTCCTTCAGCAACACAAGTTGTTCAACAAATTGTTTATGAACAACTTAAATCTCATTTAGCTGAAAAGAGCCAAGTTGCAAACTCTTTAATTAATAAAATGATTAGAGCTTATAAAACAAGAGAAGCAGAAAGAAAAGTTAGAGATGAGCAAAGAATGGTTAAGGAGAAAACTACAAAGCCTGCAAATTTAATAGGTAAGTTAACTCCTGCTCAACAAAGAAATCCTAATCTTAATGAGTTATTCATCGTCGAAGGTGAATCTGCTGGTGGATCAGCTAAACAAGGCCGAGATCGTACTTTCCAAGCGATTTTACCATTAAGAGGTAAGGTTTTAAATACTATAAGATCTAAAACAGAAGAAATTATGAAAAATGAAGAACTTGTAACGCTTATTAATGCGATTGGTGCTGGCTTTGGTTCATCTTTTGATTATACAAAGAGTAATTATAAACGTGTTATTATTATGACCGATGCCGATACCGATGGGGCTCATATTCAAACATTATTACTTACTTTCTTCTTTAAATATATGAGACCTTTAATTGAACAAGGTATGATTTATATTGCAACTCCTCCATTATTTAAAATTACGATTAAAAACACTGTTCAATACGCATGGACAGATGAAGAGTTAAGAGAAAAAATTGGAAACCATAAAAATGTTCAAATTCAACGATATAAAGGTTTAGGTGAAATGAACGCTGAACAATTATGGGAAACTACAATGGATCCTGCTAATCGTACTTTAATTAGAGTTTTAATTGAAGATGAAAATGATGCAGAAAATAGAATGAATATTTTAATGGGTGATAATCCTGAACCAAGAAGAGAATGGATTGAAAACAATGTTGTTTTCGAATATGATGATAATTTTATTTTAGAGGATGTGGAAACTGATGAATAAGGTATCGAAAAAAATTGATAGATTTGCTACTGAAACAGTTTTAACGGAAAATTTTGAAAACATTATGGGTGAACGCTTTGGAAGATATTCTAAGTATATTATTCAAGAAAGAGCTTTACCAGATGTTAGAGATGGTTTAAAACCAGTACAAAGAAGAATTATTTATGCGATGTATAAATTAGGTCTTGCTTCTAATAAACCATTTAAAAAGTCTGCTCGTATCGTAGGGGATGTTATTGGTAAATACCATCCTCATGGTGATACAGCTGTTTATGATGCAATGGTTAGAATGTCACAAGATTTTAAAATCTTGCTGCCTCTAATTGATATGCACGGTAATAATGGTAGTATTGACGGTGACCCTGCTGCGGCTATGCGTTATACTGAAGCAAGAATGAGTAAGTATTCTGAATTGCTTATTCAAGATTTACAAAAAAGAACTGTTGGATTAGTTCCTAACTTTGATGATGAAGAATTAGAACCAATTGTTTTACCTGCAAAGTTCCCTAATATTTTAGTTAATGGAGCAAATGGTATTTCGGCTGGTTATGCGACAGAAATTCCTCCTCATAATCCTGGTGAAGTTATTGATGCGGTTATTTATCGTATTAATAATCCTTCATGTGGTTTAGATGAGTTATTAGAAATCGTTAAGGGACCTGATTTTCCTACAGGAGCTATTTTACAAGGTAAAGATGGACTTCGCCAAGCTTATGAAACTGGTAGGGGTAAAGTTTTTGTACGCGCTCGTGCGGAAATTGAAGCAGAAAGAGGAGATCCAAAGATTATTATTTCAGAAATTCCATATGAAGTTAATAAATCTAATTTGCTTCGTAAGATGAGTGAAGCTCTTGTTGCAAAAAATGTTGATGGTGTTAAATTAATAAGAGATGATACTGATAGAAATGGACTTCGTATTGTTGTAGAATTAAGAAAGGATGCTAATCCTGAAAATATTTTAAATTTCTTTTATAAATCAACTGATTTACAAGTTTCTTATAATTTTAACGTTGTTGCAATATGTAAAGGTCGTCCTATGCAAATGGGATTAATCGATATTCTTGATGCATATATTGATCATCAAAAAGAAGTTATGACTAATAAGTGTAACTTTGAATTAGAAAAAAGTGAAAAGAGATTAGAGATTGTTGATGGTTTAGTTGCGATGGTTTCTATCTTAGATGCTGTTATTGCAACTATTAGAAATTCTAAGAATAAAACTGATGCAAAAGAAAATATTATTTCAAAATATAATTTCACAGAATTACAAGCTGAAGCAATTGTTATGTTACAACTATATCGTTTAACTAATACTGATATTTTTGCTTTAAAGGCTGAAAGAAAAGAATTAGAACAAACAATTAAAAAATTAAAACATATTTTAAGTAGCAATGCTGCTTTACTTAAGGCAATTGTTGCAGAATTATTACAAACTAAAGAATTAGTAGCAGTTGAAAGAAAAACTACTATTGAAGAAGATGTTGCTGATTTAGAAGTTAAGACTGAAGAGATTATTGTTAAAGAAGATGTCGTTTTATTAGTTACAAAAGATGGTTATTTAAAACGTTTAAGTAAGAAAGCATTCTATGCTCCACAAACTGAACCTACTAAATTAAAAGAAGGAGACATAATTTCTGATATTTATGAAGTTTCTACAACTGATACTTTATTACAATTCACTGATTTAGGTAATTATATTTATTTACCTATTCATAAAATTCCTGAAAGTAAACATAAAGATATTGGATATCATGTAGGTACTTTGATTTCGATTGAAGATAATGAAAAAGTTATTTTCTCAACTGTTGTTAGCAATTTTACTGATGATAAATATGTGTTAATTGCAACAAAAGATGCGTTAATTAAACGTATTAAATTATCAAGTTTAGAGGTTAATAGATATTCTAAAGCATTAAAAGCTACTAAACTTAGAGATGGTGACTATGTTGTTAGTGCTGATATTTGTTCAGGTGAAGATTATGAAGTTGTTATTGCAACAAAAGATGGATTTATGAATCGTTATGATGCAAGTGAAATTAGTATTATTGAACCTGCTTCATTTGGGGTTAAATCTATTGAATTAAAATCAAGACCTAATGATTATGTTGTAGGGGCTAAATACGTTAAAGAAAAAGATATTGTTATTTTATTAACTAATCGTGGTAATATTAAGCGTATGAGACCTGAAGAAATTAATAAGGGTAAAAAGAACCATGTTGGTAAGATGTATCTAAAGGTGGTTAAGTCTAATATGCATGAGGCTGTTAATTTAGATGTTATTCATCATGGTAATACAAATTCTGATCTTGCAAGTTATATTGTATGTGAAAAAGGATTTGTAGAAATTGATTATACTGTATTAAGAACAGCAATTGCTGATAATGGTAAAAAAATGGTGAAAGATGAAAAAGGAAAACCTTTATCTATTGTTGTTTGTCGAAATCAAAATGATTTAGAGAGATAAAAAATATATTTATTTTTTAATTGATAAAAAACTAAGACTTGTGCTATAATATTTTGAGTTGAGGTAAAGATTTATGTTTAAAATTGCGATTGACGGACCAGCCGGAGCTGGTAAATCTACCATCTCAAAATTAGTAGCACAAGTTTTACATTTTGAGTACATTGATACAGGTGCTATGTATCGTGCTATTACTTTAAAAGCAATGAGATTAGGTATTAATTTAGAAAATGAAGATGAATATGGTTTCTTAGAAAGTACTACATTAGATATCTTTAATGGTAAAGTTATTATGGATGATGAAGATGTTTCTGTAGAGATCAGATCTGTTGAAATTACTAATAATGTTTCTGTTCCTTCAAGAATTGGAGTTGTTAGAGAGTATTTAGTTGACTATCAACGTAAAATTAGTGATGCTCGAAATGTTGTAATGGATGGAAGAGATATTGGTACTGTTGTTTTACCAAACGCAGATTTAAAAATTTATCTTACTGCATCAGTAAAATGCAGAGCACTACGCCGTATGAAAGAAAGAGAAGCAAGTGGTGTTTACTTATCTTTAGAAGAAACGATGGCTGAGATTGAAGCTCGTGACTATAAAGATTCAACTAGGGCAATCAGTCCACTAAGACAAGCGGACGATGCGATATTATTAGACTCTTCTGATATGAGTATCGAAGAAGTTGTAAATTTTATTATATTTTTAGTTTATGAAAGGGGCTTTAAAAATGAGTAAAGCAAAGTATTATGAAGGACAAAAAGTCCGTGGTCACATTATGAATGTTACCAAAGAAGCAATTTATGTAGAAATCGATCAAGATCAAGAGGAAGGAGTAAAAGGTATTTTATATGCTAACGACGTTGAAGGGCATGTAGAAGGCCGTGCATTAAGCAACGACTATAATACTGGCGAAGAAATTGAAGCCTATGTAAAACAAGTATCTAGAGACACTAAAACAAAAGAACCTCTTTATATCTTATCTACAACATATAAAACAAAACAAGAAGAATTAGCTATCTTCGATGAATTAAAAGAAAAAGATGAGATTATTAGTGTTAAAGTTTTAAGAGTAACTAGTGCTGGTGCTGATTTAAAATATGGCACAAGTGATGCTAAAATCTTCTTACCTATTAAAAATAGTGCATTATCTGAAGAAGCATTAAAAGCTATGAAAGGTGAACATATTGATGTTATCGTATTAAATGTTAATTATGAACGTTTAAGCGTTATCGTTTCACAATCTATCGCTGAAAGAAAGAAACACCGTTTAGCTAAAGAAGCTGCTTTTGCTGCATTAGAAGTAGGACAAGTTGTTGAAGGAACTGTTGTTAGTGTTCTTCAATATGGTGCTATCGTTAGTTTAGGTGAAGTAAGTGGTTTATTACATTTATCAGAAATTGATCACAAAGTAGTTCGTAAGGCTAGTGATTACTTACATGAAGGTGATAAAGTTACTGTTAAGATTATTGGTATCGAAGGTAATAAAATCGCTTTATCTATTAGAGCATTATCTAAACATCCTTGGGAAGTATTAAAAGAACAATACCATGTTGGTGATGTTTTTGAAGGAACTGTTGTTAAAGTAATCCCTGCTGGTTTATTAATTAAATTAACTGATGATTATTCTGGTTTAATGCCTAAATTTGAATATTCTTGGATTATCGGTCAATCTTCTGAAGGTAAAGTTGAAGAAGGCGATACTATTTTAGTTAAAGTAACTGCAATTGATGATGAAAAGAAACGTGTAAGTTTATCTCATAGACAAACTATTGAAAATGTTTGGGGAGAAGTTGATTGTAAGAAAGGTGATGTTATTAAAGTAACTATCGCTACAATCGAAGAAAAAGGTGCTAAAGTTTCTTATAAACAAGTTACTGGTTTCTTACCAATTCATGAAGTTACTAATACTCGTCGTTTAGGTAAAGTTGATGAATTCTTTGAAGTAGGTCAAGAAGTTGACGCTATGGTTATTGATTGCAATCCTGGAAAAGCTAAATTAGTAGTTAGTACTAAAGCTTTAGAAACTAAAAAAGAAAGAGATACATATAATAGATATGTAGCTCAACAAGCTAAAGAAACTCCAAAGAGCACAATTGGTGATATCTTAGAGGAACAAGCTGCAGAAAAGGCTGCAAAGACTAAAGGAAGAAAATAATGACTCGTGGCACTGTAGCAATTGTTGGAAGACCTAATGTTGGTAAGTCAAGCGTTTTTAATCGCTTGGCTGGCCAAAAATTAGCAATCACTGACGATGTTAGCGGAATAACTCGAGATCGCTTATATGCTAAATGCGAATGGTTAGACCAAGAGTTTTCTTTAATCGATACAGGGGGAATTGAATTATCAAATGTTCCTTTTATGACAGAGATTAAAGCTCAAGCCCAACTTGCGATAGATGAAGCAGATGTTATTTTATTTATTGTAGATGGTAGAGTTGGTATAACTAATGGAGATCAAGATGTTATTAATATTTTACATCGTAGTAATAAACCAATTATTGTAGGTGCTAATAAAATAGACGATTTAAAATTCATGGATAATATCTATGAATTTTATAATTTAGGGGTAGAGAATGTATTCCCTATTAGTGCGTTACATGGAATTGGTTTTGGTGATTTACTAGATGAAGTAGTTAGATTGCTTCCAAAGAAAAAAGAAAAGCGTTATGAAGATACAATTGAATTTTGTATCATCGGTCAACCTAATGTTGGTAAAAGTTCTTTAACTAATGCGATATTAGGAACTGAAAGAGTAATCGTAAGTAATATTCCAGGTACTACTAGAGATGCAATTGATACACCTTTTACCAAAGATGGTAAAGATTATGTTGTAATTGATACCGCAGGTATTCGTAAACAAGGTAAGATTTATGAGAATGCGGAAAAATACAGCGTTTTAAGAGCAATTAAAGCAATTGAAAGATCAAGTGTTGTTTTACTAGTATTAGATGGTACTAAAGAGGTAGAAGAACAAGATAAAAGAGTTGCTGGATATGCTCATGAAAATAATAAAGCAGTTATTATTGTTGTTAATAAATGGGATGCGGTTGAAAAAGATGATAAGTTGATGAAGAAGTTTGAAGAAAAAATTCGTAATCAATTTGTATTCTTAAGTTATGCTCCTATTATGTTTACATCTGCGTTATATAATAAGAGAGTACATTTATTGTTTGAACAAATTAATAATGTATATCAAAATTATAATCGACGTGTTCAAACAAATGTTTTAAACGATGTTGTTTTAGACGCGACTATTTTAAATCAAGCTCCTATTTTTAATGGAGATCGTTTAAAAATTTATTATGCAACTCAAGTAAGTGTTGCACCTCCAACATTTGTTTTATTTGTAAATGATCCTAGTTACATGCATTTCTCTTATCAAAGAATGTTAGAAAATAAATTAAGAGAAGCGTTTGAATTATCGGGTTCACCAATAAAGATTGTTTTAAGAAAGAAAGAAAATTAGGAACTATGTTCCTAATTTTTTTATAAGTAATTGTCACTATTTTGGATATTTATCATATCTTATAGTGAGGTGTTTAAATGAATATAAATAATATTATGAATTTTATTTCGGAAAATAACATTAGTCCAGAAGCTGTTTTTGAACTTGTTGATAAGGTTAAAAATATGGATCTTTCTGATGAAAGTAGTATTAGAAAAGTAATAAAGGATGTTTCAAAACTTGCGAATAAGCCAATTGATAAAGCTCAAGAGAATAAAATAGTAAGAGAAATAATGAAAAATGGAATAAATGATAATTTATTTAATTTAATAAAGTAAAATAAAAACGCTTTCAAAAGCGTTTTTTGGTTTATAATTAATTTTTATATTGTATAATTTTATAAAGATTTAATATTTTTATATTTAATTTTTAATTTTAATAAAGAGGTGGATAATATGAAAAAAGTTTTTGGTATTACTGAAGCTGCTGCAAAAGAAATATTAGAACTTGCTCTTGCTACAGGAGGAGACTTTGCAGAAGTATTCATGGAAAAAACTACAAATGAACAAATTGCTACTATGTTAGGCCAAGTTCAAAGCTTAAATGTTTCAAAAGTTCAAGGTGCTGCAATGCGTGTTATTAAAGAAGGAATGGAAGTTAATGCTTCTATTACTGATTGTAGTGTTGAAAATTTAAAAGAAACTGCTAAGAGATTAGCTAGTAGCTTTGAAGGGGAAAAAACAACAGAAGTATTAGAATTTGTTGAAAAAGAAGTTCCTACAAACGTTGTTTCACTAAAACCAAGATATGATTCTTATGAACCTGAAATTAAATTATTACAAGATGCTACTGCTGCAGCAAGAGCATACAGTAATGAAATTGTTCAAGTTTCAGGTACAACAACAAAGAAAATTCAAGAAATGTTTGTATTCGCAAGTGATTCAACATGGCAAACAGATAAACGTGATAATACTCGTATTTTCATTACTGCTATTGCAAGTGATGGTAAATCAATGCAAAACGGCACTTGTAGCTGGGGTATGAATCAAGGTGTTGAAATGTATGATACTTTAGATATGAAAAAAATGGGAGAAGAAGCTGCTCATGATGCTGTAGAAATGTTACATGCTGATGATATGATCGGTGGTGAAATTCCTGTTGTTATTAATAATGGTTTTGGTGGCGTTATTTTACATGAAGCTTGTGTTCATGGACTTGAAGCTACAAGTGTTGCAAAAGGCATGTCAGTTTTCTGTGGTAAAATTGGTCAAAAGATTGCTAGTGATATTGTTAACGCAGTAGATACAGGTACTGATGAAAATGCATGGGGTTCAATTAATGTTGATGATGAAGGTACTCCTGCACAAAGAACATTATTAATTGAAAATGGTATTTTAAAATCTTATTTAGTTGATAAACGTAATTCTAAGAAAATGAATCATCCTATTACTGGTTCATCAAGAAGAGAATCTTATAAATTCCCTACTACATCAAGAATGAGAAATACTTATTTCTTAAATGGTACTTCAACATTTGATGAAATTATTAAAAATACTAAGTATGGTTTATTTGCAAAGAAAATGGGTGGAGGTTCTGTTAACCCTGCAACTGGTGAATTTAACTTTGCTGTAAATGTTGGTTATATGATAGAAGATGGTAAAATTACTAAACCTGTTAAAGGTGCTACTTTAGTTGGATCAGGTAAAGATATTTTACTTAATGTTGATATGATTGCAGATAATCTTGCATGTTCTCAAGGTATGTGTGGATCAATGAGCGGATCTGTTCCTACAAACGTTGGTCAACCTACTATTAGAGTTTCTCATATTACTGTTGGTGGTAAAGGAGGTAACAAATAATGAAATATTCAGAAATTATTAAAAAAGGTTTAGAACTTGGTTTAGAAGAAATTGAATTATTTGAAAGATCAAGTGTTTCAAATAGATTAACTTTATTTGATGGAAAAGTTGATTCTTATAATATTAATGAAATTAAATCTTTATCTATTAGAGCAACTTACCAAGGTAAAATGAATTATATTTCTACTGAATCTTTTACTGATGAAGATATCTTAGAATGTCTTCAAACATTAAAAGATGGTGCTCCATTCTTATCTAGTGAAAATCCAGAAAATATTTATGATGGTAGTGGAGAATATAAAGAAGTTCATAATGAAAAATCAGATTTTAATGAAATTCCTTTACAAGAAAAAATTGATTTATTAAAAAATGTTGAAACTAAAATTTTAGCTAAAGATCCTCGTTTTGTTAAAGTACAAGCTGTATATAGTGAAAGAGCTAGTATTACAAAAATTATTAATTCTAAAGGTTTAGATTTAGAAAAAGAAGATTCTTATTGTATGTTTTATGCAAATGTTGTTGGTTTAGAAAACGGTCAAACTGTTTCTAAAGCTGACGGTGATGTAAATATTAAGTTTAAAGATTTAGATGCTGACGCAGTAGTAGAAAGAGTATGTTCGAAAGTTTTAAGTGCACTTGGTGCTGGCTTTGTTGAAACTGGTAGTTATCCTGCTGTATTTGATCGTGATGTTACAACTAGTATTTTACAAGCATTCACATCTGTTTTCTCTGGTATGGCTGCAATGAGAAAAATGTCTATTTTAATTGGTAAAGAAGGCCAAAAAGTTTTTGGTGATAATATTACTATTATTGATGATCCATTTACTGATAAAGCTTTATTTAAAGAAGCGTTTGATGATGAAGGTGTTCCTTGTAAAACTAAGAAATTAGTTGAAAATGGTATTTTCAACGGCTTTATGCATACTTTAAAAACTGCTAAATTTATGAATGTTGAACCTACTGGTAATGGTGGTAGAGGTCAAGGTGGAGCTAATCCTGGTCCTACTAATTTATATTTACAAGAAGGCGAATATTCTAAAGAAGATATGTTTAAGACTATTGAAAAAGGTGTTTATATTACAGAAGTGTCTGGTTTACATGCTGGTTTAAACCCTATTTCAGGTAACTTTAATGTTCAAAGTAGTGGATATTTAATTGAAAATGGTAAATTATCTCGTCCTATTACATTATTTGTATTATCAAGTAATTTCTTTGAATTATTAAATCAAGTTGAAATGTTAGGTAATGATATTGAACCTCGCTTTACTGGTGTTGCGGCTCCATGTATCAAGGTTTCTAATGTTACTATTTCTGGTAAATAATAAAATAAAAAAAGAGATTGTACCTCAATCTCTTTTTTTTACTTTGCTTGAAAATAAGTGCGAATCATGATATAATATAACAAAATATTATTAAAGAAGGTATTGTTATGAAAGCAAGTAAAATGTTAATCGCTACATTAAAAGAAGCACCAAATGAAGCTGTTATTTCAAGTCATATTTTATTAATCAGAGCTGGTATGATGAGAAAACTAGTTGCGGGTGTATATAATTATTTACCACTTGGATTAAGAACATTACAAAAGGTAGAAAATATTATTCGTGAGGAAATGGATAACGCAGGAGCATTAGAAATTTTATCATCTGCTATTCAACCTAAAGAATTATGGGCTGAATCAGGAAGATGGCAAAAATATGGTCCTGAATTAATGAGATTTAATGATCGCCATGATCGTGAATTTTGCTTAGGCCCTACTCATGAAGAAATTTTTACTGATTTAGTTAGAAATGAAATTAAATCAAGAAAAACTTTACCTATTAATTTATATCAAATTCAAACAAAATATCGTGATGAATTAAGACCTCGTTTTGGATTAATGAGAGGAAGAGAATTCATTATGAAAGATGCTTATTCATTTGATATTGATGAAGCAGGTTTAGAAATTAGTTATCAAAATATGTATAAGACATATCAAAGAATTTTTGATCGTTTTGGATTAGATTATAAAATAGTTTTAGCTGATACAGGCGCAATCGGCGGAAGTGGTTCTCATCAATTTATGGCTATTAGTGAAGTTGGTGAAAGTAATATTATTTATTGTGATTGTGGATATGCAGCTGATGAAGAAAAAGCAGAAAATGTTACTGAAGTAAAAGAATTAGAAGAAGCTAAGGAAATTGAAAAAGTATTAACTCCAAATCAAAAGTCAATTGAAGAAGTATCAAGTTTCTTAAATGTTGATATGAAAAAAGTTGTTAAATCAATGGTATATAAAAATTTAACAAACGATGAATTAGTATTAGTAATGGTTAGAGGTGATCGTTCAGTTAATGAAATTAAGGTTGTTAATGCTTTAGGAATTGCTGAACATGAATTAGCATTAGCTACTTATTCTGAAATATTAAGTGCTGGTGCAGTAGAAGGATTTGTTGGTCCTATTGGATTTAAAGGAACTATTCTAGTAGATGATGAAATTGCTTATATGAGTAATTTTGTTGTTGGTGCAAATGAATTAAACTATCATTTGATTAATGTTAATTATAAACGTGACTTTGAAGGTAAATTATTACAAGTTAGAAGCACTGTTGCGGGTGACTTATGTCCAGTTTGTCATAAACCAATGAGTATGGAAAGAGGTATTGAAGTAGGTCAAATATTTAAATTAGGGACTAAATATTCTGCTTCAATGAATTGTACATATCAAAATGAACAAGGTCAAAATGTTCCGATGATCATGGGATGTTATGGTATTGGTGTATCTCGTACTATGGCTAGTATTATTGAACAATATCATGATGATTATGGAATTAAATGGCCACTTAATGTTGCTCCATATCATGCAGTAATTGTTCCAATTAATTATAATGATGAAACTATGAAACAAGCAGCTGATGAGTTATATGCAAAAATGAAAAAAGCTCATATTGAAGTTGTATTAGATGATCGTGACGCAAAAGTAGGTTTTAAATTTAAAGACTGGGAATTAATTGGTATTCCTTATATCATCACAATCGGAAGAAGAGCTGGTGAAGGAATCTGTGAATTTAAAGATCGACAAACTATGGAAAAAGTAGAATATACTTTTGAAGAAGCTTTTGATATTGTTAATAAAGCTGTTTCTGAATTAGAATAATGAAAAAATGCTAATTGATTTATTCAAATAGCATTTTTATTTAGGTGATTTATGATAAAAATTAGAAAATTTGAACTTAGTGATTTATATACAACACATGAATATTTAAGTGATCATCAAAATACTTATTATATGTTAAATAATCCATCTTCATCTATAGAAGACACAAAACAATCAATTGAAAGAATAATTAATGAATATCAAAAAGAAAAACCAGATTTTTTAAGTTTTGTTGTTGAACGTAATAATCTTCATATAGGCGAAGTATTCTCTACTTTAATTGATGATTATGCAATAATAGGATACATAATTAATAAAAAATGTTGGGGCAATGGATTTGGATATTTAGCCGCAAAATGGATGGTTGAATATTTAAAAAACTATGATGTCAATTATATTATTGGATATTGTGATTCAAGAAACGTTGCTTCTAAAAAAATATTAGAAAAATTAGGAATGGAATATATTGGTACTAATGGTGTAAGAGTATATTCAAAAGATGTAACTACAGGTATTGAATTAAAATATATTTTAGTTTTGAATTGACTTTTTTAAAAAAAGTAACTATTATATTAGTAGGATGAAGAAAGGAATAAATCTATGAGCAATTTATTATATGAATTAAAAGGTAATGGACGAACTTTATTAGTATACGAAGAAAAATTAATTTTCCAATGGGCAACTGATAAGAAAGTTGTAGATATGGTAAATGTTGAAAGTGTAGAATTTTCTCCTGCAAGTATGTGGACAAACGGATATCTTTCAGTTGGAATAAAAGGAGAAATAAAAAATTCTAATGGTGTTAAAGGTGCTGTAAATAATTTAAGTTCTGTAATTTTCTTTCCTAAGTTAAATAAAGTAGGAGAAGAAATCTATAATTATTTAAAACAACAAATTGAAAGAAATAAAAAACCTGAAGTTGTTATTCAACAAGTTAATAATGTTTCTCCAGCAGATGAATTAAGAAAATATAAAGAATTATTAGATGATGGCATTATTACACAAGATGAATTTGACGCAAAGAAAAAACAAATATTAGGATTGTAAAAATAGGACTATGTCCTATTTTTTTATATGAAAATTGTAGTTTCTTTTAAAGAGGGTAAATATGAAATTAATGATAAAGTCTAATAACAAGGACTTAATCGTTTTTTTAATTGATTATGTTTTATAATTATGTTATAATTTATGTAGTATTTAAAATAAGGAGTTTATTATGGTTTTAAAGAGTGTTAAAGAAATGACTTTAAAAGAAAAAATTGGTCAATTAATTTTACCTGGTTTTCATAGTACATATTATGATGATCAAATTAAAACTTTGATTGAAGATTATCACGTAGGTAATGTTATATTATTTACAAGAAACTTTGAAAATGCTGAACAAATGAGAAATTTAACTAAGAAGATACATGAAGCAACATATAAAAGTACAGGACACATCCCGTTTATTGCGATAGACCAAGAAGGTGGATTAGTTACAAGAATGATGAAAGATGTTACTTTTGCACCAGGACCAATGACAGCTGCAGCAAGTTTTGATGATGCTACTTATTATACTGGTAAAATGTTAGCTGAAGATATGATTAGATTAGGAATGAATTTTAATTTAGCTCCTAGTTTAGATGTTAATAATAATCCTAATAATCCAGTTATTAATGTTAGAAGTTATTCTGATAATCCTGAAGTTGTTGCAAAATTAGGAAAAAGATTCATTGAAGGTTCAAAAGAATTTGGTGTTTTAGCATGTGCAAAACATTTTCCAGGACATGGAGATTGTGAGGTTGACTCTCATTTAGGATTACCGACAATCAATTATGATTTGGACCGTATTCATCGTATTGAGATGTATCCATTTATGAAAAATATCGATGTTCCTGCAATTATGAGTGCTCATATTATGTTCCCAGCTTATGACAGTGTTCCAGGAACACTTTCAAGAAAAATTTTAACTAATGTTTTAAGAGAAGAATTAGGATTTAAAGGATTAATTTTAACAGATTGTTTAGAAATGAAAGCTATAGCAGATATGTATGGAACAGCAAATGGTGCTTTAATGGCAATCCTTGCTGGTGCTGATATTTGTGATATTTCTCATACTTTAGAATATCAAATTAAAGCTTTAGAATTAATTGAAGAAGCTGTTCTTGATGGAAGACTACCTTTAGAAGAACTAGATAAAAAGGTAGAAAGGATTCTTAAATTTAAAGAATCAACTATTCCATATTTAGAAAAATATTTCTATAATCAAGAAATGCGATTTAGCGAAGAAAATAATAAACTTGCTCAAGAAATTGTTGATCACTCTTTAACTTTAGTTAAAGGTGAAAATGCTAAATTAACAGACAACACTTTAGTAGTTGCTCCTGTAGCAATGGCAAGAACAATTATAGAAGATGAATTTGATGATCGTAACTTAGCTAAAGTATTGAAGAAAGAATTTACTAATTTAACAGTTAAAGAACTTGTTAATAGTGATGAATTTAAAGAAAGTGTATTAAGTGAATTAAATAATTATGACAATGTTATTTTATTCAGTTATAATGCAGCTACATCACCAAAACAAGTTGAATTTATAAATGCAATCCTTTCAATGAAAAAAGAAGTTACTGTAATTTCATTAAAAGGACCTATGGATTATAATAAATATCAAAATTTAAATAATTATTTATGTTTATATGAATATACTCCTAATTCAATTAGAACTGTTGTTAAATATTTAAAAGGAAAGTTACAACCAGTTGGTAAATTAACAATTAAATTATAAAAAAAAGTAATAAACGAATTATTCGTTTATTACTTTTTTATTTTGTTTTTGATTTTCTAAAATGATCCATTTATAGTCATATTCATTAATAACTTTTGAGCCATATACATCAGTTTCACTTTTTACAAAGACAATTTCACATTCATTAATATATTTAACAATCTTTTTTGCTTTAGGTGTAAGGATTATTAATCTTTGTTCATTGTCTTTTGTTTGATAACTCAAAAATGGACGTAGTTCGTTTAAATATCTTTTATATGGTTGCGGTTTGCCTGGTGTATCACCTGCTCCGTATTTTGCTTCCCAAGTGTTGAAGTTGTTTATTTGAACTTCAGAATGAGATGGGAGGTTAACTAGTTTTAAAAGATATGTTTTATTGTTTACTTTTAGATTGTAATTGTATAGTTTGTTATTTGATTCTGTTAATTCAAATTCAATGTTGTTAGTTGTTAAATATTCTTTTAAAGCTGATATAACGCCTTTTTGGTGTTTTGAAGGTGTTATTAAAAAGAATATAAATGTTACGATAATAATGATTATAATAATTGGGATTATTGGATGCATAAAGATTCTCCTTTTGTTTATATTATATCAAAGTTTTAATGAAAATAAAAATTATTAGACTATAAAAATAGTAATTTTTGTTTTTTTATAATAGATATAATAAGAGGAGGTGAATTATGAAAATAGTTATAGGTAATTTAGATAATAATATGAAATTATTTTTAAAGAAATATTCTTTTAATGATAAAGTTATTTTAGCTAATAAAATATGTAATATTAAGTATATTAAAACTCCTGTTGATATTGTGATACCTTTTTCGAAAATATTAAATAGTGGTTTATTATCTAATACGATGGTTCATTTTGAAGAGTTATTGATAACTTTAAATATTAATAAAGTATATTATGGAAATTATAATAACAAAGATATGATGGATAAATTTAGTAAAGAATATGGTGTTGATATTGAATATATTGATTATAGTGTTTTTTAAAGTGCTTGCAAAAAAAAGTAAAATATTGTATAATATTTATCTGTAAGGAGAATGATTTCTATGAGTGATAATAAACAAAAACATATTAGAAATTTTTCCATTATCGCTCATATCGATCATGGGAAAAGTACATTAGCAGATAGAATTCTTGAAAAAACTAAAACGTTAGAAACAAGAGAAATGAAAGATCAAATTCTTGATTCTATGGAATTAGAAAGAGAAAGAGGAATTACAATTAAACTTAATTCGGTTGAATTAGAATATAAAGCAAAAGATGGAGAAACTTATATTTTTCATTTAATCGATACCCCAGGACATGTTGACTTTACTTATGAAGTTTCACGTAGTTTAGCAGCGTGTGAAGGTGCTATTTTAGTAGTTGATGCTTCACAAGGAATTGAAGCTCAAACTCTTGCAAATGTATATTTAGCAATTGATAATTATTTAGAAATTATCCCTGTAATTAATAAAATTGACTTACCTTCTGCAGATCCAGAAAAAGTTAAAAAAGAAATAGAAGATGTAATTGGAATTGATTGTAGTGATGCTGTTTTAGCTTCTGCAAAAGATGGAACAGGTGTAGATGAATTATTAGAACAAATTGTTAAAAAGATACCTGCCCCTGAAGGATCTTCTGATGGAGGAGTTCAAGCTTTAATATTTGACTCTCATTATGATGCTTATCGTGGAGTTGTTCCGCTTATAAGAATTAAAAATGGAACGATTAGAAAAGGTGATCATATTAAAATGTTTGCTACAGGTGCTACATATGAAGTAGTTGAACTTGGAGTAACTACACCTAAAGAAAAGAAAAAAGAATTTTTATCTGCAGGTGATGTAGGTTATTTAGTAGGAAGTATTAAGGATGTTTCAAATGTTCGAGTAGGTGATACAATCACTACTTTAGAACATCCTGCCAAAGATCCTCTTCCTGGATATCGACCTTTAAATTCAATGGTATTCTGTGGTATTTATCCGATTGAATCAAATAAATATGATGACTTAAAGGATGCGTTACAAAAATTAAAATTAAATGATGCGGCACTGGTATTTGAACCAGAAACTTCACAAGCTTTAGGGTTTGGATTTAGAACTGGTTTCCTTGGTTTATTACATATGGATATTATTCAAGAAAGAATTGAAAGGGAATTTAAACTTGATATTATTGCAACAGCACCATCGGTTGAATATCATGTAAGATTAACAAATGGTAAAACAGTTGTAGTTGAAAACCCTAGTAGTTTACCAGATTTTACTTTAATTAAAGCTATTGAAGAACCTTATGTTAAAGCTACTATTATGGTTCCTTCTACATACGTAGGAGCTGTAATGGAAATATGTCAAGCTAAACGTGGAACATTTATAACAATGGAATATATTAGTGAAACAAGAGTTTCGCTTCATTATGAAATTCCTCTTGCTGAAATTGTATATGATTTCTTTGATAGATTAAAATCTTCATCAAGAGGATATGCATCACTTGACTATGAACTTGCCGGATATAAAGAATCAAAACTAGTTAAAATGGATATTTTGATTAATTATGAAAAAGTTGATGCTTTAAGTATTATTGTTCACAAAGACTTTGCATATCAAAGAGGAAAGAAATTAGTTCATAAATTAAGAAAATTAATTCCTAGACAACAATTTGAAATTCCTATTCAAGCTGCTGTTGGTGGAAAAATTATTGCAAGAGAGGATATTGCGGCTTTACGTAAAGACGTTCTTGCAAAATGTTATGGTGGAGATATCAGCCGTAAGAAGAAGTTATTAGAAAAACAAAAAGAAGGAAAGAAGAGAATGAAACAAGTAGGTAGTGTTGAAATACCTCAAGATGCATTCCTTGCAGCACTTCAAATAGATGATGATGAATAGTAAGTAGGAACATTTGTTCCTACTTTTTATTTTTAGATTTGTTTACTTTTTTTATTTTATATGATAAAATAATTATGGTGATAATATGTTAGGATTATATATTCATATACCATTTTGTAGAAAAATATGCTCATATTGTGATTTTTATAAAATGGTAGTAAGTGATGAATTGAAAAGTAAATTTTTTGATTATTTAATAAAAGATTTTAATTTATTAGATGATGGAGTATCTAACGTAAATACAATTTATATTGGTGGAGGAACTCCTAGTAGTGTTAAATTAGAACTGCTTGAAAGATTGTTTATTGAATTAAAAAAACGTATTAATTTAGATAAAATAATCGAATTTACTTTTGAAATTAATCCTGAAGATATTAATATTGAACTACTAAATTTATTAAAAAAATATCAGGTAAATAGACTAAGTATTGGTGTTCAAACATTTAATAAAAAACATTTAAAATTATTAAATCGAATGACTGATTATGATGATTTAAAAACAAAAGTAAAATTATTAAAAGAAATTGGCTTTGAAAACTATAGCTTTGATTTGATTTATGCCTTACCAGAACAAACGGTTGAAGAATTATCCGATGATCTAAAACTCGTTTGCTCTCTTGAGCCAAAACATATCTCTACTTACTCATTAATCCTTGAAGATCATACTATTTTAAAGAAATTATATGATAAGAAAAAGTGGGAAATAATCGATGAAGAAATTGATGAAAAAATGTATTTTCAAATAATCGATTTCTTAAACGATTTTGGTTATTCTCAATATGAAACAAGTAACTTTTCAAAAGAAGGTTATGAGTCAAAACATAATTTAATTTATTGGAACAATGAACAATATTATTCTATTGGTCCATCAAGTAGTGATTATTTATTGAATGTCAGAAGTAAACGCACTGCTAATTTAAATAATTACTTTTCAAGTTTAGATAACAATCAAGTTATGCTTGATGAAAAAGATATTTTAAGTGTTGATGATATGATGGAAGAAGAAATATTATTAGGTTTAAGAAAAAGAAAAGGCTTGTCTAAAAAAAGTTTTTTTGAAAAATATAATATAGAATTATTAGATGCATTTCCTAATATAATTAAATTAATAAATGAAGGCTTGTTAGAATGTGATGATGATCTTGTTTTTATTAAAAAAGAATATCAGTATATTGCAAACTTCATTATTGTTAGAATATTAGAAGATGCATGAGGTGATTAAAAATAAATAAAATAAAAAGAATTAATCCTTTAATAAAAGGAATAATTCTTGTTGTTTGTTTTGGAATTATTTTAGGGATCTTATCTACTTCAAGTTTAAATAAAAGTGATATTGAAATTAATTTTGATGATAATAATAAAGTAATGATTTTTATAAATAATTTTTGTTTGAATTATTTTTATCTGTTCATTATTTGGCTAATGGGTTTTATTAATTTAGGATTTATCATTTCTTTCTTCATTGCTTTTTTTAAATCTTTCTTAGAAGGAGTTAGTATCGGAGTAATTATAAAAACAATAAGTTTAATTGGAATAGGTGATTTAATTATTTCAAAGATTGTTGATTTTTTATTTATTATCCCTATTTTAGTTTATGTTTTATATAAAAGTTCAAGTAGAAATTTAAATAAAAATAATTATTTTGATAATTATCAAAAATGTCTATATTTAATGACATTATTCGTTGTAATATATTCAATAATAAAAACTCTGATATAGGAGGTACTATGCGTAATCAATTGATTGAATTTAAAAATTATCTTATAAGTATTAAAATGCGTAGCTTAAATACAGTTGATAGTTATATGAGTGATTTAGAAAATTATTTATATTATTTAGAGGAAAAAGAAAGAGTAAGTAGTTGGACTGAAGTTGATACTGATATGATTAAAAGATATCTTGCTTATTTAAAAAAATTAAATTATCAAGCAAGTTCAAGAAGTAGATCATTAAGTAGTATTCGTGCATTTCATAAATTTTTATATGTTAATAAAAGAACTGCTACTAATCCTGCTCAAATTATTAAAGCACCAAAAATCGATAAAACTTTACCAACTGTTTTATCAGTAGAAGAAGTAATGTTAATTTTAAATTCTTTAAATGCTGATACACCATATAATCAAAGAAATCAAGTTATGATTGAACTTGCTTATTCATCAGGTCTTCGTGTTTCTGAATTGTGTGGATTAAAATTAAAACATTTAAAATTAGCTGACTATGTAATTGAAGTTGTTGGTAAAGGATCAAAAACAAGAATTGTTCCTGTTAATAAATATACAACTAAATTATTAAAAGCTTATCTTATTGAAGCAAGACCAAAACTTGTCAAACCAACTAAGGATGAAGGTTATGTTTTTTTAAACAATCAAGGAGGGCCTTTATCTAGACAAAGTTTCTTTAAAATAATTAAAAAAATATGTGAAGATGTTGGTATTAAGAAAGATGTTTCTCCTCATACGTTAAGACATTCTTTCGCAACTCATCTTTTAGAAGCTGGTGTAGATTTAAGATTAATTCAAGAAATGTTAGGACATGAAGATATTTCAACAACACAAATTTATACTCACATTAGTAAAAAGACAATTAAGGATGTTTATAATCGTGCACATCCAAGAGGAAAGGAGTATCATGAATAAATTTAAAAGAATTTTTGTTATTGTAACTGATTCTATGGGAATTGGTGAAGAAGAATTATCATATAAATATGGAGATAAAGGTGCTAATACTTTTGGTCATATTGCTGATTTATATCCTGATTTTAAAGTTGAAACTTTAAAGAGTTTAGGTATTGGTAATATTTGTCAAAATAAACATGTTTTACCTGTTGATTTACCAAAAGGTGTTGTTATGAGAATGAAAGAATTAAGTGTTGGTAAAGATACTTTAACTGGTCATTTTGAAATTATGGGGTTAGAAGTTACTAAACCATTTCCTTCATTTACTGATACTGGTTTTCCTAAAGAATTAATTGATAAAATTAAAGAATATTCTCATCGTGATGTAATAGGTAACATTTCAGCAAGCGGAACGGAAATTATTAAAGATTTAGGTGAAGAACAATTAAGAACTGGAGCTTTAATTGTTTATACTTCAGCTGATTCGGTGTTACAAATTGCGGCTAATGAAGAAATTATTCCTTTAGCTGAACTTTATGATATTTGTTCATATGTTCGTAAAATTACATTAGAAAATCCTGATTGGCAAGTTGGAAGAATTATTGCGCGTCCATTTGTAGGTTCTTCAAAAGAAACTTTTAAACGTACTACTAATCGACATGATTATGCGGTGAAACCTTTTGATAAAACTTGTTTAGATTTCTTAAAAGAAGAAGGCTTTGATGTAATTGCAGTAGGCAAAATTAATGATATATTTGATGGAGAAGGTATAACTGAATATGTTAGAACTTCATCAAATCATGATGGAATGATAAAAACAACTGATTACTTAAATAAAGATTTTACAGGACTTTGCTTTACTAATTTAGTAGATTTTGATGCGTTATATGGACATCGTCGTGATCCTCTTGGTTATAAAAAGGCAATTGAAGAATTTGATGTTGATTTAAATAATTTTTTAAATTTAATGAAAGAAGATGATTTGTTAATGGTTGTAGCTGATCATGGTAATGATCCTGTTCATCATGGAACTGATCATACTAGAGAATATGTTCCATTAATTATTTATCATCATCAAATAAAAGGTAAAGTGTTACCTGACACAGAAAGTTTTGCGGTAGTGGGATCAACTATTTGTGATAACTTTAATGTTAAAATGCCAAAAATTGGAAAAAGTATTTTAAAGGAAATTTAAAAAATGATAAGAGAAGAAGTAAAAATTAAGTTTGATGATAATGTGTCATTAATAGGAAATAAATTTTATCAAGAAAATATTGAACATTTAGGTGTTGTGCAACTAGTTCATGGAATGGCAGAACATATAAGTAGATACGATCAATTTTGTGAATTTTTATCAAGTAAAGGCTTTATTGTTATCGCATTTGATTTATACGCACATGGAAAAACTTGTGGTGATCCTGATAAAGTTGGTGTTGTGGAAAATGTTGATTTTATGGATGCGATGATTAAAAGTGTTAAATTAATAAGAGATCATTTTAAAAATGATTTTAACAATACCTCAATTAATTGTTTATTTGGTCACAGTATGGGTTCAATGATTAGTCAATATTATATTGAACTTTATCCTGAAGATTTTAATTATTTAATTTTATCAGGTCCTGAAATTGGTAGATCGCTTTATAAAATGGCTAAAGTATTAACTAAGATGTTTATGAAAAAAGATAGAATTGTTTATTCGAATTTTATTCATAATATCTCTTTAGGTGGATTTAATAAAAAATTTCAAAATGATCATCCTACAGTAGGTTGGCTTTCTCAAAATGCCGAAAATAGAAGAAGTTATGAATTAGATCCTTATTGTGGTAAGATGTATCCTGTTAATTATTTTTATTCATTATCTAATCTTTTATTAAAAACAATTAGAAAAGAAAATTTAAGTAAAATCAATAAAAATTTAAAAGTTTTTATTTTTTCTGGAATAGAAGATCCGGTTACTAGATTTGGTAAAAATGTTTATGAATTAGAAAAAAGATTTAATAAACTAAATATCAAAAATCAAATTAAAATTTATTCAGAAGCTCGTCATGAAGTTTTAAATGAATCTGATAATATAAAAAATGCAGCAATGAATGATATTATTGATTTCTTAAAAAAATAAACTAAATAAAGACTTATTTTTGAAAAAAAGTGAATTCTTAATAAGAGTTCACTTTTTTCTTTTTCTTTTAAAAATACCCCTTTATTTAGCCTTAAAACTTATTTTAATAATAAACAATATATTTAACATATAATAATAAAATTAAATATTAAAAATAAATAATTTAAATATATAGAGAAAATGAAACGATTTAAAGGGGTAATTTTGTTAAAATATAGTTATTTGAATAAATACTAGAAAATGTAATAAAAGCTTAAAAATACCCCTTTATTTGCCTTTAAAACTCAAAATAACCCTCCTGTGAGAGTTTGAAAAATAAAAAGGTGAGCGATTATTAATTCACCTTTTTTGAGAAATTACAGATTGGAAACAATCTGTTTTTTTATTTTGCAGCAAAATTAGCCATTCCCAGGGAAGACTAAAAATAAAAAGCTAGATAATTGTTTTAAACCCTTTCTCAGAAAAGATGAAATATTAAAAGTTAGATAATTAATAACTTAAGTTTTTTAAAGAGGCTTGTAATCAAATGAAAAATAAAAAACATTGATGACTATTTAAAAACCTTTCTCAGAAAAGATGAAATATAAAAAGCTAGGTAGTTAATAACTCATCGTCTTTAAACTTTTGCTGGAGAAGACGAAATTTAAAATGGTGGATAATTAATAACTAAAGTTTTATAGGAACGCTAAGATGATCGAAAATAAAAAACATTGATAACTGTTTAAAACCCTTCTCAGAAAAGGTGAAATATAAAAAGTTAGATAACTAATAACTCATCGTCTTTAAACCTTTGCTGGAGAAGATGAAATTTAAAATGGTGGATAATTGATCGTTCGATTTTTTGTAACACGGTAGAAAACACACTAGAAGTCGAGGTATAAACAGAGGCTCGCCCCTTGCGGGCGAATATTAAAAAATTATCCCCACGATTTATCAACATTTCCACAAATATAAAAATATACAGATTTTACTTTACTATTTTATTGGTTAACATAATATATATTATAGGAAGTCAAATGCTTGTGTTGAAACGTTAGTGTTTATAGTGGTTAAAGTAGTCAAGTACTACTTATGAGGAGTTGATTTGCTATAATATGACAGATTTTTGAAAATAAACGTATTCAAATTTGTATTTATGACAATGTTTTTAAACCATAAAAAACGCTAAAATTAGGAACTAAAAAAAGCCCATTTCTGGACTTTTACTCATATTGGGGATAACGAGTTGAATAACTCTTTATCTTTTATTTTTCAGCTTCTTCTAGGCTGATATGTTTAATTAGTTTAATTTGAAGGTTATTCGCTATAGAAAGTGCTTCTATAGTAGCTTGATCTTTTATATGTGATGGATCATGTGAATCATCGTTTAAAATAATTTTCGCATTTTTTTCTTTTGCAAGTTTAAAGAAATTGTAGTTTGGATAACAATATTGTTTTTTATTGTTGTAAATAAATGTTTTGTTTTTTCTTGAACATAGTCTTATACCGTTTGAATTTATTTCTAATAAAACACTATTTTTTATTGCTGTATCGATTAATTGATTTGATAGTTCTTCTGTATAAGAATTCCAAGTTTTTATTTTCCATAAAAAGATTTCTGGATGAGCTATTATTTTAAATAACCCTGTTGAAAGTGCTCTGTGAGCGGTCGAAATATAATTTTGTAGGTCTTTATCTTCTGAAACGTCGTAAATCGACTTATATTTATTTCCTACTTTTAAATAGTGTTGACCTAAAATGAGAAAATCTGATTTTTCATGTAGTTCTTTTATTAGTGGTTCAAGAAAATCCAAATACTCGCATTCAAATCCTAAAAGAATCTTAATTTGATTTTTATATTTTTCTTTATAATGATTTACTTCATTAATATAAGTATCTAATTCTTCAATCCACATTCTTTTTGAAGTAATTACAGATCTCATTTCTTTTGGAAAAGGAATATGTTCCGTTACTGCAAATTCTTCATATCCTAATTCGATTGCTTTTAAAATATATTCTTCTAAAGAACCTACAGCGTGTTTACAAATAGAATAATGAGTATGATAATTAGTTTTAATGTCAGTTATTTCCATGAAGTTTACCAAATAGTGCTCTTGGATCATCATCAGGAATGATTTTTATCCATCTTGCACTTCTTCCTATTCCAATTATTTCAATAATACCTTCTTCTTTTAATCTTGTTAAAACACGATTAAGAGTTGATTCTGATACATCAGGGTATTTTTTTCTTATATCTTCTTTAGTGAATGTTGTTCCACAAGATATTTGAGTAAGAATATACTTTTCTAAGGCTTCGCCTTTGAATGAAATATCTTTTTTTACATTGTCTTTTAAGATAATATTTAATTGATTATATGATTCTGTTATTAAATCAAAGATTGTTTCCATAATTTCAGTCATTATAAAACGACCCTCTGGGTAATTTATACTAGCCTTCTCACGTTCGAAAATTAATTTTTCTTGATATTTTAAATAAACTTCCATGAAACTTAAGTATTTAAATGAATATATTTCATTTTGAAGTAACATATAGTATAAAATGAATATTTCAGCTAATTCATTATATTCTGTATAAGGCTTTAAACAACAAAATTGTAAATATGTTAGAATTGATAAATGTAATGATTCAAATTCTTTATTTTTTAAAGCTTTATGATAATCAGATAACATTGTTTCATACATTAATCTAATGCTTTTAGGTTGATATCTAATTGTTTTATTAACAGGTTCGAATAATGTTGTTTTAAATTTAATTCTTTTTTTTGTAAAAATTTTATTTAAATAATCCATTATATCACTACCGTTAAAAGGATAATTCATTGAATCAGCTCTAATTATTTTTATAACTGCTTTAATTGCAGCTAGAGATCTTTCTTCTTCATTTCTAGGAGCAGAATCTTTTGTAATAATTAATCTTTTACGGTTATCAGTAACATTTAAATTCAATAATTCACCTATAAAATAAGTATCTTTCATTACCGCGTTTTCAATTAATACTTCTTCTTTTTCTTTTAATTGTTCTATTACCATATCATTTTGACCAATTAATTTATATACTTTTAACATTTGATTAAGGGTCTTAACTGGAATAGTATATTGACTTAAAGTTTCAAAATAGTTCATAATATTACCTCTTATATAAATTATATAATAAAATAAAAAAAATATCATATGAAATGATATTTTTTAGTTTATAAAATTATATTTTTAATTGTTTAAAAATTAAAGGAATTAAACCAAATAAACTTATTGATACAAGGAAATGATGTAAAACTACTAGTGAATTAATATCTTTAAATCCTGGTATTAAACCCATACCAATATAAATAATTCCAATAATTGAAAAACCAATTATTAATCTTAATATCTTGTTTTTTGTACTAATATTACTTGTTGAAAAATTAACAACTTTTTCTTCAAATAAGATACCAACTCCAGCTCCTAAAAATAAGCCAAAACTTCTAAAATAATCATGTGAAGTTGATTTTAAGAAAAGGAATGGAATAAAGATTAAACTACTTATTAAGAAGATATAACCCATATTTTGAGCCTTCTGTAAGAGCTTGAAACTTAAAAAAGCCGTTAATAATCCAATCGATAGCCCTAAAACGACATCTTTAGGAAAGTGAACTCCTAAATATAATCTTGATAAAGGAACTAAAATAATTAAAATAACTGATACAATAACAATCCACTTCTTCTTTAAGTATAAAGATAAACTCAAGAAAGCAGATCCAGCATTTTGTGAATGACCACTAGGAAATGAAGTTCCTGTAGCTGAATCAGATAAACTAGAATCTTTTAATTTTCTTAAATGTTCATATCCTTCATATTCAAAAGGACGACTTGCAGAAAAGAACATTTTTAATAAATTATTAAATGTCATTGAAACTGTTATTGCATAAGTAATTTTTTTACCTTTTGTCTTATCAATAATCCAGTATGTTACACACATAAAAGCAATTATTGCAATAGTGCCACCTATTTGACTAATAGCCCAAAAGAAAACATTTAAAAATTTGTTTCCTATTTCATATAACCACTGCATAAATTCCATTTCAAATTTGAAATATCCAATTAAACTAAACATATTTTTACCTATCTTAATTCTTTACTTTGTTTTGATAATGCGTATAAAACTTTTATTTCATGAGGAGTAATTCTTCTAATTTGACCTTCAGGTAAATCATCAATTTTAATATTTCCAAATCTAACTCTTGTTAAACGTTTAACTTCTAAGTTAATACATCTAATCATTTCTTTTATTTGATGATACATTCCTTGTGTTATTGTAATTCTTAATAAACAAGAATTATTACTACGATCAATTGATTCTAACTCAACTAATGCAGGAAGAGTTTTTTTACCTTGAATAGTTACACCATTTCTTAAAGTATTCATTTGATTTTCATTAACAATTCCGTCAACTCTAACTAAGTATTCTTTTTGAACACTACTTTTTGGTCCTACCATTAAATTCATAAAGTCTCCGTCATTAGTTAATAATAAGATTCCTTTTGTATCATAATCTAGACGTCCTACCGGAAAAACATGTTCTTCTTTTATTTTATCAGGTAGTAAATCAATAACAGTTTTACGACCTTTTTCATCTGAAACTGATGATATAATTCCACGTGGTTTGTTCATTGCATAATAAACTTTTTCACTTCTTTCAATTATTACGCCATCTACTTCTATTTCATCACGAGGACTTACTTTACATCCTAGTGTGTCAACAACGACACCATTTACTTTAACTCGACCTTCTTTTATTAAATCTTCGGCTTTTCTTCTTGAAGCAACGCCGCTAGCTGCTATTCTTTTTTGAAGTCTTTCCATAATTTTTACTCCTATTTGTTTTTTTTATTTATCATTAAATATATTATAACAAATTTCGAGTATATTTACAAGTAATAAGTAAATAAAATTCAATAAAAAAAGTAATATTTTACTTTACTTTTTTAATAAAACAAACCAAAGGAAAAATACAAATAAAAAAGTGATGAAATCGGTTAGCAAACCTGCCTTTAAAGCATACTTATTTTCCTTCATTTTAATACTTGAAAAGTATATTACAAGGATATAAATTGTTGTATCACTACATCCTTGAAGAATTGACGATACTTTTCCTACACTAGAATTAACTCCATATTTTTCAAAAATATTTATCATCATTAACATTGATGAACTACTTGATATCGGTTTTAGAAATGGTTGAATAATTAATTCAGGAACTATTTTAGAATTAACAAAAAGTTTTTCTAAAATTTCAATAATTCCTGAGTTAATAAAAATATTAACTCCTAATACTAACCCCATTATAGTAGGAAGTAACGATTTAGCGGTTTTAAAATTATTTTCAACACCTCTAGTAAAGGAATTAAAACAATCTACTTTCTTTATTATTCCATATAAAATAATAAATAATACATAAATTACTACTATAATCATTTTTTATTTTTCCTTTGATCTAATTTATAAAAAATACGATCTAATGAAAATGCAATAAAAGTAGAAAATAATGTTGTCATAATCATTAAAAATATTAATGAGTTATTCGTAGTTCCATGGTATAAAGTTCTAATACCTATTATTGTAGTAGGAAAAATAGTAAGTGAACTAATGTTTAAAATAATAAAAGTTAACATTGATCTTGATGGGTTCTTCTTATCTTTATTTAATTTTTGCATTTCATCAAATGCTTTTAATCCAAGTGGGGTTGCGGCTGAACCAAGTCCTAGTAGATTTGCAATGATATTAGAACTAACATATTCTAATGCAAGAGAGTCACTAGGTAATTCTGGAAAAATGAATTTTAAGGGTTTCTTAAAATATTTAATTAGATTTTTAATCATTCCGCTTTCTACTGCTATATTAAAAATACCTCCCCAAAATAATATTAAAATAGCCATGTTAAAAAAGATAGAAAAAGCGTCTTTTGATGAGTTTATAATTACATCACCTAAGTCATTTATTTTACCAGTAAAGATACTTATAATAATTCCAACTACGATGAGAGCGTTCCAAATTTTATTTATCAATAATTATTCATCTCGCTTTCTTTAAAAACGGCTTCAGCAAGTCTCAAATGGTTATTCCAATCATTAGGATCATCCAATGTTACTATAACAATTTCTAAGTCATTTTTTGAAAATGTGGTTACTAAAGTTCTACCTGCTTTTTTTGTATAACCAGTTTTACCACCTGTTACGTAACCGGGATAGTTTCTAATAAGTTTGTGTTTATTAAAAAAATATAGTTTTGAATTTGAGTAAATAGTTGGTGAATAACTAATTGTTTGATTAATTTTACGAAACTCATTATTTTTTAACGCATAGTTCATTATTAATGCCATATCATAAGCTGTTGTATAGTTATGTGTTTTTGAATCTAAACCTGTTGGATTATTAAAAATTGATGATTTTGTTCCTATTTTCTTACATAGTTTATTCATTAAATAAATAAAGTCTTCTTCTTTCCCACTGTATTTTAAAGATAAAAATGTTGATGCGTCATTTCCTGAACATAACATTGATCCATATAACAAATCTTTAATGGAAATAATATCATTCTTTTTTAAATATATTGAACTTCCTTCAATTGTATTTACTAAATCGTTAATAATTACATAATCATCTAAATCATAGTTTTCGATTGCAGTAATGCAAGTTAGGATTTTAGTTATTGAAGCTGGTAGCATTTTTGTATATGCATTTTTTTCAAAATATATTTCATTTGTTTTACAATTCATTACAATAGCGGATTTTGCAGAAATATTCATAGTTAAATATTTTTTAGTTACACTATTGATTTTGCTTGTTTTATAATGAAAGGTAATAACAAATATTATTGATATAATTGTAATTATTAAGATGTTAATTTTTTTCATAGTATCACCAATATATTATATTGATAATAATATTTAAATAGAATAAAAAAATTGATACGTAATGTATCAATTTTAGTTTAGAAATTTAATTATAATATTTTTTACTTCTTCGATTGTTTGATTAAAATTATTTAAATTAATTTTAACTTTAACAACATCAGGTTTATTATTAAACCAAGTCATTTGTCTTTTTGCATAATGTCTTGAGTTCTTTTTAATCAAATCAATTGCTTCTTCTAAAGAAATTAAATTATCAAAATATTCAAATAGTTCTTTATATCCGATTGTAGCTTTTGATGTTTTACTTAAGAGATTATTATCATAGAAGTATTTAGCTTCTTCTATTAATCCTTCTTTTACCATTTGATCAACTCGATTATTGATTCTTTCATATAAAGTTTCTCGATCATCATTTAAAAAGATTATTAATGAATCATAGTAAGGTTCATTTTTTTTATTTCTTTCATCTTTGTCAATATTCGATTTTTCTAATTCTATTGATCGAAGAACGCGTTTGCGGTTATTGGGATGAATTTCTTTTGCTTTATCAGGGTTTAAGGAAACTAATATTTGATGAAGTTCTTCATTTGTTAATTCTTTTGTTTCTTCTTCTAATTTTGAATTTCTTTTTTCTTCATTAAAGTTATAGTTCTTAACAACTGCATCAATGTATAATCCACTTCCTCCTACAAGTAAAGGAATTTTATTATTATTAATGAACTCAGTTATTTTTTCTCTTGTTATTTTTTGATAATCAAAAACAGAAAATTCAGTTGAAGGATCAATTATATCAAGTAGATGATGATTAATTCCTTCTTTTTCTTCTTCTTTTACTTTTGCGGTAGCAATATCAAGTCCTTTATATACTTGATAAGCATCACTATTAATTATTTCTGTGTTTAATTCTTTTGCAATTTTAACTGATAGTTTTGTTTTACCTACAGCTGTTGGGCCTGTTATGACAATAACTTTATCCATTACATAACCCTCTTAAACATTTTTTCAATTTCGTAAAGAGAGAATTTAATTAATGTTGGTCTTCCATGAGGACAAGTGTATGGCATTTTACAAGTATCTAGGTTTTTCATTAAGGTGTTTACTTCATCTATTCTGATTAAAGTATCAGCTTTTATCGATTTTTTACAGCTTAATGATTTTGCAAGAGAATCCATTACTTTAGCTTTTGGAGATGTATTTAATAACATCATATGATTAATAATATCTCTAACGTAAGATTCAGCATATTCTATTTTAATCCATGTTGGGATTGTTCTTATTATAATAGTGTTATTTCCAAATAGTTCACAAGTAATACCTAGTTTTAATAATTCAGAAAAATATGTTTGAATAATATTAATTTCTGAAACACTGAATTCTAGATTAAATGGAATTAATAATTCAAAGAATTCTTGTTTTTCTTTTTCAAATTCTTTTGATATTTTTTCATACATCCATCTTTCCATTGCAGCATGTTGATCAATTAAATATAAATCATTGTCATATTCCATTAATAAATAAGTAAGATTGTATTGACCAATATAATTTAGTTTAGTAAAGAATGCTGTATCATTTTCTTCTTCTAATAAAATTGGTTGTTTATTTTCATTTTCTATTTCAACTGAAATTTCTTCTTTTTCTTCTCTTGAATCATCATAGATTTGATCATCTTCTTCTAAAAAGTCGTCCCAATCCAAAATTTCTTTTTGTTCGGTTTTGTTATTATTTGTCATTTTTGGCGTTTGAGTTGGTAATTCTTCGACTTTTTTAGTTTCATCTTCTCTAGGAAGGGTTGTGTTTTCATGATAAATTAATGGTTCTTCATATAAAGCGTTTTTTATTGAATTAGTAATAAGGTTTTTAAGTAAGTATTCATCAGTAAATTTAATTTCTAATTTTGATGGATGAACATTTACATCAATAAGTGAAGATTGACATTTTATTTCTAATACAACAACTGGATATTTACCTACAGGTAAAATAGTTTTATATGCATCTGTTATTGCATACTGAATAGATTGATTTTTGATTAATCTTTTGTTGATAATAATAGTGATACCATTTTTATTAGAACGATATACAGAATTATTGGAACACATTCCAGAGATGGTATATAAATTATTTGATCCTTTAAATGAAATCATATTTTTTGCGGTAGAAAGACCATAGATATTTCCTAATAGTTCTTCTATTGAATCTTTTCCGGTTGTTTTAAAAATAGTTTTACCATTATTAGTTACATTGAATGAAACTTCAGGATACGCAATTGCATATTTAGTGATAAAACTCATGATTAATGATAATTCATTTGCGTTAGAACTTAAGTATTTAAGTCTTGCAGGAACGTTATAAAATAATTTTTCTACTTCTATTTTAGTTCCTTTTGGTAAAGAAGTAACTCCTTCACTAACTAGTTCTAATCCTTTGTATTTATAATAATATGCGCTATTACCATCTGTACTAGATGTTATTGTAAAAATAGAAACACTTGCAATAGATGGTAAGGCTTCTCCTCTAAATCCTAATGATGAAATTGAAAATAAATCTTCTACTGATGATATTTTACTTGTAGCATGTCTTTTTAAAGCAACGGGTATTTGATCTTTTTCTATACCTGAACCATTATCAGTAACTGTTATTTTTTCTAATCCTGCTTCAATTAAGTCAATTTTAATTTGTGTGCTTCCAGCATCAAAACTGTTTTCAACTAATTCTTTAACGACATTTGCAGGACGTTCTACTACTTCTCCTGCAGCAATCATATTAGCTAAATTTTCTGGTAATTGTATAATTTTACTCATCGTTTAATTTTTCCTTTAATTTTGATAAGAATAATAAAGCTTCAATAGGAGATAGTTTTTCTATATCACATTCTCTTAATGAATCAATAATTTGTTTATGAATAGGATTAGTTTTATCTATGATAATTGGTTCTTGATAATTTTCAAGAGAGAATAAATCAGAATCATAGTTATTAGAACTTTCAATTTTTCTTAAAATATCAGCAGCTCTTAAAGTTACTTCTATTGGTAATTTTGCAAGAGAAGCAACATTGATACCATAACTTTTATCTGATGCACCAGGAAGAACTTTATGTAAGAATACAATATTATTTTCATCTTCTGTTGATGCTTCAACATGAACATTATGTAAGAATGGTAAATGTTTTTCTAAATTAGTTAATTCATGGTAATGAGTTGAGAATAATGTTTTACAACCGATATTATTATGAATATATTCAATTATTGCATGTGCTAAAGCCATACCATCATAAGTTGCAGTTCCTCTACCTACTTCATCAAAGATAATTAAACTTCTTTCAGTTGCATTACTTAAAGCGAAATTTACTTCTAACATTTCACTCATAAATGTAGACTCTCCACTTGCAATATCATCGCTTGAACCTATTCGTGTAAATATTTGATCAAATATTGGAAGTTTTGCATAACTACATGGAACAAAGCATCCCATTTGTGCCATAACAACAATTATTGCATTTTGACGCATAAATGTTGATTTACCACTCATATTAGGACCTGTTATTAATAATATTTTATCGTTATTAAACATTGTTAAATCATTAGGAATGAATTCTTTATCTAGATTTTTTTCAATTACTGGATGACGTCCATCTTTAATTTCAACTTCATCGTATAAACTAAATATAGGACGAACATAATTATTTTCCTTAGAAACAATGTTAAATGTAATTAACATATCGATTTCAGATATGATTAAAGCTAATTCTTGTAATTCATTAGAATGTTCACGACATACATTTCTTATTTCATCAAATAATTTAATTTCAAGAGCTAAAGCAGTTTCATCTGATCTTAATATTAATGCTTCTCTTTCTTTTAATTCTTCAGTTATAAATCTTTCTGAATTTGAAGTTGTTTGTTTTCTAATATACCCAAATTCATCCTTAACTAAATGTAAATATGATTTTGTTATTTCAATGTAATATCCAAATACTTTATTGTATCCCACTTTTAAAGTTTTAATTCCTGTTCTTTCTCTTTCACGTTGTTCAAGATTAATTAAGAAAGTTTTATTTGAAGAACTTATATCTCTAATTTGATCTAATTCTTCATTATATCCTTCTTTAATTACATTTCCATCTCTTAATAAGTAACCACAATCTTCATTGATTGAATTATATAATAATTCATATAGATCAGTAAATTCTTCAATTGAATCATGTAGTTCTTTCATTGTTTTATGTTTGAATTTTGAAAGATTATATTTAATATTAGGAATTACTTCTAATGATTTTCTCAATTGTAATAAATCCTTAGGGGATAAATTACCATAACTAATTCTTCCCACAATTCTTTCTAGGTCATAAATAGTTTGTAAATCTTTTCTAATATTAGCTGTTAATAAATAATTCTTACTGAATTCTTCAACACGGTCTAAACGGGTATTAATTTTATTATAATCGACTAAAGGATAAATAATACTTTTCTTTAAAAATCTTGAACCCATTGCTGTAGAACATTTATCTAAGATTGAAAAAAGATTGTTTTTAGTTTTATAACTACGTAATGATTCAACTAATTCTAAATTAGAAATTGAATTACTATCGATTCTTAAATAATCTCTTGTTGTATATTCAATAAAAGGTTTTAAATGAACTAAAACTCTTTTTTGAGTTTGAATAATATAAGATAGTAATCTCTTACATACTTCCTTTTCTTCTTCTTTAATGTCTTTTAGTAATTGATCTAAATAACTATCAATATGTGTATCTTCATGAATTGATACTAAGACACCATATATTTTAGTTAATTGATTTTGAATAGATTTATTAAAACTATTGCTTACAACTACTTCTTTAATTAATAGTTTATTAATTTCATTAATAACTAAATTAAAATTATTTGGTAATTTTGTAACTTTTGTTTCACCAGTTGATAATTCAATATATGAAAAATAAAAAGAATCGTTTGTTTTTTCGATTGCACCAATATAAATATTAGATTTATCATTTAATGATTTTTCATCTATATTAGTACCAGGAGTTATTATTCTAATAACACCTCTTTCAACAATTTTTTTAGTTGCAGAAGGAGCTTCTAATTGTTCAACTATTGCAACTTTATATCCTTTTTCAGTTAACTTTTGAATATAAATATCAACTGAATGGAAAGGTACTCCACACATAGGAACTCTTTCTTCTACTCCAGCATCTCTTCCTGTTAAAACGATTTCTAATTCTCTACTTGCAACAATTGCGTCATTAAAAAACATTTCATAGAAATCGCCTAATCTAAAGAAAACTAAAGTGTCAGGATACTGTTCTTTAATTTCTAAATATTGTCTCATCATTGGTGTGTATTTACTTTTATCAATATTTTCGTACATAATCTAATACCTCATTGTTTTATTATATCATAATTTTATTATAAAAAAACAAATTATTACAATTTTTTATTTTCTGTTTCAAAATAACAAACTCGATTTTTAGCGTTTGAGCGAATAATTATTCACTTTTTTTAATTTCGAACGCTCAAAAATGAGTTTGAAAAAACACTTAAGAAAAACTTAAGTGTTTTAAATTAATCAATAAATTCAAATTCGTAACCTAAAATTCTAACAGTGTCACCATTCTTAGCACCTAATTCTCTAAGTTTTTGATCAACACCCATATCTCTTAATTTCTTTGCAAAAAGTTTAATATTAGAATCACTATTGAAATCCATTCTATCAAATAATTTTTGAATAGCTGGACCTTCAACACAATAAACTCCATCTTCATCAATATAAACAGTAAAACCACTTTCAGGTTTAACATAATTATATTCAACAACTTCATCAGAAATAATAACATATTCTTCAGGGTTATTTCTAATTTCGTCTAATGTATCAGCAATTTTATAAAGTAATTCATCAATATTCTTCTTCTCTAATGCACTAATAGGAACAATATTATCTAAGTTTAATTCCTTCTTAAATCTTGCAAGATTTTCTTCTGCATCAACAGAATCCATTTTATTTGCAACAATAATTTCAGGTCTTTTTTCTAAGTCAACATTGTAAGTTGTTAACTCATTACGAATGATTTTATAATCTTCAACAGGATCTCTTCCTTCAGTAGCGCCCATATCAATAACGTGAACAATAATTCTTGTTCTTTCAATATGTTTTAAGAAAACAAATCCTAAACCGTTTCCTTCACTTGCACCTTCAATTAATCCTGGTAAATCAGCCATTACAAAACTTCTGCCATCAGGGACAGCAACAACACCTAAATTAGGTGCTAGTGTTGTAAAGTGATAATCGGCAATTTTAGGTTTTGCAGCTGAAACAATTGATAAAATAGTACTTTTACCTACGCTAGGAAAACCAACTAATCCAACATCAGCTAACACTTTTAATTCAAGTTGTACATCAAATTCTTCTCCTGGTTCACCTTTTTCACAAATCTCAGGAGCTGGATTACGAGAATTAGCAAATGCTGCATTTCCTTTTCCTCCGCGTCCACCTTTTGCAACTACAACTTCTTGTTTATGTTTAGTAATATCACCTATTACTTTGCCAGTATCAGCATTGATAATAGTTGTACCGATGGGAACTACGACATAAATGTCTTTTCCATCTTTACCATACATGTTTTTTTGACCACCATTTTGCCCATTTTCAGCAATGATTTTTTTAGTAAATCTAAAATCAAGTAAAGTAGTTAAACCTTCTTCACCAACAAAAATAATAGATCCACCTCTACCACCTTTGCCTCCAGCAGGTCCACCCATGGCCATATATTTTTCATGTAAAAATGCAACTATTCCATCCCCACCTTTACCAGCTCTTACATGGAATTTAACACTATCTACAAACATAGTTACTCCTTTCTTTCAAGAAAAAAACGCTTGTAATAACAAGCGCTTCATAAGTCATTATTCTACTGGATATACAGAAACTTGTTTTTTGTTCATACCCTTGCGTTCATATTTAACGATACCATCGATCATACAGAATAAAGTGTCATCTTTACCTAAACCAACGTTTTTACCAGGATGAACTTTAGTTCCTCTTTGACGATATATAATTGAGCCCGCAGTAGCATATTGACCATCAGATAATTTAGCACCTAAACGTTTAGAATGTGAATCACGGCCGTTCTTAGTAGAACTAACACCTTTTTTAGATGCGAATAATTGTAAATTAAATCTTATCATGATGCAACCTCCTATTATTATTTTTTAATTGTAATTTTCAAGTTCTTTGGATAACTTGATTCGATTTGTTCTAGTACTTCTATTAGATTTTCAATAATTAACGAAATATGATTTTCATTATTATTAAAATCATTAAGTATAAAACATAAATAACCTTTTTTGTCATCTTGTGTTAATTGATAATCTTTTGTGTATTTATCAATTAAATTAATTGATGTCAAAACAGCACTTGAAATACCACTACATACAATATCTGATCCGTAATCAGCATATCCTGAGTGACCACTTATTTCTAATTTAGAAAATAAGTTATTCTCGTAAATAAATTTCGCCTTCGTCATATTAAGCAACGATTTCTTTAATAGTCACTTTTGTATAAGCTTGACGATGACCTTGTCTTTTACGATAATTCTTCTTAGCTTTCATCTTAAAAACAATAATCTTTTTACCGCGACCTTGTTTTGCGATTTCGCCAACAACTTTAGCACCTTCAACAAATGGTTGACCTACTTTGTCACCAGCTAAAAGAACTTGATCAAAAACAACTTCAGTTCCTTCTTCGCCTTCTAGTTTTTCAACGTAGATTTCATCACCTGCTGCAGCACGATATTGTTTGCCACCTGTAATAAAAATTGCGTACATCTGTTTTACCTCCTTGTAATATTTTAAGACACGCCAGTGGGGTGAAATATAAAATATTTACTTACAAAACCCTTTTTGTGCGGTTGCAAGACTCGCAACACATGTATTATACTATATTTCTTAGATTTTTGCAAATAAAATGATTATATTATTAAAATAAAAAAATCCCACAGTGTGGGATTAAATCTTATAATTGAGTATTTATCTTTCTCTTCAATGCCGCTAATATTAACATTATTACTAAAGAAACAATAAATAATCCATTTAGTAATTGAGGCATAAAAGAGATTAAACCAGTAGGATCCTTTAATACTTTACATACCCAGTCATGGTCTAAAGTTCTTACAGGGATGATAGTTTCATGATTGAAAATATTTAAATGCCAATCAAAACCAATATCAAATCCACTTAATGTGAAGTATAATACAAAGATTAATACCACTGATGATAAAGGTTGAGGTGTACTAATATTAGTAGTTTTACTAGTAAATACATTATTTTTCCATGTTAAAGCAATTGTTGCAATAACAGTTGCAATAAAAATGCCAGCTGCAACCCAAAAACAAATATTAACTATTTTTCTTTGTTTTAATAATTTTTTAGTTAAAAGTTCTTTTTCTCTTCTCTTTAGTTCGATTTGTTCAGGTGTTAATTTATCATAGTAGCCCATATGCATACCTCCATACGCTCATATTATATTAGAAAACGACAAAAAAATCAAATGTTATGATAACAAAAGAAAAAAGCGTTATTTAAAATAACGCTTCTATTTACTTATTTTTTTCTTGGGAATTTAATTGCAGCATGAGCAGCAGCTAATCTTGCAATTGGAACACGGTAAGGTGAACAAGAAACATAATCTAAACCAATCTTATGACAGAATTCGATAGTTTCAGGATCTCCACCATGTTCACCACAGATACCGATATGAATATCAGGACGAACTGCACGAGCATCATTAGCAGCCATTTGCATTAATTTACCAACACCATTTTGGTCGATGTGAGCGAATGGATCACTTTCGAAAATCTTTCTTGTATAGTATTCTTCTAAGAATTTACCAGCGTCATCACGGCTGAAACCGAATGTCATTTGAGTTAAGTCATTTGTACCAAAACTATAGAATTCAGCTTCTTTGGCAATTTCAGCAGATGTTAAGGCAGCACGTGGAACTTCGATCATTGTACCAACTTTATATTGTAATGTACAATTATTTTCTTCCATAACTTTCTTAGCAGTTTCTTCAACTACATTCTTAACATATTTTAATTCTTTAACATCACCTACAAGAGGGATCATAATTTCAGGAACGATATTGAAACCTTTTTGGCTTACAGCGATAGCAGCTTCAATAACAGCTCTTGTTTGCATTTCAGCAATTTCAGGGTAAGTAATTGATAAACGGCATCCACGGTGACCTAACATTGGGTTAAATTCGTGTAAACCTTCAACTACTTCTTTTAATTTTTCAAATGGCATACCCATTTGATCAGCTAATTCTTGAATTTCTTCGTCAGTATGAGGAACGAATTCATGTAGAGGAGGGTCTAAGTAACGAATAGTAACTCCTCTTTCGCCCATAGTTTCATAGATTCCGATGAAATCTTGTCTTTGCATTGGTAAAATCTTAGCTAATGCTTTTTTTCTGCCTTCTTCTGTTTCAGAAACGATCATTTCACGAACTGCCATGATTCTATCTGCTTCGAAGAACATATGTTCAGTACGGCAAAGACCAACACCTTGTGCACCGAAGTTAACTGCAACTTTAGCATCTCTAGGGTTATCAGCATTTGTTCTAACTTTTAAGTCACGATATTTATCTGCCCATTCCATTAATGTAGCGAAATCGCCAGATACTGTAGCTTCAACAGTTTTAATAGCCTCACCATAAACATAACCAGTGTTACCATCGATTGAAATCCAATCACCTTCATTATAACGAACACCATTAACTGTGAAATATTTAGCTTCTTCATTAACATGAACTTCACCAGCACCAGCTACACAGCAAGTACCCATACCACGAGCAACTACAGCTGCGTGAGAAGTCATACCACCACGTGCAGTTAAGATACCTTGAGAAGCGATCATACCTTCGATATCTTCAGGAGATGTTTCTAATCTTACTAATACAACATCTTTACCTTCAGCTTTCCAAGCTTTTGCATCTTCAGCTGTAAATACAACTTGACCGCAAGCAGCACCTGGAGAAGCATTTAAACCTTTAGTAATAGGTTTAGCAACTTTTAAAGCAGCTTGATCGAAGCCTTTATGTAATAATGAATCTAAAGATTTAGGTTCAACCATTAATACAGCTTCTTGTTCAGTAATTAAACCTTCTTTAACTAAATCGATAGCGATTTTTAAAGCAGCTTGAGCAGTTCTCTTACCATTACGTGTTTGTAACATAAATAATTTACCTCTTTCGATAGTAAATTCCATATCTTGCATATCACGATAATGTTTTTCTAATGTTTTAGCAACATTACAGAATTGATCATATAATTCTTTATTATCAGCTTCTAATTCAGAAATAGGTTTTGGTGTACGAATACCAGCAACAACGTCTTCACCTTGTGCATTGAATAAATATTCACCATATAATTTGTTTTCACCAGTTGAAGGGTTACGAGAGAATGCAACACCTGTACCAGAGTCATCACCCATGTTACCGAATACCATTGTTTGAACGTTAACAGCAGTTCCCCAAGAATAAGGAATACCATTTAAACGACGATAAACGTTTGCACGAGGGTTATCCCAAGAACGGAATACAGCTTTAACAGCTTCTAATAATTGATCTTTAGGATCTTGAGGGAAAGGTTCGCCTTTTAATTCTTCGTATCTTACTAAGAATTTAGCTACTAATTCTTTTAAATCATTAGCATCTAATTCAGTATCTAATTTAACGCCTTTTTCTTCTTTTCTTTCATCTAATAAAGCTTCAAAGTTAGCTTTGTCAATTTCCATAACAACATCTGCAAACATTTGAATAAAACGACGATATGAATCGTATGCAAAACGAGGATTATTAGTTAATGCAGCTAAACCTTCTACAGCGATATTATTTAAACCTAAGTTTAAGATAGTGTCCATCATACCTGGCATTGATGCACGAGCACCACTTCTAACAGATACTAATAATGGATTAGCGTTATCGCCAAATTTTTTACCATTGATTTTTTCAATTTCAGCTAACGCAACAAAAATTTGATCAACAACTTCTTGTGCTAACATTCTACCATCTTCATAGTATTTAGCACATGCTTCAGTAGTAACAGTAAAACCTTGAGGAACTGGCATACCTAAGTTTGTCATTTCAGCTAAGTTTGCACCTTTACCACCTAGAAGATTACGCATTGAAGCATCGCCTTCTTTGAATAAATAAACAAATTTACTCATTTTTTTTCTCCTTTTCTATGTTATTTTTCTTTCCAGTAAAAACTTACTTGCATATTATATCACTTTTTTTATTTCTTTGCAAATAAAATAAAAAAATAAGGTAAAAACTTACCTTATTTTTCATTTTCATTAATATCTTTTATCTCAGCATTTTTATTTAAACTTAATTTATCTAGGATTTCATTTTTATTTAAAACCTCAATATTTTCACTATCAGTAAATACTGTTTTTAGGTTATAATCACCAGTAAAAATATGACTTCCAAATGATGTAACACTACTTGGAATATAAATTGAGATCAAATTAATACAACCTCTAAAAGCAGATGAGCCAATACTAGTAACACCATTAGGTAAATCAATTTTAATAATATTTTGGCAATCTTCAAAAGCATAAGCCATAATAACAGAAATATTACTATTTTCATCAAAACTTACATTTCTCAAATTGCGACATTTATAAAACGCAGCTGAACCAATTTTAGTAATATTTTCATTAAAACTAATGTTTAATAAAGCTAGATTATTTGCAAAAGCATAATTATAAATTTCTGTAACATTATCATTAAAACTATATGATAGAGTTCCTTCATCTTCTACTCGAGAAATAGGATATCTAATAAGAATACTTTTATCTTTGTTATATAAAATTCCATTTTCAGAAGCATAAACTGGATTATTTTCATCCACTACAATTTCATTTAAATTAGTAGATTGTAAAAAAGGTCTATTTGCAATACTACTATCTTTTTCATCCGTACCAATATAAGTAATAGAATCAGGAATAAATACTTTTTTAACATTTTTAAAATCAATAAAGTTTTGATTCTTTTTATCAATAATCTTACTTACAGGAAGATCATCAATTTTTGAAGGAAAAACAATTTCATCATATCTTTGTTCAGGATTCTTTAATCCAAAAATAATATAATGAGTTTTATCTTCGCTTAGTTCACAAACAAATGTTTGTCGAACTGCTCTTAACTCTTCGCTGATTTCTTCATCACCTGTATTTTCATCAGGTCTTAATACAATAATAATTGATAATGTAATTATTGTTACAAGAAAAATTCCTACAATAAATAAATAATTTTTAGTTTTCATTTTTAATTACCTCAATATTATTATACACAATTTTTACTTTTATTGCAATCTTTTTAGCAGTTTGAATCGGTAATTAATGACAAAAATTAATTTCGAACGCTCACAGAACGGTTTAATAAAATTGAATTTTTATAAAAATTCGTTTTATGTTTTAATTTTTCATATCTATATTTATCAATATTTCTATACATTAAATAAAATAAAATTATTAAATAACCATAACATTTTATAAAAAAGATTAATACAAAAAAAGTTAAAGAACTTACAATTGATATACAAAACATTAAAGTATTTAAGTACTCTTTTTCATAAAAACAATCTAAAACCTCTTCTACAATTCTATATCCATCTAAAGGATAAATACTTAGCAAATTAAATATTAACATGTAATTATTAAATCTAATTAGATAATCATTTTTTATAACAAAACATAAAATAATATTACAAATAATTCCGCTACTATTAATAATTATTCTTTTAATCTTATTAATTCCTAAATTATTATAATCTATAAAACAGCCAATTGGAGAAATTTCAAAACTATTAATCTCGCCTTTAAATAATTTAATCATTAATAAATGACCAAATTCATGAAATAATAAAACACCAAATATTGATAAATATTCTTTAATAAAACCTGAATATAATGAAATAAACAATAATAAAAATAAACTAAGATTAAACTTAATCTTGACATTTTTCGTAAAAATTATAATTCATTCCATCTTTTCTTATAATCAATCTAAATTTATATTTACCATTTTCTTCATTTGCGGATCCTAAAATAGTTTCAATATTGACATAAGAATATAAATTCAAGTTAAAATCCTTAAGATCTAAATAAATATACTCATAATTATCACTACCCAAAACAACAATATTAAATAAACCATTATTTTTTCTTTCTATTTTTGTTATTACACCTGTTGTTAAAGAATTAACTCCATTAAAACTATTATTGTAAACTATATTTATTTTCCCATCATAATATACTTCATCATAAATATTAGATGAATAAACTGTTTGATCTTTTATATCTATAAAATTTCCAAATGTAGAATTGATTAAATAAGTTAGATTATAAAAATTAAAATTCTTATTAAAATTTTCCTTAATTTTATTATTCCTAAATAATAAAACAGACAATAATATTAAAAGTGAACTTAAAAAAATACGGATAAATAATTTATCTAAATACTTCTTCTTTTTATTTTGTTTTTTTAAATTCTTATTTTTATTTTTATAAAACATATACTCACCATTTAATATTATTAAAAAATAATATAAATTAGAACTTAATATAATTACTATCCCTTTTCATACTAAAAAATGTATTTCCTATCACTATATGATCAATTACTTTTATGTCTAATAATTTACATTGTTTTACAATAATATCAGTCATTTTATAATCCGCCATACTAGGAGTAGGATCTCCACTAGGATGATTATGAACAATAATAATAGCTGGAGAAGATAATTTAACAGCCCATTTTAAAATAGTTGATGAGTCAAACAAAGTAGTATTTAATGTACCTTGTGTTATTAATTTGATTTCAATTAAAGATAATTTACCAGTTAAATAAATAATATAAAGATGTTCTTGGGTTAAATTATTAGTTAGATTTTTAAAATATTCAAAGACAATTTCTGGTTTACTAAAAGAAATGTCCACAATATTTTTTTGAATAATTCTTTTTCCGAATTCTATCGCCGCAAGAACAGTAATTGCTTTATCTTTTCCTATTCCTTTGATACTCATTAATTCATTTAAGGTAATATGAGAAAAATCTTGCAGTTTATCTATTTTATATAATAGTTTTTGTGATGTCTCAATTACATTTTGATTTTTAATACCTGTTCTGATAAGAATTGATAATAGTTCTGCATTAGATAATCTTTCAACTCCTAACATTAAAGCTTTTTCCCTAGGTTTTTCATAATCTGGTATTTCTTTTAATAACATTATTTCACCTCATAAAATAATACGAAAAAAAAGACGAAATTCTATTTTCGTCTTTTTAATATTTTAGGTCTTACTTCACTTACTAAGTATAAACTTCCTATAAATATATTTAATTTTGATTTGTTTTTGAAAGCATCTTCTACCGCATCATCTAAGTTTAAAACTCTTTTATTTTTATTTTGAGATAACTTATATAAATCATTAGGATCAGCACTTCTTGCATAAGTATATTTTGTAAATATAACTTCGTCAAATGTATTATCAATTATATTAATCATTTCAGATAAATTTTTATCAGCTGATATTGAAACATAGGCAGTTTTATAAGAAGATTTAATGTTTTTAATAAATTCACAAGTTTTACTAATACCATCGATATTATGACCGCCATCAATTAAAATAATAGGTTTGTTTGAAACTTTTTCTAATCTGCCAGGCCATAAGGTTTTACAAATACCATTTTTTAAAGTTTGATTATTTATATGGAAATTATCAATTGATAATTTATTAATTACTTCAACTGTTTTAATTGCAGTTAAAGCATTAGTAATTTGATGTAATCCAAGTAATTTAGTTTTAAATTTTATATTATTTAATTTAAAAACATTGCCTCTTATGTCAGAAGATATAATTTCACAATTATCTGTTAAATATAATTTATTAGAATCATCTAAATAATTATTTATCACTTTTAATAATTCATCTTCCTTAATACTAGTTACTAAAGGTATATTCTTCTTAACAATACCTAATTTTTGAATTAGAATCTCTTCTTTAGTTGAACCTAGAATATTTTCATGTTCTAAAGTAACGTTAGTAATAATAGATACTAAAGGATTAATTACATTAGTAGCATCTAATCTACCACCCATTCCTACTTCTATTACCGCAAGATCTAATTCCTTTATCTCCGCAAAATAGATAAAACAAATCAATGTGATAAATTCAAAGAAAGTAGGTAATTCATATCCATCATTTTCAATTATTTCATATTTATCAATAATTAAATTACCTATTCTTAATAAATCTTCATCTGATATGGGATTATTATTATAAGAGATTCTTTCATTAAAAATTGTTATGTATGGAGATGTAAATGTTCCTACATTTAATCCTTTTTCCATATAAATAGTTCTCAAATACGAAACTACACTACCTTTCCCATTTGTACCTGTTATATGAATAGAAGCAAATTTAGATTGGGGATTATCAAATAAATTACAATAATATCTCATTTTATCAAGACTAACTTTAGGAGAAAATCTTTTTTGGTGTTCAACCCATGAGATAAATTCTTTTACAGAATTAAATTTATTTTGCATTATTTAAAAGACGTTCCTTTTGTTTTCTTACTTCAGCTAATTGATCTTGATATTTTTGTAATTTACTTTGTTCTTCTTTTACTTTAGCTTCTGGAGCCTTAGAAATAAAGTTAGGGTTACTTAACATTTTAGTAGAACGTTCTACTTCAGATACTAATTTATTTTCTAATTGAGTTAATCTTGTAAGTTCTTCTTCAATATTTATTAAGTTATTTAAAGGAATAATAACTTTAACATTTTCTAATAATGTTACTGTTGAATCTTCATTTGAATTATCAGTATATAAACTCAATTTTAGAGATTCAAAGTTAATGAATCTACTTAAATAATTTTCATGTGCTTGTAGGAAGGCTAAAGTTTCTTCATTTGCAACTTCTAAACGAACTTCTATCTTCTTACTCATAGGAACATTCTTTTCATTTCTAATATTTCTTACAGCAGTTATAATATTAAATAATGTAATTACATTTGTTTCAACATCTTTAAAATTATATTTACGATTTGCTTTAGGCCAATCACTAATCATAATTGAACTTGGATAGAAATGTTGATATATTTCTTCAGTTACAAAAGGCATAAAAGGATGTAATAATTTTAAAATATTTGATAGTACTTCTTTTAATACTGCACAAGTATTAATTTTTTCTTCCTTAGTTCCATTTGAGAAAACAACTTTTGTCATTTCTAAATACCATGAAGCAAAATCATCCCATGTAAAGTTATAAATTACTCTTGCAACTTCACCTAATTCGTATTTATCGTAGTTTTTATTAACTTTTGTAATAACTTGATTCATTCTATTTAAAATCCATTTATCAATAGTATTACATTTTTTATTATTAATAGGTTCATCTTGATAGTTTTCATTAGTTAAACTTAATTGAATAAAACGAGAAACATTCCAAATTTTATTAATATAGTTCCATGAAGATGCCATCTTTTCATCAGAATATCTTAAATCTTGTCCTGGAGTAGCATTTGTAGTTAAGAAATAACGCATTGCGTCACAACCATATTGATCAATTAAATCAAATGGATCAACACCATTACCTAATGATTTAGACATCTTACGACCTTGTTCATCGCGAATTAATCCATGAATAAAACATTCTTTAAAAGGTCTTTGACCCATAAAATGTTTACCTTGAACTGCCATTCTAGCAACCCAGAAAGTAATGATATCATAACCAGTTACTAAGCAATCAGTAGGATAATAACGTTCTAAATCAGCAGTTTGTTCAGGCCAACCTAGAGTTGCGAAAGGCCATAATGCACTTGAGAACCAAGTATCCAATACATCTTCATCTTGAGTCCAGCCTTCACCTTCAGGAGCTGTTCTTCCAACATAAATTTCTTCATCTTTATACCATGCAGGAATACGATGTCCCCACCATAATTGACGAGAAATGCACCAGTCTTGAACATCATCAACATCAAACCAACTAATTAAGCGCTTATTAAATCTACTTGGAATAAATTTAATTGCATCTTTACCTTTTTGCATTTCAACAACATCTTTTGCAAGACTATCCATTTTAACAAACCATTGTTTAGAAAGACGAGGTTCAACAACTACACCTGTTCTTTCAGAATGTCCTACAGAGTGAATCATTTTTTCAATTTTTGGACATAATCCTTTTTCAGTTAAATCTTTAACTAATTGTTTACGACATTCAAAACGATCCATGCCTTGATAAATACCAGCGTATTCATTCATAGTACCATCTTCATTCATACAAATAATTCTTTCTAAATTATGACGATTACCTACTTCAAAGTCATTTGGATCATGAGCAGGAGTTACTTTAACAACACCTGTACCAAAACCAATTTCTACATATTCATCACTAATAACAGTTATTTGACGATTAGTTCCAGGAATATAAACCTTCTTACCAATAAATTGTTGGTATCTTTCATCATCAGGATGAACCATAATAGCTGAGTCACCAAACATAGTTTCAGGTCTTGTAGTAGCTATTTCTAATCCGCCTTCTTCATCTACGAAAGGATAAATGAAATGATAGAAAGCACCTTCGATATCTTTATATTCTACTTCAACATTTGATAATGCAGTTTTTGCTTGAACGTCCCAGTTAATGATTTTTTCACCACGATATAATAATCCTTCTTCATATAATTTACAGAATACTTCTTTTACTGCATTACTTAAGCCTTCATCTAAAGTGAATCTTTCTTTTGTATAATCAACTGATAAGCCTAAAGCACCCCATTGAGAACGAATATATTCAGAATATTCTCTTTTCCATTCCCAAGCTACTTCTAAGAATTTTTCTCTGCCTAAATCATATCTGCTAATACCTTGGCTTTTTAATTTTGCGTCAATCTTTGCTTGTGTCGCAATACCAGCATGGTCCATACCTGGTAGCCATAATGCATCATAACCTTGCATTCTTTTTCTTCTAATTAAAATATCTTGTAAAGTTGTATCCCAAGCGTGTCCTAAATGTAATTTTCCTGTTACATTTGGTGGTGGAATAACAATTGTATAAGGTATTTTAGAATTGTCGCCACTTTCAAAGAAGCCTTCTTTTAACCAATAATCATACTTACCTTGTTCTACTTGTTTATGATCATATTTTGGTGCCATTGTTTCATTTTTCATTATTTTCACTGCCTTTCTTTATAAATAAAAAATTCGTTCTTCCATAAAAGGACGAACGAATCCGCGGTACCACCTTAATTAATATTAAAACAAAAAATTTTAATATTCACTTTAACTCTTAACGCGAGCAACGATTTTTTCTACTATTATTTCAAAAAAACTTCTCCCAAGCTACCTTCTAATAATTATTATCGAACTTCTCACCAACCAGTTCTTCTCTTAAATACTTAATTATTATACTCCTCTTGTTCATCGAATTTAATATTACGTTAATTATTATAACAAAGATGATTAAAATTATCAAATATTAATATAAATTATTTTTAATTATATAATCATATACTTCTTTAGTTACAATATTTTTATCCTTTGTTTTTCTAAACATTGATGATGAAACATCAGGAAAACTAAGTTCAAGAAAGTCAAAATGATCAAAATATTTATTTAGAATTTCATCTTCCTTTACATAATTAATTAAATCATCAACTTTTCTATTTCTTGTAAAAACTAAAAACTTATTTTCCTTAATTAAAACTTCATAATTAATCCATTCTTTAATAGTTAATAAACTATCATCACCCATAACAAAAACAGGATGATTAAGATTTCTCAAAGTCTCAATTGTTCCTTTAAACGAATTGCTTTCCTCTAATCTTGATATACTAACTTTATTTAAATCCTTAGTCATTAATTTTAACATTTGATAACGATGTTCAAAACTAACCATATCCTTTAGTTTATATTTATTTCCGTTAGGAACAATTATAACTTCTTCATAATCTAAAGAACAAATAGTTTTAATTATCGCATAATGAGCTATTGTCGGAGGATTAAATGAACCACCAAATACTATATTCATATTTTACTCCTTCTCATTTAAAATTAAATTAGCTATTTTTATACCACTTGAACTTGCAGAAACAAATGTTGAAGCACCAGTAAAATAATCACCGCATAATAAAATATCATCACAATATTCTAAATAATCATCTTTTACATATCCAAATTCATTAAAAATATCTGGTAAGATGGTTTTTAAATAATCATAATTAGATTTAGAACCTAATGCTTCTACAACATAATCACATTCAATTGTTTCAAATTCATTAGTGCCCTTGATACTTTTTCTTTTTTCGCCAGTATCAACTAATTCCATTTTTTCAAATTTAACACCAATAAATTTTTTATTTTCATAAACCAATTCAACAGGTGCTTTTAACTCATTAATAAAAATACCTTCTTCTATAGAAACTTCGACTTCTTTTTTTGACGCAGGAGAATTCGCAATATCTCTTCTATAAACGATAGAAACATCTGCTCCGATTCTTTTTAATGATCTACTTACATCATAAGCAACATTGCCCCCGCCTAAAACGATGACTTTTTTATTAAGGTATTTACTTAACTCATCTCCTCTTACAAAGCTACGTAAAATATCAAAGGCAGAAATTACATTATCACATTTAGGCAAAGTGGAAACATATTTTGTTGTCCCTAACGCGATAACAATTTTATTATAATCTTTTAAATCATCAATAAAAAGATTTTTTCCTAATTCATATCCTAATTTAACATTTAACCCCATATTAATCAAATTATCAATAAATGTATCAATCTTTTGATGATCAAATCTAAATCCAGGTAAATGATTATTAATGATACCACCTAATTTATCATCTTTTTCATAAATAGTAACATGACATCCATTCTTTAATAACTCGTAAGCAGCTGATAATCCAGCAACTCCTGATCCAATTATACAAATATTTAAATTAGAATTATTATTTACTTTAAAAAACATTTCATTGTTTAAAAAATAATTTCCTAGTTCAGTTTCTAAATCTTTCATAAAAGTAAGATGCTTTATACACCCTAAACCACATTGTTTTTCTTGATCACATAATGGCCCTGTGATAAAAGGAATACAATGTTTTTTTAATATTTCATTAACCGCTTCTTCATAATCATCTTTTTCATAAGCAGTTAAGATATAAGGTATATCAAGACCAGCAGGACACTTAGTTGAACATAATGGTCTTTTACATTTTAAACATGATTTCATCTCGCAAGTCATAAAATACCTCCTATTCTTTAATATTATACTAAAACAAATCCTTTTTTTCAAGTAATAAAAAAAGAAAGCAAGAAAAACTTGCTATCCCAAAGCTACATCTAAAATCATCATTATAACAAAACCAACCATAAATCCAATTGTACAATATTTATTATTCTTACAAGATGGAATTAATTCTTCAATAACTACATAAATCATTGTCCCTGCAGCAACAGCTAAAACAAACGGTAAGATAGGTTTTATCAAATATACTAAAAGTAATCCTAATATAGCTGAAATAGGTTCAACAATACCACTTAATTGTCCATACATAAATGCTTTTCGACTATTCATTCCATCTGCTTTTAAAGGTAAACTTACAGCTAACCCTTCAGGGAAATTCTGTAACCCTATACCGATCGCTAACATAATAGCTGCCTCATACCCTGTGTTACTAAAAAGTGCGCTTCCCACCGCAACTCCAATAGCCATACCTTCAGGAATATTATGAATTGTAATAGCAGTTATTAATAAACCTTTATTAATTTTGCCATTATTCTTTTTATTAAGTTTCGAGAATAAATAATCAATTAAAAAGATTATCAATCCTCCTACTAAAAATCCAATTCCAACAATTAACCAATCAATTTGTTTTAGTTCGATTGCCATATCAATACTTGGTTTTAACAAACTAAAAAATGATGCTGCTACCATTACTCCTCCACCAAAACCAAAAAGGGAAGAAATAATATTTTCATTTTGTTTTCTAACAAAAAAGACCATTAAACTACCTAAGGCTGTTAATCCCCAAGTAAAAATAGATGCGGTTAAAGTTATTATAAATGCTTCTTTCATATTAATCACTCTTTATTATTAATATGATTTAAATTATAAAAAGTATAGGTATTAATAATATTTTAAAATTAAATTTTTAAAATAATTTCCTCTTTCTTCAAAATTTTTAAACATATCAAAGCTCGTAGAAGCCGGCGAAAATAAAATATATGCATAATTACTAATTCGATTTCTTAAATGAATGATGAGTTCTTCTAATTTTTCAAAAATAAAAATTTTTTTAAAACCATTACTAATAAGTATTTCATTTAAAACATATCTATTTTCTCCATATAAATAAACTTCATCAATTAAATTAAATACACTTTCTAAAACACCATAATCATCTTTAATAGATTTACCTCCACCGATCCAAATTAATTTTTCATCTTCTTTTAATTCTGATAAATATTCAATTGCTTTTAAAGTAGCGTAAGGATTAGTAGCTTTTGAATCATTAAAAAAAGTAACATTTTGATACTTATGAAACTTTTCGATACGATGAGGAAGATTCTCTAAATTACAAATATGATATTTAATATCATCATCGTTAATCTTTAAATATTTACATGTAATAATAGCAGCCATTATATTTTGAATATTATGTTTAGATTTATTATTTAACATTGATAATTTAATAAATTCTTTACCTTCATAATATATTGCTTCATCCATCAAATAACAATTGGTAAATAAACTATTAGGTTCTAAAGAAAAGCTCTTAATATTTAAATCATAATTCCCCATACATCTTCTTAAAATCTTATCATCATAATTAAATACAACTAAATCTGATTTATTCATATTTTTTAAAGGATTTAATTTACTATCTAGATAGTTGCTGAAAGATTTATGATAATCAATATGATGATATTCAATATTTAACAAAACAAAAATATGTGGGTGAAACGATTTAATATTATTTAACATGAAACTTGAACATTCAATAACCGTATTTTTCGTATAATTATCAATCTGACTTATTAAACTGACACCATTATTTCCAATAAATTTTGAATCATCTAAAATTTTATTAATCAAATTACCTGTTGTTGTTTTACCATTACTCCCAGTTATCCCAATTATATTTCCATAATGATAGAATATTGAATATAGTTCTAAATCATTAATCACTTGAATTCTATTTTTCTCAAGAAATTCTAAGAATAAGGTAGTAGGCGGAATACCATTGCTTTTAATAACTAAGGTCCTTTTGTTTATTTTATTAATAGGAAAATCTTGTCCATCAATATAAATTAAATATTCAATTTTATTTTTAATTAATACTTCTTCTATTGACTTATTACTAATTCCATAACCATATAAAACAATATTCTTTCCTTTTAAAAATTCTACCATATCATCCATAACAAAAATCCCCCTATTATACAAACTATAATTTCCATAATCCAAAATATAAAATTAATTTCCCATTCATTAAAACCTACTAATTCAAAATGATGATGAAGTGGTGTCATTTTAAACAATCTATTACCTTTTGTCTTTTTAAAAAACCAAACTTGTAAAATAACCGATAAAGTTTCAACTATATAAACAAATCCAATCACTAATAATAATACTTCTATTTTTAAAACCATACAAACACTGACTAAACTCGCTCCTATCGCAAGTGAACCCACATCTCCCATAAAGATTGTAGCTTTAGGTAAATTAAAAAATAAATAACTAATTAAAGCAATAACCATTGAAATACAATAAAGAAAAACAAGATATTTTTTTAAATATAAACTGAAAATTGCTAGAAAAACATAACAAATTAAACTAACTCCCCCCAGCAACCCATCAAGCCCATCTGTTAAGTTCGCCGCATTACTACTTCCAACAAACATAAAAACAACTAAAACTCCATAAAAGAAAGAAATATTAATATCTATTCCAAAAAAATTAATAATGTTCTCAAAACCTAAATCTAGATATAGCCAATATACAATTGTTCCTATAAATAACTGAAATAAAAACTTTAATTTAGGAGAAAGACCATTATTATTTTGTTTAATAACAATTAAAAAATCATCAATAAAGCCAATTACTCCATATAAAAACAAAGGAAGAATTAAAATTAAAATTTCTTTTAAAGTAATTGAATTAATATCAAGATTATTACCTAATTTATTTATTCCTATTAAAACAATAAAATTTAATATCAATCCTAAAACAATTCCAATTCCTCCCATTGTAGGAGTTCCACTTTTTTTATAATGTTCTTTTGGTCCTTCTTTTCTTATACTTTGTCCAAATTTTAGTTTACGTAAAACAGGTATTAAAAAAATAAATAATAAAAAATTAATCGATAATAAAATTAAATAAATTACTAACATATTATTTATTTATAATTTTTTTAACACTCGCTTCGTCGCTATAATTAATGATTGAGTTATTTTTTATTAAATAATTTTCATTACCTTTACCTAGAATCAAAATAAAATCATTTTCACTAGATTTTTGATAAGCAGACTGAATTGCGGTAAAGCGATCTAATTCAATAGAGTAATTATTATAATCTAAATTACTAACCATATCATTAATTATTTGATTTACATCTTCATTTCGTGAATTATCTTCTGTAAATATTACATGATCACTATATAAACAAGCTGTTCTTGCCATAACAGGTCTTTTTTCTTTATCTCTGTTACCACCACAGCCTATAACAGTAATTAAATTATTCTTTTTTATCATATTAAAGAAAGATAAAACGCGGTAAACCGCTTCACTATTGTGTCCAAAATCAATAATGAAATATCTATTTTGATGTTTTATAATATTTAATCTTCCATCAATTTTTGGAACATCTTTTAAAAATGCAAAAAATGAAGTTAATTCAAAGTTTAAACTCATTAATATTGATACTACTGCACAAATATTTTCAATATTAAAATCACCGATTAAATTTGTTTCTAAATAAAAAGGTATTTTATTAATAACTAAACAAAATTTAGTTTTATCAATATCTAGTTCTTTCAAGAAATAAAATACATTATTATTTGATCTTGAACCATAATAGATTGTTTTATTAATATTTAAATTATTAAAAAAAGAAAATTCATTTAAATTATCATTTAGTATTAAAATGCTATCTTTATTTTGACTAATACTTGATACTAAAAAAGCTTTAGAATCACGATATTCATTAATCGTATGATGATAATCCAAATGTTCATTACTTAAAGAATTCACAACTACAATATCAAAATCAATACCTAAAGTTCTTCCTTCAATGATTCCTTGAGAAGAAACCTCCATAATAACATAATCAAATGATAATGGAACAGTTGATAAGATATCATAGATAATATTAAAATTAGGTGTTGTATTATCAGCCTTAATTAGTTCTTCTTTTAATCCGTAGTATTTTTTAATTCCATTTGTTCCTATAAGTAAAATATCTAATTTTTTAGTTTTTAAAAATTCATATAAAATATTAGTAATTGTTGTCTTTCCATTAGTACCTGTTACACCAATGAATTTAGGTTTCTTTAAGCCTTTTTCTTCATAATTTAAAATTACCATTCTCGCAAAATCTTTTAAAGGATTTTTACTTCTTATGATATTAATATTTTCATTAAAATACACATGATTTTCATTGATAATAATTGTTTTACAACCCTTTGATACAGCTTCTTCTATATAATCATGCCCATCATTTTTATATCCTTTTATACAAATAAATACATCATTCAAAGATACTTCTTTTGAATTATCAGTTATTTTATTAATTTGATGATTATATAAAATAATATTATTTGGATAATATAAATCATAAAATTTTTTTATTTTCATTAAATCCCCTCTTTAGTTAATTATATGATTTAAAGAAAATTAATAGTATTTTATTTTATTAAATTCATAAAATGTATTGTTAAAGGAGAAAATATGAAAAAAAGAATTAAAGTTTTAAATTTTTTTATTATATTAATATTTATTATTATTTTTATAAAACTTTTATTTGTAAAAACCATAAAACATAATGAATATTATCAAAAAGCATTAGATTTATGGACAAGAAATGCTCCTGTTATTGGAGGAAGAGGAAATATCTATGATCGAAATGGTAATCTAATTGTCGGTAATTCACTTACTCCAACAATAATTACGATACCTAAACAAGTCGAAGATATTGATAAAACCAGTTTAATTATTTCTAATATTTTAAAAGTATCAACCGATAAAATTAAAAAACATTTAACTAAAAACGTTTCTGTAGAAATAATTAAACCTGAAGCTTTGAGAATCTCAATTGATCAAGCAAAAGACATCGCAAGTCATAATTTAAAAGGAATTTACATAGTTGGAGATAGTTCAAGATATTATCCATATCAAAATACACTTGCACAAGTATTAGGCATTACAGGGATTGATAATCAAGGTATAACAGGAATCGAATACATTTATGATGATATCTTAAAAGATCAAAAAGGTTCACTTAATATTTATACAGACGCTCATGGAAACGCATTAGAGGATTTAACAAGCTATTATACAAACAACATAAAAGGAGCTGACTTATACTTAACCATCGATTTAGAACTTCAACTTACCGTAGAAAGGTTATTAGATAACATAATTCAACAATATCAACCTGAAGATGCAATAATACTTGCGATGAATCCGAAAAATGGAGAAATTCTTGCGGTAGGTTCAAGACCAACTTTTGATATTGAAAATTATCAAAAATACGACCAATCAATCTATAATCGAAATCTCGCAATTTGGAAATCATTTGAACCCGGTAGTACTTTTAAAATTCTTACATACGCTATGGGTTTAGAAGAAAAAGTCTTTTCATTGAATGAACCTTTTTACGATCCTGGCTATATGATAATTGATGGTACACGTATAAAAGACTGGAAAGTTGGAGGACATGGAAAAGAAACATTTTTAGAAGTATTACAAAACTCCTGTAACCCTGGATTTATGACAATTGGCTTACGACTTGGAAAAGAAAAGTTCTTCTCTTACTTAGATAAATTTGGAATAGGTAAAAAAACCGGAATTGATTTATTAGGAGAATCAAGTGGAATTATTTTTAACGTAGAAAAAGTCGGAAACGTTGAACTTGCAACTAGTTCTTTTGGTCAAGCAAACTCAGTAACCGCTATTCAATTAGTAACAGCAGTTGCTTCAACAATAAATGGAGGCAATTTATATCAACCATATATTGTAAAAAAAGCAGTATCAGGAGAAAACAAACTCTTATTTGAAAAAGATAAAACACTTATTAGACAAGTTATAAGTAAAGAAACATCAGACACAGTTAATTATTGTTTAGAATCTGTTGTTGCGTTAGGAACAGGTCGAAATGCATATCTTGAAGGACATCGTATAGGTGGTAAAACAGGAACTGCTCAGATTGTTGAAAACGGTTCTTATATTCAAGGCCAATACATAACTTCTTTTATTGGAATGGCACCAATGGATGACCCTCAAATCGTTGTCTTTTGTGCAGTAACAAAACCTAAAAATACTATTCAATATGGAAGTATTGTAGCTGCACCTATAGTAAAAGAAATCATTGCTGAAGCATTTACTATATTCAATATTCCTAAAAGAACAGATGGAATCAAATTAAACGCAAGATACTATATCGACAAACAAATTTACGAAGTAGATAACTTTATCGGATTAAATGTAAATCAAATAAGATCATATAATTACCCATACCTTTTTAAAATTGAAGGAACAGGAAACCAAGTTATTAATCAAATTCCTGAACCTAATGAAAAAATAATTGAAGGCGGTTATGTCATACTTTACACTTGACATCAAAATAGAATAATGTTAAAATATCTAAGACTAAAACGGAGGTTTTTATGCTATATACAATTAAAAACGAAAAATTATATGTTGAAATTTCGACAAAAGGCGCAGAATTAAAAACGATTAAATACTTAGGAGAAAATCAATTGCACGATAGTAACCCAGCATTTTGGAATCGCTCAGCTCCTCTTCTTTTTCCAATTGTTGGAAAATTATTAGATGGTAAATGCTTAATAAAAGGAAAAGAATACAAAATGAATGGTCATGGTTTCCTAAGAGATAGTGAATTTGAACTAGTTGAATTATTAGAAGATTCAATTACACTAATCTTTTCATCAAACGATGAAACACTAAAATTATATCCATACTCATTCAATGTCTTAGTAACATATTCTTTGAACGATGACCAAGTAGATAGCGAAATTAAAGTTATTAATTTAACAGATGAAGAAATGCCTTTTAATTTGGGACTTCATCCTGCTTTTCTAGCTCCTAATTTTGCTGATTACAAACTTGTATTCCCTCATCCTATTACTAGTATAATAGGAAATGTTAATCTAAAAAATGGTACAATCGACTTTTTAGAAACAACAAAGAAATGGGAAAACAAACAGGATTTACCATTAAATCATCAAGATTATGCAGAAGATGCATTAGTATTTGACAATATTGATTTTAATAATGTAACTTTAATTAATACAAAAACCAATCATGGTGTAAGTTTTACTTTCAATAACTTCACTATGTTAGGAATTTGGTCTCCTTATCCTGTAGAAGCACCATTTATCTGTATTGAACCTTGGAGAGGTTGTGCTGATACAACAGAAAATGATGGAAATTTTGAAAACAAACGCCATTTAGTACGTCTTCAAGAAGATGAATCATATAGTTTTACATATTCATTTAAATTTTTCTAAACAAAAAAAGGTAACAATTAATGTTACCTTTTTATATTTTTTCAATAATACGCATTTTTGCACTATGTGATCTGTTATTACAACTAAGTTCTTCTTCACTTGGTAAAATAACTTTATTATTTACTAATTTATATTCTAATTCATATCCTTCAGGAATAAAAGGAATACCTTTTGGTAAATCTAAAGTAGTTTTTTCTTTAAATAATTTTTTAACTAATCGATCTTCTAAAGAATGGAAAGTAATAACAACTAATCTACCATTTTTATTCAACATACTTAACGCATCAGATAAAGCTGTTTTCAAAACCTCTAATTCTTGGTTAACTTCAATTCTTATAGCCTGGAAAGTTTGTTTTGCAGGATGACCACTTCCTCTTAAAGCAGAAGCAGGTAAAGATTTCTTAATAACTTCCACTAATTCAAAAGTAGTTTCAATAGGTTTAATTGATCTTGCTTTAACAATTCCTCTTGCAATCAAAGGAGCATGTTTATCTTCCCCATATTCAAAAATTATTCTTTTTAATTCAGCTTCTGAATAAGTATTAACCACTGTGTAAGCGTCCAAAGAACTATCTTGGTTCATTCTCATATCTAATCTTCCGTCAAAGCGGTAACTAAAACCTCTTTCAGGAATATCTAATTGAAAACTTGAAACGCCCAAATCAAATAAGAATCCATCTACTTTATCTATATTTCTTAAAGTCAATTCTGTTTTTAAATAACAAAAATTACTTTTGATAATTTCAAAATTGTTACCTATCTTAGATAATTTTTCACTTGCGATATCAATAGCCAATTGATCTTGATCAAATCCATATAAGAATCCTTTATCAGATAATTTACTCAAAATAACAGATGAATGACCAGCACCACCTAAAGTCCCATCAACATAAATACCATCTGATTTAATATTTAATCCTTCTATTGATTCGTTTAATAAAACAGAATAATGTTTTAATTCGCTCATATTAATCACCATTGATAATTATAACATATTAGTAAATATTTGTAAAATAAAAAAAGATTATGGAATAACCATAATCTTTTTGTTTTATTTTCTTTCTTCAGCATTTTGTTTTGCTGCAGCAATTTCTTCGGCATATTTTGCTTCAAATTCTGCAAAGAAAGCATCTTTTTGTTGATTCATTTGATCTTGAGTCATTTGAAGTTTTTCTTGAACTAAAGGTTTTAATTCACTAGGGAATTTTGCTTCTAATTCTTCTAAAGACTTAATAACAGATTCAACTACTGTTTTTGCAGCAGAAATAGTTTTTTCAACTAATGTTTTAACTGTATCTAATGATAATTTAGCAAGTTCTAAAGTTTTTTCATATCCAGTTAAAATTAATTGACTTGCAGAAGATTCATAATTACCTTCAGCAGCTAAATTAGCTTTTACTTCATTTAAAGCCTCTTTCGCATCATAATATTCATTTAATTTCTTTTGATAATCACTTTCAGGATCTACTAATAAATCAAATTGAGTTTCTTCTAATTTAACGATTACTTCTTTTAATTCTTCAATGATTTGACGATAAGTAGATTTGAATTCTTGATATTTTTCTTCTAATTTATCTAATTCTTCTAATACTTCTTCTTTTTCAGCAAATTGCCATTCGTATTCTTTAGTAGATAAATATAAATTTTCTAATTCAACGCTTACTAATTCTTTAACTTCTTGATGATGTAAAGAAACTTGATTAACTAATTCTGCATAATTCATTTTTGCAGCTTCTATATCAGATAAATAACAATTGTATTTAACGGCTAATTTTTCTAATTCTTCTTTTGTATAAGCTTCAAGTTTTGTGATAGTTTCATTAATATTTAATTCTTCACAAACTTCAACAATTGTATCTTCAACTTTTCCTTCAATTTTAGCTTGGAATTTTTCTTTGTTTGCAGATACTTTAATAGATATTTGATTTTCTTCATTTCCTACTTTTCCTGATAGTAAGAAACCAGATTCTTTTTCATTTGTAATAATAATCTCAACAGCTTCTTCAATTGTTTTGCCTTCTAATTCTTCATTTAAAACAATAGTCTTTCCCTCGTCGTTTTCACCTTTTACAGAAACGACAACTCCCTTACTGTCAACAACTAAAGATACTTCTGGGTTAGTAGAGATAGTAACCATTGATGTATTTTGTTCTTTTTTACATCCAACTAATAAAAACATCATTAACGTTACAATAAATAAACTTAAAAATACTCTTAATTTTTTCATTTTCTTCCTCCTTTTTTTATTTATTACAATAGTATTATATCATTTTCAAAAGAATGTATCAATATCATAAAAATCAAAATGCATAAAATTAAGACTAGAATGCATGTATAAAAATGAAAAAACGCATCCCTCGATGCGCTTTCATTAATTATTCTTCTGTTTTTTCTTCTTTAACTTTGATTTCTTTAACTTGTTTACCATTATAGAAACCGCAAGTTGGACAAACACGATGGTTTAATTTTAATTCACCACAATTAGAACATACTGACATACCAGGAACTTCTAATTTATAGTGAGTACGACGTTTTAATTTACGAGTTTTAGAAACACGACGTTGTTGAGCAATTGCACCCATTTGAATTTCCTCCTTTCAAATTTATTTATTTTCTTCTACTTTAGTACCATCATCCTCATAGATAATTTCTTCATCTTCATCTAATTCGGGCATCTCACCTAGGACGATCCCACGAGATTCTAAAATTTCATATGCATTAGGATGTTGTACTGTTAAAGGTTTATCAATTATTATATTTGACCATACAACTTCTGAAAGGTCAATTGTATTATTTTCAATTAAAAATACATCATCACTTTCTGTTTTAGAGAAAATGTCATCATATTCTTGATCAAAAACATATTCAACAGGTTCTAAAGTTAAACCACATTCTAAAATTAATGGTGCTATGATACGATATTTAAACTGAAATGTATCATTTTCAATTTTTGTAATTACACCAGTTACTTTTACTTCTTCAATAGAAATAATATCTTCTACTTTTTCTGCATATTCAGAAAAGTCTAGAGATACTTCAAAATGATATGGTTTTATCGTTAACTTATTTAATTGTTGAACTGACCACTTCATACTAATCACCTCGTATATTATATCATATTATGCTGATTTTGTCAAAAGTTTAGTATTAAAATATAAAAACAGAGTAAAACTCTGTTTTAATCATCTTCATATTCTAAATCTTTAAAATTATTAAAATACTTTTTTATGCTATTAGAAACTATAATAAAAGTATTAACATTAATTAACAAGTCACTATTAAGCTTTATTTTCTTTATATAAATAACAAGCACTAAGAATCTAAAATAATCATAATAAAATGGATTATTATATTTAATACTATAATCTTTAATTAAAGATCTAAAATCAACATCCAAATACTCATTTTCAACATAAAATTTTGCCATATCTAAACTACTTATTCCGATTTTACCTCTGTCAATACTAGTTAAAAACATTCTTCCTTCAGTATTTAATAAGTGATCTATCGTAGGATTATTGTGAACAAAATTAAAATTAATACTTTCTTTTGCTTTAACAGAGCTGATAATTCTTTTTTGTAATCTTATTAATTCTTTTTTACAATCTAAAATATACTGATAGTTACCTAAAACCGGCATCATTGAAGGATTAAGTTCTTTACTTTCCAAACTTCTTATATATTCTTCTATTATTTTAAATTTATAATCTAATTGATTAGATAATTCATCAAATCTTCCCCTTGATTTACGAGGATTAAGTTGTTTTTTAAAACTTGTCTGATCATGTAAAAAGTTAAGTTCATCATACATGTTTTTAACACGATATTCTTCTAATATTATCTTATTATCTAAATATTTACTTATGTAAATATTTTTATTTTCTACTTTACTTACAAATAATTGTTCTTTATTTAAGAAAGGATATAAAATATTATTAACTCCTTGATTATAAAGAAATTGAAGTTTTTCTAAAGTGTTAAAACTTGTTTCTTTAAGAAAATAATTATTATTTTCATCCCTTAATAGATAACTATTTTTACCTATAATATTAAGATCATAAATGTCAATATCATACTCGTCTTTTATATTTTGTTTAAATTTATTTAATCTTTCACTTTTTATTAGTTCTTTCATTAATAATTATCCTTCGATATTTATTAAATTCATTTTTACGATTTTCTTTAAAGACTTGCTCAATTGAAACATTATTTGAATTACATAATTCTTCTAAATCTTCATCGTTATGATAATAACAAACACGAATCGTTTTATAATCACTACCTAAGTTTTCGGAAATTACCTTTTCTTCGGTGGGATATTTTTCAGTAACTATATTAAAAGATTCATCAAGTTTTTTATTTACTTTTTCAGTTTCATCTTCTTTTAACTCTTCTAATGAAACCTCATCAGAGGTTCTCAAATCCAGTTCTTCATCTAAAATATTTTCATCTTCTGTAGTAGCGGTTTCTAATTCTTCAATTACTTCTACTGGAACTGGAATTACTTCTTCTTCATTAAATACAACTAGAATTTCAAAGAATAAATCTAGTCCTCTACCTTCTACTATTTGATAATCAAAATTAATACAATCGATATCTTCAACTTCATAATTTTCATTGAACATTATATTAAAAGGAATATCTTCATCAAAATGATATTCTTTTTCCATGTCTGATTTTAAATATTTACCTCTTACTGATAGTTTACCAAGTAACTGATCATTATTAATATCGTATTCAACTATTTCAGCTTTAATATCATTTACATTAACAAAGTTTTTTAACTTTAAAAAAGCATCAAAATTCATTCTTATTTCCATTATATCACTCCATTCTTTTAATTATATGAAATGATACCATATCTTATGAAAGAAAAATGTATAAAAAAAGGACCAATAACGAATAATCGTTATTGATTCCTTTTAGTTCATATTATTTAAAATTATATTCCAAACTTCTTCGATACCTTTTTTAGTTTCACTTGATACCGCAACACATGTATCATCCTTTGATAACTTTAAGGTTTCCTTTACTTGTTTTAAGTGTCTTAAAACTAGTGTTGTACCTACTTTATCAGATTTTGTTGCGATGACAACAACTTTAATATTAAAATGTTTTAAATATTCATACATTAAAATATCATCTTGTGTAGGTTTATTTCTTATATCTACTAGTAAAAAACATAATTTTAAATTAGGCGAAGTTAAATATTCTTCAATCATTTCTCCGAATTTTAATCTTTCATCCACTACTTTTTTCGCATATCCATATCCAGGCACATCAACAAACAAGATTTCATCATTAATGTTAAAGAAATTTAGAACTTGTGTCTTTCCAGGTTGACTAGATGTATAAGCCAACTTTTTTCTTCCTACTAAAGCATTAATAAAACTACTTTTTCCAACATTTGATCTACCCATAAAAACAAATTCAGGGTAATTTAAATTAGGATATTGTGATTTTTTAACTGCACCTGTTATATATTCTGCTTTTTTAATAATCATATTATCACCTACTTTTTTAAAAAAGACAAGAAATCTTGTCTTTTTATTTTTTATAATATATCATAAGCCATATTCTGTACACCTTGCGGTGGGTAATCATTTATCTACTTCACAGTAACAATAATAAGTTCATTTCCCTATTATCATCTGCCCCTACCAAATTTGGGTTGCTAGCTTGAGGGGTTTACCCGTTCCACTTTTTTGTTTCCAAAAAAATCGTCTCTGTGGCACCTTAAGAACTATTCCATGAGATTACTCTTTTAGGACATCATTCGCCGTTACTATTACTAGTACCTTAACTTATTTTTTCGTTAAGCACAAACACTACAGACATCGCAGTCTGTGCTAGTATGGACTTTCCTAACACTTATTCAGCGCTCGATTACCTCAATATTATAAAATATTATTCAGTTACTTCAGAATTTTCTTCTTGTTTTACTTCTTCAGTATTTTCTTTTTTAGGAGCTCTTTTACGAGGTTTAGCTTCTTCGTTTTCTTCTTTCTTTTCAGGTTTTGGTAAAACTTCTTTACGAGAAAGAACTAAACGACCTTTTTCATCAATCTTAACAAGTTTAACAACGATTTCATCACCAACTTGAACAACGTCTTCAACTTTATTAACACGATGATGTTCTAATGCACTAATATGAACTAATCCTTCACATCCAGGCCATAATTCAACAAATGCACCTACTTCTATAATTTTAACTACTTTAGCAGGATAAATTTGTCCAACTTCTGGTTCTCTTACGATATTAGTAATAGCTTCGATTGCTTTATCAATCCATTCAGTTTCTGCATGCATGATAAATACTCTACCATCTTGTTCAATATCAATTTTAACTTGGTTACAGTTTTCAATAATTTCTTGAATAACTTTACCACCGCTACCAATAACATCACGGATTTTTTCAGGATCTATTCTCATCATCTTAACTTTAGGAGCATAAGGACTTAATTCAGGTCTTACTTCACTAATTGTAGTCATCATATGATCAAGAATTTGCATTCTACCTTTTGTAGCTTGAGCTAAAGCTTCTTTTAAGATTTCTCTTGTGATACCTTTAATCTTAATATCCATTTGTAATGCAGTAATACCATTTCTAGTACCAGCTACCTTAAAGTCCATATCACCATAGTGATCTTCTAAACCTTGAATATCAGTTAAAATAGTATATTTACTACATTCATCATCTTCACTAATTAATCCCATTGCAATACCAGCAACTGGAGCTTTTAAAGGAACACCTGCTGCCATTAATGCCATAGTACCAGCACAAATAGATGCTTGAGATGATGATCCATTTGATTCTAAGATTTCACTTACAACTCTAATAGTATAAGGGAATTCATCTTCAGAAGGGATAACTTGTAAAATAGCTCTTTCACCTAAAGCACCATGTCCAATTTCACGACGACCAGGAGAACCATATTTACCAGTAGAACCAACTGAGAATTGAGGGAAGTTATAATGTAACATGAAACGTTTTCCTGTTTCTTCACCTAAACCATCAATAATTTGGAATTCTGCTAAAGAACCAAGAGTAACTACAGATAAACTTTGAGTTTGACCTCTTGTGAATAATGCAGAACCATGAGTTCTTTCAAAAATATCAACTCTTGAAGATAAAGGTCTAATTTCATCAACAGCTCTTCCGTCAGGTCTAATTTTATCATTTGTAATTAAACGACGAACTTCTGCAGCTAACATTTCTTCTAATACCATTTTAACAAACTTAATCTTTTCTTCAATTTCAGCAGTTGTTAAACTAGCATCTTGAGAATATAATTCTTCAAAATGTTCAACTGTTCTTTCATTAACGGCTTCAATATTAGCTTCTCTTGCAAGTTTTTCATGAGTAGAAATAGCTTCATTTAAATCTTTTTCCGCAAAATCTTTAACTGCTTGTTTTAAATCTTCTGGAATTGCGAATAAATCAACTTCCATCTTAGCTTTACCACAAGCTTTAACAATTTCTTCTTGGAAAGCAACTAAACGTTTAATTTCTTCATGACCAAAGATAATTGCATTTAACATATCTTCTTCACTTACTTGTTGAGCACCAGCTTCAACCATATTAATAGCTTTAGCTGTACCAGCAACTGTTAAATTAATATCAGATTTTTCTAATTCTTCTACAGTAGGATTAATGATATATTCCCCATTAACACGACCTACAACAACACCGGCGATAGGACCTTCAAAAGGAATATCAGAAATACTTAACGCAATACTAGAACCTAACATTGCAGTCATAGCAGATGAATAATCAGGATTAGCACACATAACCATATTGATTACTTGTACTTCGTTTCTAAAACCTTCAGCAAATAAAGGTCTAATAGGTCTATCAATTAAACGCGAAACTAATGTTTCATGTTCAGTTGGGCGTCCTTCTCTTTTTAAGAAACCACCAGGAATTTTACCTGCTGCATATAAACGTTCTTGATATAAAACTGTTAAAGGAAAGAAATCTGATGCAGTAGATTGATTACTACCTACTGCTGCAGATAAAACAGCTGTATCATTATAACGTGTTAAACAAGCACCATTAGCTTGTTTAGCTAATTCTCCAACTTCAACAACAATTTTACGACCTCTTTGTAAATATTCAAATACTTGTTTTTCCATTGTTTTACCTTTCTTTTTTTATAATATATATTTTTAATAATAATTGTTTTCCTCATATCAAAAAAATAGTTCAAAAGGGCAAAAAGATTACCTTCTGCCCTCTTATTTTACTATTTTCTTAAACCTAATTTGGCAATAAGAACGCGGTAACGTTGAACATCAGTTCTCTTTAAGTATGCTAAAAGATTACGACGGTGACCAACCTTTCTTAATAGACCGCGACGAGAATGGAAATCATGAATATGAACACGTAAATGTTCATTTAACTTATTGATTTCTGCTGTTAAAATTGCGATTTGAACTTCTGGTGAACCAGTATCACCTTCACAACGTGCATATTCAGCAATGATAGCAGCTTTTTCTTCTTTAGTAATGCAAGCCATAATAGTCCTCCTTCTACTCATAAATGAGTTATTAAAATACGCCAGAATCTAAGATATACGTCGAAGGATCGTATATCCTTAGAAAAAGGTCATACATATTATACAATAAATCGTATTATTTTTCAACTGCATTGATAAAATAATTATTTAAAATTACCTTAGTTTTATCAATATCAATTTTTAACTGCTCTATAAAATCTTCAACATTTTTAAACTTAACTTCTTCTCTAATAAATTCTATTAATTCAACACTGACTAATTGATCATACAAATTTTCATTAAAATCAAAAATGTGCACTTCTAAATTAATTTTTTCTTTATAATTAAACGAAGGATTATTTCCTACATTCCCAATACCTTTATACACTTTATTATTATAATGTACAACTACTGCGTATACACCTTTTTTAATTTCAACAAGATCTTCTCTAATTAGTAAATTAATAGTAGGATAACCAATTTTTCTACCAACTTGTTTGCCTCTGACAACGATACCAGATATCATAAAATTTCTACCTAATAAATTATTAATTTCACTTACTTTCCCGTTTTTTAATAAAGTTCTTATTTTTTCAGTTCCAATTTTTTCATTTTCATATTTCATCTCAGGAATTAAATGAACCTTTATTAAATTATTTGAATATTCTTCAATCATAGAACCTTTTCCAAGGCCTCTATATCCAAAGATAAAATCACTTCCTACTACTACTTCTTTAACATTTATTTTTAATAAATAATCTTTAACATAATCTTTAGCTGAAATAGTAGAAAACTCTTTATTAAAATTAATAACTATTAAATAATCAATTCCTAATTTCTCCAATTCTATAGCTTTTTCATCTAAACTTAAAACAGATGAATTAATATCTTTTTTTCCAAGGATATAATCAGGATGTGGATCAAACGTTATTATTGCCGACTTATACCCTTTATTTCTACTAATATCTTCTATAATACTAATAATCTGTCTATGCGCAACATGTAATCCATCAAATTGTCCTATTCCAACAACAAGATCATATTTATTTTCCAATTTTAAATATTCATCAAACCTTATTGTTCCCATACTCTTGCTGCCCTATAAAACTTTTCTGTTACATCTAATTCATATATTGCGATTAAAGAATCTTTATTTTTAATCACAAATTTATTAACTTGTTTATTAAAAATATTTGTGACCATATCAATTGATACCTTCATACCGTTAGAAGCTTTTTTAATTAATTCACTATCATCAGTCATTGGATATTGTTTTAATCCATCTAACATATTAAATAGTTTATATTTACCATTTTCAATATCCTCTAATTTATTAGAATCAACTAAAGAAAAACTACCTACACTTAACCTTCTAAGTTCACTCATATGAGCAGGATATCCTAGTTTTTTACCTATATCAACACATAAAGTTCTAATATAAGTTCCTTTAGAAACAGTAACGATAAAATCAAATTTAACCTTATTATCCTCAACAATTACTTCTGTGAGGCGATGAATATTAAAAATCTTAACTATTCTTGGTTCAACTTCTAATTTTTCACCTTTTCTTGCGTATTCATAAAGTCTTTTTCCATTTACTTTAATCGCTGAATACATTGGAGGATATTGTTCATAATCACCTTCAAAAGATTTCAAAACACTATCGATTAATTCACTTTCAATATAATCAACCTTTTTTTCTTCTACTACTTCTCCAGCTGCGTCTTCAGTTTCAGTACTTACACCAACGCAAATACGGCATAAATAACTCTTTTTATCATATTCTAAAAACTGTACTAACTTAGTAGCTTCATTTAAACAAACTACCAAAACACCTGTTGCGTTAGGATCAAGAGTACCTGTATGACCTACTCTTTTAGTTTTAAAAATACGACGGATTTTATTAACAACATCGTGGCTAGTCATGTTTTTCTCTTTGTCGACTATTAATATTTTATCCATAAAATCACCTTTTAATAATTACTTTTTTCTATTATATCACATTCTTTAAAAATCTTCTAATTTTTTATATTAATATTTCATAAAAAAACAATATTTGAATGAATCCTATTATTATATAAGGCCCAAAAGGAAATAACTTTCTCTTCAAGATAATAACTTCAAAAAGACAAGCTATAAGACTTGAAATAAATAAAACAACTATAATTAAGTCAATCCCTAAAATTAAATTTAATATAAACAATAATTTCAAATCACCAAATCCTATTAATTCAACCTTAAATTTCATTAAAATCAAATGAATTACCATAATGATTATTAAAATTATTCCCCCTATTAAAATATTATTAAACGTAATATTCAAAAAATTAATCTTAAAAATTTTCAAAATAATAAAATAAATAAATAAAATAATTAACATAGCATCAGGAATAATCATTTCTTTATAATCGAAATAACAAATTACTACGAATAAAGGAATCATTAAATTAATTAATATTAAAAATAACAAATTTTTACAAATAAAAAAATAAATTAAATTAAAAATACATAGTAAAACAAAAATAGTTATATAACATTTTATTTTTATAAATCTTTTATACAAAAATAAAATTAAATAACTAAAAATACAACTTATAAAACTCAAAATAATACAAAAAATTTCCATTTTAAACTCCTTAATTGTTTAATTCTTTATTTTTTTAAAGAAATGTAGTATAATAACACTATGAGGTGAATTATGAATATCGAATTATACCCTAAAACACTACGAGGAACAATAAACGTTCCTAGTAGCTTAAATCACACAATAATAAACATAATCCTTTCTTCTCTATGTTCCACTTCAACAACAATAGTTAATCCTAATTATTCTGAAGAAACATATTTAACAATTGACGCCTTAAAAAAAGTAGGAACAAGATTTAAAAAAGACCAAGATAAACTAATTATTATTCCATCTAAAGAATGGAAGGAACCATTAGAACCAATCGAATGTGGTATTAATGACTCAATTATACTTTTATTAATGTCATTAATATCATATAAAATCGGAAAAGTTAGTTTTCACGGAACTCCAGAAGTAATAGATGAAATCGAAAATCAATCTAAATCATCTTCTTCACAGAACATAACAATTTTAAAAACAACTGAGACATTAAATGTATTAAAAATTGAAAAAACTAACTCTATAACTCTCTCAAGTAATATAAAACCACAAAATATTTTAGGTTCTATTCTATTTGCGGTGGTAACCGATACCGAATTTACAATTAAAATAAATACCCTATCTTATAGGAACCACATATCTTCAATGTTGAAAATCCTAGATGAATATAGTGTGAATTATGAGCTTCAAATACAAAATGACTTTCAACTAATAATAATTAAAAATGACACTTTAAAATCTCCTAATATCATAAAAATAGAAGGCGATTGGTCAATAGGTAGCGGTTTGTGCATTATGGGATTAACAAATGAAAGATTAATATTAAACAATCTTAGCACTGAATCATTTCAAGAAGAAAAAGAAATAATTAACATTCTTAAAAATAATCAATCAAACATGTCAATAGGTACTAACAAAATAACAATTGAAAGCTCCTATTTACAACAATTCAACTATGATTTAGCTTCTTTTCCTTTTTTAAATATTCAATTACTAGGACTTGCAAGTATAAGTGAAGGAACATCTAAATTTAATAATTTTGATTTACTTAACAAATACGATCAAAACAAACTATTAAAAGCACTCGGTATTCTAAAAGATTTAAAAGCAGATATTAAACTAGAAAATAACTCAGTAATAATAAATGGAAAAAGCACCTTAGAAGGCGGAACAATTAAAAATATAAATGACTATAAAATATTTCTAATGTTGCTATCTATTTTAAATAAATGCGTTCATCCAATAACTATTCTAAATACAAATATTTTAAACAGAATAGATCACAATTTCATTTTAGAATTAAGACAATTAGGATTACAATTAATATATGAAATCTAATAAAAGGACTCAATTTGAGTCCTTTTTTTACATTTGATACTCTTTTATCAAAAAACCGTTAATATTATAAAAGCTCATAGTTTCAAATTCAGCATACAAAATTTTTTGAACTGAATCATAGGATATGAAAACTGAAAATATAATACTTGTATCATCATCAAAAAAAACCTTTAAATAACCCTTACCAAATTCATTATTAACATACTCAGCATTAATATATTCATAACTAGCTATTTTTTTACTATCATCTCCACAATTCACCCACCAAAAATCAAGAAAATCAGAAAAATTAGAAATAGAAAATAAATCACTTAATTCCTGGTGTGTACTCACAGACATAAAAATAGGATAATAGATTGCTATCATCTTATCTTTGTTAAAAATAGATGGCTTGGCCTTGTGTAAAAAAGATAAAGTCTTTTCATATAAAGATACAATAGATATTTCTTCTTCTTTTAAACTTAATTTTTTATGATATTTTTTAAACGAAGGAACACTTATTGAAGTTATTAACCCTATTAATACAATAGAAATAACAATTTCAAATAAAGAAAATCCTTTTTTTAACCTATCATCCATATTAATTATCTTTTCGCATAATTATTATTTACACAATCATACTGATAAGTAACTCCTCTACTAGTGAAACTAATTATATTATTACCGTACGCAAGAGCTTGATCATCTGTTAACTCAACATCAAAAGCTCCTTTATAAATTTCTTCTAATTTAGCTTCTGTAAGGTCAGTATAATCACTTAGTTCACCTTCTAAGATTGCAAGATCAACCGCTCTAACAATTTGCGTTAGCTCATATTCAGTTAATTTTTCTTTACTCTTATCTACATAAGAATAATATCCAGCAAACATTGCAGTACCTAAAATCCCCATAATCGAAAACACAACAATTAATTCAGTTAACGTAAAACCTTTTTTAAACTTTTTCATTTTTTCCCCTCCATTAAAATATTTTTTACATTATCAAAAAAGTTGTTTAATTTCTTCTAAACTAGTCACCCCCTTATAAAACAATTCAAATCCATGAGAAGCCATTCTTAAATATTTAATATCATTAAAATCCCTACTTCTCATGATTTCTCTTCTTAATTCATTATCAAAAATTATCATTTCATAAACAGCTACTCTTCCTACATAACCTGTTCTATTACAAAAATTACATCCAACAGCCTTAAAACCTTTATTAATTTTAAGAAAATAATTCTCTTGATCTTTTTTATCTATAACTTCTTCTTTTTTACAATAATCACATAACTTTCTTACTAATCTTTGTGAAATAATACAACTAATTGATTCAATAACCAAATAATCGGGAATTTTCATATCAATTAATCTCGTTATAGCAGTTAATGAATCATTAGTATGTAAAGTAGACAAAACTAAATGACCAGTTATTGAAGCCCTCACCGCAATTCTCGCTGTCTCTTCATCTCTAATTTCGCCTATCATAATCACATTTGGGTCTTGTCTTAAAATACTCCTCAGAGAACTTGAAAAACTTAAACCAGATTGATTATTTACTTGTACTTGATTAATACCTTTAATTGAATATTCAACAGGATCTTCAACAGTAATAATATTATTATTATCACATACAAGTTCTTTTAAAAATGTATATAAAGTTGTTGTCTTACCACTTCCCGTAGGACCACATACTAATATCATTCCTGTTTTTTTACTTAAAATATTACGAATATTATTTAGCTGATCATTATTTAACCCTAGATGTTCTAATTTCATAATTTTATTATCCGCATTAAGAACCCTTATTGATATCCTTTCTCCATAAATAGTTGGTAATGTCGATATTCTTAAATCATATTCAATATTATTAATTTCCTTTTTCATTTTTCCATCCTGAGGTAGCATCTTGTTTGTAATATCAATTTCTGATAAAATTTTAATTCTGGTTATAAGCTCTGGATACACACTTAAACTTATTTTACTTCGTTCATAAATTTTCCCATCAATTCTTATCTTAATTAACACTTCTGTCTCACTTGGTTCAATATGAATATCACTTGCAGATTGATTAATACTATCTTCTAAGATTTTATCTAATAATTTTACAACTGGATAATTCAGAATCTCAATGTCATAACCTGAATTAATTTCTTCATTTAACACTTTATTTTGATTAATTTCATATTCTTCATAACCTATTTCTTTATTATATGAATAATCAATTAATTGATTAAAATCGGATTTACTGATTAAATAATAATTTAAATCCTTATTAAAAAAAGATTTCAATTTATTTTTTATAAAGGAAATTTTCGTTTCACAAACAAACACATTAAACAATAATCCATTTTTAATTAAGATTAAATTATTATTAATATAAAACTCCTTTTTAAACCCCTTATAAATTTCAAATCCTTCTTTTAAATCTTTTAAACTTCGAAACTCAATATTGTTTTTAACACTTAAAATTCTATAATAATCTTCCTCACTTATTAAATAATGTTCATATAAATACTCATCAATTTTTTGATTATAAACTTCTAAATAATCAACATTTAAATTTAAAAACTTAATTATCTTATAAATATCATTATTATATTCTTGATACATCAAAAGCCTCCAATATTATCCATTAAACTAAACATCGGAATGAATACTGCTATCATTATAACAACAATAATCAAAGATATAAAAACAATCATCAAAGGTTCGATTAAAGTTATTAAACGATTAATCTTTTTTTCTATTTCACAATCAAAATATTGATAATTAATTTCCAAAACCTCTAAAATTGTTCCTGTTTTTTCAGCCACCGGCAACATTTCAATTAATATATCCGGCATAACATTAGCCTTTTCCAAAGCCGATGTTATAGATATTCCTTTTTTAACATCAACTATACTATTTTTAAGTTTCTTTTTATAATATAAATTACCAACATTCTCCACCGCAACCTCTAAGCTATCAATTAAAGTTAATCCACTACTATTAAGCAAATGAACTGTTTTAATAAACACCGAACCACTTCTAAGTTTGATAAGGTCTTTAAAAACTGGTATTTTGGTTTTAATAAAAGAAAGAAAATATTTAATTTTTTTATTTTTTATAAGTAATTTAAATAATAAAATTAATGATAATAAACCTATAAAAAAATACACAAAATATTTTTTAAAATAATCAGATATTAAAAAAACAATTCGACTTACCTTTGGTATATCACTACTTAACCCTTTAAACATATCTTCATACATAGGAATTATAAATATGAACATTACAATTACTATAACAAAAGTTAAAAACATTAAAATATATGGATACAACATTGATGACTTAATTTTATCATTTATTCTCTTTTCATTACTTAAATAACTTGAACAGTACGAAAAAACAAATTCTAAATTTCCACTAACTTCTGCTACTCCGACCATTTTTATAACAATATTTGGAAATACTAAATCATATTTTTTTAATACCATTGACAATTTTTTACCTTTTAATATTTCATGTAAAATATCAGATAAAATCATTTTAAATTTCTTATTATTAACACCATTAATCACATTTTCTAGTGAATCAGTAATACTAACACCAGATTTTAATAAAATTGACATTTTATATAAAAAATTAATTACTTCTTGTTTCTTAATTCCTTTTTGATTGATTCTTTTCTGCTTTTTTTTAACTTTATAGCTGATTAAAAAAAGCTTTTCTTTTAATAAAATTTCTTTAAATTCTTCTTCAGACTTAACAGATAAAGAACTTTTAATGATTTTGCCATCTTTGTTACGAGCTTTAAAAGAGTACAGTTTTTCCATATAATCCCCTTTCGAAAATAACAATATTTCCATCTATAATTTTAAATCTACAAAAATACCCTGATAAAGATCTGTTAACCACTTGTATATAGGCATTCTCGCTATCATATACAAACAATTCAATCCTTGTAGAAGATTCAAAATGACTTATGTGCCTAACAGTCATTTTATTTTTATTAGGATTATAATTTTCAATCCTTGTATCGAAAGGATATGGATATGTATAATAGCTTATTTTAAATTCTTCTATTCCCAAAAAGCCAGACTCTCTTTCTACAACATAAGAAATATATTCTCTTTTTGAATTACTACTTATACTTTTACTAACTGATAATGTACCAAGAATGACTAATATTAGATTTAATATTAAAATACTAAACCACATAACATATCCTTTATTTAAATTTTCGTACAACTTTCTCACCATTTTTAAAAGGTAAAAAAACTTCATACCCTTCACTATCATATATTTTTATATTTAAAGTATAAGTATCATAATCATTTCCTTCTTCTTTCATATAACATAAACCAAATTTTAATTTAATTTTTTTATAATCAACTATAATAATAATTTCATCCCCTTCTATATCATTATTTTCGTATCTATTACTCAAAACTTCTTTAAAAGTATCAGGATAATAATAAAAACAAAATATTAAATTATGATATTCTGTGACCGCTAAATTTCTTTCCATAGTCATATGATCTGTTTTATCCATAAATATAATAAAGGTCATTAAGATAACAGAAAAAGAAATAATAAAAACTAAAGAAATAACAGATTCAATTAATTTCACTTACATTACCTTCATTTAAAAAATAAAAATTATTCATACAAAAATCTAGTTTTATTTTATTCATTGTACTTTCATAAAACAACTCATCAATATAAAAGTAATTATCTTTTCTAGTATCTGTCATCATTAATAAATTTTTTCTTACCATTTCATATCGATCAAAAACTCCTAGATAATAATTAGTTATCATTTTGTCATTCATTTCATAAAAAGAAACATAATATTTGTCAGAGATATAGTTAACTATAATTAAATTATATTTTATATTTTCATTTAACAAAAAACTATTAAAATTATGATTAAAATAAACATTTTCAATTTCCAATAAATTACAATTAGATAATTTATTAATAAATAACTCTAATAAATCATTAACACATTTATTAATAATTAAAACATTATTTTCATTTAAAACCTTAATTTCATAATCATTTAATTGATCAGTAACTTCCTTACTAATTATTTCTTTAATCCAAGAAATATTTTTCTTCTTTTTATTTGTCGGCAATAAACAATTATAATAAAACATTGAATCACTAACTACATATAAATCAATAGCGTACTTAATCTTTTTATTATAGATAAAAGCATTATTAATTTCCAATATTAAATCATCAATATTTTCTTCATTAAAACAAACGAATTCTTTTTTATTAGTTTTATCATTAACATCTTCTATAACAACATCAAAATTAAACTTTTCCTCTTTTACTATAAACAATTTAATATTCATCTTCTTCTTGATACTCATCTAACCCTCCTATAATAGTTGAAATTTCATAATCATCAGATATTATCGTAATAGTAATAAATTCATCTATTTCTATTAAAATATTCTTTATGTATTTAAGATTAATTTTTCGTACACACCATATTGAATCACTATTAAAATAATATTTAACCATTGATTTCCCGCTTCCTGAATATATTTCCCAATATAAATCATTGATTCGATAATAATATTTTTCTTCTAATGATGTTTTTCTTGATTTATCATGGATTTCATCAATTACTTTATAAATTTCTTCTTCTTGTTCATATAATGAATTATAATTATTATATTTTTTACTCAAAAAACGACATGTATATAAAACAAACATTCCAACCATTAAAATAATAGTTAGATAGCACAAAATTTCTGATATTAAAAAACCTTTTTTAAAACGTTTCATATGATCCCTCATAATATCTTTCGATTAAATAATCAATTTTTATTTTCACAAAAAAAAATAAATGTTACTAACAATTGTTAATAACATTTATTGATTTAAACTATTTCTTTCAATATTTTTTTATACGACATAAATCCTTTAAATGAATAAATAAGTTTTTGATTATGATAGACATTAATCTTCGGATATTCATCTTTTATTTCTAAATCGTTATCTTTTTCTGAAACTATGAAAACTGCATCTTTATTTATTTTATTTTTTAAGCAATTAAACATACCTTTCATAAAACTACTAACTAAACAATCTTTATCATAATAACAAACAAAAACATTTTCATTTTCTTCAATACATTTATGAATTTTGTCCTTATTTAATTCAAATACATACATATTATATCCCCCTATAAATATTATACGCTTAAAGATTTGCAAAAAGCGTCATATTTTGGTATAATATTATAATAAAATTAGCGTTTTTGAAAGGATGAATAAAATGAATATCGGCGTAATAATGGAAGCAAATCCATTTCACTTAGGTCACCAATACTTATTTGATCAAATAAAAGAAAGGTTTGATCCTGATTGTCTAGCTGTTATAACAACCACTTCTTTTAATATGCGTGGAGATATTAGCCCTATAAATAAATTTAACAAAACAAAATACATTCTACAAGCAGGAGCTAATATTGTCATTGAACTACCTACATTTTACGCAGTTCAAAGTGCTGATATATTTGGATATTATGCGGTAAAAAGTTTAAATGAACTAAATGTAACTGACATCGTTTGTGGTTGTGAAACCGATGATATCTATGACCTAATAACATTAATAGAAGAAACAGAAACAATTGAGTATCAAAACACTTTAAGAGCTTTATTAAAAGAACAAAAATTAAGTTATAAAGTAGCCTGTTCTAAAGCATTAGAAGCATTAAACGTTGATGAAGAATTAATTAAACTTTTTAATTCTCCTAACGCTACTCTTGCAATATCATATTTAAAAGCAATTAATATTATAAATCCTTATATTAATTTACGTTTAATAAAAAGATATAAAACAGAATATGATTCTTTAGAAGAGAATGATAATATAGCAAGCGCAACTTCTTTAAGAATGAAATTATTAAATAATGAAAACATCAATAATTTTATTCCTTTTGAACAAGAGTTTATCGATTTAAAGTCAGCAAACGAAAAATATTTTGAATTAATAAAATATCAACTATTACTAAATTATGACAAAATAACTTATAATAGTGAAGGTATAATTAACTATATAATCAAAAACGCTACTTGGAATAAAGACTATGAAACATTTATCAATAGTCTATCTAATAAAAAATATACTAAAAGTAGAATTAAAAGAACAATTCTTCATTCATTAATAAATCAAAATATTGATTTTAACCAAAAAGAAACCTATTTAAGACTACTAGGATTTGATAAAATAGGAATTGAATACATTTCAAATCTACCAAAAGAAAACAAAAATAATATCTTTTCTTCCGTTAAAGAACTAAACAATGAATTTAATACTCCTATTTTAAATTACGAACTTAAAACAACAAAACTATTTGATATAATTAGTAATTCAGAAACTTACATTAAAGAATATCAATTACCAATTAGAAAGGAACAACTATGACATTAGATGAATTAAGAAGTTTACTAGAAAATTTAATTGATCCATCCCTAGGAAAAACATTAAGAGAAACAGATGGTATTAAACACTTAGGATATGACGATAAAAAAGATGTTATTGTTTTAATAGTTGCGATGGGAAAATTAGGTGATATCGAAGAAAAATCACTTCGTCGTCGTATCGCAAGACTAGTTAAAATAGATTGCGGATATACAGGTTTAAAACTACAAATGGAAGAAATAAAAGTATTAAACAGTATTGCACGAAGCAAAATTAAATTCATCGGTATCATAAGTGGTAAAGGTGGGGTAGGTAAAAGTACTGTAACTGGCAATATCGCTAACAGACTAGCTAAAAAAGGACACCACGTTGGTGTTATTGATGCAGATATTTATGGTTCTAGTATGCCAACAGTATTAAACTTTGAACATAAAAATCCTCATTATGATGATGAAGGTAAAATCATTCCTTTGAAGAAAGACAACATTGAATTAATTTCAACTGAATTCTTCACATCTCCTTCTGAGCCAGTTATTTGGAGAGGAGCAATGTTAAACAGCATGATTTCTCACTTCTTCTATGATGTAAAATGGCATGATAAAACAGAATATGTTATTATTGACTTCCCACCAGGAACTGGTGATATCACAATGGATATTAAAAATATCGTACCTCAAACAAAAATGTTATTAGTAACAACTCCACATCCATCAGCTTGCCATGTTGCAGTAAAATCAGGCCATGCAGCTACTAAATTAGGACATGAAATAATTGGTATTATTGAAAACATGTCTTACTATGTAAACCCTATTAACAATCAAAGAGAATACATCTTTGGTCAAGGCGGAGGAAGAAAGATAGCTGAACAATTAAATACAGAATTAATTGCTCAAATTCCTATTGGTCAATCAAAATCAAATACTGATTTATTTGAAATCACTGAAACACAAGGTAAAATATACGATGAGATAGCTGATTTCATCATCTTAAACACAATGGATAAATAAAAAAAGAGATCAAATGATCTCTTTTTTTTATTTTGAATGAGGACAAGATGAACAGTCACATCCATCTTCATCACAATCGTCACAGTCTTCACAACCTTCACAATCATTGAAGTTTTCTTCAACATATTGATCAATTGCATCTTGAATCATTGCCCACTCTTCTTCTGTTTCAATTGCTTGTAATTCACCATTTTCATCATCTAATTCAGTATATGAAGCTGCCATATAAAATCCTTCTTCTTCCTCAGTTGGAGAAAGTGGATAGAATACAACATATTTTTTACCAAATTCTTCAGAATCTAATGTAAATAAGATTTGACATAATCTTTCATTATTATCACCATCGATAATAGTTAATTGTCCATTAGTAGGTTCTATTTTCATAATTCTAATTTCCTTTCTTTCTATTAGCACTATCTAAATAAGATTGTAAAATAAGAGTGGCTGCTAAAGTATCAACTTTTTCTTTTCTCTTATTTCGACTTAGATCAGCTGAGATCATAACACGATTAACTTCAACAGTAGTTAAGCGTTCATCATATAAAATAACTTCTGTTTTAAGTTCATCCTCTAACATTTGTTTAAATTCAAGTACATATTCACTTTGTGGTCCCTTTGTACCATTCATATTTAAAGGATAACCCATTACGATTTTTTCAACTTTTCTATCAACGAAAATAATTTTAACACATTCTAAACATCTTTGCAAATCTTTTTCTTTAAATCTTATTGTTTCAACACCTGTTGCAATAACACCCATGATATCACTTACAGCAACACCACAAGTACGATTGCCTAAATCAAGTCCCATGTATCTCATTATGCAAGTTCCTTAACTTTTTCTAACGCAGCATCAACTTTAGTAACATCTCTACCACCTGCTTGTGCAAAATCAGGTCTTCCGCCGCCATTACCACCAGTAATAATAGCAGCTTCTTTTACTAAGTTACCTGCATGTTTATTTAATCCTTTAACTTTACAGATAAAAATAATTTTTTCATTATTAACAACATTTGCGAAGAAAATAACAGCTTTTTCAAGAGGTGCAGCTAATTTATCTACTATATCCTTTAATACATCTACAGCATAATCTTCAACTTTTGTAACTAAAACAGTATAATCTTCTTTATTCATATAACTATTTTCAAATTGTTTATAATCAGCAGAATTTTTTTCACGATATAAAGTTTCGTATTTTTTATTTAAATCATAAGAAACTTTTCTTGCAGTTTCATTAGCTTCACGATAATTAATAATATCTTGATAACTACCTACTAATTTAGGTAATTCAATTAATTTACATTCTAATTTGAAACCTTCTTGATTTGCTTTTTCAATTAGTTCTTCAATTTTTAAATTAATATTTAGTATTTCTTGTTTAATCTTTTCAACTTGTAATGAAACTTGTTCAAATACATGTTCATTACTTGTTCCTTCAATTCTAAAAATACCAGAACCTTTAGATTCAACACCTAAAACAGCAAATTTTTTAATATCTCCAGTATTATTAACATGTGTACCACCACATAATTCTTTACTATAACTCATATCAACAAGTCTTACAACATCACCATATTTTTCACCGAATACAGCTTGAGCACCAGCTTTTTTAGCTTCTTCAATTGATGTTTCAATAACATTGACTTCAATATTTTGATTAATAACTTCATTAACTAATTTTTCAATAGAAAGAATTTCTTCATTTGTTAAATTTTGATAATGGTTAAAGTCAAATCTTAAAGATTCTTGTCCAACCCATGATCCATGTTGTACAACATGTGAACCTAAAACTTTTCTTAAAGATTCATTTAATAAATGTGTTGCAGAATGGTTACATGCAATATCAAAACGTTTTTGTTCATCAACATTTAATTCTACATTATCTCCAACTGAAATTAAAGTTTCATTAAAATCAACAATACATGTTTGTTGACCATTAGGTAATTTTATTGTATTTAAAACTTGATAATTTTGACCTAAATAATTAACAGTTCCTTGGTCACCTATTTGACCACCACTTTCTCCATAGAAAGGAGTTTCTGCAAATACAGCATATACAACACCATTTGCTTTATTAACACGTTTACCATCTTTGAATAATGCGATAACATGAGAATTTTGTGTTAAAGTATTGTAGCCTGTAAATTTAACTTCTTCTTTAAATGCAATAAAATCTTCATTTTGAACATTCATAGACTGAATATCATTTCTTGCATTTCTTGCACGCATCTTTTGTTTAGCTAATTCTTCATTAAACTCTTCTACATTAACTCTTTTACCACTATCTTCAACAACTTCCATTGTTAATTCTAGAGGGAAGCCAAATGTATCGTATAAAAGGAAAGCGTCTTTACCTGAAATAATATCAGATTCAGTATTTTCAATTATATCATGTAATCTCTTTTCACCAGATTCTAAAGTTTTTAAGAAATTATCCTCTTCTATTTTAATAATTTTTTCAACTAATGCTTGTTTTTCTAGTAAATATGGATAGAAATTTTTCATGTTATTAACAACAACATCAACCATCTTGTAAAGGAATGCACCAGAAATGCCTAATTTTTTACCATATCTTACAGCTCTTCTTAAGATTCTTCTTAATACATATCCTCTACCTTCATTAGAAAGCATAGCTCCATCAGCAATCGCAAAAGTAACACTTCTAGTATGGTCAGCAATTACTCTAAATGCCATTTTATTTTCTTCATCGTTATATGATTTACCACTATATTTTTCAAGGAATTCAATCATTGGCATAAATAAATCTGATTCATAATTTGTTTCTGTTCCTTGGAAAACACATGCTAATCTTTCAAGCCCACTACCTGTATCAATATTTTTACTTGGTAGTTCAGGATAATTTTCTCTTTTCAATCCAGCAGTTGAATTATATTGACTGAATACAATATTCCAAATTTCAATATAACGATCATTTTCAATATCTTCTGCTAACATTTTAATACCTAAATTTTCAGGATCATATTTAGGTCCTCTATCAAAGAAAATTTCTGTATCAGGTCCGCAAGGTCCTTCACCAATTTCCCAGAAATTATCTTTAATTGGAATTAGATGGCTAGGATCAACACCTAAGCTAACCCATTTATTGAATGTAGCTTCATCTTCAGGATAATAAGTAATATAAATTTTTTCTTTTTCAATATCAAACCATTCAGGAGAGAATAAAATTTCATATGCAAATGTTAATGCTTCTTCTCTAAAATAATCACCAATTGAAAAGTTTCCTAACATTTCAAAGAATGTATGGTGTCTTGCAGTTTTACCTACATTATCAATATCATTTGTTCTTATTGACTTTTGTGCATTACATAATCTAGGATTTGATGGTTTTTCACGACCATCAAAATATTTCTTTAGTGGTGCAACACCAGCGTTTATCCATAAAATAGTAGGATCATCATGTGGAACTAATGAAGCACTTGGTGTAACTTCATGACCTTTACTTGAAAAAAAGTCTAACCACATTTGTCTTATTTCATGTCCTTTTAAATATTTCATATTTTCACCTCATTTTTATATATAAACATAAAAAAATCGTTCCCAAAATAGGAACGATTTTAATTCGCGGTACCATCCTAATTTACAAATCTCTTTATTTGTACACTCGGGAGTTTTAACGCTACAAGCGGGAATTATTAATTCCTCTCAAAAGGAGCTTCAACTAATGATATAATAACTTTCCACCTACCAGTTACTCTCTATTTATAATCATTTAGTTTACTAATCTTTGTCAACGATTTTTATATTAAGCTGCTTTATTTTCTTTTTCTGCTTTTTTAGCAGCTTTTGCAGCTTCTCTAGCTTTTTTCTTTTCTTCAGCTTTTAATCTCTTAGCTTCTTCTTTTGCAGCAAGTTCAGCTTGAATTTCTGCATTTACATATTCAACAGCACCCTTAAGGATTTCTTTAACAAATTCATCTTCTAAAATACCTTTGTTAATTAATTTTAACCAGTTAGAACCCTTAGGAGATGATGCACGACTTACACAATCACTGTGGTCTTTAATGTATTCTAAGAATTTAGCATCTGGAGCTTGGAAAGTAATTCTGTAATCAGCTTTTCCTTTTTGGAAAATGGCAACTAATTTCTTACCGATATAGAATTTATTACCATTTGCTGAAGATACATTTCTAACACCTTCTAAAGCGTCGATGTATTGACACATCTTAACATAAGTTGGTCTTAATGCTTTATATTTAGCTGCATTTTCAGCTTCTTTTTCTGCTGCTGCTTTTTGTTTAGCTTCTTCAGCTGCAGCTTTTTCTTCAGCTTCTAAACGATCTTGTTCATCACGTTTAGCAATTTCTTCTTGAAGTCTAGCTTTTTCTTCTTCGTGTTGTGCATTTTCTTCTTGAAGTTTAGCTTTTTCTTCTTCGTGTTGTGCATTTTCTTCTTGAAGTTTAGCCATTTGTTCAGCTTCTAAACGATCTTGTTCATCACGTTTAGCAATTTCTTCTTGAAGTCTAGCTTTTTCTTCTTCGTGTTGTGCTTTTTCACCTTGTAATTTAGCAACTTCTGCTTCTAATTCAGGGTCTTTAACAACTTCAGGTTCTTTTTTAGCTTCTTTTTCTAATTCAGCAACTTTTGCAAGTGCAGCTTCTTTTTCTTCTTCTGCTTTGGCAGCTTTATCTAAAGCTTCTTGTTTTTCTTGTTCAACTTTTGCAAGTGCAGCTTCTTTATCTTGTTCTGCTTTAGCAGCTTTATCTAAAGCATCTTGTTTTTCTTGTTCAGCTTTAGCAAGTTTAGCTTCTAATTCAGAAGTATCAGCAGGAACTTCAACAATCTTAGTTTCTACAACTGTTTCTTGTTCTGTTTCTTCTTCTTCATCTTCGAATTCTAAATGATCAGCACTATAAATGTATAAAGCATTCATAATTTCTTCAGTTGCATTGTAATATAAATCTTCACGAATTTTCATCCAATTTTCAAGTAAAGGACCTTTATCAACTAATTTATATTCATCATTATAATCACGATAATTACGTAATACAAATGCAAGGAATACAACAACTAAAGCACCTAATAAAGCAGGTAAAATAATATGCCATACAGATGCAGCTTCTAATAATACAGCAGAGTGATCTCTTGCAATAAAACTTAAAGCAATAGTATCAATAACTGTAATAGCTAAGAAACTATAATCAAATAACATTGAAGTATTTTTACTAAATACTATAACAGCACGATAATAGAAATGAGATAAAACAGTAAATAAAACTAATACAACTGCAATAATAACTGTTAATAAAACCCATTTAGTTCTTCCATATACATCATTAGAACGAATTAAATACATTAAAGCGTTAAATAATGAAGCAGCTGCATATGAGAACATAGGAACATAACTTGCAATAGTTGCAAATTTATTCGCAGGACGATAGTTACGATATTTAATACTAAGATTAATAATAGATGCTACAACAATGAAAGCAGGGATAATGATATATTTCATTACAATTTCAAATCCACTTACTTTACCAATTCCCCAAGGAATACATACTAATAAACTCACAACAAGTGAAATAATTGAAACATTAAAAACTAATCTTTTTTCTTGATTTTTTAACATATAATTATATCTCCTTTCACTTATTATTTATTAGCCTTAGCTTTTTTAGCAGCTTCTTTTTCAGCTTTCTTTTGTGCTTCTTTTTCAGCTTTTTTAGCAGCTTTTTCAGCTTCTTTTTGAGCAGCAGCTTCAGCCATTAATCTCTTTAAAGTTACTAATGAACCATTAACGATTTCAGTTAATACTTCAGCATCAAAATTACCCTTATTTACTAATAATAACCAATTATCACCTTTAGGTGAAGAAGGTTTAATAACTACACGTGGATACTTAACGATGTATTTTAAGATATTTGATTCATCAGCTAAGAATGCAACACGATAATCATTAGATGTTTTTTGAATAATTAAGAATAATTTCTTTTCATATGTAAACTTATGAACAGTTCCTGCAGGATTTGGAGTATGAGTTCCACCTTCAACAGCCTTAGCCATTTCTAAAACTTCTTCAAATGAAGGAGTAAGAACTTTAGGTTCTTTTACAGGAGCTGGTTTAGTTTCTTGAACTGGAGCTTCTTCTTTAGTTTCTTCAGCTGGAGCTTCTTCTTTTGCTTCTTCAGCTGGAGCTTCTTCTTTTGCTTCTTCAGCTGGAGCTTCTTCTTTTGCTTCTTCAGCTGGAGTTTCTTCTTTAGCTTCTTCAGCTGGAGCTTCTTCTTTAGTTTCTTCAGCTGGAGCTTCTTCTTCAGTTTCTTCAGCTGGAGCTTCTTCTTCAGTTTCTTCTTCAGCTTCTTCATATGTTAAATCAGCAAAGAATCCTTCGAAATCATCTAAGATATTGTTATAGGCACGATTGTATTCAGCTTCAGTAATATCATTTAAATGATCTGTAGCATCAGCTGCAGAAATATAAACACTGCATTCATCAACTACTACTAATTTAATTAATGATTTAATCGCATAAATTAATGCGAATACTGCTAAGATTAAGATAACGAATAAATAAGGGTCAGCTCTAAAGTAATATGCTGGATTAGATCCGTTAAAGTAATGCATACTTAATCTCCATGTTGCGATTGCAAAGCACACAATCATGAATCCTACTAAAGCATCTGCTAAAATTGTTCCTAATTTTGTTAATCTCATTAAAATGTGATGTGCAAAATGAGCAGCAATTAACATAAATACGAAATAAGCAATAACAATAACAACTGTCATAGCCCAAACGCCTTGTTGTAATAATTCAGAGCTGTATAGTAAAGTATGGAATAAGTAAACTAAGATTGCACAAATGTAAGATAACGCTGGGAAATAGCTCATAACGTTAATTACTTTTGATCTTTCTCTACAGTCATATACTTCTTGATATTTTAATAAATTTGGATAAACAGATAAACCAATTACTAGTAATGGGAAAATTATTGATTTTAAAATAACTTCAGTAATAATAGTTGATTCTTCTGCTGCGAAAAACGGAACTGCTCTAAAAGGTATAAAAGTAAAAATACCTAATACGATTGATAGTGCTCCGCTTAAATACATGATAATTTTTTGTACTTTAGTTAACATAGATACACTCCTTAATAAAATTATTTACATGTATAATTTTTAATATATACTTCTACCTACTCATTATAACACTTTTTTATATTTTTGTAAAATAATAACACTTATTTTTTCTCTTTTTTTTGTAATTTTTTTATTTTTTTAATTTCAAACTTTTAATTTTTAATTCAATTTCTTTATTTTTAAGTCTTTTTTTGCCTAAAAACGGCCTATTTCACTCATAAAAACATCTTTTTTTAACAATAAAAGGAAAAAATTTTTCCAAAAATTACTAATGTAATTTTTCCTATTTTTATCTATTTATTCATTTCATAATATGCAAAAGAATGTCATTTAATTCCCTTTCATAAATAAAAAAGGAATTCAAAAGAATTCCTTTATATTAACTATTTAGTTAAAGCTTCTTGTACTGCTACTGCAATTGCAACAGTTGCACCAACCATTGGGTTATTACCCATACCGATTAAGCCCATCATTTCTACGTGTGCAGGAACTGATGAACTACCAGCGAATTGTGCATCACTATGCATTCTTCCTAAAGTATCAGTGAAACCATATGAAGCAGGACCTGCTGCCATATTATCTGGATGTAATGTTCTACCAGTTCCACCACCTGATGCAACTGAGAAGTATTTTTTACCTAATTCATTACATTCTTTTTTATATGTACCAGCTACTGGATGTTGGAAACGAGTAGGGTTAGTAGAGTTACCTGTAATAGATACGTCTACACCTTCTAAATGCATAACTGCAACACCTTCACGAACATCATCGCTACCATAACATCTAACTTCACCACGAGGGCCAGCAGAATAACGAGTTTCATTTACAATATTAACTTTACCTGTTTTATAATCAAATTGAGTTTCAACATGAGTAAAACCATTAATACGAGAAATGATTCTAGCAGCATCTTTTCCTAAACCATTTAAAATAACTTTTAAAGGTTCTTTTCTAACTTTATTAGCTTTTAATGCAATACCGATAGCACCTTCTGCAGCTGCAAAAGATTCGTGACCTGCTAAGAAAGCGAAACATTTAGTATCTTCAGTTAATAACATTGAACCTAAGTTACCATGACCTAAGCCAACTTTTCTGTCATCAGCAACACTTCCTGGAATACAGAAAGATTGTAAACCAATACCTACATATTTTGCAGCATCAGCAGCGTTTTTAGCACCAGCTTTTAAAGCGATAGCGCAACCTACTGTATAAGCCCAACATGCGTTTTCAAAACAAATTGGTTGAATACCTTTAACGATATTATAAGCATCAATTCCATAAGAATCACAAATTTCTTTTGCTTCTTCTAGAGATTTAATACCATATTCATTTAATGTTTTATTAATTTGATCAATACGACGTTCAAAATTTTCAAATAATGCCATTATATTAAACCTCCTATTCTTGTCTTGGATCAATATATTTTGATCCTTCAGCAAATCTGCCGTAAGTTCCAGTTGCTTTCTTTAAAGCTTCATCAGGACTAATGCCTTTCTTTAAGAAATCAGTGAAACGACCTAAACTTAAATATTCATATCCTATAACTTCATTATTTTCATCTAATGCCATTCTTGTAATATAACCTTCAGTTAATTCTAAGTATCTAGGACCTTTTAATTTAGTACTATAAGCAGTACCAACTTGGCTTCTTAAACCTTTACCTAAGTCTTCTAAACCAGCACCGATAGTTAAACCACCTAATGAGAATGCAGATTGAGTACGACCATAAATAATTTGTAAGAATAATTCACGCATTGCAGTATTAATAGCATCACATACTAAGTCAGTATTAACAGCTTCTAATAAAGTTTTACCAACGATAGCTTCTGATGCCATAGCAGCAGAGTGAGTCATACCAGAACAGCCAATTGTTTCAATTAAAGCTTCTTCGATAATACCATTTTTTACATTTAATGTTAATTTACAAGCACCTTGTTGAGGAGCACACCAACCAATACCATGAGTTAAACCGCTAATATCTTTGATTTCTCTTGAATATGTCCATTCGCCTTCTTGAGGAATAGGAGCACATCCATGACTTGCACCGATTTTAACAGAACACATTTCTTGGACTTCTTTTGAATAGTTCATATTTTTCATTTCCTTTCTATGTTTTTAACCTTTAATATTATATTATCTTTTAACAATTTTTGCAAAGAATTTACAAATATACTTAATTATAATAAAGTATCTTCATCAGGTAAATTATCAAAAACACCCAATGTATAAAGCTTTGCATATTGTGTTTTATTAACACTTGTTCTTAATTCAAAATCTCTTTTTGAAGAAAAAGGACTTTGATTACGAGCTTCTACTACAGATTTGGCAGCAGCCTCACCTAAAGAAGGAATAGATACAAATGGTAAATATAATGATTTTTTATCTTCTGCGATGATGAAATTAACCGCATCAGATTTTTCAACATCGATTTGTTTAAATGAGTATCCTCTTAATACCATTTCATAAGCTATTCTTAATTCACTTAATAGATCTTCTTCTTTATTTGTAACTTCACTTCTTGAAGTTTTCATCTTTTCTTTAATTTCATTTATTTTATTTCTTATTGCATTTTTACCATTTGCGAAAACTTCCGCATCTAATTCTTTTGCTCTAATTGAGAAATAAGCAGCATAATAATAAATAGGACGATGAACTTTAAACCAACCAATTCTTAACGCCATGATAACATACGCAGTCGCATGCGCCTTAGGGAACATATACTTAATCTTTGTACAAGAATAAATATACCATTCAGGAACATTATGTTCTCTCATTAATTTAATTTCATCTGTTGTTAAACCTTTACCTTTTCTAACATGTTCCATTATATCAAATGCACTCTTAGGAGGTAAATTCATTGATAACAAATAGTTCATAATGTCATCACGACATCCTATCGCATCTTTTAAAGGAACTTGAGGAAATTGAGGTAATCTTCCTAAGAATAAATCTTCATTATTATTACTCCATACATCAGTACCATGAGATAAACCAGATATTTTAATAATATCACTATAAGTTTTTGGTTTAATTGTATTTAACATACCTCTTACAAACTGAGTACCAAATTCTGGCATACCTATTGTACCACTACTAAATTCATCTTCATCATCACTTGATAAATTTAATGCATCTTTAGAACTAAATAAAGATAAAACATCTTTATCAATACAAGGAATACCTTCAATATTATCAAAAGGGAACTCTTCAGGATTAGCATGTACAAAGTCAATTAATGTTTTTAAAATAGTAGGATCATCATGGCCTAAAATATCAAGTTTTAATAAATTTTTTTCAAAACTATGATAATCATAATGTGAAGTTCTCCATTTTGCAACTGCAATACTATCTTCTTCTGATACAGGAGGATATTGAACAGGGAAAACATCAGTATATTCGATATTATCAGGTACTACAACAATACCACCTGGATGTTGACCTGTAGTTCTTTTACCACCAGATATAAAATTAGCGATTCTTTCCCTTTCAGCTTGACGCATAAATTGATCACCATAATAATCTCTTACTTGTGCAAAAGCTGTTTTTTCCATTACCGTACTAACAGTTCCAGCTCTAAAAGCATTATCAACACCAAACATAGTTTGACAGAAAGCATGAGCAATCGGTTGATATTCACCAGAGAAATTTAAATCAATATCTGGAACCTTGTCTCCTTCGAATCCTAGGAAAGTTTCAAACTCAATATCGACACCTTCTCTATTTAATACTTCACCACATACCGGACATCTCATTGCAGGTAAATCCATACCTACCCCAGCATCTTCTAATATTTCTAACATTTCTTTAGGAACATGTTCTTGAGGGAACATTTCTTTTTCTTTGTTATTTAATTTAAATGCTGAAAACTTACATTTAGGACATACATAATGTGGTTTTAAAGGATTAACTTCGGTAATATGCATCATTGTTGCAACAAAACTACTACCTACAGAACCTCTACTACCTACAATATATCCAGCTTCATTAGATTTTTTAATTAATAAATGAGAAATATAATATACAGATTGGAAACCATTACCTATAATAGCCTTTAGTTCCCTTTCAATACGATGTTCAATATATTTAGGTAAATTTTCACCATATAATTTATGTGCAGTTTCGTAAGTTAAATCTTCAACTGCTTTTTTCATTGATGGAACACCATACTTATCTAAGAAATCATCTCTAGGAACAAATAAATCTTTAGGGAATAAAGGATATTCTTCAATCATATCACTTATTTTATTTGTATTTGTAACAACAATTTCATAAGCTAAATCCTCACCTAAGAAAGCAAATTCCTCTAACATTTCAGTAGTATTTCTAAAATGCATGTCTATTGGACTATATTTCTTAAGTTCATGAGCACCTCCGCCAGAAGGTCGATTTACTGAAAGATAAATTTTACGATACTTCGTATCTTCAGAAATCAATTCATGTACATCCCCTGTTGCAACAACAGGAACACCTGCTACTTTTGCAGCTTTAATTATTAATTTAACAGTTTCTTGAAGATATTCCATATATCCTTCTTCTTGAGAAAATTCAAATAAATAAGCATAACAGCCTAAAGGTTGTACTTCAATATAATCATAAAAAGAAACCTTTTTAATTAATTGATCATAAGATTTTTCTAATGCTAATCTAAAAATTTCCCCGTTTACACATCCACTACCAATCAATAAACCCTCACGATGTTCTTTTAAATAACTTTTAATGATTCTTGCTTCCTTTTGGAAGAAAGTAGTATGAGATTCAGAAATAATTTTATACAAATTCTTAAGACCAACTTTATTCTTAACAAGTAGATTAATATGTTTTGGAATTTCTTGTTTAAATAATTCAGATCCTTCAATTAAATTATTTAATTGTGAATAATTAGTAATACTTAACTCTTCTAAATCACCTAACATTCTTTGGAAAATATTATTCAATGTTCTAGAGTCATGAACAGCTCTATGTTGAGTTTCAACTTCTACTTTCAAGAACTTACCAATCGCACCCAAATTAAAGTATTTAATCTTACCTGAATATAAAATTCTTGCAATTTGTAATGTATCAATACAAGGCATAGGTTTACATTCAATATTATATTCTTTCATTTTTTCATAAATAAAATCACTATCGAATCTTGCGTTATGAGCAACTAATATACAACCATCAGAAAATTCTTTAAACTTTCTTAAAGCCGTTTCAATATCTTCTCCATCTTCAACCATATCGTTTGTAATATTATTTAATGAAGTAACATAATCAGTAATCTTTGTCTTTACTGGTCTTACCATTTCAGCAAAAGTATCAATTATCATCCCTTGATGTACCTTAACAGCACCAAGTTCAATAATATCATGCATTCTGACAAATAATCCCGTTGTTTCAATGTCAAAAATAACATAAGTTGCACTTCTTAAATCAATATTATCATCTGTTAACGCAACTTTTTCATCTTCATCATCAATATAATATCCTTCTAATCCAGCAATAGGCTTAATACCCGCCTTTTTAGCATGATTAAAAAACTCAGGAAACTCATGACAATTCGCATGATCAGTCAACGCAACAGCTTTATGACCATATCTTTTAGCCTGTTCTACATATTCTTTAGTATTTAAAATACTATCTAAAACTGACATCTTCGAATGAGCATGTAATTCAACTCTTTTTTCAGGAGCATAATCATATCGATATCTAGAAACATCTTCTCCACATACTGTAATACTACTACACATAATAACGATATCACGCACATAATCATCCCATTGAATGTTACCAGTGACTTCTACTCTTAAATCAACTTTAATATCTTTTTCAAATAAACTTGCGTTATTTTGGCGATAGAAACTCTTTATAATAATTGTATCAGTACCATCATATACAGCACCTTCGAATAAATTGTATTCTCTTCCATCTCTTGTTTTAATAATTTTAGTTGTACATTTTACAACCTTCCCAACTACAGAAACTTTATTAGTACCATTAATTTGTCTAAATTCATCTATACCAATATTATTAGTAGGAAGTTCAATTATTTTAACTGATATCGGTTTACTAACGTACTTTTGATTATATTTAGTAGTTTCTTCTTGTGATTTGGCAATTTCTTGTTTATAACGATATTCTTCCATACTTCTAGATTCATTCATTTGTTGAGTTACTTTTTGTTGTTCCATACGACGATCTATTGCGTTTAACGCATCGCCACGAATAATTGTTTTTATTTGAAGAAAATCTAATCCATAATTATCAATATATTTTTTAACTAAAGGAATTAGCGGAGTAATTACACCATTTTCCCCTTCAGTAGGAACTTCAATAACAATTTCTAAATCTTTACAAGTATATTTAAATTCTTTAAATACTAACACAGACTTTGTAACTAAAGAACAAACTTCAATTGCTGATTCAAAATATTCTAATAATTTTTTATCAATATTAACAATATTTTTAACACTTTCAACATCTTTATATTTAAAAGTGAAAAACACCTTACTAACACCATATTGTTTAATACAATACTTTTCAACTTCACATGTTAATTCTTTAGTAACTAATAAAGGTAAAAATTCAGGTAAAACAAGTACAAATCGCCAAGAATTGTTCTTGTTATTAACTAAAACCTTTTCGAGTTCAGCATCTGCTATATGATATTCATCATCAAAATCAATTGATAAAAATATCTTTTTCCAAGCATCATTATTATTTTGATTCATATGTACCTCCCTCTTTATATTTTGTTAGATAAATATTTCCTATACTATCTATATATTTAATTTCAGTAAAACCTTCTTCTAAACTAGGTTCTACAATCTTTTGACCATAACTTTCAACAACTTCGACTGGCAAATAATGTTCATTAGGATCATTATTTCTTTCTTTTACTCTATCGTGACAAATACGCCAATCAACATTGAAATAATAAGCAACAACTTCAAATTTATCACAATGAACACTTACATTGTCAACTAATCTTTTACGTACCTTAGGTGTAATATTAGTTGCATCGTATATAACATCTAAATTATTATTTAATAATTCACCAATTCGAAAATACACTCTTGGCCATACCTCTTCTTCTAAAATACCAGGATTAGCCATTCTAATTGCATCAGTAGATACTATTTCAATATTTGATTTCTTACTATATTTTTCTGCAAAAGTACTTTTTCCACATCCTGGAATACCGATTAATAAATGAATTGTTGCCATTTGATCACCTACATTAATAAATCTTCTATATTATAAACCCTTGTCGCAAGTTCTTTAATAAATTCTCTTTCATGGCTTACAAAAATAACAGTACCTTGATATTTTTTTAGCGCCTTCAATAAATCTACTCTTGCATTTTTATCTAAATGGTTAGTCGGTTCATCTAATACTAACACATTTGCTTTTTGTAACATAACTTTACATAATTTTAATTTTGATAGTTCACCACCACTTAAGGTTTTTAACGGTTGTAAAGCAAGTCCCTTTGTTATTCCACATCTTGCAAGATTACTTCTAATTGTACTACTATCCATTAAAGGATATAAATTTGATATTTCTTGATAAGGTGTACTATCCATGTTTTCAAAATTATGTTCTTGTTCAAAATAAGCAATAATAACATCATCAACAAACTTATATTCACCCTTGATTGGTTTTAATTCACCAATTAAAGTTTTTAATAATGTTGTTTTACCAATTCCATTAAAACCAGATATTGCAATCTTTTCACCACTTTTAACCGTAAAATCCATTGGAGGTAATAAAGAACCATAATATCCTATTTCTAGATTTTTTACTTCTAATAATTTATGAGAAAAAATAGCTTTATAATTAAAAAACAAATTCAAATGAATATCTTCACTCTTAGGTTTTTCTAATAATTCCATTTTTTCTAATTTTTTTGCACGACTCTTAGCTTGTTTAGCAGTTGATGTTTTAACTTTATTTTTCTCAATATATTTTTCTAAAGTTTTTACTTCTCTTTGTTGAGCTAAATATTCTTTCTCATAATTTTCTTCCATTGCTGCTTTTTTAACTAAATAAGTTTGATAATTACCTTTAAATTTAGTAATTTTACCAAATTCTATTTCTAAAATAACATTAACAACTTCATTTAAAAACTCTTGATTATGAGAAACAATTAAAAAATTACCCTTATATTCTTTTAAATATTTAACTAACCAATCTACATGTGAAGTATCTAAAAAGTTAGTCGGTTCATCTAATATTAATAGATCAGGTTGTTCTAATAATAACTTACACAAGATAACTTTTACCTTTTGACCACCTGATAAATGACTCATCAAAGTATTTAACCCATAATTAGTAACGCCAAGCCCTGATGTTATCCTCGCAATCTTTGAATTCAAAGCATAAAATTCTTTACTTTCTAACTCATCATGAATTTGAGAAGATAATCTTACATATCGGTCTATTAAAATAGGATCCGTAGTATTATTTAATAATTCTAAATATTGATTTCTTTCTTCTTCTTTGTCATATAAATATTTAAAAGCTAATTTTAAATATTCTTCTATTGTTAGTTTTTTGTCAACTTTCATATACTGATCTAAATAACCAACTTTTATCTTTTTATCAAATTCAATACTTCCACCATCAGGAATAATATTACCACATAAAATATTTATCAATGTAGATTTTCCAACTCCATTATTACCTATTAATCCAATTTTTTCATTAGGTAAAACACGAAAAGACGCTTTGTTAAAAAGCGTTTTTTTATCATATGTAAGTTGTAAATCCTTCACTTCTAATAACATTTTAACACAACTTTCTGATAATATCATTTTTTTAAAGTATATCATTTTTCTACATTTTTTTAAAGTAAAAGATTAATAAAATTTATATAAAAAATATGCTTCAAAAGAAGCATATTTTTAATTTTTAAGAATAACTTTAGTAGTTTTAATTTTACCATCAGTACGGTCATAATAAATAACTTCAACTTCATCTCCTACTTGGAAATCAACTAAAGAATTTAATTTCGCACTAAGAGTATAAAGTTTTGTTAACTTAACATCACCGATTTGTAAGATAATATCAGAAACATCAATACCAGAACCATCCATTGTACTACCTGATGTAATATTCGTAACATAAAAGCCATATGGAGCCTCACCATTATAAATATTAGGAACATCTTCTAATTCATTATATTCAATAAAAGCAGGAGTCATATCTTTAACACTAATAATTGTAACACCTAATTTAGGTCTAACAATTGGTTTATTTTGTTCAATAAACTCAGTTACGATAATCTTAACAGTATTAGATGGTATTGCAAATCCCATATTATCAATTGTAGCATCAACTAATTTTAATGTATTAATACCAATTAATTTACCATCTAAAGTAAACAATCCACCACCTGAATTACCAGAATTAATTGAAGCATCATGTTGGATATATTCACAATAAAAATCATTAACACCATCACCATCAGTATCAGATGTTATGTATCTTTCAGTATTACTAATAATACCCATTGTTGCAGAACCATAATATTCATATCCATATGGATTACCTACTGCATAAATAATAGATCCCTTAATTAATTCACTAGAATCAGCAAATTCAACAGGTTGAATATATTTACTATATTCAAAAGTAAAACATGCGATATCTACTTTTTCATCATAGCCTAATAAATTAGCTTTTACTTCAACATCATCATATCCTAAATAAGCATATAATTGATAATTTCCTTCTTCATCAGCTAAAACAACATGACGATTAGTTATAACATAATATCTAAAATTAACAATTGTTCCTTGTTCATTTTTAACTTCTTCTGCTTTATATATAACTCCACTACCATATTGAACTGCATCTTCTGAAACAGTAGGTTTAGATAATGCACCTGTTGTAGTTACTTTTTTTAAAGTTACACCAATAACAGCTTCTTCTACTTTATCTATTGCGGTAGTAAGAGCAGTATTAACATCTTCAATTGTAATAGATTCAATATTAACAATTGTATTAGTAATTTCATTTGTAATTACATTATTAATTTCATTATTTGTGCCATTTCCATTAACATCACCATAAACATAACAACTACCTAATGATAATAAGAAAACAGCTACAATAAAAAATAACACTTTATTTACTTTTTTCATTTTACACCTCTTCTATTTTTTAACTATCGGCATTATAAAATAAAATGTAGTTCCTACATTTTCCACAGACTCAACACCATACTTAAATCCATGATATTCTAAGATACCTTTAATAATTGATAATCCAAGTCCTGAACCTTGAATAGATCTTTGATGTCCTTTATCAACGCGGTAATATCTATCCCAAATATATTCAAGTTCTTCTTTTTTAATACCTATACCGTAATCTCTAATACTAATTTTTATCTCTGTTTCGTTTAACCCGGCAAATACATCAATCTTTCTTGAAACTCCACTATAGTTAACCGCATTATTAATAAAATTATAAATTACTTGTTCAATTTTTCTCATATCAGCTTTTACATAAACCTCACCAATATCTTGATAAGATATTTCAAAGTTTTTAGCTTCCAATAATTTAGAAAAACGATCAACAATATCAATAATATTTTTATTAATATCATAAACAGTTAAATTAAGTGGTTCAGTTCTAGAACTAATTTTTGATAAACTAAGCAAATCATTAACAAGAATACTTAATCGATTTGCTTCATCTATAATAATTTGAACATTCTCTGGAGTATTTTCTGAAGGAATATCTCTAATCATTTCCGCATATCCACTAATTAAAGTAAGTGGTGTTCTTAAATCATGTGATACATTTGCAAGTAGCTCACGCTGTAAAGTTTCAGTCTTTTTAAGTTCATCTACCGCATAATTTAATGTATCATTTAATTCAGATATTTCCTTATAACCTTCACCATTAAACTCTACATTATAATTACCTTGTGCTAAAACTTTAGCAGACTCATTCATATTTACAATTGGTTTAGAAATTGATTTAGAAATAATTAATGCTGATATTAATGTTAAAACAACAATAATACACGTAATAAAAACCAATTGATTTCTAAACGCTTCAACTGCAGGAGTAACCGGTGTTAATCTCGAATCAACTAATAGTAAATATATTGAACCATTATTTCTAATAAATTGACCACATATTAATGCGTTAGTTGATGTTTTATCTGTATCTAATACTTGTAAAGCAAACCTTTCATCAGGATTATTAGTTAAAACAACAAAGAACTTTTTACCATTTCTTTGATAATTATTTGATAACTTCCAAACATCTAAAATGAAACGATTAAATTCTTCATCACTATAACTTGCTAAAGCATCAGATCCCGCTACACCCCTTGATTTAATAATAACATTAGTCTCACCTTCAGGAGTAATAATTCTTGATGAAAAAATAACTCTTGATTCATTTTCATTAACCATTGATAAAATCTCAGAATTAATATTATTCGAATCATTTAAAATATCCTCAAATTTAGTATTTCCAATAGTTTCTGTAATATTATAAACAAGTTTTTCAATTCTATTTAATTTATTAGAACGATAAAAATTATCTAATAAACCTATTTGGAATATACAGAAGACACTTATAACAATTACTGCGAAACTAAGTATAAAAATGAACAACTTCCATTTTAAACTTAATTTATTTAGCTTCAAATCGATAACCTACCCTTCTAATAGTAATAATATTATCAGAATAACGACCTATTTTCTTTCTTAAAGATTTGATATGAGTATCTAAAGTACGATCATCACCAAAATATCCATATCCCCATACTTTTTCTAATAATTGATTTCTTGTTACCGCAACATTAATATTACTTAATAAATAAACTAATAATTCATATTCTTTTAATGTTAAATCAACTCGTTTATTATCAATATAAACGATACGAGCATTTAAATCAATAACTAAAGTTTCATAAACTATTTTTTTACTTTCTTCTTGTTTTTCTTCTTTAACAACTACTTTATTTTTATATCTATTAAGTACAGCATTAATTCTCATCATTAATTCTTTAGGAGAAAAAGGTTTCGTTACATAGTCATCAATACCTAAATCAAAACCATATAACTTATCATATTCTTCACTTCTTGCTGAAAGCATAATAACCGGTACATCAGAAAACTTTCTGATTTCTTTTACAGCAGAAAAACCATCTAATTCCGGCATCATTACATCCATTACCACTAAATCAAAATGATTATCCTTTAACATCTTTACAGCTATCATTCCATTTTCAGCTTCATCAGTTTCATGACCTTCAAAATTAGCATATTTTCTTACCAATTCACGAATATATTGTTCATCGTCAACGATTAAAATTCTAGGCATAATAACCCTCCTATTTTATACATTATATATTATAACATACTTTTATGTTTTTTTTGTGAAATTAAACTGAAAAGTTATCGAATTTTGAAATTTCAGTAAACCCTTTGAAATAAATACTAAAATATGATATAATATTCATAGTTAATTTAAAGGGGTGATAATATGAAACCACTTGCTTATACAATGAGACCAAAAAACTTCGATGAAATAGTTGGTCAAAACCATTTAGTAGGTCCTAAAGGAATCATTCGTAAAATGGTTGAAACTCATAACCTATTTTCATTCATTTTATATGGAAACCCAGGATGTGGTAAAACAACAATAGCCGAAAGCACATGCATAATGTCAAACATTAAATGGTTTAAATTCAATGCTTCAATTGATAATAAAGAATTATTAAAACAAATAATGAATGAAGCAAGATTTTTAAACGAAGCAATCATTGTAGTCGATGAAATACACCGCATGAAAAAAGACATTCAAGACTATTTATTACCATTTGTTGAAAATGGAACAGTGATTATGATCGGATTAACAACAGTAAACCCATATCACTCAGTAAATCCAGCCATCAGATCAAGATGTCATATCTATAAACTAAACGATTTACAAAGAGACGATTTATACCAAATCCTTATGCGTGCAAAATCTATCATTGCAGAAGAAAAAATAATCGATGAGGAAGTATATGACTACTTAATTTCCCGTGCAAACGGTGAAATAAGAACCCTTATCAATAGTTTTGAAACCCTTGTTCTAACTTCTTCTTCTAATAAAATAACCCTTGAAGACGCAATGAACGCTATTCAAAAACCAAACATCTCGATTGACGCAAACGGAGATAGCTACTACGATACTCTAAGTGGGCTTCACAAATCAATCCGTGGTAGCGATGTAGATGCATCACTCCACTATCTTGCAAAACTAATCATGGCAGATGACTTTGAAAGTTTAACAAGAAGACTAATGTGTATCGCCTATGAAGACATCGGTCTTGCAAACCCTACAATCGGTCCAAGAGTAATGGCAGCTTGCGATGCAGCAAAAAAACTTGGTAATCCTGAAGCTAAATTACCACTTTCAGTAATCGTTATTGAAATGGCCCTTTCACCAAAATCAAATTCAGCATATGAAGCAATCGCTTCTGCAATGCAAGACATTGAAAATGGCAAATCAGGAACATTACCTCTACACTTAAAAAACACTTATTCATTTGACCCCTCTCAACAATCATACAAATACCCTCATGATTATCCAAACGCATGGGTCAATCAACAATATTTACCTGATTCTTTAAAAGACCGAAAATACTATCATCCAAAAGATAGTAGTAGAATAGAATCAGGATTAAAAGAAAGATACTTAGAAATCGAAAAATGGAAAAAAGGATCTAAATAGATCCTTTTTTTATTTTATACTATCATTTTTCAAAATTTTAATCATTTATTATACTTCATTATATTAACAATATCAACTTATATTTTCATATTCTTTTTTTCTTCTTCTGTTATTTTTAAAAGACATATTCTGATTATTAAATCTCTCCATTTGATAAAACCTTCTACATTAGAATTAATAACCTTAAAATAACTTTCTGGAATCAATTCCCCCGCAACTTGATTTTGATATTGTAACATTATCTTATACTCAAATAAACTAAGGATATTACTCGATAAAATTGAATTACTTGAATATGTAACAATAAAATAATATCCTGTTTGAACTGATAATCTTAATAAGTATTCAAATTTTTCTGTGATTCTTGTATGTGATAATATTTTTTCAAGTCCATTAATAAAAATAAACTTTTTATTAAACTTTGTTTGATTATTTAAATTATACTTTTCAATATTAGGATAATGTGTATCATTTAATTCATTTAAAACTTTTTCAATATCCTCATTCATAGAACCAATTTCTAGAAAACTAGTAAAATATTTATCGACATATTTACTTAAATCGCTCATTTTATTATATAAATCAAATAAATAGATTTCATCATTTCGGTTATTTTTACTAAACATCGGATATAGTACTAAAGATTCTAAATATTTTCTTATATCTAAATCATTTCCTAATATTAAAATATTATTGTCAACTTTTATTAAATTATTGTATTCATCAATTCCTATCACAAAATCGTCAGTATTTTTTAACGCATATTTAAAATTTAAAAATCTTGGGACAAGATTATTTATTTCGATTATAATTTTACATTCATCAGGATTATATTTTATTAAATATTTATTCTTTATGTATTTATTTAATTTATCATATAAATAACTAAAATCAAATTCATATAATATATAAACATAAATACTACTAATATGAAAACCTAAAAGATAATCAATTTTTTTATACATTACTTCAAGTTCTTCTAATGTTTTTTTAATTAGTATAATATTATTTTTAATATTATTTAATTCATCTGTATTATCAAACTTATAATTAACTAACATACTTTTATTAAAATATCTTTTCTTATTCTTATTATTCTTATACTCTTCATCAATGCTTTCCGCATCTTTTTTAAGTTTTTTAAATATATTAAGAATAATATTAAATACCTTAACAAAGAAATTCTTTATCATTAAAATAAAATCCTTAAAAGTTTTCTTACATACAAAGACAATTCCCACAAATAAAACAAAGATCATTAATAAAATAGTCCCGATTGATGAGAATAAATAATAACAAAGATGAAATATCGTTCCTCCTATTATTCCTCCTCCAATCATTTTCGAAGGTACATTATCTTTAAAATAACTTAAATATAAATTAAACATTAATTTTAAATGATTATCATCAAATGATTTAATATATTTAAACATTGAAAAATGTGATAATACTATTAGCGAAAGAGTAATTAAAAAAATTCCAAGGAATCTAATACTAACAACTTTTAATCTCTTATGAACTAATAAACAATATAATCCATAGATAAATAAAAGAAAGGTAAAAATAAAATACCAATCTCCAAATAATAATCTAAATGTTAACATTAAATAAGTTCCAAATAATCCTAATTTGGTAAATGAAAAAGCTGAAATAATTAAACAAACAATTCCTATTATTTCATAATAAAAGATTTTTTCTTTTTTTTGTGTTTCTACTGTTGATACCTTTTTCTTTGGCATTTTTATCACCCTATATATTAAACACTATTTAAGATGAAAAAAATGTAAAAAAAAACAAACAGAGAAAATTCTCTGTTTACTTTTTTGTTTTTTCCTTATGTAAAGTAACTTTTTTGCAACGAGGACAATATTTCTTTAATTCTAAACGATCTTGTGTATTACGTTTATTTTTTTCTGAAAGATAGTTTTCTTCATTACATACAGTACATCTAAGAATAATGTTATTACGCATAATAATACTTCCTCCTAGTAATTCCCTAGTATTATACTACATTTTTCTTTTTTTAACAAGTAAATAGGCAAAAAATTTAAATTAATTATACAATTAAGCCTTTTGATTTAAATATTACATATAAAACATATAAAATTAATACTACTCCCCAGAAGATACCCATTGAAATAGCATTCTTTGCAGCATCTTTAACACGTTGTGGCCACATTTCTTTCCATACAAAATATAAAATGATTGCAGCTGGAGGGAATATAAAACCAATAGCCTTCCATACAAATGCAGGAGTTGGATCATCAAATATTTTATGATTTGTTACTTCTTCGTCTTCTTCAATTACTTTTACGAATTCATATCCGCATTTAGGACACTTTTCAGTTTTTCCATCTACTAATTCTAAACATTTTGGACAATATTTTTCTTTTTGCATAATTCACCTCATTAAACTTATCTATATTTTATCATATTTTGTTTTTTTATGCAATTGAAAATATAAATACGTTGTTAAATAATATTACAAATTGTTTACAACTCCAGTAAACAACACTGCTTCGCCTCTTGTAATAATAAAACCAAATGATTGATCAATAGTAAAATCAGAATACACTTTTCTGTACCCACTTGGTCCACTTGATCCTACACCTGCCATTATTGTTACAGCTGCTCCTTCAATGCCTATTTTATTTACACTTAATTTTGTTTGATGAATAATTTTTTTCACATATACATTTTCATCTGTTAATTTATTAAAATTAGCTTTATCATCTTTAAATATTTCACTTAAACCATATTCTTCTCTTAAAATAGAAGTTATATCACCATTAAATGAAGCATCAAATTCAGGGAATAAACATCTTGTATAATATTCTTCTTTTAATTCATGATCAACTCTATCATAATCATTATCGTTAATAATCATACTTAAATTATCCTTATTAAACACTTCACTTAATTCTTTTGTTGTTGGTTTAATAAAATGAATCACTACTCCATTGTTTGTTGAAGTATTAAAATATTCAAATCCATCTGCTTGTTGAACTTTGCCACTTCTGTAATAACTTATCAAAAGATTTGTCGGAGTCGTTGTATTATTTTGATTAATAAAATCGTATTTTTTTGTTGTTGTTGACAATTCTTTTCCTGCATCATTCCAAGTATCTTTCAAATATAAAGTATTAATCAATAAAAACAATGTATCTGTATCAAAATTATAATCATTATCAATCAAACCTTTGGTATTACGAAATACATAATCTTTTACAGCTTTATTAGCTGCGTTATTATTTCTTGAAAATGGTGCGTAATATGAATCTGTATAAAAAGAGTTTTTTAATAAATCTATTCCTTCTTGTTTATATTGTAGAGTATCATTCATCCATAAAGAGTTATTTAATTGAATTTTAAAAGCTAATTTATTATATCCATCATAAAATTCGTAATTTAATCTTGAATATAAATACTTAGTATATTCTAATATTTGATCATATGGTATACCTAGTAAGTTTTCAAGTTCTGCTCTTGCTGATTCATCAGCAATTCCTGATGCCATTGCAAGTGCCATATAAATTGATATAGGTGATATTGCTAATTTATCATAACTTTCATTATATTTTAAATAAGTTTTTTCTGATATATCAGATGAAAATTCATTTACTAAATAAAGATAATTCTCAAATGCCTCAGAACTAATATGTTTTTGTTTTTCTGGATTTTTTTCAGCAATCAAAAACTTTAAATCACTTTTTGCATAGTTAGATTTTTCAGAACAACCAATTAATCCGAAAATAGATAATAAAACAATAAACATTAATGTTAATTTTTTCATTAAAATACCTCCTATTTATATTATATACTAAAATTATATCATCTAAATACATATTTGTAAATAAAAAACCATCCATTTCATAAATAGATGGTTTTTTGATATTTTTATTCAATACCTTTTAAAGTATATCCTGCTTTAGTAATAATTTCTTCTAAAACTTCATTTGTTGCTTTAAGATAATCAGCTTCAGAATTAAATTCAACAGTAGCTGTTTTCTTTTCTAAATCAATAGTACATACAGTTCCTTCTAATGTTTCTAAAGCATCTTTTACTCTTTTAGCACAATGCATACACATCATGCCTTCTACTAATAATACTTTTTTCATATTACTTTCTTTCCTTCTTTCAATATTTAAATTAATCCTTTTAAGTCCTAATGCATTGGTAACAACAAATAAAGAACTACAACTCATTGCAAGAGAAGCAATCATTGGATTAAATGGTTCATTAAATATAATATAATATAAACCACTTGCAAGAGCAACAGCAATAATATTATAAAATAAAGCCCAGAATAAATTTTGTTTAATGTTTCTTAATGTCTTTTTACTTAAAATAATCGCTTTAACAACATCTAAAGGATTATTATTAACTAAAATAACATCTGCCGCTTCTATCGCAACATCAGTACCTGCGCCTATTGCAATACCTACATCGGCTCTAGTTAAAGCAATCGCATCATTAATACCATCACCAACCATCGCAACATTTCCGTATTCTGATTTTAAATTTTTAATAATTTCATCTTTTTCTTGAGGTAAAACATCACTAAATACATTTGAAATATTTAATTCTTTTCTTACATATTCAGCACTTTTCTCATTATCCCCAGTTATCATAATAGAAGAAATATTCATTTCATTTAATAATTCTATTGTTTGATAACTAGATTCTTTAATAGTATCAGATATTAATACATAACCTAATACTTTTTCATTTGTTGCAAGCCAAATTTCACTAGCATTTTTATTTTCTATTTGTATATCAGTAATACTAATATTGTTTTTTTCTAATAATTTGTAATTACCAACATAATATTTAACATTATTAATTGTTCCTTCTAATCCAAATCCCGGTAAATTAACAAAATCATCTACTTCTAATAATTGATAATTTTTATCTTTTGCATATTTTACAATAGTTTCCGCAAAAGGATGTTCTGATTTTGTTTCTATACTTGCAAGAACAATCATATCATCTTCTGTTAAATTAACCTTTTGAATACTCATTTCTCCTGTTGTTAAAGTTTTAGTTTTATCAAAAGCTACAGCTTTAACTGAATTTAATCTTTCTAAACTTGTAGCATTTTTAAATAAAACCCCATATTCAGCTCCTTTTCCCATCGATACCATAATCGAAGTCGGAGTTGCAAGACCTAATGAACATGGACACGCAATAACAAGGACAGAAATTGCAGTCATCAATGAAGTTTCAAAATCACTTGAGAAAATATACCACAATGTAAATACTAAACATGAAAATAAAATTATAATTGGAACAAAATATCGACTAATCTTATCAGCCATTCTTTCAACTGGTGCTTTAGATGAACTAGCTTCATCAACTAATTTAATAACATCATCAATTATTGTTTCCCCTTTAACTTTAGTTACTTTAAATAAAAATGAACTATTTGAAACAAGACTTCCTGTAAATACAAAATCACCTACTTGTTTTAATACTTTACTAGATTCACCAGTAACAGCAGATTGATCAACATAAGCCTTTCCTTCAATAATTATTCCATCTAGTGGAACTTTTTCACCTGGTTTAACAATAATAATTTCATCATATGTTATATCATCTAAATTTTTTTCTACTTCATTACCATTTTCAATAACATTAGCTACTTTAGGCATTAAATTTAACAATTTCTTTATTGTTGATTTAGTTCTTTCTTTCGCTTTTGCTTCTAGTGTTTTACCAATAGTAACAATTGTAATAATCATTGCAGCAGTTTCAAAATATAAATGACCAAGTTGTGTTTGATTAATAACTGAATCAATAAAAATATATAAACTATATCCACATGCACATGTAGCGCCTATCGAAATTAATGAATCCATATTAGGATACAATTTAAATAAAGCTTTATAACCAGTTATAAAATAATTAAAGTTAAGAATAATTACTGGAACAACTAATAAAATTTGAGTAAGACCAAACCATAATCCATTATTTATTCCAGCAAAATCATTTAAAAAAGATATTCCATACATTTTTCCCATTACAATAAAAGTTAAGATAACCATTAATATAATAGAAATAATTAATTTTTTAAATTTCTTATTATATTCATTATCAGTATTCTTTACTTTTTTGTAAATACTTAAAGTATATCCTATTCTTTTTATTGAATCAATTATCTCTTTTTCAGTTAATTCTTCTTCATATTCAACTACTAATGTATTTGCAAGTAAATTAACTTGAGCTAAGATAACTCCTTTCATTTTAGACAATTCTCGTTCAATACTTGCGGCACAAGCTGCACATGACATGCCTTCTACATTGAACTTTGTCTTTTTAGTACTCATCTTATTCTTCTTTCTTTTCCTTTAATAAATCTCTAATTTCAGTTAATAATACGATATCAGCAGGAACTGGAGCAGGAGCTGGTGCAGGAGCAGGAGCTTCTTCTTGTTCTTTCTTTAATAAAGCATCAGCTCTATCTTGAGCTTTTTTAATCATTCTTACAATTGTAAAAATAACAAGAGCAATAATTAAGAAATTTAAAACAGCTTGTAAAACTTCACCATAAGTAAAATATGCTTTATAAATCATATCTCCTACTTCAATTACAACACCGTTTGATGTAGTCATTGCTTCAGCTGCAACTTCGCCAGTTTCACCAACTGCGAAATATAAACCGTTTAATCCATCACCTACGATTAAACCAACCAATGGCATAATTAAACCTTTAACAATTGAATTAACGATTGCAGTAAAAGCACTACCAATAACAACGCCGACTGCAAGATCGATTACACTACCTTTTGATATAAATTTTTTAAAATCACTAAAAAATCCTGATTTCTTTTTCTTTGACATAATTTTCTCCTTATTTTGCTAAATTTAAAATTTTTAATATTTTTTCTTTATCTAATTCTACAAATCCGACAACTTTTACTGTATCATTTTTTGTTATTCTATTAGCTATTAACTCAAAATTTGTATCATCAACATTAACTTCTGATAAACTAACAGGCATACAAATATCAATAAAATATTGTTTTAATTTGTTTAGACCAAATTCAATATCTTCTACTACATTATTAGTAGGAACTACATCCAATACTTCATAAGATAGTCTTAAAAATCTATCTTTTAAATATGGATAAACAACTTTAGCCCACGGAACAAACAAGATTGATAAACCAGCGCCATGTGCTACGTGGTCATATAATCCTGTTATTTGGTGTTCTAATTTGTGAACAGTAAAATAAAAATCATTTCCTAGCCCAGTTAATCCATTATGAGAAAAACTAGAAGCTAACATTAAAGTTGATCTTGCATCATAATCATTAGGATTATCTATAGCTATTTTTCCTGCTTTCATTACATTTTTTATTAAAGTAAGAGCCCAATCGTCTACTAAATCACTATGATTGTAATCAACTAAAAATCTTTCTAATGTATGCATCATTATATCAACTATACCACAAGCTGTTTGATATTTAGATACACTATAAGTTAATTCTGGATTCATTATGGCAAAAACTGGTCTAATTGAATCAGAATTAAAGCCATTTTTAATATTGCCATTAGTTATAACACAAGAATTACTTAATTCACTACCTGCTGCTGAAATAGTTAATATTACACCAACTGGAATACTATTAGTACATACTTTTTCATGAGAATTAAATAACCACGGATCAAAATCTACTAATGCTCCTGCAGAAATAGCTTTTGCAGAATCAATTACTGATCCTCCACCAACCGCAAGAATAAAATCAACTTTTTCATCCTTTACAATAGTTGTTCCCTTTCTTACAAGTTCAATTTTAGGATTAGGTTCAACACCTGATAATTCAATAAAATCAATATTTTCTTCTCTTAATGAATTAACAATTTTATCATATAAACCTATTTTTTTAATTGAACTTTGTCCATAATGTAATAATACTTTTTTATATCCAAATTCTTTTACTATTTTACCTATTTCAATTTCTCTATTCTTACCAAAATAAATCTTCGTTGGTGAAATAAAATTAAAATTTTTCATATTAATTAAAAAGCCTCTTCACTTACTAATACTTCTTGAATAGTAATTAATTCATAAGGGAAATCATCAAATCCAGGACCTAATCTTCCTGTTTTTACTCCTTCAATTTCCATTACAACCTTTAAGCTTTCTTCATCACAAACCTTACCAAAAGCTGCATATTGTCCATCTAACCAAGGACATTCAGCACTACAAATAAAGAATTGACCACTTGCAGAATTAGGATCACTTGTTCGTGCAAGAGATAATACACCTATTTCATGTTTTAAAGGATTTTTAAATCCATTTTGATCAAATTCTCCTTCAATAGGAGCTTGTTCTTCAACTTCACATAAAGTCATATCCTTTACATAATATCCTCCGCCTTGAATCATAAAACCTTGGATAATACGATGAAAAATAGTTCCATTATATCTACCTTTTTCTGCATTATCTAAGAATAAATTAACGCTCTTAGGTGCAATTTCTGGATATAATTCACAATTAATATTTCTACCATCTTCTAATTTAATTTGAATATACATTATTTTTCTCCTTTCATTGATGCGTATACTTTTTTTACTTTACTATTAAAATCTAAATATTGTTGATAATATAAATCAATTGCTTTATTTAATAATGATTCTCCTTGATTTTCTTCTATATCATAAATAAGTTTTAAAAACTCTTCATCTACATTATCAATCTTAATAAAATATAAATATTTAAATACCTTACTTAAATTATCATTTAAAATATAATTACTTGAGTGAAATTCATCATAAACACTACATTTAGAACAAATATTTCCACCAATATTAACATTAAAATAAAACTTTTCATCTCCTATAATTCTATTACATTTCATACAACTATTTAAATTAGGAGCAATTCCTAATAAATACATTATTTTAATTTCAAATAATTGTAATATTTGAATAGGATAATTACTATGTTCTAATAATTTTAGGATTTTTAAACTAAATTCATATAATTTATTTAAATCAGTTGCTTGTTCATATAACAAATCTAATTTTTCAACAATAACAAAACCAACTTCAAGTTTTTTCGAATCAGTAACAATATTAGGAAAACTATTTAAAACAAATGCCTCAGTCATTGTATTAAGGCCATCAGTATCAGTTGCGGTAAAGGATATATTATTTAAAAAATTTATCCATTTAGATGTCTTACTTGTTAATTTTTTTGTGCCTCTTACAATATAATTTTGTTTAAATTCAGGTGTAATAACAGTAACTAATGAAGAATTTTCTTTATAATCTTTTATCTTCAATACTAATCCTTGATACTTCGATATCGGCTTCATCTATTTCTTTTTCCTTTTCTTTTAGTTGTTTATAATTAATGTAATAAATAATATTTCCTGTTTCTAAAAACTTTTTCCATTCATCTTGTGATTTCTTATTCATATGACACCTCCTAAAATTAGGATGCCATATTTTTTACTTTTTATGTATTTTTTGGATCATATCCAAATGATCTTAATAATGCTTTGTTATCTCGCCAATTAGGTACTACTTTAACAAACAATTCAAGATATACTTTATTTCCTAATAAATTAACAATATCTTTACGAGCTAAAGTACCTATTTCTTTAATCATAGATCCTTTTTTACCAATAACAATTTTCTTTTGTGAATCTCTTTCAACTATAATTGTTGCATATATTTCAACCATTCCATTTTCACTTCTTGGTTCAACATATTTGTCAATCATTATTGCAACACTATGAGGAACTTCCTCTTTCGTTTTTAATAAAACTTTTTCTCTTATCATTTCCGCAACAACAAATCTAATAGGTTGATCCAATAATTGATCTTCTGGATAATACATAGGGCCTTCATCTAGATTTTCTGTTACTTTGTCAATTAACATATCAATATTATGTCCATTAGACGCACTAATAGTAAGACCACCTATAAAATCATATGCTTCACGATAAGAATCAACATTTTCCATTAATACTTTTTCATCTTCTACTAAGTCAACTTTATTTAATACTAATATTGCAGGGACTTTTGATTTTTTAATTACATCTATTATATAATCATCACCTGCTCCTCTTTTACAACTAGCATCAACCATGAATAAAATCAAATCAATAGCTTCTAATGATCCAATTGCATATTTATTCATTACATTACCTAATTCATGTTGTGCTTTATGAATACCTGGAGTATCTATAAAGATAATTTGTGAATTATCAGTTGTATAAATACCTTGTATTTTATTTCTTGTAGTTTGAGGTTTACTTGTTACAATTGCAAGTTTTTGTTTTAATATTTGATTAAGTAAAGTACTTTTACCTACGTTAGGTCTTCCAATAATACTTACAAAACCAGATTTAAACATTTAAATATTCCTCTCCGAAATATCCAATCATTAAATCTTCTACTTTTAAAGTAACAACTTCTTTTTGTAAATTCATTAATGTTATTACCGCATCCTTTGGCATTAATTCCATAATAACTTGACGGCATGCACCACAAGGATATGTAGTTTTAGGACTATCAGCAAGAACAACTAATTCAACAAAGTCTTCTTTTTTAAATCCATATGCGTGTGCTGCAAATAATGCTGTTCTTTCAGCACAATTAGTTAATCCAAAAGAAGCATTTTCAACATTAGTACCTAAAAAATAATCACCATTTTTAAGGATTAATAAAGCTCCTACTTTAAATTTAGAATATTTAGAATATGAGTTATCAAAAGCTTTTTTTGCAAGTTCAAATTTTGTTTCTAAAGTATATTTCATTTTTAACTCCTCAATATTTTTATTTTTGTTAATATTTCTTCTTGATAAGCAAACATTTCTTTTTCGTCTTCTTCTTCAATATGATCATATCCTAATAAATGAAGAATTCCGTGAGTTACTAAAAAAGCAAATTCTCTTTTAATACTATGACCATACTTTTTTGCTTGTTCTATTACTTTTTCATAACTAATAAAAACGTCACCTAATTCTTCAGGAAAAGGACCTACCTTTTTATTATATAAATCATCATCATCAATCATTGCAAAAGAAATAACATCTGTAGGACGATCTATATTACGATAATTCTTATTAATTCGATGAATTTCTTCATTATCAATAAAAATGTAACTAACGTAGTGTTTACCTCTTACTTTATTTTTCTTACTTACAATTTTAAGTATTTTATTAATTATTTTTTTACCTTCTGAAGAATCAAAACCTAGTAAACTTTTATCAGTTAAGCCAGATATATTTGCTTTAATCATTACTATTTTCCTCATATCTTTCGATAATCTTTGATACTAAAGGATGTCTCATTACATCATCTTGAATAAAATGAACCATATCAATACCTTTAATACCTTTTAAAATATTAGTTGCTTCAATTAAACCTGAACCTTGACGACTAGGTAAATCAATTTGCGTAATATCACCAGTAACAATCATTTTAGAATTAAAGCCAAGTCTTGTTAAAAACATTTTCATTTGACTCTTTGTTGTATTTTGTGCTTCATCTAAAATAATAATCGCATTATCTAATGTTCTTCCTCGCATATAAGCAAGAGGTGCTATTTCAACATTACCTTTTTCTATTAATTTTCCTAGTGATTCTTTTCCTAAAAACTCCTCTAACGCATCATAAATAGGAATTAAATAAGGATCTACTTTTTCTTTTAAATCACCAGGTAAAAAACCTAATTTTTCACCTGCTTCAACTACTGGTCTTGTAATAATAATTTTTTTAATATTTCCTTTTTTTAATTGACTAACTGCATATGCAACAGCTAAATATGTTTTACCTGTTCCTGCAGCTCCTACAGCGAAAACAATACTTGATTTTTTTAACATATCAATGTAAAGTTTTTGTTTTAATGTTTTAACACATATTTTTTTACCTTCATATGTATTTAAAATAACTTGTTTATTTTGATAAAAATCAATAATACTATCTATATCTTTATCTGATGTTGAATTTACTACTAATTTAACAATATGAATTAAATCTCTTTCTTGCCATTTAATATTTTCAATTGTTAAACGATATAATAAATCAAATACTTTTCTTAATAATTTAATTTTATTATTATCAGTATTTTGATCTACAACAATTGAATTATTTATATGTGAAATATTTACATTTAATTCTTCTTCTATGATAGTTAAGTGAATGTTTAATGGTCCTATTATTGTCTTTTCAATATTACAATCATCAAATGTTATAATAGTTATATTTGCCAAAATATCACTTCCTTTATATTATTCTTTATTTATTATACCACTTTTTAATTTTTAAAAAAAGCAAAATACAAAAAAGTCAAGAAAATAATTTTTTCTTGACGATTTTTTCTATGTCATTTATTCTATTTGTTTCATTAAAACTAAAAGAAACTAACTTATTTTTTATCCTTAAATGACTAACTGTTTTATAAAAATAAAATACACATTGATAAAAACCATTTCCTAAACATTCATTAATTTCATCATTTGTATTAATAATAAAAAATTCATCATTATATTCAATTAATAAATCAATCTTTTTTAAATCATTATTAATATTAATCAAACTACCTAAATTAACATTTAAATAAGGAAAATGATACTTAATTGTCTTATATAAACAAACTGCTATCCATAAATTTGGTTCTTTTAATAATTCTACTATCTTATAACTATGAAAATGCACAATGATAAATTCTTTTTTATAAATAATCTTTTCAATACCTTTAGTAAGTAATAATTCTTTTAAAATAAATAAAGCATTCTTTGCTTCATCAATATTTAAAAGATATAAGTTAATAACTAATGTAGTATCTTTAAAATAACAATACTTTTTATTATTCAATATTTTATATTTAAAACTACACCATTTAAAAGGCCTTATACTAATCAAATGATTAAATTTATCAATGAATACTTTTTCGACATGATCATATTGATAATAACTAATATTATGTATTTTATTTTCTATACAGTTCATAATATCACCAATTAAATATATGATTATATTTAACATTTAAGAACTAAAAAAAGATCTAATAGTAAACACATATAATGCATTTACCATTAAATCTTTTATGCATATAGATAAAAATATATGAATGCGGCGATAATAAGAATAATAAACAATACAGTAAATGTTACCTTTACCGCAGAAATTGGATATTTTCCCGTAATTTTTCCCGTTTCACCATTAGTAATAAAACGATAATTTTTCTTATTATGCTCATAAACACCAATCCAAATAGGTAATAATACATATTTATAAGTATTATTATCATATGAAGTTTGATAATTTAAATAACCTACTACATCATAATGATAATGACTTAATATCTTACTTCTAATTAATAAACTCATTTCCTTTTTAGCTTCCTTAAATCCTTGATGAACATTTACTTTATAATGTTCAGCAGAAAATCCCGCTAAAAACTTTTCTTCGTAAACAAAAGATTCATTTGTATTAAAAGGTTCAATTGATGAAAGTTCAGATCCAGTAACTTTACCGCCGGCATTAATTAAAACATCATCAAAATTAACCCTTTCAACGCCTGAAATGCGAAACCATTTAGTCCTAACTTCAGTTCTTCTATTTTTACCAGAACCTACAGTTACAGTATAATGTTTACCTAGTCTGCCTTCATAAGGAGATATTGTTTCTGAATCATATGTCCAAGCTGGTAAATATACTCCTCTAACTTTAATTGAAGGAATATTCTTTTTTACTTTTCTTGGAATATAAAACTTTCCTTTTACCCATCTTTTGAAAGTTTCTCTTGAATCATCTTCAGAAATCTTAAAAGAAATAACACGATCTGGTTTTTTACCAACTAATTCATCAACTAAAACGACTTGACTTGAACCACAAAATGGACATTCTGTTGCAATTTGATGTGTTGAAATAACATTTTCCGCATCACAATTTTCACATCTAACGATTTTAGTTTCAGCAATCCATGATTCATCATGTTCTTCAGCTTCATCTAAATCATTTTCTTCATCACTTGAAAAACCAATTACTTTTTCAACATATCCACAATAACTACATTCAAGTGAGGACTTAGCTGGATTAAAAATTATTTGCGCATCACAATTCGGGCAACTAAAATTATCATTTTTTATTTTTTCACCGTTTATTTCTTCAAATTCATTCTGCTTTTTATTTTCATTATCCATATATTATAACTTTTGACCACAATTAGAACAGAATTTAGATCCTGGAGCTACTTGTGTACCACAATTAGGACAATATGAAACAGTTGGTAAAGCATTGCCACAATTAGGACAGAACTTAGCACCTGCAGGAGTTAAAGCTGAACATTTAGGACATGCAGGTCCTTGTTGAGTAGGTGTATTTTGTTGAGGTTGTTGTTGATTATTATTTTGATTATTACCAACCATTGCGTTACCAACAGCTTGGCCTAATCCAACACCAATACCAATTCCTACACCTGCTGAAGCACCTCCACCAGGGTTGTTTGCGGCATCTTTAATAGCTTGAGCAGTTTGATATTGAGTATAGTCATCTAAACTATCTGACATTACACCAACAGAAGCTCTTTCATCCATTGCTTTTTCAACTTCTTCAGGAACTGAAATATTTTCAACTGTTAAAGTTACAATTTCTATACCTAATTTATCAAATTCAGGTTGAATAACAGATTTCATTGTATCAGCAATATCCATATATTTAACTGCTAAATCTAATGCAGGGATTTTCGCAAGACCAATCGCATTAGTAAAACTAGTTACAATTAGACTTCTAAAATAATCTGTTAAAGCATCAGTACTATAATCACGATTAGTACCAAAGATTTCTCTCATAAATGTAGGAGCATCAGATACCTTAAATGAATATTGACCTCTACCACCGATTCTAATTACGCCAAAATCAGCATCTCTCATAGGAACTTTAGAAGCAGTTCCCCATTTTAAATTAATAAATTGTTTAGTATTTACATAATAAACATCTGCTTTGAAAGGAGAATCAAAACCATATTTCCAACTAGCAAGTTTAGTTAAAATAGGCATATTATTAGTAGTTAATTTATGAGTACCTGGACCATAAACATCAGCAATTTGTCCTCCACTTACTAACATAGCAACTTGAGATTCTGATACAATTAATTGACATCCATTCATAATTTCATCACGATCTTCCATCGGATAACGATATACTATTAAGTTCTTCTTTGAATCATCCCATTTTATAACTTTTAATAATTGTCTTCTAATAAAACCCATATATTCCTCTTTTCTAATAAATACTTGTCATATCAACAAGTTAGTTTAATTTATCGTTATTATTTTAACATAATTAATTTTAAATGTCAATAATTGGAAAAACTAAAAAGGAACAATGTTCCTTTTTTATTTTGTATTTTTAAAACTATTAACTACACTTTTTGCTATTTCTAAATCAACTAAAGTTTCAAATTCAACAACATTCTCCAATTCACTTGCAGTAATCATAATATCTTGCAATCTATTAAACCCCTCTTCAGAAAATACAGGCGTATCCATCCAAGCATTAATATCACGATATCTTTTTACAACTTCAGTTAAATTTTTAAGATCAATATCAGGAAATTGTTTCTGCATAACTCTTGCAACTTCTTCATCTGTATGATTAAAAATATATATTTGACCTTTATAAATAGCTCTAGTAAACTTTTCTAAAACATCCTTATTATTTTTATAATAATTTAATGAAGTACTATAAGCAGTATAACTAACTTCACCAGCCAACTCACCAACAGATGCAAGTAAATAACCTTTATTACCTAATACTAATTCAGTTGCAGTAGGTTCAAATAAAGTTGTAAAATCACCTTCACCTGAAATAAATGAACCTGCCATTGCGTTAAAACTAACATCAGTTCTAACATTAACTTCTTTTCTTAACTCAGAAACATTACTTTCTGCATCTCTTATAACAGTAAGCCCAGCTTTTTTAAGTACATATTCTAGTGTCATTTCAGGTACTCCACCAATTCTTCCACCTAAAATACTTTTACCTGCTAACATAGTGATATCAAAATTATCTATTTTTTCTCTTCCAAAAATAAAACTTCCATCAGTTCTAGTAACTTGAGCAAAATTAATCAAATAATTATTATGATCATTATTATACAAGTAAATTGTAGGTTCAGGGCCTTGTAAACCAATTTGAACATCTCCTGATAATAAAGCAGCAGTTACTTTATCAGCACCATTTGCGTTAATTAATTCAACATCTAAACCTTCTTCTTCAAAATATCCTTCTTCTACCGCAACATATTGTGCAGCATAAAAAACAGAATGAGCTACTTCAGCAACTCTAATTTTTGTTAAATTATTTTTTTTACAACCAAACAAAGAAAAAATTAACATTAAACTAATAATAAATAAAATAAATTTATTTTTCAAAATATTCCCCTCTTATTTTTTATTTTTTTATAAATTAAATTAACTATGAAATTCATTAATAAAGAAATAATAATTAAAACAATAATCCCCATCATGACTAAATCCATTTTAAATACCTGTGATCCATAAACAATCAAATAACCAAGTCCTGCCCTTGAAACAATAAATTCACCAACTATAACTCCTACCCAAGCCATACCAATATTAATTTTAATAATATTTAAAATATTATCTAAATTCGCAGGTAAAACAAGCTTAAATAAAACTTGCCATTTATTTGCACCAAAAGACTTTAACATCTTAATTTGATCTTCTTCAATCATCATAAAATAACTATACGCTGATATAATCGTTAAAACAAGTGATATTGATATTGCAACAACAGTAATCCCTTTAATACCAGTTCCTGCCCATATAATTAATATAGGAGCAAGTGCCGTTTTTGGTAAAGCATTAAACATTATTAATACTGGATCTAATACTTTTGCAAGTAATTTATTCCACCACAATACTACCGCAATCACAATTCCCACAAATGTACCTATTACTAAACCAAGAAGTGTTTCTAATAAAGATATGAAAATATGTTTAAATATTTCTGCTGATTTTATATAATCAATTAATAATTTTATTATACTCGAAGGTTTACTGAATAAAAAAGAATCAATAATATTAAATCTTGATAATAATTCCCATCCTATTATTATTAAAGAAAAAACAATAAATTGCCATAACAAAACTTTCCTTTTTTCCTTTTTCTTTTCTATTAAATAAGGATTATTCATTCAATTCACTCCATATAAAATCAAAATACTCTGTAAACTCTAAAGTCTTTCTTCTGGAAATAGGATTTAAATCTCCATCAAACTTAATATCATGTATTTTTTTAATACTTGCAGGACGATCAGATAAAACAATAATCTGATCAGACATTGAAATAGCTTCTGTTATATCATGAGTGACAAGAATTGCTGTTAAACCCTCTTCTTTTATAATACGATAAACATCATTACTAACAGTCAATTTAGTTTGATAATCTAATGCTGAAAATGGTTCATCTAACAATAAAATATTAGGTTCTGTTGCTAATGTTCTTATTAAAGCAATTCTTTGTCTCATTCCTCCTGATAATTGAGAAGGATAATTATTAACAAACTCAATTAATCCATATTTTTCTAACATTTGTTTAACTCTATCTTGATGTTCTTTATCATTTTGTTTTGTAATTTCAAGACCAATTAAAACATTATTCCAAGTATTTCGCCAAGATAACAATTGATCTTTTTGAAACATATAGCCTACAGTTCCATTAACAATAACTTCTCCATCAGTTATTCCGATTATTTTCGATATAATATTTAAAATTGTCGATTTACCACTTCCAGAAGGACCTACTATTGATATTATTTTTCCTTCTTCGACATTAAAGGAAATATCTTTTAAAACATCTACTTTTCCTAATTCATTGTAAAAAACTTTATTAACATTTTTTAATTCAACTACATTCATTTTCTACCTCATTTCATAGTCACTTTATTATATTAATAATTATTCTAATGGTATAGACAAAAAAACAAAAAAACGATTATATGTTTCCATATAATCGTTATTCTTCTCTATTAAGTTCTCTTCTTTTTCTAATTGTATCAATTGATTTTTTAATAGTCGCATTATTTTCAAGGAAATTAATTAATGACGAAATAACAGTAGTAGTTACATATGAAGTCATTGCAAGAATTAATGCGATTAAAAGAGGAGTAAAGTTAATAAATTCTTTTTCACCTGTTTCCGGATTCACAATAGTTTCAAATAAAATGACAAACTGACTTGCATCTTTAACACTAAAATTAAAGATCGTAACATCTGACATTGATAATATTACAAATGCTGAACATAGTGCAACAATAGTTACAAACATTACGGCTTTCTTAATTGTATAAGGTCTACAAGCCATATAAAGCACCATTAAACATGTTGCTGTAGAACAAATAACAACAATTGTAACAACTTGTTCTTGAGTTAATCCGATAGGTTTTGCAATAATATAAACAACTAATACTTCTAATACTATTGCAAGAGCACCAGGTAAAGCTTTTTTAAAGACATTTCTTAAGAATTTACCATGAACCTTCTTATAGTTAGGCTGTATAGCCAAGAATGTTGCGGCTAAACCGTCAATAAACACTTCAATCATAAATAATTGGAATGGTTTTGCAATAGGAAAAACATTTAATCCATTAGGAGATAATTTTCCTATCATCCCTGTTATTGTTAATAAAGCTAGAATTATTATAAATAAAGATTTAACAAAGAATAAAGTTGAAGTACTACTAATATTATTAATAACTCTTCTTCCTTCTCTTACAACCTTAGGTAAAGATGAAAAGTTTGAATCTAATAATACAAGTTGTGAAACACTTCTAACTGCATCACTACCTGATGCCATTGCAATACTACAATCAGCTTCTTTTAATGCAAGAATATCGTTTACACCATCACCTGTCATTGCAACAGTTTTTTGAGCATCCTTTAATGATTTAATAATGATTTGTTTTTGTTCTGGTTTAACACGTCCAAAAACAGTATAACTTCTTGCAACTTGATAAACTTCTTCATTATTTAATCCATCTAAGCTAATATAATCTTCAGCATTAGCTATACCAACTCTTTTAGCAACTTCTGCTACTGTAACAGGGTTATCACCTGAAATTACTTTAACTTCAACACCGTTTTCACGGAAATATTTGATTGTATCATAAGCATCAGGTCTTATTTGGTCTTCTATTAAAATTAATGATATTAATTTAGGAGCTCTTGTTGTTTTTCCATCTTTTAATGGAGCATTTGTATGAGCTAAGGCAAGTACTCTTAAACCTTGGTTTGCATATTTATTTACTTCATCAGCATATTTATCAAATGAACGTTTTAAAACAAATTCAGGAGCACCTATTAGATAAGTACCTTCGTTTTCAAAAGTAACAGCACTATATTTACGATCTGATGAAAAAGAAATTACTTCAATTGGTTTAAGTTTATTACTAAAGCCAAAATATGTTTCTAATGCTTTAGATGTAGAATTTGATTCTTTTAAAGCATCATTCATAGAACCAACAATTGTAGCAATATTATAATTACCACCACGTTGCATTTCTATATATCGAACAACTGTCATTGTACCATCTGTTATAGTACCAGTTTTATCCAAACATAATACATCTGTTCTTGCTAGCATTTCAATACAATAAATGTCTTGAACTAATGTTTTATCTTTAGCAAGATTGATAACACCCACTGCTAAAGCAACTGATGTTAACAAATATAGTCCTGCAGGAATCATACCTATTAATGCTGTTGATGTAGATTTAATAGCTGTTTGATAACTTGCTAATAATTCAGCATTATATAGTCCTGTTTCTTCATTAAAGAAAGAAAAACCATTTTTAAAGACAAACTCTTTTAAGTTTTCAATACCAAAAGAATTAATAAACATAATTGTACCAGATACAACTAAAAATACTGCGACAATCTTTAACCATAAATTTAATGATCCTAGAATTTCAGATTGAGGTTTACGATAAGTTTTAGCTTGAGAAGTTAATTGAGAAATAGCATTTTCAGCTCCAACTCTTTCAACTTTTGCATGACAATTACCTGATACAACGAATGTACCCGAATAAATAGAATCACCAATTTGTTTTTTAATTGGAACAGATTCACCTGTTAATTGAGATTCATTTACTTCAATTTCACCTTCTACTACTATCGCATCAGAAGCAATTTGTTTACCAGGAATTAAATATAAAATATCATCTAATACAATTTCTTCTACCGCAATTTCTTGTTTTTGACCATTTCTAACTACCATTACTCTAGGAGTAGATAAAATGGATAATTGATCAATTGTATGTTTAGATCTAATTTCTTGGAATGTACCAATTAAAGTATTTGCAAGAACAATTAAAACAAACATGAAATCTGATATTTCAGCAGATGCACTTGCAAGTAATAATGCAATTAAAAAATAAACAATATTAAAAAAAGTAATAAAGTTTTTTATAATTATATGAAAATAAGTCTTTTTACCTTTTTTATCAGTTTTATTGACTAATTTAGTTTCAATTCTAGAATGAACTTGTGTATCATTTAACCCATAATCAAAAGGAGGATTGTATCTATTTTGACTAATTCTGATGTACTTGTTCTTGTTCATATTAATTCTCCTTTCAATGTTTACTTCTATTATATATATTATACCATATTTTTAATATTTTGTAAATATAAACAAAAAGATTATTTTTAACTTATTTGAAATATTTTAGACAAAATGTTATAATATTCTTCGAGGTGAAAAACGTGAATCAGAAAATTATAGGAATTACACCAAGATACTATTATAATGATGACAAAAAGAAATTTTTAAGAGTATCTCAAATGTATATAGATTATTTAGATAACAACGATGTATTATATTTTATCCTAACTCCATCAAAAAATATTGAACAAATTTTATCACTATGTGATGGTTTCCTAGTAATAGGTGGGGATGATTTCGATCCGACTTTATATGGTCAAAATAATGATTTAAATTTATCAAAGGAAATCGACCCTGTGATTGACATAATTGATAAACAAGTAATTGATCACGCAGTAAAAAACAAAAAACCATTACTTGGTATCTGTCGAGGATTACAAGCAATAGTTGTTACACAAGGTGGAACACTACATCAAGATATCGCCCATGATAATCTAAATCATCCTCATGAAGGAATTTATCACACAGTTAAAAAAGTAAAAAATATAGGTGTAGCAAAACTTCTTCCAGATGAATTCACAGTAAATACTTATCATCACCAATGTGCTGATAAATTACCTGATGGTTATCATACATTACTTATGAATGGAGATGTAATTGAATTTATCGAACATGAATCTCTTCCTATTTTAGGAGCACAGTGGCATCCTGAAAGAATTGATTCTGAAGAAAGTAAAATTATATTAGATTACTTTTTAAATAAAGTTAAAAATAGCTAAAAAACCGGTAGAATTTCTTGAAATAGTCAAGTAAAAGTAGACACAAAAAAACAATTATGTAAACCCTTGTTCAGTTCTATACTGAATGGGGGTTTTATATTTTAGGGAATAAGCTAATCTTTGATTGTTGAAATAGTTAATATAGTTTTTTATTGCTATATTAATATCATCTGCGAAATATATTTTAAAATCTCTATAAAGTTCATTC
>JAZSNL010000018.1:0-133469 GCA_045536365.1 Bacilli bacterium | reverse complement strand
CAAATAACCATTTATGAGCTTCTAAGTTTTCAGTTTTGTTATAAACACCTTTAATATTAGGATGAGAATTACTATGGAATGTTTCTTTAGTAACTACTTTAGAACCAGATTCATCTGATGCATTAAATAATGCAACGATATGATCTGCAAAACTATCATAAGTATATTCACCAAATTGACCGCCGTTTAAGTCGAATTTAATTTCAAATTCGCTATAGCCAATTGTTAAATCATACTCATAAGCACATTCTTCTCTATCACTAACTAAAGTTGCGATAATAGTAACGTTACCAGCTTTCTTAGCTGTAACTAAACCATCTTGATCAACTACTGCAACTTCTTCATCACTAGTAGACCATTCAACAGTAACGCCTTCAGCATCTCCTAATAATTCATAAGCCATTTGTAATTGTTCATTATCTTTAATTTCTTTAGTTTCAGTAGTGAAATTTAATGTTGGTAAATAAGTTTCAACAACTTCAATTTCTACTTTATCATAAACAATAGGTTTATCTTTTAAAGCTACTTTGATTTGTGTTTTACCAACACCTACAGCAGTAATCTTACCGTCAACAACTTCTACTACAGTTGTATCATCAGAAGACCACACTAAATCAATTACACCTACAGCATCACCTTTGTAAATTGTAGGTTCGATTTCGTAAGTTTCTCCTTTTAGCAGACTAATACTTTGTTCTTCGAAACGAATTTTAACAGATGTAGAACCATCTACTGTACAAGATACTAATCCTGCTAAAGCAAAAACTATAGAAAAAATCAATAAAAATTTTCTTCTTAGTTTTAACATGTCTTTTTTCCTTTCTTCAAAAAAAATTTTACATGTATATTATATCACTTTCGATTTTTATCTGCAAGCGTTTTCGATATATTTTAATAAAAAACGAACGAAATTTCACTTTCGTTCGTTCTTACTTTACTTATTCTATAATTCCAAGCGTTACTAAACCAGGTATTACAACCGCAAAATCAACAGATTCTGTTTTACCTTGATACTCAATAGTAACAGTATATTTAACACTAGTTGTATATCTAGGTTGTTTAATAACACGACCATATTCATTAACTAAGTCAGGATTAGATGTAGAAAAACTAATCTTCGCATCAGAATATTTAGTCAAAATTTCATATTCCATCGCAACTAAGCCTAAGAAATTTTCATATAAACCATTATCTCTCATAGTTTGAGGACAGTTCTTACCACTAAAGAAATGGTGTGGTTTAACATGATCAATTTCAATATCGTTATCATTACATAAATGAGCTACTAACTTAGCAGTTTTTTGCCATGTCCAATATAAATCAGATCCTTTGTTTACGCAAGTTTCAATACCAATAGAATTGTTATTACCACCTCTATTAGAAATTTTTGCGTAAGTGTCATTAAAATATGTAGGACCCATATAATAATATCCATCTTTAATTACAACTTCAATACCAACATCATTAATATCTTTAGTTTGACATAATTTATCTTCAGTTACAATCTTATCACCATTTTCATCATAATTATAACTACCATCTGAATTCTTAGAATAACGAATATATCTTGGTGCTTGAATTGTTGTCTTAATACCATTTAATTCATACCATCCATCAGAACTAATTGTAACAGCAGGATATTTAACAGTAGCTTTTACACCTGTTTCAATTAAATGATATTCAGTACCAGTACCATCACCTGCATGAAAAGCAACTTCATTATCAGGTATTTGATGATAAATACCATCATTACCTACACTATAATGCCATGAAGTACCTCCACCGCCTTCATAAACATAATTTGCATGCATTTTTCCATCAGCTGATTCAGCAGATGAAGCAGTATCATGAACAGTTACATAATACTTAGTCTTAACAGTACCTGGACGGTTACTATTAGAAAGTGGAACAATTGCTTCAATTACTTTATGTTCTTCGAATAAGTAGTCAACAACACTCGCATAAAGCACATAAGAATAGTTAAATTGATATCCTGTAACATTAATTTTCTTAGCGATTATTTCCGAGAAAGAATTGTCAATAAACAACTTCATAACATCACTTACTTGATCCAAATCATCATTTACTGTAAATCCAATAACAGTAGATATTTGAGGTAAGTCAACTAATGTACAAGTTACTTCAGCATAACCAACACCAACTGCAGTAACAGTTCCTTCTTCATTTACTTTAATAACTGAAGTATCTGAAGATACCCAAACAACTTTATTTTCATCAACACCTTTAGGTAATTTATATGAGAAATATTCTAATTGATATTGATCATTTGGTTTTAATAATGTTGATTTTTCAGTATCAATTTTAATATAAGGAACACTCCAAACAGGTGTTAAAATAACATTATAATTAATACTAGAATCAAGTTCAATAAACAAATCACTTGCTTCTTCTCTACCAGTAATATTACTATCATTAATCTTCCATCCTAAGAATAATTTATCACTACCTTCACCCATACTTAAAATAGGAAGGTCTAAAGGTAATGTATTTTCATTAAATGTTGTAGGAGCATCACTTGGTAAATACATAAACTCAGCATCAGTTAAATTATATTCAATTGTATAATTCTTAATTACTTTTGTTACAGTAATTTCTATCGTTTTAACAATTCCACTTTTTGAAGTAACACTGATAGTTGCAGTACCAGCAGCTACAGCTTTAATATTTGTACCGCTTAAAACAGCAACTACTTCAGGATTAGATGAAGTAATTTCTACTTCTAAGTCTTTACTATTTACATTACTTTCAATTTTTAATGCTTGAACACTACCACTTTTCATATTTGTTAAACCAGTAACATTTAATCTAGTAACATTATTAGTAACAGTAATTTCTTTAGTTGTAACAATACCACTAGCTGAAGTTGCAGTTAAAGTAGCTGTACCTTTTGCAATAGCTGTTATAACGCCATTTTCAACAGTAAAAACTTCATCGTCTGAAGTTTGATAAGTTACTTCTTCATTTGCTTTTTTAGGATTAAATTCAACTACTATTGTTTGAGTTTCTCCTGGATCCATTTCACTATCTACATTTAAAGAAATAGATTTAACTTTTTTATTACATCCAACAAGAATAGTTGTACATAAAATAATTGTTATTATAATTAAGGTTTTAAAATTTTTCATTTATTCTTTTCTCCTTTTTCACAATAATTATAACATATTTTGATTTTTTTATTTAAAAAACGTTAAAAAAACGATATAAAAATTATATCGTTTTTTATGTTTATTCAGTATATCTACTAGACCAATTTACAATTTGTTTATTTTCAACTGTTATATCTAATATTCCTACATAACCATTTGTCTTATGTTTACAAATGATTGAACATGTTCCATCACCTACTATCGTTAAAGTAGAATAACTTGAAACTGTTAACACTCCTTCATTAGTCGAAGACCAATCATATCCTAATCGAGAATCATCATGATTTGAACTTACAATAAAACACTCATAACTACTTGACCATTCAGGTATTTCAATATTTAATTCAACAGTAGGATTTAAATTTTCTTCTTCCTCTTCTTCAACTAACCCAAGAGATTTTGCACGATACCAGTTTTTTAAATATACTCCCCAAACTTTTAAATTACTATCACTTACATCATCAAGTTTTGTAGTATTATATTTAAATATTGATGCAGAACCTTTACTATTAGAAATGTTCCACGCAACATAACTAATATTTCTTGTATCTAAAACTTTTTTCCATTTATCACCATTAGTTTCACTAATATTACCATCACCTGAAGATTCCATAAAACCAAATTCACTAATAAATACAGGGAATCCACTATCATATGCTTTTACTACTTGTGTTGTACTACTATGATCAGCTGCATAAAAATGGTATGTATACATAATGTTTTCATATCCAACCAGTGGATCTGCCATTACTGAATTTAAATCAGCTGTCCATTTAGGATTACCTACTAATATTACCGCATCAGTATTTTTTCTAATACAAGGAATAACTTCATTTGCATATTTTTTACAATCAGCCCATGTAGTAGAACCATTAGGTTCATTCATTATTTCATATAAAATATTGTCTTGATCTTTATAATATTCAGAAATATAACTAAAGAATTCTTTTGCTTCTTCTAAATAAGTTAATGGATTTTTATCTAAAACATTTTCAGCTCCTACCATATGCCAGTCAACAATTACATATAATCCTAATTCAGTCGCAATATCAATACCTCTTTGTAATGTTTCTAACATTTGTTTTTTTTTACTTGCAGAACCATCACAATATCCATCTTCATCAGTATATAAAGCTAATCTAAATACATTATTACCAAAATTTTCTTGAATTTCACAGAATGTATCAAAATTAACAACTTTACTAAACCATTGTAATCCATGTGTACTTAATCCAAATAATTGAAATTTTTCACCATTTTGATTTACCAAATCAGATCCTCTAACACTTAATTTACCATTTGCATGATATGCATTATCAACATATTGAAATTCTTTATAAACATAATCACAATTTTCACATCCAATAACCTTAGTTCCTAATGTATTAGAAGTAGCAGCTTTAAGAATTTCAATTTCACTTTTTTTATGACCTTCTGCAATTTCTTTAGTTGAATAAGAATCTTCACATATTGAACATGTATATTTCACTTCTCCATTTTCAGTACACGTTTTTACACTAATTACTTCACTTTCATAGTTATGTTCAAAAGTAACAACTTTTTCTTCTAAAACTCTTTCACACTCATTACAAATAATTTGATAAGTAATTGGTTTTTCACAAACTACTTCTCCAACAGGTATCCAATCAGATTTACACATATTACAATCATGTGGAGGAACAATTACTTCATGTCCTAAACATTTTGATTCTTCATCAGGACAATTTTCATCAGTACATAATCCACATTCACTACATGCAGTATGTTCATGAGGTGGAATGACTGGTTCTAATACTTTAATTTCAATAGTCTTTTCATATTTTTGATCATTAAAATAAAGATAAACAGTAATATTTGATATGCCTGAAGAAATTGCGGTAAGCACTCCTTCTTCATTTACTTTAATCACTTCTTCTTTAGAACTTTTGTATTCTAATGTTGGATTTTCACAATCAGTAGTTATTTTTAATTTTATTTCTTCGCCAATTTCTAATGGTTCTACTGACTCTATTTCAAATGTTGGTATTTTATCACCTTTACATTTATTTTTACATCCAACAAAACTTAAAATTATAACTAATAAACAAATAGAATATAATATTTTTTTCATACAAATCCTCTTTCTAGTATTTTAAAAATATTATATCATATTTATAAAAAAAATAGATTCATAAGAATCTATTTTTTAAAGAATTTCCATACTTTATCAAAGAAACTATTTCCTCTTGATTCATCAGTCTTTGACAATTGTTCAAAAAGATTTCTTTGAGTAGATGTTAAATTAGTAGGAGTAACAATCTTAATTGTAACAATTTGATGGCCTGTACGACCGTTAACTTTACTTTCAATACCTTTACCTGCTAATTTACATTTAGTACCAGTTTGAGTACCTGCTGGTATTTTCATATTAACAAGACCATGAATAGTTTTAATTTGAATTGTCGCACCAAGTGCTGCTTGACTAAATGTTATTGGTAATTCTAAATAAATATCATTACCATCACGAACAAATATTTCATGTTCTTTAACATTTACTCTTACTAATAAATCCCCTGCAGCTCCACCTTGAATTCCTGCCTCGCCTTCTCCACTTTTACGAATAACTTGATCATCATCAATACCAGCTGGAATATTAACTAATATAGTAGCATTTCTTCTACTTCTTCCAAGTCCATTACATTTAGGACAAGGATTTTTAATCTTTTTACCTGTTCCTCGACATCCAGGGCATTCCGCTTCAGTTCTAATTGTTCCAAATATACTATTTTGTTCCATTAAAACTCGACCACGTCCTGCACATTTAGGACATTTTATAATATCTTCTTCTTTTTCTGCGCCTTTACCTTTACAGTTTTCGCATTCTTCAAATCTTGTTACATTAATATTTTTCTTAACACCAAAACAAGCTTCTTCAAAAGTAATAGTAACAGATGTTTGAATATCTCTACCTCTTAAGGAAGAACCTCTTGAAGAACTTCTTCCTCCTCCAAAAATAGAGCTAAAGATATCATCAAATCCAAATCCACCAAATCCTTCACCGCCATAGCCGCCTGATGAACCATTAAAATTACCTGGTTCTTCTGTTCCGTATCGATCGTAATTTTGACGTTTTGTTTCATCACTCAAACAATCGTAAGCAACTTGTATTTCTGCAAATCTTTCGTTTGCGTTAGGGTCTTTGCAAACATCAGGATGATATTTTTTCGCAAGAGCACGATATGCTCTTTTTATTTCTTCCTGAGTTGCATCTCTAGAAACCCCTAATATTTCATAATAATCTCTTTTAGTAGCCATAAGCGACCTCTTTTCTAAAATGTTTTATGATTATTTTTCAACATCTTCGTAATCAGCATTTACAGTATCATCTGAAGGATCAGCATTTTGTTGTGCTGATTGTTCAGCTTGAACTTTTTGATATGCTTTTTCCGCAATACTGTGAGCCGCTTTTTCTAATGCTTCTTTCTTAGTTTTAATTAATTCAATATCATTTCCTTCTAAAGCTTCTTTTAATTCAGCTTTAGCTTCTTCAACTGCTGTTTTTTCTGCTTCAGTTACTTCATCACCTAAATCAGCAATAGATTTGTCAATTGCGAACATAATTTGTTCACAATTATTACGTAATTCAGCTTCTTCTTTCTTAGCTTTATCTGATGCAGCATTTTCTTCAGCTTCTCTTACCATACGATCAATTTCTTCATCAGATAATCCACTACCACCAGTAATAGTAATAGTTTGAGATTTACCTGTACCTAAATCTTTCGCACTAACATGAACGATACCATTTGCGTCAATATCAAATTTAACTTCAATTTGTGGAACACCACGAGGAGCTAGAGGAATACCAGATAATTGGAAACGGCCTAATGTTTTATTATCAGCTGCCATTTGTCTTTCACCTTGTAAAACATGAATATCAACAGCAGGTTGATTATCAGCTGCAGTAGAGAAAATTTGAGATTTAGTTGTAGGAATAGTAGTATTACGTTTAATTAATACAGTACAAATTCCACCTAAAGTTTCGATACCAAGTGATAATGGAGTAACGTCTAATAATAATACGTCTTTAACATCACCTGCAAGAACACCACCTTGGATAGCAGCACCCATCGCAACAACTTCATCAGGGTTAATACTACGGTTAGGTTCTTTATTTAATTCGCGACGAATTAATTCTTGAACTGCAGGAATTCTTGTTGAACCACCTACTAATAATACTTGATCAAGTTCAGATGCGCTTAATTTCGCATCTCTTAAAGCTTGACGAACAAGTTTAATAGTTTCATCTAAACGACCTCTTATTAATTCTTCAAATTTTGCTCTTGATAAAGACATTTCAAAGTGAACTGGATTATTATCTTCATCAATACAAATAAATGGTAAATTAATATCAGTATTACTCATATTACTTAATTCTTTTTTAGCTTTTTCAGCTTCCATTTTTAATCTAAACATTGCTGATTTATTATTTGTTAAATCAACACCAGAATTTTTCTTAAACTCTTTTGTTAAATAATCAACAATCGCGTTATCAAAGTCATCTCCACCTAAACGGTTATTACCAGCAGTTGATAATACTTCATATGTACCATCTGCAAGTTCTAGAATAGATACGTCAAATGTACCTCCACCTAGGTCATATACTAAAATCTTTTGTTCTTTTTTATCTTGTTTATCAATACCATACGCAAGAGCTGCAGCTGTTGGTTCGTTAATAATTCTCTTAACATCTAAACCAGCAATCTTACCTGCATCTTTAGTAGCTTGACGTTCTGCATCATTAAAATAAGCAGGAACTGTGATAACAGCTTCAGTAACTTTTTCACCTAAATAAGCTTCTGCAGTAGCTTTTAAGTTTTGTAAGATAATAGCAGAAATTTCTTGAGGTGTATAAGCTTTATTTGTAGATTTAATAGTTACTTTATAATCAGTACCCATATGTCTCTTAATAGAGAATACTGTATCTAAGTTAGTAGCTGCTTGACGACGAGCACTTTCACCAACTGTAATTTCGCCATTTCTAAAAGCAACAACAGATGGAGTAGTTCTACTACCTTCTGCATTTACTAAAACTTTTGGTTCTCCACCTTCCATAACACTAACACATGAATTTGTTGTACCTAAGTCAATACCTATAATTTTTCCCATAATTTAAATCCTCCTAATTTATTGATTTACTTTAACCATGCTAGGTCTTAATACGCGGTCTTTATACATGTAACCCGCTTGTAATTCTTCTGTAATAATATTACTTTCAACCCCTTCTACTTGTACCATTTCAATTGCGTTATGGTAATTAGGGTCAAATGGTTTATTTAACGCTTCAATTTTGACAACTCCTTCTTTTTCAAGAATTTGTTTAAACATAACGTTAATCATAACAAAACCTTTTAAAAATTTTTGTACTTTTTCGTCATCTGTTTTAACATTTATTGCGTTTTCTAAAACATCAATAACACTTATTAATTCAAGTAAGAAATCCTTTAACGCATACTTTCTTTCTTTAATTCTTTCTTCATTTGTTCTTCTTTTAAAGTTTTCAAGTTCTGCTTGGTTTCTTAATAAACTATCTTTTAATTGAGCTATTTCAGTCATTAAAGCTTCATATTTTTCATCTATTACTTCTTCAACAACTTCTTCTTCAGTTTCAACTTCAACTTTTTCTTCTTTTTTATTTTTTTCTTTTTTATTCTTTTTCTTATTGTCTTTATTTTCTTTAGAAGTTTCTTCTTTTTCAACAGATTCCTTCATTTCTTCTTCTAATTCTTTTTCTTCTTCCTTATAGCGGTTATGTTCTTCTACCAAAATTACTTCCTCCTATATTACTTTTTTAATATACATTGCGATATATTCAAGTAGAGAAATTACTTTACTATATTCCATTCTTGTAGGTCCAAATACTGATATCGCACCAATAGTACCATCTGATGCTTCATAAGGTACTGTAATAACAGTACAATCTTTTAAGAATTTCAATTCATTTTCTTGACCTATTTTAATAGTAATTCCGCTACGATCACTACTAACTATTCGCATAATATCTTTTCTTTCAATCGCATCTAAGAATTCCTTTGCTTTTTCAACGTCTTGGAATTCAGGTTGAGACATAATATTATATTTACCACTTAATTGATATTTATCAGATACCATATCTTTAAATATTTCTAAACAAGCATAAACTAATTCTTCATGATAATTCATATAGTATTTTAATTTTTCATCAAATTCGCCATTAGAAATAACTTTTTCAATATCACTAAATAAAACATTATGTAAAATTTCATCTAATGCTTTAATAACTTTTTCAATATCACTATATTTAAATCCTTCAGGGATTTTAATACGTTTATTTTCTACATGTCCTTGATCAGTAACCATAATTATTAACGCATTAGGATATTTTAATTCTATTAATTGAATTTTCTTTATTCTTGCGTTGATAGCTGTTTTACCAAGAACAATTGAAGCATAATTAGTTAAATCAGTAAAAAGATTCATTGATTCATTAATAGCTTCACTGCTTGAAATATCCGGGCGATTAAAGATTTCATCAATAATTGGATAGCTCATTTCATGATCTTTTTCTCTTTTCATAACTTCTTCAACATATAATCTGTATCCTTTTTCAGAAGGAACTCTTCCACTAGAAGTATGTGTTTTTTCTAAATAACCAAGTTCTTCTAATGTAGCCATTTCATTTCTAATTGTTGCTGAAGAATAATTTAAATCTTCTCTTTTAGTTAAAGTAACAGAACCAACTGGTTCATTAGTTTTAACATATTCTTCTACTATTGCAACAAGAATTAACACTTGACGCTTTGTTATCATCTCATACCTCCTAGCACTCTTTTAATTTAACCGCTAATATTATATCACATTATTTTAGCACTGTCAAGTGTAAAGTGCTAAAATTTTAAATAAATTTAAAAGGATATAATCAAAACAATGATTATATCCTTTATTATTATATTCATTTTTTAATCTTTTATACATTTTTAAAATAAGGATTCTCTTTAAACAATTTATTAACTGTACTACTTTCATCATGGCCTGGATAAATAATATAATCTTTTTTTAATTTTTTAAAAAACTTTAAACTTTCCATCATCGAAACACTATTACCAGTAGTTAAATCAGTTCGGCCTATTGAATTTGCAAAAACAACATCACCAACAAATAAACTATTTTCTATTTCATAAGTTAGACAGCAATTTGTATGTCCTGGTAAATAATGTACTTTAATTAAAAAGTTACCAATATTAATTATTTGATTATCACTAACAAAAACACAATTTTTTTCTTCTATTTTAGTTAATTCATTACATCCAAAAGCATATGCAAAACTAGACTCTACATCATTAATTTTCTTATAAGCTTCCTTATGCATATAACATAAAACATCATGTTTTTTTAATAATCTTCTTAATTCTTTAAAATGATCATAATGCCCATGAGTTAAAAGTACTGCTATTAATTTTAAATCACCTATATATTTATCAAGTATTTTAAGATTATTAGCCGGATCAATAACAACCGCAAATTCATTATCAGTTATTAAATAAGTATTTGCATTATTAAAATGATCACAAAAAACTTCAATTTTCATTATTTCATTTCAGGTAAAGAAGCAGCAGCAATACTTTGACCTACACGACGAGTCCATTCATCTGGAGTTTGAATAACTACATCTTTATATTCAGGGAATTCTGCTTTTAATACTTCATCAGCTTTAGCGATAATAATATCGCCACCTTCACCACTTGTTACACGTCCAAGTAATAATAAGTGTTTGATATCATAGAATTCACTATAATAAGCAATAGAGTAACCTAAATAAACACCAATATTTTCATAAATAGCTCTTGCACGAGGATCATTTTCTTTCATTAATCCTTGAACAACTTTTAATTTTTCTGCAGGAGAAAGATTTTCATCTAATTTAATTCCAGCAAAACCAGCTAATTTAATAACACCATCTTGGCTGAAGTATTTAACACCACATCCGTAGTCTCCACTCCATTCATCTTCCATAGCTCCTTCGTTATAATCAACAGGCACGAAAGCAAGTTCTGATAACCAACCATTTAAGTTACCATCTTTGTTTACATAACCAGCAGCTTCACTAGTACCCATTGCGATACCTAAAACGCGGCCTTCTTTTAAGCTAATAGCACCAGCTAACGCAGTAACATCACCATCGTTTGCAACTTCTAGTGGTACATCACCAATTTCAGCAGCAGCTTTTTTATAAATATTACGAACACCTTCATTATAAATTTCCTTTGGAACTTTAATAAATAATGAAGCAACTCTTACTTCGTTATCAATATAAATACCAGCACTACTTACACCAATTGCATCAACTCTTGGCATTTTTGCAGCTGCACGTTTAAAACTATCTAAAATGCCTTCATAATGATAATTAGGATCAGAATTAGTTTTAGGGAACCAAACAACTTCTTCACTATAAATAACTTCACCATCAACAACAGCACTAACCTTACGGTCACTACCACCAGCATCAAAACCAATACGACATCCTTCTAAATGTCCACCAGCAGGAAGTGATGCATCAACAGAAGCAGGAACTTCTTCTAAAGAAGTAACAAATACTTCAAATGGTTGATCATATACATTACTCATAAAGTCTACATCAAAAGCTCTTCTTCCATCTAAAGAGAAAACTTTTTTCATTTCTTCTGCAACTTTTAAATCGCCACCTAAATAGATTTTATATCCTCCAACAACCCAAAGAATACTTTTAATAACTCTTTCTAACATTTTAACATTTTCTTCAAAATTGTTTTCTAAAATATTTAAATCATAACGATAACGATAACCTTTTTGTCTTTCAACACAAATTGCAAAAGGCACTGTTGCTTTTTCTTTAAACTTTCTTAATTCTACTGCCATTGGCATAAAACTAGGTTCTAAACTTGGAACGTATTTCATTTTTTATCCTCTTTCTTTTTTTATTATATTTTTTAGTAACTATATTATAACTTTATTTTCATTTATTTTCTACTGTTTTGTCTTTTTTTATTTTTGGCACTTCAACAACAATAACATCATTGCCATTTTTTAACACATTTTCATAAGGAATTTCAATTAATTCTTTACTTGTTATTAAATTAATAAATCTAAAACCTTTACCAACAATAATACTTTCAATTTTACCATTATCCTGATTTATCTCTAAATCAATGATTCTTCCTAGCTTATTACCAGTATTATCATCAATAACATCTTTTAAACTAAATTCCGATAATTTCAACATATCACCTCTATTAATTATATGTCGAAATTAGATAAATATGTTTTATTCTCTTTCAACTAAATGATCAGAATAAATACCATCTAAATTATATCTTTCTCTTTCATCTGAAACAAAAATATGAACAACAACACTACCTAAGTCAACTAAGAACCATCTTGTATCAGCAAGCACAGTCGAACAACGAACATTTAACATAAGTTCATCTGCATCTTTTCTTAAATAACTTAATGCCGCATTACCTTGTCTTGAATTAGAAACACTACAAATAACTGACCAGTCATAATAAGGAGTATAATCTTTCATATCATATACCGCAATATCAGTAACAACAGCTTTATCTAATGTTTTTAAAACAAAATCTAATACCTTTTTACTCATTTATTTCTCCTTCATAATATTTAAGAATTTTTAATGTATCAGGATATATTTCATAATTATTATTAGTTAAATACTCATAACTAGATTTTAAAATATATACAAGACCCTTATTAAAATCTTTAAAAACCTCTTCTCTTGCGGTTACAAAATTAGCACCTTTACGATTTATTTCAATATAATCACTCATAAAAACGATCTTTTGTAACATACTCATTCTTACCTTTCCCGTAGAATGATATCTAATTGCAGAAATAATATCCGAATCTTCAATACCAAGTTCAGATTTAACTAGGATTGCACCGACATATCCATGCCAAATACTAGGAACATTTTTTATTTTATTCCACATATTTTTACTTTCATATTTAATCAATATTTCTTTTGACTCTTCATAAGATAAATATTTCCACGCATCATGTAATAAACAAGTTATTTTTATTTTATCTTCATTAAGACCTAATTTAAACACTCTATTCAATTCCAACGCCATACTTACAACACCATAAGTATGAGTTAATCGGTCTTGATGATCTTTTAGTTTATCACACACAAAATCTTCTATTCTTTTAATCATATAATAGTATCTTCCCAAAATACATTTATTTCTTCAAATAACGATACTTTAATTTTTACATTTTCACCTGAAATATGGATAAAACCAACACCTGATATAAATAAATCTTTTACTTCAGAATTATTTTCAAAGACTAATTCTTTATTTGGATTTAACAAATCAAGTTCTTTTTCTGTAAGAGGAGGTTTTAATAATGATAATTTATTTTTTTCATAAACACTATCAGCATTAACTCTCTTAGTACGATGCAAATACAAATCATTCGAAACATAAAATGAAGAGCTAATCTTTTCTCCTTCAAGAAAATCAATACGAACTAAACCACCTAAGAAAATAGTTTGATCATTATTTAGTTGATAAGTTCTTGGTTTTAGATAACTATGAGGAGTAAGAATTTTAACTGAATCATAATCTAAATAAGCTCCAAAAGATTTTGTATTAACAATCCCTGGAGTATCAATAATATAATCATTTTGATCAAGTGGTATTTTAATAAAATCCATTGTTGTTTGAAATTGATCACTAGTTGTCAATCTATTTTTCTTATCATTTAAGTAAAGTTCACTAACCGCGTTTAAGAAAGTTGACTTTCCAACACTTGCACAACCAACAACATAACAGTCATCAAATGCATTAACATACTTCTTTTTACCCTTAAACGGTCTTTTTAGCTTAGCGATTTTTTCCACTACTTTATTAATATTATTTTTATTTTTAGAGCTAATCATCAATACCGCTTCTACATTTAATTGATGCGTTCTTGCAATTTCTCTTACTCTTGTTTCAACATGTTGAAGCTTAATGCTTTTAGGCATAACATCAACTTTGTTAATCAAAATAACTAGTTTGTTATCCCCGATTGCTTCACTTAATTTAGGAATAAAACCCCCATAAATATCCATTATATCAATCATTAAAAGCACTAACGCTTTCTTAGTTTTAATAATTTTTATCTTATTAAAATAATCATTAAAATTATTTTCTCTCTCATATCTTGTATTATGTGCTCTTATATTATGGCATCTTTTACAATATACTTCTTCACCTTTTTCTAACATAACAATTTCAGGTAAATATCCTTTTTTTAAAGGATCAGTGCTTTGTAATTTAACCCCACAACCTATACATTTACTCATTTTCTATTCCTTCTTTTTTTGTTATATTTGCAATTTTTTCTGATAAAACATTATCTATTTTAGCTATTTTTTTAATAATTCTTTTTTCTCTACTACGGTTAATTGTGATAAAAATGCTTTGTGAACTACGATCTATTGTTTTAACTAAATAAATATCTATTCCAATTTTATTACAACATACAGTATCTGTTAATAATTGATCACCGATAAATAAGATATTTTCTAACTTTATATTATCGTTTAAAATACTCTTTTTAATAAACTTTTTCATTCTATATTTAAATGGTTTATATAATTTATAAGCATATCCATCAGCTAAAAAAACATCATTAAATTTCTTAACTCTACTTATTTTATTATTAGATAAAATATAAACTAAATACCCAAGTTCTTTTAAATCATTTCTTAATTTTAACAATTCAGGACTTGGAACACTTTCATTATATGAAATCAAAGTATTATCTAAATCAAAAAGTATTATTTTTTTACCTTTTGCATATAATTCACTATAAGGTATTTCAAAGACATTATTGTAAACATCTGTAGGAATATATTTTTTTATCATACAATTCACCCTTTATATAATTATTATATCAAAAAATCTTTGTTTTGTCTATTTATTAATGAAAGGAGTATTAAATGTTTAACCTCTTAATTTTCTTTTTATTTCCTCTTTTAGGATCAATAAATTCACAAAGTTTTCCTGAACCATTATCACCTGTTGATGAAGAAAAATACTTAAATCTTTGGAAAAATAAAGACTTTTCAGCAAGAGATATTTTAATAGAACATAATCTTCGTCTTGTTGCGCATATAGTTAAAAAATTTGAAAACACAAAAATAGATAAAGATGATCTTTTATCAATTGGATCATTTGGTTTAATTAAAGCAATTGATTCATATAACTTTTCTCAAAACACTAAACTCGCAACATACGCCGCAAGATGTATTGAAAATGAAATCTTAATGTATTTAAGAAGTCTTAAAAAACATAAAGACGTTACGTCACTATATTCTCCAATTGGTGAAGATAAAGAAGGAAATGAAATCATTTTATACGATATAATTGAAGATCCAAGTCCAACACCAACAACAAAGCTTCTAAAAGAAGAATACTATGATAAAATACACGAAGCCCTAAACTTACTAACAGATCGAGAATTAGATATTATCACAAGAAGATTCGGACTTAATAATACACCTATTGAAACCCAACGAGAGATTGCGAAAAAAATGAAAATTAGCAGAAGCTATGTATCACGTATTGAAAAAAGAGCTTTAACAAAACTTTATTTATATTTAAAAGATTATTAACAAATTATGATATAATAAAGTAAACAATAATTTAAGAGGTCGATATGAAACAATTTGAAAGAAACATTTTATTAATCGGAAAAGAAAATCAAGAAAAACTATTCAACTCTAAAATAATTATCTTCGGTATCGGTGGAGTAGGATCATATACCCTTGAAGCACTAGTTAGAGTTGGAATTAAAGAAATCACAATAGTTGACTTTGATAAAATCGATGAAACTAACATTAACCGACAACTACTTGCCTTACATTCAACAATTGATAAACCTAAAGTTGAAGTTGGAAAAGAACGTTCACTAGATATTAATCCTCATATTATTATCAATACACATCAAATTAAAATCGATGAAATTACTATTAATCAAATATCATTTGAAAATATTGATTATATTATTGATGCGGTAGATGATGTTAACGCAAAACTGTTAATAATTAAAAAAGCCATTGATAATAATATTCCAATTATTTCATCAATGGGCACAGGAAATAAACTAGATCCTAGTAAATTAATTATAACTGATATTTCTAAAACAACAAATTGTCCTCTTGCACGAGTAATGAGAAAAAAACTACGTGATATGAATATTAATCATTTACCTGTTCTATTCTCAACAGAAATTCCTCATAAAGAATATAATCAAACAAATACAATTTCCAGCATTAGTTTTGTTCCTAGCACAGGAGGATTACTAATTGCAGCTAAAGTTGTTAATGATTTAATAAAATAAAAATCCGCAATAGCGGATTTTTTTATTTCAATAATACTTTTAATAACTTAGCAGATGTTAATGATGCCTTATCAGCAAACTCTAAATAATCAAATTGATTAGTAGGACTTGCAAGACAATCAGATATTGATCGTATAATTAAAACAGGTTTATTATATAAATAACATACATGAGCTACTGAAGCAGATTCCATATCGATTGCAAGAATATTTAAATCAGAAAAATATTGATCAAACTTTTCTTTTTCTTTTTGATAATCTGCAACAAATTGATCTCCTGTTGCAATTAAGCCTAAATAAACTGAATCTGTTTCGTTTTTAATTTTATCATAACATGCTTTAACATCAAAATTAGCTGGAAAAACTAATGGTAAATCTTCAATTTGACCATACGAAACATTAGATATAGGTGTCATATCGCAATCATGATATAAAGCTCCTTCTGCTACAACAACATCAAGAGTTTTCAGATAATCTGCATATCCTGCTGCAATACCAACATTAATAATTAAATCTGGATTAAATTGATTAATCAAAATACTAGTAAATACTGCCGCATTAACTTTTCCTACACCTAATTGACATAGAATCAATTCTTTATCATTAATAGTTCCAATTTCAAATTTGTAATCTAAGAATTTTATTTCTTTAGTAAATTCAAACTCTTTTTTTACCGCTTCAATTTCTCTTGATAAAGCACAAATAATAGCTATTTTATTTTTTACTTTTTGCATTCTTTTTAGTTTCTTCTTTAGGTTCTCTAATTGAAATAATTTGAACTTCAAATTGAGTACCATCTTCTGTTCTAATTAATACAACATCGCCAACTTTTGAAGTAAGAATTGCTTTTCCAAGTGGAGATTCATCAGAAATTTTACCATTAATAGGGTCAGCTTCAATTGTACCTACTAATTGATATTCTTCTTCATCTTCTTCATCTAAGAATTTTACTTTAATGAATTTACCACGGTTATTACCTTCTTCAGCGCTGATGATTTCAGCATTTTCGATATGTTCTTCGATTTCTTTAATTTCACCAGCAATTCTAGCTTGTTCATTTCTTGCCGCATCATAGTCAGCATTTTCAGATAAGTCACCTTGTGCTCTTGCTTCTTGTAAAGCAACTATATTTTTTGCTTCTTCTTCTTTTAACTCAGCTAAACGTTTCTTTAATTGTTCTAACCCTTCAGCTGTTACATAATATTTCTTTGCCATACATTCCCTCTTTTCATTTTTAAACTGTATCTATTATACCAAAAATACATCATTTTTGCAAGTACTTTAAGATTTTAATAAAACCATTCTAATCATATCATCTTTATGTACTTCAAATGGAACTTCAATTAATATTCTTTGTAAAGGATGTCTTGCAACATCCAATTCTTCTAAGGTTTCTGCGTCCTTCATTTTTTCTAATTTCATCCTTGTATTTTCTAAATTAGGTCCGAAGAATTCAAGAACATCACCAATTTGAAAATAATTTCTTTGTTCAACAAGAGCAACCTTTGTTTCTTTATTATAATCTAAAATATAGCCAACATATTCTTTTGTAGGACATTCATCTCTTGTATCAAACAATTGTTGTTCAATTGTTGTTTTACCTCTATAAAAACCAAAACTAGTTTGTCTATTTTCAGCTTTGTTTATTTCTATTATTAATTCTTGGATTTCTTCTTTTGTTAATGAATGTTTTTCATAATATAAATCAATTGCTTTACGATAACATCTTACAATAGTTGCTAAATAATAAGCAGATTTCATTCTACCTTCAATTTTTAATGAAGCTATATTTAAATCAATTAAATCAGGAATAAATTCTAATGCCATTAAATCCTTAGATCCCATGTTAAAGAATTGACCTTTTTTATTAATTTTTTTACTTCCTTGATATAAATGATAGTTCCATCTACATGAATGAGCACATCCACCTCTATTTGCATCTCTCATTGTTAAATGATTACTCAAAACACATTTACCTGAATAACTAACACACATTCCACCATGAATAAAAACCTCTAATTCAAGTTCTGATTTATTAGCTATATCTTTCATTTCATTTAAACTAACTTCTCTACCTAATACAACTCTACTAACACCTAAATTTTGATAAAATTCAATTGTTTTTGAATTAGTAGTAGACATTTGCGTACTTAGATGAACTTCTAATTTAGGAGTTATTCTTAAAGCAGTTTTAATAATATGTAAACTAGAAGTAATAATTGCGGTAACACCTATTTTTTCTAATTGTAATAAATACTCTTCTAAACCATTTAAATCTTCATCATGAGGAATAATATTAGTAGTAACATATACTTTTTTATTCATTTTATCCGCAAACTTAACTAATTCTTCTAAATTTTCAATTGTAAAATTAGAAGCTCTTGCACGAAGACTAAATTGTTTTCCTCCTACATATACCGCATCAGCTCCATACAATAACGCAATCTTCGCTTTTTCTAAATTACCAGCGGGTGCTAACAACTCAACTTTACGCATTTGTTTTCACCTCACTTTTTAAAAGTACAGTTTTCATATCATAGGCTCCTTTATATAAAGGAAGGCCTAATGATTTTAATACTTCTAAAGAATAATTTAAATCATATTCATGTTTTAAATATTTTAAATATACATTAATTACTTTACTACTTTGTTCTTTATTTAAAAAATTAGTATGAATAATTAAATCATTATTAATTAATTTATCATTTAATTCTTCTAATAAATAATAAAAGCCATATTCATATAAATGAAAACCATATTCATCTTCTATTATTGGATATTTTTCATCACGATATTCTTCAATTAAATAATAATTCTTTGATTTAGGATTATTATTTTTTTCTTTATATTTAAAATAATTAGTTAACAGTTCTCTTTTTGAGTAAAAAATTGCATTTCTACCAAATACATCAATATATACTTTTTCACTTATCTTTTCAACAATATTATTTAATTCATCAATATTTATTTGATTAGAAACAACAACATTATCAAAAATACTTTGATATTCAACAATATCTTTACTATTAGTAAGATATGTTGGTGCGTAATAAATACATTTGATTTTATCTTTAAATGTTTGATAAAATCCTAAATCGGAAAATAAAACAAAATCAATATTTTCATACCCTATTTGATCTAGTATTTCTTTTGCTTCTTCTAATTCATTTTCATGAAATATTTTCGTACAGTTAAGACAAACAAATTTATTAATCTTTTTAATTTTTTTAATAACTTCTTTAGTTTTTAAAACATCTAATTTTAATTTACTATCTAATGATAATTTATCAATACCAATAATAAAAGTATCAATTAATGATTCATTTTTATATTTATTAATTTCTGAAATATTATTTAATTCTATTACTAATGACATTTTTTCTTACTTACGGCTAAGCCATCTCCACATTCTAGAAAGTAAGTATCATATTCTTCATGTTCAAAAAGAAATTTATTATATTCATCAATCTTTTTAACCATATTTTTAACATTTTTACTTAAACCTTCTTGATTTTCAACACATCCATGGAATAAGATATTATCAGTAATAATGATTCCATCGTCTTTAACTAAGCTTGAAAATTTATTAAAAAATTTAATTGATTGTGCTTTTGCTGCATCAATAAATAAAACATCATAATCTTTACTTAACAATTCATTATCTATTTCTAAAGCATCACTATAGATAATATTAACTTGTTTTTCAAGATTTAATTTTTTAATATTCTCTTCCGCAATCTTAACCATTTCTTGATTTCTTTCAATAGTATCAATTTTTCTATCACTATTAATAACAAAACAACTACTACTATATCCTATAGCAGTTCCTATTTCTAGAATTTTTTTAGCTGATATAGCATTTATTAATGTTAATACAGTTTCTAAAGAATCTTTTGTAATAATTGGGACATTGTTTTCTATTCCATATTGTTCAATTTCTAATAATTCTTTATTTTGATTAATAATTCGATACTGATCTAAATATTTGTTTGTTTTAACCATTTTTATCACCTAATATATTATAACATTTTTTTCTTATTTTTGGTAGTTATTTATCTTATTTTCCATTTTTAAAGTTAATATTATCAATAGATTCAAATATTGTATTTATTATTCTTAATGTTTCTTTGTGTTTAGAACAATTTAATCCTAAACTCATAAGTTCTTTTATTTTAAACGTATAGATAAAATGATCATAAAAATAACCTTTTGTTAAATTACTTTTTAAAATATCCCATAATTTATATGTTAAAGTATCTGACATTTTTAATTTAAAATAATCAACAAATTCTTTATATATTTCATTATATTTATTAAAATGAATATTTAATGCTTTTTGAATCTTTTCATTATTAATATACTCATTAGGCTTTTTTAAACAAATTGCGGTTAAAACACTAGTTAATCTAGGAGTCATCTTTCTATTTAATAATAAAGATATAGCTTCTTGGTATTTATTATACTTATAATAATACATTGATATATGATAATCATAACTATCAATTAATTCTTCATCAGTTAAATCAATACCCATTTTAATTTCTTCAAATTGTTTAATTGTTTCATCATATGATTTAATATTAATATAGGATATACTTTCTATTTGATGTAATAAGATTTTTCGATTAAAAAAATGAATTGAAGCATTATTTTTAAAATCTAAAAACATTAAATAAGCTTTATTTAAATTACCAGATAAATAATAAGTAGAAATACCTAAATCAACAATACTATATTTTAGAACTTCTTCGTCAATTTCCATTCTTTCTAACACTTCTAACTGTTGAATTGTTTTTTTAATTTGATTAGTTTTATATCCATATAATCCCACTAAAAACATAAAAAATGCAAGTTCTGAATTACTTAATCCATGATGATATGTTTCAATTAATGTCATTGTCTTTTTAGCTTCTTCAAAAACACCTCTTAAAATATTATCAAATAATAGAATTAATTCAATCTCTATATCTAAATAACATTTATTCTCCACCATTTCAATAACAAAACTATGAATTTCATCAAACAATCCTTGTTGATATTTAATCAAAATTTCAACTATATAATTATATTCTCTATTTTGATTAGTAATATCATAATCAAGTTCTAACCTTTCAAATAAAGCTTTATAATAATCTTCATTAACTTCTACTTGATTTTTTTCAATTCTACTTAAATAACTAACACTACAAATTCCCTCCGCAACTTCTTCTAATTTCATACCTTTTTCTAATCTTCTTCTACGTAGAAAAATAGCTTTTTGTTTTGCGTTAACCGCATTTTTCTTTAAATGTACTTTTACCATACAATATCCCCCTTTCACTAATAATTTATCAAATATTAGATCTTTTTTGTACAAATATGCAAAAAAACTCATCGACAAAAAATATCAATTTTTTACTTCTTTTGATTAATAACTATGAATTTAAACTTATATTTACATTATTTTTACTTTTATATCTTATATTTTTATATTTATTAGATATTAAAAATTAAAATAATTATCAAAAAAGTCGAAAAAAGTAGTTAACTAAATTTACTTTTAATATTTATTTTAAGCCAAAATAAAAACAATGAACTTTTTATATTCATTGTTTATTTATATGTTGTACTATAATTCTTTAATCTTTTCCTTTTTTCTTTTTCATCTGGAATATATCTTCTTAATAGTTCATGAAAATCTTTACTATGATTTAAATGAACATAATGAGCTAATTCATGACATATAACAAATTCAATTAAATCAACACTTAAATGAATTAATGTTTTATTTAACATTAATTCATTTTTACTTGGACAACAAGCTCCCCATCTTGATTTATATTGTTTAATTATTAATTTAGGGTATTTATTTAATACATTTTTCATTTTATTAAAACAATAAGTTAACATTTCATTTAAAACAAGATCAGATGTTTCTTTAATATAGTTTTCTAAAACAATTTTTGATCTTTCTTTTGTTGAAGAATAAATGATTAAAGTATCTATTGTTTTAATAACTTGTTCATGTTTATTAATATAATATTTTGTTTTATAGCTTTTACCTAATAATAAAAGGTCTTCATCATCGATATATTGTCTTTGTTTACTTTGAACTTTTTGATAGTTTTCTTTTATCCATTCTAAATGTTTATCAATAAATAATAATATATTTTCATTATTATAGTACTTTGGTACGATTATTTGTAATATTCCATTATTAAATTTTAATGTTATTCTCTTTGTTTTTAATCTTCTTACTTGATAAGTAATATTTAATTCATCAAGAATTAAAATCTTCGGTTTTAAGTTTTTCGAATTCATCTTCTATTTCTTTACCTTTTAATTGTATTACTACCGCAAGACCAAACCAAAGAATTAAAATAACACAAGTACTAATAAATCCTCTAATAATCATATGATTAGTCCAAGAAGGACTATAAATAGCATTTAATAATTTGTTATCAACAGGAATATTATTAATTTTAGAACTATCCCAAGAATATATTAATTCATAATAATGATATCTCATTCCATCTAAAAAAGACTTGCTGTATTGTTCAGGTATACCAAATGATCTACGTATTAAAATATATCCAATAATAATAACAACAACACTTAATAATGTTAATCCTACATATTTAATTAGATATTTTTTTATTGTTGTGAATCTCCATAAAATATAACAAATACATCCTATTGATATTAAGAATCCGAATGTTCCGATAATTTGAATCATAATATAAGTATTTTTTAAAACTGATAAATAATTTTTTGATTCATCATCAAATACATTAACACTATCAATTTCATATTCTAAAGCACCATCTTTAAATAAATAATCTAATATTTTATCAGTTATAATGCTTAACTGTTCTTCTGTATATTCAACATTTTGAACTGTATTATCAATATTAAAGCGATGTAAATAATACTTTTTATTTTTTAATGTTGGTATTGACACTGTCCAGATTGTTGAAAAAATAATAGAAATAGTAAATATAATAATTATAATTCTATCTAATATTTTCATTTCTTAACCTTTCTTGATAGAAGTTATAAATCTTTTCTGTATCTTCTAATATATCAGTATAACTAGTGTCCATTATTAAATCCGCTACTTCTTCAATTGAAGAGTCAAATTTAATTTTATCCCCTTCTAATCTTTTAATAATAACTTCTTTTTCATCGCCACGTTTAATCATTCTTTGTCTTAAAACTTCTTCTTGACATTTCAAATAAACAATTGTTATTTCATTTCTAACATGTTTAACATAATGATTTAATCCGTTTTTTTCTAAAATCACAACTTTGTTTTTTGTTAAATCTTCTTTAGCTGTACCATAATAATTACCATTGTATTCAACATATTCAAAGAAAAAATTATTTTTTATTCTTTCTTCAAAATCTTCTTTTTCAATAAAATGATAATCTTTATCCTTTACTTCACCTATTCTCATCGTTCTACTTGTATAAGTTACTAATTTTTCCATTGAATGATTTTTAATTAATAACTTAACAATTTCTGTTTTTCCTGACGCACTAGGACCTATAAGTATTAACATATTTTTCTCCTTGTTATTGATAAATTTTATTAATCAATTTATAAAGTGGTTGATACAACCAAATAATCGATAAGAATGAACTACCCATAAGTAGTAATTCAAAAGGAAGATCAGCGATAAAATACGCAGTAAAACTTCCCTTTAACACAACAACTTCAATAAAAATGAAACTCCATGAATAAATTACACTTGCGATAACTCCTACTATTCCAAGACCAATTGAAGATTCAACTTTTTTAAATAAAGTTGATATCATTATAGGAATCGACATCCATCCTATTAACATAGGAATTAAATATAAAATATTAAATCCTCCTAATATTGAATCTAATAAAACATGTAAAAGAACAATAATAATTGTTTTATTAAAACCTAGTATTTTCGAATATAAAACAAGCAATAAAACTGTTAATTGAATATTAGGTAAAAATGAAAGTGCTTGTTCTTGGACAAATAAAACAGCGGTGAAAATAGATATAATAACAATATCTTTTATTTTAAAGTTATTATTCATAATATTCTACAATTTCAAACTTTATAACATCATTATTTTGTGGATAATATGTGCTTATACCTTCACTTGCGTCAGCATTATTAATATAAATATAAATAAAAGTACTAAAATCATCAGCTGTATGAAGTTCTTCGATACTATATAAAAATCCATTATTAATTTCACATTGATAATTTAATTTTATAATATCTTCTAATGTTTGATTTTTACTAAACTCAATAGTTTTTTCATTATAATAATCATTAAATGGATCTGATAAGATAATAGTAATAGTTCCGCCTTCATTTTTATCTTTATTCTTAATTAAGAAATATCCACCAACAATTAAGCCTAAACATATTATTGTACTTATTATTTTAATAATTATATCTTTTTTCATATTTCCTCTTTCTTATCGGTACAATAAATCATATGGAGCAAGAATACCTAAAACAGGTTCATTTGCTTTACCGTTTTTTGTAACGAATATCAACGCAAGTTTTCTTCCTTTTGATGCGTTTTGTAAGTATTCATTAGTTACTTTTTCTAATTCTTCATTGATTGGAACAAACATAAAGTATCTTCCATTATGAGATTCTAATTTAATATTGTTAATTAAATCACTTACTTTTGTATCTTTATCAAATGTTACTTTATGATTATTAACCCAACTATCCATTAATGATAATGCGGAGAAGGCTCCAAGTAAATGATTTTTATCATCAATAATTGGAATATATGAATATCCACGGTCTTTCATAATCATAATTAAGTTTTTAACTATTGTATTTAAACCTGCTGTATAAACATTATTAATATCAACATATCGATCTGATACTAAAATAGGATGTTCTAAAAGATCTAATTCTTCTTTTAAAAATTCAATTACATTGTCATTTACTGTAAATGTATCCGAATTATCAATTTTTAAATTATGAACTAAATCATTTCTTAAATTTCTAATTACATCTAATTGATCTCCACGAAGAATGATTTTTTGATAATTAGAATTTCTTAGTTCTGTAATATATCTCATTATAACTGAACCATCTGTTGGTCCAACATTGTATTTTTCTCTTAATTTTATATCAAGTTGATTATATAGTTCTAAAAATATTTGATTATTATTCATATAACCTCCTAATAATTATACACTAATTTAATTTATTTTACAAACTGTGCATTGTATAAATTATAATAAAAACCTTGTTTTAATAATAATTCTTCATGAGTACCTAATTCAATTATTTTACCTTTATTCATAACAATTATAATATCTGCTTCTTTAATTGTTGATAATCTATGAGCAACAATAAATGATGTCTTTCCTTCCATCAATGTATTAAAAGCATCTTGAATCTTGAGTTCAGTTCTTGTATCAATTGATGAAGTTGCTTCATCTAATATTAACATTGGAGGTAGTGTCAACATAACACGAGAAATACATAGCAATTGTTTTTGACCAAGGGATAAATTTCCTTCATCACTAATAATAGTATCATATCCATTTGGTAATCTTTTAATAAAACTATGAGCGTGAGTTTTCTTACATGCGGTGATGACTTCATCTATGGTTGCTGAAGGATTACCAATCATAATATTTTCTTTTACACTTGCGTGTTTTATCCATGTTTCTTGTAAAACCATACCATAGTTAGTTCTTAAGGATTGTCGGTTAATGTTTCTAATATCTTGATTATCTAAATATATTGTACCACTTTTTACATCATAAAATCTCATTAATAGATTTATTAATGTTGTTTTTCCACATCCTGTAGGTCCAACAATTGCTACTTTTTTACCTTTAATGACTTCTAAATTGAAGTCTTTTATTAATTCTTGTTCTTCATTATATGAGAATTCAACATTTTTAATTAAAATATTTCCTTCTACATCATTAATATTTGATTCAGCATATTTAATTTCTTCATCTTCATTTAAAATATTAAATACACGATTTGCACAAACAAAAGCATTTTGTAATTCTGCAATAACAGATGAAATTTCATTAAATGGTTTTGTATACTGATTTGCATAACTTAAGAATGTACTTAATAAACCAATTGATAAAGTTAAACCTAAAATTGGATTAATAACAAATAAAGACCCGAATAATGCAACTAAAGCATATACAACAGAATTAACAAATCTTGTACAAGGATTTGTTAATGATGAATAAAATATTGCCTTTAAAGAACATTTTTCTAATTTATCATTCATTAAATCAAATGATTCCATATTTTCATCTTGATGATTATAAGTAATTACTACCTTTAAACTATTTAACATTTCATTAACAAAACCAGTTAATTCACCTTTTATCTTAGCTTGTTCAACAAAGAACTTATGAGTTTTACTAGTAATAAACTTAGCCATAAATAGTGATAATGGAGTTAAAACAATAACAACTAAAGCAATTAACCAATTAATTGATAACATTAAAATTAATGTTCCAATAATAGTTAATAAACTAGTTACAACTTGAGTAAATCCTAATAATAATCCATCTGTTAATTGTTCAATATCATTAATTAAAACACTAACAATTTCACCACTAGGACGAGCATCTAAATAAGATAAAGGTAAACTTTGAATCTTTTTAAATGCATCTTGTCTTAATCTTCTACTAATTCGATATGTCATTGAATTATTACATATTCTCATTATCCAATCAGTAATTGATGTTATTCCTACTAATATAATAACTAATTTTAATATTTTAACAAGTTCATCAAAATTAACATTGTTCTTTTCAATTATTAAATCAATTCCTTTACCAAATAATATAGGAACATAAATAGTTAAACCTACTGAAACAATTGAAAGTAATACAACAAATATTAAAGTAATTAAATCTTTTTTAATATATTTTATTAAATTCTTAATTGTTTGTTTATTCATTATTTATTACCTCCTTTAAATTGAGAATAATAAATTTCTTGATAAACTTCACAAGATTTTAATAAATTATCATGATTATCAAATCCTACTTGTTCTCCATCATCTAATACTAATATTTTATCTGCGTGTTCAATTGAAGTCGTTCTTTGAGAAACAATGATAATAGTTGGATGATAATCTAAATTCTTTAAAGCTATTCTTAATTTAGCATCTGTTGCGTAATCCAGTGCAGAAGACGAATCATCTAATATTAAAATTTCTGGTTTTTTAATTAATGATCTTGCGATAGAAAGTCTTTGTTTTTGACCACCAGAATAGTTACGTCCATTTTGTTCAACTACCGCATCTAAACCACCTTTTGAATTAACAACGTCAATTGCTTGAGCAATTTCTAAAGCTTCAATAATTTCTTCATCGGTTGCGTCTTCTTTTCCCATTAAGATATTACTACGAATAGTTCCTTTAAATAAAACAGCTTTTTGAGGAACAATACTTACTTTATCTCTTAAAAGAATTGGATCATAACTTTCAATAATTTGATTATCTAAAATAATATTACCACTAGTTACATCATAGAATCTTAATAATAAATTAATTAAACTAGATTTACCACTTCCTGTACCACCTATAATACCAAGAATTTGTCCTTTTTCTAAATTGAAATTAATTTTTTCTAATGAAGCTTCTTGAGACATATTATAGGTTAAAGATACATTATCAAATACTAAATAAGGTAATTCTTGATTATTAGTATTTTCTAAAACATCAGTATGAGTATCAATTTCAAACACTTGATTAATTCTTTTACCACTTGCGATAGACTTTGTCATTGTTACAATTAAATTAGCAAGTTTAATTAATTCAACTAATATTTGTGACATATAGTTATATAATGCAATAACAGTACCTTGTAAAATAACTCCTGCTGATACTAAAATAGCACCTTGATTAATTAACAATATTATTGCAAGATTTACAACTATATAAGTAAGAGGATTCATTAAAAAAGATAAATTACCTACTTTGTTTTGTTGTTTTTCTAATTTTTTAGTTGAAATATTATAATTTTCTATTTCTGTTTCCTCATTTGCAAATGCTCTTATTACTCTTGAACCAGTTAAATTTTCAGATGTTTTTTCTAAAACACTATCTAAGTTTTCTTGAGTCTTCTTATACATTGGTAATGATATTAAAATTATTCCAAATACAATAATTGATAATACTCCTATTGTAATAAAGAATATATGTGAAACATGAGGAGCAATTCTACTAGCCATAATAGCAGCACCAAATACAACAAACGGTGATCTTAAGAATAAACGTAATGTTAAATTAATACCTGTTTGTAATTGATTAACATCATTTGTCATTCTTGTAATCATGCTAGCAGTACCTAGATTATCAATTTGTGTAAAAGATAATTCTTGTAGTTTTTTAAATAAATCTCTTCTTAATTTAGTAGAAAAACCTACTGCCGCTTTTGCAGAGAAAAATTGTCCTATTAAAGATAATATTAATCCTACTAAACCACAACCAATCATTAAAATAACCATTTTGATAATATAAGTAGTATCATTATTTTTTATACCATTATCAATAATATTTGCAACTATTATGGGAATTAATAATTCTAATAAGGCTTCTAATAATTTAAATGTTGGTGCGAGAATTACTTCTTTTTTATAATTTTTAAAGTATTTAAATAGATTTTTCATTTTTTTCACCACTTATATTTATTATATCATATTTTAGATAATTTTACTTTAAATAAAATAAAACTCTATGGATACCATAGAGTTTATTCTAAAATAAATTTTAAATCATCAGCAGTAAGTTTTTGAATTAAACTATCATCATCAGCGACTATTTGTTTAACTACTTCTGATTTTCTATTTTGTAATTCAATAACCTTTTGTTCAATCGTTGAATCACATATTAATTTTATTACTTGTACAATACGTTTTTGGCCAATACGATGAGCTCTGTCTGTTGCTTGATTTTCAGCAGCTACATTCCACCATGGATCTAAGTGAATAACAATATCAGCACCTACTAAGTTTAATCCTGTTCCACCTGCTTTTAATGATACAAGGAAAACTTTGATATTTTCATTGTTATTAAATTCTTCAGCTAATTCTAATCTTTCTTTAGAAGGTGTTTTACCAGTTAAAATAAAATGTTTAATTTTCTTATTATTGAGTAAATTAGATATTTTATTAAATACACTAGTAAATTGACTAAATACAATAATACGGTGTTTTTCTTTAATATTTTCATCAATCATTTCCATTAGTTGTTCTATTTTCGCACTACCACCAGTATAGTTTTCAACAAACAATTCTGGATCAACACATATTTGTCTTAATCTTGTTATTGCTGCAAGAATAGCTATTTGACTATCGGCAGTACTTAACATGTTTTTCGCAAATAATAATTCTGCATCATATAATGCTTTTTGTTGTGCTCCCATAGTAGCAGAAACCATTGTTTCAACTTTATCTGGTAAATCTTTAATAACATCTTTCTTTGTTCTACGAAGAATAAAAGGTGTTATTTTTTTAACTAATCTAGTGATAACCTTCTTATCATTATCTACTGTAATCTTTTGTTCATTTGCATGTTTAAAATCATTATAACTACCTAAATAGTTAGGTAATAAGAAATCAAAAATACTCCATAAATCAATAACTGAATTTTCAATTGGGGTGCCAGTTAAAACAAAACGATGAATTGATTTTAATAATTTAACTGATTGAGCTTTTTGTGTACCATGATTTTTAATATATTGTGCTTCATCTAAAATAATAAATGAGAATTCTTTATTTTCATATAATGCAATATCATTACGTAAGCTATCATAAGAAGTAATATAAATAACCTTTTTATCGTTTTTAATATCACTTATTCTCTGTTCTCTTTCTACAATTGAACCAATAACATTAACTACTTTTAATGACGGAGTCCATTTATCAAATTCATTCTTCCAGTTATAACATAAACTCTTTGGACAAACAATTAAAACAGGCTTTTCAATATCACTATCTAAGATTACCGATATCATTTCTAATGTTTTACCAAGTCCCATATCATCTGCTAATATGCCTGAAAATCCATATTTTATTAAGGTTTTCATCCATTTAAAAGCTGTTATTTGATATTCTCTCATAATATCCTTTAAGCTTTCTGGAGGTAAGAATAAAGCATTTTTATAATTTGCAATATCTTCAATCATCTTTGAAAAGTTTTCATCTGCTTCATAAGGTACAACATCCAAATTACGATCTGCTAATTTTAAAGCAAGATAACTAGGTACTTTTTGTGATTTAGTTAAATGATGCGCATCAAGTCCAAATTCATCTACCGTTGTTAATAATTCATTTGCTGTTTCATCATCAATTTCAATAATAACATTATCACTAAGTTTTACATATTTTGTCTTTTTACGAATTGCTTTAATGATTTTATATAAATCTTCATCTGAATAAGTATCACTTTCAACATTAATTTCTAAGAAATTAACATTATAACTAATATTCATTCTGACTTTTGATATTTGTTTAATTTGGGTTCTTTTAATTCTTTCTGATAAATAAATATCAGCTACTTCTTTTAAACTAGAAAGATCAGTTGTTAAAAAGACTTTGATTTTTAATGGATCATCTAAATATCCTTTCTCGTTAAATCCAAGAGCTGTTAAAACATGTAAATATTTTGCAATTTTACGAGAAATTACTTCTTTTTTATCAACATTATTAATATCTGTTATTAATTCATCACCACAATAATATTTACTTTCTACTTTAATAAAGTCATTATCAAAATCAAAATATGCTTCTATTTTATATTCTTTTACTTTAAATTCATCTTTTATCTTTTCATCTATTTCAATTTCTTGATAGAATCTTGAAAGAATATCTTTAGTTAAAATATCTTTTGTATATTTAAAACTAAAATTTGGATTTTTAATAACAAATTTTAATAATGGCAATAAATCATTTTGTGATAATTTCATTAAATATACTTCGGAATCAGTAAATAAATAACATTGTTCTTTACCAATAAAAATATAATCTGTATCTGGATTAAATCCTTCTATTTCTAAGACATATTTCTTATTTAATCTAAATCTTAAATTAATTTCATCAAGTGATACAATATAATCTTCATTATATAATTTAACAACACTATTTTGACATATTTCTAATATTTCATCTAACATGAATTCATTAACTTTAATATGCTTCTTTTCATAAATATTATAAAAACTATAATTAGGTGTACTTACATAAGCTTTAATCAATAAAGATAAAATCTTTCTTCCTTTTTCCGTAAAATTTTCAAGTGAATGTTTAAATGATAATTTTTGTCCATAAGAAACAACTTCTTGATTTTTCACCGCAACTAGAAATTCTTCAACGTCTTTGACAACATATTTTTTATCATTACCTATTTTAAATGATAATAAAAGGGTATTTACACCTTTTTTAAGTTGAGCAGTTTCAAAATATAATTCAATATCAACCGGATTAAGTAATGATAATTGATCATATTCAGAGAATTCATCTAATAAAGGATTTAATTTAACTAAATATTCTTTTCTTTTTTCTTCTAATAATTTTTCATTTATTCTTTCTTCTTCTTGAATAAATAGATTTTCAATCATTTCTTCATCGTAATTTTTCTCTTTCATCATACCAAAAATAATATGATGACATTGATTTGATGTTTTACATAAATCACAACGACAGCTGCTGATTGTTTGATTTTCTGTATAATCATAATAGAATAATGGTCTATTATAAATACTATCTTTTAAATAATAACAAAATCTTAATTTACGGTCTTTTTCATTTGCTGATTTACGAATTACGGGTACTAATTTTTCTTCAATTATTTCATCTAATCCACTTTTATAAAGAGAGATTGCGCGGTTTTTAACGATTGTATTATAATCAATCCATCTTGTAAAATTTAATTTAAACATTTTACACCCCGAAATTTAATGAATGAAGAATTGATAACATTTCGCCTCTTAAAATAGAGTATTGACTCTTTTCTATATATTTATTTGCGAAACCATATACATAATATTTCCCGTTTTTCATCTTCAACATTTGATATATTTTTTCAATATAATAATTTCTTAAACCGTATTCTACTAAATCTGCTTTAATTAATTTTTTATTTAAAAATTCTTGATAATACAATATCATTTCATGATCATATGTTCCTAAGAATATTTGATAATTTTCTGAAAGAGTCTCAATACCTGCTTTTATACAATATTCAAAGGCTTTATCAATTAATCCTGTATCTTTACATAAATGTAAATAACAACTAGATTTTTGTTTATTTTTAACAATTTCTATTAATTCATCTTTTATTGATACTATCGCATCAATAGGGAAGTATTTTTTAATCATTAAATAAGTATCTAAATCATTTGATTGTTTAAACACATTAATAAGTAAATTTAATCCATTATTATTATTTTTTAAAATATAACTCACCGCAAGATAAATAATATAACACTCTAAATATTCACTTTCATCTTTATGATATAAATCAATGATTTTCTCATAATTACCATTTTTATATAATAATTGATAATATTTCACTTCAATATCAGGAATATATTTATGATATTGTTCAACGAATTTTTCATACTCGTCTAACATTGAAAGCTGATAATATATCTCTAAAATATCATGAGCTAAGGTAGTAAGGGTTTCCTTTTTATTTGGAATTACTATTTCAACACGATATAAATATTCAAATAAAATAATACTATAACCTAAGATATCTTTGTTAGATAAGCTAATAAATTCATTTGGTAAGTTAAAGAAAACTTCTATTGTTTCAAATAAATTACATGATAAAAGATGAGTTTGAAAAGCTTTTAATCCTTCTTCTGTTTTAATAGAACGTACTACTAATTCATTAACAGATCGGTACATTTCCTTTGTTACACTATTATTTACAACGTTATCTGCTGATATAATAGTGTCTAATAATCGATAAACTAATAAATTAATTTTTTCATTTTTTAAATTTAAAGCGTTTCTTAAAAGCACAACTGCTAATCTAACAAGGTCTTTTATTGATGAATAATTCGCATATGATAAGACTGGTTCATTACCTAATCTAATTTGAATATCGCGAATTATATCACTTACTTTATTACAAACAGTAATAATATCCTTATCATTTTCTTCTTTAAAGTCATCAAATTCAGTTTTTAAAACATAAATATATAGAGCTGCTTCATGTTTACAATTACCTTCAAATGGACATGTACAACTAAAATTTAAGTTTGTTTTATCAAAAATAATACTAGTTTTATATTTAGCATTTCCTGTGATTGTTGCTGAAACGGAGTCATTACTATAAACAACATCTTCAATTAATTCTTGTTCGTAGTATTCTAAGCCACGATAATATATTGTACTATTGAATCTTTTAATTTTATCTTTTTTAATATATTCAATAATATTCATTAATTTTTATTCCTCACTTAATAACGCTTCATATTCCTTAATTACTTCATCAATTACTTCATCGTTAGTTTCTAATACTAACATACTATCTCCAGTTTCCCCTTCAATTACTTTAAAAATAAATAATTCTGCATTAGTACCTTCAATTTTATCTAATGGATGAAGTATAAAATAAGGTTCATCTTCTACATAAATAGTAGCTATTTGTTCAAATCTAATATCATTATTTTCTTTATCTTTTAAAACAATAATACCATCATAATTTTCATCTAATAATTTTTCAAGCAATGTCATTATTTATTTCCTTCTTTCATCTTTAAAATATCTGCAAGCACCCATAGATATTTACCTGTAGTATGACCCCAGATTTCTTTAAATACCGCATTATTAATAGTTGGCCAATAAGGTTCATCAGTATTTTGATATGTTTTAATTCCTACTGGTAATGATCCAATCATTTGTAAAGAAAAAGCAACATATAAAGGATGATAATTATAACCTTCTCCATACATAGTTGATGATGAGAAAGGGTTGTTCCCCATTATCCATTCTATTTGTTTAATTGAAATTCTTAATAATTCATTTGAATTTAATATTACTGCTGTACTTGATACAGCTTTTGTTAAACTAAGCAATGTTGCGTGAAAGCCTCTTCTACTCACCGCAACGCCCATTTTTCTTAAATAAACACCATCATTTAATTTAATACCTGATGATATTTGATCTTTTAATACTTGTTTTGCGTTATCAATATCATTTGGATGAATTGTATAACTATTTAAATTAATCTTATCTAATTCATAAATACCCGCAGGTAATAAATCATATGGAGCAGTATATGAAACTGATTTAATAATATATTCTTCAAATAATTTTAATGTTTCAATCCATTTATCATAATCAGGATAGTTTCTTCCTACTTCACATAATTTAGTAAGACCATAAACTGGACTATCATAATGTCCTCGATGTTCAAATACTAAATTCGTTAAATGATCACGATTTTCATAGAAGAAACCTCTTAATGGAATATCCCAATTTGGATATTCTCTTTGTTGACATTCCATTACTATTTTTGCATATTCAACCGCATCATCTAAGTATTTAGATTCATTAGTTGAATTATATAACATTACACATGTAAGAATAGCTTCCCCATATAATTGTGATTCTGGAGTTTTGCCCCATCTTTTAGTGTAAATTCCATTTTCTATTTCCCTTACCGCATGTTCATAATCTTCTATCGCAAAACGCAAGCACCAATCTGCAAAGATTGGATCTTCATCTTTATAAATTGAATATGCTTTTGCTTCAGCAGCTGAAGCAATTAAATTTTCAAAAGCGCCTTCTTCTGCTTTCATCGGATTTAAATTATGACTATCAGCATAGTCAATATTATCTCTCCATATTGAATAAGTAACACCCATTACACGATATCCATCGTTAAATCTTGTTCTTAATAACCAATTTAATCCTACTCTTGCTTCTTCTTTTAATAGTGATTTAATATTTTCATCTTGAATTACATCAACTAAATCCATTACCGCATGAGCCATTTCCCCAGTACATATTTCAAACTGTGACACGTCCCCCGCATCATGCCAGCCACCAAACACAGGAACTTTATTACCCGATAAATCCATCGCGTATGAATTTAAATGACATGGACTATGTACTCCTTTAACTTCTTCTCCACAACGAAGTGAATATAGGAAATTCAAACTACTTAAGATAGATGAATTTAGATAATCATCACTAATTACAAATACATTAGTAGTTCTTGATCCATATGATAAATAATATTCACCTGGAATATTGTATTCACTAAAATCACATATTACATAGTTTCCTAAATCATTATTTAAAACTTCAACTTTATTTTGATATACTAAGTTATTATCTAAATCATATATTTTAAAATTATCTTCTTCATATTTAGATGTAGTAATTTTCTTTTCACTATTAATAAAATAACCAATATGAGAAAAAGCAACTCTTTCTTCTAGATTCCATCCTAAAGTATAATCTTCTTTTACTTTTTCAATTGAAATATCTTTAAATGTTACTTCAACATCAGGTAATCCTTCAGGAGGACATCCTGTTATTAGTACACCCATATCTACTTTTGTTATTTCTTCTCTTAAATTATGATCAAATTCAAAGTTTACTTTATTCCATTCATTTGTTTTTAAACTACACGCATGAGTAAAAGTATTATTTTTATTATGAATAACAAAATGAAAATAAAAATTATAGTAACCAGTTGATTTAATATAAACATCAGCAATAAAACGATTAAAATCAGTCCAATTAGAAATATTAGGAATAAATGAAATTGTCGTAAATGATCTTTCTTTTAATTCATTTATCTTAGTAGAAAACTTCATTTTAACACTATTCTTTAATATTTCATATTCTCCTCTACCTGTTAAAGTGATAGTTGAATAATTAGAATTATTTAAAATAATATTTTTGCTTTTTACTTCTTTTTCTAACCATCTTTTTTCAGCTGAATAATCATTACTTTTAATGATCTTTTTACTTAAATTATTACGGTCTATAACTGTTGGTTTTCTAAATAAAGGGTGTTTTATTGTCATATTTTTATTCCTTTCATTATAAGTTTCGTATTCTTTATTATATCATAAGAATTAGGAAATTGCAATAAAAAAAAATAATAAATCATTTTTAATAAAAATGATTTATTATTTCATTATTCCATTCTATTTGGATCAAAAACAATCCCTGAATCATCTTGATCATACATCTTTCCTAAAGTAAAACAATAACTATTCACATTATCAAAATTATTAAACTCTACTTTAACTGATTTTTCAATTGTTAAATCAAGAGCAGTTTGATAAAACTCTTCCATACGAGATCTAGGTAATAATTTACCTGCCCCATGTCCTACTAGAAAATGATCAAACTCAAGATTTAATGTTTCTTTTAACATTTCTTTATATACTTTAAAAGTAGTTGATTCTTCTAAGAAAATCCATACAAATGGACATATTCCATCAGATGTAACTAAAATACGATCTTCTTTAATTAAGAAACCAACGCTTCCTGTTGTATGGCCTCTTAAATCAATAATTTCAATATTTAAATTACCTATGTTAAAAACACTTCCTACTTTTAAATCTTTAATGTTTCCTTCATTCTTTGACAAATATTCATTTACATCATAAGATTCATCAATTAAATTCATTCTTTTAGCAGTTTGAATATTTCTTTTTCTCCATTCAAGACTATTATGTTTTTTAACTAAATCATTATCTAAATGATTTAAATATACTTCATCAAATAAATAATTACCACATGAATGATCCATATGTCCATGACTATTCATAACTATTAATTTTTTATCTGTTATTTTTCTTACATATTCTTTTAAATTAAATATTCCATAGCCTGTATCAATTAAGATTGCGGAAGTTTCACCAATTATTAATGTTGTTAAAACACCCATAGGATCTTTTATTTGATAAATATGATCATTTATTTTATATGTAATAAACATCATTTCACCTATTTTAATGTTTTTTTCATAACCGCAAAACTTTGAATAATTTTAAAGCCTGCACCCATATAAATATATCTTGCGTGATTAGTAAGACCTGTATAGAAAGTCATAAACTTTGCTCCATTGATTTTAGAATTCAAAGCAAGTAATGAGAATAATGCTTTACCCATTCCTTTACCTCTTACTGATTCTAAAATAGCAATTCCATCAAAATGACCTCTTCCACTTTCTTCATTCCATAAAGCTCCAGTCCATCCTTTTACTTTTCCATCTTTTACTACTACTAAGAAAGGATATGGTTTTTCTAAAGCTAAATTTTCTTTAATTACTTTTTCAAAATCATAAATATTTAATTCACGACAAAATTCTTCAACACCTGAATGTTTATTTTCATCATACATTTCAATTGTTATTCCATTTTCTTCATTTTCTTTTAAGATTTTTTCAATTGATGGAGAAATCTCATAATCAGATAAATCTAAATGGAAAGCATCTTGAAAACCCGTTGCTTCATAACGATGATGTAGTAAGAAGAAATATTCATTACTATTTACTCTGATACCAGGAGCACAAGGATGATCATGGTGATCAGTATTAGGAATATACCATGCATAACATGATGGTAAATATCCATATGCAAAAACAGTCAAACGATTATTTTTTCTAAAATAATCTTCTAAATGATTTAATAATTGTTCTCCTATTTTTTGATGACGATATTTTTCTTTAACTAAAATTAAATTAATTGCGCCTGAAGTTTCATTTTTTAAAATACCTATTGCCATACCAACTATTTTTTCATTATCATATGCAAGAAAAACACCATCATAAGAAAATCCAGGAATGCTTTCCATTTTTTCTTGATATTCTTCTTCACTTATTGGTTTTAAAAATCCTTCTTCTAATACTGTTTCATTAAAAAATTTATTCATTTCTAATATTTGTTCTTTGTTTGCATTTTTAATAATATACATCTTGTACCTCCAATATAATTAAATATTATCATATTTGGTCTTTAAAGTCAATTTCAATATCTTATAAAATAATAAAAATAAGGACCTAAGTCCTTATTTTATATATTTATTATTTTTGTTATACATCATCAGATTATAAATAAAAATCTAAATTGCAATAAAGAAAATATTCAACATCTTCTTATCCAAGAACTATGATTTTATAATTATATTCACTGGTGGTGTATTCTATAGAAATCATTTCATAATTATATCTATCCATTTTTTGATTAAACGGATTTATAGCACCCAATGTTATAGATTAAATAACTCCTCCATACTTCATTACTAAAATATATCTTTGATAATAATTATAAACATCTAATGCTTGTTCTTCTGTTATAATATTTTCTCTTATCGCTTGTACAAAACTATAATAAGTACTATTATAACAAACACTGAATCTTTCCATATAAGTATCATCAATTGCAATATCACCTATTTTATAAATATCATGTTCTGGAATAGCTAATGAATCACCTTTAATAATAGAAAAATAAATATTGTTGATATTACCTAAATAATATCTAATTTCAGCAGTTTCAAAATTTGTATATTCTAAATACGCTTGGATTATTTCATTTTCGATAGTTTCAGAAATTGTTAATTCTTTACTAAGTCTAAACTTATTGTTGTAGAACAAATCAAAGAAATAATTTTCATCTAATTCATTCTCTGATTTAAAATATATATATGAGTAAACTATTTTTTTAGTTCCATTAAAACCTTGTTTATATATTTCACAAGCATAATTATACTCACTATCATCAAGTTCAAATATTTTAAAACGTAAATCTTCTTCTGTGTATTCACATTGAATAGAAATCATTTCCATATCTATAGTTGTATTTAATGATTCATCAGTATATTTACATGAATAATACATTTTAGGATTAATTATTTCACTATCACTCAATTTATCATAATACAATCGATATACATTATCTGTTGCAGATTCAATGTCTAAGTATAAATAATCATAAAATAATAAATCATTTTCACTATAATATGCATTTAATTCATTAAGTGAACTAAATTCTAAATATTCATTAGGAAATGAATATTTCTTATATTCTTCATTAGGTTCACTACATGATACTAATAATAAAGTACAAAATAATGAGATTAATAATAATAGTTTTTTCATTTTATTCTCCTTTGCATTGTAAGTCAACGATATAGATATTATGCTCACCAAGCATATTAATACCTTTATCCTCATAAGTAGCACAATTTACTTGTTTGAAGAAAGATATCATAGTTATTGAAAATATACATAAAATACCTATATATAAAACTATATTTATGACCTTTAAATATTCTTTTTTACTTTTTCTAATATATCTTTTTTCATATATGTTGTCTTTAATATCCTTGTAATTTGGTTTAAAAGATACATTTTCATTAATGAAATCAATAAATTCATTTTTCTTATTTAATTTCATTTTTTTCACATCCTTTTTTAAATTTTTTTAAACTTCTATTGTAGATTGATAAAATAGTATTAACTGGACGGTTATATTCATTAGCAATTTCTTTAAAAGAATATCCATCTATATTGTGTTTAAGTATTATTTCTATCTCCAATTCGCTAAGAAACATCTTCATTTTTTCAATTATCGACTCATATTCTATATTAGTACTTTTAATATCTTCGTACTCATAAACCGTATTTTCATCAAACACTATTTTTTCCCTCTTTTTTCGGAGATAATCTATTGATTTATTTTTAGCAGATGTCAATAAATAGTACTTAATATTTTTCACTTCTACATATAAAATATTATTATAAAAACTTATAAAAACCTCCTGAGTCAATTCTTCAACATCAGATTTATTTTCTATATACTGCATTATTTTAAAATATACTAACCGCCCATAAGTAATATATATGTCATCAAACGCAGAATGGATTTTATCTATATCGTTGGACATAATTGCATATTTTAGTTTTCGTTCTAACTGCACTATCTGTTTCCTCCAAATTGCATAGTATTTTTTTCAACTTCACCATCCATATAATAAGACGATCAATTTCTTATTTTATTGCATATAATAACAAAAAAATTAAATTTTTCAATATTTTGAACTTATCACGTTTTACATATTTTATCATAATTATTAACTTATTTCAATCTTAATAATTATAATTAATAGAATAACTAATATCTTTACATAATATTAAAAATCTCCCACATATGTGGGAGATTTAAATTATATTTATTATTACTTTAAATTATCTGCTATAGTATCAACCACTGTATCTGTTGAATCTTCTCCATATGCCCATACCATTATACCAAATCCATTTGCTTTTGCATAATTACATTTTTCTATTAATGCTTCTTTACTATCAAATGTGATAAAGATATTATCAGCAGAACTATATAAATAAGAACCTACTATTTTACCATTATTATATTCAGTATATTGTTTATATCTTCCTGTTTTCATTAATTCAACTATTCCACTGTAGTAAATTGTTCCTGATGCGAAAGAACCTGTAACACCACTAATTTGTGTTAATGTTCCTGCTACATTTAAAGCAGGTACTGTTGATGATGTTCCTGCATTTGTTATACGGTATGCTTTACCATATGCAGCAGAACCTAAAATCACTTTTTCTGGGTCAAGTCCTAAACTTATGAAACGATTTGCCCCATAAACACATCCAAATTTATAATCATGTGACATTGTAGATGAATAACATGATGATACATGTGTTGTATATTCAGCATTATTTAAATCATATGACATCATATTTACATAGTCACAATAATCATTAATTCCACCTAAGCTACTATCTCCAACAAATTTATATCTTGTTGAACCCCAACTTGTTCCTGGGATTGCTGCAGAGATAATATAAGGAGATCCTCCTTCTTCTTGATATGAATCAAGAGAATGTCTTAAGTCTCTTAATAATTTATTTAAATTAATTTGGTCTATTTCAGTTGTAAAGCCTGATAATCCAGAAGTTCCTGGGTATTCCCAGTCAATATCAACACCATCAAAATTATATGTTTTAATTAAATTAACAATATTATCAACAAATGTTTTACGTGTAGTATCATCATTACATAGTTTAACCATTGCTTGTAAAGGAGCTTTATTAGCACCATCTATTACTAATAATACTCTTACTCCATCATTTTTTAAATCAAGTAGGTAATCTAAGTATGTTGTATTTAATGATACTGTTCCATTTGATTGAGGAATACCAAATGCGTAATATACCATATCAGCATTTTCTCTGAATTTTTCTGAGAAAACTGATCCATCTGATAAATATCTTTCATTATTTCTTAAATAATTAGATAATGATCCCACCGCAACATATGCTGCCATTGGATTAGTCATTTCATCAAATAGAACTGGATTTATTGTTATTTGTTTTGAATACTCTACACCATTAATAGTTGCGGTAACAGTTACATATTGTTTAATATGTAATTGGTATTTTTTATTTGTATAACCCATACCATTTTTAATAGTATATAAATTAGAATTGCTACTTGTCCAAGTAACTTTTTCATCATTAAAGAAAGATGGTAATTCATCAATTGTATCAGAAGTTACAATATCACTTACATATTCAAGTGGTGAAGAAAAGTCTTTTTCTTCCCATTTTGCATATAGTGTTAAATCTTCTTTTATATTTGATAATGTTGTAATCATACTTGAAGTATATTCTTTATCTAAATACCATCCGATAAAATTATATCCTGTTTTATATAATGTTGGTAATGTTAAAGTTTCTGATTCTTTAATAACTGGTAAATACTTAGTTGAAGAATTTTTATCATCTACTAAAATTATATTATGAATAGGATCAGATACTTCTTTAAATGTTATATTTACGTTAACAGATCCTTTACTTAAATTTTCTGGTGATTTAGAAAATTCAACAACATCACCTACTTTTACATTTAAGGCTTTTAAACTAGTATAAGCACCTGTTGATTCACTTAGATAACAAAGAATTAAATAATCATATCCTGTTGGTTTTGAAGAACCACTGTCAACAACTGATGTTACAATATATTGATTATTTGTTTTATTAATTCCTATTTTATACCAATATAATGATGAACCTGGTGTTGTTTTACTATCAAATAATTCAATTCCTTCGTATATCGCAAATCCATCTGTTGGATCTTGAGTATTATAGGCATTAATTCTAACTGTTCCTTTATTTGAACTTGTTTTATTCCATGTTGCGTATAGTGTAATATCTTCATAAATACCATTTAAGAAATCATGTTCTTCAAATTCAGCTTTTTTCCAACCAGTAAACAAATAATCTTCATATGATACTTCAGGAATATCTTCTATTCTAAGTCCATATTCAACAGTATATGAATCAATGATTTCACTACCATTTTTAAATGTTACAAGGTATGTTTTTCTAGCCCATTTTGCGTGTACTGTTGCCTTATTTGATACTGTTGTTACTTTTTCTCCTTGATCGTTATACCAACCTAAGAAATCATATCCTACTCTTTCAATATTAGGTAGAGTAACAGTTTCACCTATTTTTGCGGTAGATTGTAAATTAATATTATTAACATCAGGGGTATTATCTAACATATAATGTACTCTTGGTGATCTTTCATATGTAAACCAAGAATATTTATCTGTTAATGTTTCTGATGTAAAGAAGAAATATTTACATGTATCAACAAAGGCTGCCCAAGCAGAATAGAAGAAATCATTTCCATGATTACTTTCGTTTGTATATCCTTCATCTGTTCTCCAGTATGCAAAGAATACTTCTAAGAATCTTAAGAAATCAATATATTTATTATTTTGATAACAATAACCAATAAATCCTTTATCTGATTGAGATTCAAATGATCCATTTCCACTATGGTCATAAACTAAATAATAACTTCCAAAAGCATCACCAAGTCCAGCCATTTCATTTTTACCATTTGCATTCCATGTTTTACAATATACTAAGAAATCTTCTACATCATAAATATTATATCTATTCATATTACAATCTGTATAATTTATTAAATAGTAATAATATTCACTAAAGAAATCAATATACAAATCATCTTTTGTTTGATAATTTTTAAATCCTAAATCATATGTTATTACATATGAATTATCACCTTTTTTAGGTAATACTTCTTCTTTTGTATATTGACAACTTATACACTTATATTCTTTAATACCTGTTGAAGTAGTTGTAGGTTCAACTGTAATTGTTCCTTCATCAAAAGAATGTTCCATTTTTTCTGAATATAAATTATCACAGCATAATGCTTTATGATAATGATATTGATTATCATATATCCATTCTTCTGAATAAGTGTGTTCTAATAATCCTTCTACTTCAAAAGTTTTTGTTCCTTTTTCACCACAAATACAAGAAAAATAATATATTGCATTTTGTGTACAAGTTGCAGGAGTACAAATATATTTTTCATCGATTACTTTTTGATCATAAGTGTGTTCTTTTAATTCACCATATTCTTGTTCACATGTTGAACATATAGCTCTCTTTTCACAAGTAGCTGTTCCACCTGAGTGTTTAGCTTTTTGTGATACTGCATCACAACAAGTTGCCTTTAAATAATGATAATTTTCATCATATGTCCAAGTTGTTTCATATACATGCCCACCATATTGCTTTATTGTAAATGTTTCTTCTCCAGCTTCTCCACAAATACAAGAGTAATAATATTCTCCATAACTTGAACAAGTTGCAGGGGTTTTAATGTATTTTTGATCTTCATTTTTTTGATCATAAATATGAGTATGATCCAATTTTGAAATACTTTCAGTTTTTTCATAATTACAAACTGAACATTTATATTTCATTAATCCTTCTTCAAATTCTGTTGGTTCTTGAAGAACTTCATCTTCCTGAAAATCATGTTTTTCTTGATTCATCATTATAAGATTATTATCTCCATAACAAGTTACACAAACGTTATAATGATATTCTTCATTAGAATATAATTTACTTGAAGCAGTATGTTCATGTTTATTACATCCTGTTAAGCAAAAAAAGATTAGTAAAAAAGTTAAAAATATAAATCCTCTTCTTTTATTCATAAATTCTCCTTATTTTATATTTTTTATTAATGATATTATATCATATTTCTATTACTTTTTCAATTATGATATTTATGAAATATTTAACAAAAAAACCTTGAAGTAATTCAAGGTTTTATTCAACAATATCAATAATCTCTCCAATATAATAACGATGAACATCATCAGTTGGATAATATCTTTGATTAACATCTTCTGGGAAAGCTTTTTGATCTAAATCTTGAATATAGATTTTACGACAAAGAATTGTTAAATTAGCTTCTTTAAATGTTACACTTTCACCACATTTAATTGGTGTAAAATTAACATCTTTTACTTTGTCTGTATCTCTTCCACTTTTAGTTCCTAAATATCCCATTGCTTTTTTGTATTCATCATCATAAAATGATACTGTGAAATATTCATTATTCTCCATAAATTCATAAGTATATCTACTTGGTCTTACATATACAATAAAAACATCTTTCCCCCATAAAACACCAGATACACCCCATCCAATTGTCATTGTATTAAATTTATCAATAGTTCCAGCTGTTACTAATGATCCTTTATGCATATTTTCATAAATGTTTTTCTTTTTATTAATTAAATTTAAATCCATAATTCACCTCTATATAAAACTTTTTATAACAAAATATAATATTAATAAGATTATTGATGGTAATGTATTAGCTATTTTTATTTTTGTATCCGCAATAAAATTAAACGCAATACCTAACATTAAAGTATAACCAAGTGCTGTAAACGCAAGAGTAAATTCTTCACTTATAAAGTTACCTAAAAAATATCCTAAGATAGTAATTACTCCTTGGTAAATAAATACTGATATTGATGAAAATAAAACTCCATATCCAAGAGTTGCGGAAAGGAAAATCATTGTTACAAAGTCAATAATTGATTTCAAATATAGCATACTAGGGTCACCAAGTGAGGCATTAATTGAACCTACAATTGCCATTGCACCAACGCATGCAACTAAGCTTGCACTAATGAAACCTTTTGAAAAAGTAGCTTCTATATCTGTTTTTTTATTAAATTTACTTTCTATTTTATTAACTAAATGATTAATATGATCATCTAATTTTAATACTTCTCCTATTAAAGTACCTACTGCAACACATACTATTAGTAATAACTCATAGTGAGAACTCATTTCATGAGTATCATTAATACTAATCATTGCTTTAACAATACCAACAATGGAAATTACTAAAATTGATATTCCTATAACTTTTAATACTCGATCACAGTATTCTTTTTTTATCCACTTTTTAAATATTAATCCTATAATACCACCTAATATTACTGCAAGTGAATTAACAATTGTTGCTAGCATATTCATCACCTTCTATATAAATATTATAACATAATAAATTAATTCAGTCAGTTAATTTTATTATTTTTTTGGTTGTAAAAATTCAGTGAAAAGAGTATAATTATAATGATTCAAAAGGGAGTAGAAACCATTTATCAAAATGGAATGTTGTTCGTCAATACAGTGTTTTCACTCGGACGCATTTGAAATTTCGAGACTTTTATCCTATAAGGATAAAGGTCTCTTTTTTATTGAAATTAAAAGGAGATGATTATATGTTTTTAGATTGGTTATGGTTAATTGTTGGTATGGCTTTATTAATTAAAGGGGCTGATTTCTTCGTTGATGGTGCAAGTAAAATTGCAAAAGCATTAAAAATCCCTACTTTAATTATTGGTTTAACATTAGTTTCTATGGGAACAAGTGCTCCAGAATTATCAGTTAGTTTAAACGCTTCTTTAGTAGGTAGTAATGATTTAAGTTTTGGTAATGTTGTAGGATCAAATATATTTAATACTTTCTTGATTTTAGGTGCTGCATCTTTATTTATTCCTCTTGTTTTTGATGAATCAATGAGAAAATATGATATTCCTATTATGTTTGGAATATATGGATTAATGTTATTATTTGGATTTATTATTACTCCTTATAAATTAGATTTAGTTGAATCTATTGTTTTATTATTACTATTTGTAAGTTATATTGTTTCATTAATTTATCGTGCAAAAAAATCTAATCAACAAGAAGAAGAGAATGTTGAAGTTATCACAAAGAAAAAAATTATTATTAGTATTATTCTTACTATTGTAGGTTTAGCTGCTATTATTTTTGGTGGAGATTTAGTTGTTGATAGTGCAAAAGCTATCGCATTAGCCTGTGGAATGAGTGAAGCTTTAGTTGGTTTAACTATCGTTGCGGTAGGAACATCATTACCTGAGCTTGTTACTAGTGTTGTTGCTTCAATAAAGAAAGAAAATGATATTGCGATTGGTAATGTAATTGGTTCTAATATATTTAATATTTTATTTATTCTAGGAACTTCTTCTACTATTTCTCAATTACAAATTTCAACTGATATGGGGGTAGGTATTAATAAGGCTTTATTTGATTTAATCGTTTTATTAGGATCTGGTTTATTAGTATTAATTTTCTCTAAGTTAAGTCCTAAATTTAAAAAATGGCAAGGTATTATTTTCTTATTACTATATGCTGGATATCTTGCATTCATTATAATTAGAGATTTTCAATAAAAAAAAGGAACATTTGTTCCTTTTTTATTTTTCTTCATATAACGCAAGTATTTCACTAAAATCATTTTCTCCTACTAGTTCATAAAAATTATTTTTATAATAAAATACTTTTTCAGAAATAATATACCAATAGATTCCTAATGAACCTTCAATGTATATTTTTGCGTTATTTTCTAAATCTTGATTTTCTAATATTCTAAATTCATATTTATCTAAATTTTCAAAAGTACCAAGTTCAACAGGTTCTTCTGTATTGGTATAAACAGTATAATCTTCAGAACCATGTAATTGAATTTTATTAGCAGATAAATATGGATTTTCAAACTTCTTAGTAGATCCTTCGAAATAATAAATTTCATATTCCCCATCTTCTTCAATTATAATCATACCCATAGAAATAATAATTTCATATTTTTCTCCTGTTTTTAAAAAGATTGAATAATGACCTATTTTAGTTGCATCTTCCATTTGCTCACGATCTTGAATATCTTTTTCACTTACAACTTTTTCATTTAGTAAATCAAGTACAGTTTGAATATCATTTATATCATTTGAATATTCAATTGGTAATAAATGTCCCGGCATAAAACAACAAGGAACAACTTCCCAACTTACTTTTTCAATTTGTGAAATATCTAAATTATCATCCCATTCATATAATTCACTTAATTTCATTCTAGGTACATAATCACATGATATTAAAAGTGTTGTTAAAATCATTATAAATAAAACAAATATTTTTTTCATATTACCCTCCTTGGATAATTATATTATATCTATTTAATATATTATTGTCACTAGAATTTTATCTATCAGTAAGAGAATTATCGAATATGAAATCTTTTTTTAATACTTCTTATAAAATCTAATCTTAAAACAAAAATACATACAAAGAATAATACTACTGATATAGAACATAAAACAATAACAGTCCATAAATCAGATTCATTACTGAACATAAAGCCGATTGCACTACCTATTATTGCAATAACAATAAAGGAAAACATTGGTAACATATTTTGTTTTTGTCTTTTAATGTCTGTTAAAAACAAGATACCAGATATTACCAAACTACCATATCCTAGCGAAGAAATTATTCCAAGTGCCCATATAGGTGTTATCAATAAATGGATTAACGCAATAATAATACATGCATAAATGGATGCTTTAATGAATTGACTTATTCGGTTATATTCAACTAAATCTAAATCAAAACAAAGTTTCCAAATCATTCTTAATCCTACAACAGCAATAACACTCCATAATTTACCACCAACACAAATATTAACTATGATACAAGCTATTCCAGCAAGTATAAATGGCCATTTTAAAATATCTAGTAATCTTCTTCTACTACGGTGTTTCTTTAATACTTGAGGATATGTAATATTAACCTTCATATATTTCACTTCCTTCAACTATTAATTCAATTCCATCTTTTAATAATAATTCATATAATTTATTTTCAAATGATGGATCTTTTGTTTTCTTTGTAATAGATAATGTAGTTACATCATTATATGTTATTAATCCACAGCTTGCACGATTAATTGTTGATGTATTTAAAGTAAATTCCATATCTTGAATATATTCTTTAAATTCATCTGATAATTCAATTACTCCTAAATTAGATAGTGTTGATGTAAATGCATGTTCTCCAACGATACCGGAAATGAATTTTGCAATAGGTTGTTTTATTATTAAAGGAATAAAACCAATACTTTTAATTAATTTCTTTGTTGAATATGCCATTTTATGCATTTCTTCTTTTGTTGATTTTTGTTTTAATTGTTCAACTACTTCATCTTTAATTGAATTTAAGTCATTTATTTGATTAATAGGTAATCTTATACCACAATACATTGAGAAATTTCTTAATGTTTTTGATTTATAAAATTTACGCATATTAACTGGTACTTGAATTGAAAATTCACCTTCATAGTTTTCAGTTGCATTTTTACAAGCAATAAACATTAAAGATAAAATATAAGCTGTTATAGTTAAATTATATCCTCTTGCAACTTCTTTTAATTTTTGTGGATTCATTTTAAAATGAAGAATACGACAAGGACTTATTCTTGATAATTCTCCTGTCATTTGATTAGCTATTTTATTAATTAATCCTGATGAATCAGGTATTTTTTCAACTCTTCTAAATTCATTTGCATATTCTTCACTATCAGGATTATCATTAATATTAATAATATTATTTTGATCTTTAATTATTACTCCTGTTAAACGAAGATATTCATTTATTAATGATTTAACAAATTCTAATGCTCCTGATCCATCTGTTAATACATGGAAAAATTCTACACTTATACGGTTATTATAATATAATACTCTAAATGATTGTGAACCACTTTCTGATACTTTTAATGATTGACAAGGAACATCATCTTCTTTTTGAATAACAAAGCATCTTTTAGTAGAATCTAAATAATGCCAGAAAAAACCTCTTTTTAGCGTTGTTGCAAAAGCTGGGAATCTTTTAATTGTAAAAGTTAAAGCCATTTGAAGTAATTCAGGAATTACTTCTTTTTTTAGTGTAACAGATAATCTAAATACACTCATTTCTCCATGTCTCATTGAAACTGGATATATTTTTGCAGCATCATCTAATCTAAACCAACTTTGAGCTGGTCTTGAATAAAATCCTCCTAGGTTTTTCAAAGCTAATAAGTCTAGTATTTCTTCAGTTGATAAATCATTATTATAATAAAGCATGATAGCTTCTTCAAATGATTTTTTCATTTTTTGTTTATCTGTTTTACCAAGTGAACATAAAGAATCAAAGTCATTAAAATATTTATGAATTAATTCTTTATCTTTATCTGATAAAATATTAAGAAATATTTCAAATAGATTTCTTTTTTTCATACTATCATACCTTTCTTTATATTTATTATATCATATTTTAATTATTAAATTATTGTTTTAAATGATAAAATTTCAATTTTATCATCTTTTTTTATTTCTATTTTATATTCTACTTCTTCATTTTTTAATATATCAATTCTTCCATTTTCCTGTAAATGATTAGAATTTGATATTAATTTAAATGAATATCCTTCTTTTAATAATTCAATTGCTTCATATTCTATTTTAACAAGGTCCATAAAATGATTCCACATATTATTCATTCTCATTGTTTGTGGACAATTTTTACCACTATAATAATGATGTTGTTTAACATCGTCAAATGTTAAATTATTATTATAAAGAAGATTTGCAACAAGTTTAGCTGTTTTTTGCCATGTTAAATAAATATCAGTTCCTTCATTAATACATGATTCAATCCCAATAGAATTATTATTTCCACCACGATTAGCAATTAGCATATAAGTAGAATTAAAATACACTTCTCCTAGATAATATTTACCATCTATTAATTTGCATAAGATGCTTTGATCATTCATATCGCTAGTTGTTGCAAGTCTATCAACTACAATACCTTCTTCTTCTTTATATACTCGTGGAGCTAAAATATTTGATTTAATATGATCAATTTCAAAGTATCCATCTTCACTAATCGTAATAATAGGATGTTCATTAGTTCCTTCAACATTAGTTGGATATAATTTATAATCATATTTTGTTGTATCACCTGCATGCCATGCAACTTCATCATCAGGAATTTGATGATAAGTTCCATCGTTTCCTACTACATATTGATAACTACAAGCGTATTTACCTTGTTCCCAATATTCATTTTTTACTGTATCAGACCAAAATTTTGCGGTATGTAGTGGATCAGCATCCCCAGTGTCATGTACTGTTACATAGAACTTTTGTTTTTTATTACCTGGTCTATTTTCATTTGTTAATTCAGCTAGGTTTTCTATAACAATGAAATCTTCAAATAAGTATTTGCTAATACTTGATGTTAATTGATAATCATATTCATTTTGCCATCCATATACTCTTACTTGTTTAGTAAATGGGGTATTTATGCTTTTTTTAATAAAATTAATTGCTTTTAACATATTAACTCCTTATTAAATTCCTAATTTTTTTTAATTTATCCTATTAGTAAATATCCAAATCCTATACCTAAAAAAGCAGATATAAGAATTAGTAATATTGTTGATATTTTCTTTTTTAATATTTTTGTTACTATAAAATATAGGACTATTATAATTCCTAATATTATAATAGAAACCATATCAAGATTTATACTCATATTTGTAACATTAACGCCAATACATTTAATAAACATAAGTACACCAGTACTTAAAATAAGAGCAGTAATAGCAGGTCCTACACCTTTAATAAAGTTTTTAAAATATTTATTACTAGTAAATTTATGAAAAACAGCTGCTATTAAAATAATAATAATAAATGATGGTAATACAACACCTAGTGTTGAAACTAAACTACCAAGTAATCCACCTTGTGTTGATCCAACATATGTTGCCATGTTTATTGCAATAGGACCAGGAGTAGATTCACAAATACCTATTAAATTAGTAAACTCTTCTTCTGTTAACCATGAATAATTTAAAACAGTTTCTTTAATAAGGGGAATCATCGCATATCCTCCTCCTATTGTAAATAATCCTATTTTAAGAAATTCTAAAAATAAGTATAAATATATCATTCTTCACCCTCCATTTTCTTCATTGTTATAGAATAATATATTATTCCTATAATACCTGAAATTAAGATAAAATAGATAGATGAAAATGTTATTGATAATATATTAAATACTACTACTAATATTAAAGTAATAACAAATACCAAAATAGGTACAATTTTTCTTTCAATTGTTTTAAATAATGTAATTCCCATTTTAATAATCAAAAATGCAACAGCAGCATTTATACCAATAAAAGCATATTGTACTACTTTATATTCCATAAATCCTTCTAAGAAAATAGATATAATAAAGATAATAATAAATGATGGTAATATAACACCTAGTGTTGAAAAAACACTTCCTAATATTTTTCTTCTTTTATATCCAATAAAAGTAGCCATATTTACCGCAATAGGTCCTGGAGTTGATTCAGCTATTGTTATTATTTGTAATAATTCTTCATTTGTGATCCACTTCTTTTTATCAACAACGATATCTTTAATTTGTGATATCATTGCAAATCCTCCACCAAAGGTAAATAATCCTACTTTAAAGAAGATAAAAAATAATTCAAATAAGTCCTTCATATTATTTTTCTTTCTTCATTGTTTTTGCACTAGATTTAGTTACGAATGAACGAGGTGCAAATCTTGTTGCAAAAATAGTTAATTTATTTTTAAATCCTACGATAGCTAAGTTTTTACCTTTCATTGATTTTTTATAACCGAATTCAGCAACTTGTTTTGCTGAAATAGGTTTGATTTTTTCAAATGTATAATCATTATGAGCTTTAATAACAAAATTAGATAAAAATGGTCCTGGACATAAAGTTAATAACTTAACATTTGTTTTTCTTAATTCATATGATATGGCTTCTCCTAATAATAATACATAAGCTTTACAAGCATGGTATGTACACATATAAGGTCCTGGTAAAAATCCAGCAATAGAAGCAATATTAATAATATGTCCTTCATCATTTTTTAACATATCATCTAAGAATACTCTTGTAAAATATAATAAACTATTACAATCAACATCTGTCATTTTCATTTGTTTATCAATATCCATATCCTTAAAATCACAACGGTCACCAAATCCAGCACTGTTAACTAGATTATTAACAAAGTATTCTTTTGATTTTGTATATTCATATACTTTTTTTAATTCTTCTTTATTAGATAAATCAGCTTGAATAATATCACATGTAACTTGATAATTTGTTTCAATTTCTTCTTTTGTTTTATTTAATCCTTCTATATCAATATCAACTAGTAATAAGTTATTTTGATTCTTTGCATATATTACCGCAAACTCCTTTCCTAGTCCACTAGCTGCTCCTGTTATTAGAGTTGTTTTCATATAGGTTCTCCTTTTTTTATATATTATTTAATATATTATACCACTTATTAAAATTTATGTCTAATTATCTTAAAGTTTTTAATCAGACATTTTGAAAAATTTGTAAATCTATGATATATTTATTATGAGGTGATGATATGGACTGGTATTATATTTTATTAATAATTTTAGGAGTTATTTTACTTTCTTTTTTCATAACTTGTTATGTTAGTTATCGAATAACTTTCTATTCAGGTAAGAAAAAAGAAATTACAGATGAAATAAAAATTCCTAATATTAGTTTCTATACTAAATATAAAGATATTATAATTAGAGATATTAAAGATGTAAGAACTTACGAATATACAAAAATGAGTATAAAATCATTTGATGGATTAACTTTAACCGGAAAATACTATGAAAATATCAAAGGTGCTCCAATTGAAATAATGTTTCACGGATATCGTGGATCTGCTGAACTTGATTTAAGTACTGGAGTTAAACGAGCTTTTTCTTGTAAACATAATGTTTTACTAATTAACCAAAGAGGTAGTATTGGTAGTGAAGGACACGTTACTACTTTTGGCATTAATGAAAGTAAAGATTGTGTTTCTTGGGTTAATCATATAGTAAAAACTTTTGGTGAAGATGTTAAAATATTTATCGGTGGTGTATCTATGGGAGCAGCTACTGTATTAATGGCTGCTAGTATGGATTTACCAAAGAATGTCAAAGCCGTAGTTGCAGATTGTGGTTTTGATGAACCAGGTACAATTATTAAAAAGGTAATGAAGGAAATGAAATTACCTATTAAAGTCTTTTATCCAATTGTTAAGCTTTCAGCAAAACTATTTGGAAAGTTTAATTTAGAAGAATTTTCTCCTTATGAATCAGTTAAAAAAGCAAAACTTCCGATTATCTTTATCCATGGAGATGAAGATGGTCTTGTTCCTTGTGAAATGAGTGTTAAAATGTATGAAGCTTGTGTTAGTGATAAACATTTATTAATTGTTAAAGGTGCTGATCATGGAGTAAGTTATTTAGTAGAACCAGAAAAATATGTAAATGAATTAACTGAGTTTACAAATAAATATATCTAAAACAAGGAGGTAATTTATGGCAGATTATTTTTATTTTGATATTACAGTTAAAGGCAGTGAAACGAATCTTAATAAGTTAGTAAAAAAATGTTTTTCTATTAGAAATAATACTTATTTCGATATTGATAATTTTATAAAATATAAAAGGATAGCGAAATTTCGCTATCCTTATTATTTTTTAACTATAAATCCTGAAGCACCAACAGCTTCAATTCTAAGATTTTTGACATTTCTATATGGCATATCGAATTTGAAAGTTTTTTCTATTTCTACATTTCCATTTTTATCTAATGGGACACTGAAAGTATATTTAACATTTTCATAATAACCTAGTTCATTTAAAGCATCGACATTTACTTCAAAATTTATAAAAATATTATAATATGATAATTCATCATACCCTTCTATTTTTCCATTGACTTCTATACCATAGAATGAATTGTCATCATTTTTAATGGTTTTTGTTTTTATTTGTGAACTAACAAAGTCTAAATATGTTATTGCGTTTATTTCTATTTTTTCTCCACTTTCGTATTTACTAAAATCTTTTTTTTCTTTCATACAAGAAGTTAGAATTAAGCAACAAAATACTGATACAAAGATTAAGCTAATTATTTTTCTCATATATTTCTCCTTTTTGATACATCTATTTGTCTAATGAATCATATTTATTTGATTTTCCTTTTGCTTTTTCAACTGGATATTTTAGTTCATTTTTTGTCATTTTGTCATTTACGATTTCATCTGCATCTAATCCTAATTTATCTAATAAATCTTGGCAATATACTAAAACATCAGCAAGTTCTTCTTTTACATGTTCTAAATCATAATCTTCATCGCTCCATTGAAAGCATTCTAATAATTCATTTGCTTCAATAGAGATACTTTTTGCAAGATTACCGGGTGTATGAAATTGTCCCCAATCACGGTCTTTAATAAATTTTCTAATTCTTTCAATTGTTTCTTTTTTCATATTAATACCTATAAGATAAATTTTAATGCTCTTACAACTTCGTAATAGTCATCTGTTTCAAATAATATTGTTGTAGAATTAATTAGTTTACATCCAGGATAGAATGATGCGCTATAAGCATCATTGAATTTTTTATATTGAATTTCAACTTCAAAATGTTTTGGCAATTCAACAATATTATTTTTTAAATCTTTTGATAATGATAATTTAACAGTTTCTTCTATTTTAGCATTAGTAACATTTGGATGATAACTTATTACAGCTCCATGTGAACCTTCTTTTGTTGCAACTGTTTCAATATTTTCATTTGCTTCTTTAACTATTCTTGTTAATTCTTTATCTCCACTTAAGAATGCAACAGGAACACCTAAATAACTTGCATATAAAGCATTAATATAAAATTCACTTGCTAAAATACCATTAATTTTAACATATTGATTTCTTAAGTTCATTGTATGAGAAAGAGGATTTCCATCTGAACTAGCTGGACTATGATATCCAATAAAAATAACCGCGTCAAATGTTTCATCAAGTCCTGCCATCATTGAACAAGGACATCCTTCCCAACCACGATGTAATTTAACATAAGGTGGTAAATCTCTTAAAATTAAATTACGAGCTGAATCATGTGCATCCTTTATAAATATTTCTGTAGCTCCCATAGCTTTTGCACCACGGCAAGCAGCTAAAACTTCATCAGTCATTTGCTTTCTAAAATATTGATATTCTGGATGATTCATACTTGTTTCATCCCAATTAACAATATTATTAACACCTTCAATATCTGCACTTATAAATACTTTCATATTATCCTCCATTATTTTTCTAATAAATCATCATATAATGATTTATATTCAATTAATGATTTATAATGATTTCCATTATAACTTGTTATTGATTTTCCATGTAACATTGAATTTAAAATTGCTTCTTCTGTTGCGTCAACAGTTGCTTTAAATAAAGGATTAATGAATGAATCAGAAAATCTAACGATTTTTTCTTCTGATTCATTTGCATAATGATTAACTTTATTTTCTGTTGAAAAAGCAACTATAATGTCTCCACTACCATTTCCACCATAAGATCCAGTTCTTCCTACGCCAAGTTCTGCTCTTCTTGCAAGTCTTTTTAATTGTCTTGAGTCTAGTGGTGCATCAGTTCCGATAATAATAATGATACTTCCTTTATCTTCTTCTTGTTTTAAATTATAATCTTTTATTAGTTCTCCAAGTGCACGTCCTTTAAATATTAAATCTTTACCATTAGATGAACCAAAATTAGAATTTACTAATACACCAATTGTATATTGTTTATTGTTAATATTAACAATTCTTGAAGAAGAACCAATACCTCCAGTAAATCCATGACACTTCATTCCTGTACCAGCTCCGATGTTTCCTTCTTCAAAATCATCTTTTACATTGTTTATTGTATTAATGACATCTTCTTCATTAATACATCTATTTTGAATTTGATTAATTGATCCATCATTACATTCTAATACTAATGAGTTAATTATTGATGTAGATACGCCAATTTCTGGATTATCTTTCAACATATAAGAAATTAATCCATCAGCTACTTTTCCTACATTTAATGTATTAGTTAAAACAATTGGTGTTTCAATTGTTCCTAATTCTTCTATTTGAACTAATCCTATTGATTTACCAAATCCATTATAAACATAACTACCTGATACAACTTTTTCTTTAAACATATTACCATTATGAGGTAAAACAACTGTAAGTCCAGTTTTATTATATTCATTATTAATAGTTAAGTTACCTACTAATACACCTTTAACATCACAAATATTATTTTTAACACCTGTTTCAAAGTTTCCTATTTTTACTAATCTTTTCATATAAGCCTCTTTCATTGTTAAAATTATAACAAAATTTTACAAATAAGTCAAAGGTATAGAATAAAACAAAAAACAAGAATATTAAATAACTATTCTTGTTTTTTAATTTTAAATTACTCTTTTCTACAATAATGCATAATAGACTGAATAGCATATTCAGGCTTATTACTATCAAAGTTTACCCTATTGGTTTGTTCACTATTTAATATATCTAATAACTTATTATAATAAGATAATCCAAAGACGTTTTTATCAATTTTTTCTAATTCTTCAATGTAATCTATTGAATCTACTAATACAGGAAGAATAGGCGCATTAGAATTTAACATTTCTTTTACTTCGTTTAAAACATTAATTGATTTAAAGACATCTTTAGATATTATTAAAATATAATAATCTGATTGTACAATTGCATTCTTAAGTTGTTTAGGCCAATTACCAGCTTTCATATCTTTAGTATAAATATATGGTAAATAATTGTTATTAGATTTAATATGATCATATATTTTTTCAGCGGCATGTTGTCCAGTTGAAGTTAGGAATGAAATGAATACTTTTGTTTTTGAACTCATATCAATAATATTACGATGATCTGCAAATATGTTTTCAAAGTTAACTTTTCTTTGTAGTAAATCTAATACAAGTGAAATTAAAGTTTTTGCGATATGAGAGTCACCTAAACTCTTATCGTCTTTAACCTCACTATTTGTAAGTTCTAAATTACCACCAAATAGCGTATCTAATTGTTTCTTTAGTCTTGAAACTTGTTCTAAAATAAATGTTTTATTATTTAAGTTTTGACTTTGCCATATTGTTTCACATGCCCATATACCATCAGCTATTGTTTGAGGAGTATACCAATTTGATTCTTGATGATTAATGAAATTTAATCCTTCTTCTACATAGTGTAAATCATTAACTGTATTATTTTTTAAAGCAAATGTACACATCATTGTAGTTTCTAATACACCGTTCCAAGTACCTGTTCCTGGTGCCCAGAATCGGTATGTTTTATCTTTAATAGTGAATGTGCTACTGCATTTCTTTAGCCAATTACATAATTTTACTTTATATCTGCTTATTATATTTCTAATACCTGAATTTCTATTTTTCGGATATAGGTTTAATGCAAGTAACATTCTCGCACTAACCCAAGGAATTCTCGCTGGATAAAAATATGCAGAATTTTCATTTTCTTCATTAATGATATTTAACTCTATCTTTTTAAATAATTTTTCTACTCTTTCATTATCATATTCAGATGTAGGAGCAGTAACTTCAAATTCAAATAATAATGCTAGAATATAAGTATTAAAAAATCGATTAATATCATCTACATTACTGTTTTTAAATTGATAAGGTGATAACCAATAAGACAATATTTTATCATCTATTAAATCATCTTCTAAAACTTGATTAATATCCAGTGGTGTATTATTTCGATCTAATATTTCATTATGAAGAATTATTTGATTTCTTATTGAGTTAACATTTTCACCGGCATAAAAATCGTTAAATGTTTTTTCCATTGATTCTTTCCCTACTCTAATTTCAGGTAATCGTTGTCCTTCAATATAATACACATCTCTTACGTAGTCTGCAAGTTTTCGCCATGAGTTAAGTGCTCTCCAGTCATCATTTGCGTATGATGATAAGGCTTCTGCAGCAAATAAAATAGCACCTAAGTGATTACCGAAAAATTGTTTACATATTCCATCTGCTGATTCTACTTTTTCAATCATTTTTTCTACAGATGTACGAGCCATTTGTATTAATTCAACATAATCTCGTATTGCGTTGTTTTTTTCATCTTCGTTACTATATAAGTATGCGTTGTTTGCAAGTATTGCTGCAGCATCATTTAATGATAAATTTACATCTCTTATATATTCATCAATAATATCTTTGCTCACTATATCAAAATCTTTTCCATTAAAAGCAACATCAAAACCTAACTCACAATAATTGTTTTTAATATGTGTCATTAGTAAACAAGATGTTCTTGCATCATAGAATGTTACTTTTTTATTGTTAAATAATTTTATTCCTTCTCTTATATCTTTTATTATTTCTCTTACCTTAGCACATTCTTCTTTTTTAATACTTACTTCTGCTCCATAACTTGATATTAAAGCAATCTTAAATAAAATTCTTTTTTCCTCTGCAGTTCTTATTTTAAAATTAATTTTATTTTTAATGCCATTTGCATTAGTAATTAATAACATATCATTATCTGATTGTGCTTTGATTGATATATCTTTAACTTCTTTCATTGTTTTGTCTTTAGACCAACGCAATGTATTATGATCTAAAGCATCATTAGAAACCTTAGCATTTTTATTTTGAATTACGATAAGGTTTATCCCTTCACTATGATCAGCTCTTACAATAGCTTTTACTAAAGAAGCAAAGAATGAGTATATTTTAGTAGCTAAATTAACCCCACAACACTCTAGATTATCCAAAACAATAATAATGCTTTCATCTTCTGTGGTAGTTAACAAATCCACTAACATTTCACTAAAGTTAGCAACTCCCCCGTTAAAATCTAACCAAAACTTCTTTGTTGAATAAATCTCTTGATTACATATTTGTTTTGCAATAACAGTTTTACCTGACTTACTTTCGCCTTCGATAAAGATAATATCATTATCTAGTAAATATTCTGGGAAATTTATTTTTTTTGTTTCACCATTGATAATAATTCTTTTGTCCCAAAAAACAAGTTCATCTTCCTTTGTTTTTATCCCAAAATTATGCATCGCTTTTTTTGCAACTTCTTCGATAAAAACATTAATATCAATATTTTTATCATCATTACTTGCCATTGCTGCAGCTAATAATTTTACTGATATATCTATTTCCCATTTAGACTTCTTTTCTTCTGATTCAGGAAATAAATTTAAAATAACTTTGTCATTATCAGAAAATTTTTCTAATTTTGGTTTAATTATTCGATCTTTAAAATATTCATTTAATAGTGTCTCTAGTGAATTAATCATTTTTACTTACCTCACTAACAATATGCAAATATCTTGTCTCTTCTATTTCACCCTCAACAGTATGAACAATAGGAGTATGTTTAAATCCGCATTCATTTAATATTTTACTGATATTTTCTTCATTTCCTAAATTATTACTTTTCATTCTAACAATGTATCTATATGCCAGATATGTTAATTCACTTTCAGAAATCGGAAACTTTTCATTTTTAATATATTCTTCATAACGTCTTTTTACTTTATTCATAAAAGAACTAATGTCTTTTGTGATATCAAATAAATTTTTAGTTTTATTAACTTCATGAATTCTAACTGTTGTTACAATTTTTCCCTTATCTTTTAATAACTGACGCCATTTTTGTAATACACTTGGTACTTCATAATGAATAAATCTTGTTAAGAACGCGTCAGTACAAATAATATCATATTTATCTATATCATCTAAGATAAATAAGTCTTTACACAAATAATTAATTGTCACATTATTTTGAAGATTTATTTTTTCCCCTTCAGTTAAATATGCCTGAATATTATCAATATACCATTTACATAATTCAAGAGGAGTTTGACATTTATCAAGAATATCAATAGATACTAAAACATTACATTTCACTACTGTTGTTATTAAAATGTGTAACAAAGAATAATCAGCAGTACCAGAAATTAAAATATGAAGTTTATCTTTTTTATTAATTTCTTTCATTACCTCAACTGCGTAAAAATCTCCATGCCATTGCGGAGCTGATACACAATTTAATATTCTTAGATATTGCCATGCCATATGATACCAAGAACAACCATTCTTTTCATCCATATAGTCTTTATAACATTTATCAATTGCTGTTTTATGCATAATAGTACAGCTTTGTTTTAATAATTCGTTTATAATGTTTTTCATAATAAAACCTCTTTTCACAAACAAAATTATAACAAAATTTAACAAATAAGTCAAAGGTATAGAATAAAACAAAAAACTGATATTAAACTAAATATCAGTTTTTATTTTTTCATTTTAATGTATTACTAATTTATCCAAAGTATAACCTTTAGCTTATAAAAATATGAATAAATAATATGAGCATTAAATGAAAATTGCAGATTAATATCCTTCTTTTCATATGTTTTTGATATAAATTCAAACTTTTTAATGATTCTTGTTTAACGAATTTTTCCTCTTGTTATATTGATTTTTTATCAAACACTAACAGAAATTTCGTTATTTTTTTCTTTTTCTTTAGAATATTGATAATCATATTAATTATTCGATTTTTATTTCTATATCCTTCTTTTGTTTTATTTTTTAATTTAATTAAGCGTTCTTTATTTTCTGATTCTTCTGTTGAATTTCCTTCTTTTTTTATACAAAAAAGAATTTTTGAATGATCTTCATATAATTCTCTTGCGTAATCAATTTCTAATTCAGTTATACTTTTTTTAGTATTTTTATCAGATGTATAACCATAGTAGTCTCCTATAAATGATATAAAATAAGGACGGCTTTTTTTGATTTCACTATAATATGAACTTAAAACTTTATGTTGACCTTCTATTATAGAAAGATTCCTAGTATCTATTCCCCATCTTAAATCAATACATTGCATACTTATTCCGTATTTCATTAATTCTTGATTAATCGTTAGCATAACAATTCTTTTCATTAGGTCTCTTTCTAGCTGCATATCTTTAAAAGCACTTGATATAAAACAATATAATTTTTCATATTTTGTTTAATAAATATAAAGAAAGGGTCACTCATTTTTAATGAGTGACCTGAAATGAATGAAAAAAACTTTTACACTAATAGTATATCAAACTAAAATAAAAAAATTTGTCGAAATTTGTAGCGAAATAAATTTTTTAAAAAATCACTCATTTTTCAATGAGTGACTACAAAAAGGAAAGGGCGTATTTCACATATGAATAAATTTGAAATACAATAATATTATATCATAACTGTAATGTCATAATTTGTTAGAATTTGACATGATTAAATTTTTTTATTTATATTTGCAGTCTGTGAACGATAAATATTAGCATATACCCCGTTTTGTTTAACTAGTTCTGTATGTTTTCCTTCTTCTACTTTTAATCCATGATCTAATACGATTATTTTATCCGCATCAAAGATAGTAGATAATCGGTGTGCTATGACAATAACAGTTCTATTTTTTGAAACTATTTTTAAAGCATTCTTTACCATTTCTTCAGTTTCTAAATCAATGTGTGAAGTTGCTTCATCCATTATTAAGATACTAGGGTCATGAATTAGAACTCTTGCAAGTGAAATTAATTGTTTTTCACCTGCGCTCATATTTAATCCTGATCTAGTAATCTTTTGATTAATTCCTTCAGGGAATTTATCAATAATTTTTTGTCCACCAAGCATTTTTAAAACATTTTCCACTTCTTCATCTGATACATCTTTACCAAATTTAATATTTGAAGCAATTGTTCCTTTAAATAAAACTGGTTCTTGTAAAACAATTCCAATATGTTCACGATATGTTCTTTTTTCAATTGTTGAAATATCCATATCATCAACATAAATATTACCACTTAATTCATTATCAATATCATAAAATCTTAATAAAAGATTGATTAATGAACTTTTACCACTTCCTGTATGACCAACGAGTCCAATCATTTGACCTGGTTCAATATCAAATGTTACTCCTTTTAAAACATAGTTATTTTCAACATAGCTAAACCAGATATTATCAAATTTAATTTTTCCTTTATATCTTTCAATGTGATTTTTATCATATGGTTCAAGATTAGCTTCAATTAATTTATGATATCTTCTTACTTGAACGTGAGAATTTTGGAATGCGCTGATCTGAGTAAATATTATATTTACTGGTTCAACAAGTTTTAAAATATATTCATTATAAGCATATACTAGCCCTGCTGTTACAACGATTCCTCCAACGCTTGTGTACTGGAATCCAAAGTAAGCAATGATAAATGTTGTTATTAATCCGCGTAGAACATTTAACATGTTCCATCCGCCTACTAAACTTAGTTTTGCATCTTTTAGTTGTTCGGTTCTATATTCTTCATTTATTTCATTAAATTCTTTGATTGTTTTTGATTTAAAGTTAAATATTTGAAGGATGTTTATTCCATTAATAATTTCATTTATTTTAGATGTTAACATACTACTTGATTCATTTACTTTTTCTGCAATTTTCTTTAATGCTTTTAAGAATAATTTAATCCAAATGAAAACAAATGGATAGAATAGTAATGTTAATAAAGCTAGTTTTACATCTAAATAGAACATTCCAACATATGCAAGAACGAATGAAAGGATTGCGGAGAAGAATAGATTTAATATTTGGCGATACATTATTAACATACCATCTACATCTCGTGTTATTCTGTTAGCTGTTTTTCCCGCTGGTTCTTTTTCAAATTCGGCAATAGGTAGTCTTTCTATTGCTTTCATTCCTTTTAATCTTTCTTCCATTACTATTCTATTGATACATCTGTTTGTACACATTTGTTGTATGAAGTTACAAAGAATTGTAAGTACTGATTTAACAAATAGAATAATAATAATTATTATTATTGAATATAACATTGGATTATAGAATTTATATATTTCATTTGATGATAAAGCTAATATATCATATGAATATGATGTTTGATTGTTTGTGATGATTAATTTATTGTCAATAATTTCTTTTTGACCACTTTCTATTTTTTCATCAACAAAGTAAACTTTTGATTCATATAAGAAAATACTCACATCTTTAATAATATTATCATTTTCATCTAAATATCTTTCTTGTTTATATAAGTGATTATTATAATTAACTGTGTAATCATCTTCTTCACTTACTTCTACCCAGTTATATTCAATTCCCATAATATAATCATCAAGTAAGGTTTTTACAATTAATGGTGATATAAAGTTTAATCCTTGGATAATAAATATCATTATTAAACTTACAATTAAATATCTAAATCTTCCTTTTAAAAAGTGAAATAATCTTTTATAGTTATTCATATACATCACCTTTTAATTGTTTAAGATATTGTAGTTTATACCAATTATCGTATTTTAATAATTCTTTTGGACTACCGATATCAGTGATTTCACCATTTTGTAAAACAATAATTTTATCAGCTTCTTTTACTGCGCTAAATCTATGCGCAACAATAATGTTTGTTTTATCTTTTCGATATTCTTTTAATTGATTAATAATGTTAGCTTCAGTTAACGCGTCTACAGCACTTAGACTATCATCTAAAATTAATATTTCCGGATCTCTTACAAGTGCTCTTGCAATAGAAAGTCTTTGTTTTTGACCTCCACTTAGTGATTCACCTAGTTCTGCTACCATAGTGCTTGATCCTTCAGAAAGGTTTGACAAATCTTTTTTGAAATCTGCCATTACCATTGCTTTTTGTAGTGTTTGATTATTTGCGGAAGGATCTCCTATTAAAATATTATCATTAATACTTCTTCTAAAAAGAATATGATTTTGTGGAACATATCCTACTAAGTTTCTAATATCTTCGATTTTATATTCTTTAATATCGATTCCATCAATTTTAATTTCGCCTGATGTTAGATTAAATTCTCTTAATAATTGTCTTATTAATGTTGATTTACCACTACCAGTAGGTCCGACTATTCCTATTGTTTCACCACTTTTAATTGAAAAAGTGATGTTTTTAATTACTTCAAAATCATCAAAAGGATATTTAAAACTAGCGTTAATAAAAGATATTTCATTAAATTTCATAATGTGTTTAGGATGTTCCTCATTTTTTACCTTAGGAACTAATTCCATAACTTCATTAAATCTTTGATCAGCAATCACAATGTTATTCATAATATTTAAAACATTACTTAGTCCAATTAATGGTCCATATAATGTTCCTACATATACTAGATATGAAACTAAGCTACCTGCTGAAACAGCACCATGAATAACTAAGTATGTTCCATATCCGATTGCGATGAAGTACGCAACCGCATAAACGAGTTCAAATAATGGGGTGAATGCGGATTCAAATTTTTGAATTTTCCACCATGAATCTACATCTCTTACAATTGCTTTTTCTGTCTTTTTAAAATCTTCATCTTCATAACAATATGCTCTTACTGTTTTAACTCCTTCAATTGATTCTAAAACACTTTCTGTCATTTCTGCATATATTTCATGGTGTGTTTTATAGTATTGTCTTTTTTTAAGTCTTGCTTTATTTAAAAAGAAAATAACTATCGGCATAAATGATACTGAAGCAAGTGTTAATTTAGGACTAATTATTATCATCATTACTATTGATGTAATAATTGTAACCGCATAAAAAATAACATTTTCTAAAAATGATGTTGCAAGTGAAGTTAAACTATTTAAATCATTAGTTGCTCTACTTATTAAATCACCTTTTGTATATTTTTCATATAATTCAGCATCCATATCAAATAAATGAGCTATATATTTTTCTCTTAATTGAAACGATAATTTATGTCCTAATTTTATCATTGAATAATGATAAAAAATATTAACTACATAAGTAAGAATTGGACATATAAATAATAGTAAAACATAAATAATTAATGATGTCTTAGTTAATGTTCCTGTTGAAAAAGCATCTATCGCAATCCCTAATACTTTTGCTGGTATTAATGGAACAACAGAAACAAATATTAATAATATAAGACATAGTACATATGATTTCCATTCTTGTTTGAAAAACCAAAAAATGTGTTTAAATGCATTTTTCATATTTTGTCCCTTCTTTTTTTAATTTTTCATTATATTTTACCATATTTTTATAATAATTTCATTAAAAAGAAACTACTGTATTTTAAATAAAAAAGGATAGTAATACAACTTTTTGTATTACTATCTTTTATTATAGTTTTGATTATTTCAATAGTTAATATTATAATTTTTCTACATATTCTTGAAGTTTTACAATATCTTTTGAGAAAAGAGTTCAATATATACAGTTAGAAAAAAATTATAACGATTGCACGAACCCCAGTAGATCCTCCTCCTAGTAACAAAAATATAAGCCCAGTTTTTTGAAGAAATTGACCTAAAACAGATGCATCACTAATAAAGGGAATTGCTCCACTGTTAAAAAAGATCCCATAAATTCCTATCATTAAAAGTACACTGCTAATAACACCCCATAAGATTGATTTGCACTCAAGTAGTGATATATTTCCATCTACTATTAAATAAAATAAAGATAACATAAATATAATATGTCCTACAAAGAAACATAACGGGTCACTAATTCCTATAATACCTCCATACATCATCAATCCAACAATAAATGAAATTACCGCACAAGGTCTAATATAATCTATTAATTTCATAATCTGCCACCTCACTTACTAATTTCCATTTCTGTGGATACTTTATCATATTTCTCATAACCATCTAAATATTCTATTTCTAAAATTTTAAAAGTTATTTTTAATTCGTTAATATCATAATTAAATAAGATTGGAGTATCTTCAGAAATTTCTAAAATGCTTTCACCTCTAATTTGTACATTTTCTTGATAAATTAGTTTGTCATCATCATAAAATTTTATTTCGCCTATTATTTCCTTAAATTCAAAATCATTATATTCTAAACCAAAAAATTTTTTATCTTCGTTTAAATTGTAAACATCCAATTCTACATATGTAATATATTCACCATAATAATATTTTTTCTCATAACCTGCATATTCAATTTTAATAAGCTCTAACGGAGTAAATGATAAGACTTTTATAACTGATAAAATTACAATAAAACCGATACATATACTATACCATAGAACAGAAACATCAAAAACTTTTTTATTTATACCATCATCTTGTGTACATAAGAAAACTATACCAGTCCCTATTATTAAAAATATTATTGTTGAAATACCAGCAACGTTACTATTTGATGACAAAAAATATCCTCTTCCAAATATAAAACATAGTATATAAATAATTGTTATAATTAACAGTAAAAATACAATTTTTCTCATAAATTACTTCTCCTTAATCTTTAAATATATTATACAGAGTAGTTTAATATCATCACTATGGTTACTTGTCTGTATCAAAATTAATCTTATCGAATTCAAAGTTATTTAGTTTTCTATTTAAAGCAGCTTCAGGATCATTCATATCTGCTTCATTAGTACAAATAATTGTTAGTTTTAATTCTTTATACTTTGCAATTTTATATTTTTTAGATTTATAATAATCTCTATTATCACTATTAAATCCCCAATGTTCAATATAAACATCTTTTCCTTTACCTAAGTAATTAGGTAAACAAAAATCAGGGTGTAAATCGTGTTTTGAATCTCCATCTATAGAAACTACTTTTTCATACGCATGAGGAATATTATGATCGAATAAATAGTTATCTATTTCTCGTTCAGATTTACTTTTAACTATATGTCCATCTTTACATTTGTAAACACCTTCGTAAGATTCATCCAAAATGTTAATTTCATAACATTTTGTAATTTTAACAAGTAGTTGTTTATCTTTATATTTTTTATAACAATCGAGACAGAATAGGTGTCCATTTTTTGTATATGTTCCACAGCCAATACATTTTACAATACCGTTTTGATTTTCTTTTTCAGTATCATTTGTTTCTTCTTTATAATTTTTATTTAAGACTTTGTTTGTTTTTGGATCAAAAAACAAGCCTTTATCATTAATTATAATTTCTCCTGCTTTTAACATATCTGCATGCTTACCACATAGTCCATCTTTTCTAGCGTTTCCCATATAGATTCTTGTTGGATTATCACATATAGGGCATACTAAATTTTTATTCATAATAACCTCCGATTAATTATTGTTTTCTATTGCTTGAATTATTTTGTTTACTTCATTACTTTCATTAGTACGGATTCTTAAAAAGTTTATTCCGTTATTTGTTAATGCTTTTGTCTTTATTATATCTTTTTCAACTCTTGTTTTAGAGTAATCATGATATTTAGTTCCATCTAGTTCAATACATAAAACATTTTTATATGTGATTTTGTCATAAATGACAAAATCAACATGGGTCCAAGGATGTTTAATATATTTTATTTCATTTTCGTTAAATCCTGATAAGTCATTGATCAAATATAATAGCTTTACATGTAAAGCTATTTCTAATGTTGGATAGTTTCTTAAAATATTTTGAAGTAAATCTAACATTATTGTTTCTGCTAATGAATCTACTTTTTGATATAATTTTGTTTCTTTAATAACTTGATAGTTTTGTTTATATAATTCATCAAAAACTGAAGTTACGTTTCCTTTTATATCAAAAGAATCAGAATTATATTTAATGTAATCAATTAATTGTGCAATATTATTATTTTTACTTTCATATACTTTATCAGATACTACTAAGTATAATTTAGATATTGCACGTGAGACTGCAACATTTAATAGTTTAGGATTAGTTATAAAATTAGAAATAAAATCATCAGTTGCTTCAGATAGTTCATTTACAACTGTCGATAAAATTATTATTTCTTTTTGTCTTCCTTGATATTTATGTATAGTATCTACTTCTACATTAGGGTATTTGTTTCCTAATTTAGTTAGGATATAATCTGCTTGTGCTCTGAATGGAGTAATTATACCTATTTCTTTATTTTCGTTTTCAGATATTATTTTTAATATTTCTTCTGCTTCTCTATCGTTATATTGTCCTGAACCGTTCGGATTTTTTCGTGCGTGATTTCCTTCGACAGTATGAATAGTAAATAAAGAATCAGCTTCTGATTTTTTAGTACATATTATTAGTTGATCGTTATAGAATTTTTTATTACAAAAATCAATTATACGGTATTCACATCTATAGTGTTCTCTTAACAATGTGTTTTCAACTTTTTTAGGTAAATGAATAACTGATTCTAATATACTATTATTTTTATATTGATAGTATATAGGTAACTTGTATTCTGCTGCAAGTTTATCAGAATATTCATAAATATCTTGATTATCAATTTGTGATAATTGTTTATCATCTCCTATGATAACCATACTTTTCGCAACATTCATAGTGATTAATGAAGTCATTATGTCAGATTGTGAAGCTTCATCTACTATTACTAAATCATACAAAAAATTATTAGGACAGTTTCTAAGTAAAGAATGGGTTGTTGATAGGGTTACAGGGTATCTGTAAACGAAATTATTAAAATCTTGTTTGTATGTTTCTGAATGAAATTTTTTATCTTCGATACCGTTGTATTTTGCGAATAAATACCAACCTAATGTTTCTAAACTATATTTTTTTAATAGTTTTGAATGCTCATCATAACTGTGTTTTGCAACATAGTTTTCTTTTTCTTCTTTCTCTTTTTTTAAGTTATCAATTTGTAGTTGATAACTTTTTTTGTTTAAATACAGCAATATTCTTTCAATATCTGATGGATCGTTAATAATTATTTTATATTTAAGTTTTAATATTAGTTTGTTAATAAAATTTAATTTTTTAATAGATATTAAATATTTTTGAATATTTAATAATTGTTCATAATTATCAACTGGTATTTCTAATTCTTCTATACAAAATTGTTTATTATTAAAATGTTTTTGTTCAGTTTCTATTTTATTTATTTTATAATCTAATTGTTTTATATCAGTGTTATATTGATTTAAATTTTCTAAAACATTTTTACATTCACATATTTGTTTTTCATAATTTTTACATGATGAGAAACGATTGATTTTTTCTTGTAATGAAGTTTCATTTAAAAAGAACTTATTTACATTATCTTTATTACCTAGATAAGCAAGGAGAAAATCTAAATCATATTCTTTCATTTTAGTATAAACATTTTCTACTGCTGTATTATTATTAGATATCACCGCAATTTTTTTATTAGAATATATTGCGTTAGAAATAATGTTTAATATTACTTGAGTTTTACCTGTTCCTGGAGGACCAGATATAACTGAAAGATTATTTGTAAATGTATTATGTATTGCTGTATTTTGTGAATTATTAGTTGAAAAAGGAAATATTAATCTATTTTTATTATATGCTATTTTTTTAAATTCTTGATTAGTATAACTATATAGGACACTTACATGATTAACGTGATCTATTTTTTCATATAATTTATATAATAATGTTTCTATACTTATTTCATCTTTTGAAATATTACTTGCGTATCTTGCAAGATTTTTATAATAGTCAAATATAATATTTTTAGTATTAGATATACTTATTTTATTATCATTTATTTCAATAGTATTTTCTGTAATATTAATTTTATAATAATATCTTGAATAATTATCAAAAAACACTTTATATCCTAAATTATCATATTTAATAATTTTTCTTATTTTGATCTTTTTACCATTTAACAAAACATCTTTATTTACTATTTCTATATTAATATGATTAATACTTACTCTTATATATGCTTCTTTAAAATGGTATTCTTTATTATTAGTAAATACAATAACCCATAAATTTTCATTTAATTTAAGATATTTAACTTGTCTAGTAATATCTTCAAATATTTTCGTATTTTCATTATATTTTAATATTAAGTGTTCATATTCATTTATTCCTCTAATTTCCATGATTACCTCCTATTAAAATATTTTATTATTTTAAAGAAAAACTTTAGAGTAAATTACATTTAGTTGATCTTTTATTGATTCAAAATCTTTATTCAGATCTATACAATAGACATAAAAATCATTTTCACCTATTTTTAATTTAGACCATTCAACTTTTTCATCTATTGTTTTTGCATATAATAGCATTCCAGAAACTTTTTTACTCGGAACTGCATTTTTATAATTGTTAACATAAGTAAATATTTGATATAGATTATTAGAATTAAAAGTTGCTTTATAATGCATTGAATAAATTTGGTTATAAAACTTTGTATCAATTATTAATACTTTTTGATCATTTTCTAAAATAATATCTGCTTTCATATTAGGTAAAAATTTGATGAAGTTTTCTTCTTCAAATGTATTATTGTTCCCCGTGTTATTCCAGTTTATAAATTTTGAATTAGCATCGATTCCTAATTTTTTATAATGTTTTTTATAGAAATTCAACACGAATTTTTCAAAAATATATTCAGGTCTTAACACATCGAAGTTTTTGAAAATCATATTAGAGTTTCCCGTAGAATTGATTTTCTTAGTATATAGTAAATAACATATATTAATAACTAATTCACATCTTCTGTTTGTCGAATTATAATCTAGTTTTTTCCAATTAATATTATTTAAATCATTTAGTAATTCAACATTATTAAAATATCCTAGTTTTCTTTTTATTTTCTTTTTTAGTTCAATTGATAAATCGTTATCAACTAATAAATTAACCATTGTTTTTTTTATTATCTTATTATAAATATTATTAATTGATAATTCATCATATAAGCAATTAATCATATTAATATTATTTACTCGATTTTTGATAGTTTCGGTAATATTAATCTTTCCTTTTACTTTTTTTAGCGAATCTTGTTCGTAAATGTATTCTTTATATATTCCTTGTTTAATTAAATCACTTACTGTTATATCTAAAATATACGCTAAAAGTTCTGTTCCATTTTCAAAGTCTTCATAATCTAACTTTGTCAATACAGTTTCATTTAATGAAGGAATTACATAAGATAACATATAATAAATATTTCTAATGATTATATTTTTATTCATTAATAATACCTAACAGTACATTTTTATATTTGTTATATTTTGATTTATCATCATACCAGTATTCGTTTAATAATGGAAGAATTTCGAATGATATGATTCTGTATAATAATTTATCATCTACGGTATCTAAATTACAAAAATAACTATGTCCAATTTCAAATCCTTCTCCTAGTGATGGATCGTTAGCTATATCTTCATTAATTTCTATGATTGTATCAATGATTTTTTCTAGTTTTGGACTATTCTTTGATTTAATATATTTTACGAACTTATCATTTTTATATGCAGGTCTTACGTCATAAAAACCAAATCTACGTTTTAATGCGTAATCTAATACTGCTAAACTTCTATCAGCAGTATTCATCATTCCAATAATATATAAGTTTTCCGGTATATAAAATTCTCTTTGTTCATAAGTAAGTTGAAGTTTATGTTTTGGACCTCTATATTCTTTTTCTATTAACATTAATAGTTCACCGAAAATTTTACTTATGTTTCCTCTATTGATTTCATCAATAATAAAAACAAATTTATGTTCTTTGTTTTCTTGTGAACTAGCTTTTAAACAGAATTCATAAAAAACACCATCTACTAATTTAAAACCTTGTCCTACCGGTTTATAGCCTAAAACAAAATCTTCATATGAATAACTTTGATGAAATTGAATAAATTTAATATATTCTTCTGAATCTTTATCCATTAACGCGTAAGCTAATTTTTTAGCCATAAATGTTTTTCCTGTCCCTGGAGGTCCTTGAAGAATAATATTTTTCTTATATTTTAACAATTCTAATAAATCAACAGCATCATCATCTGATATATAAACATCTTTGATAAAATCATCAATAGTGTAGTCAGTAAAATTTTCTTCATCATAATCCATATCATCAGGCTCAATATCATTTTCAATTTCTGATTCTACTTTTTTTTCTACATTTTTATCAATGTTTGCTTTGTAAAAATCCCATAATAAGAAAGAAAGAACTAGGATATTTTTATTTTTGAATGATTCATCAAGGGAATCTAAAAATTTTGTAATTTCATAATTATATGTAATGGAATCATCAACATTATCATTACATATAATTCCAAAATGTTTTATAATTTTTTTACATGGATTGACAGAAGTTATGCATGATAATCTAATATCTTCTCTGTATAACAATATAAATTTAATTTTTAATATGTTGCTACCTTCAAGGAAAGCTGAGCTATTATAATTTTCTAAATCAATATTGATAATAAAGTTTTTTACATCAGCAATATACTGTTCAAATTTTTCTTCAATTTCATTATATGAAGAGTATTTTCTTTCTATAAACTTACTAACATGATACTCACCATCTATTTTAGAGTGATAGAAAAGTTTATTTGAATTGAATGCTAAGTGACCTGAACCAAAAGCTTTTGTATGTCTTTCTATTATATTCATAAAAGTTTGTTTATTACCTATTTTATCGTATTCTTGTAGCTTCATTGTTTCTAATGTGGCTAACGGAAAAATAGAGAATAATAAACTTCTTTCAGATGTTATTTTCGGATTTAGTTCATTAAACTTTCGATCATAATTTTCTATAATATATTTTCTTAACTTTGCAATTTCATTTAATTTCATCATATTCTAAATTTCTCCTTGTTACATTTAAAAATAATCATTTGTGACTTTTTATATAAGTATATTATATCATACTCAGTTATAAAAGTATTAAATAATTAAAAACTATTTAAAAAAGATTGAATAGCATTTTAGTTATTCAATCTTTTGTTATTATCTCTTTTCATCAGTTAATTTAAAAAGCAGTTTTAAAAGGAGAATAAAACTGCTTATAGAAAGGAGGTAATAATAACAAACTTTAATACAGTTTATAAGGAGAATTTAACTTGTATCTAATTTGTTATTACATCAAGAATTCATTTTATCTATAGGACCAAAAAAACATTTTCATATTTCGATAATTTTTCAAGATATTGATTTATTTCCTCATCAGTATTTTCTCCGGAATAATAAATTAAAAGATCCTGAACTATTCCTTTATTATCATATATTCCGCCTAAATCACTAGTAGGATAATATTTATCTTTAATATTTAATCTTTTAATAACTTCATTATTATGTTTTACAGCAAATTCTAAAATCTGCAATGCTTGTTTTTTATATTTATCTATATTATCAATCGCAAATTTTAAACAATTGTTAATTATCGGATTAATCGTACAAATTGTATATTCTTCTAATTTTAATTTTCTTATTTCAATATTTGAACAAGTATGTTTATATTCTTTTTTAATAAATATGTTATCAAATAAAATCTCATTATTTAATATTATTTCTGAGAACTCTTTCTTATTAAATAAACTTTGCTCACCGCCATAATGTCCATTTGTAATAAACATATTGTATGTATCATAGATATCAAAGAATATTTCAGCATCATTTAAATTTGCGACAAGGTTTGTTAAGGCAATAGTATTCTTAATAACACATGTTGAAATTTCTGGATTCGTTCTAAAATAATCATCAGCCCATTTCATTTTTAAATGCAGTTTATTATACAGATACATTAATCCATTAACCGCATGAAATTCACCAACATAATCAATAAAACATTTTCCATATTCATCATAATTAAAGATAATAGGATTCCCATTTTTATCAAATAATTTATCTAGTTCATTAAGATATAAATCCATTTCATCTTTATATGCATAATACTTACTGTTTTTTGAATAAGGTACATCTTCTATATTTATAAATTTATATGCATCTGGATCTATTATTTTAGCGATAGGAGCTCCAAATATTTTTTCAAGTGGAACTATATATTCTGAGTTTAAAGATCTTTTACCATTTATCATTTTTGAAAAGTTTCCTTCTGATGTTTTTATAAAATCATCAAAAACTTTATCTTTAAAATTTAGTTCTCTTCCAATCATTTTTAATAAGTCTATATTCTTTCTTATTCCCTTTAATTCCATATAGTATTTTATAATTTCTTTTTTTAAATATAAGTTACTCATAAATTTCCTCCAACACAATTATATTATATCACAAGCATATAATAAAATCAAGTCATCGATGACAAGTTTTCTTGTCATTTTTATTTTGTTTTTTTATATTTTCATTTTATTTTGACAAGTTTTATTGTTAAATAAAAAAACTGATAAAGACTTATCAGTTTTTTTTAATTTATTATATTTTGTTGATACACATTTTGCTTTTTCTACTGGATATTTCTTTTCCGTTTTATCCCACAATTATTATTTACACATTACACCTAAAAATGTTTAATAATCTTTAAACATTTATTATTCCGTAATATTTATCAAAGAATTTTAAAAGTTTATCGATTACTCTTTGTTTCTTTTCTTCATGATTTCCTCCACCGAATCTACCGGCAGGAGGAAGAATCTTAACAATATCAGTACCTGTTGTTTTAATATATCCATTTTTAAATGAGTCTGAGATAAATGCTCTTGTTTCTTCTTCTTTTAAATTTTCAGATTTAATTATTTCCATTAATTCTTTTTCTTGTTGTTCAATTACAAATTTTCTCCATTCAGCAAGGACATCATCTACATCATTTATTCCCGCAATGAATGAATCTATAAGAGCTTTTTTGCTTCTTAATTCAGGACTTGACTCTACTGCTTTTTGAATAGAAATAATAACTTCTTTATCTTGGCAATGAGAATCATGATACTTTTGAACTAACATTAATATATAGTCAATATTGATTTCAATTTGCTTTAATAATTCTAATTCAAATACAACATCATCAGTTATATCTTCTAATTCTTTTTTACCTATTTTATTTTTCCATTCATCTTTTATATCTAAATATTTACCTGAATAGTCCTGGAAATCTCTATCTGAAATAATTTCTTTTCCCTCAAATTCATCAAATGAAGATAATAAGTTTCTCATTCTAAGTATCGCACCAAATAATGTAATAAATTCTTTTTGTTTCTTTTCACTATTTATCGGCCATTCATATACTGGAAACTTAGTAAATAAGTCATCTATTAAAGTAACATAACCTTTTACTTCAATACCTTTTTGATCTTTATATCCATAGTAATAGTCTTTAAAACTTTTTAATAAAACTATACCTGCTGCATCTTTATCACCAAATAGTGATATAGCTTCATCAGTTCTTCTTTGTAAGTTTCTAAAGCAAACTATATTACCAAAAGTTTTAATTGAATTTAAAATTCTATTAGTTCTTGAATATGCTTGAATTAATCCGTGCATTTTAAGGTTTTTATCAACCCATAAAGTATTAAGAGTTGTCGCATCAAAACCAGTTAAGAACATATTAACAACTATTAATAAATCTATTTCCTTATTTTTCATTCTTAATGAAATATCCTTATAATAGTTTTGGAATTTATCACTAGAAGTATCATAATTAGTATTAAACATACTATTATAATCTTTGATAGCTTCTTCTAAAAAATCTCTTGAACTTGCATCTAGTGAAATAGTATCTTCTGAATTTTCTTCATCTAATATTCCATCAGCTTCATCTTCATTAGCTCCATATGAATATATAATACCAATTTTTAAAGCATTTTCAGGTTGTTCTTTAAATTGTTTCATAAATTCATTATAATATAATTTTGCTGCATCTATTGATGATACTGCTAATATTGAGTTAAATCCACTAATTCTTTGTTTTTGTTTTATTTCTTCAATGTATTTTTTATTTTTATTTTGAACAACATCTGAAACATTAGTTACAACATTAAATGCATAATTTTGTTGATTGCGATAAGTCTTTTTATTGAAATTTTCAATAATATATTTAACTACTAAACTGATTCTTTCTGGAGCAAGATACACTTTTTCTCTATCTATATCCCATACTTGTTCATCTTTCATATCATCATCTGATTCCATTGTTTTAATGTAATCAATTCTAAATGGTAAGACATTTTTATCTCTTATTGCATCAACAATTGTATAAGTATGAAGTTGATCCCCGAATGCTTGTTCAGTAGTCATTAAATCTAACTTCTTACCACGACCTGCATTAACTGCAAAAATAGGTGTGCCTGTAAAACCAAAGATATGATATTTCTTGAAATTTTTAGTAATAGCTAAATGCATTTCTCCAAATTGAGATCTGTGACATTCATCAAAGATTAAGACTACATGTTTAGAATATACATCATGAGTTTTATTCTTTTTAATAAATGTTGATAGTTTTTGAATAGTTGTAATAATAATATTTGCGTTAGGATCTTCTAATTGTTTCTTCAATACTTCAGTAGATCTATTACTATCAGCACAACCTTTTTCAAATCTATCATATTCTCTCATTGTTTGATAATCCAAATCTTTTCTATCGACTACAAATAATACTTTATCAATATATGATAGTTTAGATGCCATTCTAGCTGTCTTAAATGAAGTTAAAGTTTTACCTGATCCAGTTGTATGCCAAATATAGCCTCCACCTTCTCTTTTACCATATAGTTTGTAATTTGTTGCGATTTCAATTTTATTAATAATTCTTTCTGTAGCAACAATTTGATATGGTCTCATAACTAATAACATATTTTCTGAAGTAAATACACAATATTTAGTTAATATATTTAATATTGTATGTTTAGAAAAGAATGTTTTTGTAAAATCAACTAAATCACTAATAACTTTGTTATTCGCATCAGCCCAATATGATGTAAATTCAAAACTATTACTTGTTTTTTCTTTAACACCTTTTGTAGTAGTATTTTTAATATGATTAAATCTAGTTGTATTTGAATAATATTTAGTATTTGTTCCATTTGAAATTACAAATATTTGAATAAACTCATATAAACCAAGTCCTGCCCAGAAGCTATCTCTTTGATATCTTTCAATTTGATTAAAAGCTTCTTTAATAGCTACACCTCTTCTTTTTAATTCAACATGTACAAGTGGTAAACCATTAACTAAGATAGTAACATCATATCTATTATCATGATTACCATCATTGTTTACATATTGATTAATAACTTGAAGTTTATTTTTATGAATATTCTTTTTATCTATTAAATAAATATTCTTACTAGTTCCATCATCTTTTTTCAATACTTGAATATAATCTTCTTGAATGATTCTTGTTTTTTCAACAATTCCATTATTAGGATTACCAATCGAATTAGAAAAGAATCTTTTCCATTCATCATCAGAAAATTTAAAATCATTCAAAATTTCTAATTGTTTTCTAATATTTATAACTAAATCAGATTCTTGATGAATATTTAAATATTCATAACTTTGTTCTTGTAAAAGTTTAATAAACTCTTTTTCTAAATCTGCTTCACTTTGATAAGCACCTGATCTAGTCGTTTGTGGCTTGTATTCAGTAACAACCGTGCTATCATTCATTTCAGCAATTATGTTGTACTTATTCATATGTGCCACCTCCTATTTATTTTAATTCTTTAAACGTTAATAATTTATTTCTATAATACTCGTATTGTTGTTGTCTTAGTTCTATTTCAGCAGGAAGACCCTTTGAAATATCAGTACAATATTCTTCAAATTTATCTAATAAATTTACTATTTCAACTTGTTTTTCAACGCAAGGGATTGGAATTAACAAATTCTTAACTATTTCAGCATTTATGTTTGTTTGACTACCTTGACCAAGAGATTTTATATAACCATAAATAGATGATAAATAATAATATACATATTTATAATTTGCAATTTCAGGATTGATTTCTAAATTACAACAAGCTTGATTAGTGGTTAAAGGAATGCTGGTATATGCAACTTTACCCACAGTAGCACCATACATTGCAACTATAACAGAATTTTCTTTTATCCATTTTGCTGATGAATTATTTAAGCCTGCTTCTGTTATTTTAATTTCAGTATTATTAATACAACAAAAATCAACTTCTTGAGTTCTTAACCATGGAATGTTTCCTCCATAATATTCACTTTTTGATGTATTAGGGGTGCCTCCTGAACATACTCTAAAACATAAATCCTTTAATGGAATCATTTCAACATCTTCTAGTTTAAATAAAAATTTTTTATAATACTCATATTGCTCTTTTCTTGCTGTAAGTTCTGCTGTAAGTTCTGCTGTAAGCAAAGTAAAATTGTCTAAAATTCTAACAATTTCACTTTGCACCTCCATAGGAGGAAGAGGAACTTCATATTCTTCTATGACACTTTTCCCAATATTTTTTTGAGGACCAGTTCCTTTTTTATTACAATATATCTCAAACTTGCTATTAACTAAAACATGTTTTAAATATCCTTCTATAGTCTTATTTAAATCTGGTTTCACTATAGCTATACGTTGATTTACTAAACATTTTACTTTTAAATTAAGATTTATTCCTGTTTTTCCAGTGGAACCAGACATTCCTATTAATATTTCTCTACCTGTTAAAATATCATCAAATTTATAATCTTCAGGTATTTTATCAATGAAATATTTTTCAATTTCAACAGTACCTTTTTTAATATTTGTGATTTTGAACACAGGATATTTTCCATCTTCTTTTAAATCACTAGCTTTAAAAGCATACCCATCAGAAATTCTTGCCAGAGTTCCTAAGGCAACATATTCTACTCCATTAGGACATAACTCCTGAATTAATTCATCTAATTTACTCATTTGCTAGCCCTCTATTTCTTTAATGATTTTATCTATTTCTATTCTTAATTCATTTTCTCTTTTTACTATTTCATTGATTTGTTCATTTAATGCTTTAATATCAATCTTTTCTTTTGTATCTTCTTTTTCTACATATGTTGAAATAGATAAATTATAGTTTTGTTCTTTTACTTCCTCATATTTAACTAATCTTGAAACATGATCAATAGATTCTCTATTTGTAAATATTTCTACTATTTTTTCAATATTTTCTGGCATTAATTTATTATTATTAGTTACTTTAACAAATTCTTTACTTGCGTCTATAAATAACACACTTGTATCTTCTTTTGATTTCTTTAATACCATAATACAAGTAGCAATTGAAGTTCCAAAGAATAAATTATCTGGAAGTTGAATTACTGTATCAACATAATTATTATCAACTAAATATTTTCTAATTTTTTGTTCTGCTCCACCTCTATACATGATTCCTGGGAAACATACAATTGAAGCTGTACCATTAGTAGAAAGCCATGCAAGTGAATGCATTATAAATGCTAAGTCAGCTTTACCTTTTGGAGCTAAGACACCAGCGGGTGAAAATCTCGAATCATTTATTAATATTGGATTATCATCACCTTCCCATTTAATAGAATATGGAGGGTTTGATACAATTACATCAAACGGTTCATCATCCCAGTGTTGAGGTGCTAGTAGTGTATCTTCACATGCTATATTAAATTTGTCAAAACCTACATCGTGTAAAAACATATTAATTCTACATAGGTTATATGTAGTTATATTTTTTTCTTGTCCATAGAAACCTTGTTTAATATTTTCTTTACCTAATATTTTTAGTGTTTTTAATAAAAGTGAACCTGAACCACAAGCAGGGTCATATACTTTATTAACTTCAGTTTTACCTAATACAGCAAGTCTTGTTAATAATTCTGATACTTCTTGAGGAGTAAAGAATTCTCCTCCACTTTTACCTGCATTAGAAGCATACATACTCATTAAAAATTCGTAGGCATCACCAAATGCATCAATTTGATTATCGCCATAAGATAGTTTCATTTCTGCAATGTTATGTAAAATTGAAGCTAACTTTTTATTTCTCTTTTCTACTGTTGAGCCTAATTTATTACTATTAACATCTATATCATCGAATAGTCCCGCAAAATCTGATTCACTTGTTGAACCTTTTGCTGATTCTTCAATATTATTGAATACTTTTTCTAATGTTTCATTTAAATTTTCATCATTATTACATTTTGCTACAACATTACAAAATAATTCACTAGGTAAAATAAAGAACCCTATTTCTTCAATTAATGATTCTTTTCCCATTAAAGCATCTTCATCAGATAATTTAGAATATTCAAATGAAGTATCTCCTGCTGCATGTTCACCATCATTAATATATTTTTCTAAGTTTTCAGAAATATATCTATAAAACATTATGCCTAAAACATATTGTTTAAAATCCCATCCGTCTACAGCTCCACGTAACTCATCAGCTATTTTCCAAATTGACTTATGTAATTCTTCTCTTTCTTGAATTCTTTTATTATCAGCCATTGTTATTCCTCCAATATGTATAAAATGTTAATATTATTTTGTACTTTTATTTAACTATTTTTTTACTTTTATTTTACTTAATTATAACATATTTTAAACTTTTTTTAAAGTGTTAAATAAAAATAGTCGATAAAAATCTAACTATGTACATTTATGTAGTAATTGGTATTTTATAATATACTTAATACTTTCATAAAATAAAAAAGCTGGATATGTTATCCAACTTTTTATGATGATTATATAAAGTTGTTTAGGGTTTAACTATACCTATAAAGAACTGTAGGGTATCCCTATACTTCTTTATAGGTCTTTTTTTATGTAAAAAAATGTAACTCCATTTATAATGTAATTGACAACGCACACTAGAAAGGAGTTACATGTATAATGTTACCATAAAATTGTTAAATTTGGAACAATTTAAACTTAAAATTAAAAAATTAGATACAATTAAAATAGATAATATTTTATATTATTATATCATTAAGAGTGTGTGTTTGCAAATTAAAAGCCGTCTATTTCTAGACGGCTTTTTCAGACCCTAAAGTTCTTTAAAGGTGTAAAAACCCTAAACTTCTTTATAGAGCAAATCACTTGAACCCTAAACTAATTTAAAGGGCCTTTATGATAAAGCAAATAATATTATTGCAACTACTATCGCAATGAAAACTAGTATTATAGAAGTTATTAATAATACTTTTTTAAATACTTTTTTTCTTCTTTCTTTAATTATAGATTTTTTAATTCCTTCATATTTCTTTATTTTATCTTCCACATTACGATGTTCATTAATTAAATAAAAATATTCAATTTTCTTTGATACAAGATCTAAATCAGAATATTCATAAGTGCTGCTATCATCTATAGTAGAAGCTAAGTCATCATAAATACTATAGTCTTTTGTAAATTCAGCTATTGCTTTAATACATTCAAGTCTAAGTATAAATGTTTCTGTTCTATCAGATATGTTAGATTCTTTTGCTAATACTTTACGAGTTAATCTAATTAATTTATCACATTCATTTATTACTACTCGATATTTTCGTTCTTTTGCGATAATCAATAATTTATTAATTTTATTATAAAGGTGTTTATTACTGAAGTGCTCATACACTAAAATTTGAATATGTTTATACCCATCTTTTGAAATTCCTTTAATGTGAAATTCGTAAGATATTAATTGTTTTAATTGTGAAATAACATATTCACATTCCTTAATAAGTCCTTCTGCTTTTGGATTTTTTAGTTGTTTTAAAAAATCAATATACTTTTCTATTTCATTTTGACTAGTTACTTCTCTTAAATCAATTTTAATTTCTTCTATGATGAAAATTATGCATTTTTCTATATAATTGCTAGAATCTTTATAGTGTTTAATAGTAATAAAATTATTATATGCTTTAGTAAATTCTTTATTTTTAAATAACTTTATTGACTCATTATATAGTTTTTCTATAACATTGTTTGCTTTTATAGTTTCATTTAAATATTCTTTTAATTTATTTGTTCTAATATCTTTATTAAATTCTAAGTTTTCTAATTGATAAAGCATTTCCTGACATTCATCAGATAGAAGTGCTTTATTGAAGCATTTATGAATAAAATTTTGAAAAATTTCTTTTTCTGCATCCATTATTGATACTTCAATAGGAACATTGTTTGTAAGAACTAAATCATAATTAAAAATCTTTTTGTATTTATTTTTTAGTTTTGCCTTTAATAGTTTTTGTTTTTCTTTTTTATCATTACTTTCATTTAATCTATATTCTTCATATTCTTTTTTTGTTTTCAAAGTTATTTCATTATTTAACTTTATTGATTTAGATAATGAAGAATTTAATGTATGATCATAAACAACTATTGTTTTTCCTGTTCCTTGTTTATTAAAATCACAGTATGCTAATGATGAAGGAAAAAACATTTCTTTTATGTTACAATTAGAAAATGCATTATCACTTATTTTTACTAATCCTTCTGAAAAAGTTATTTTTTCAATTGAACAATTATTAAATGAACATTCAGAAATTTCTTCTGCTTTCAACTCTAAAAAATTGATATTATTATTCCCAAAATATTTAAGTAGTTTACGTCCATAATACAAAGAATTATTTTCAATATTATATTTACTTATACTATCAAATACTGATTTAATACTTTTTGTTGACATATCTTACCTCCTATATTTTTATATCACTGCATAATACTATTTCTTTTATTAAAGGGCAACCACCGTAACAATAGTTTTTTCTCTTACATGAATAACAACTATTTTTTAAAATATTTCTAAAATTATTAAATTCTTTGCTTTCCCATGCGTTGGCGATAGTATTATTTTTAATATCATAAGCGTATTTATAATCTTGATCAAAACTACAAGGAAGTGCTACCATATTAGGTGAAATATACATACTAAACCTAGATCCTTCACAAGTATCTATTGAATTATAATCTACTCTTTTCATATTATTTATTATTCCGGGAACAAAACAACTGTCAAAGCCAATTTTAAAAGGATGAAGTTTTTCTACTTCTTCAAAGAATGTTTTTATTCTTATATCATCTTTTTTTAACATATTTTTATTTGTTCCTTGGCCTACAGGTTTAAATAATAAAAATATTACTGCGTTAATTCCAAGTGGAAATTTATTATTTCTTAATAAATCAATAGCTTCATCAATAGAATTATTATCTACAACAAAATGTATATTTGTTTTTACTTTTGTTTCTAATAATAAATTTATTGCTTTTAACGTATACTCACTTCGATACCAACTTACAGCAACAGCTCCGCAGTACTTTTTTGAAAGTTCTGCTTTTTCTTTATTCATTAATAATCCTGATGTTGTATAGTTAGGAACAATATAATACTTTTCACATATTTTTAAAATATTTTCAAATTCTTCATGACAATCAGGATCTCCTCTACCACCTAAAGCAATTTGATCTATTAATCCTGATGATTCTTTACATATTCTTTCAAAGTTTTCTAAGGACATATTATTTTCCTTTTTTGAGAGACCATTTTGATAACATTCAATACCTGCCTTAACACATAGACCACTTGTACCATGAATACAATGTCCCATAATACCAACATCTATTAGATGAGGATATGATGCCATGAATGGTTCTTCATCGGTTTCAACTCCATCTTTTAAAACATTTGTTCTTATATAACATCCGGTTTTTCGATTAAACGATGACATGAAATTATATTTTTTATCGTATCTAGAAATTGTATCTTCTGTTATTTTATATATAATATTACTTGTTTCCAAAATATCATCCTCTGTTTAATTTATTCCTTTTTCTAAAACAATTGTTTGTTCATATTTGTTAGTATATAATGAATATTTATGAATTCTAGTAACTCCTATATATGTTACATTTTTTAATAAATGTTCTTTGTAAACTTCCATTGATTCAACTGAAACATTATATTTTTTAGCACATGCGGTGATATCAGCATTAATTTCGTCAAGAGTTAATCCCTTAAATAGTTCATAAATTCCTGTTTCGGCATATGATTCTCCATATCCTATTATTTTTTCTGATAAAACAATATGAGTAAAATCAGTTATATCATTATTAGATTTTTTTAATTTTTCTACTATTGCTTCTGCATACTTGCTTTCCTCATTATCATTTTGAGTTTGCATACCAGTGATCTCTTTTTCTAAAATACTAAATGCTTCTAAAACCCATAGAATTGAATCATTATATTTTGATAAACTTTCGAATGAACTTTTCATACCATTAGGAGCTTTTCCTCCAAAGAATTTTAAAGAAGGATAATCAAATTCATAATTTTTATAATCAAGAATCTTTGTTTTATTATTCGCAGTTGTATCACTTGTATCATTGTTTTCTAAAAAAAGTTGAACTACATATGAAGAACTACTACTATTAGTTACAAAATCTGTTCTTATTTTCATAGATTAACTCCTTCCTTATTATTTAAAATATTATTCCAATATTCGTATTTAATAACGTTTTTATTTTTATAGTAATTTATTAATTCTTTTATATAAGCAACATTTCCAAGTCTTGCTTGATTAATTTGATAAATCATATCTTTATCATAATTGAAAGGATAATCATCATCTAATACGATAGGAACATGTTTACAATTAGAAATATCAATTTCTACGTATTTTTTATTTTTGTCTTTTCTTTTTAATTTAAGAATATCTACTACGATTTTATAGTTAGAACGAATGTCTTCAGCAATATGTGATTTTTTATTACATACTTTAGCTTCTTTTACGATTAAATCTAAAGTAGTTTCCTCATTTTTAATTGTTATAATATCATCTTTATTTACTAACGAACCATATGCAAGTACACTAGGATAAGAATTTGTATTGAGTTCACAATCAACTGGTCCTACTTTAATTAACTGCATTGTATTAAATACGTATTCATATTCGTTAGAAACTGATATATTATCTTTTTCAATAATTGAAAACGGTATTTTCGCACCTGTTGGATAAGCTCCTCTAATACGATATTCATCAACAAAATTATTTAAATAAATTTTACCAACATTGGTATTTTCATAACAAAAACTAGTTGTAACGAATGTATTAGGATGCATATGGAAAGAGTATCCTTCATTTTGTGAAGATAATATTTTATGAAGTTCATAGTAGTTCTTTGAATAAACACCATAATTATGAACTGCATATTTAGGATTATCTGCAGCTATTTTTATTTCAAAAAGATAAGGGACTTTTCTTTTAAAGAATTGATAATCTATTTCAAAATTAGATAAATCAATACAACAAGTATTAAGTAAATATACATAGTTAAATTCATCACAATACATCTTTGATTCACGATGTTCAAATATTATTCTTCTTGTATATATACAATTATTTAACGCATTTTTTCTTAAAGCGATAATTTCTTTTGGAATATATAATACTTCAAGATATTTAGTTAATTTTATTAATGCATTGTTTTTAATTATGGCACACTCATAAAATTCTTTTTTAGCTTTTTCATAATCAATATCATCAAATGTTGAATTTTTTGCGTATTGTTTCATTTTTTGATATCTAGTTTCTCTACTTTCTTTTCCTAAAGATAAAAAGTTATTATATTCATCTGTTGTATAATTGTAACTCTTTCTCTTTTCGTCAAAACTAGATTTATCCCACTGTTGTGGAGTTATAATTTTATCACTAAAATAACCGCTCATTTCTTTTAAAATAAAGTTTATATTCTCTTTTGTACATTTTTTAACCACTTGAATTTCTTTATCTTTATATTCTTGATTAGGTATTGAAGCATATCCAGTTGGCTTTGGTCTTGGACCTTCATATATTTTGCTTACTATACATTTACTATTTATATCTGAGCTTATTATGTTTACTTCATCTCCAAGATTAACTTTACTTGTTTGTTTTATTTCATATAATTTACTAAGAGATCTATTTTTGTTTATTTCTAAAATAGTAATGTATTTAACATTTTCTTTGTTATGACTTGTTATTTTTTCTATTATTTTTCTTTGATTAAGAATATATAAACCAGTTTCTGTATAACTTGATTCATTTTTATCATAGTCCCATAATAATCCTTCACAGCCATTGAATACTTCGTCTTCTATTTTTTCTATTTGTTCAATACCTTTAATCTTTTTTAAATTATGGCAGTTGAAGAAGCATTTTTCATCTATTTCTAAAATATCTGTGTTACTAAGATCAATATATTCTAAATTTTCACATTCCTCAAATAGTTTTTTAGGTATTTTGTTTAAAACAAATTCTTCTTCAAATTTAACAGCTCTTAAGTATTTATTACCTTTAAATACTTTTTCTGAAAATCCAATAACAGTATTAGGAATTAATAAACAATCACATTGTTTTGGATCAATTATTTCTATTAAGATATTATTAACTATTTTTAAATGTTTTAAGATATTTTCTTTATTAGATGTAATTTTATTAATTTTTTCTAAAATGCTAGGTTTATATATTTTACTCCATTTATTATCATATTCACCTATTCTTATTTCTACACCTTCTATTAATGATATTATAAACTCGTATTCATCAATTAAAAGATAACCTTTAAGGAAGAAAATATGTAATAGATATATTAGAATATCTTCATATAGTTTATTATCATATTTATTGATAAGTTTTATAAAGTTAATTAGTTCTTCCTTTTTTTGTTTTAGATATTCTTCATCATCATATTTATTTATCTCATTAAATAGATCAAGATTTTTTTCTAAAATTTTTTTAGAAAACTTTGTAGTCAATATTTTATCATTTGATAAAAAAACTATTTCAATATATTTAGTTAGTAGTCCAATGACTGATAAAATATCATTTTTTAATTCTTCATTTAAAACTAGATTTATACTATTTAATAGTTCATTCATCTTTTCTTCACATATAATTAGATGATTTTCAGATTCATGAATTTTTGTAATTATTTCATTTAATCTCATAAGCCCTCCATATATACTAATATAGATTTAACATTTTTAAAGTCTCGCTTAATGGCACATCATAAGAAAAGAAAATTAAGGAATATATAAATCCAATTTTTTCTTCTTTGGAAAAAAGATATGCATAATCCATCTTTTTTTCTATTATTTCATGATTTTTTATAATATAATCAGCATCAAAATCCGGATCTCCACAATCTAAAAATATTAATGTTCTTTCTTCAAATTTTTCACAAAACAAATCCATATGTTCTTTTAATGATGGCAACATAACAACATATTCTTCTAGCGATTTATTATACGAAACAAAATCTTTTAAACTATATTCTACATAAACAGATATTTCATCACTCAATTTAATCAATTCCATTATATCTGCAGTTTTGCCAACTTCTGATTCATCTATACTGTAATCTATTTTTCCATCTCTTGTGGTGTATTTAACAATACTGTTTTGTTCCCATTCTATATAATCTATTTTATCAAACATATTTATTACTTCTACAGCATATTTAGAAGAACAACTTATATAAAATCCTCTATGCATGTATTCACTTGAATTTTTTTCGAATTGTTCAATATCATTAAATGTAATATTAAAAATTTCCATGAATTTTTTTCCAGTAACATGTAGTCCTGAATTCTTTTTATATAGTTCTTTTTTAATTGTGTCAATTAAATCTTTCATATTACACCTCTCATACATATAATAATAAATAAAAGCACTATGTTCCTTTTTTATCTATTATATCATAAATTCCAAAAAATATCAATACTATGACTAGATTAGGTAAATTAATATATTAATTTTAATTTATTTAAATATAATTATTTAATAAAAAACTCCTTCATTAGAAACCAATGAAAACGACTTTCCAATGGTCCTATTGAAGAAGATAATTCAAGAATCAAAACGATTATAAAGTTTGCTAATGGATACACAGTTTTAATAGATTACGAAATAGAATTATGTATTCATTAAACAAAGACATCCCTATAAAAGGGAACCCTAAACGTAAATAGTCTTACGTTATTATTATACCATTAAGAGTGTGTGTTTGTAAACTAAAAGCCGTCTATTTCTAGACGGTTTTTTCAGACCATACTATTCTTTAAAGGGCCTTTTTCATTTATTTTTATATCTGATTAATGTATTTTTCTTTAAAATTGAGTATAGAGCCATTTCTTCTATAGTTTTCTATACAATTCCATATATTATCCACAAATAGTTCTGACATTCTTAAATATATTGGAAATTCTGATCTATCACTAGATTCAACTAAAACTCTTAAAAAACCTTCTGATGGACGATTAGTATTAAATTCATATATAGTAACACATGCATAATTACCTAGAGCCCAAAAAGAATCGTCTGATATTTCTAATAATAAGTTTTCTCTACATTCCTCGCTATGCCCCTTATAGATTCTTCTTAGAATACCATAGGCATTACCACTATTTAAAAATATATAATTATACTTTATACCTTTTAATAAATTGCTTTTTACTGAATTAAATAAGGCTCCTCCAGGGGCATCATGAATTAAAGAATGACTAACAATAGTAACAGCATTTAATTCATCTGATATGCTTTTTTCATACTCACCAAATTTTTCTGGAGTAACAAAAACAGTATCTCGCCAACCCATATTTTCAAAAATTTGTTGAATTAAATAATATCCATTTTGACGTTCACGTAGTTCTTTTTCTGAGTTTCCTTTAGTAAACTCATATATTTTACTAATGTTAGTATAATCAATACACTCACACATTAATAGAGTCCCTGGTAGTTTTTTAACATCGACATTATCATAATCTATTGCAAGAAATAGGTTTCTATAAAAACCTTCTTTGTCATTTAATTTATAAATCTTAAATAGACTCCATTCGTATGTTACCCACTTTGATGTTAAATGTTCTATATTAGATCCTACAACAAGCATATTCTTACTATTTTCTATTGCGTTTTCAATTACTCGTAGGTACTCTGAATTACCTATTTTCTCTAAGGTTACTTCAGATAGAAAAATATTTAATTTTTCATCAACCTCTAACAATTTTTTTCTAATATCGCTAGCAATCTTATAATCTTCACTTTTATATGATATAAATAAATCATAAGTCATCCTATTTTCCTCCATAAAATGTTTTTATAAGATGTTTCAAGTATCTCATTTCTTTTTTATCTCCTATTGATACTCGAACACCATTAGATTGTCGATATTTATCTAACTGTTCAATTAAAATGTTATTATTAAATAAGAATTGTGTTAGTTCCTCTTCAAAGAAAACAATAATAAAGTTAGTATCAGATTTAATATATTTAATATTAAAATTATCTAATGTTTTGTATAGTAATTCTTTTTCTTTTTTTATTTTTTCGATTCCATTATCTAACCTTCTTATATCATTATAGGCTTTCAATGCACATTTTAACGTATATTCACTAACATGATATGGTTGAGATAACCTTAATTTATTTAATTCTTCTTGGAATTCTTTATTACAATTAATTAAATATCCGCACCTTATTCCAGCAAGGCCATATGCTTTTGAAAATGTTCTACCTATAATTAAATTATCATATTCACTTGTATTAACATAATTAATATTAGGTCCGACAAATTCTATATATGCTTCATCTAAAAATACTATAATATTTTTTTCATTACAATATTTTATTATATTTTCTATTTCAGATAAATAATCCCCGTATGGATTTCTAGGATTAGATATGTAAACAAATTTAATTGTTTTATCATTTTCTAAACAAGTTATTAAGCTTGTATAATCATAATATTCTCCTTGTTGATTAAATACAGCTTCGATTTTCAAGGATTGAATCATAGCAAAAATACCAGAATAGTTAGGAATATCTAGAAGAATTTTCCCATTTTTACTTTTAATAAAATTCATAAATAAAAATATTCCTTCATCTAGTCCATTTACGATAGTAATAAAACTTTCCTTTACATTATTTCTAGCTGCTATCATTTTAATAAGTTGGTGTTCATAACCTTGTGGATATTCAAATTGTTTTATTTCGTTTTTCTTAAACAAGATTTTATTACAATTTTTATTTTCATTCTTATTTAATTTTATCATAACACACCTCTACTAAAATTATACACTAATTTAAAGTTGCTGTCAAATTCGAAGTTATAGTTAATAACATTTCAAAATTCAGGACCCAGATTTTAGAATGTTTGATTATTGTATAAATAAGATTCAGGTTCCATTCATCGTGTTAAAAAATAAAAGTCAATTTTACATAGAGCTTAAGATCAATTATATTGAATATAATTAATTAAACTCAAACTGATTTTTGATTATTTGATTATTGCGTCTGCTGAGCTGGCACCCCGTTCTTCGAGTTCAAAAAATTTGGAGATTTGATATCCCCCTCCATATATCTATTATTAATGTAAATTGTATAATTACTGCATTTATACACATATTTAAGCATTATAAAAAGATTATTTACTATTTTATAATAAAAAATACCTTCTAAGTTATTCTAGAAGGTTTTGGTGAACTTATGAACATAGAGTCAAATTTGTTCAAAAATAAAAATCAATTTTGTCTAATTCATAAGGTCAAAAATTTTCAATTCATATAATTAAAAATGCTCAAACCCTATAAAAGATTTGAGCATTTATTTCAATTATTATTTCTTATTATTTGGAACATTTGTTTTAGTAGATTTCTTATGATTATTAATTTTAACATTAGTATTTGTATTCACCATGTTTTGATTCACCTGAAATGAAATTGAAACTCCATTTGCACTAGTAGATTGAATCGTATATGGACTATTATTATAAGAAATAGATGTTGTACTATTCATAATATCACCTCACTATATTTTATTCCACCCCGATGATGAAGTTGTTAAATTTATTCCTATTTGCATATCAAAATTTCTCCAAGCTAAAATATGCAATACTGTACTAATATTATACCCTAAATTAATAGATTCAATACAGCCTAATAATACTGGAACTTGAATTGTTGATTGGGTAGCAAATTGGACTTTAGATATAATTGATTGCAAAACTGCTTGTTGTCCTTGCGGTGGCAGATTAGCTGGAATATTAACAACTGGAACATTGCTTAGTTTTTGGGCAACCAAAGGATTATTCATTATTTCAGACATTGGATCAAATGCAATATCACATTTCATTTCTTTTTCAAAATCTTTCCATAATTCCCACATTAAACTTTCAATTTTATTTGAAGGCCTTTCAACTTTTAATCCCATGTCAATCGCTTCAGCTCTACTAACTGCATATCCATGATGATATGAAGAATTTAATCTCTTAGAAATTTTTTTAATTTTAAATCTATTATATCCATGTTCAGACATCAATTTTTCACTTAAGTACAATGATAATTGTTGACTTCTTTTAGCAAAACCTATTGTGTTACCACCTACATCAGTAATTAAATTTTCACATGCTTTTAACTTGTTTTTTTCTTTTCTAACCCCAATATCTTCTTTCACAAATTTTATAAAATACCTTAAATCTTCACTACCAAATTGAAGATTGCTTGTTCCACCGTTACTATCTTTCTTTTGTGCAGTAATTTGCGGATCAACAGGACCCAAATTTGAATATTTTCCCATAATAATAGAGTCAGCTCCCAAAGAAAAAATTGTTGCAGCACTATATGCGACATATGGAATTAACACATTAATCTTTTTAAATCTTTCTCTTAAAATAGAGTTTATCCTTAATGCTGTAATTGGGTCTCCTCCATTGCTTATTATCATAAAATCAACTTCAGTTACCTTAGAATCAATCAAATTGATTTGATTAATAATAAACGGTATAGCATCTTCAGCCATTTTCGCAGAAAAGTTTGGGCGTATAGAAGTGACATAAACAATTAACGGATTTTTTCTTTCTTTTTCTATTTCTGAATATATTTTCTTTCTATCTTGATATGACATACGTTATTATTTCCTCTCTAGCTATATTATACCACTATTCTATAAATTTTACAATAAATTACATTATTATAGTTATATTATTTGTAATAAATTATTATAATTATATATTTTCAATTACGCCATTAATTGCTTTCTTTAATCCTTCTTTATCAATCATATCTGCAAACTTCAACAAAAACTTTCTTAACTTAACAGAATCAAGTTTTGTTATCTTTTCTATTATTTCATTGTTATCTTCAAATAAATCTAAGAATGAAAAATTATACATAACTGCTTGTTTATCAGCAAGTATTCTATATATAGACTCCATTTAATATATCTTGCTCCAAGTTTTGTATTCATTCTAAGTACAGTCATGATATATCTTCCATCTTCATAATATATTTCTAATTGTTCAGGTAAATATTTTACTTGAACTTTTTCATATGCTAGTGATGGTGATACATAATAGTAATGTCTATTATCTGTAGTTAGTCTACCATAATTATCTAGTTTTCTAGATGATACTGATGATTCTTCAAATGGTGTTGGTGGTAACGGATTTAATTCAGTTATATCTTCAAAGTGTAAATCTATTATTAGTTTTTTTAATACATAGTGTTCTCTTTTCATTAGTTGTTTACTTTTATCTAATAATTCTAAATTATATTTATCACAATCATCAAATGAAGGTAGTGGTACAAGTAAGTTTCTTCTCATGTATCTTACACCTTGTTCAACAGTTCCCTTCTCATAACCTCTATTAACATTTAAAAATAATGCATTAAAATCATAATGAAGTTTAAATCTATTGAATATATCTCCAATTATTCTTCTGATTCTACCATGTTTCAAATTTTCTATTTTAACAAGTGCACTATCATTATCAAACCATATAGTATGTGAACACCATTTAAATATTCAAATATATGTCTTGTAGCTAACACAATACTTTCAGCATTTTTGTTCTTTAACAATTATATATAAGAAGCATTAGAATGAGTAAATGTCATAACTAAATATTTACCATATACTTTTTCTCCTTTTTCAATAAAAGAACATTCAACTAAATCTACTTGTGCTTCTCCTGCTTTATGATCTAGTGTAAGAATCCATTATGTTCATAATAAAATTCTTTTTTTAGCTTAGCAAAGTATTTAATTGTTGAAGTTTTAGCATATTTAAAATCAGGATAATTTTCTACTAAATATTCATAAGCACGTGTACCTGTATATCTTTGTTTATGATGGTGTAAACTATCTTTTTTTATTAAAGTTAATAATACTTCTTTATATTGATCTAAATAATGTGTTCTTTTATTTTCTTTAATATAAACGTTAAAATTAACAAACTTTAAATATTTATAACAAGTATTTCTAGATATCTTTAATATTCTAGTTATTTCAGTTACTGTATAATGTTGTTCATAATACATCTTTCTTATCTTTTCTATATCTTTATGTGTTAGCATATTTATATTTTCTTTCTTTATATTATAAAAAGGTAGTCATGTAGACTACCAATATACATAATTATCCAACTATTAATTCGTATTTATCACTTGAGGCTAAAAACTGATAAACTTTAATATTCTTTTCTTTAGCAAGTTGAATTATTTTTTCTTTATTATCTTTATCAATTTTACATCCAAGATATATTTCTGTAATCGATGTAGGCATAATATATAGATATTTCCCCTCTCCTATTGATGTGAATTGATCACTACTCTTCATTGAGAACAAACATCGAACTTCTTTTTCATATGCCCAATCAATGGACTTTGTCAAGAATGACTGTAATCCTTTTTTGATTATATTTTTATCATTAATATCAGGATTTTCATCTGTTAAAATGTAAGATGAAATAATGCAAGCTAAATCATATAACGGAAATTTTGTTCTTTTCTTTGAGTATATCAAATCATAAAAATCATTATCTGGTCTTTCAAATCCTATACAAACTCCAGTATGTTTATCTCCATAATGTCCCCACATTAGTATCGAGTTACTTTTTTTACTAAAACAACTTACCAATGCACTATTTCTAATACTTTTAATTTGTGGTAATGCTTCTTCAATAAACTTAGTTTTAGCTATCTCAATAGATTCTTTAACACCTTCATTATTTTTACTTACTAATGCTATTATTAACTTAGACATCATTTTAAATATAGGATTCGAATAATAAAATCTTTGCTTTTTGGTACCCCATATCATAAATTTATACATTATCCTATCAAACCAAATTATAGGTTTCAGAGGCCATTTAAATTTAATAGACCTGTTAGTTAATAATTTAAACACTTCTTTTGTAAAAATAACTTCTATTAATAAATCAATGGTCTTTTTTTCATCTTTCGCATCAAAATCAATAATACAATCGAAAGGATCATTATAATTTAACGGATTATTAACTACAATAGAATTATTTCCTATTATTTTTAACGCATCCTCATATGATGTATATTTATATATTTTTTCTTTTTTCATAACTAATTATTATACTTTTTAAAATTCTCTACTTGTGACAAAACTTTATTATACACATCTTCAAATGTTACTGGAGGATAGCCATTACGATTTAATAATCTAATAATATCAGATTGTAAACTTGCTTTAATATTACTCTTTGATGACCAGTCTACATATTTCGCTTTATCATCAACTATTTCTTTTATTTTCTTAGCTAATGCAATTAATTTATCTTCAGGATATTCAAATTCATATTTATCTCTTATTGCTTTTAAGATATCATAGAATGCTTTTTCTTCAAAAGAGATGCCCATTTTTTCAAATTCTTCTGAGTCTTTCTTCAAATCTTCTAAAATCTTTCTTACTTCTTCTGATAATGAATCTATGAATTCATTGATTACATCATCATTTGAAACTAAAATCAAAGCATCTCTATTGTTATATTTATCTACCACTATTTTCATTCTTTTTGAGAATTCTTCTGCTTTAAGTTTATTTGTCATTCCATATTGTTTAATTGCTTTTCTTAGTAATTCTAAAAGCATCTTAAATTTAGTATTTTTGTATGGAATTCCTTGAATCTTTTTAATATATTCCTCACTGAAGATATCAGCTTTAGTAACGTCTCCTTCTTCTTGATCACTTAATGCAGAAATACATGCATCTACTAACAATTTTACTTCTTGATTCATACGTTCTGCATCTGGTGTTTCTTCGCGACCAATTTTCATTATTGCACTTCTAATAGCACAATAAAAATGAAGTCTAAACATTTCGTCTTCAGTGATTCTTACATCACCTACACAAAGGTCAAATGCTTTTTTCATTCTTAAGCATAAGCCCATAAATCTATCTTCTCTATCTTTACGCATTTGTACGAATTCAATACCACGATTTAAACATAGTAATCTTTCTAAGTCAGTACCATTTTCAAATTTAGACATATCGAAACCATGCATCAATTCATCTATTAATTCTAGTTGGTCTTTAAAGATAATATACGATGCATCTATTTCACTTACTGGATTAATATCACCACTATATAATTGCATTGCTTTTGCTAGTGAAGCTTCAATACCAATATAGTCAACTATTAATCCTTTTTCTTTGCCTTTGAAAACTCTATTAACACGAGAGATAGTTTGTATTAAACTGTGCTTTTCGAGTGGCTTATCTAGGTACATTGTATCTAATGATTCACAGTCAAATCCTGTTAACCACATATCTACTACAATTGCTATCTTTAAATTTGAATTTTCATTTTTAAATAAACCTGCCATTTCAGATCTATAATCAGAAGTACCTAATAGGTTATATAATTCAGGTTCATCATTTTCTCCACGAGTAGCAATAAACTTTATCATTTCGACAGGTTTTAAAGCATGTAATTGTTCATATGCTAAAGTTGATTCATCTTCTTGTGTTTTTCTAGCAATATTCCATTCTGGTCTTAATCCTGGATTTTCTGGTGTTCCATCACCAACAATCATCTTATAAACTTTGTATGCTATTTTTCTATCATAGCAAACAAACATTGCTTTTCCTTTAACTGTAGAACCTTCACGAACACGAGCTTCATAATGATTAATAAAGTGTTCAACTACTAATTTTAATCTAGAATCATTGTCAATAATAGTTCTAATTTTAGCCATATCTTTTATTGATTGATTAACTTGATGTTCATTAGTCCCCTCAGATAATCTATCAGCGTAATATCTATCAACTATAGCTAGTTTTGTTTCATCTAGTCTAACTGCTGAAGGTCCAGGAAGTAAATCAATACCTACAGTAGAACCATCATCTACAGCTTGTTTCATTTTATATGATGCTACTACTTCGCCAAATACTGATATTGTTGCATCAATAGGTGTTCCAGTAAAACCGACATATGTTGCATTTGGAAATGACTTTCTTAAATAACTAGCAAAACCATAATGCTTTTTCATTTCGTTATCTTTAACAACTAGAGTTGCATCAAGATTTACTTGTGTTCTGTGAGCTTCATCTGAAATACAAATGATGTTAGTTCTATCACTTAATAATTTCACATTTTCATCAAACTTTTGTACTGTCATCAAGAAAACACCACCGCTAGCAATACCACTAAGATGTTCTAGTAATTTTTCTCTTGATGTAATTCTTAATGTCTTTTCATCTACTAAGTAACCTTTTGAGTTTTCAAATATTTCTGATAATTGATCATCAAGGTCTGTTCTATCAGTTAGCAATATGATAGTTGGTGTATTTAAATCAATTGATGTTGATAATCTACGTGACAAGAATAACATAGTATAAGATTTGCCACATCCAGTAGCACCAAAGTATGTACCACCTTTCCCATCACCTTCAGGTTTCATATGTTTTTTGATGTTTTCATATAATAATTCTGCTCCATAATATTGTGAATATTTAGGTAGAATCATTACATCTTTATTTGAAACATCAGGGAAATAAACATAATGTTGAATAATTCTAACAATTGTTTCTTTGTTAAATAAGCCATTAACTAAACTTATTAAAGAATCAATACCATCATTGCTATATGTTTTACCATCAGTAGACTTCCATGGGAAGAAATGTTTATATCCTGCAAATAATGAGCCTGCCTTTGTATTAACACCATCACTGATAACTGATATAAAAGAGAAACGCATTAAGCTAGGAATATCACGAGCGTATCTAACATGTAATTGTTCATAAGCATCATGAAGCTTAACATCTGCTTCGCTTAAGTTTTTTAACTCGATCACTGAAACTGGAATACCATTGATGAAAACAATAATATCAGGTCTTCTTAATTGTTCATCTTTCACTTCATATTGATTTACGACTTTGAAGAAGTTATTTTCTGGATTACTAAAATCAATATATTCTATAAATTCAGTTTTCTTTCCATATTTGCTTCTATCTAAAGTATAACCATTTCTTAATTCAGCTAAAGTAGCTTTCATCGTTGCATATAGAGTATGTCCTCTCGCATATAAAAGGTTATGAACTATTGCATCAATTTCATCATCTTCTAAATTTAAATCAAAATATCTTTTTAATAAATATTCTTTGAAATCGGCAATTAATAAAATATCAGTTGTTTGTCTATGAATATCATATCCGCACTCATACTCATAATCTTGCTTTTCAAATAACTCTAATACGGCATTTTCAAAATGCGATTCAGTGTATTTATAATCAGCCATATTAATTGCCTCCTTCTGCTTCTTTAACTGCTCCTCTAATTAAAATTGGACATATGTTTTTTATTTTTTCTTTTAACATATCAATATTATTTTTCCTAAAGTTTAATATATCTAGTATTTCGGCTATTGCTTTTTGCTTTTCAATAGACGGAATAGGGATTGCTACGTCACATAATTGTGACCATTCAAAAGTATCTCTAGCACTACCGAAAGCATTAAACCAACAATATCTAATAAATTCAGTCCTAGCAAACCATAACATTAAATATTTTGAATATAATTTATCTTCATTATTTACCTTAAAAGTTTTATAAATAGGAGATATAACAAATGTCTCTATTGTGTCATTATATGCTATTGAACCTTCGTTAATATGAATAGGACTATATGCAAATTCACCAGGTTTCATCACATAGTATTTAGACTTATCTACACCTGCTGTTCTAGACTCAGAAGGAATTAATTTTTGTTCTTTAGAAATGCCTGCTATAGGTCTAGTTAAATCATTATTTTTCTCACTTGTATCAATTATATACTTTCCAATTGTTTCAACTTTTTGATTTTTCCTTAAATCTTCTATATATCCATCACAAACTAATTTTAGATCTGCCAAACCTTTTTCGTAAACTCTTAAATTTGATAACAACCCTTCATAAATAGAAACATATTTTTGTTGGATTTCAATAGATGGAACCTCTAATTCTATATCACAAAATGAATTCCATTCCATACCGTCTCTAACAGATGAATCACAATGGAACCAAAAATATCTATCCTTTTCCTTGGAATTTAAGAGAATAAATAGATAATACGATAGTATTGTATCTTCATTTTTAATCTTAAATACTGTGTATGCAGGGCTAACAATTTTATTCTTATCGGTTTTATTAATTGCTATTGGTAAAACTTCATCACGTCCAACGTGCATTAAATTACAAGCGAAATATCCAGGTGGAACAACCTTATATTTTGATGTATCTTTTCCTACTTGTTTAGATGGTTCAAAGAATTCCTTATCAATATTAATACCCGAAACCTCATCCACCGTAAGATTAGGAATATCACATTTTTTAGAGTATAGTTCTACATAATCACCGATTCTAATTTTCTTTAATTCCATAACCGATACCCTCAAATGCTTGTTCTAATTTAAGTTGAGATTTTCTTTCTTCTTTCAATAAATCCTTCATTTCTCTTTGAATTCTTATCATTTCTAAATTAAAATCAATTTCTAAATCATGGTCTATAAATTCTATATATTTTGAAGGTATAAGTGGATAATTGCTTTGACTTTCATCAATTTCAATTTCTCTTCCTTCATTTTTAATCATTTCATTAGTTACACTCTTACAAAATTCTGGTATATCTTTATATAATGTGTCCCATTGAGGAGATTGCCATGCACTTAAAGTATCTTTAACTAATTTATATTCAACTTCAGATAATTCGATGTAACCCTCTGCTGACTTGTGTCCCATTCTACGCAAATCCATAAATAAGATTTGACCATTTCTGTCACGTAAAGTAACATTTGTTCCATCCCTTTTTACCTTAACTGAATTTTTGTGTTTTCTCATTATCCAAAGCGTTACTGAAATTGGTGTATAATAGAACATTTCTCTTGGAAGAACAATAATTGCTTCAATTTTGTTTTGATTAACTAAATTTTTTCTAATCTCTTTTGTATCAGTATCACCTAATGCACCATTAGCTAGCAAGAAGCCTGCAACACCATTTAATGATAATTTAGATAACATATGTAAAATCCATGCATAGTTAGCATTACTTACAGGTGGTAAACCGAATCCTGCCCATCTTGGATCGTGAATTAACTCAGTTTCACCACGCCAATCTTTAAGATTGAAAGGAGGGTTAGCGATTATAAAATCAAATTTTTCATCTTTATGTTGATCATCACTAAAAGTATCTGCTTCTTTCTTACCTAAGTCAGCAGGAATCCCTCTAATGGCAAGATTCATTTTAGCTAAACGCCATGTATCTGGATTTGATTCTTGACCATAAACTGATAAATAATCAACATTCCCACTGTGTGCTTCAACAAATTTATATGATTGAACGAACATACCACCAGAACCGCAACAAGGGTCATAAACTTTGCCTTCATATGGATATATTAAAGTTGTTATTAAATCCACTATGTTATCTGGAGTGTAAAACTCACCTTTTTCATCTGCTGTTTTAATAGCAAAAGCATTTAACATATATTGATATGTTTTTCCAATTAAGTCTTTCATTGGATGTTGTTCATCTTCTTTAATCTTATCGATTTCAGCAATAAGTGAGGCAAAGTTTGATGCAGGAAGAGTGGATTTTGCATAAGTACCTATTGGCAAAGCACCTTTTAAGAAAGAGTTACTTGCTTCAATTTCTTCTAAGGCATTATCGACAGCCATGCCAATTGTAAAGTCTTTCTTAACTAGCTGACCATTTTCTAAAACTTCAAGAGTAATCTTTCCCTTTTTAGCGTTATCTGCAATTAAATTCCATCTTGCATTCTTTGGTAAATAGAATACGTTTTTTTCTGTATAAAATGATGGCATATCTACTGCAAATGAATCTTCAGAGTTTAATAATTCATTTCTTCTCTTTTCAAATTTTAAATGAGCAAATTTTAAGAACACTAGTCCCATCACAAAATACATATAGTTAATTCCACTCATATTAGAACGAAGCTTATTACAAGCCTCCATTAAAACCTGTTCAAGTGGTTTTTGTTTTTTTTCTTTTTTTGTAGCCATTTCGTAACTCCTGATTTTTAATTATTAATTATTAAATATATTATAACATATTTTGACAAAATATTCTACTTTATTATTCTTTATTTACTTTTTAAAGCTACTTTTTATCAACAATAATTATTTTCTATTAATCTAGTTTTAAACAAAGCATCTTTAAAATTTGATATTGTAATTTTTAATTCACAATTTGCTTTTGCTTCAATTACTCTTGGGTATTTTTATGGTTCATTTTTAATTGCAGCTAAAAAGCTACTATGATCACCCATACCAACTTGCTTGTGTGGATTAGGGCCAAAAATAATATCTGAATATACGTTAGAATAAGCTAATGTTATTGTATTGAATCTTTTTAACTCTTTGAAATCTGATATAAACTCTAATTGCTTTTCACTAATACCCATATTCTTAGCAGCTTTTTTATAATCATTTTCCTTACCGGCTAAATCTCCAAGAACTAATATTCTATGAGTTCTACGATTTACTGGCATACAACCTTCTTCTAATGAAATACCATATTTATCTAATAATTCGTTGATTTCATCATTTTCACAGGCCATTTCAATTTCATAACGAACTTTTGCGATTATCTTTTGTAAAATTTTGCTTTGTTGTGCTTGTGTGTATGCCAATATTCTATTCCTCTATAATACTTTCATAAAAATTTTTAATTGTATACTCTAATTCTTCTAATTCCTTTTTCATAGCAATATACATATTTAATTTTGAATTATACTTCTTAGCATATAAATTTTGTTCTTCAATTGGAGGACAAGATATAGTTAATTGTTTCAGCATACTAGTTGGAATTGTTGGAACTATTTGTCCCTTTTGAATAGACTTTAATAATTCAATACCAACATTTGACTCAAAAAACATTTTTAAAAATACTGGATTTATTTCTTCAGTATTAGGACGAATAATAAACATTCCACCTGTTACGATAACATTATCTTCTGGTTCAAAATCGACAACAGCAATTTTAACTTTTGAACTTTTTGATGTCATTACTAAATCATTTTTTTGTAATCTATGTTTAAGTAATTTAACATCATCATTTTTAATATTTAATAATGCATCCCAATTAATGTAGCCATTATCCATTTCACTTGATGTTAAAATTCTATAATCTGTTTTTTCTTCAGTAATTCTATCTTTAAAATTAGAAATTGTATATTGAGAACCTTGTGAAATATTTGCAACAGAGCTTAGAACTTTTGCAAATTTAATTTCTTTAGGTTTTGATGTAAGATTACTTACTACGAAAGTATTTTTTTCTTTAACATCGTTATATGATAATAGTGTACACTTACCATTAAAATAGTCATTAACTAAACTATTAATATCTATTTCAATTTCTTTTGACTTTTTATTTTTACTTGAATACAAATTTCCATCAATGATTTTTACATTTTCATTGTTATTACTGAATATTAAGATTGTTGTTTGAATTCCAATAAATGGTAATAATGCTCCTGCAGGTAACTCAATTATACCTTCAATAAGTTTATTATCTAACAAATGATTTCTATATTCTGTATCTGCAGCAGAAAACAATGGTTTACCACATAATAATGCGATAGATCGTCCGTTAATGTTCATTTTATTTATTAATCTATCCACGAAAAACCATTCTGATGTTGTTCTACTATTAAATAATAATTTATTGACAGTAAGAAATTTTTGATATGTATCATCAGTGTATTTCATTCCAAAAGGAGGAAAAATAAATCCTTTATCATAATTATCAAAATTTTCAAAAAGAGCATTTCCATTTTTAAAACTATAATTCACTTCTAATAAATCAAATATTAATTGACAAATTAAATTATAATCAATGTTGATTTCAATTCCTTTATATTTTAATGTTTTATTACTTTCTTTACAAACCTGGAACAAAAATTCACCATCACCTGAACACAAATCAAAAATTGTTTCATCATCATCTAGTTTAAGAAGTTTAGTAATTAATTGATTAACTTGTAAGTTTGCACTTATACTTCCAGTATATTTAGCATATTTTCTTTTTATAGAATAATACAAATCTATTATATTTTTTTGATCATCATATTGTTTTACAAATTCATATAAAGTTTCTCTTTGTTTGTCTGTAAGATCTAAAACTAATGAAATAGCACCTTCACAGAATTTTCCATTTGGTTTATAATATAAATACGTTGTTGCTAATAAATAATTAGCAATTCTTTCTTCAGAAACTTCTCCTCTAAAATATGATACTAAATTTAATTCTTTTGTTTGCAAAATAGTCACCTCTCTCTGAATTTAAGTTTGTATTAACTTAAAACTAAGAACAGTATATCACATGTATTTTTTCTTGTCAAGTGTTTTAAGTTAAGCTTAACTTATTTTTTAATTGAAATCTTTTTTCTAATAATAAATAGAACAAAATACTAGTCCTCATCAGCAAAAATTAATACCCCTGTTATTTCCCATCTTTTGAATTAATAATCTGCTACAGCCCTTAAAATAGGTGTTGAAATCTGCCAGGGTCTCATAATGCATTATGTATTTTAAGTATACAAATTAATCCTATTAATTCTACAAAATGTAAGATAATATAGTCTAACATATAAAAGTATATATATTCTTCTTTTTTAAAAAAGTTATAGAATTATCTTTATTTATGCTACACCAATAACACTTAACACTAAAAGAAAAAGCTAAAGCACTACAATAATGCTCTAGCCTCAAATTAATTTCTATTCTTATAATATTTTTCTAATTGTTCAGCAGTAAAGTTTATCTCATCTTATGTAATCTATCCACTGATATTGTAACATTTTTCACGAGATCAGTACCATTAAATAATTCTACTTTATCAATCTTATTGAGTTCATATTCAATGCCTACTTGTGCTTCTCCTAATCATTTACATAAATCCATTATATTACATAATAATTGAGAATTTAAAACCATATAATTAATATGCTAATAATTATCGTTTAAATTTTAAGCTGCAACTACACTCTCTTTAATAAAACAAACAGCTATGATTTCATCAGCAAAAGCACTATATTTACTTCCTGAGTAAGCAAACGTAGAATCAGAAAAATGAAAATCTATACCCTTAAAAACATTGATATAATATCGTGTATTTTGAAAGCCATTTGTTATTTTTAAAGATTTATATAAAGCTATTAGTAATCCATTAAAACCTATTATTTTAAAAATCTTACTATCTTTATTTTCCCAATCTTTTTTGAAAGCTATACTAATAGCAATAAAATATCGTCTTATTCTATCCGCACAATATTCAATGTATTTATTCAATTCTTCCAATTCATCATCCTGTTTTAAAAATCTATGATTACCATCTTCTAACCAATATTTATAAAAACCATTATTAGCTTCTTTTAAAGAAACTAATTTTGATAATGCATACTTGACAACTGAAGCTACTTTGATTGTCCCTTTTTCCAATTCTGATAATTCAAACAATCCTGATAAAATGCCTCTTTCATTTAAATTTAAAATAACACTTTTGGCAATAGCTACATCTTCAAAAGGTTTAGTAATTTGTTTAATATCTATTATTAATTGAGAATTTATATTTTTGGCATTATCATTTATATCTAAAAAAAGTTGACTTTCATATTTTCGTCTTCTCTCATCACTCCATGAAGGAGGAAATATAATTCCAGTTACTAATAAATTCAACTCATCACGATATTTAGATATCTCTTTTTCCAGCTCATCATTTTCATTACTGTCTTCATAAAACCCATATACTCTGTGCTGCCCATCAATTATTCCTATAGAATTAAATCCGCCTTTAATATTCATATTATAATATTCATAACTAGTTATTTCTTCTAGTTTAATTACTTTTGAATTTTTATCAGTAAAACTAACTTCATTAGGCAAACTAACTATAATATTATTAAAAAAAGTAGTTTTATTAACTGAAATGTATTTTCTAATTTTAATTAACTTATTCTTAATTATCATTCTTTGATACATTAATGCTTGCTCAAAAAAACTATCTTTTCTCAAAACATAGGCTCTTTTAATTAATTCTTGTGGTGACATCATAAACGAAACAAAACGAACTCCTTGAGTATCTCCACATGTTTGCTCTGGATATATAATTGAAACATCTAAATCTTGAGAACTACTAGATGGACGTGCCTTACCAAAATCTTTCTCTTCAATTTTCAAAAATTTCAATATTTCATATCTAAAAGATTTTTTAATACAACTAGACATTTGAATAAAATAATTTTTTTCCGCTTCTTTTACCAAAATAATAGGATTGTATCTTACATAATCTTCACTTGTAAAATCTATTTTTCCTTTAGTAAAGTACAAATAAAAAAACTTCCATCTGTTTTTGTATGCATTTTTATCAAATCCTGGAAACTTTTCAGCAAATAAATTTAAAAATTCATCTTTCTTCTCCAAAATAATTTCAAATGTTTCTTTCTTTTTTACCAAATGATCACTTCTTTTATCCTCTGATGTTGTATCTTCACAAAAAATAATAACATTTTCTAAACAAAAAGTATTATCTATTTCATTGTTCCTACCGCCCAAATCAAAATGCCAATTTTTTGTATTATAATGTTCAAATCCCGAGTTAGAAAAAATCTTAAAAATTGTATTGGAAAATTTATCAGCTTCCTTTTTTTCTTGTAATTTTAATTTTTCTTCTTTAGTTATTTTTTTCTTTCTTTTTTTATTTGTTTTCATATATCTCACCACAAAAAGTTATCCGGTTTTCTTGCAACTTTTGTATTTGGATCTGGTTGCTTAACAGGAATATCTTCTCTAATTTTTACTATATTTTGTTCTGCATCTTCTAATCTTTTTAAACATATATCAATGTATTGCTCTTCTAATTCGGATCCTAAAAAATTCCTATTATTAAGGTAACAAGCAAGAGCTGTAGTTCCTGATCCTAGATATGGATCTAATACTACTTCATTCTCATTAGTCAAGGCTAATATTAATCTTTGTACTAATGCTTCTGGAAACTGACAGGGATGCTCTGTTTTTTCTACGTGATTTGCATTTACATTTGGTATATCCCAAACATCACTTGGATTCTTACCTAGTGGGTTACCACTTATTTGACCTTTTTTCTTACCTTTAGAATGAGTCTTACCTGGATATTTTTGAGGAATTCTTACACAATCCAAATTAAATGTATACTCATTTCCCTTTGTAAACCACAAAATTGTTTCATGTCTTCCACTAAATCTTAACGTCGCATTTAAACCATGGCCAAAAGACCAAACTATTCTATTCCTTAAAACTAACTTTTTTTCATCTGCTAAATCTTTATTAATTTTATCAACTATATTATAAATTAATATATCTAATGGAATGGTTTCATTTTTATTAACATGATAACCAACTTGCCAGCACAAACTACCACCTGGTTTTAAAACCCTTATACACTCTTTAATGATAGATTCATTATTTAAATTAAAAGTATTTATATCATCACTTTTATTTTCATAGGCTTTTTTCATACAATAAGGTGGAGATGTAACAATCAAAGACACACTATTATCTAATAAATTTTTGACTAAATTTAAGCAATCATCATTATATATTTTTATATTGTTTTTATCATATTTTAAATTCATACTATCACCATCAATCTAATTTAATAATATTTTATCATATTAGACAAAATTTTACAATTTTTTTGTAATTTATTTAAAAATAAATAGGATTTTATCCGCTATTTTATAAAAATTGATGCTCTAGTTATTTCTCTATATAATTGATTATATCTTTTGGTTATATCATATAACATTTCTTTTTGAACATCATTCTTAGGAACCTCTAAATCATAAAAGATAATTTTTATTGAAATAATATATGCATATTCTTTTTTTATCTATCTGAAAATATATAATTATATACAAAACGATAACTATTAAAAAATCAAAAAAAATAGATAATAAATTCATATTAATATTATTAATTTTTAGAATTTTAGATATATTAATATAATCTAGTATTCCATATAAAATAAAAAATACAATCGGCATCAATAAATATATCTTACCTTTTTTTATAAATATAAACTCTTTTTTAAATTTCTTATCCTTCATAAATTGATTTCTTCAAATAATAACAATTGGTATTAATGATTTTACATGAATTGTAATTAGAGAGTTTTTTCTTTCTATTAAAGTTGTCTCATCACAGACTTTTCATCGTGATGTCCTAACTTCACATTTACTAAATGTCTCGATGTATTTTTGAATAAAACTTACAGACTTTTAGTTAATCTCACCTTTGCTTTATTTATAATCAGACAAAATCAATGAATATGGTAAGATCGATAAAAAACCTCTGTGTTTATTGTTTAAATATATTTTTTTATTAACCTATATTATTAAAAACAACGCCACTCTAACATGAACGTTAAAAGCTATGGCGTTGTTATAAAATCAACTTATTATAGTTCTTAGAATCAAGAGGGCAATTAGCCCTTTTTTATTTATTCAACCTAAAATACTTTAAAACCTTGTTGGTATTTTCCTCTACAGTATTATCGTAATATCTAACTATTACTTTAATGTCATTATTTTTTATGACATCAGGAATACTATCTTCAACTATTTCTTCATTTGGTCTTCCAACAATATCATACATTTTTTCTATTTTTAATTGCTTTTCTTCTTCAGATAAAGAATTATCATTTATAATACTATCTAACATATGACGTTGTTCTGGTCTATCAAAAAAGTCACCAGTTTTTCCTATATGTTTTATATACACCATATTCTCTTTAACTATTGCATCAATTATTAATTCTAAATTAATATCTCCTTCACAGATTACAACATCATATTGTGAAGACAAATAAATTAAGTCAATTAATATCATAGGAGTAAATTCTTTTACTATATTACATTCCCAGTTATGTGCATCATCTTTTTCTAGTGCAAAATAATCTGGAACATCTCTGCACATTGCAGGTTGATATTTTGGATCAGCTAGTTTAAAGAATGATCCTCTATTGTCAGTATGATATACATAACAATTGTTTAAATGTTTACTCATTTCATTTGCAATGGTCGTTTTACCACTACCTGTTACAAAATATACATTTTTTAATTTTTCTCTTAAAATATTATCAGCTATTAACATATACTACTCCTATTATAAGATTTTTTTTGAATCAACTAACTAATTTATGAAAATCAATTACTTGATCATTGCTTAAATTATTTTGATATTCACTAAAACATATTTCTTCAAAATTTTTTTTATATTATTAAAAATTATTACATTAATAATATTCCTCATAATCATGCTCTTCGCATGAAAGATCAAGTAATTTCTCAATTTTATTAAAATCATCAAAGTTTATCTGATAACCATTAGGAGATATTAATACATTCCCATCTTCAAAATTTATTGATAAACGCATAACTAGATCATAAATCATTTCAACATTTATCATAAAATACTCAACACTTTCTTTAAAATAATAAACCCTCACTATCCCAGTTAAATTTATCATGGCTTTTGATTTAACTATAACATCACTACTAATAGACCCTTCTTCATATATTAAATTAGATATCTTAATATCATCTATATCAAAGTCATGTATTTCATCAATGTTACCACCATTTATAACCTGACAATTCAAATGCTCTTCTAAATCCCTCTGAATCTTGTTACAATCATATAGTACATTTTCATAATGCTCTAAAAACTTGCCTTCGTTTATATCTCTTTTAATATCTTTTCTAATATTGCAAACTTCTTGAAGAGATTTTACACTCATATGCTCAGCTAAATATTTTTCACAAAAATCTATCAAGTGAAACATATATAATTCTGAAGAATTATTTTCTTTAAATTCTTTTAAAAGGCAAGGATCGATTTTATTCGAAGAGCGTTTTTCCCACCAATCATCCTTTTTTTCATTTTCTATAAAATAAATTTCATCATAATTAGATCCTAATTTTAAAATATCATACCAAATGAACATATCACCATAAGTATTCTCTTTCTTGTCACTATCTGTTACCCCAGGTTTCAAATGTAATTTAATTCTATTTTCAAACCTTTGAACTAAATCTAGTTTATTTGCTATTGTTAATTCTAAGCTAGAATCATAGTATTCATCAACAAAGTCCTTAACCACATCATGTTCATTTGTATAATCAAACGATAAATTTTGTTTTAAATTTTTAATTTCTTCATCTATTTGACTTTTAAAACTTTCAAAGTTCTGTGAGAATTCATCAATTAAATCATCTATCTTTGTGTCATATTTTTTTGATAAATGATTTAATTTTAAACTTGAAATTAGTGGTGATATCTTTTGCTTTTGAAAATTAAAATTTTTCTCAAATAAATTAATAGGATTCCTAGAACTTGTCTTAGTACGATTTGCTTTGTATTTATCATAATACTCTGAATAAACTTGTGGTAGAATTACGATTTGAAAATCACATGTTTTTATTGCATTTATTATTTCTTCTGTTGTATCTTTTTTTAATGCATACAAATCTAATAAAGCATTTGTATCAAATATTAAACATTTACTCATTATTTACCCCCACTAAATTAAATATTATTTTAGGTATTACTTCATATCTTGTTTTATGATATGTTTCCATATCTGCATTTGTTCTACCACTAATTAATGATTTATTTAAAATAGTATTATCTGATACAGCAAGTAATGCAACGCACTCTTTTTCTGTAACTTGACATGCACTAAATAAAGCTGATGTTTCCATTTCTATTGCTTTACATCCTAAATCTAATATTTCATCAATATGGGCGAATTGACAAGCAATTGTATCTACACTATAAACTTTAATATCTTTGTAATCAATATTTTCATTTTTTAAATAATTTGTTGTATCATCATATAATTCTTTTGTTGGATGATATTCCTTATGTAATAACTCCTTATTAATAGTTTCATACATATAACTCGAAAATGCTTCTCCTGAAATACTAGTTGATGGAACAACTAAATCTCCAATATTGACATCATTTGAAATTGCTCCAACTGAGCCCACAAATATAATTTTTTTACATTTAGTAAATGAAAGTAATAATACTGTTTCACCTACATTGGTTGCTCCAACATAACTTCTTATATGAAGAAACGATTTATTATTAAAAGTGATTCTATGAACATCTGGAAATTCATCACTTAATAATTCAATCTTACAATCATAATTATTATATAGTTTATTAGGATGCCACCAAGGAGCAAGTACTACTGTTTCAGTTACTTCTTCTTCAGTTATTCCTAATCTATTAACTAATTTAGAACTATCTCCATATTTGTCAATTGATTTTTTTAATTGTTCTTTTGTTAGCATCATCTTCACCTCATCTATATAATATTATTATACAATATTTTACCTTATTTTTCTACAATTCCATATTCATAATTAAAGTTGGTATAACGTAGACCTTTCATCTTGCTGTCCTAGATTCACATTAACTAAATGTCTATTTTATATTTTTCTTTGATATTTAGAATTTTTATCAGTCTAACCTTATTTAATGTAGTATTTTATTGATTTTTAACTATTTTGAATATTTTTTTAATAATTATCGAGACTTTTTATCAGCATGACTTATATAACAATGCAGACAAAATGTTAAACTCACGTGTTTAAGTTCAATAACAACAATACTGTTATTATTAAATTCATCAACTCCGCCAATTAGAAAATCTACTCTTTTTGCTGTTAGAGGAATTTGATATTCTATTGCAACACTACATTCATCAGATATTTCAATATCATCAAGTGCATTTCGCATTTGAACTAGAGAATTATCTCATGCACGGTATTCTCCATCATTATGATGATTAATATTATGTTTAATAATTTCTTCTTCAATTTTCTTTGCAATGATGCCATTTCTAACATCATCAACAAATCCGCCTTTAGTATTAGAATATATAATCATAGAAACATCCCTCCAAAATATAACAATATTTTATCATAAAATGTAGAATAATACTATAAATAAAAGAAAAAGAGATAACTTAGTTATCTCAGTAATGTAAACAATTAAATGGAAAATATTATTTTATCGCCAAATTAAAATATTTCATATATAAGAATATAGGGTCTGTAAAAAATTCTACTGATAGATATAATTAAAATTTCTATAAAAAAAGAAAATATGAGACCTGTAAAAAATTCTACTGATAAACCCCCTACTCATATGAGTAGGGGGTTTTGCCAACACATTTACTTTTTTGTGTTATTTTTTAATGGAATATCTTTATTAATAGAATAGATAATTCTATTTTTAAAACGAAAAAAATTGGTATAGCCATTTTCATTTCCGTTTAATTTTGCTATTATCGAATTTATACCTTCTATAGGACCGTTTGATAATCTCCTTTTTGTAGAAAAATGGGCTGTAAAAAATTCTACTGATATCAGTAGAATCTTTTACAATACTAGAATATATAGTTAATATTAATTTGCATTTTATTTTTCTATTAAACAATTATAATTAATAATATAATTATGAGAATCTACATATGCATCAAGTAGTGACTCATCCCACATATAATTATGAATTCCCAACCCTAAGAAAGTATGTATTTCTAATAATGCTGTACCTTTATCTGAAATCATAATGTCTAGTGAATATGACCTAGGAAAGTTTTCTTTCTTATCTAATATGTTAATAGCTTTTTCTATAAGATTTAAATCTATATTCCGATTAAAACAGCTTCTATAATAAGATACCTGTTTAATTTCCCCTCTTACAACAAAAAATCGACATTCACTTTGTATATTAACTATTTCAGAACAAACATATAAATGATTTTTTAGATGTTCATCATTATATCTATTTATAAATATATCAATGTTTCCCATAAAGGATAAAGTTTTTTCATCAGTAGCATCTTTTATAAAATAAGATCCTTCTGTAGGAAGTTCATTCCAATTTAATATTTTGTATTTTCTTTTTAAAAAGTAATCATTTCTTAATTCCTTTGGTATTTCAATAGAATTTTCTCTTTGAATATTATAAAATTTTTTATAGAAATATTGTACAAATTCAATTGTCCCAACTGGAATAAATTCAGATAAATTATTTTCATCATCATAATCATTATATAATTTCAATTTGGAATATGTCATACTTATATAAGTGTGCTCTTTGGATTGTTTGATTAAATTAATAACTATTTTTGTATCTAAGTAAACATATATAAAATTTGTTTTTTCAATTAAAAATTTCATATTATTCTACCATTTTTATATATGATTTTAAATATTGTTCTAATTTTTCAAAATTCATCAAACAATAACCTCTTTTAATCTCTCCACCTAAATATTTCTCTTTTAATATTCTTTCTCCTGGACAGTTTGAACCACATAGCGGAAGTAATTTGCAATTTTTACATTCATCAAAATTAAAAGGACTATAACTCATTTGTTTGTAATAATTTTCATTTCTAATAAATTCACCATTTTCATTAATATGGCCGACTTTGTATTCTTCAAGATTTAAAAGTAAATCACATTTATAAACATTTAAATTATTATCTATCATAAATTTATTAATAGAATTTAGACTACAAGGATTTTTTTTACCAAATTTAATTGGTATTTGTAATCCACAAGATTTGTATAGAATTGAAAGTTTATCAGAAAATAAATTTGTAATAACATTTTCTTCCAAACATTTTTTTGAATATCCATCATTTCTTCCAGCATACTTATTGATAATACCAAAATATACATCATCAGAATATTTTAACATTTGCCTAAAAACTTCTTCATAATCAAGAACATTATCTTCATCTGTATTAATTCTAATTGTTATGTGATCTTTTAGACCTTTATCGAGTGAACGTTCTAAATTATGTATAATTAAATCATAAGTTCCCCTTCCAGAAGCAGTAATTCTTCTAGAATCATGTTGGATTTTAGTCCCATCAATAGTAACTTGAGTATTAATTCGATATGTTTTAATTAAATCGAGAAATTGATCAGTTACAATTGTGAAATTTGTAGTAATATCATATACAATTTCAATTTTATAGTCATTAGCTAAATTATTAACACTTTCAATAAAGTATTGCATTTCATCATAACATAGCGTTGGTTCACCACCAAATAGTGAAATAACAATTCTATCAATTGGAATATAACTATTCTTAATTTGATTTTTTAAAAACATTATTATTTTATTCGTACTCTCCATAGTGATTTTAGAACTAGCTTTATGCTGTCCCTCGTAACAATACGGACATCTTAAATTACAATTATACGTAGGAATAAACATTAATCTAAATTCACCAGCAGTATATGTGAACCTAGTAGTATCATAATAGTATCTATATAATGATGTTTCATCGCAATTTTTAGAAATAATAAAATTCATTTCCAATAAATCATCTAAATAATCTTCAGGAATATTAGAAATATTATTGTTTTTTAGTGCATAATCAACTTCTTCATCTAATTCAATAATTGCTGTAGATAAAATGTTATACACATAATGTTTATTATTATATAAAAAATAATAATTATAAAAAGAACTTTTCATAATATCCTCCTTTTTAAATTTAATTTTATCGTAAAAATTAAAAGGAGTCTATTAAATAGACTCATTTTTTTATTTGCTACAAGAGCAATGACAAGAAGTTTTACTTCTACTTTCAGATCTATATGTCATAGAGTAAAGCTTATCATTTTGGTTTAATTTTAAAGAACGCTTGATAACTTTCATAATAAAATCCTCCTTGTATTCTAATTATATCTTATAATACAACATTTGTCAACATATTAATCTTTTTTATTGACATATTACTTTTAATTATACAAATTATCTTATTTTCTCTGTATATCTACATTGGGGAAAGTTAGTACAACCGTAAAACTTACCATACTGACCATTTTTCAATTTCATTAATGCGCCACATTGAGGACATTTTTTATTTTCTGCATATTCAAAACTATCTGATTTATTATAGTTACAACTATGACATAAAGTTTGTAAATTATCATAAGTTGATTTACCACCTTTTGCGATGGGGAAGATATGATCAACCTCTAAGTCATCAGTTTTTCTTCCACAAATTCTACATCTATAACCATCTCTTTGATAAATAGAAAATCTCATTTTATTAGATACTTTAGCTCTTTCAACTCTACACAAAGAATCCCAAATATCTCTATCATTATATCTACCATTGTTTTTATCATTTAATCTTATAACAACGTCTTCTATTTCAGGAATGCTGAAAGTTTGTTTTTTATAACAAATATATGAACCTTGAATGTTTGTTAATATTAATTTAATAAATATTTGAAAATCTAAATCAGGTTTTTTAATTAATTTATTAAATAAAGTAATTTCTAACTTATGTATTCTAGCTTTATTTTTAAAAGGAATTTCTTTATGAAACTCTCCAAAACTAGTTATTTCAAGAACAGCACTTTTATAAAAATCATATTTATTTTGATTATCTATTGTATTTGAAATGCTTTTTTGAACTTCCTCTTTTGTGTCTTGTAATTTATATATTAAGAAATCTTTAGGTGAAACTAAGCTATAAAAGTTTTCATTATCATATGAATGTGAATATTCGATGTGTTTAACACTATGAAATTGATATTTACCATTTATTAAACGAAGTTTTTCTATTGAAATACTATTTTTAAGGATAAAATCACTATAATTTTTATCAATGATTATTATACAAATGACTAAAGCAATTAATATTATTAATGATATTACAAAAATGATAGTAAATTCCATATATTCCTCCTATTGTTAGATGTTAATTTAATTATATAATATTATGGTTGATTTATTATGTAAAATGATAATTTTCATTCTAAAATAAAATACTATGATTCTTCCCCACACGAGACTGGCGCCCCCGCTGCTATATATCTATTTGTCCGATTTTACTTTCTCAAGTGTCAACTTAATATGAAAAAAGTGTCCAATTCATATTGAATTTTTGGACACTGATTTTTGATTGTTTGATTATCATGGAATAGTAATTTGCAGTAAAATTGAAAAAATGCTCCTTATCTTATTATATAAACTATTTATTTATTAATAATAATCATATCATCTGCATATTCTTGATAATAATCAAAATAAATAGTAGTTACAAATTCACATTCTTCAGTATCAAAATTCCATTTTACAATATAATAATATAAATTATCAGCTAGAGGATCTGAACCAAAGCTAAATAATAAATATATATCATTTTCAATAACATAAGCTTGTATTACTCCAAAAGTTGTAAATGAAATATATTTATTAATTCTTTTTCCTTCATCAAATTTTCTTAAAATTGACTTTGAAATTCTTTTTTTATTTCCTGTTTGATTATCAATAACATAAAAACGTTGATTAAATAATGCATAATTTTTATATGAAAAAGTATATCTATCACTTCTATTTTTATCCATAGAATAGTTCTGATTTTCTAAGACTTCATCTACATAACTAATTTCTTTATTTATTGTATTAAAACAACAATAAACCTGCCCAAAATCATCTTTTATAGGATCATCAATTCGTAAATAGAAACAAGAATCTTTCCAGTTACCATCAATTACTTTTGATGGTAATTCTACGTATCCTAAAAGAATAGTTTCAAAATTATTATATAAGGTATATAAAAACTCACAACTTTTCCCTGTTTCATCAACAGTATATGAATAAAAACCCTCTTCTTCTAAAAACACAATATTTAACTTTCTATCATTATATTTAATAGAAGAAAGCTCATAATGTTTACCAGATATTACTAATTCATAATAAGTTAATAAAACATAATTATTATTTTGCTTAAAAGATTTAAACATTTCGTCGATTTCTTGGATTTTTTTACTTGAACGATAACAAGATACAAGAGAAAATATTAATACGATACATAAAAAAAGCATTAAAACTTTCTTCATAATAACACATCCTTTTAATTATTATATCATAATAATTATAATTTTTGTAAAAATATAAAAAAAGAATCCATATTGAAATGGGGTGCATTTCAATATGGATTCTTTTCATTATTTATTAAATTTCTTTTTTATTACTTTGAAATATAAAATAAAGCCTCCAGATGTTAATACTATACCTATTAATAAACCTATTAATATTTGTAATACTGTATTTGAAGAATTATTTGTATTTAATAGTTTTGTATTTGGTAATACTTTTGTATCAGTTTTTTCACAGTGTTCGCATTTAGATGTAATTGTGCCATCTTCAGTTTGTGTTGCGTTGTTATCATACTCATAATTATTAAATACATGATCTAGTAAATTACCGTATTCTTTATGACAAAGTTCACATTCTGCTTTCTTTGTACAAGTTGCAGTGCCTCCTGTACAGTTAGTATGTTCAGTTATTTTTAGTGTTCCTTTTTTATAAGTAATATTATAATTTACACTTACTACTTCTTCAATAATAATATCATATTCTCCTACTGTTAAAGTATCTGTAATTGATACTTTAGGAATAATATTAATATCTAATTCATCATTTTCAATAAGACCTGTTAATGTATATTCAAATGTTGGTAAATTAGTATATTGTTCAATTTCATAGTTTTTTGGTTCAATTGTTAAATTTACTTTTTTAATTTCTACTATAAAGCTTTGTTCTTCTATATCAAGATAGTTTTCTTTACCAATAACTTTATAAAATACTTCATATTTTCCAGCTTGTTCTTTTAAAGGAATATCTTTTGACCATTCACCATCATTTACTTTGTAATATAAATCTCCACCTATAACATTACCAGGAATTACTAATGGTTGGAAAGTATTATTATATACTAATCCATTATTTTTTAAAGGAGCTTCAAATAATACAGGGATTTTATTTACTATAAGTGTTACTGTTTTAGTAATCGTATTATAGTTTTTAGTATTTGTTGGTGTAAATAATAAATCAATTTGATATTCACCAGATGAATAGATTTTATTTTCATCTGATGTAAATGACCATTTACCATCACCAAATCCTAAAAGATTAATATCTGATAGTTTTGTTCCATAATCAATAGTGAAAACTGAATCAATTCCACAAAGAGGATTTGCTTTAAGGATATTAAATTTTAGAACAACATCATCTAATGGATAAGCTCTATTATCTTCTTTTTCGCTTATAAATATTACTTCATATTCTCCTACTTCTGTTGGAAATGTTTTTGAATAAACTCCACCTATTTTTCGATACATTACTGTTATATCTAAATAACTATTATCTACTTCATAAGTAGGTTTTAAAGGTTCTTCACCATAAGTCCAATCACTAATTGTTGGATATGTAGTCCAATTTGATTCATAATAATGAATAAAGAAATATACAGTTAATGAAGAACTATCAGTTGTTTCCCATGTGTATTTAGAAGGATCTTTTAATTCTAAAACAACAGGATATCTACTTGCAGAAGAGCCACCTTTATTTTCTTTAACAGTATAATATTCTGTATCAGTAATATCAGCTGTTTGTGTTACTCCACTTTTATATAAAGCAGGTTTAATAACCGGTGTTTCAACTAAAATTTTCTTAACTGTAAAACTAGTTGTTAAATTATCACCAACAAGTTTATAGTTATTATCATTAGATTCAATAGTTGTTGTAAAAGTACCAATACCTGTACCAATTTGTGAAAACTGCATAATAGGTTTATCTTGATAACATAAACCTTTTAATTCATAACTTGGTGTATAAATATTTTTTCCTTCTTCATAGAATAATGTAGTCTTAGTCCATTCTAAAGTAATTTCTTTAGGTTCAATATTAACCATTGTAAATACTTCTAAAATATCAAAAACATGAGCTTGATAATACTTTCCTTCTAAAACCTCTACTTTTACTGCATATGTCCCCGCATTACATAAATCAACTTCTTTATTATTCATAGTAAAACTAACACTAATATCTCCTAGACCTGGTTCGTTAGAAGAATAAAGATTAACTTCTTTTTTATTACCATCATATACTAAAGTATTTGTTAAAGGATGATAAATTAACATTGATTTATCAGGAATACCTTTCAATATTTCAAATTCTAAACTTGCAGTTAAACCTTGATACGTAAAAGATGCAGTATAAGTTCCTGGGAAAATTGGTTCTGCATTATATTCAATCTCAATTTGACTTAAATCTAAATCTTCTATATTTGTTTGAATTGTAACTTTCTTAACTGTTTTATCATAATAAAGTGGATCTATTGAAACAAGTTCAATTAAACCATGATAATCACAATTTGAACAAGTTACGTGAATTGCATTTTCACTTGCTGAATAATTAATATCATGTTCTTCATTTTGATTAATGTTACTATAAAAAACAGTTTCATTATCACACTTATATACTTGATATACTAAATCACTACCTAAAATAGGATAAGCTTCTTTTTCTTCATCTTCTAGTTTTTGTCCAAAATCTTCTTTTAATAAATATGCAAGTTTGCCGGAAGAAACATCTTCTTCATTTGTTTTAACCGCATCAATCATTAAAGTATTATTGATAACAGCTCCATAAGCATGTTCATTTATATAATAATTATTATTAAAAAGATTTGTGTTACTAGTATATAAGAAACCTACTAAATCACCTGGATTTAAAGTATATTTATTATTTTCAACAGAAATATCAAATGATTTTCCTTTAATTTCTCCTAAATTAGCAGAATTACTAAAACCATTAAAATTAGTAAAGTTAATTGATCCAATTAACCCGCCTAAATATTTTGCTGTATTAGCTTCAATATTACCATAGTTAATAACCGAATTAACACTACCTAAACTCATTGATCCAACAATGCCGCCTACTCCTTCATATGCGCCATTCAAGCTTAGATTTCCAAAGTTTGCAGTTTTATTTAACTCAAGTTCTCTTACACTACTTCCAACAATACCACCAATATTAGTTGAACCAACTCCATTTTCTAACAAAGTCATATTAACATAAGATGAAACATTTTCAACTTTAGTTATGCTTTTAGTCCTACCTATAATACTACCAACAGAATCTACTGAAGCAGATATTGTAAAATTACCATAAACAGCTATATTTTCAATTGTTGATTTTTCACCAATATCATCACCTAATACACCTATAAAACCATAGTTTGATGTATTTACTTCTTGATTACCTAAATTAATCTTATATACAACATCATTAACAGGATAAACACTATAAATAAAAGGATGTTCTATTGTTCCAAGCGGAACCCATTTATAATCACTTGGTAAAGTAATATCACTTTTTATATATAAGTTTTTACTTGTTTCACCTGAATTATATTTGTTTACAAACCATAATAATTTCCCCGCATTATCAACAATCCATCCAGTATTATGATGTTGATGATATTCTGGTTCTTCATATTCACCACATGTACAAATTCCATTATCATAAATATGACTATGTTCATCATTTGCGTGAACAAATGATTTATTTTGAATAATAAACACAAAACTAAATAAAACTGTCAATATAAATATTAGTCTAATCTTCTTCATAATACCTCCTAAGTTCTAATACTAATATATTCATATAAAGTAGAAATTACTTCTTTTGCATATTCCTGCATATTAAATTGTTCCATTGTTTTAATAATTTCATTAATTTTTTTTTTTGGTACTTCATATATTTTAAGAGTCGTTTTTACAAAACGATTCACTTTACGATCAATCGTAAAATACATATTACAAGGATTAATAATAAATCCACGCATAATACCAGCTGTAGCTATTTCTAATTCATAAAAATCTTTTGTTTCATATTCTGGTAAATACTCTTTAAAAACACTTTCAATTTTTTCGGTAATATACGCATAAATTTTATGCGATGTAGAAGGTAATGTATAACTCACCGCATACATTTCTCTAATATTTTCATTTATTTCACAAATATATAATTGAAGTACACTTTCAAAAACATATAATAATAATTTATCATCACTAATACCAGATAAATACTTCATACTCATTTCAAACTGATGTTCAATTACAAGATCAACAAGTTGACTAAGCAAATTATCTTTATCTGTAAACATTCTAAATATTTCGTTATACCCAACACCAGAATCATTTGCAATATCTTTTATTCTTGTATTTGTATATCCATTTTCAATAAATAATTTAGTTGCAGAATGTAAAACAAGAGTTCTTGTTTTACTCTTTTCTCGATTAAATGGTCTAGACATTTTATCCTCCAATATAATTATATACTCAAGTTCATAACTCAAGTATATTATAATATACTAATTAATATTATGCAATAAATTACATAATTTTTATTAGATAATATATTAAAAACACATTAGTTGCCTAATGTGTTTTTATATTCTTCTAAATAAAAAAAGGATTTATCACTTAGATAAATCCTTAGGGTAACTCAATTATATTATACTATAAAAATTAAATTTGTAATTTAATTATTATTTTTATCATTAAAAACTATTGATATCAATAATGACATTACACTACTAAATAAAAACAATATACCAAAGTTACCTATTAAATTAGTAACAAAAGGTTTACCTGCTTCTTCTTGTTTTATTAATGTTATTCCTTCATCAGTAACATAATGAAAGAAGAAATATGAAATTATTAATACAACAACAGAAATTATAAAACAAATTAATGATAATTTTAAAAACTTTTTATGCATGTTATTTTTCCTCTATTCTTTCCATTTTACCACATACAGAGCATCTTATATAAATACCACTAGCTAAATCATATGTTTTTTCTTCCCAAACATGAAATGGTTCTTCACAAGATTCAAAATAATAATGGGCATCATATTCTACTTGAATTTTTGAATTATAATAAACATCTGATTCTTCTACTTTTATTGTATTTTTATCAAAGTCAGCAACAATTATTTCATTAAATATCATATGACCTGATTCATCTACAATACCATTAGAATAAACAAAGATATAGTCTTTACTATATGTTTGTGTATAACAATCTTCAAACGTTTCTATTTCTTTAAAATGATAGCTAGTAAATGCTCCAGCAAGAGAAGATTTTATTGTTCCTCTTGTTCCTAAGTATTTAAAGTTTTTTGTTTTTAAATATTCAAATACCTCTTCTGCATAATCTTTAAGTTCATCTTTTTTTGTATTAAAATAAACCCATGTTTTACCATTATGGTAATAATCACCACAAGTAGGACTAGGTAAATCAGTTATTTCTAATTCAGCTAATCTTTCATTAGAAAACCAGATGTTTTTACTATAGGTGTTTTTATTACATGATGTAAAGAAAATGGCCAATATTAATATTGTTAATAATAAAAAATATTTTTTCATTTTGATCCTTCTTTCTTTTTTAAGAATTCATTTCATCTAATAATGGTTTAATTGTTTCTAAATTATAATTAACTTTACTGATTTTTTGCCAGAAAGATGTTTCAATTTCTTGAAGTGTAAGGTTAAATATTCTTTTAAAATCATTATCTGAAGGTTCATCTTTTACTCTATATAATTCAAGATAAGCATCAATGCCATAGGTTAATATTAAATATTTTGTAAAAGAGCCTGCTATAGGATAAGTTATTTCACAATTATAATTATCAAATTCTTGATTATTCAATAATTTACTAATAGATAAATCATTATTAGTTTCTTTATAATAAGAACTCCAAATATCATTATCTACTCCCCACCATGTTTCATCGAAATACATGGCTAAGCCTTCTGTAATAAAATAAGATTTAGGCGCATTTATAATAAATGAAATTAAGTGTGCATCTTCATGAGGTCCTATACATTTTATTGTTTCATTATATACTGCATATATTTTATTTTCACCCCATATTGCAAATCCATTTATAGGTTCATCACAACCATATATTTTACCTACTTCTTCTGGTGAATCTAATAAATAATATCTAATCTTTTCAGGATATTCAACTTTTAAAACACTACATATTTTATTAAAGCAACTTTCTTGTTCTTCTGCAATTAATTCAATATCATTTGAAATTAATGTGTTTTCTTTATATGTAAAAATATAATGTTTTGTAATATATGTTTTCATAGTATCACAACTTTCTGGATTATAGTTCTTTATTATTATATCACATTATCTTTTTTATTTTTGAAAAAATACTATGAATGTTAAAAATAAAAAAGCCTTCTTTCGAAGACTTAAATTTCCAATGTGTCTTTACTACGAAATGTTTCATTTAATGCTTTTACACTACAAAATGTTTCATACAGCATAAGTTAAAAAAAGGAACCAGCCAAATTAGCTATGGTTCCTATATTTTTTTATTATCTTTAAACTATAACAATCAAATATAACTAATTAACATATTGAGATAGGTAAAATTTCACTATTTGGTATTTCTAAACAAATCATAAAAAGTTCTATTTTTCACAAAATTCTTCTTCATACATGCTTATTTCGTTATTTTCATTAATATATATAATTACGACAGTTATTTTATTTTTAGGAAAATAATCAATTAAATTAAGCACTTCCTTTGCAGCCTTATCGTCAGTAATTATATTTTCTTCATGAACACATAAAATAATCATTTCATTATATTTTATTGCTTCTTCTTCATATTTCTGAAATTTCTTTATGATGTTCTCAGCAAACTTCTTTTTAACTTTGAAAACATCATATGTGTTTGTCTCAACATAATTGTGATCTAAAACACTAGAATATATAAATGTCTCTGCTTTTTTACCATGTTTTCTAATTGCATTATCTCTTAATTGTTCAACAGGTTTTTTTTGGTTAAAAAACTCCTTAGCAATTTTACCAATAACTTTAACACTTTCTATGCATAACTCTGTTACCTCAATTCCAATTTTTGTTTGTCCGTTTTCTAAAATAAAATCTGGACGTTTTAATTTATTTATTTTAAATTGTTTTAGGTGGTCCTTAAATAAGGATAGCATCATTATAGCATATCTTTCTTTTCTTTCTTTTTCTTGTTCATAGCTTAATTTTATTTTTAATTTTAATTCACTATACAAATCATTTCTTAATTGACTCGGTAAACATGAATAATATTGACCTAATGACATGGCATCATAACAATATTTATAACCACAAATATCGATTTCAATTTTTGCTTCTTCTAAATTTTTGTATTCATTTTCATAAGATTTTAATATATAATTTACTGATTCACTAATATTCATTACATATCACCTCGAAAAATTTAAAACAACAAATTATATTCATGTATAAAATTAAATGATACTTATAAATCTAAAGACTCACGTAAATAGCTTAAATGACTTTTAATGATTTATCTATTCTGTTCGTAATAAGTAACAATCTTCTTTTTAGAACCATTTAAATTATGATGACCTCCCCAATTCCAATCTGAATCCCAATTGTTTGTAACAGAATAAGAAACTTCACATTTGATCGTCAAATCTTCATTAGGTCTATAAAATACATTATTTCCCATATAAATAACACTATTAGGAATAAAAATTGATTTTAATGATTTACAATCAGCAAAAGCAAAATACATAATCGATTCCACTCCGTTTTCTAAATATACATTTTCTAGACTAGAACACATCCAAAAAGCACATTTTTCTATAGTAACAACATTTTGAGGAATAACTATATTTTTTAAGTTTGTATTATTATAAAAGGCATATTGGGCTATAACTTCAATTGAATCAGGAATAATAGTATTTTTTGTTCCATAAATAACTTTATTTGTTAATGTCTCAACAATTGCATTACAGTTATTTCTACTATCATAGTTATTATTATTCTCAACAACTATTAAATCATCAATATTATAAGTACCTTGAAATAATTTATAATCCAATTCTTCAACACTTTTTCCAATAGTTAATTTAGAAAGAGATATTAAATTATTTAACGAATTTGCTCCAACATTGGTAACATTATCTGAAATAATTAATTCCTTTAAATTTTTACAATTATTAAAACAATTTTCATTAATTATTTTAGTTGAAGAATAAATTTCATATTTTTCCAAAGTATGAGCTATTGGATATCTAATAATAGTTTCATAATCGGCAGAATATAAAACACCATCAATAGTTTTGTAATATTCATTATCCAATGATATTTCTTGCAAATTAGTCCATCCATTGAATGAATCGTTTTCAATATAAGTTAAATTTTGTGGTAAGATTAACTTAAAAATATTTTTCCCAGCTTTAATTAAAGTATCTTTTGATAATGTTTCTAGGTTCCTAATTTCAAGAATAATATTATTATTTAATATTAAATCGCCTTCTATACATTCTAAATTTGGTAAACTTAATTTTTGAAGCGAACTAATACAAAAAGCACCAGATGATATTTTTTCTATAGTATCGCTAACGTATATACTATCAACTTTTGGTAAAGAATTAAGTTCAACAACTTCTATAGGAGCTGTGCCGTTTATAATATATTCTTTAATATATGTATGTCCAAACACGTTAAACGATGAACTTGAAGACCTAATTACACTAGGATATGGAGAAATTAATGTATCCAACTCACAACCACTAAATACTCCATAACCCATAGAAATCTTGTCACTTTTTATTTCAACATTTCGTAAATTTATGCACCCGCTAAAAGCATATTCATAAATGCTAGTGATTTGTTCCGAAATCTTAATCTCTTCTAATCCAGTGCAATTAAAAAAAGCATAGTCTCTAATTTTCTTAACACTATTAGGAATATTTATTTCTATTAAATTTGTACATCCTAAAAATGCTTCAGAACCTATATAAGTAATATTTTCTGATAAACAAATTTTTTTAAGGCTCGATAAATTTTTAAAAGCATACCCTGGTATTTCTAAAGCATCAGTTATATTTATTTCCATTAAATTTGCAGGATAACTACTATCATGACTTTTAAATAGATATTTCAAATTTCCTGTTTCATAGGAGCTATCGCTTCTAGATTTGCCTATAAAAGGAATAGTTAATTTTTCTAAGTTATTACACCCTTCTAATATTGAAGGACCTATATTTTCAACACTACTAGGTATTTCAATAGATTTTAAATTAATGCATTTATAAAAGGCTCCGTATTCTATATCACTTATTAAATTATTAAAAATAAACTCTTCTAAATTTATACAACCAAAACACATCTGCATTGGTATTTTGGTAATACCAAATGGAATAACTATTTTTTTTACTGATTCATTATTTCCAAATAAAAATGATGCTAATTCAGAAACTATTTTTCCGCCAACATGTGAAGGAATAACAATATTTTCCATGTTTCCATGATATTCAAATATTTTAACATTATCACCAAACTCATATTTAAACAATGATGTAGGAGTTTCTTCCTCCCATTTAGCATAAACTGTTACATTTCCTATAACTTTTGTTAATGGAGTAATTAAATCAATATCTATATACCATCCACCAAAAGTTCTTTCTTCTTTTGTTGTCGTAATATTTGGCGAAAGATTTATATTTTCATCTAATGTCAAAGATTCAATAAATACTCCTCCATTTGAAACAAAATCAATCTTATATTGATAATATGGATATAATTTGATATTTGCAATATCTGTAAATATATTTAGCGAATACCCTAATTCATCAGTATACTTGGTTCCTTTACCATATGGTTCTGAATAATATCCTTTAAATATATAATTATCTTTCAAAGGATTATTTAAAGTATAATTTGAATCATATGTAACATCAAATGTTCCTATATTTTCATCAATGATTTCTATTTGATATACATTTGCTGTCCATTTTGCTTTTAATTCAATGTTTTCTAATAGATTCCATTTACTGATTTCAAACTTTTCATCATTTAAATACCAACCATCAAAACTATATCCTACTTTTGTAGGAATTGTCAAATTAAAATTAGAATCATATAATACTTCTTGTATATCGCATAATAATTTGTCTCCCGTATTAACATCATATGTTATTTTATATGTGTTAGCAGTATAATTTGCAACAATTGTTATATCTCCGTAACTACCTAATAATATCTTATAATCATAAGTTGGTTTGTCATCAATATCTGAAGTCCATCCTATAAATGTATAACCGATTTTTGAAGGATTGTTAAGTATTATCTCTTCTTCAATAGTGTAATTGTTTGGATTTAAAATATTGTTAACACCACCATTCAAAGAATAGTTAATATTAAATACAATAGGTTTCCAACTTGCGACTAAAACAATATCATTATCAATTGTGTATTTTCCTTCATAATTAAAATCATTATCCCCATACTTCCATCCCATGAATTCATATCCTATTCTATTTGGAGTAATAAGTTTATAATTAGAGTCAAAGGATACAGTCAGTTCATCTGAAATTAAATTACTTCCTCCATTTACATCGAACTTTATTTTATATTCATTTGGTATATAATTAGCTGTCAAAATTAAATTTCCTTGTGTACCATTTTCAATATATAATTCTTTTTTGGGAGTTGAATGATTATAACTAGTCCAACCTATGAACGTATACCCTTCCTTTGAAGGCTCATAAATTACAGTATCTCCATTATCTTTAACATAACCTGCTGGATTATTAATGTTATTTATACCACCATTTAAATTATATATGATTCTATATTCATTAGGCATCCAGTTAGCAGTTAAATTAATGTTGCCAATACTTCCTTTATTTATCAACATATCTTTAATAATCTCACTGCTACCATTCATATTCCATCCTATAAATGTATAACCTGATTTAGTAGGATATTCTAAAGTTATAGTCTCTGATTCAATATTATAGTTTGAAGGATTATTTGAATTGGTAGTGCCTCCATCTAAATCATACATAATATCATATGAAATCGGTACATATTTAGCTTTTAATATTAAATCACCTATTGAACCTTTTTGTATTTTATCAATATTTTCTTCATATTGATTGTACCATCCTACAAACTCATACCCTTCTTTGTTTGGATTATTTAAGACAAAAGTATCACTTTCAATATCATATGATGAAATGTTTTCTTTTAGTAAACTACCATCATATATATATGAAACCGAATATTTTTCTGTAATATAAATTGCTTTTAATGTAATATTTACACTAATATTTTCGTCTATATTGATTTCGTAATTCTCTACAACATATTTATCTAATAAATATCCATTTTTCTTAACTTCTTTTATAACAATATCACCAATTGTTTCAAGACATTCATTAGAAAGTGTACCACCATTAACGTTATATTTAATTTGAATATTTGATTTTTTAGATAATATTATTCTTATAGCATTTTCATAATTGTTCTTATCTAATTCTTCGTATATAGGTAATAAATCAAGCAATTTTGAAGAATTTTCGAAAGTATCTAAATCATTTAATAAATCTTTTGCTTTATCATATTCTTTAGTTTCAATATATTCTATTGCATTATTATATTTATTCAAATTAATCATATACTTCGCATGAGGAATAATCAAAAGTTTAATTATTAACGTTACGATTATTAAAACAGTAATGCACGAAGAACATATTATAGATATTTTTTTCAACAATTTTATTTTTTCAAAAAACTTCTTATTTCTCTGTTTCTTTATTTTTTCTATTAAAAGAGCATATTCTTTTTTATAATTTGTTAAATAAGGTAATTTTATTAAGAATTCATTTATGAGTTCAATTATGTTATTGTATTCCTTATCTCTATATAAATTTTTATCGATATTTCTAATTAATTCTTTTAACTTAATCTCTATATCTTTTTTCTCTTTCAATATTTTTTCTTTTTCTAACGCTTTTCTTTTTTGTTCTTCTTCTCTTTTTCTTCTTTCTTCCTCAGTTTTACGACGTGACTCTTCCTCTCTACGTCTTTTTTCTTCTTCCTCTTTTTTTCGTCTTTGAAATTCTTGTTCCTGCTTCCATTTTTCATAAGCGTAATCACTTGTTGAGTATTGATTTGATTTAGAAAATCCACTTCTTATAACACTATTTACATAAGTAATATTATTAAGCAAATAATCTCTAGCTTTTTTTAATTCTATAAATTTTATACCATCTTTGTATCTATCATTAGCTACATCTGGATGATATATTTTTACTAGTTTTCTGTATGCTTTATTTACAATATCTTCATTAATAGGAGCATCAAGCGGAAGTTCCATAATATTTAAATATGAAATAATTTGTATATATTCATCATTCATTTTACATCAATCTCCTCTTATAATTTTTATTTCTTTAATTAAATTGTCTTTAATATCGAGGCAATTCGATTATTTCAACATTAAATGGTACTTTTGAAGGTTTAACCAATTTTACTGGAACAGATAATTTATTACAAATTTCAATAATTTCGTTCTTTTTTTAATCACACATTTTGAATCCAATATATATTGATTTTAATTTTAGATTAGCATCTTTTAGTTTCACATTATTCTCTTTTTTAGGGGAAAAAAGTCTATTTTCACATTCAAAGTTCCATTTATTACTTTTATATGATGCAATTAGAACTTTCTAATTCTAAATTTATTAACAATTGTTTCATTAAAGTGTGTCCTTTACAATCTTTTCTAGACTGCAATCTTTTCATTGAGCACCTCCCACTAAATTTAATGCATTATTAAAATTAACAAGATTTTCTAATTTTGTATTTTACCTTTATAATTCTTTAACAATTCCTTTACATCTTTTTTTGTTATTCCAACAAAATAGAATGTATTTTTAATACCTAATTCTCTACATTTTTTTGCATATTCCATATAGTCACAACACAATGTTCCAACTTCTTTTTCTAAATTAAAAATAATTCTAGTACCTTGAATTAAATCATGATCCATAAATATTTCTTTAATATCTTCAAATTTGACAGTTTGTTTTCTATAAACACAATAAAACTTTATTTCATTATCATTATAATATATTCTATTAATTAGCATGAACAAAGATAATAAAAATATACCAAGTGATGCATATAACACACTATAGAAGCTTGAATCTTTAGCATATCCACCATATATACCTACTATAGCAAATAATACAGTAAAAAAATTCATAAAATAAAACATTTGTTTTTGTGCATATATTTTTTTCATTTTCTAATACCTCGTAGTATATTATACAACAAAATTAATTTAATTTCCATCATTATCTCTTATAGGTTCGACACCCGTAAGACAATGGTTCGAGTCTGTGGTCAGTCTCATATAGTTATTAAATCTAAATGTTGCATAAATGTATAAAAAAAGAGGATATTCTAATCAAATTTGGCTAAAATACCCTATAAAAATAAAAAAGCCTTCTTCCGAAGACTTAAATTTCCAATGGTGATCCGTACGGGATTCGAACCCGTGAATGCATGCGTGAAAGGCATGTGAGTTAAGCCGCTTCTCCAACGGACCATTTATCATAACGTGTATATTATACTCCTATTTTAAATAATATACAAGTAATATGATAATATTTTTGTGTTTATTTTGCGTTTATTATAAAAAAATGGTATAATATATTATATATATAATAGAAAGGGTGTAACTATGATTGAAATTAAGAATGTTACGAAAGCTTATCAGCTACCTGATGAGGTTTTCAAAGCTCTAGATGATGTTAGTTTAACTATACCTGATGGTCAAATGATTTCAATTACTGGTCATTCAGGAAGTGGTAAATCAACATTATTAAATATGATAAGTGGATTAGATGTTCCTACATCTGGTGAGATTTTAGTTGATGGAAAAGATTATCTAAAGATGAATGATAAAGAATTATCTTTATTCAGAAGTGAACATATTGGATTTATCTTTCAACAGTTTTATCTAGAACCAGAATATACAGTATATGAAAATATGGTTCTTCCTTTAGTTATTACTAAAGACTCAGCTGAAGAGATTGCTCAAAAAGGATTTGATATGTTAAAATCACTTGATATGTTAGAAAAGTCTAGTCAAAAGGTTAGATATTTATCTGGTGGTGAACAACAAAAATGTTGTATTGGAAGAGCATTAATTAAAAATCCTCATATTATATTTGCGGATGAGCCTTGTGGTAACTTAGATAGTATTAATGGTAAAATGGTAATGAACATTTTATTAAATCTTAAAAAACAAGGAAAGACTGTTGTTCTAGTAACTCATAACATGGAAGATGCAAGAATGGCAGATCGTATGATAACAATGAAAGATGGGAAGGTGATTAAAGATGAACTTCTTTCTCATCATTAAAAAGGAAGTAAAAGTTTTACTTAAATTAATAATTCCTATTTTTATTGTTATGACTTTATCATTCACAATAATGTCAATTATTCTTACAATGTCATTTTCAGTTAAAACAAGTATGTTAAGTACTATTTCTACTGCAAATACGATTTTAAGAAATGAAGGATATGAAAATATTGATGATTTTAATGATTATAATGTTAAGATAGAACTTACTAATGTATTAGAAAGAGAAGAGTATTTAACTTTCAAAACTGATAAACTAGAAATTACATTAGATGATAAATGGAGATACAAACAAGATTTAGTTGGTAATATTGAATTTAAAAATGAAAATGACCCTAACTTTAAAGAATATTCTGGTAATGTTAAGGGTAGTGAATATGAGTTAACTAAGTCTGGAACATTTATATCTTTTAATAAAGCTTATCAAGATAAGTTATTAGAACAATATATTATCAATACTTATAGTAACGTTGAAAATCCGATTATTATTAGTGAAACTTTTAACCGATTATTAAATCTTAATAGAGGAGATAGTATAACTATTATAAATAATGGAGTTGAAGTTACTGGAACTGTTATTGGTTTTTATTCTAATATTTTTTCTACTCATTCATATATCATGGATACAAGTTGTGTTAAGGATTTTGATATAAATGGTTATGTTTTGACTTTTATATTGAATGATTTAGATCAATATTTTGATTTTGTTAATGATTTAGAAAGTTATCGTTATATTAGTTTATCTCGTGACTTATCTTATGAAAATTCTATTTCTTTAATTAATGTTATTTATACTGTTTTAACAGTATTAACTATATTAATGACTGTTATATTAACTGTTACTATTTATAGTTTCTTAAATACAATTATTAATCGAAGAAGAAAGTTCTTATATCAATTAAAATTAATAGGTTTTAATAATATTAAATTAATTTTATGTTATAGTTCATTTATGTTTGTTTTAATTTTTGTTGGCGTATTAGTAAGCTTTGGTATTTCTTCTATCGCAATGTCATTAATCAGCAAGTATTATTTATTATTACTTGGTTCTGAATTTACAATCAGATTTGCGGTATTATCTCCTATTATCTTACTTGTATTATTTACTATAGTTTCTGTTGGTATTTTGAGTATTTCTTTGAATAATAAAACTACGAAAAAAGCAATAGAAAAGATTAGAGGTGTATAAGATGTTAAAAGATATGTTTATATTCGCAGTAAGAAATATTAAGTCTTATCGTAAGTTCTTTATTCATATAGTAATTATCTTATCATTACTTTTATGTTTATGTTCTATTTATGTTTGTAGTGTAACTGCTATTTATGATAGTTATGATTCTATTCAAAATATTAATTTAAAATATAATTATGTAGAAATTAATGATGATATTCCTATTCATTTAAAAGATCACCCGGCACAAGAAAATGAGCAATGGATGAAATATGGATTAGAAATTACTAAACGAACAAAGTATAATCCTTCTGTTCCTCAAGTAGGTGCAAATCTTTATCAACAAATTGATACTTCATTTACTGTTATTATTGATAATAAAAATTATACTAGTAATGTAGATAAAGAAAATATTTATTTTGAAGGTATTGATTTAGATGATAGTATGTTTACTAAGAATGAAGAAATTGGTTTTAAATCTGAGTTTGGATCTAGAAAAAATATTATTATTAAAGGTACTGTTCTTAATAATAATAATGAAATTGTTATTAACGAAAAATTAGTTGAATATTTTGGTTTAGATATTGATAATATAATAGGTAAAACTATTAGTTTTAAATCTTCTAATTATCAATCTGATGAATGGAAGATTGTTGGTGTTGTTTCTAAAAATTATACTACTGATACTATTTACATTTCTAGTACAGATGGATATTTTAATAAATTTAATAAATATTACCAACCAGTTACAAGATTCTTCTTTGATACATATGAAGAAGGTGAAAAAGCTTATTCACAATTATTTAAATTATATAGTGGTAATATCGTAACATATGCAGCTGAAGATATGTCTAGTTCAATATCTACTTTACAAAGTATGATTACTTTTATGCAGATAATATTTATTATTTTCATTGTTATATTAGGTAGTTCATTCCTTGTAACTCTTGCGTTAAAGGTTGATAGTATTATTCATTTACAAAAAACTTTCTTAGGTGTATTAATATCACATGGTTTTGAAAGAAGAAAGGTTGATATGTTATTATGGGTTCAAGTAATAATATGTGGTACTTTCTCATCTATTGTAGCTGCTGTATTAGGAACTGTATTTGTATTTTGTTCTAAGCCTTTATTTACTGGTTTAGGTGTTAATGTTGTTCTTAATTTCGGAGTATTTATGTTATCACTTGGTGTAATTTTTGTTTTAATGTTAATAATCTTATTTGCAATTTGTGCACCAATGTTTATAAAATTAAGAAAGAATGATATTATTGATTATCTAAGATAAAAAAGAGACTCTATGAGTCTCTTTTTTTCTTATCTGTTGATTGAGTTTTATATACACCAAAAAGGATAATTATTGTTGCAATAATTGTAATTATTGAATATGGTTCTTTTAATAAGAATATTCCTACTATTACTGATATTGCTGTTGATAAACAGCTAAATACTGTACTTTTAGAAACTGGTAAATTTGTATTCGCAACATTTACTAACATAAACGCGACAACTGATGAAATTGTTCCTAAATATAAAACTGACAAAACAAATTTATAATTAGATAATGGTTTTATAAAATTATCTAATTGATTTATATTTTGAAAAAACGCAATTGTTGTAAATGTTATTGTACTTATTAAAAACATCATGAATGTTCTTTGAAGCGATGAATATTTAGTTGAAAGTTTACGACTAAAGATACTAAATACAGCTGCTGATATAACAGCACCAAGTAATAATATTATTCCTAATAATTTAATATGACCACCTGTCCAATTTGATATTGAGATTAATATTACTCCCACTACCGCAAGACAAGCATAAATTACTTGTTTAATTGTAACTTTTTCTTTTAGAAAAGTTACACCTAAAATAATACATATTATTGGAATTACAGATAACATTACAGACGCAAAACTTGTTGATGAATATAATATTCCATAGTTTTCACATAAAAAATATATTGAAGGTTGACATAGTCCCATTATTATTAATAAAGGTAAGTCTTTCTTATCTACTTTTATTTTTACTTTAAATATCAACATTACAATAAATAATGTTATTAACGCAATAATTGATCTATAAGAAAGTGTTATTAATACACTAGTTTCTTTTAAACATATTGTTGTAAAAATAAAACTAAATCCAAATATTGTATTACTTATAATACCAGCTAATATTCCTTTTTTCGCATTACTCATAAAATACCTCGTTGTAAAAAAAAATGGCGCCCCTTCAGAGACTTGAACTCCGGACACCATGATTAACAGTCATGTGCTCTAACCGACTGAGCTAAAGAGGCACGACACCATTTTTTTGAATATAGAAAGGAGCTGGCGATGACCTATTTTTGCAGTTTCCTACTATCGTCGGCGCACAAGTGCTTAACTTCTGTGTTCGGCATGGGAACAGGTGTGTCCACTTCGCAATAATCACCAAACTCTCTTTC
>JAZSNL010000003.1:0-7263 GCA_045536365.1 Bacilli bacterium | reverse complement strand
ATAGCAATAAAAAACTATATTAACTATTTCAACAATCAAAGATTAGCTTATTCCCTAAAATATAAAACCCCCATTCAGTATAGAACTGAACAGGGGTTTACATGATTGTTTTTTTGTGTCTACTTTTACTTGACTATTTCAGAAATTCTACCGTTTTTTTTATTCATTAAAGTTTAAAGTATTCATTACTTTTTGACCATCACAAGTTGCAGAAATTACACATCCTGTGTAATAGTCTTTACTATTCCAGTTACAAATAGCAAGTTCTAATGTTACTGTTTTTCCAGCAAAATCAAATAAGAATGAATATTGATTTGCAGAAGAACAATATAATGAGAATGTTGTTTTTCCATCAGTACTCTTTATTTTAAGATTTGTATAATAAGCTGTTTGATTTAATTCAACTACTGCTTCTACTACATATACTTCATTTGAATGATCTTCCATATGGTTTAAATTATATAACTCAGCTAATGTTTTAGAAGAATCAAATGTTGCAGTAGAATATTCATGATTACCATATAAATTAACTAAAATAGTTGAATTATAAATATTAATTTGACCTGCACCTGTATATCCATCTTTAACTTTATGATCTTTAATACCTTTAACAATTACTTCATCACCAACTGATAATTTACTTACTTCATCTTCTGGTGCTGTTACAGCAATAACACCTGTTTCATCGATTAGATAGAAACCTGATTGATTAACAAGTGAACTTGCAACAATACCTTTTACGATAACTTCTGTATCATCAGCTGTATCAATTGCTTGTTTAACAGTTAAGGCTTCGTATTCAGTTGGTTTTTCTACTTTGATTTCTAATTCATATTCTTCTTCTAATTCTTGATATTTAACTGTTACAGTTAATGTAGCAGTACCAGAATTTTTAGTATGGAATATTACTTCTTCTTCTGTTGTTTCAATATATAAAACAGATTCATCATTTGATTTATATGAAACTTCAACGTTTTGAAGATCTATTATTTCATTAGAAACAGAAGTTAATAATGAAATAGCAGGGTCTGCTTCATATTTATCTAATAATTGATCTTTAATATAATATTTATACGCAAAATCACATGCAGTAGAATAATCAAAACTATAATTTTCATCAATTACTTCAATAGGTAAGAAACGATAAATACATCCTGATGATGTAGATTTTGCGTTAATAACAGATAAATAAACAGTACAAATTTTACCATCATATTGATCTAACCAAGTAAAATCTCCACCACTACAAGCTGTATAAACATATGAGCCTGTAGTTCCATCTAAATCATTAAAATAATAATTAGTAAAACCAGTACCTACTGCTTTTTTAACTAATGCAGTAACTTTATAAATATTAGTAGTAATGTTGTTTTCTAAACTTGTTTCCATGATGTCTTTAATTGTTGTAGTTTGAATCCAAGATTTATCATATTCAGAAACTTGTTTATCATTGTCAATTAAAGTTACATTTTGAATTTGACAACATCCTTCATATCCATATTTTTCCGCATTATTTTTTTCATCTTCTAATACGTAATATGTTTTTTCACCAATAACAGTTACAGTATTACCTACTTTAACATTACCTGCTACATCTTTACCATATACATAAATTGAACCTGTATTATCAATTAAATAGAAACCATTAGGTACTAAACCAAATGCGTATGTTATTTGTCCAACTACGCCATTTAATTTAACTAATTTACCTTTTTCAGCTGTTCTTGCTTGTTCAACTGTTAATTCTTGATAATCAGAATCATCAATTTCTTGTTCTATATGATTAAATGCTTGTAAATAACCACGATCCATTTCTGGTTCATCGTTGTATGTTTTTAAAATACCATATAATACAACTTCATCACCTTCAACAGGTTTTTCTTCCATTGCGTCATATCTAGTTTCTCCATCTTTAGAATAAACGCCATAAACATATAAACTACCTGTTTCATCAGTAATAGTCATTGCACCATAAACACTATTTTCAACTTTAGATATAATACCATATACATAGTATTTTTCACTTGTTCCATTTGAACCAGCTTCTTCTGCAAGTTCAATTGCTTCTTTGATTGTAATACAATCATAATCATCTTTAATACTTGTTTCAGGATCTGGATTTGGTCCAGGTGTTGGGCCCGGAGTAGGTCCAGGAGTAGGTCCAGGTACTTCACATGAAACTAAAAATAAACATAAAAATAAACAAAATAAGCTACATATAATTTTCTTCATATATTCCTCCGTACGTATATATTATATCAAATATATCCTTTTATTTCAAACAAAGAACATATAAAAAAGGACACAATGTGTCCTTTTCATTAATTAATATTAATTGTTTTTTTATTATTCTCTTTTACAACTTTTTTAACAGTAATAATTAAAGTACCATTATTAAATTCCGCATCAATATCAGAATCTTTTATTAATTCACCTACATAAAAGCTTCTTTGATATTCACCAAAACTTCTTTCTCTATGAATAATTGTACCTTCTTCTTTAAATGTTCTTTTTGTATTAACAATTAAATAACTATCTTCTAAATTAATTTCTATTTCATCTTTAGAAACACTTGGTAAATCAATAAATAATTTATATTCATTTTCATATTCAACTATATCAGTTTTCATCATTGAACCTGAATATGTGTTTTTAATACTAAATGGATAACTAAATAATTGATCCATAAGATTTCTTTCTAAATTTTCTGTTTTTCTTGTAATAATAATATTTTTCATATAAACCCTCCCATAAGTATAGTTAGCACTCTTACTAACTATCTGCTAAAATTATATCACACTTTTTTAGCACTGTCAAGAGAAAAGTGCTAAAAATATTAAAAAAATAAAAAAATCTCAATTACTTGAGATTTTTATTATTCTATATTTTTATAAAAAACTTCTAACTCTACTTCGTTATCATATATGCCTGTAGGCAAATATCCACAGTTTTTAAAAAACAAAACATTTAAATCATTAGAAGTTACATACATAACTTTTGTTCCTTTACTACTTGCAAGTTCTTCTATATGAGTTAACAATCTTTTACCATACCCATAAAAACGATAATCATCTTTAATATATAAATCTAAAATAAAACCATCATTTTTACCAATATATTCAAAATTAGATTTTACAGAAGCAAATCCTATAGGAATATCATCTTCAATTAATATTTTAAAATCTAATAATCCATTATTAATATTATCAATAGTTTTATTTAAATAATTATTAATTGATTCATTATTCATTCTTATTTTTAATTCATTACAATAATCCATATATAATTTTACAATAGAATCAATTAAATCTTTACTTAAATTAATTATTTGCATTTGCAATCTCCATTTGATGTTTTTTAGTTATTTTCTTATAAATAACCATGAACATAATAAAATGAGCAGTAAAAGTAAGAACCCATGATATAGGATAAGACATATATAAATATCTTAAAGTATGATAATCATTATAATCAACTAAAGCTTTAAATATAGTATAAATCCATACAATTCTAAATCCACAAATACCAATTATTGATGTTGCCATTGGAACAAACGATTTACCCATTCCTCGAAGTACACCAACCATTACATCCATAATACCACATGTAAAATAAGGAACACATAAATAGAACAATCTTAAATACATTGTATCAATTCCAAGAGGAGATAAACTATATAATTTACCTAATTGTTTACCAAGTAAAAACGCAGGAACACCTGTTATTAATCCTAATATAGTCACTATTAATAAACAATACCCAACTACTTTTTTAATATTTTCATATTTTTTAACACCCATGTTTTGTCCAACAAAACTTACTGCAGCGTTAGATAAAGCAATCATAACAGTATAAACATATCCACCAATATCAACAGCTGCAGAGTTACCAGAAAGAATAATTTTACCGTATTGATTAACTGATGATTGAATAATAACATTTGATATTGCAAAAAGTGTGCCTTGTACACCAGCAGGTAATCCTACTTTAATTATTTCAATTAATTCAGTTTTATGAATAGCAATTTTCTTAAAACTAAATCCATACGCTTCTTTAGTTTTAATTAAACATCTCATAATTAAAAAAGAAGATAAAATTTGTGATACAACTGTTGCAATAGCAACACCTTCCACTTTCATTTTAAACACATAAACAAAAATTAAATTTAATAAAACATTTATAGCACCAGAAAAAGATAAATAAGCAAGAGGTCTTTTAGTATCACCAATTCCACGTAAAATACTAGCACAGAAATTATATAATAAATTAAATGGCATACCTAAAAAATATATTCTTAAATATGTAGTAGCCATAGGAACAGGATTATTCATTAATCCTAAGAAAGTTTCAGCAAAAGTAACACCAATGATAGATAAGAAAGTACCTATTATAACACTAACACATACTGATGTATGAACAGTTTTAGATAATCTTTCTTTATCATTAACAGCAAAACATTTTGCAGTTAAAACATTAGCACCTACTGATAACCCCATAAACAAATTAACACATAAACTTATTAATGATGATGTTGATCCTATTGCAGCAACAGCAGCATCATCACCTACTATTAATAAGTCAGCAGTACTATATAATAATTGTAATACACCTGATAAAATTAAAGGAATACTAAATAATAATATCTTTTTAAAGAAATTACCATTAGTTAAATCCATTTCATATTTCTTCTTTTTCACCATGTTCATAATCACTACCTCACAATTATAATATTATACTCTTATTTCCTTTTTTCTTCTTTCAATATGCAATTAAAATTATAATAAAAAGTCTCTATTTACATAGAGACTTTATTCATTAATAAGTTTTAAAACTACTTATATATAACTTCAATAGCTGTAATTCTAACTTGACCATTAGTTGCTGAACCAGTATTACCAACGCCAAAAGTAATACTTGTAGCATTTACATCAACAACTGTATCACTTGTTATATTAGAACTATTTAAAGTTAATACACCATTATTACTTACAGTATATGTAATTTTAACCGAAATAATAGTTTTACCATTAGCTGTTATAGTTACCTTTGCAGAATCACTTTGGTACAATCTCCAATTTTCTCCACTAGTATAATATTTACCTGTATTTCCTGTGTCAGTTGAAGTAACGGTGATATTTTCATCGATCTCAATAGAAGTATACTGAACGCCATTACTCCACTCATTAGCGTCAGCATAATCAGAAATTACAACAGAAGCTGTTGTTGATTCTCCTAAATCAGGTTCTTCTTCGCCACCTGTTGATTCTTTTTCCCAAGTTGCGTATAATGTTATATTTTCAGTAAGTATGAAACTTGCACCTGCAGAATATGAAGTACCTGTTCCATCATCTTTTGTATTCCATGCTACGAAAGTATATCCTTCATATGTAAATCCATTTTCAGGTAATGTAATAGTTGTATTTTCATCTTTAGTGATTGCTGCTACTAAACCTTCACCATCATTACCATCGAATGTTACTGTATATTGTTTTACTTCTGGAGTTTCTGGATCTTCAGGGTCAGGAATATTTCCTGATTGGCTTTCTCCATAATATTCTATTGTATTTAACATACAACGATAAGTAGAACCAACAGTTTCTACAGTAATTGTTTTAGTGACTGAAGTGTCAACTGCTATAACATCGTATTGTCCATCATTTGAATTTTTTGTAAGATTATATTCAGTTCCATTAACTGATACAGTTGTTGCATTTGTTTTGTATTTGGCAACATAAATTCTTACTTCCTTAACTTCTTCAGGAACTGTGAAAGATAAAGATCCTACAACTTTACTAGTACCAAATTTAATACAAGAATTTCCTTGTGCATCGTAAGCAGGTCCATATATACTACTTAAATTAGTTAAAGAAAGAGTATATTCACCTTCTGTATATTCTTTAGCAGTACCAAGTGAATTTCCATCAACGTGTGCAGCTGTTCCATTCGCACCAAATTCGAATGTTGCAACTATTTCAGGTTCTCCACCTTCAACTTCTTTATCTACTGCTATTGCATAAACACTGAAATGAGTTGTTTCAAATACAATGTATCCGTTAGTAAGTTCATTTACTGTTGCAACAAGTGCTGGTTCTTGTCCTTCAACTATATGATAAATATAATATGGAACATTTGTATTTTCAGGAGCAGGAATTTTAACAATATAATTTCCTTCTACTTTTTCACCATTTTCAGTTACATTAATATCATAGGCAGCAACAACTTCTTTTTGACCGTTTTCCACTATAATATTAGATTTATCTTCAACTTCACTGACAATCAATTGAGAACCATTTGTCATATTTTCAACAGTAATATTAGTATTTTCATCAGTTACAGATTTTAACGGATTGATTGTTAATGTAAATGTTCTATAGGCTGTTGAATCAATGTCACCATCATAAGAAATAGTAGCTTCAATTATTACTTCAGTTGGTGTTTGAGGGTAAAGATATTCTACATTGCCGTTTTGATCAATTAAAACAATTGTATTCGTAGGAGTCCAAATTATTGTTCCACCTAAACCAGAAACTAATTCATTAGCTGCTTTAATTTGAGCTTCTAAATTTTGTTCTGTTAATGTTTCCATACTTTCTACCATCTTATTAGCAATGTGTTCAGCCATGATATCAGGAATATAACTACCTTCATAAACTACATCATGTGCTGGTACTGTTTCAGCTACTTCTGGAGTCCATCCAGAGAATGTGTATTCTTCAATTTCTTGAACTTCTGGAGCTGTAATTGTTGCACCATATTCTAATGTTTCGCTAGATACTACTTTTTCATCGATTTTAAATACTACTGTGAATTTGTTAATATCGTATTGAGCTGTTACTTCTAAGTCAGCTGATACTGCATCGAATGCTTTATCCCAACCTTTGAATGTGTATCCAGTTCTTGTTGGATCTGCTGGTGCTACTGCATCGCTTAAGTATTCAACTTCTTGTTTACTTAATTCTGTTCCATCATGATCTTTAAATACTACTGTGTATTTATTGATTTCATATTGAGCAACAACTTCTAAGTCAGCTTTAATAGCAGTGAACGCTTTATCCCAACCAGTGAATGTGTATCCTTCTCTTGTTGGATCTGCTGGTGCTACTGCATCGCTTAAGTATTCAATTTCTTGTTTACTTAATTCTGTTCCATCATGATCTTTAAATACTACTGTGTATTTATTGATTTCATATTGAGCAACAACTTCTAAGTCACTTGTGATTGAATCAAATGCTTTATCCCAACCTTTGAATGTATATCCTTCTC
>JAZSNL010000025.1:0-5080 GCA_045536365.1 Bacilli bacterium | reverse complement strand
AACTAAAAGACAGACTTCCTTATCATAACAATGGCATGATATTATGTGGCTGTATGATTGCAAAAACGAGTAATATCTCGGATATGGATTAAGTCGGATCGTAGCCATGTCGTTCTGTGAGCCAAGGAGTTGCCCTGGGGCTTTGTCTTCCCTAAGACCGCTTTGGCCTCCGACTTCTATCTCCCAAATGATGTATGAACTAAAAGACAGACTTCCTTATCATAACAATGGCATGATATTATGTGGCTGTATGATTGCAAAAACGAGTAATATCTCGGATATGGATTTGGAATTAGGAATAGAGTGTATTAAAACTCTGTCAGATATAATAATTGATAAAAATGATAATTTATCAAAAGTTGAAAAAGAAGTTAAAAAAAGATGGCTTAGAGAATTTCTTGACATTTGGAAGAAATATATGAAGGAAGAGATTAAGAAGGTGATAGAACTAAAAAAACATGTTATAATTGGAAAGTGATTATCGATAAATGCTTAATAATATAAAACCATAACAGTGTATGATTATTTCTGAAAAAACAATAGAGATATTAAGAGATTTAATAAACGAAAAGACTGAGTATCGTTCAGGACCTAAGTTAGTATCTTTTTTTAGCAAATACGGATTTTCTGATACTTATGGTCAAGGTTTTCCTTCTAGAGGTTCTTATACTGAATCTAAATTAAAAGAAATAAATGGTACACCAGAACTTGATAAGTGTATCAAAGATATATTCTCGCCTATTAATTTTGTAGATAGATATACTGAATTAGATAAATTTATTAATGATTTTAATAAATATTTATCTTTTGATGGCTGGAGAGTTATAAGAAAAAATCAAGAAATTTTAATATCCAAAGCAAATGGTATTAATATTGATGTTGAGAAAAAGAAAGAAATATTAAATGTCCAAACTGCTGAGATAGATTTTTTAAACGAAGAGTTTAAGGAAATCAATGTATCAACACTTCCAATAGAAAGTGCCTTAATACCATACATAGAAATTCGCATTGAGGAAATCAAATTGTGTATGAAGATTAAATCTTCTCTTTCGACAATATTTCTTATAGGTAGTACTTTGGAAGGAATATTATTAGGTATAGCATCGAAGAAGCCAGCCCTATATAATCAAGCCAAATCTGCACCAAAGGACAGTAAAACAGGTGCAGTATTAGACTTTAGCAAATGGACATTAAGTAATTTTATTGATGTTTCATTTGAAGTTGGATTTCTAAAAGAAGATGTTAAGAAATTCAGTCATGTTTTACGTGATTTTAGAAACTATATACATCCTTACCATCAAATGTCTAGAAACTTTTTGCCAGATGAACATACTGCAAAAATTTGTTTTCAAGTGTTGAAAGCGGCACTTTTTCAAATAAGTACAAATGTCAAATAATAAAGATTATGAAAGTAAAATCTATTCAATTAAAAAACTTTAAAGGTTTTGAAAACATAAACATTATATTAAATTCAAAAACCAATATAATAATTGGTGAAAATAATATAGGCAAGTCATCATTATTTGAAGCGATACTGTTATGGAAAAAGTGTTTTGATAATATTATTCAATCTAATAAAAATTCATTTTACAAAATTGATAAGGCTGGCAGATATATTCCATTCAATGATTTGAATTTTATCAGAATTATTAATGATACAGATTTGTTTTACACTTCACCCAATGAGGCTAGAATAACATTAGTAATAGATTTTGATGATACTGAATATAATCTAACATTCGAAATAAGCAAACCAAAATCTATAAAAAATTCCTATCTTCGTTATAGGACAATTAACCATAGAGAATTTGAGAAATTCGCTACTGCCCTAAAAATAAAAAAAATAAAACTTACAGAGTCAATTTTTGTATATCAAACAAAGCCAGTGGCCAATATTTTAGATAAAGAACCATTTATGAACAAAGGACAAATTCTAAAAAAAATATCATTAGGCAAATCTGGTGAAGTTTTACGTAATAAGATAATAATGCATGATGAAAGTGCTATTAGAAGTATATCAAAACAGGTGTCGTATGTATTAGGGACTACAGTAGAATTTTATTACAATAATAAGGATAATTCTTCTAATGATGAATATATTGATCTAAGGACCTCTATAGGAGCAAAAAAACTTGACCTCCATTTGCAAGGAAGTGGATTGCTACAAGTTGCAGAGATATTTTCAACAATAGAATTTATGTCAGAAATGTCTCTTAATTTATTGTTGATTGATGAACCAGACTCTCATATCCATGTTAAGTTACAGAAAAAGTTATTGGAAAGTATCAAGAAGATAGAAAATGTGCAATCTTTTATTATTTCTCACAATGATAGTTTTGTTAGCGAAGCTAATAATGGGGAATTGTTCTATATTAATAAAAAAGCTAAATCGGACCATTTATTAACTGCTCTAGAAATAAAAGACTTTGACATCGTAAAAAAAGAACTAGGGGGCATAATTACATCTTTAGACAAACTCAATTCTGCTTATTCAATTTGTTTCACAGAAGGGGAAGATGATAAAAATTATATTGTAAAATTAAAAGATAAATATATAGAAATTACTAATAAAAAAGTACTTTCAGAACCTGCATTTTTTCATTTAAGAGGGAAAGGTGATTTAATTCGTAAAATAGAATATTACAAAAGAATACTTCCTCAAATTGTTAAGGGTAAGAAATATATTCTAGTATATGACAAGGATTATTGTACCATTGAAAAATCGGAAGAGTATGAAAAAATTTTAATAAAGAAGTTAGGTGCAAATTCACAAGTGTTTAGGCATAATGGATACTGTATAGAATCCGTGTTGTTTTCGCAACAGGATATTTTAATCAATTTACTTTTTAAGTTGTCAAATATAGAAATTGATAAAATCAAAACATTTGTAGGTTCATATTTTACAACTCTAAAAAATGATTTAATATCGGTTGTTTCTGATAGATATAAAAAAATGCATGAAAAATTTAAAAGTCAAAAAACAGAGGAACGTACAGAACTGAATGGAATTGATTTTTGCGATTTTTTAAAATGTGCTTTTAGTGATGATAAAAACCAATATGTGTTTAATAAAGATATTATTAAAGAATTTGTAGAATACTTTGATTTAGAATTTAATACGAATATCCTAGATGTAGATGATGATAATACCAAAGAATATTATTCATCTAAATTGTATGAAAAATATATTGAAAATATAACCGACATATCTTATTTTTTGGATGATTCTATCAAACTATTAGAAACTTTATATAAGTTTGAAGATGAATTTGAATTTTGAGACAAAAGTAGTATAATCAAACAGTGTCGATATAGGAATTATATATGCTGTAATTTTCATTTACACAAAATACGGGACGGTGCCTTATTTAATCAAATTTTACTTATAATAAATTTAAAACAACGTATTATTGAGGATAATCCACTAACTGTTTTAAATGAATTTTTTTTTAATTTCACAAACGAAGTGCAAAAGTAGATTCTACGAGCAATACAAAAAAAGGAGACCGAAGTCTCCCTAAGATTAACTATTTTTGTGTTGCTATGTATAAACAATTAACCTCGGAACAAAGATACGCAATTAAATTGGGATTGCAAGCAAAAATGACGCTAACAGCCATTGCGCAACAGATATGTGTTAGTGTTTCAACAGTCTCACGTGAAATCAAACGCAATAAGAACCGAAATGGCGGATATTCATGGAAACTCGCTCATGAAATGGCGCTTGAACGCAGAGAAATCGTAGTTCACAACCGTTTGACACCCCGACCAATCCTTCAACGAGCCCTCAAAAAGCTCGTTGAAGAGGATTGGTCGCCCGAGCAGATATCAGGTTATCTGGCACTTGAAGGCATTTCTATTTCTCACGAGACCATCTACAGAGCCATCCGCAGAGATACGTCCGGAGAACTGGCGAAGCATTGCCGTCATAAGATGAAATACAGACGGCATAAAAAGAAAAAACGAATCACCAAACCTACCGCCATACTCAATCGAGTAAGCATACACCAACGGCCAAAGGAGGCTGACGGGAAAAGGTTCGGTGACTGGGAAATGGATCTGATTCTTGGGAAACAACAGAAAAGCGCCATCGTTACACTATGCGAACGCTCCACTAATTTTCTTATCATGCAAAGATTACCTTATCTTAAAGATTCTAATATGTTGGCTAAACAAGTGATAGACATTTTGTTGCCATACAAAAAGCATGTGTTGTCAATCACTACAGATAATGGGTCGGAATTCGCAAAACACGAACAGATCGCCCGAAAATTAGGTGCGGATATATATTTTACGGATTCTTATGCTGCATGGCAAAAAGGTGCTATAGAAAACACGAATAAACTTATCCGCCAATACTTGCCTAAAGGTATGGATTTCAATACAGTATCCGATGATTATATCAAATATGTACAGTATAAAATAAATCAAAGACCTCGACTAAAACTTAATTTCTCTTCTCCAAAGAAAGCTTTCTTTGATCATTTTTATTAATTTTGCACTTGCTCGTTGAATCTACCGTTAGAAAATAATCAAGAAAACATTATGATAATTCGATATTTTTGCTTATCTTTGTAACACTAAATCAGATGGTTAGTTCCATTTACTACCAACTACTGACATCTGCTTCATATATCACACATATTTGCAACATAGTTCTATAACTTATTGATAATCATAGGAAGTTACATTTGAAGAGGTGAAATAATCCTGCAAGGTCAAACAGCTAATTATATTAAAAGTAACCCCTCACGGAAGAAGTTCTGCGAGGGGTATTTGTTTTACTTGTATTTCCATTTGTGGATATTATTTTATCAAGATAGAAGTTTATCAAATGTCGTACTCTTTTCTCAATTCGCTCAACGTCTTTCCCTTGTAACTAAAGTACTTAGGACCTTGGTAAGCTCCTGAATTATTTTGTTTATCTTCTGGCAAAAACTCACGAGTGAAAGCAGATAGTGACCAAAGACGACCTTGGTATTCCACCTTATCATCTGATGCTACGGTGACAGATAGGTTCAGTTCATCGAAGACAACGGTATCACCAACTTTTAGACCAATCATGTGGAACTTGAATGCT
>JAZSNL010000034.1:0-2663 GCA_045536365.1 Bacilli bacterium | reverse complement strand
GTTTTCAGTTCTCTAATTTCAATATACTCTTTGCCCCTAACATCCCCGACATTAAGTGCAAGTATATCAGAAATTCTCAGTCCGCTATTTATCCCAAAGCTAAAGAGCAAAGCGTTCCTCGGCTTTTTTGCCAAGAATTCTTTCATTTTTCTAATGTCATCAAGGCTTTTTATTGGGTCAACAGCATTCATCTACAAACCTTTCGAGCAACATACATCACTCAAAAGTAAGAGTAAGTAAAGTTGGACGGTAAATGAAAATAAAAACCTTTTAAAAAGTTTCTAATTAGTGTTTAAAATCAGTTTAAAAGGTGTTTAAAAATATTTTAAACATTATAACCATATTTGACGTAATGGTATTTTATTCTATTATTAAAACAAGATTAATAATTAATAATTTTAACATTGTTATAATCTGATACGGTAAATCTGGACACCGAGCCATCAGGCGACAAAGGGATATTTCCAGTCCTTATAATCAGATTAGAAGAACAGTTAATAAAGTAGCCTAGAGATGCCAGCTGGGCGGTGGGCAATTCTAAAAGGAATCCCTCAAGGATTAGGTGGCGTTAATCCTTTATTAGCTAGTTCTTTTAATTCCTATATCTAAAATCTTGTGCGTATTTTTCCATTATCTCTAAAACTGTTTGAGCAAATTCTGTTTTACCTTCAAAGTTTTGAAGTTCCCACAAGCTAATAATATTATTGCCATCAGCATCAGCGGCTTTTATATCGTCCAAATTATTCATAAGCTCATCAGGGAATTTTGTTGCAGGAGTTGAGCATTCAACAGTCATTCCATCATCACGAGTTTTATTCAAAGGCATTACAACATAAGGATTATTGTTATAGCCCATATTCATTGGGATACTTGAGACCATAATTTAACCTTCCTCCGAAGTTCATGATAAAAGGTTTGAAGTTACTTTTGTATCGTAGAAATAAATGATTTTTTGTTGTTAATACAACTGAATAAATTTGCTAAATATGTTAATATTTATACAGTTAACAACCAAAAGAGGTGTTTATGAGGGTAATTATTATTGGTGGCGGTGCAGCAGGTGCAAGTTGTGCAACAAGATTAAGAAGGCTAAATGAAGACGCTGAAATAATCATTCTAGAACGAACAAACGAAGTTTCAATCGCCAATTGCGGTCTGCCGTATTACATTTCTGATGTAATTCCAAATAGAGATAGTATCCTTGTTTCAACCTCTCAAAAGTTCAAATCTTGGTTTAATATTGATGTCCATTTAAAAACAGAAGTTATTGAAATAAACAAAGAAGAAAAATTTGTCATTACAAGTTTTAATCAAAAATTAAATTATGATTGTTTAGTTTTAGCAAACGGTGCAAGCCCTATTGTTCCTGATTTTGCTGGCTTAAATAAAGACAAAACTTTTGTTGTAAGAACTTTAAGCGATGCTGATAAAATTAAAAACTATATTAAAAATAATCCCGTTAAAAAAGTCGCGGTCATTGGTGGTGGCTTTATTGGAATTGAAATTGCTGAAAACCTTATAGAAATGGGGCTAGATACAACTTTAATTGAGCTAAATAACCAAATTTTAGCACCTGTTGATTTTGAAATCGCAAAAATTGCACAAGATGAAATGATTAAAAAAGGCGTAAATCTGATTTTATCTGATGGCGTTCAAAAGTTTAGCGAAAACCAGATTATTCTAAATTCAAATAACGCAATTGACTATGATTTATGCATTTTAGCAATTGGAGTTAAGCCTGAAACCGATTTAGCATGCAAAGCAGGATTAGAAACAAATCGAGGGATTATTGTTGATGAGTATTTAAAAACTTCAAACGAGTTTATCTACGCTGCGGGAGATAATATCGAAGCGAAAGATTTTGTAAGCGGACAAAACACCCTTTTACCTCTTGCAGGGCCTGCTAATCGTCAAGGTCGAATTGTTGCAGATAATATTTGTGGATTTAATTCGACTTATAAAAAGACTCAAGGCACAAGTGTCGTAAAGATTTTCGGCTTAACTGTTGCAAGTAGCGGAAATAACGAGAAGCAGTTAAAACAAAAAGAAATTCCTTATTGGAAAACTTACGTTTACGGTCGCTCTCATGCCGGATATTACCCTAATTCAGATATGATTTTGTATAAATTATTATTCTCTAATGACGGTAAAATCTTAGGTATTCAAGGGATTGGCGAAAGCGGCGTTGAAAAAAGAGTTGATGTAATTGCAACAATTATGCGAAATAATGGAACTGTGCAAGATATGATTGATGCTGAATTGTGCTATGCTCCGCCATACTCTAGCGCAAAAGACCCTGTAAATATTTTAGGAATGAGTGCTGATAATATACTAAAAGGGCTTGTTAAGCCTGCTTATTTTGAAGATTTGAAAGATGCAGTTGTTATTGATGTTCGACCTAATATGATTTATAAAATGGGTACAATTGACGGTGCTATAAATATTCCTATTGCTGAAATTAGAGAAAGGCTTGCTGAAATTCCTAGAGATAAAAAAGTAATTTTATCTTGTAATACAGGCTACACAAGCTATTGTGCATCAAGAATATTAGCTCAAAAAGGGTTCAATAATGTTTATTCTTTTATGGGCGGATATGAATTGTATAAAGAATTGGTAAAAGAAAGTGCAAAACTAAATCACGCCTAAGAATCGACATTCAAAGC
>JAZSNL010000007.1:0-61596 GCA_045536365.1 Bacilli bacterium | reverse complement strand
TTATTAAAATTAATATTTGATTTTATTATTGTATATCCATCATATTGTAAAATATTATTATAATCATATCCTTTAGTTACTATTAATGGTTTTGTTATGTATTCATAGGCTTTCGTTTGATTGTTAATATTTAAAGTAAATATTAATAAAAAAATAATAATTGAATAAGTTAATTTTTTCATTTTAATACCTTCTTTCGTTATATGTTACGAAGGTATTTTATTATTATATTTTCACAAAAAAAGACTAAGTATAAACTTAGTCTTTTAAACTTTCTTGAATAACAGATATTATTTCCATAAATTTATCTTTTTCAGATATATTAGGTAACATGTATATATCTGTTTTTTTGTTTTCTAATTCTTTTGTTTTTTTAATAATCATTATTGATTTAGTGTTTTCTTTATTTAAGAATAATGATTCTGGTAATGTGATAAATGAATGAATATATGCTTTATCTTTTAGAGTTTCTCTAAATAATTCATTTCCTGGTTGAGTAAAGAAATCATTATTTACTAAATATATTCCTATATGTTCACTAGGAATTGATAAATTATGTTCTAGGTATAAATATGGGAAGTATTTAACTCCTTTATCATATAAATCAGAATGATATTCTGCATTTTCATATTGATAGCTTGCGATATCAGAAACTATATAATCAATTCCATCAAATGTATATTCTAAGATATCTTGATGGTATAAAGATATATCTAGATTCATCATGTTTGCTTTGTGTACCGCAACATCAGCAAGTAGTCCGTGATTTTCAACGCCGATTATTTTGAATTCTTTTGATAAATGGGTTGATAGAGTAAATATTAAATTACCTATACCAAAGTTCCCATCTAGAATTGTTTGATTTTCTTTTAACAATGGTTCTAGAATAAAACAAATAATTAGTGATATTACATCAGGGGTAATCATATCTAAATCAAAGTTAATATTTTTAAATCCATTTATATCTAGAAGTAACATTGCGCGTCTTACTTCTTCATTGTTTAATCCATTTTCTTCAATTTTATTGTGTAGATTATCAAATAGATTCATTATTTGTTCATAGCTTTTTTCGTTAATTACTAGTGTTTTATTTTCTAGAAAAGCATCGATTAAGTCTATTAAACATATATAATAATTTAATCTTCCTTTTTCAATGTCATAATTAGTAACAGCAGTGTTTTCTTCTCTTTCGTTGATTCTTCCTTCATAGTAAATCATTACTGCTTGATCAAAGGTATCAACGATAAGATTAATCATTTCATTATTTACTTTATTCATTATTCTTCACACTTTTTGATAATGTCTTGAGCTACTGTATATCCACTTGCACAAGCGAAATGAATATTATAGCCACCACATTCTCCATCTATATTTAATACTTCACCACAAGCATAGGCTCCTGGCATTTTCTTTATTTCTAATGTTTTCTTGTCTAGTTCACTAGTCTCAATACCACCAACTGTAATTTGAGCTTTATCAAATGAATAGAATCCTTTTGGTTCTAATTTAAATGATTTTATTTCTTCAATAATTCTTTTAATTTCTTTTAATGTTAGTGTTTCTGCGTATCCTGATAGATCTAGTTTACAGTTTCTAATGATTAAATGGGCAAGCATTTTTGCAAAAAGGCCTGTTAGGAATTCATTGTTTTCTAACATTCCATATTCTTCTTTTCTTTTTAATAACATTTCATATAGTTCTTCTTCTGAAACGGTTGGTAATAAGTCCATTTCAATTACTAAATTATTATTTTTAGGTAATCTTGCGATATGAAGTTGTAACTGCATTACAACTATTCCACTTATTCCATCATCTTTGAATTGAACTTCACCGAATTCTTCGAATAGTTTTATTTTTTGTTTTTTATCGTATAAAGAAACGTTTGCTTTTGTTCTGATTCCAGATAGGCCTCTAATTGCGTTTTGATCTATTTTAATACCAACAAGTCCTGGTTGAACATCGCTTACTTTTACTTTAAATGGTTTAACTAATCCATATCCACTTCCATTTGATCCAAGTATTGGAGCTGCTTTACCACCTGTTGCAATAACGATGTAGTCAGCGGGAATTTGGAATCCTCTTGTTGTTTCTAAAAAATATGAGCCTTCATTATATACTATTTTCTTTACTTCCTGATTACATTTTTCTATTATACCTAGGCTTTTCATTTTGATTCTTAAAATATCTAAAACTGAATTAGCCATTTCTGTATATGGATATACTCTTCCTTCGCTTCCTACTTTTGATATTAATCCCATTTCTTTAAATTTTTCTATTAATTTTTCAGGAGTTAAATTGTTTAGTATTGCAGCAACAAAAGGAGGGTTATTATATTTACTTGCGATCATATTAATATTACTAAAGTTACAACGTCCATTACCTGTTGATAATATTTTTTTACCTACTCGTTCCAGTCTTTCGACTATAACGACACGAACTTTATCTTTTAATTCTTCTTTTATTGTTATAGCGCACATAATACCTGATACGCCACCACCAATGATTACAACTTCTTTCATAATATTTACTCCTTTTTTTCTATTATAGGTATTATAACATAAATTTATGAAAGTTGTGCTTTTTTGAATAATTCTTTATTTTTTATTAGGTATTAATGATGTTACTTTATCAACTGTTGGAGTTATTAAATCTATTATTTTTTCAAACATATGTGAGTTTTCTTCTAAATGTAATAGTTCTACTTTATTATTTTGATATACTAAAAAAGCTATAGGTGTTATTGTAACGTTTCCTCCTGTGCCTCCACCAAAGGGATTATAGTCTATTTCAGTTTTTTGTTTTTTTTGATCAAATCCTCCACTTATAAAACCACATTTTACTTTTGATATAGGGATTATTCTTGCGTCTTCAAGATATATAACGTCTCCAACAATAATATTAACATCTGTTATTTTTTCTAAATTATATAGTGATATTTTTAAAAGATCACTAATTGGATGTTGTTCCATATTTATTTTCCTTTCTTAATTTTAATAATAATTTTAAATTTCTTATTATAATATTTAATAATGTTATTAATTGAAAACTAAATAAAATATCAAATGTAATTGGTTCTTTATTTTCATTATTTATTAGTGTTACAATATAGTCTTCTTTTTTTACTTTTTTAAATAGTTCATGAATTTTTCTTTTAATATAATTGAGAATTTGAAAGTTTATAAATGTTGTATAGCTATAGTTTATAGGGTCAAGGGGAACGATGTTTAATATTAGTATTATTTTATTGATGGTTATTTTATTTAAGATTCTTGATATTAATAGTTTATTTTGATTAATCTTTTGAATTGTTTTAATGACATCTTTTAAAATATCTTGTTGAGTTTTATTGTTAAAATATTTATTAAATAATTCATCTACATCTATTCTTATTTTGAAAAGGAAAGTTAGTATTAAATCAATATTATATTTTTCATTGTTTCTTTTATATACTCTTATTTTTATATTAAATATTAAAAGGATTAAAATAATGGTTATTAAAATTATAATAAAATATTTCATATTATATTTTTACCATTTTTTATCTTTTTAAACCTAATTTATTTATATTTTGATATAATTAATTCAGGTGAATATTATGAATAAATTAATGATTAAATTAATTAAGTTTTATCAAAGAAATAAAGGGATTATTGGTACAGGTAAATGTCGTTATATACCTAGTTGTTCTCATTATGGTCTTGAATGTTATGAGAATTTTAATTTCTTTAAAGCTACTTTTTTGACTATTTTTAGGATTTTAAGATGTAATCCTTTATCAAAGGGTGGATATGATCCTATTCCAAAAGTGAAAATTAAAATGAAAAAATAAGACTATTAGATTCTAATAGTCTTATTTTATTTCTTCTTTTGATATTTTTTTATATTCTCCTAATTTTAAATTAGGATCTAATAATAATTTGCCTATTCTTACTCTTTTTAAATATGTAACAGTAGTTCCTACTGCTTTAAACATTTGTTTAACTTGATGGAATTTGCCTTCATGAATTGTTAAATAAGCAGAATTTTCTGTTATGTTTTTTATTTGAGCTGGTTTTGTTAAATAATCGTTTTCAATAATAACACCATTATTAAATATTTCAATAATATTATCAGGAAGAGTTCCTGAATATTCTACGTAATATTCTTTTTCTATATGCTTTTTCGGACTTGTTATTTCATGAGCAAATTTACCATCGTTTGTTAACAATAATAGTCCTTCAGTATCTTTATCTAAACGTCCAATGATTGTTAAATCATGGTATTTTTCAGGAAAGAATTTCATAATTGTTTCTTGATAATTATCAGAGTTTGCAGAAAGATATCCTGATGGTTTATTAAACATAATATATATGTTTTCTTCATATTTTAATATTTCATCATTGTATTTAACTTGATCTGTTTGTTCATATACTAAATAATCTGGTTCTGTTATTATTTGATCATTAACTTTTATTTTCTTCGATTTAATTATTTTCTTTATTTCTGAACGTGTTCCTATTTTTAATATTGATAAAAATTTATCTAATCTCATTATTTATAATCCTTTAATGATGTGATAAGTAAATTGATTCCTGTTACTAATTGTTTAGTAGGGCACGCTATATTAAATCTTATATATGGTGTTTGATCTAATGTATAATTTGATCCTGGAGAAACAGTTATATGGTATTCTTCTAAGTGTTCAAATATTTCTTGTGATGTTTTGTTTAGATAAGTTAAATCTAACCATACTAGATATGTTCCTTCTAGCTTTGAAATGTATATGTTTGGTAGATATTTTCTTAATGATTTATATAGTATTTGATAATTATTGAAAATAAATTTTCTTTGGTTTTCGGCGTATTTTGCACATTTTGTATATGCTGATACTAGACATGTTCTTGATATTAAATTAACATCTTGTGGTGAATTTGATTCATATTCTGATAAATATAAATTACGATATTCCTCATTTTTAATAATTACATATGCTACTTGTAAACCAGCTATGTTAAATGTTTTTGATGGAGCATTACAAATAAATACTTTATCATATCTATCAAGGTATTGAACTGCTGAGATAAATGATTGTTCTTTGAAAACGAAATCGCTATGGATTTCATCTACTATTAAGTTTATTTCATATCTTTTAATTAATTGAAATAATTTTGTCATTTCTATTTCTGTCCATACTCTTCCTATTGGATTATGAGGTGAACATAGTATCATTGTTTTATGGCCTTGTTTAAATAGTTCTTCGAGGTTTTCAAAGTCAATTTCATATGTGAATAAATGGTTTTCTTCATCTATTTTTTTAATTAGTTTGTTTTCTATTATTGTTCTTTTAGCATTGTTAATTGAACGATAAAATCCATTGTATACAGGTGTTTGAACAATGATTCCTTCATTTTCTTTTGTTATTGATTTAATTATTGATGTTATTGAAACAATAACTCCTTGACTGAAACATATATATTCTTTTTCTATTTTAGATTTGTATTGTTGATAGTACCAATTGCATACAATTTCTTTTAAATATGTTTCGTCTCCTGGATATCCAAATGCTCCCTTTCTAATTAATTTTTTCATATCTTTAATAATTGGAGTTGCGGTAGGATAATCTGAGTCAGCTACCCAGAAAGGTAAAGAGTCTTCGTATTTTTGTTGTAACCATTTAACTGAATCTATTTTTCTTCGATTTATTGTTTTATTAAATTTTTTCATAACTACCTCTTTTAGTATAAGTTGTTTATATTATACCATTTTTTGTATTTAGTGTCTTAAAAAAAGAAAAAGGAGCATTGCTCCTTTTAATTTAATTTTGATAACTCTTGGGCAATTTTTGCGGCTAAAGCACAATTGTTAAAGACTAATTTAATATTAGATTCTAAACTATTTCCCCCTGTAATTTCTACTATTTTTCCTAATAAGAAAGGTGTTGTGTTTTTACCTGTAATATTTAATCTTTTCATTTCAATTAATGCTTCATCGATTGCTTTATTCATAACTTCTTCATCTAAAGAGTCTTCTTCAGGAATAGGGTTAGTAACTAATACTCCTCCTTTTAAATTTAATTTCCATTTAGAATTTAAAATATCAGCTATTTCATTTGGAGAATCTACTTGGTAGTCTACATTATATGGGCTTTTTGAAGTATAGAATGCAGGAAGAGTTTTAGTTTGATATCCTAATACAGGAACTCCTTTTGTTTCTAAGTATTCTAAAGTTCTTGGTAAATCTAGGATTGCTTTAATACCTGCACAAACAACGCATACATTGGTTTGAGAAAGTTCTTCTAAGTCAGCAGATACATCCATTGTTTCATTATAATCACGATGTACTCCACCAATTCCTCCTGTTGCGAAGAGTTTGATTCCTGCAAGATTAGCTATTATCATTGTTGTTGCAACTGTTGTCGCACCGTCTAATTTTTTAGAGATAATAACTGGTAAATCTCTTCTTGATGCTTTTACTACTTCTAATCCTTTTTTACCGATATATTCAATTTCTTCATCGTTTAATCCAACAATCATTTGTCCTTTAATAATTGCGATTGTTGCAGGGACAGCGCCGTTTTGACGGATTATTTCTTCACATTTTTTAGCAGTTTCAACGTTTTGTGGATATGGCATTCCATGTGATATGATTGTTGATTCTAACGCAACAACGGGTTTGTTTTCAAGTAATGCTTGTTGTACTTCGGGATTAATTTTTAAATTCATTTTTTATTCCTCTTCTTCTTTCGTTGGATATAATACTAAGACTGAAGTTTCTTCGTATGTCTTTCCATCTTTTTCAACTGTAACTTTAAGATTGATTTTTACTTCTTCTTGAACTGGTTTTGCAACCCAAAGAGTGTTACTTACATTTGTAAAGTATTGTTCTAATACTGCTTGTGTATTTGAATTATTTGCTGTTGTTACTTCCCATGTAACTGTTGCATTTTGTAAATATAATAATGCAGTATATTCATAGTTAATTAGATTTAAGAATTCTAACCATCTACCTGTCATAATCATGTAGTTAGGACATTTTTTCTTATCTGGTGCAAAGTCATAGTGACGTTTAATGTTTTCTACTTTTAAGTTATATTTAACCATTAAGTATGCAATTAATTTTGCATCATTTCTCATTGCTGCTTCATAATTACCATCTTGATTAATACACATTTCAATACCGATTGAATTACAGTTTCCGCCACCTACAGCTCCAGAACCATCACTTGCATGCCAACAAATTAAATCATCATTATAGCTTTGATATATTTTTTTATCATCTACTTGATAATGCCATGAAGCTGAACGACCATTTTCATTATGTGTATAACGCCATTGCATTTCAGCTAGTAATTTGGCATCTTGTCCTACTCTTGGCATACCACTTTCATGTACTGTAATCCATAAAATGTTATTTTCATTTGGCATTTTATATCCTTCATAGAAATAAGCATTTAAAATAGATTGTGGTACTTCTGGGTGATATAAACCAAATTTTGATGATCCATATGTTTGTGTCTTAATTGATTCTGTATCAGTTTCATCAATATAATATGTTTTATCTATAAATTGACTTATATCTTTACCATCGATTAGATTTAAAATACCGCCTGCTTCTGTTCTTGTTTGGTATAAGAATTCATCTGTTTCTTTAACTGCTGTATATGTTCCTTGAATTCTTTCTGGTAAAATAAATTTTAACCATGATTGTAAAGCTTGTTCAGGAGTAGTATTTCCACCAATATTTTCTAAATCGTATTCACGATCTAAGAAATCAGAGTTATATCTTATTGTTGCTGTAAGGTGAATGTTTTTAGGTGTTAATGGCATTGAAACATATCCTTCTGTACTAACAAATCCAGTTTCTAATGAATGCCAGTTAATTGTTCCACCAAATACAGGGTGTGTGTTAGGTAATTTATCAATTTCACCATTTACAAATAATTGTACTTGTTCATCTACATAAGGTTTAATCATATCGATTTTTTGTTGTTGTGTAAAACCAAGTACTGTAATTTCTTTACTAAAAATGGCTTCCATTTCTAAATCTTCACGATATAAATAACAATACATTGTAATTGTTTGATCTTCTAATGTTTGATTAACTTTACCATCAGAAGTCATAATTGTTTCATCGCTTGAAACATATGTAATTGTACATAAATTATAACTTTCTTTAGGTAGTCTTACTTCTTTTATTGTTGTTGATGGAATATATTCATTATATGTATTCCATGCGTTTTGGAATTTATTGAATAAATAACTTGCGTCAACTGTAATAGGGAATTTCTTTACTAGAATTGTTCCATTATAAGAAAGTGTTGCAGTAAGTTCAACATTTTTAGGTTCTTGATAACAATATATTTTACCAGTTGGTTCCATTACTAATGGTTCATTTGTTTCCCAACTAATTTGTACACCATTTAATTCTGTTTTTAAATCAAGTGATGCTTGTGTATATGTAGGAATTCCAAGTAAATTAATTGTTTCATTAATTTTCTTTTCATTCTTTTTCTTTTCTCCACATCCTACTAGGGTAATAGTAATAAATAATATTACTATTAAAGTAAAAACTTTAATTATTTTTTTCATAATTTCCACCTCATTTCTCGTTAATATCATTATATCATAAAATATTTTTTAATTCAAGAATATAAAAAAGGGATCTTATGATCCCTTTTTAAAACGACGTTTTCTAGCAAAATAAGAACGTTTAGAATATAAATAACCTAATATTACTAATATTACTCCTGATACTAATGTTATATATAACCATGTAGGAGCTTCATTAGCTTTTACATTAATCCACATTTGTAAAACTTTTTCATTTTGTTCTTTAAAGTCTTGCATTACTCCACATCGATTTAATGATATTTCATCTGGGTATTGAGTAGTAAATTGTCTACCAATATAAGAATCATCAATATCGATTAAAACTTTTCCATCAGTTACATATTCATCTGATAATGTTCCTTTAAAGAAATATGTTAAATCCATTGTTGTATAAGTTGCTGATTCTGCATATTCTTTTGCTTCGTTTAATGCATCTAAATTTTCTTGTGTAGGATTATTATTATATTCTTCTTGTAATTCTTCTACATATAATTCATTTGATGCTTTACCATACCATTCATCAATAAGGTTATATATCGCATCACCAGCAATGATAGAAGTATATCCTATTTCTTCCATATTACGAGCTGCATTTTCAGAAATAGATAAGAAATTAATAAATTCTTGAGCTAATTCTTTATCTGCTCCTTTTGGCATTAACCAAGCATCAAACCAAACATTTCCGCCTTCTTCAGGAATTGTATATCTTAATTCAATATCTTCTTCTTCAGCAAGATCAATTGAATAAACAGCATCACCGCTCCATGCAAGATTTACCGCAATCTTACCTGTTACAATATCACCTTTTCCACTATCTACTTCAAGACCGTATATGTTTTCTTTTACTTTTCTTAATTCTTTAGAAACAATTTCAATTGATTCATCATCTACACGATTAACAATATCTTGAATTAATTCATTGTATTCTTTACTATCTGAACCATATTGTTCTTTCGTTTTATTTAATTCATCTTGGAAAGCTATTAATGAGCCTACGCAGAATGTATCTCTAACTGAGTCTTTTAGTGAAATTGTTCCTTTAAAAGCGGGATTATTCAAATCATTCCAACTTTTAATATCATATTCTTCTTCACCTATTAACTCGCCTAATTGACTAGGATTATATATTAAACCTAATGTTCCCCACATATATCCCACTGCGTATGAATCCCATCCGTTTTGTTCAAATAAATCAATTATATAAGGAGAAGCGTTTTTATAATATTCATCTAAATTATAACTTTCAAGATCTAGTTTTTCAACCATATCTTCTCTTATCATCTTCTGCATCATATAATCAGACGGACAAACTAAATCATAACTTGTTTTTCCTGTTTTTAAAGTATTATACATTGATTCATTTGTTTCAAATGTATCATATATAACTTCTATTCTTTCACCGTTTGCATTTTCTGCATGATATTCAATAAATTCATCTAATAAACTTTCATCAATATAATCTACCCAATTATATATTTTTAAGGTTCTAATTGACTCTTCTTTACAACTTGTAAGAGAGAAAATAGATAAGATAATAACTAAACAAAGTAATAATTTTTTCATTATCTCACCTTCTTTGCTTTCTTATTTGAAGATATATTAACAATAATTAAAATAAGGAAAGTTGCGACAAAAATAATAGTAGTAAGTGCTCTTAATGTAGGAGGAATAGCTCCTCTTTTACTTGTTACACCATATACATATGTGCTTAATGTTACAAACGAATTGTTTCTTGTAAATGCAGTAATAATATAATCATCTAATGAAAGAGTTACCGCAAGAATAAAACCTGATAAAATACCTGGTAAAATTTGAGGTATTACTATTTTTGATAATGCAGTAGCTGGTTTAGCACCTAAATCAAGAGCAGCTTCATAAACATTTTTATCCATTTGTTTTAATTTAGGAGTAATACTTAAAACAACAAATGGAATTGTTAAAACAACATGTCCTACTAATAAAGTAAAGAAATTAAATTCAATACCAATAAATACAAATAGAATTGTAAGCGATAATGCAGTAATAATTTCTGGATTTAAAATAGGAATTTGTCCTGCAACTTCATATGCTTTTCTAGTTCTTCTACCACTATAGAAAATACCTATTGCTGCAAGTGTACCTAAAATAGTAGATACAGCAGCACTTACTATTGCTATTAGTAAAGTATTTTTGAATGCTTCAATAACAACAGCTCCATCTTCACCTGTGAATAATTCTTTATATAAAGAGAAATTAATATTTTCACCAATAATTAATTGACGGAAATCGATATATTCATAATTAACAAAACTAAATACAATAATTAATAATATTGGAGCATACATTAATAACAACATTGAATAAATAAATACACGAGCCCATAATCTTTTCTTTACCATAAGCCACCTCGTACATTATCTTCTTTTTCAACATTTCTTGTTGCAAACATACTGCCTAATATTATTACTAACATTATTAATGCAACAAAACTTCCTAAATTCCATAAACCTTGATCAAAATAAGCTTGAATAGTATTACCAATTAATGATATTTGTCTTTCACCCATAACGTCACTTATAACAAATGATGACATTGTAGGCATAAATACCATTGATGCTGCTGATATAATACCAGGCATAGTAATTGGAATAATTGTTTTAAAGAAAGTTTGAACTTTGTTTGCACCTAAATCCATTGATGCTTCAATTAAACTTCTATCCATCTTTAACATAGTTGTATATAGAGGTAAAATAGTAAATGGTAAATAGTTATATACCATACCAATCATAGTTGCAAGATAAGGATAATCTCCTCCTGATAAACCTATACTATATAGTAAATCACGAGTTGCAGCTGTTCTTAGTACGAAATTTATCCACATTGGCATAACAAATAATAATACTACAATACTTCTAAATTTATATTCTTTTTTGGCAAGAACATATGCGATAGGATAACCTATTAAAATAGATATAACTGTATTTGCTAAACCAATAGCTAAACTTATAATAAATGTATGAAGATTATAACTATTAGAAAAGAAAGTAGTTAAATTTTCGAATGAAAATACTAATTTACCTGTTACAGGATCATCTATTGTAAATGCATATAAAACAATTAATAACATTGGAATAATAACAAATAAGCATAAAAAGATTCCATAAGGTATAGCTAAATATTTACGTTGTAGTTTAAAGTTTAACATAATTCTTAGCCTCTTGTTTTAAACGCAATTTAATCTTTTTAGGATCTACTTTAATACTTACTTTATCATTTTCATTCCAAGTATATTCTGTATCTATAACAAAGTCTTCATCTTCTTCAGTACGAACGATTATTTGATAGTGGTCACCTTTATAAATAATAGAAATAATCTCTCCACTTACAGTACCATCTTCTTCATTATCAATTACTTCAATATCATGTAAATCAATTTCCGCAATTACATCCGCATCAGTTAGGTCATATTTAACTCCATTTTGATCAATTAAATACCCTTCTTCATCTAAATGAGAATTAGGAATTAATTGAGTTACATCGCATTCAAATGGTTCTTCGGAAATAACTACACGATTATTTTTATCAATCCAAGCATCTGAATATACATTACTTACAAATTCTTTTTCCATAATATGAATATTATCTGGATCAATACTAATACTTACAATAATATTTTCATCATAGTTTTCAGTAGTTTGAATCACAACTTCATTTCTTCCAACCATCATTACGTATTCGTAATGCACACCTTTAAATGTTTTAGAAACAATTTTTCCATCAACCATTCCTTGACCAGCAGGTCCTAATATAACATCTTCTGGTCTAACGACAACATCGACTTTTTCATTGATTTTAAAATCATCTACACAATCGAAATTATGGTTTAAGAAACGTACTTTTTTATTTCCTACCATAGTAGCTGAATATATATTACTTTCACCAATAAAGTCTGCTACGAAAGCATTTTTAGGTTCATTATATATATCTTCTGGTGTACCTATTTGTTGAATCATACCATCTTTCATAACGACAATAATATCTGACATTGTTAAGGCTTCTTCTTGATCATGTGTTACATAGATGAAAGTAATACCTAATTTTTTATGCATGGCTTTAAGTTCATCTTGCATTTCTTTTCTCATTTTTAAATCAAGTGCACCTAAAGGTTCATCTAGTAATAATATTTCAGGTTCATTAACTATTGCTCTTGCAATTGCAATTCTTTGTTGTTGACCACCTGATAATGTGTTTACATCACGCCATTCAAATTCTTCTAAATCAACTATTTTTAAAGCTCTACGAACTTTTTCATCGATTTCTTCGTGTGTATATTTACGATATTTTTCTTTTACATTTCCTTTTTTATCAGTATATGTTACTTTAATTTTTTTAAGTTTTAAACCAAACGCAATATTGTCATATACATCCATATGAGGAAATAATGCATATCTTTGAAATACGGTATTTACAGGTCTTTCATAAGGTGGTATTTTAGAAATATCTTGACCGTGTAATAGTACTTCACCGGAAGTAGGCATTTCAAACCCAGCAATTAATCTTAATGTTGTAGTTTTACCACAACCAGAAGGACCTAGAAAAGTTACGAATTCACCTTTTCTAACATAAAAATTAAAATCTTCGACAGCGATTTGTCCATCGAATTCTTTATTTACATTCTTTAATTCTATTATTTTTTCATTAGCCATAATCTTATATTACCCTTCTAAAAATTTGGTGGGCTTGATACCCAAATTAGTTTTACAATTTTGTTTGTTGTATTTTTTAAATAATGATCTTTATTAGTAGTGAAATAGAATGTTTCACCTTTTTTACATTCATAAACTTTTTTACCTACAATGACTTGAACTTGTCCTTCAATTATATATCCAAATTCTTGTCCTTCGTGAGGCATATCTACATATGTAGAACTCTTTGGTTCTAGTTCAAATAAAATAGGCTCCATCTCATTTTTTTGTGAATTAGGAACTAACCATGTTGTAGTATCAGTTTCATTACATTTAACTATATATTCATCTTGATGATATACAACTTGTTCTTCTTTTTCATCCGCAAAAAATTCACTTAGGTTTGTGCCTAGTGCTTTTAATATATCTGATAAAGTTCCTATTGTAGGGCTTGTCAAATCATTTTCTACTTGTGAAATATATCCTTTTGTTAATTCACATCTATCTGCTAATTCTTCTTGGGTCAGTTGACATAAGTTTCTCAGGCTCTTTATTTTTTCACCAATTGTCATATTATCCTCCTTTTAAACAAAAAGTTTAATATCTAAACTTTTAGTTTAGTAATACTAAACTTATTATATCATTTTAGTCGATTTTTGTCAATAAAATAACACTATATTTTAGATAAATAAAAAGCCCTTTTACAAGGACTTTTTTTGTTTTTAAAATATATATAAATAAATGCCTATCCATTGAGTGATTGCTCCAAAAAGAACAAAAAAATGCCAAAGAAAATGTGTTACTTTCTTATCGATACTAAAAGGTATAATTCCTATTGTATATATAACTCCTCCACCTAATATAGAAATAAATAAATTAAAATCATTACTTATCATATGCGGTATAAATATTATTCCACACCAGCCTAATATTATATATAAAGTAAGATGTAACCATTTCATTTTACCAGGTCCAAATATTGAAATCATTGTTACACCAAATATAATAACTATCCATTGAATCAAAAAGAAAATATTACCAAGTGTTCCTCCGATATATGATAGCAATATAGGAGCAAAAGTAGCGCCTATTAAAAGATATATAGATAAATAATCAAATCTTCTAAATACTTTTTTTACTTTACTTGCGTAAGGGAATGAGTGATATAAACAACTCATTGTAAATAAAATAAATAATCCTATAAAATATACAATACTAGAAAATATATCAATTGATGTATCAGCTTTTAATAACATTAATATAAAAGCTACTATTGATAAACCACTTCCTACCCCATGCGTTACTGCATTTCCTATTTCTTCTAATACAACTCGATAAGGAGCATCTTTTTTAGGATCTACATTATATTCAACATTTATCTTTTCTACATATTCTGTTAATAAAAGTTTTTTATTTTTCTTATATTCTTTTCTTAATTCTTTTTTATTAGTTGTTTCTTTTTTTTGAACTCTATATTCTTGTTTTAAATTTTTCTTTTTTAATCGATATTCTTTTCTTAATTCTTTTCTTTTCATATAACCCCCTGAATAAAAAAAAATCAGGCCATCCTGATTTGAGAAAAACAATTGGAGCAGGTAACCAGAATCGAACTGGCATCTTCGCCATGGCAAGGCGGTATAATAGCCGTTATACTATACCTGCATTTGTTGTACCAATATTATATCAAATATTTTAAGATATTGCAAGCAAAATGATTATTTTTTAATAACTTTTTTAAAAAATAAAAAGTAGGAATTTAATTCCTACTCTTCTACTTCTGGTAAATTAGAAACATTATGATAAACATCTTGAACATCATCATCTTCTTCTAATAAAGATAATAAGCGTTCAAATTGTTCAATATGTTTTTGTTCTGTTAATTCTACTGGATTCATTGGTACCCAGGCAACATGGTCTTCTACTAGATCTAAATCAGGATTAGCTTCTAATAAAGCTGTACGGATTTTATCATATTCTGTTCTAGGAGCTGTTACGAATGTAATATCTTCATCAGAATTAATATCGATAATTTCACAATCAGCCATTAATAAAGTATCCATAGCTGTTTCTTCATCCATACCTTTAAAACCAAATAAAGCGTAGTTATTAAACATATATGTAACATTACCTGATTGAGCAATTTTACCACCTGTTTTTTGTAATGCAACTTTAACATTTGTTTGTGTACGATTACTGTTGTCAGTTAAACATTCTACGATTACTTGTGAGTTTCCTGGACCAAAGCCTTCTAATAATAAAGGAGTATATGATTCTTGGTTTGCACCTTTTGCTTTTTCAATAGCTCTTTTAATTACATCTGCTGTAACTTGTTCTTTTTTAGCTTTTTCAATTTCCTTTTTAAGGTTTTGGTTTAGATCTGGGTCAGGCACACCAGACTTAGCAGCCATATATATAATACGACTCCATTTGTTATTTAATTTAGATTTTGCGGCAGCAGTTTTTGCCATAGATGCAGCACGAACTTCATGTGCTCTTCCCATATTTTTCACCTCTTTTTATTTTTAATATTCCTATCTTTAATATTATAACATATATTTCAATGATTTTAAAGTAATTTGTTAACTTTAGTTATCTAATAGTGTTATATTATTAACTTCCATATATGCTTGAATTGTTCTAACTCTTGATCGGTTTTCTTCTCCAAAGTTTGAAGCTTTCTTAAATATGTTTGTTTCACTACAAATAATTTTTATACCTTTTCTGTTTAAATGATTATCTACTACTGCTCTTAGGGCTTTTGACAAGCCTTTTAAAATTGCAGTAAAATATTGTTCTGTATTTTTATGGTAGCTTCCACCATTATTATAAAAGTTGGTATTTTGAATTTTATAACTCCAAGAATAAGTATTATCACTATTTAAAATTGGATTAATATCAATTGTTACTTGAGCAGTTGAACTAATAGGTGTCATACTATCAACGAATTTAGATAATGTTTTCTTTAAATTTCTAAATTCCTTAATACTTACTTCTGTAACTTCACTTGCTGCATTTGTTTGATCAACGATATCAACAATCACAAATCCTTTTTTATATGTTTGTGTTTGAGGAATAATGTTTAGTTTTTGATATATATCTGATGATACTTCTATTTTCTTATAGTTACAAAAATCATCTATTGAACGGATAAAACCGTATAAATAGCTTTCATATCTATTAGTATTAAAATATTCATTTAATGAATAATATAATAATATTTCTAATAGATATCCACTTATTTTAATATTTGCTTCATCACGATAGTATTTAATTATTAACATTGCATTTCTAAAATACGTATAATCTCTATTCGCAAGTTCAGTGAATTCAATTTGTAATAGATCTTTTTTTACACTAAATTTATTTGTCAATTCATCATCGTATCTGATCATTAAATTAACTATCATATTTGAAAGTTTAACTTTTATAATGTTTCTATTTGTATTTCGTTCAATATCACTTATTTTAATGATGTCTTGATATTCATAGATTAAAATATTTTCTATTTCATTTAAACAAGCATTATTAATTAAATTGAAATCTTTATCTAAATTAGATTTTAAAACTACTAAAACATCTATTTCATCAGTATCTGCCATCATTAAACCTTTTGCCCAGGCTCCACCTTTTAATACATTAACAAGTGTAATATTTTTAGATAAGTTAGATGATAGTGTAGTTTCTAATGTTTGTAAGATATTTTGTAATTTTTCTTTTTCTTCTTTTGATATTTCTAAATCAGTTACTAGTTTACGAAAATCTTTTTCTGTCATGTTTCCCCCTAGATATTATATATATATTCTTTTCTTTTAACGAAGTATCTAAGTTCATTAAATCCAGCTTCTTTAATGATTTTAATATAATGTTCATGGTTTTTAAAATAATCATCATTGTTATGTGAATCAGATGAAAGGGTTAATTTGTAGCCACCCATTTTTTTATATAAGTTAAGCCAATATATTAAGTTTTCATCTGTTCCTTGATTTATTTGAACTTTAATATTTACTTCTAATGTTTTATCTTTTTTAATTATTAAATTAAATATTTTTTTAACATATTCTTCATAATTAGATAATTTTAAATTAGGATTGATTAAATATGCAGTTTTAAATCCATAATCAAAATGTGATAAAACATCAAAATCATTATAGTTTTCAAGTCCATCAATTATATTATTAAAATATATATTCAACATACTTTCAATGCCTTCTTCAATAAAGTCTCTTTTCATATAATAATCAACTTTACCGTTATCATGAATACTCATATTAACTAAATCAAATGGATATGATTTTAACATTTCATTCATATTATTTAATTTATCTTTACGATAACCTATTTCAATCCCAAGTAAAAATTCCATATGCGGATATTGTTCTTTTAGCTTTTCTAAGTCTTTAATTAAATTAGGATAATCAACACACCAATCATCATTTGTTGCTGCACTATCAAATTCGATATGTTCAGTTGTGACAAAATATTTACATCCTAAGTGATTTGCTGTTTGTGCATATTTATATATATCTGCTTGTGAGTCTCTTGAATATGAACTGTGAACATGTTGATCATGAATATGCATATATTTTCTCCTTTTATTCTAAACTTGTTAAATATTTTAAATACTTTTGTTGGAAATCAGAAATGCCACCTAGATTAATCATATTAGCTCCATTTGTTATAAAGATATAACCGTAATCATCATTATATAACATAAAGCTTCTTAATCCATATGCTGTTCCGAAATGTCCTTTTAATGTTTGTTTACTATAACCATCTAATAATACAATTTGTAATCCTTTTTTACGATAAACAATGCTTTCATTAGATACACCAGACCAATGAATTTCTTCCATGAATTCAATTGATTCTTTTTCAAATATTTTAACATTTTGGTATGTTCCCTTATTCATTAACATTCTCATTAAAACAGATAAATCTTTAGGAGATATTAATAATCCACCTGCTGGTCCTCTAAAATTATTACCTAGTTCAAATCTCGGATATTGTCCTCTTAATAATGATTCTAATCTTAAAGATAATTTAAATCCATCTTTTGTATAATCATAAAGATTTGCAACTAAATGTTTATTTTTTATATCTTCAATTCTAAAACTAGCATCTAAATTTAATGGATCAAATAAAATTCTTTTAACATAACTAGTAAAATATTCACCTGTAATTTTTTCAACTACACACGCAAGAATACCACAACCAAAGTTAGAATATTCCCAATGAGTTCCAGGTTTCTTATCTGAGAATGTTTTAGGTGTATAGTATTCATATGTTGGATCTGTTATTAATCTTGATAAATCAACGAAGAAATGTTTTCCATTAACTCCATCATAACCTAAACCATTACTTTCATCACCATCTGATAGACTTGATGTTTGTGTCATAATCATTTCAAGTGTTATTATATCATTTGGATATTGAGGGTTTCTAAATGGAAATCCTAAATATTTTGATACATCTTCTTTAATATCTAATTTCTTTTCTTCTACAAGTTTTAATATTGCAAGACCAGCGAATACTTTAGAAACAGAAGCAATGCGATATATATGATTAATAGTAGTTTCTTCTTTTTTTTCTTCATTTGCATATCCATAACTAAATTGATCTATTATTTCATTTTTATTTGTTCTTAGGATATTTAATCCCATTACTTCTCTATCTTCTATCATTTCTAAACATCGTTGTTTAAATTCACTCATAGTAAGTCACTCCTTTTAAACTAATATTATTATATCATATTTTGTTTTTTTATTCAAGATTATCAATTTTAGGTTTCGCAACCTAAAATTGCTGAAATGTAAATTAAAATATCTTGTATGTAAAATTAGATTATGATAAAATATTAGTATAAAAAACAGGAGGAAATATTATGAATATAGAAATTGCAAATAGATTAGTGAAATTAAGAAAGAAACATGGGTTATCTCAAGAAGAACTTGCGGATAAATTAGGTATATCTCGACAAGCTGTCTCTAAATGGGAAAGAGCTGAATCTTCTCCTGATACTGATAATTTAATTTGCCTTGCAAAATTATATGGAGTATCTTTAGATGAATTATTAGATTGTGATCGTGATATTGATGATATCGCAGATGAAAAAAGAAGAGATTCAGAAGAGAAGAAAGAAGAAAAGAAAAAAGAAGGAACAGTGTATAAAGACAAAAACACAACTGTTAATATTGAAGGAGGACGTATTCACGTAGTTACAGAAGATGAAGAAGTAACAGTTGGTCTAGATGGTATATATGTAAATACCAAAGATGAAAAAATTAGCTTAGGAAAGAACATGGTTGTAAATGAAGGAAATAAATCTGTTGAAAAAACATTAACTGGTATTTATACTATTTTAGTATTACTTGCATTTTTAATTTTAGGATTTACAATTCCTTCTACATGGGCTGTATCTTGGTGTTTATTTTTGACTATACCCGTTTTCTCATCTATCTTTAAAGCAATAAGAAGAAAAAGATTACGTGATTTTAATTTTGTTACTTTAGTAACTTTTGTTTATTTAAGTTTAGGTATGCTAACTACTACTTATCCAGAAACTTTTAATTTTAATTGGTGGCATCCAGGATGGGTTATTTTCATTGGTATTATTGTATGGTATGAATTAGTTAAATTAATTCAACCTGTTAAATTCTCTCCTATCATTATCGAGAATGATGATGAGGAAGATACTGATGAAGAAGATGAGGATGATGATGAGGAATAATAAAAAACTAGTTCAATTGAACTAGTTTTTTAATTTCTAACTTTAATTATTTTTTCTTGTCTTTTTACTATTAATTTAACTATAAATTCAATTATTACTACAAGTAATACAATAATAATGCCCCATGATATTAAATCAACTAATTGTTCTGCATTTTTTAAAAGAGATAGTTCTTTACCTATACTATTTTTTGTATAACAGAATAATTCACCCATTACCATTACTTTAAATCCAAGTCCAAATACTTGAACAAATACCATTATTAAATAATCTTTAATAAGAGGTATATACACATATATAATTGATTTAAACATACTTGGGCTAATTAGTTTTAAATCATCAAGGAGATTTTTATCAATTCCATCTACTGCTGTTTTTACCCCTTCTACCGCAACCGGAAGAATTACAAGTATTGTTATTATATAAGCACCTATTCTATCGAATAAAAGAAAAATAAATAACGATATTACTACAAGAGGTGTAGAACGCATAATATTGATAACAGGAGTGAAAAAGGAAATAGTATTTCGATCAATTAAATATAAAAATGTTATTATCAAAGTAACTACAACAACAATTAAAATACTAATAGTTGTTCTAAGTAACGTATAACCTACTAATTTTAATGTATCTAAGTTTAATTTACTTATTAAGTTTTTTACTATTTGGATAATTCCAGGATATATTAAAGGTTGATCTTTTAATAAAACTATTAATTCCCATATTAATAATAATGCTGTTACTGAAATAACAGCATATATTATTTTACGCGTAGAAATCTTCACTAGGAAGTTTTCCTCCTATTGTGTTTCCTAATCCTAATTCTATTAATTTATTAAAATAGAATTCAATTTCACCAATATTAGATTTTGTTGATAAGAATTTACAGTTTGGAATAGCATTTACTAAAGTATTTACACCAATTTTTTCAAGTGATGAATCTACTTTAACTGCGCTTTCTGCTAATTTTTGTGGATTTGATTTTGATAATTCAATTGAATTGTTAATTCTTTCTAGAGCTTTTTGAACAAAAACGTTATTTAATTTACTTTTCTTTACAAAGATTCCTGCTTGAGGAATTGCGAAAGTTGAATTTGACATTTTAGCCCATTCTTCTTGTAAATTAACAGTATGGAATTTTTTGCTGGCGTTGTATTTAGAAATAGATGGTTCAGCAGAAACGATTGTATGTGCTTTACCGCTTACTAACATTGTGTTTGCTTCAGCAACATCATTTACATAATTGATTTTAACATTTAATTTATAATATGCTATTAAACTTCTAATAACAACATCAGGAGTTGAATTCATACCGAATACTGTAATTTCAGTATTATCAATATCTTTTATTGATTTAATATCATTACTAGAAACTAAATAAAAACATCCACCTACGATTGTTTGATAAAAGACATATTCAAAATCCTTTACTTTTTGAGAAAGATTTGCGCCTAAATTAACTGGAGCAACAATAATATCGTAACTTCCATTAATGAATGCTGCTCTTAAAGCATCACTTCCTGATACGATATTGTAATCAAAACTAGATTCATATGTATCTAATGCTTCAGCAAGACCTAATGTAGGAGTTCCTGTAGGAGCTATTAAAGATACTTTATTATTTGTTTCTTCAAAACATGATGTTAAAGAAATCATTGAAATTAATATTGTGATTAAAAATAAAACTTTTTTCATATTGTAATTCCTTTCGTGTATATATTTTATTGTTATTCATTTGCAATTATATTATACCATATGGTATTATTAAATTATGTAACATTTGTTACACTTGGAGGAATTATGTGGTATATTAAATTATTAGAACAACACCCTGAAAGTTTTAAATATCGCGATTTAAAAGCAAATGATCTTCTATTTAATGAAGAGGATATATGTAATGAAATAGGAATTGTAATAAAAGGGCAATTAGTTATTTCTACTATTACTTATTTAGAAAAAGAGGAAACTATTAATATTATTAATGAAAATGAAGTATTTGGTGACTTATTATTATTTTCAAGTAATCATTTATATTTAGGTAATGTTACTGCAACTAAAAAAAGTAAGGTTGCGTTAATAAATAAAAATAAATTATTAAAGTACTTACAAGAAGATATTAATTTATTAAATATGTTTTTGAAAAGTATATCTGATAAAGCATTAAATATAAAACTTCAAGCAAAATTACTTTCACATAAAAATATTGAAGATCGTATTATGTATTATTTAAATATTAATCAAAAGAATAATATTGTAATAATACCTTCTGTTACTATTTTATCAAAGATTTTATCGTTACCACGTCCTTCTGTTTCTAGAAGTTTAAGTGTTTTAGAAAGTAAAGGTTTTATTAAGAGAAATAAAAATATTATATATATATTATAAAAATAAAAACAGCTTTTTTAAGCTGTTTTATTTTTCTATATAATTTAATATTTCAATCGGCTTATCAACAATTTGTTTTACATTTAAATCTTCTAAGAACTTTCTTCCTCTAAATCCCCATGAAACTCCTATTACATCTAATGATGAATTATGTGCTGTTGCAACATCAACATCACTATCACCTATATAAACCGTTTTTTCTGGTTCTGCTTGTAATAGTTTCATTGCGTTAAATACCATATCAGGAGCAGGCTTTTTATTTACATCTTTTGTTTCACCTATCATAACAGATATATATTCTCCAAATAATGGAGCACATACTGTATTAACTCCTTCTTGGAATTTATTTGAAACAATTGCCATTTTGATATTTCTTTGTTTTAGTTCTTTTAATAAATCAATAATACCAGGATATGGTCCTGTTTTAATCATAGAGTGTTTTTCATAATATTCTTTAAAACATTCTAATACTTCTTTTTCTTTTGATTTATCATTATCAGGTAAAGCTTTATGAATTAAAACAGCTACACCATTTCCAACAAATGATGTTATTTCTTCTAGTGTTCTTGTTGGATAATTAAATTTTGTTAATGCATAATTTGTTGAATCCATTAAATCTTCAATTGTATTTAGTAAAGTTCCATCTAAATCAAATATTATTGTATTGTACATGTTGCCTCCTAGTAATCATAATTTGGATCGATTTCACCGTAGAATCTTCTTCCTGTTTGCATTGCTTTGTTTCCTGCTTCTTGGAAGATTTTAAAATATTTATTTTGACTTGATAATAATGAATTAGAATATGCTTCTTGAACAATTTTTAAATTTAATAAAACGCCATCTACCCATACATATGCAAGATATCTTCCATATGAATCTGTTCTTGCTCCTTCTGATTCTAATACAATTGTTGTTGCGTTTCTTAGTATGTTTGATGTAAAAGATGAAGCTGCTTTTCCCCATGGGTCTACTTCATATGTAGATTCTGGAGTATCTACCCCCAAGAATCTAACTTTAATGTAATCGCCATTTTTATCATAAAAATGAGCAGTATCTCCATCTACTGTTTTTGCAAGGGTTACTTGACCAATTCCGTCTTCTACAAAACTTTTATTTTCATATTCTTTGTCTAAAGTAACTTGTGATGTATAATCAAAGTTTAGTGGTAACAATGTTGTATATACATATATTTGATATTTAGCGTCTATTGTATCTCCTGCTTTATAATCTTTTTCATATTTTATGAATTGATTTAATTTTGATTCAGGCACACTAGTATAATCAAATTTAAATACATATTTTATTTGTTCTTCTTCTAATACTGCTTTAATTTCTTCTCTTGTCAAACCGGTTAAATCAGGTAATATTCTTGTTGTTGAATCTTGAGTACATGATGTAAAGAAGAAAATGCTGATTAGTAATGAAATTATAGTAAATATTTTTCTTAATTTTAATAACATTTTTATCACCTTTTCTTTATTTAATTTTATCTTTTTTTTGTGTTTTTTGCAATTAAAATACTTAAACAATAAGTATTTGTTGAATTTTATTTTTTTCTTTGATATAATGAGATTATATGAAAGGAAACGATTATGAAAAAAATTAAAATTATCGCATTTATTTTTATTTTTTGTTCACTATTATTAGTGGGTTGTAAAAAAGGACCTGATGTTAAACCTCCTGTACAAAACCCAGAATTACCAGCTCCTGTTATAGAAGCTAAGTCTTATATTACAATTGGTGGTTATACTACATTAAATGTTACTAATTACTCTAGTTTGGATTTATTTAATATTTCTATTGAAGATCCAAGTATTTTATCATTAAATTCTTTTAATGATTTGGTAGGTGAAGGAGTAGGTAAAACAAAAGTTACTTTTACTCATAAAGAGTATTCAAATGTATCTACTACTATAGAAATAGAAGTTATTACTAAGTATCCAGTTTTATCTTTATCAACTGATAAGATTGCGGTTGGAGGAAGAAGTAAATTAAGTATTCGTAATTTAGAAGAATTAATTGAAACTTCTTTAGATGATTTTGATATATCTATTGAAGATAATAGTATTGTTACTTTAGAAGAAAATTATATGTTAAAAGGTCAAAAACTTGGTTCTACAAAAATTAATATTGTTTCTAAAATTAATCCTTTAATTAAATCTAGTATTAATATTAAAGTTGCTGATCCAAGTGAAGAATTAATTTTAACTTGTGATTATGAAGATGGAATTATTATTCCAGGTACTATATTTAGTTTAAATTTATTAACAGATAAATCTGCAAGCGAATTTAAATTTGCAGGTGGAGATAAATTAATATTAAGAATCAGAGAAGATAATACTTTAGTTACTGTTGAGCCTGGCATAACCAGTATTACTGTTTATGAAATAGCTAATCCTGCTAATAGTGCTACTTTTACTATTACAGTTGAAGGTGAAAGTGGAGTTGATTATATTGCACAATTTTTAGATTACGCTCTTTCACAAAACGGATATTATGAAGGTACTAATAATCATACTAAATATGGAGCATGGTACAATTTACAAAATGAACCTTGGTGTGCAATGTTTGTATCTTGGTGTTGGTTCTATTCTGGATTAAGTAATGATATTTTTGTTAAATATTGTAGTTGTACTGCAGGTATGCAATGGTGTTTAGAACAAGGTATTTTTAAATATAAAAAAGATTATAAACCTATAACTGGAGACATCGTGTTCTTCTTAAGTGCTGGAATGAGTCATACTGGTATTGTTCTTTATTCTGATGATGAATATTTATATACTATTGAAGGAAATAGTAGTAGCCGTGTTGGTATTTGGAGATGGTCATTAAATGACGCTAGAATAACAGGTTATGGTGTTCCTAAATATCCTGATTATGATGGAACAAGAAAAGATTATAGTTGGGTAGCTGAAGAAAAAGAAACTGGTGGATACTGGTGGACTAATGTTTCAGAAAAACAAGATGTAATGTAAAATAATGCAACTTCTGTTGCATTATTTTTTTATTTGTATTATAATAAACTTGATAGGGAGCTTTCGGGCTGAGAGGTTATTAAGTTAACGACCTAAAACCTGATCTAGGTAATGCTAGCGGAGGGAAAATAAGAAAATACTATCCTTATTTTTACCTTTGGCTTTGCCAAAGTTTTTTTTATTGAAAGGAGTATTTATGTCAAAAAGAAGAAAAATCATTAACTTTATTGTTGAAGTAAGTATCTTTACTGCATTAGGTTTAGTTCTTGATATTCTTGGAGGAGCTTTATTTGATTTAGTATGGCCAAATGGTGGTTCTGTTTCTCTTGCAATGATATGTATTTTTATTGTTGCATATAGACGCGGACTTGCTGGTGGTCTTTTAACTGGTTTATTAGTTGGTACTATTCAAATTTTATGGGCAGGAGCAGGTAATATTGTTCATCCTTTTCAAGCAATGTTGGACTATACTTTTGCTTATATGAGTGCTGGTTTAGCTGGTATAGTAAGAAAGCAAGTAATGGTACCTAACTGGAAACAAACATTATTCATTTCCCTATCAATTGTTGTTTGTTGTCTTGTTAGATTAATGTGTCATACGCTTTCTGGTATATTATATTGGGGAAGTACTTTTACAGCATCTGTTCTATATAATGGTACTTTTATTTTAACTACAATCGTAGTTTGTTGTATTATTACTTCGATAATAATGAGAAATAAGTTTTTTACTAATGTTAAAAACTAAACAAAAAAGACGTTAAGTTTTCTTAACGTCTTTTTGTTATTCTAATTCATTTTCATATTTATCAACTTTACCATTTTTAATTAAAATTCTTGATTTTAGTAATGCATTACTTAAGGCTTCGAATGTATACATTTCACCCATAAATTCTATTAAATAATCTTCTGCTGCAATTGAATGATACAAATTTTGATATAAACTTCTTGTTCCACTTCTCCAATCCATACCCCATTGGTCTAATCTGTCTGCTGCGTTTAAAGTATTTAGCCAATTGCCTTCGTATAAAAACAAGTCAAAATCCCAATCAGAAAGTTTATATGATATTTCATAGGATGTTAAGTTTGATACAATATTGAATTTAATCTTTATATTACTATATTGAGTTTGTGAATTTAATAATTCTTCATATGCATTAAAAATTGGTTCTAAATAACCTAACTTTGATATATATGCACATACTTCTATTTCTATTATATGTTCTTCTTCTAGTGGTAATTTTTCTTGAAGAATCAACTCTTTTAAAGCAGCTACATAACATTCTAATGCATATTCTGGATCATATGCGTATGTTTGGTCAAATGGTTGAAAATATTTTATATTTAATTCATTATTTATATATTTATTAGGAGATGTAAAATATTGCCATGGCAAATAACCATTTAAATTGTTATCACAGATATCCTTTCTAGATATACCATAGTATAAAGATTTTCTAAAGTTTTCATTCAACAATATAGGATGTTTTACGATATGTTCATACTGATTAATTATAATCCCTATATCAGAACCATATTCACCATCAATCCATCTAGGATCTTCAATATAATTTTTAACTTCTATCATATCTAGTTCATCATTATAGAACATTTCTAACGCTTTATCAGAATCATTTACAAGATATGCTTCTATTTGTTCATATGTTCTTTCAGAACTATTTTTATAATTAAAATAAGGATTTTTTTCAAATGTAACTTTTTCTTCAGTAATAGATTTCAAATAATATTCGCCTACATACTTTCTTGTTGATAAATCTGTTTCAGGAGTAGGATGTTCATAATGAATAGGGCCATATGCTGCATCAGACAAAATATCTTTCATTTTTTCGATTGAATAATAATAACGCATTGTGAATGTTATTGATTTTTCTTCTTCTGAATATGAAATTCCTACATCTTCTCTTTCACATTTTCCTTCTCCATATGCTATGGCGTTTGATATGTACCAAAAATTATCTGCATTTTCGGTTAAAGTTCTTTCATAACTTTCAACAAAGTCATTAAATAAGACATCTGTACCATTTGAATACTTAAATCCCTCTGCAAGATAAACTTTCCATATATATCCTTCATCATCTAATTTAATTGGATCAGAATTTGCAAAGTATGGGAGTAATTCATAACTTGTATATTCATCATTATATTTATATGTATATAAACCCATATATACCAAATCGTTATGTAAATTTAATAATTGTCCATCTTCATTTTCAAAAGTATCAGATACTTGTTGTCTAAATACACTTTCTCCTTCGTATGAAGAATATAATTGCGCAAAACCTGCATAGTTATTATATTTAGATACAGACAAAGTAATTCTATCATTAAACATATACATTTTTGCAGAATTTGCAATAGGAATATAAACTGCATGATCAATTAAAAATTGTTCTAATTTTTGAGTTATTTCTAATGAATGAACATATGTTAAATCACTAAAGTTGTAGATTTTACCATAATCTCCACCTGCTAAATTTGTTATTTTTTCATATTCAGCAATTAATTCTATATTTTTTGTAGTAGGTGTTGAAAAATCATATTCTTCATTTGTTTCTTTATCATACCATCCTTTAAAAGAATAGTATTCTTTTAAAGGTGCTTTAACATCTTCTACTAATTTATTTTTCTTAACATGTTGTGTTAAGTATATTTCATCTTCTACATAGAAAGCAATATTATATACATTATTTGCTGAGTTTTCACAAGATACAAGGAAAAATACTAACATAAGAGTTATGCAAAATAATATTGTTTTTTTCATATTCATCATCCTTTCATATATTAAGATTAATATAATATAATATAATTTGTCAAGATATATTATTAAAAAAGACGTTAATTTTTCTTAACGTCTTTTTATTTTCAGTTAGAATTTATTATTGTTTTGGAGTTAATTCAGCTCTGAATACTACATATGCAACATCTTCAATTACATAAGAGTTCATATAGTAATCTGAACTTAATGTATCACTACATTCTTCAGTAACAACAATTAATTTACCTGTGAATTCAACATCACCTTCTACAGTGAATGTAGGAATGAATGTATCACCATAATGTAATTCTTCACCTTCAGGAGTTTCAACATAGATAAATGAGTTATCACCTACATAAATCTTGATTGTATAAGTCTTAGGAGTTAATACAACTTTAACTTCTAAATCACCTGTAATACTATCAAATGCTTTATCCCAAACATATGTATAACCTACTTTAGAATATGCAGGAGCAGTTGCAGCTTGTTTATAAGTTACTTCTTGAGTAGAAAGAACTGTTCCATTTTCATCTAAGAATTTAACTGTATAAATATTAATTTCATAAAGTGCTTTAACAGTAATATCAGTTGTGATACTTGAGATATCCTTATCCCAACCAGTGAATGTATATCCTTCAACTGCTGGTGCTGTTGGAGCAACGGCTGCATGTTTGTATAATGTAGGAACTACTGCAATTACATTATCTTCAGAATCTAAGAATGTTACATTATATGAATTGATAGTTGCTTGTGGAACTAATACTACATCTTCAGCAGGTAATGTATAGTTAGCTAATTGAGCTGTTGTTAATACACCTGTATGATCTTTCCATCCATTAAATGTGAATCCTGGAGTATTAGATACGATTCTATCAAGTTTTTCAGCTAAGTCATGAACAGTGTTGTAATCAGCTACTACTAATACTTGTGATACCCAACCTTCTTCACCAGTTTCAAGAACTACTGGTAATTGAACAGTGATACTGTATTGTCTAATTGCATATTGAGCTGTTACTTCTAAGTCAGCTGTAATAGCTGTGAATGCTTTATCCCAACCAGTAAATGCATAACCTTCTCTTGTTGGATTTGCTGGTGCTACTGCATCGCCTAAATATCCAACTTCTTGAGTGTCTAATACTGTTCCATCGTAGTCTTTAAATACTACTGTGAATTTGTTAATATCGTATTGAGCTGTTACTTCTAAGTCAGCTGATACTGCATCGAATGCTTTATCCCAACCTTTGAATGTATAACCTTCTCTTGTTGGATCTGCTGGTGCTACTGCTGCACTTAAGTATTCAACTTCTTGTTCACTTAAGATTGTTCCATCGTAATCTTTGAATACTACTGCGTATTTATTAATAGTATATTGAGCTGTTACTTCTAAGTCAGCGCTAATAGCTGTAAATGCTTTATCCCAACCTTTGAATGTGTATCCAGTTCTTGTTGGATCTGCTGGTGCTACTGCATCGCTTAAGTATTCAACTTCTTGTTCACTTAAGATTGTTCCATCATGATCTTTAAATACTACTGTGTATTTGTTGATTTCATATTGAGCAACAACTTCTAAGTCAGCTTTAATAGCAGTGAACGCTTTATCCCAACCAGTGAATGAGTATCCTTCTCTTGTTGGATCTGCTGGTGCTACTGCATCGCATAAGTATTCAACTTCTTGTTTACTTAATTCTGTTCCATCATGATCTTTAAATACTACTGTGTATTTATTGATTTCATATTGAGCAACAACTTCTAAGTCACTTGTGATTGAATCAAATGCTTTATCCCAACCTTTGAATGTATATCCTTCTCTTGTTGGATCTGCTGGTGCTACTGCAGAACCTAAGTATTCAATTTCTTGTTTATCTAATTCTGTACCATCATGATCTTTAAATACTACTTCATATTTATTAATGTTATATTGAGCAGTTACTTCTAAATCATCAGTAATATATGAGAAATCTTTATCCCAACCAGTAAATGTATACCCTGTTCTTGTTGGATCAGTTGGTAATACTGCACCACTTGAGTATTCAACCATTTGAGTGTCTAATACTGTACCATCATAATCTTTAAATACAACTTGGTATTTAATGAATGTATACGTTGCTTCAATTATAGTGTTTGATTGAATTGCTTTATAATCAAAGTCTTCTTTACCTTCTAATGTCCAAGCTCCAATACGGCCCACTTTTTCAGGGAAAGCAGGAACTTCTGTTTCTAAGAATTGTTCTCCTACTAATTTTGTAATACTTTTAATAATGTTTCCTTCTTCATCAACAAATCTTACTGTGTATTTTTCATCGATTTCTTTGTATTCATCAAGTGAACAACCAGTCATAAGAGTTGCCATAAAGAACATTGCGATAATTACAAATATTCTAACTGTCTTTTTCATAAATCTCTCCTTATTTATTTTTTTAGATATTTCCTCTCACTTATTATATAACATTTTTTTTAAAAATACAAGATAAAAGTAAAACATTTTTTAGACATATTTTACTTAACTTTTTTCACAAATCAAAAAAAACCCAGATGAGCCGTTATCACACATGCGCCACCGCATGTTTACTAAGTGTGGTAAGCTATAAATGAATAATCGGGATTCCTATCTAAAACAGGCCTTCGACACCATATTCACATCGCTCCCTATGTATTTTTGTTCGGGTCGCCATATTTCGTGAAAATGCGAACTCCCCAGGTAGTTTTATTATAACATAAGTTTAATTATTTTCAAATTATTTTATTGTTTTTTTAAAGACAAAATTTGACATTTAAAATAGATATATGTTTTAATTAAAAAAATTATTTAGTTATGATATAATTACTATGAGGTTATATATATGGATAAATGTCAACAAATTGAAAGAAGTATTATTAAAACATATCGTTCTAAAATATGGCGAATGTTTATTAGATCAATCGAAACATATGAATTAATTAAACCTAATGATTGTATTGCGGTATGTATATCAGGAGGAAAAGATTCTTTTTTACTTGCGAAATGTTTGCAAGAATTACAAAAACATGGTGATTTTCCTTTTGAATTAAAATATATTGCGATGGATCCAGGATATAATGAAGAAAATATTACAAGATTAAAAGAAAATGCAGATATTTTAAATATTCCATTACATATATTTAAAACTAATATTTTCCAAGTAGTATCTGTTCAAACAGAATCTCCTTGTTATCTTTGTGCAAGAATGCGTAGAGGACATTTATATTCTGAAGCTAAAAAGTTAGGTTGTAATAAAATTGCTTTAGGTCATCATTTTAATGATGTTATTGAAACTACATTAATGAGTATTTTATATGGCGCAGAGTTTAAAACAATGATGCCTAAATTACATAGTGAAAATTTTGAAGGAATGGAATTAATTAGACCACTATATTTAGTTAAAGAAGATGCTATTACTGCATGGACTAATTATAATGATTTACATTTTTTACGTTGTGCCTGTAAATTTACTGAAGATATTGATCAAAATTTAGATACATCTAAAAGACAAGAAATTAAAGATCTAATAAAGAGACTTAAGAAAGTATATGATAATGTTGATATTAATATTTTCAAAAGTACTAATGATGTTAATTTAAATACGATTTTGGGCTATCATGATGATAATCATAAATATAATTTCTTAGATGATTATGATAAAAAAACTAAGCTAAAATAGTGAAATAGCTTAGTTTTTATTTTACTTAAATGGATCAAAATTTGTATTTTCATCAACATGAAGAATTACATCTGCAATTAAATTAATAATATCATCAATATCTTGTAAATCACAAACTTCTACAGCTGAATGCATATATCTAAGTGGAATACTAATCAAGTAAGTAGGAATACCATTTTGACGATGATATATGCTATCTACATCTGTATATGTTGATGATGGAGCAACTTCTACTTGATAATTTAAATTTTGTCTTTCGATTGATTCTAACATTAAACGATGAATTTCATCATTCATTGTTGAACCTACTGTAATAACAGGTCCTTTTCCTAATCTTGCTTCGCCTCGAGGATTATCACGATAATTAACATCAACTGCAAATGTTACATCTACAACAATTGCCATTGTTGGATTAACTAAATCTGCTGCCATTTTAGCTCCTCTTCCTGTTGTTTCTTCACCTACAGTTGTTGCTGCGTAAACTCCATTAGTTGATTTTGCAGCTTTTACTTTTTTTAATGCTTCTAGACATATATATGCACCTAATTTATCATCAAGAGCTCTGCCTGTTAATTTGTTATTTGCAAGAAAACGATATTCACTTGCAAACACTACCGCATCACCTATAGAAACTAGTTTTTTTGTTTCTTCTTTTGAATCAGTACCTAAATCTAAAATTAAATCTGATGTATCTAACCCACCTTTATTTAAATTAGGTACATAACCGATAACACCTGGAACTGTCGAACCATCTTTTTTAACAACATTAACATGTTGTCCAATATATACATATGGTTTAATTCCACCAATTCTTTCTACTTTACATGTTCCATCTGAATTAATGTCATTGATACATAATCCTATTTCATCAATATGACCACATAATAATACCTTAACTTTACTTTCTGGATTAATAACATTAACAACAGTGTAATTATGATGTGTTATTACTTTATCTGAATAAGGTTTCATTAATTCAATTACTTTCTTTTGAATTGTTAATTCATAACCTGATGGTGATGGAACTTTTAATAATTCGTATAATAAATTTTTATCTATCATGTTTTTCTCCTTAGTATTTTTTATAGTTTAAACCCATTATGTTATCAGAATATATTTCTGTAACATTATTATTATCTTCAAATAAATCAATTTCTTGATCAAATCCTTCTGCTAATTTAACTTTGTGTAAGTCTTCTATTGGTAACCAAAAGACTTTTCCTTCTTCTGTTCCTGAAGATAATTCTCCTTTAAATGATGTTGTTCTGAAAATGAAAACAATATTACGAAGGTTTTTATCTTTTTCATACCAATCACGTACACCTACAAGTTTTAGATTTGTAATATCTAAATTTGTTTCTTCTTTTACTTCGCGAATCATTGATAAATATATAGGTTCTCCTTGTTCAATATGGCCTCCTGGAAAAGCGATTCCTTTCCAACCTTTTAAACGGTCTATACAAACAACTTTATTGTTTTTTTCATCTATTATCATACACATGTTCGTTAATATTATTTGTTCTTTTATTTCTTCCATGGGCATTCTCCATATTTTTCTACTGGGAAATATATATAATAGTCTTTTGTTATATCATATTTTACCGCAAATATTAAACTTCCAATTGTAGTTCCATTTATTAAAATACTAATAAATAAATCCGCTGGACCTGTCCATAAAATAATGTGAAATAATATAGCAGTTAAAGATAAAACTATTAATACTATAAACAGAATTCTTTTTGACTTAGTATATTCTTCTCTTGTTGAAAAAGTTAATAATATTCCACTTACTAATGTTGATACAATAGTAGTAATATCTTTGAATATATATCCCAATATTCCTTCTTTATTTGTAATTGCTTCTGTGAATAGTGTTATACTTAATGCAGTTAGAAATAAAAGAATTATTCCTAATGTAGGAAGAACTTTTGGTTTTGTTTCTAGAAAATCTTTTACTCTTTCTTGTCTTGTATACTCATCAATCATTTTTATGTCTCCTTTATCTTAGTTTACTACAATTCGGGTTTAAAATCAAATTATAAGCCCAAAAAGGCGGTATTTTCGAAAGTTTAAATTGTGGTTGAGTAATTTTTCAGACATATAAAAAAATTAGTTAGTATTTTTTGTTTTTTAGAATTTTTTTTGATATACTATAAACGAGAATAAAAAGAAAGGAAAAACAAAATGAAAACTTTTAAATTTATTAGAAAAGTTGGATTATCACTTTGTTTAGTATTATTCATATCCGTTTTTTTTGTAGGATGTAAGAAAAACAATGAAGATACTCCAACACCAAAAGAACCAACTTTAACCGCTACATTAAGCGAAGGAAAGTTATATCCTGGAGATACAGGCAAAATAACTGTTACAATCGAAAACTTAGAAAATAAAGAATATAAATTCGTTATGGATGAGTCTGCTTCTTCTATTCTAAGTATTTCTAATGATGGAACTATTACTGCATTATCTGATGGTATTGTATATATTGATTGTGTATCGAAAGAAAAAGAAACATTAAGACAAACAATCAAAGTTCAAGTATGGCATCATTTATTAAACGAAGAAAATTATGCAGTTGAAAATATTGTTACTTCACTAGGAGAAGATTCTTCTACAATGATGGATATTAATTATCATGCGTTTAATACTAAAACATATGTAGAATATACAACTGCTGATGATGTTAATTTTGAAAAAGCTTTAACTGCAAAAGAAGAAGGTTACTTCTTTGAATACACAGGACCTTATGTTAATAATTTTACTACAGCAAGAAATGTTTACCATGTAGTATTAAAAAATCTAATTCCTGATACTGAATATATATACCGCATCAATCAAGGTAATGATACTTATACACAAACATTTAGTTTTAAAACTGCAAAAGGAAACTCAAATGAAACAACTTTCTTATTTTTAACTGATATTCATTACGCTACTGCAAAATATAATTATTTAAATGGTGAATTAATCGGTGGAGAAATAAGTGAACGAGTTATTTCAAAAACAAGAGAATTATACCCAGAAATCAGTTTCATTCTTCAAGCAGGTGATATGATTGACCAAGGCGGCGATTCTGCAATGTGGCAAGAATATTTCCATTATGCAGATAGTAGATATACAATCCCTTGGGTAGGTGTTCCGGGTAACCATGAATATTATTATGGAGAAACAACTCATATTGATAATATTTTCTTTGTTGCGTATAGTGGTTTAACTAGAAATGGTCCATCTACACATTTAGGATCAAGTTGTTGGTATAAATATAACGATATTTTATTTTTATTAATTGATAATAACTTAGATACAGCTGAACAAATTGAATGGGTTGAAGAAGTTTTAGATACTGTTGACCATAAATGGGCCATCGCAACAATGCATAATCCTATCGAAAGAGATAATAGCGATCGTGACAATGCTTTATTAAAAGTATTTGACAAATATGCGGTTGACTTAGTATTCCAAGGACATTACCATTCAAAACATATTACTCGTGATTATTACGAAGGACAAACTATTAAAGGTGAATATAAAAATACTTTAGGTGTTAACTATTTTACAGGATTTGTAAGTGGTGTTAAGAGTATTAATAATGAAAGAGCCGATAAGGATACTGTCGGATATGTTGTAGAAGTAAAAGAAGATAAAATTATTATCACAACTTTAAATTCATTAGGTGAAGTTAAAGCTGTTGATGAATTCCCTTATAAGAAAAATGAAGAAATCGTTCCTAAAACAAATGAAGAAATAAAGAACGGCATATCTCATGAATTAAACCAAGAAACAAAAACTTTAACTTTCAAATTTGATGGTTTCTATGGTAATGTAAGAAAAGTTACTTTTATTGATAAATTAAGAGGCGAATTAAATGATTCAATGGTATTCCCTACTACTGCTTATAATTCAAAAACATTTATTAACCTTCTAGATGGTCATGTATATGATTTTGATTTAATTATCGAGTATATGGATGGAACAAAAGAAACTTTAAATTACAAATTTGAAGTAGGTAGTCCTTTTGACGCAACAGTATTTAATGTAACTAAGAATTCTGCTGATGTATTAATAAATGCAGATAGCATGTTATTCTTACATATCAAAGAATATCATATTTACCTAAATGGTAAACTTGTTAAAACTCTTCCATTTATGGATTCTAATGGGCAAACAACTTTATTTAAACTTGAAGGTCTTTCAAAGAAAACTGATTATGTTTTAGAAATTAAAGCTAGAGGCTATTCTGATGGCTATGTTTCTGTTGAAAAGATAGAGTTTAAAACAACTAGATAATAATAAAAAGGTGTTAAACTAAATTTGTTTAACGCCTTTTATTTTTCGATTTTTTCCTACTTTTGTTTTCTTTCTTTAAAATCTTTTATAAAAAATGGAATATGTAGAAGAGTCATTAAAACAACTCCTACTCCTATCATAGATAAAATATAAACATGCCATCCATGATCAATATTCAAAATAGGTAATCCTTGAAGCGGAGGAGCACTTGAGAAAAAGAAATTAGTTTGTAAATCCGGATCGGCTCCTGGAATACTTAAAATTGAATTTAAATATATAGATAAAATAAATAATAATATTAATAATCCTGTTGTTCTGAAATATGATTTTGTATTAATTTTAACTTCACCCGATATAGCTATACATATACCAAATCCTACTAAGAACGCATGGAATAAAAAGTATTCCCAAGCTCTTAAATGATCAAATATAATTCCTTCAACAGTAGGAATTAACAAAGCCATAAACGCTCCTGCTAAACAAGTAGGATACATAAATGTAAGTAATATTTCTCTAGCTTTTTCACCTTTGATTATGTTTAACGCAATAATAAAGAATATTTGAATTGAACACATATGGAATGGTAAATTCCTTTTCTTAAGTAAATATCCAATAATTTCACCTTCATCATTATAAACAGGAACATTGGTATTTAATAACATAACAATTAATTCTGATGCTACTGCAACAACAACCATAAATTTTAACATTTGAGAAAGTGTTAATTTTTTTAACTTAAAAATTATTACCATGATAACTACTACAGCTATACAAATGCCTAGATAAATAAAGTGATTTAAATTATAAGGTTTAGTTATATCAGTTAGTATTGTTAATAGATTCATATATTTCTCCTTTAATTTCTTTTAAAATCGAAATCGCTTCTTTTTCTTTAGATAGTTCTAAATATTTCACCGCAATCTCTTCATTTTTTTCTACCACAATTCCCCTGTAATAATATTCTCCCTTTTTATAAAAACCATAGGAATGACCTTTAAGACATAATATATCAATATAATTATTACTTATTAAATAATCTTCTTTTGACTCGTAATAATTAATTAACCATATTATTGACGTTATTTCACCTAATGTAGCTAATTGAATATGCACATCTAGAATTTTTTCTTCTTCATTATACATTTTAACTAACATTTTAAGTGATGGAATGTGTTTTTTTGTGTTTTCAAAACATTTAATCGATTCTTCATTATTCTTTATTTTTAAATAACTTAATCCTAATTGATATAATCCTTGATCATTATCAATAATCACTTCTTTTAAATCAGGACATAGAATAAATAAATCATCGGTAAAATGTTCTAGTTTTTTCATTTCTAAACCTTGTAATTTCTTTAAATATCTTAAAGTAGTATTGGATAATATTTTAACATTATTCATTGTTATTGTTTTCGTATCGTTTTTATACATAAAAGCATATCTATCTATATGTAAAATATCATTGAGAATAATATTTGTATCTTTAGATAAGCATAGTTTTAATGTATCTGAGTAAATTAAATATCCTTGATTTAATAATTCATCATTGATTTCTTTTTTCATAATGTTTATCATTTTAGAAACTTTTGGATGTTCAAAATCAATGATTTTTAATAATTTTAATGAAGTATTCGGTTTCTCATTCTCTATTGATAAATAATAATAGATTAATTCTTTTCCTTTATTAACATTCACACTAAATGAGTTTGCGGTAACTTCATCTTGTCTTAAGAAAGGAAATACTATTAATAAGTTTATATAATTTAATAATATATATGCAGTAAGTAATATGCTGTATATTAAATATAATAATATATTTAATATTTTGTTATTCTTTATTAATGGACATATTACTCTTATTCCTAAACTCACTATCATTGATAGAATAGTTGATAATCGAAACATGAAATAAAATAAATGTTTGTTTAATCCACTATAGATATGACCTATTTCGTGAGCACATACTCCTAACAATTCCTCATCTGCTGATGCATATGCTATGTTTATATAAATATAATTTTCAAAACACCAAGCTGGATTTGGTTTTATATCTAAATCAACGTATCTTAATATGCAATTTAAATGATATTTATCATTTATTTCTTTTACGAAAGGATCTAATATTTTGCTGTATTTTTCTGTTTTTGTTTTATTTGTTTCTAATACATCTTTAAATATATCTTTTTTATATATTAATAAACTTAATACTATACATATTAATAATATGCAGAAAGTTATTATTAATGAAATTAGTTTTGAATTTATCATTGTTTTATTTATAATTAGATATATAATATAATACTCAATTATTGTAAATATTATATTTAGAATTATATATAAATAATTTTTAACTTTCATAACTATTCTCTTATTCTTGGTAATTCCATACAACTGGACAATTAGATACATTCCATCCTTTATCCCATGTTTCTAAAGGAGATGATGTTTGAGAATAAATTGTTAGACTTGTACAATTTTTGAATGCACTATTATCTATTGTTATTATGTTTTTAAGTATTACTATTGATTTTAAGCTAGTACAGTTTTCAAATGCACTTATTGCAATTTTAGTAATGTTTGAAGAAAGAGTAATGCTTTCTAATGATTTACATCCTAAAAACATATATGAACTTATTGTTGTTATCTTTTCAGGTATTATTATTGTTTTTAAACTACTGCAGTTATAAAAAGCATAGTTTCCAATGTAATCTAAATTTTCTGATAATACTATTTTTTCTAAACCACTACAACCAATAAAGCTGTTTACATCTATTTTTGTTACTGTATTAGGTAATATTATTTCTTTTATTGAATAACAACTGTAAAAAGCATACGGTTTAATTATTTCTAGTTTATCAGGAATATTAATGTCTTCTAGTTTATAACAATATGCAAAAGTATATGATCCTATAATTTTTAAGTTTTCTGGTAAAACTACTTTTTTAAGTGATGAACATCCACAAAATAAATTGTATGATAATTCCAATAAGTCTTTATAGAATTCTACTGATATAAGATTATCACATTCAAAGAATACAAATTCTCCTATATATATAACTTTAGTTAGATTTATAGTTTCAATTGTTTGATTATTTTCAAATGCGTAATCAAGCACTAATTTTGTCCCTTCATCTAATACTAAATTTTTTATTGTTGATTCAGATTTCACTAATAATAAATAAGGATTATTAGAATTTCCTAAATATAGGCAATCATCTATATTACTATCTCTTTTATTGTATTTTAAATTATCACAATATTCAAAGCTATCTAAATGTACTTTTCTTAATGTAGATGGTAATGATATATATTCTAATTTTTTATTTTCTGAAAATGCATAATGATCAATTTCCGTAATTCCTTCTTCTATTATTATTTCTTTCAAATTCGGCATATTAGATATTGAATCTTCTGCTATTTTAGTTATCATATAGTCTTTAAAATTATGTGGTATATATAGTTTTTCAATGTTTTTGTCTTTTACTCCAATAACCGCATTATCGTTTACAATAATACTAGAAATATAAAAATCAACACTTGTATATATTTCCTCTGTTATATATGCGGTAAGGGTAACAAGTCCATCTTGTTTTGCGGTAAGGGTATTATCTGTTATATCTACTAAAGAATTATCATTTACCTTCCATTTTATTTGTGAAGAATAGTCTTTTTCAATATTTGATACTACTGTTGCAGAAAGATTGATTGTTTCTCCTATTGATAAATCATTTATATAATCTATTGTTATGCTTTCTATTTGTTCTTTTACTTCTTCTGGCGGTTTTTTACAGGAAGTAAAAATAAATAATGATAAGATTATAAATATATATATACTTTTTTTCATGTATATCACTCCTTGGTATAATTGTATCATACTTTTAATAAAAATTGATAAAATAAAAAAACTCTTTTATATAAAAGAGTTTTTCATTCTGCTTATTATTGAACCGATTAACGGTTATAGAATTCAACGATTAAGTTTTCTCTGATTTCAGGTAAGATTTCAGATCTTTCTGGTAAACGTAAGAATGTACCTACACCAGTATTTTCATCAAAGCTTACGAATGCAACACGAGTAACTACAGATTCTAAAGATTCTTTAACAATTGTAAGATTTTTAGAATTTTCTTTCATTTGAATTGTTTGACCAGGTTTGCAGATATAAGAAGGAATATCAACTTTCTTACCATCAACTAAGATATGACCATGGTTAACTAATTGACGTGCTTGACGACGAGTTGTTGCGAAACCTAAACGATAAACTAAGTTATCTAATCTTGATTCTAATAAGAATAAGAAGTTTTCACCATGTTTACCAGGTAATTTTTCAGCTTTTTCGAATAAAGTACGGAATTGTTTTTCATTTACACCATAAGTGAAACGTACTTTTTGTTTTTCATTTAATTGAAGACCATATTCAGATAATTTAGTACGGCGTTGACCATGTTGACCAGGTGCATAATTTCTTCTTTGTAATTCTTTTCCGTTTTCTAAAATAGAATATTTAAATCTTCTAGATTTTTTCCAAGATGGACCAGTATAACGTGCCATGTTTTTTTCTCCTTTTATTTTATTATATTTTATGGGGATAAAAAATTCAATAACTTTTTAACCATAGATTATCCAAGTGCTTTCGCCTAAGCAGCAAGACTACTAACATCCTATCAATTATTTATTAAAACGTGATAATCTAACTTATTAAAACTTATGAATGCTGCTTTTATCGCACCATTAGATATTATACCAAAAAAATGTGTTTTAGTCAAGAAAACCGATATATAATATATATCGGTTTTGGTTATTTTATATATTCTACTTCTCCTGGTTTGGATTCCTTACAATAATCAGATTCTTTTACATATACACATATTTTATATGTTCCTGATTTTGATGGTAATTCAAATACACAAGTTTTTTCTTTTGTTGTTTTTTCAAAACTTTTTTCACCCTCTGTGTTTATATAATAAATAACATATTCTTCTGCAAGAGGAACTTCATCCCATGATATTTTAACTTTATTTTCTCCTATTTCTTCAACTATAATGTTTTGAGGAGAATCAAAATATATATCTGATTTTAGCCATTGTTGCAATACTATCCAACCAACAAATATCAAACAAAATATTGCTGCAGCAATTAATTCTTTTGTTAAGTATTTCATTGGTATTTTTTTTGATATGTATGTTAATTTATCTTCTATGTATTTTTCTTGGTCAGGAATAGCAATATTTATATCAACATTTCTATTCGAATAATCTGTTAATTCTTCTAACATTCCTTTTATTACTATTTCTGTATCTTCGTTTTTAACTCCTTTTGATCTTGCAAGTCTTACTAGTTTTGCAGCAAGTTGCTGATAAGAAGGAATCAAATATCTTGTTGTTTCATTATTTTCTTTTATTAGTTCTTGGTATCTTTTACTCATAATAATAACTTCCTTTAATAATATTATAACATATTTAAATAAAAGAATTAAAAAAAAGACTAAACATTTTGTTTAGTCTTTAAATATTATTATTTAACTACACAGTTAGTGAAGAAAATAAAGTTTTCAGCGCTTAAGCTTGCACCACCGATTAATGCACCATCAATATCAGGTTGACTCATTAATTCTTCAATGTTATTAGTTTTAACACTTCCACCATATTGAATTCTCATTTTGTCTGCTGTTTCTTGATCGTATAAACTTGCAACATATTGTCTAATATATCTGCATGTTTCATTTGCCATTTCAGGAGTTGCAGTTAAACCAGTACCGATTGCCCAAATTGGTTCATAAGCAATTACTAATGTTTCGATTTGTTCTTTTGTTAAACCAGCTAAATCAACTACTAATTGACCACTTAAAACTTCTTCAGTTTTTCCTGATTCTCTTTCTTCTTTGTATTCGCCTACACAAAGAATTGGAGTTAAGCCATGGTTAAATGCTGCATGTAATTTTTTATTAACTGTTTCATCAGTTTCATTAAACATAGCTCTTCTTTCACTATGACCAATGATTACATATTCAACACCTAATGAAGTTAACATATTAGGAGCAATTTCACCTGTGAAAGCACCTTCTTCAGAGAAGTGCATATTTTGAGCACCAATTCTTAAGTTTTCACCTTGACGTTTAACTAAACATCTTAATGATGTAAAAGGAGCACAAATTACACTATCAACGATTTCTTGAGCTGGAACTTTTTCATTTACTGCATACATAAATGCTAAAGCTTCATCTCTTGTTTTATACATCTTCCAGTTTCCAGCAATAATAGGTTTTCTCATAATATTAATAACCTCTATTTATCATTTAAGCAAGTTACGCCTGGTAATGCTTTACCTTCTAAGTATTCTAAACTAGCGCCGCCGCCTGTAGAGATATGAGAGAATTTTTGTTCATATCCTAAAGAAATTGCTGCTGCTGCAGAGTCACCACCGCCGATAATAGTAGTTGCACCTTCTAAGTTAGCTAACATTTCACATACTGCTAAAGTACCTTTTGCGAATGGAGCAAATTCGAATACACCCATAGGGCCATTCCATACTACTGTTTTTGCACCAACTAGTTCTTTTGCGAATAATTCGATTGTAACAGGACCAACATCAAGACCCATTTCATCATCATGGAAATCAGTTGTTAAAGAAATTCTTGATTCTGCATCTTCTGCGAATTCTTTAGTAACTACATTATCAACTGGTAAAATTAATTTACCTTCTGCTTTTGCTAATAAGCCTTTTGCAAATTCAACATAATCATCTTCACATTTAGATGTACCAACGTTTTTACCTTGAGCTTTATAGAATGTGTAAGCCATAGCGCCACCGATTAAAATCTTATCAGCTTTGTTTAATAAGTTTTCAATAACTGAAATCTTATCACTAACTTTTGCACCACCTAAGATAGCAACGAAAGGTCTAACTGGATTATCAACGGCTTCACCGATGAATTTAATTTCTTTTTCTAGTAAGAAACCAGAAACACTTGTTTCAATATGACTAGCGATACCTTGGTTAGAAGCATGTGCACGGTGAGCAGTACCGAATGCATCATTAACGAATAAATCACCTAAACTTGCCCAGTATGCACCTAATTCAGGATCATTTCCTGATTCTTTTTTACCATTAATATCTTCAAAACGAGTGTTTTCAAACATTAATACTTCGCCTTCTTGTAAAGCATTGATTGCTGCTTCTAAAGCTTCGCCTCTTGTTTCAGCAATAAATGTTACTTTTTGACCTAATAATTTTTCTAATTCAACAGCAACAGGAGCTAATGTGTTACTAGCTTTATCTGCTTCTGATTTAACACGTCCTAAGTGAGAGAATAAAATAACTTTTCCACCTTGTTCTAAAGCATATTTAATTGTTGGTAATGCTTGAACAATTCTATTTTTATCAGTGATTTCACCATCTTTCATTGGAACATTGAAATCAACTCTGATTAATACTTTCTTTCCTTTTAATTCAACATCTCTAATATTTTTCTTTGCCATTGTATTTTCCTTTCCAGTTATATAAAGTTTTTATTATAACTATTTATTATTTTGTAAGCTTTTTCGAGTTGTCTTTTTAGATATTTGATGTCTAGACATAGAAATAAGAAAGTATTATTCATAAAATAAACTTTACAATTAATACCTTCTTTTTCAATTTTTGTTATATATATCGTATTTAGATATATTGTTGTATTTTTAATTATGTCTTCTATTTTAATTAATACTATATTTTTTATTAAATATAACGGAGGATTATTTTTATAACCAAATAATATTTTTATTGCTTCTTTTCTACCTCTTAAAGTAGTAAATTCAGTTAAGCATATTTCATCAAATAATTTTTCTATTTTACCTGGATATTTTAAAGATGTATAATCATCATAAAATATTTCATTGTTTGATATATATATTATTTTTTTATCTTCCAAATCATTAATTATCATAGAAAGTTATTGAATTATTATTTTCTAATTCTTTGTTCTGTTTCAATATCAAAGAAATGACATTTGTTCATATTGAAACATAATTTCATTGTATCATTAGTATGAATATCAACACGTGCAGGAACTTTAGCTGTTACACGTTGACCAACGATGTTTTCACTTGGTAATTTAACAGTGATTTGAGATTCAGCACCTAATAATTCTGAAATATCAACTTTTAATTCAACAACATTTTGTGCACCATATTTTTCGAAATCGTCTTCTTGGTCAGTAATATCTTCTGGACGAATACCCATAATAATTGGTTTTTCGAAATAATTTAATTCTTTTAATAATTCTAATTTCTTAGCAGGAATTTGTAAACGAACTACACCGTTTTTATGGTTACCACATTCAAAATATCCTTCTTCATAAACACGACCTTCAATAAAGTTCATTGGAGGAGTACCGATGAATCCACCTACGAATACGTTATTAGGGTTGTCATAAATATCTTTTGGACTACCAATTTGTTGAATCCATCCATCTTTCATAACTACGATTCTGCTAGCCATTGTCATAGCTTCAATTTGGTCATGGGTAACATATACAGTAGTTGTACCTAAAGATTCATGGATTTTAATTAATTCAGAACGCATTTGTACACGAAGTTTAGCATCTAGGTTAGATAGAGGTTCGTCCATTAAGAATACTTTTGCATCACGAACGATAGCACGACCTAACGCAACACGTTGACGTTGACCACCTGATAAAGCGGCTGGTCTTCTGTCTAAATAAGGTTTTAATCCTAAAGTTTCAGCTGCAGCTTGAACACGACGATCAATTTCATCACGAGAGAATTTTCTTAATTTTAAACCGAATGCCATGTTATCATAAACTGTAAAGTGAGGGTATAACGCATATGATTGGAATACCATCGCAATATTACGATCTTTTGGAGCAACGTCATTCATAACTTCTCCATCGATTAATAATTGACCACTTGTAATTTCTTCTAAGCCAGCGATCATTCTTAGTGTAGTAGTTTTACCACATCCAGAAGGTCCTACGAATACGATAAATTCGCGGTCTTTTATTTTTAAATTGAAATCAAATACTGCTTGTACATTGTTGTCATAAATTTTGTTGATATTTTTTAATTCAACAGTTGCCATAATATATGTCCTCCTAATTTTTTTGATATTATGAATATTTTACAATAATATTATATCACTAATATGTTATAAATACTATGGTGATTTTGTATATATATTTTTAATGATTTTAGTTATTTTTTCTAAATTCAATTGTTAATATTAATTTAACAGCTGATGCGTGAGAAAATTTTTGAATATTAAAGCCTGTTTGAGCATATATATTTTCTAATCTATTTAAAAGACTATTACGATGTAAATATAATTGTTTTGCTGTTTGAGAAACATTTAAATCGTTATCAAAGAATGTGCTAATTAGATTAATTAATTGATCATCTTCAATAATATTTTTAAATAAATTATTTCTTAATATCTCAACTATATTTATAAATGATTCTTTATTTAAGTTAAATACTAATTCAGGCATTTCTGAATATATATTATGTTTAAAACTTTTAGAGTTATCAAACGCATGAATATATTCTAAAACTTCACTACCTTTGGTTGTAGGTGTTATAATCATTCCTTTATGTAAAAAAATAGAGACACCTAAATCATCACTTAAAGTAGTAAAGAATTGGTCAAATTCAATATCTTTATTAGTTGAATAAAAAGCAATTTGATAGTGTAATAATGAAATTATTTTAATATCACTTATTAATTCAGTTAAAAAGTCATTTATTGTATTAACATATTGATCATTTATTTGGTATATGAGAATACGCATATTTTTCTTGAAAGGATTAACTTGATCTTCTAATAAATAATCATATATTTTTTGAATTTTTGAATCTAAACTATATACCTTTTTTTCGACAAATGAAGATTTAATTAATTCGTATTCATTTTTAGTTATTGTTTTAGATATACCAAAAATATCGTTTTTCTTATTTGTCTTATAGAAATAATAGTGTTCTAAATCTAGTTTTTCGACAGGATATATAATTAAATTTGGATAAAGACTTAATATTTTATTAAACATATGATCACCCTTTCTTTGATATTTTACCACTTTTTCATTTTTTTTGCAAGGAGCTTACTAGAGATTAAAAATATTTTATAAATTATTTTATTTTCAACAGATTTTTTTCCCTTTAATTGTTACAATTTATATGGGAGGTAGGGATATGAATGAGATTTCACCAATAAATTTTTTTAAACATTATCAAACAAAAAATAATTTTAAAATCATTGATATTAGAGAATTCAATGAATATGAAAAATATCATATCAAAAATACTATAAATGTTCCTTTTGAATTATTAATGAACAAACATTATTTATTCATTAATAAAAACACAAGGTACTATATTATTTGTGATAATGGAGATAAAAGCAAAATGGTAACTGATTATTTAGAAACTTTAGGATATGATGTAGTTTATATTATTGGAGGAATAAAAAATTGGCCTGGTTCATTTGAGAAAAAATAAAAATATTACCAATAACTTGGTAATATTTTTTTATGCTGATTTTATTTTTAACGCAATAACACTCATATCGTCTTTTGTTTTAACTTTATTGTTTATTGCGTAATTAAGTATTTCATATACTATTTTTTGAGGAGGATATTCTTTTATTTCTTCAATGAATGATTCTAACTTATCAGAATCAATCAGATTTTCAAATATTCCATCACTACTCATTAAAACCAAATCATCTTCATCTAGGATATATTCGCTATTATCTATTTCTTCTTCTATACCAAAAGGAAGTGATTTATTTATTATTCTATCAATGGTTCCGTTTTTCTTGAATATATATGTTGTTGTTGCTCCCATTTTATAAAAATGAGCTACTGATGTATATCTATTTATTTCTAAAAAATCAAGTGTTGCATATCGTTCTAAATAGTCTTGAACTACATAATATGTATTTAATATTTCAAGTGCTGTTGAATAATCTAAGTTTAATTCTATAATATCTGCTATTAATTTTAAAGTCATATCACTTTCATAAAAAGCGCTATATCCTTTTCCCATTCCATCAGATATTGCGGATATAAAATGTCCATTATCAAATTCTTTAATCATATAATTATCTCCACATATATCTACCCCATCTGATGATATTGATCCATACCCATATACTACATCTATTTTAATTTTAGGAATTATATTAATATATGTAGTAGATCTTTCAATGTTTTGTAATACTATTGATACTTTTTGATTTAATGTTTTTTCTGCCATTGTTGAAATAATATCATTGATTTCATTTAATGTTTTATCTTTTATTCCTACAAGAATGAGAAAGTCTTTATAAAAGTATCTTTTTATTTCAAAATATGTTACTTCTAATCCATAATCTAATAGTCTTTTTTTCATTAATAATATTTGATAATAACTCATTTCTTGTTTAGAAGTTAGGTCTATTACATATTTTCTAATAGATGAAGAAAATCCGTTTATTTGAGCTATCAAAGCATCATTATGTGCTGATGATTCATATTGTTTTCTTCCTAACAGTTTTGAGGTTTTTTCCATTGAATAAGCTTTTGGACAGTATTCATAGAATTTCTTTATTTCTTCTTTCTTTTCTTCACCTAACAGAATTGTTTTAAATATTGGGTATAATTCAACTTTATATTTATTAAAACATTCTTTAGTTTTAGAACAATTTTTACAGTGTGTTTGAACTATTGTTTTTATTCCGTTACTTAATTGTTCATTAAATTCTTTTGGATTTTTAAATCCTACTGCAAATTTGTCTAAAAATACCGCAAAATTTAATATTTCTTCTGATGTATTTTTTTGTATTTGAGAATGAATTTCTTCGAATATATCTTTATCAGTAGGTAAATCTTTTATTAAAAAACGACTTAATATTTCAAATATTACACTAGTAGCCATAACACTCATAATGTAATGATTATCATACGGTTGATTTGTAAATAAAAGAATCGTTAAGAAAATATTAAGAATTACCATTAAATATATATTGTTAATAAAATACAAAGCACAAATAAAAGGTATAAACAGACTTATACTAATGTCATATCCAATTAATAATATTAACATTGTGCACAATGAATAGAAGATAGCATATATATTTTTATAACTTCTACCAGTGAACATCGCAAAATATATACCTAATATAAATCCAAAATTAACATCAAAAAAACTAACTGCTGTAGATGAAATAATTGTAATTATGCAAATCATTATATCTAAATAGCATAAAGAACTTGATAAATGGTTTGTATTTTCATATTCTTCTTTTATCATCTTTGATAAACAATGTTGTAAGTATATATATATTAACAAACTTGATACTGTTCCTATTATAAAACCTAGTGTGTTAACAGGTCCTACTTTTAAAAATACTTTTTCAACTATATTAACAAGCAATATATATGTCAGAATTATTAAATCATACAACGACATAACTTTATCTTCTTTATTCATAAAATATTCTATGATGTAATATAATAAAATTGTAAGTATTAAAACTACTAAAAAGTTAATAAAATATTCTCTTGAAAAAATTAACATTGAAATAATAGATGGAATAGCGGTGTAGAAAACATTTTTATTATCTTTAACTAAATAGAATAATGTTATTGGTAAAAATAACATATATCCTAAATTTATTTTTATTGATAATGGAAGAAAAAACATAACTATTATAATATTTATTTTCTTTAACATATAACCTCCTAATGACATTACACCAATTATATTTATTTGTTATAGGAGATTTTATCGAAAAAAAAGAAGAAATATAAATTTCTTCTATTTTATTCTTTTTAACGCATCTATTCTTGATATCATTATTACTCTTTTACATGTTTCACATTCTAATTTCCAATCTATTCCTATTCTTTTCACTACCCATGTTTGTCCACCACATGGGTGTTTTTTCTTAAATGTAATTATATCTCCTACTTGAATTGTTGTTGGATCTATCATATGTACCTCTAATTGTTTTCTTTAGAAATTATTTCTTCTGCAAGTGCTTTATATTCTTTTGCACCACGAGAATTTTCAGAAAAAGATATTACGCTTTTCCCGTGCATTGGAGCTTCTTGAATGTGTGTTGAGTATGTAATTGTTGTTTTAAATAATTTATCTTCAAATAATTCAGATACTTTTTCCATGATATCATAACTTAATGTTGCGCGGTTATCTAATTTTGTTATTAAAATTCCTTCTATTTCTATTTTCTTATGGCGTTGTACACGGTTGATTTTACTTAACATTTGTGTTAAAGCTGTATAAGAATAATATGAACTGTCAATAGGGATAATAACAGAATCACTGCTATATAAAGCATTGTCTACAAGTAGTCCTAATGATGGAGGACAATCAATCAAAATATAATCGTATTCATCTTTAATCATATTTAATTTTTTTGATAATAAATATTCTTTATCATTTAATTGATATAATGATTCTTCTATTTCTGATAGTCTTATTGAAGAAGGAATTAAATCAAGATTTTCGACATCTGTTTTAATAATTGCCTTTCTTAGTAGACCAATGTTTGTAAAAAAATCGACAACATCGAAGAAAATGTCTTCGCGATTAATTCCTAGTCCAAGTGTTGCGTTGGCTTGTTGATCGAAGTCAACTATTAATGTTTTTTTATCATAAGTTGCTAATGCAGCACCCAGATTAACAGTGGTTGTAGTTTTCCCTACACCACCTTTTTGATTAACTATTGATATTATTTTTCCCATTTTGACACCTCATTTTATAGGGGTTGTTTTTTAATTTTAGAATAGATTCTAGGGTAAATTGAAGGTGTATTTTTAACTTTTTTAAGTGATATAAATACACGTTTTCCCTTTTCTTTTGGAAGTTCATATGATGTTATTTTCTCTATTTTAGCGCCTAAAGTTTGAATTGCTTTAGTCGCATTTTCTAGTTCTTCGTTATAATTTGATCCTTTCATAGAGATAAATACTCCATCTTTTTTTACAAAAGGAATTACTATTTCAGAAAGAATATTTAGCTGAGAAACGGCTCTTGCTGTTGCAAGATCAAAGGTTTCTCTCATATTTATTATACAATTTTCTGCACGGTCATTTATTATTTTTACATCATTTAATTGTAGTTCTTTGACTACTTTTTCTAAGAATAAGCATCGTTTTCCTGTTGGTTCTATTAATGTTAATTGAAGATGAGGATACATTATTTTAACAGGAATCCCTGGGAATCCTGCTCCTGTTCCAACATCAACTAGAGTTGATATTTGGTTCATATTTGTTTCTTTTGTAAGTAATAAACTATCATAAAAATGTTTAATATATACATCTTCTATTTCTGTTATACTTGTTAAGTTTATCTTCTCATTTTCAGCTACTAATAAATGATAATACTTATTTAATTGTTCCAACATTTCATTTGATAAAATGAATTCTTCTAATAATATTTTATTATTCATGTGACTTATAACTTTCTAAATATACTAATATTATTGCGATATCACTTGGATTTACGCCGCTTATTCTTGATGCTTGTGATATAGTATGAGGGCGAACTTTGTTTAGTTTTTCCCTTGCTTCACTAGATAGATTGTTTATTTTATTATAATCTATATCATCTGGAATCTTTCTTGTTTCTAATTTTAGAGCTCGCTCAGCTTCTTTATATGCTTTATCTATATAACCTTGGTACTTAACTTTTATGTTTAACATTTCTGCTAACTCATATTCTAAAGGTTTTTCTATATGTGCCATTATTACTATATCATTATAACTAATTTCTGGTCTTTTCATTAAGTCTATCGCGTAAATTCCGTCTCTTAAAGCAGGGGAATTAATAGATTCTAAGTATTGGTTTGTTTCAGGTTTAGGAGTTAATTTAATAGTTCTTAATAATTCTAATTCATTTTCAATTAATTCCATTTTATGTAAATAGTGTTGATATCTTTCTTCTGATATTAAACCTGATTCATAACCATACTTAATTAATCTTTCTTCAGCATTATCATGTCTTAATAATAAGCGATATTCAGCTCTTGATGTTAACATACGATATGGGTCTGTTACTCCTTTTGTAACAATATCATCTATTAATACACCCATGTATGCTTCATCTCTTCTTAAAATAATTGGTTCTTTTTCTTCTAAAGAAAGACATGCGTTTAAGCCTGCTATTAAACCTTGACCTGCTGCTTCTTCGTATCCGCTTGTTCCGTTTACTTGACCACCAAAGAAAAGGTTTTTAACTTTTTTTGATTCTAATGATGGTTTTAATTCTAATGGATCTATTGCATCATATTCTATTGCATATGCATATCTTGCTATTCTTGCATTTTCTAATCCTGGTAATGATTTAATCATCATTTCTTGAACATAGTGTGGCATACTAGTAGAAAATCCTTGAATATATGTTTCTCTTAATTGTAAACTTTCTGGTTCTAAGAAAATTTGATGTTTATCTTTATCTGAAAATCTTACTATTTTATCTTCTATTGAAGGACAATATCTTGGGCCCACTCCTTCAACTATACCAGAATACATACTTGATTCATTAAGATGTTCTTTAATAATTTGGTGTGTTAATGGAGTTGTCCAAATTAAATAACAAGGTTCTTGTTTTTCAAAAGGAATCATATCCGCTTTATTTGTTGTATAACTAAAACAAAGAGGTAGATTTGTTCCTAATTCTAATTGTGCTTTTGAAAAATCAATTGAGTCTGTATATATTCTTGCAGGAGTACCTGTTTTTAATCTAATTAATCTAAAACCTAGTTGTCTTAATGATTCAGATAAACCATAGTTTGTTCTTTCTCCACCAGGTCCAGATGGTGTTGCTGTCTTACCTACTAATATTCTTGATGATAAATATGTTCCTGTTGTAATTACAACTGCTTTTGTATTAATATGTAAATTATTTTCTGTAATAACACCTGTAATTTCATTATTTTCTACTTCTAATTTATCAACTAAATCTACTAGTATAGACAGATTGTCTTGTTCTAAAACAACTTGTTGCATATATTTAGAATATGCTACTTTGTCTGATTGAACACGTAATGCTCTAACTGCGGGTCCTTTAGATAAATTTAACATTTTAACTTGAAGACATGTTTTATCTGCTGCTTTAGCCATTTCACCACCTAAAGCGTCAATTTCTCTAACGATTATACCTTTAGCCGGTCCTCCTATTGATGGGTTACATGGCATATTTCCAACTTGTTCAAAGTTACCACATATCATTAATGTTTTATGTTTTTTTCTTGCTGCTGCGAGTGCAGCTTCTATACCCGCGTGGCCGCCACCAATTACTATAACATCAAAATTGTTGTTTTCAATAATTTCTAAGTTTGATAATATTTTACCCATATTATTTTTTAAGCGTTTGTATTAATATAATAGTTCCTATTATAAATAACACTGCTGCTACCATTCCTATTATTTTAGTAACTGATTTTTGATATTTCGCTTTTTTTTCGGCGGCTTTTTTGATTTTAATTTCTTGTTTTCTTGCTTCTGTCATAGGTAAAACTTGTAAACAGAAATCACAAGATAAGTTATCATATTTGTTTTCGTTATGACAATATGGACATTTCATAATTATTACGACCTTTCATTTGATATATTATAACACATTTTGTAAAAATTAAAAAGAGAATACTTAAAAAAGTATTCTCTTTATTTATTATATATATATATTAGTTCTGTACCTATAAATTCAAAATAGGAATATATTAATAAATTAGTAAATGATTTATTAATTGTTTTTGATGTTCCTTTTTTTATCCAATAAGGTATATATAATATATTTTTTAACATGAAAATATAATTAAATGCTTTGATTAGTATCTTAACTATTTTAGCTGTATATATATCATATACTTTTTTACCTAATGTTGACATATTAATAATTGTATTTATCTTTAAATCTTCTATTCCATCTATACCTATGAGATATATAGTTTCCTCTATTTTATTTGCATATCGATCAGTCAAAGATAAAATATCATCTATGGTTATATCGTATAATGCATTTTCTTTTTTATCTTTTGAGGTTTCAGCTATTTCTTTAGCCATAGAATATGTTACTTTCAAGATAGTAGTGTCTTTTTGTCTTATTGATTTAATGTAATTCATATAGTGTTTTTGAATTATTTTTTTGTATTCTTTTTGTTTTTCTATATCAATATCTTTTACAAGTTCTTTCGTAGGTTTTAATATTTTTGCATATTTTCTTTTAAATAAAATTGTTATAAAAACACTTATTCCAGATAGGCATCCTAATAAAATAGATATAATATTTGATAGTGTTAATGTCATATTATTCTATTCCTTTCGAGAATGTGTTACTTGCATAATATCCTATTCTACGAATTATGAACTCTATTTTATTATTAATGAATTTATTTATTATTGATATATTTGTTATATCTTTTGATGTTTCTTTTTTTTCTGTTGACATTACTTTTTCTATGAACCTGATTATATCAGAAATCGGAAGATCTTTCGGCTTTTTTTGTTCAATTCTATCTTCTTCTTTTTTAAAGAAATGAAAAATATTATATCCTGTTCTTGCAACATTATAAGTTATTTTAAATAATTTATGATCTAAGACTGCATATATAAATTCAACAATATCTTTTTCAATTTTCTGAATTATATTTACTAAATCTATTATCGATATTTCACCTAATGGATTAGATGAATTTGGATGATATTTATTTGCTATGTTTTCTACTAGTTCAAAACATATATCTTTTGTATTTTTAATTTTATTAGTAAATGTTTCTTTTTCATTTTTTAAATAAAATTTGTTTACTGCATTATCTATTTCGTTTGTTGTATCTAAATAAATTATATTTTCTTTGTTTTTTTCTTTTCTTTTTTTAACTATTTTTTTATTAATGGAAATTAATAATATATATATTAATGTTACCAGAAGTAGGCCAATTATTATTCCTGATATAAAACATATTATATCTATTAAATGATTTTCTAATAGTTTTTGAAAATCCATTTTCTTACGCCTCTTTATTTTTCTTTTTATTAATTTTATCTTCTTTTATCATTAAAGCCACTTCATCTTTTAGTTCTTTTATTCTTCTTTCGGCTTCATCTATTTCTAGTTCTTCATCTTGGATTAATGATAAATTATATTCTTCGAATAAAAATTTTCTAAGTTTGATACCTACTCTCATAGTTAAAAAAGCATTTGCGGTACCTTGAACACACATATCTACCATAGGTCCTATTATAATAGCCATTTTTTCAAAACTTTGTTTTCCAGCTTTTAAAAACATTTGAACTAGATTTGATATATTAGCTTCATTTAATCCATATGAAATAAGCACATTACGTAATACTTTCACTGTTAGTATACTCATTTTTGTATTTGTTGGACGATATCCTGCTGCGTATACTATTTTTTTAACCATTTGAATATTTGCGAAGATGATTGCAACAGCATCTAAATTATTATTTTGACTAATAGCTGTTCTGAAAAATACATCGATTCCACTTCTATTTATGATTTTAGATATATCTTTTTTAATATATAAATTAATAATTGGTTCTAGTTTCCTATATAATTCTTTTTTATTGTGTAGCGATTTTTTTAAGTCTTCTTTTTTTTCAGAAGGTATTGAATTTTCAGATTCAATTAAGTTTAATGCGATTTTTTTAAGTGTTTTATAATTGGCATGTTTACGTTTTGTTTTCTTTTCTTCATCATCATAGTGAGTTAGTTTAAATGATGGGGCAGATAATAGTTTTACTAATGGAATTATTATTAAAAATATTATTACTAGTATTATTAATGCATAAAATCCGTATGATAGATATATATGTATTGTAGCTAGTTTTTCACCTATTTGAATAATACTTCCTATTAATATTAGTATTAATATTATTGAAGAGCCTATACCTAATGGTATCCATATTTTTTTGTTTTGTTTCATGGTTAATAAAAAGCTATTTTAAATTATTTAAAATAGCTTTAACAATCCCTTCTGAATCTAATTCAAAACGTTTAAACATTCCTTTAGGATCACCACTTGATCCAAATACATCTTTTGTGCCAATTCTTGTAACTTTAATAGGGGCATTTTCTGAAGTAACTTCACATACTGCTGAACCCAACCCACCAATTATAGAATGTTCTTCTACTGTAAATGCTTGTTTACATTTTGTTGCGTATTTAATAATTAATTCAGTATCAATTGGTTTAATTGTGTGAATATTTATAACTGCTACACTATGACCTTGTTGTTCTAGCAAGTTAGCAGCTTCTATTACTTCTGATAATACTATACCTGTTGAGAAAATAACAATATCATTTCCTTCTCTAACTACTACACCTTTACCTAATTCGAATTTATAATTTTCATCGAAAATAACGGGTGAAGAACTTCTGCTTAGTCTTAAATAAGCAGGTCCATCATAATTTAAAATAGCTTCTGTTGCAAGGGCTGCTTCTGTTGCATCAGCTGGTGATACAACTAGCATATTTGGAATTGATCTCATCAAACTAATATCTTCACAACATTGATGAGACGCACCATCTTCACCTACTGTGATTCCTGCATGTGTTGCAGCTATTTTTACATTTAATTTAGGATAAGCTATACTTGTTCTAATTTGTTCCCAACAACGTCCTGATGTGAAAATTGCATATGATGATACGAATACTGGTATTCCTGTAGAAGCTATTCCTGCTGCCATATTTACCATATTTGCTTCTGCAATTCCACATTGAATAAATCTTTCAGGATATTTTTTTCTAAAGATCTCTGTTTGTGTTGATCCTGCTAAATCAGCATCCATTACATAAAATTGATTTGTTTCTCCTAATTTAGCAAGTGTTTTTCCGTAGGCTTCACGAGTTAATGCTTTTTCCATTATTATTCAGCCTCCTTCAATTCTGCTTCTTTTAATTCTAATTCTGCAACAGCTCTAAAGTACATATCTTCACTTGGAGCTTTTCCATGCCATGCTGCAGTATCTTCCATAAATGATATGCCTTTTCCTTTCACTGTTTGAGCTATTATAACAAGCGGTTTATCTGTTCTTTTAAACTTTCTAAATGCTTTTTCTAGTGATTCGAAATCATGTCCGTCACAAATTACTGAATCAAATCCGAATGCTTCAAATTTTTCATCAATTGGTGCAGGATCATTAACTTCTTCTACACGACCACAAATTTGAATATGATTGTAATCAACAATTACACAAAGATTATTTAATTTATGGTTTCCTGCAAACATTGCAGCTTCCCATATTTGTCCTTCTTGAATTTCGCCATCTCCAACTACTGCATAAACATCAAACTCTTTAGATCCTTTTTTACCTACATACGCCATTCCTACAGCGCAAGAAAGTCCTTGACCTAATGACCCTGTTGACATATCTACTCCTGGAGTTTTTTTCATGTCTGGATGTCCTTGTAACATTGAACCATATTTTCTAAAGTTAATTAATTCTTCCTTTGGAAAATATCCTTTTTCTGCAAGACAATAATATAGAATAGGAGTAACATGTCCTTTAGATAATACAAAACGATCTCTTTCTTCCCATTTAGGATTTCTAGGATCGATATTCATTTGTTTAAAATATAAATATATTAATATTTCTGTGGCTGATAATGAACCTCCAGGATGTCCTGATTGTGCATTATAAACCATATCTAATATATTTTTTCTTGCATCTAAAGCTATCTTCTGTAATTTTAATTCTTCCGCTTTATTCATATAGCCTCCTTATTTCATATATTATATGTTTTTTAATTTTTAATTATTTAACTATTTCTCCCATAGTTCCACAAGCAACTAAGCCTGCGTTTGATTCATCTGTATCAATATGCATTGCAAGTGCATAAGAATCACTTACTCTAACTATTACATCACCAAAAATTAATGAACGTCCTTCAGATTCAATTTTAACTGAAACAACTTCTTTATCTTTAACGCCTAATTCTTCTGCATCAGCAACTGTTGCGTGAATATGTCTTTTAGCTACGATAACACCTTCAGTAATAGTAACACTACCACAAGGGCCAACTAATGTACATCCAGGAGTACCAGCTAAATCACCTGATTCTCTCACTGCGATTGGTAAACCAATACTTCTTGCATCTGTTGCACTTAATTCAACTTGTGTTTGTTTTCTAACAGGACCTAAAATTGATACACCTGCTATTTCTTTTTTAGGACCAACTACTGTAACTCTTTCATTACAAGCGTATTGACCAGGTTGTGATAATTCTTTTTTAATTGTTAATTGAGCATTTTCTCCAAATAATACTTTTAAATCAGCTTCTGAAACGTGAATGTGACGAGCAGAAGTTTCCACTAATACTTTTTTCATATTATACCTCTTTCTTTTTTTATTATTTATATATATTTATTTTACCATATTTTATATTTCTAATTACTTAATTTGATAATTTATTATTTCAATTTTGGAACTACCGCAAAAAATATTAAGTCTTCTTCTGTTTTATTCATAAATGTATGAGATGAATTTTCAGGACAATAATGTGCTTCTCCTGGGTTTAATATTTCTTCTTTTCCATCACAAATCATAGTACCTACTCCGGAAAGAACATATATTATTTCAGATGTTCCTTGGTGAGTATGCAAACCTATAGATGCACCAGGAATTAATTTTCCTCTCATAATTTTAATAGACTCATCGACATACATATGTGCTCTGTATTCTTTTTCACCATTATTAAAATTTTTTAATATTTTTTCTTCTAGTTTATTAAATTCTATTTTCATATATTATCTCCTTACATATATATTATAGATTATTAGTATTAAAAAATCAAGTTTATTTCCCCCATTTTTTTCTATATTATTGTATAATATATATAAGAAAATAAAGAGGTGGATTTATGAAATTAGGAATGATTTCATTAGGTTGTGCAAAAAATAGAATAGATACAGAATTATTCTTAGGGCTTGCGAAAAAATATGAATTAGAAATTACAAACAATATTGATGAAGCAGATATTCTTGTTGTAAACACATGTGGTTTTATCGAATCAGCTAAAAAAGAATCTATTGATACAATATTAGAAATGTGTGATTATAAAGATAAAACTATTATAGTTATGGGGTGTTTAGTAGAAAGATATTTAAATGATTTAAAACAATCTATTTCTGAAGTAGACTATTATGTTCCTATTAAAGAATATAAAAATTTAGATAAAGTGTTTAATCAAATTGTAAATAAAAATAAAGAATATAGTTTAGATTATACTTCAAGAGTTATCACTACTTATCCACATAGTGCATATTTAAGGATCGCAGATGGATGTAATAACCGATGTGCATATTGTGCTATTCCTTTAATTCGTGGACCTTTTAAAAGTAGGGAATTCAATAGTATTATTGAAGAAGCAAAATATCTCAGCAAAAAAGGAGTAAAAGAAATTACGTTAATTGCTCAAGATACAACTAGATATGGGACTGATATATATGACGAGTCTTGTAGAGTAGAACATTTATTAAGAGAGATTTCTAAAATTGAAGAAGTTAAACTAATTAGATTATTATATTTATATCCTGATGAAATAACAAAAGATTTAATTGAAGAAATTAAAATCAACGAAAAAGTAACTCCTTATTTTGACATTCCGATTCAACATTCTTCGAATAAACTTTTAAAAGCTATGAATAGAAGAGGAACAAAAGAAGATATTGCTGACTTAATTGATTATATCAGAGAAGAAATTCCTACCGCAATTATTAGAAGCACTTTAATAGTTGGTTTTCCTGGTGAAACTCATTATGATTTTTTAGACTTAAAAGATTTTATTTCTAAAACAAGATTTGATCGATTAGGTATTTTCACTTATTCTGATGAAGAAGATACACCAGCTTATACGTATGATAAAAAAGTATCTTCTAAAACAAGTGAAAAAAGATATTTAGAATTAATGAAAATTCAAGAACAGATTTCTTATGAAAATAATCAAAAGTACATTAATACTTTACAAAGATGTATTATCGATTCATATGATCCTGAAACTAATATGTATATCGGCAGAAATTATGCTTATGCGCCTGATGATGTAGATGGAGCTATATATATAACTTCTGAAAAAGAATTAATAATTGGAGAATTTTATGATGTATTAATTTACGATGTTACGCAATATGATTTATTAGGATTAATTACAAAAGATTAAACTATGTTTAATCTTTTTTTTATGTATAATATTTTTATATTTTACTTATACTAATATTGGAGGTAAAATATGGAAAAAACTATAATTGTTAAAAACGTTAAAAATAAAAAGAATGAAAAATGTGGCGATTGTTTTTATAATGGTAATTGTATCATTTCAATTAAAAGTTGTCCTTATTTAAAAAATGAAAGAAAACAAAAAGTAGATACCAATTTAAATTGATATCTACTTTTTTATTATCTATGTTTAGCATGAAAAGTAACTCCCACGCAATTTGGACCACAATGACTTCCTGCTGTTGGATTTACTATTACTATTTCTGTATTTAAATCTTCACCGTATCTTATTTTTAACATTTTTTCTAGTAACAATGCTATTTCTTCTGCATCTGTATGTGCGATAACAACTTGATGATTTTTAATATCTTCTTGTAATTCATCTACATAATTCATTATTTTTTTAAGAGTTCCATTTCTTCCTTTACCTTTAGAAATAGCTTTCATTTGACCATCATGTCCAATATGTATAATAGGATGTATTCCTAATATTCCTCCCATAAATGCAGAGAAATTACTTACTCTACCACTTCTTTGAAAGAATTTTAAATCATCAACATAAAAATATATTGCAAATTTGTCAACTTCTTTTTCTGCCCAATCTAAAATTTCTTCTATTGATTTGTTTTGTTTATATAACTCTCCTATTTCTTTTACAATTATATAACTCAATATAGTTATTCCTTTTGTATCAATCGTGTATATTTTTCTATCAGGATATAATTCTTTTAACTCTTCTACTGCAATATGCATAGCTGAAAAAGTTCCACTCATTGCTGCAGAAAAATGTACATATAAAATGTCTTTTCCTTCTTTTAAAAAAGGTTCAAAATAATTCATATATGAAACTGGGCTAATAGCTGATGTTTTTGGTAAAACACCTTCTCTTAATTGATTATAGAAATTTTTATAATCAAAAGTTTCAAAATCCACATAAGGATACGTTTCAACATCATTGATGCTGTATGGCATACTAATTAAATTATATCCATATTCTTTAGCAATTCTTGGTGTGATATCCGTATCAGTATCAGTAAATAATACAAACATAATCTCATCTCCTTCATAACTAGGTAAATAATATTATATCATATTATGTAGAATTTTTCAAGTTTATATCAGTTTTTGTCAAATAAAAAACAGTATCTTTCGATACTGTTTAAATTCATAATGGTGGCTGGGGCCGGGCTTGAACCAGCGACACACGGATTTTCAGTCCGTTGCTCTACCAACTGAGCTACCTAGCCAAATGGCGGTCCTGACGGGACTCGAACCCGCGATCTTCTGAGTGACAGTCAGATGTGATAGACCACTACACTACAGGACCTTGGTTGCGGGAGCAGGACTTGAACCTACAGCCTCCGGGTTATGAGCCCGACGAGCTACCAATTGCTCCATCCCGCGATGAAAAAAATGGCGGAGAAAGAGGGATTTGAACCCCCGCGGGTGTGACCCCCTGTCGGTTTTCAAGACCGATCCCTTCAGCCTCTTGGGTATTTCTCCGTATGTAAAAATGGTGGACCTTCAGGGACTCGAACCCCGGACCAACCGGTTATGAGCCGGGAGCTCTGACCAACTGAGCTAAAGGTCCATTTAAGTATAAAGGCTTCTTTAAAAAATGGTAGCGGCGGAGGGACTTGAACCCCCGACCTTCCGGGTATGAACCGGACGCTATAGCCAACTAAGCTACACCGCCATCTACGGTTTTGCATTTTTTATAAAAAATGGTGGATCCAAAGGGACTCGAACCCTCGACCCCCTGCGTGCAAAACAGGTGCTCTCCCAGCTGAGCTATGGACCCACTAAAATGGTGCCTAAGGCCGGAATCGAACCGGCACGGTATTGCTACCACAGGATTTTAAGTCCTGCGCGTCTACCTATTCCGCCACTCAGGCATCTCCTTAAATTAGGAAAAATGGTGTCTCCGGGGCGATTCGAACGCCCGACCCACTGATTAAAAGTCAGTTGCTCTGCCTGCTGAGCTACGGGGACAAAAATGGTGCCGACTATAGGAATTGAACCCACAACCTACTGATTACAAGTCAGTTGCTCTACCGATTGAGCTAAGTCGGCAATGGTGGAGGATGACGGGCTCGAACCGCCGACCCTCTGCTTGTAAGGCAGATGCTCTCCCAGCTGAGCTAATCCTCCATTTTTTTGAATATAGAAAGGAGCTGGCGATGACCTATTTTTGCAGTTTCCTACTATCGTCGGCGCACAAGTGCTTAACTTCTGTGTTCGGCATGGGAACAGGTGTGTCCACTTCGCAATAATCACCAAACTCTCTTTC
>JAZSNL010000008.1:0-13638 GCA_045536365.1 Bacilli bacterium | reverse complement strand
AATATTTCCTTTTTTGTTTAGATAGGAGGTGAAAAAGGTGTTTAAAGATTATGGTAAGTATTTGTCTACGAGTTTGAAAGTGTATCTTTTTGTATTAGTAATAGTGTTTATACTTAAATTAGTGGGATTAGATTATTTTGGATTAAGTATTAATAATTCTGAATTTACTAAAATATTTATTTTTTTAGCAAAATATAAAATAGACTATGTTTTTCAAAATATATGTTTATATTTTAATTTTCATTTAATCAAAAGCATAATTCTCAAGAAATATAAATTTGATTTTGAAACAATTTTAATTCCATCAATTATTATTTTTGGTACATATTTTTTATATAAATTTAATTGCAAAGAATATTATCAAATTTACAATATTTTAGTAATGTTCATTTATTTTGTTATCAAAAAAGCAAAATTTAAAAGAGTAATAAAAGTTTTTCTTATTAATATATTAATTCAATTTATAAGTAGTGTAATAAGAAATTATGATACACAAAACTATGCAACATTATTTAACTTAATAATGAATATTGATTATTATATTATGTTAATAATATGGTATAAATTGGAAGAACAAGGAGGTGTTAAAAAATGGGTGATTGGCCAGGAAGTTTATTCTTATTCGCAAAAGAAAATGAACTTAAAAAACTTGCTTCAAAAATTGCAAAAAAACTTGCATAATTTTAGAAATAAATCAAAGCAAGAAAGATATACTATATTAATTTATCTATTTTTAAGTTTAATATGGAATACATTAAGTGTAATAATTGTATTGTTTGTTGCTAAATTAAATGATACTTTTATCGAATGTATATTCATATTAACATCATTTTGGTTATCAAAAAGAGAGTTTGGCAAAGCATTTCATCTATCTAGCATGATACAATGTTTTATTGTTTCAAACATCACATATTATATGCTTAATAGAGTTACTACACCTTTAGGAATAAGTATATTTGTTCCAATAATGTTAGGAGTTGGTTTGTCTTATGTAACTTCAAAATTGGTGAAGAAAACATACAAGCCACTTTATAAGGGTATGCCAAAAGAATTATTTGAAGAAACAATATTAAAAGTTGCAGATAAAGAAAGTGAAAAATACAAAATATGTTATGAATTTTATATTAATAAAAAGAGTGATTTATCACTATCGTTAAAATATAATTATTCAGTTGCAGGTATTAGAAAAATTAAAGATAGAATAAATGATAAGATTAAAAGACTTTAAAAAAGTCTTTTTTTGTAGCGTTTTGTATCACTTTAAAGTTTTATAATTAAAATGAAAGGAGGGATATACAATAATTAGTGTAAAAAACTATGTCGTTGTATGCCCTTTTTTCATTTATTTAAGGAGATGAAATTATTATGTATGGAAACCCATATTACAACCCAACACCAAGATATCAACCGATGGGAATGAATAATCAGCAAATGCCGACACAACCTAGTTATATACCATCTATGCCACAACCTGCAAATCCTATTTCATTATTAGGAAAAGTAGTAGACAGTATTGATGTGGTAAAAGCAATGGATATTCCTTTAGATGGTAGCATTAGTTATTTTCCACTTACTGATGGAAGTGCTATTGTTACAAAACAATTACAAAATGATGGCACTAGTAAAACATTAATTTATAAACCAATAGAGGAAGAAAAAACAAACTTGCCAAAATATGTAACTATTGAAGAGGTAAAAAAAGAAATATCTAATATTGATTTAAGTGAATTGGATGATTTAAAAGATGAATTAAAAGAAATCAAAAAACAATTAAAAGACATAAAGAAAAAAGGAGAATAGTTATGAACAACCCTTTGCAAATGATTAAAACGCTTATGAGTGGGGGCAAAAACCCTCAAGAAATAGCAATGAATATGATAGGAAATAACAATAACCCAGTTATACAAAACCTTATTAAAATGGCGCAAAATGGTGATTATAAGGGTGTTGAAAATGTTGCTAGAAATATGTTTAAAGAACAAGGTAGAGATTTCGATGCCGAAATGAAAGACTTACAAAGTGTCATATCAAGTTTTAAATAAATAATGGTTGGTTTTTAATATAATTTGCAACTCCAAACATTATTTAATATAAAGGAGGAAAAATATGGAAGGAATGTTAAGTCCTGCTGATGTAGCAGTCCTATCTGGAAACGCTGGTGGAAATAGACAAGGCGGAAACGGTGGTTTTGGTGATGGATATGGTGCATGGTGGATAATAATTTTAATTGTGCTACTTGGTTGGGGTAGAAATGGCTTCGGCGGAAACCAAGGAGGAAGTTCCGATGGTGGATGTGGAGCAAATTATTACTATGGAGGAGGTTTTGGTATGCCAAATATCTATGGTAAGTTAGATGGAATTACTTATGGTATCAGTGACGCTACATTTGCTTTAAATAACAACATAAACTCGGGCTTTGCCAGCGTGCAACAAACACTCTGCCAAGGATTCGCAGGAATCAACAACGCAATAACTGTTAATGGTTATGAAACAAGAAATGCTGTTACTGATTTAGGTTACAGAGTACAAGATTGTTGTTGCCAAACTCAAAGAGCAATCGACAAATGTTGCTGTGATAATTTAAGAGCAATTGATGGAATTAATTTTAATTTAAGTCAATTAGGTTGTGGAATAAATAACACTATTAATAACTCTACAAGAGATATTTTAGAAAGCAATAACAACAATACAAGAGCAATCTTAGACTTCTTGACTAAGGATAAAATTGATACTTTACAAGCAGAAAATACTGCTTTACGTTTCCAAGCAAGTCAAACTGCTCAAAATGCTTTTATTACTGCAAACCAAGATGCTCAAACTGCTGAATTAATCAGAAGATTAGGAGCAGATTGTCCAGTTCCAGCATATGTTGTTAATTCACCTACACCAATTAACTTTCCAACTAATTGTTGTGGACAATATGTAGGATATAGTAACAACAATGGTTGCGGTTGCGGATGCAATAATTATTAATAAGTGAGATGTCTAACAGACAGCCCTGATTACAGGGACTTGCTAACACTTTCCCGATGTCGGGAAAATGATAGAGGTATAGCAAGTCTATACCTCTCTATTTATTTTAAGAAAGGAATGATAAAAAAATGATACAAAGTGTTTTAGAACAATTTACTATTCTTGCAAGTAATACTTCCGCTATTAATTTTGCAAACGATGATGTGAGAAGTAGAAAAGCGAATTGTTGTGGATGGTTACAACACAATGAAGGCTCACCAATATTTAAAATATTAGAAGGTGGACTTTATGAAGTTTCTTTTAATGCGAATGTTTCAAGTGCTACTGCTGGTACTGTTGCATTAGGCTTATACCAAGATGGTGTTTTAGTTCCAGGCACAACTGTTATTGCTGAAATAACAACTGCTGGTGATTTCTTTAATGTTTCATTTGATAAGTTGATACAAGTATGTTGCAGAGGTGATGCTAATTTAACTGTTGCATCTGTGCCTAGTGTTTTAACTGGAGTTACTGCACCAGGAACACCTACTATTACTGCGGTTCCAATAATCCAGAATGCCAATCTATCTGTAACTAAAAGATGTTAATAGAGGTGGATTATGGAAGAAGAAAAAAGAGAAACAAACATATTAGATAAATTAAAAGAAGAAACCGACAAATCTATGAAGAGAGTATTGGAACAAGGTGTTCAAACAAACAATGTTGATTTCTTATATAAAATGATAGATATAAAAAAAGATATCGCTGAAATAGAAAAGGAGGAAGAAGATATGATGTACGGTAATTATGGACGTGGTTCTTATAGAGCAGGGGGCTCAGGCGGAAGTTCAGGGCGTTCGAGTGGTGGCTCTTATGGAGAATATGGCGAAGGCGGAAGTTACGGAAGAAGAGGAGTACCTGGAAGTGGAAGAGGTCGTTATAGAGGCGGCAGAGGAAGTGGTCGTTATCGTGGAGAAGAAATGATGGATGAAATGATGTATCACTACGGAAACTATAGCGAAGGAAGTTCTTATGGTGCAGAGGGTGAAGCAATGGAGTCTTTGAGTAACTTAATGGAAAGTGCCTATGAATATTTTAAGGAATTGAAAGAAAACGCTAATTCACCTGATGAAATAAAAATGATGGAACATTACTTTAAAAAAATGGGTCAAATGTAATGGCATATAAGTTTTATAACGCAAATGCACGAGGAAACTTTGTTAATGATTGCACAATTAGAGCTATTTCATTAGCAGAAGGTAAAACATGGGATGAAACTTATTATGAATTAAGTGAAATTGCACAACGCAATGGAATAATACTTGATGATGTTAATTTTATTGAGCCATTATTAGATAGCAGATACAAGAGAATATGTTATAAAAGTAAATATGTAGGTGAATTTGCCGAAGAACACCCAAGCGGAGTTTACCTCATAACAATGAATGGACATATTACTTGTTGTATCAATGGCACAATTTATGACACTTTTGATTGTCGAGATAGAAAAATGTGGTGTGCGTGGCGTGTTTTAGATTATAAAGAAGAGTGATAAATATATCATTAGGGGCGAAGAACCCCTTATGGGGCTTTAGCCAAGTGGTAAGGCAGAGGACTGCAACTCCTTAATCATCAGTTCAAATCTGATAAGCCCCTCCAATTTGTTATATATTAAATATTGTGTTATAATCTTTTTTAGAGAGGATTTGATAAAATGAAAAATTATGTTGTTAAAGTATTAAGATATTTTAAAGATAAAGAAGAAAAGGTAGAAAGAAAAGCTGGGGATGAATTTGAAACATCAAAAGAAAGATATGAGTTTTTAAAAAGTAAAGGTGCTGTTGAATTAGTTGAAATCATAAAAGAAGAAAAAGAAGAAATTATCGAAGAACAACACGAAGAATATGATGAAGATTTAAAAAAAGATGATGAAGTGGTTGAAGAAATAATCACTAAAAAGAAAAAATCAAGTAAAAAATAGTGTCTTTTGACACTTTTTTATTTTATTGATATAATGTATATAGAGTTCGAGAGAACCATATCAATTCACACGAGTTCGTGACTCGTAAAACTAACGATAGGAGGAGATATTAAATGAGAGAATTTTTAAAAGGTTTAGAATTGGAAAAAGAAACTATTGATGTTATTATGAAAGAACATGGAAAGATTTTGACTGAAAACAAAAGTGAAATACAAGGTTTAAAAGATAAAATTAAAGAACATGAGGAAACAATAACAAAATTAAATAGTACTATTGATGAAAACAATAAATCTTTAGAAAATCTACAAACACTAACAAATGAAAATAAAGACTTAAAAGCAGAAATTCAAATGAATGGAAGCAATGTTAAACCTGAATTTTCAAAATTTGTTAGAAGCGAAGTTATGGCAAATGTAAATGATGAAACAGACTTCGCTACTGCACTAGAAAATTACAAAAAAACTTCCCCACAATTTTTCGGAGATGTAGTAGTAAAAAAAGTGCAATCTTCACCAAGTTTACAAACTGGTGGAAATCAACCACAAACAACAAATAACATTATGAATGATATTTTACGTGGTGCAAGAAAATAATTTTTAAAAAGAAGGAGAGAAGAAAATGATTACAAGAAATGATATAGACACTTTAATTGATGTTCAAGTTGCTAACGAATTATTTGAAGGTGCTATAAAAGAATCAAAAGTTTTATCAACATTTAGAAGATTACCTAATATGACAAGTGATAAAACAAAATTAAAAGTTTTAGAAACTTTACCAGTTGCTTATTTCGTAGATGAAAGCACAAACAATGGTAGAAAAAATATTACAAAATTATCTTGGGATAATGTATTTATAACTGCTGAAGAATTAGCTGTTATCGTTCCAATCAAAGAAAACGTATTAAACGATGCTTCTATTGATTTATGGGCTGAAATTAAACCAAGAATTATTGAAGCAATGGCAAGAAAAATTGACAATGCTGTAATTAATGGTGAAGATGCTCCTGCATCATGGGGTGCTGGTTTAATACCAACAATCATTACAAAAACTAAAGAAGTTGAAGAAACTGGAAATTTATATGCTGACATCAACAATGTTATGACTAAAGTTGAAGAAAGCGGATATGAAGTTACTACTTTAATGGGTGGAGTTGGACTTAAAGGTAAATTCCGTATGATGACTGATGAAACTGGTCAACCATTAAATACAACTGAAATTGGTTCTTTAAACAGAGTATTTGTTGATAATGGAACTTGGGATAAAGAAAACGCTACATTAATTGCTGGTGATTTTAGCCAAGCAGTATATGCAGTAAGACAAGATATTACTTATAAAGTATTAGACCAAGCAATAATCCAAGACCCATCTGACGGAAGTATTTTATACAACCTAGCACAAGAAGATATGGTTGCTTTACGTGTTACATTTAGATTAGGATATGCAATACCAAATCCTGTTAACGCATTAGATGAAAGTGAAACAAGATATCCATTTGCATACTTAAAACCAGCATCAGACGAACCAACACCAGATGAACCAGAAGTACCAGAAGAATCAGAACTTTAATTTAGAAAAGGAGGGCGTTTATGGAATTTAGTGGACAATACCTAAGTTATAAAAATTATTTAGAATTAGGAGGCACTTTAGAACAAACGCCTTTTAATCTATTAGAATTTGAAGCACGAAGAAAAATTGATGAAAGAACCCAAGGAAGATTAAAAAAAGTTGTGGATATACCACAAGAAGTTAAAATGTGTGTATTTGCATTGATAAATAGTATAAATAGTTATGGAAGTTCTACCGAGGGAAGTAACAAGAATGTTGCAAGTGAAAGCACTGATGGATATTCTGTAAGTTATATAACAGGTGGAACTATACAAGAAATGGTAAAATCTAAAAGTGTGGAGTTAAATGATATTATAAACACTTATTTAATAGGTGTTGTAGTAAATGGTGAACACATAATGTATTTAGGTGTTAAATGATAACAAATTCAAGTTTAACTATTTATCATAAAGAATATGACGAAGAAACAAGACTAGATAAATGGAAAAGATATAACTATGAAAAAGTGTGGTTTTTTGGTGGCAAAGGCGCTGGAATTAATAAAGGATACGATAATGCAAATAATTTTGATAGTAGAATATGGTATAAACTTAATTCTAACTTAAATATCAAAGATTTTGCTATTGGTGATATTGTTATACCAGAAAATGTTACTATTAATATAACTACACAACAAGACATAGCAAATTATGAAATTTATAATATAACAAGCATTAATGATAATAATTTTGGTAATAATCCCCATATACATATTGGGGGTAAATAATGCCAGTTAAAATGAAACCTACAAGTCAAATAAAAGTGCGTTTGGGAATAGAACCAAACGGACGAGTGCAGAAGTTCTTTACAGCAACTTGTGCTAAGCATATGGACAAATATGTGCCGATGCGTGATGGAAATTTGGCTGATTATCGTTTAGAAAATAATGCAGTTGTTTACGAACAACTATACGCAAGATATCAATATAATGGTATTTCTAAAAGTGGGAAACCACTTAATTATAGCAAAGACAAACATCCTTTAGCGACACACCATTGGGATAAAAAAATGGTAAGTGCCGAAATGCAAGATGTAGTTAAAGAAGTGCAAGATTATGTTAATCGTGGAGGTAAATAATGAATTATGAACAGGCAAGAATTACCAAATTAAGAACTTATTTGTTTAGTATAATTGACACTCTTACTACTGATAAGAAATATCAAATTAATGCTGATATGTTAGATAATGATATAAATAATTATTCACTTGATAAAATACCAACTGCTAGTACAGTTGAAAAATGGGTAAATGGTATTGTAATTCATAGAGATGTGTTTTCATTTAGAAGTCGCAAAGCATACTCACAAGATGTAATAAATAATCTTTCCAATATAGGTTTTTTTGAAAAGTTTGAAAGCATGATAAAGTCTAATAACAAGAAAGGCGTTTTGCCTGAAATAAAAGGTATAGAAAATATTGAATGTTTAATTTGTGGAACTATGCTGACAAGCGATGGTACTACTGCTGAATTTGACACTCAAATACAAATAACATATAGAGAGGAGTAAAACTATGAAAAAGTTGATTGCAAAAAAAGATTTTACTTTTAATGGTGAACCATATATTGTAGGTGACGAAGTAAAAATAAAAAATATTGCAGAAGTGAAAAAACTTAATGAAAAAGGTTTTATCGAGCCTCTTGATTATAAAGAATTAACAATTCTTGAAAGAGAATTAAAAAATAAAATATATAAAGAGGAGGAATAACAAATGAATTTGGAACAATTATATAGGGACCAGTTTGCTCATTATATAAATACTGGTGATAGTTCAGAAACTCCAACTTGGACACTTGAAGGTGTTGGCGTTGATGCTTTATCGTTAGCATACAATCCACAAATTGACCAATACAAAACTATCATTGAAAGAAACGCAAATGCGACTTTCACAGGATATCAATTACAAACTTCAGTAAGTGGTAAAAGAATTTACAAAGGCGATGCTATGTATGATTTTTTAAATAATGCCAGACGCAACATGAAAGCAATCGAAACGGATTTTTTAGAAGTTGAAATGGCTAACGCCCAAGGAGAAGGAAGTTATGTGGCAACTAAGTTTAAATGCTTAATCGCTATAACTGAGATGTTAGGAGATAGTGCTGTTATTGGTTATGACCTTTATGTAAAAGGTGACCCAGTACATGGGACAGTTAGTATTGCTGATGGCACACCAACATTTGTTGAACAACTATAATAAGACCTTATGGGGTTGAGGGGATTAACCCTCATCCCTTTTTATTTTATTAAGAAAGAGAGAGAAAATATGGAAAGTTTTAGAATAGAAAAAAAAGACGTTTATAAAATAGAAGTAAATGATAAAGGGGAATATATAGAATTTGACTTGTTGGATTTGAATTTGAAGTTTAAATGTTTAGAAGCACTTGATAAAATAGAAAAGATAAAAAAGAATGCTTTAATGCAGGAAAAAGCGATAAACAAAAGACAAGATGTAAAAGGAAAATATCTAACCAAAAATCAAGAAGATATATTAGAACTTTATAGAAAAACATTTAAAGAAATGAGAGAAGCAATGGATTTGTTTCTTGGTCGTGGTGCGTGTCAAAAAATATTTGGGAATAGAAATTATATAGAAATGTTTGATGACTTATTTGAACAATTAGAACCACATTTAAAAAAGATAGATATTTCTATGGAAAGCATCAATAAAAGAATTGCAGAAAAATATTCTAAAAATAAAAAGAATGTGATTTAATGTACCCAGAATATGCAGAAATAAATGGAAAAGAATATAAAATAGATACTTCTTGGAAAAATGCTTTGGAATGTTTTGAAATTATAGAAGACGAAACAATAACAGACCAAGAAAGATGTTTGGCAATAATTTATAAAATATTTAATTTTATTCCTAACAAAGATTTAGATTTATTTTTAGAAAAGGCAAATATATTTTTATCGTGTGGTGAAAGTCAAGAACAACAACAAGCAAAAAAAAGAGATATGGATTTAATTCAAGACCAAAAATGGATAATACCTAGTTTTATGAGCGACTATCATATTGATTTGTCAAAAGAAGATATGCACTGGTGGAGATATATAAATTTAATACAGGGTTTAACGCCTAATAGTGCTTTATCAAATATTAGAGAAATTAGAAATTATGATTTATCAACTATCAAAGACCAAAAAGAAAAAGATAAAATTATGAAAATGCAAAAACAAGTTGAATTAAAGCCTAAGAGAAGTGTAAACAAAATAACAGAAACACAAAAAGAAAATATAGATAATTTTTATAAATTAACAGGTATAAAAAGAAATGGGTGATATTATGTCAGATGGAAGAGTAATTATAGAAACAGATTTAGAAACAAAAAAGTTTGAAGTAAAAATGCAGAAACTACAAAATCGTTTGGAACAACAAACAAATAAAAGTGGCGAATTAAGATTAAAACTAGAAGAAGTTAATCAAGAACTTGCTAGTATGGGAAATTATGAAATAGGAACAAAACGATGGGAAAAATTAGTAAATCAAGCAGTTGCCTTGGAAGAACAATTAGCAAAAAGCGATACAACAGTTGAAGAAATAAAATCACAAGTCGATTTGTTGAATTTTGAAAAAATACAAAATGACACAAAGAAAACAGGATTAACTCTTGAAAACATTTCAAAAAAAATGTCAGAAATTGTAAAAAAAGGAGTAAAATGGGGATTAGCAATATTTAGTGTAAGAACAGCATATACAATAGCAAGCAGAGCTGCACAAGCATATTTAAGTGTAAACGAAGAATTAAGTAATAGAATGCAAAGCATATGGACAGGACTTGGTTCTTTCTTAGAGCCGATTTTAAATTCTGTTTCAAATATTTTATTAAAAGGAATAGCAATTTTAAATCATTTTATAAAAGCACTTACTGGTGTAGATTATGTTGCAAGAGCAAATGCAAAATCTTTAAATGCACAAGTAAAAGCACAAAAATCTTTGAATAAAGAAATGGCAACTTTTGATGAAATGTCAAAAATCGGTTCATTAGATGCAAACGGAATTGGCAACGGAGGAAGTCAAATTGAACTTCCATCATTAAATGAAGATGAAATAAATGTTATAAATAATGTTGCTGAAAAAGTTAAAGAAATTATTGATTCTTTTACAAATTGGAAAGATGTTTTGGATGAATTAGGAATAAGCATTAATCCTATACTTTTATTATTAGGTGCAGCAGGATTAATAGGAATATTAACAGGTAAAGCAGGATTAGGTTGGGCAATTGCTGCAACAGTATTAGCATTTGAAGGGCTTAATATGATGATTAATGGTGATACAAAACAAGCAATTGGAGGCATTATTTTATTATTTGGAGCATCCGGAATGATTGGGATATTAACCGGAAAAACTGGTCTTGTTATGGCAATAACTTCTGTATATTTAATATTGCAAGGTTTAAGTGATTTGCTTAATGGAGATGCAACTGATAGTGTAAAAGGTTTTATTGAATTAGTTGTAGGCACAGGTGGATTATTAGTGACATTAGCATTAATAAAAGGTGCAGCAACAGGAACCGGATTATTAGGAGTATTAACACCATTAAATTTAGTTATATTTGGATTTGCAGCATTAGCTGCTGGAATAGTAGCCGTAGTTAAAAGTTGGGGGCAAATGAACACCCTAGAAAAAGTTGTATCGGTTTTAGGATTGATTGCAGTAGGTGCAGCAGCGGCAGCAGTTGCAGTTGGTGCTTTGCAAAGTGCTTGGTCTTTAGGTATAGCAGCAGCAGCGATAGTTGCTGGAACCGTTGCAATTGCAGCAGCCGTAAGCAACGCTAATAAAAGAGCACAAGAGAATGTGCCTAAACTTGCAGTAGGTGGTATTGTAAATGTTCCTGGAAGAGGAGTGCCTATTGGTGGAGCAATTGCTGGTGAAGCTGGAGCAGAGGGTGTTATACCTTTAACTGATAGTCAAGCAATGGAAACACTAGGGCAAGCGATTGGTAAGTATATTACAATTAATGCAAGTATAACTAATACAATGAATGGTAGAGTAATAAGTAGAGAATTGCAAAAAGTGAATAGTAGTAGCGATTTTGCGTTTAATAGATAAAGGGGGTATAATATATGTATATAGATGAAAATAGCGTAATAATAAATGACGTGTCTATGGGGCAATATATAGTCGAAGCAAAGTTTAGTTATCCTAAGTTATGGGCTAGTGATAGTGGAAGAAATTTGGCTGGTAAAATGACAGGAACTTTGATTGGTGTCTTTCCAAAACTTATATTGCAATTTAGACCACTAACAAAAGAAGAATTAAATATAATTGCTCCTATATTAGATAGTGCAAATCAAAGTGTTACATACTATGACCCAAATAAAAATGAAAATATAACAATGACAACTTACACAGGCGATTGGGAACTTACAAATAATAACTTAAATCAAAATCAAGGTTTTAGTTGTTCGTTTATAAGTATAGAGAAAAGAGCGTGATTTAGTGAAAGCACATACAAATAATTTTAAGAATCAAATAAAATTAATTGGTAAAGAAATTGATAGTAAAATTACATTTGGAGATACAGTATTGGGGAAAGATGACCTCAATGCTGTCACTCCATCATATCAAGGTGCTATATTAAAATCAGCAATGAAACAACTTGATATAGATAGCAATGTATATATACCCATAGGAAGCGTTTTAAGGTACGAATTTGGATTAAAAATTAATGGAGAATATGAATATCTTGATTTCGGTAATTATATCGTTAAAGATGTTGAAAAACAAGAGGATACGAATAGTTACAAAATAACTTGTTATGATAAAATGCTACTTTTAATGAAAGACTATGTTAAAATACCTATAACATACCCCATAACAATAAGAGATTATATTAATTCATTATGTGCGTTTTTAGGTTTAAGTTTTTCAAATACAAACGATACATTTGTTAATTATAATAAAACAATACCAACTGAATTATATTTAGATAACGAAGACAATAGTTTAGGTTATACTTTTAGAGATGTGTTTGATGAATTGGCTCAAGTTACTGCAAGTACAATTTGTATTAATAATAATGATGAAGTTGAAATTAGATATATAAATGATACTGGAGATACTATTGATGAAGAATATTTAAAAGATGTCAATGTAAACTTTGGTGAAAAATATGGCAAAGTTAATTCTATTGTATTAAGTAGGAGTGGACAAAGTGATAATGTTTATTTAGACGACCCACAAAGCGTTGAATTGAATGGTCGTTGTGAATTAAAAATAATTGATAATCAAATAATGAATTTTAATAATCGTGATGAGTTTTTGCCTGAAATATTAGGAAAGCTAAATGGACTTGAATACTATTTAAATGATTTTTCAAGCACAGGAATTGCTTATTATGATATATGTGATAGATACAATGTAAGAGTTGGAGATACAACTTATTCATGTGTAATGTTTAATGATGAAATATTAGTTACTCAAGGCTTACAAGAAAATGTATTTACTGAAATGCCAGAAGAAACTAAAACCGATTATACAAAGGCAGATAAAACTGACAGAAAAATAAATCAAACTTATTTAATAGTTGATAAACAAAATCAACAAATTCAAAGTGTTATAAGTCAAACGGATGCACAAAATCAAAAAATTGCACAAGTAACACAAACAGTTGAAGAATTAAACAGTAAAATAAGCGATATTGCTGATATTACAACAAGTGCAGAAGATAATGATGCACAAGTTGAACTTGATAATATAAATCAAAGTGAGCCAATAAGAATTGTTGTTAGACCTATTGGAGAAAGCATAAGTTATTTATACCCAAGTAATAATTTATATCCAAGTGATACATTATATATGACTAATAGAAAAATAAGGTTTGAAAACACTAAAACAAATGAAATAATAGATTATGAATTGCCTGGAGATTTGCTTTATTATGATAACGAAAACTATGATGAATTTATTTTAGATTATGATGGGCAAAGTTGTGTTGTAAATAAAAGAGTTGGTTATAATGCAGATGGAACAACTTATATATTAGATAATCCAACAACATTAGAATTTGAATATCCAACAATAAATTTAACTGATGGCGATTATAAAGTATATGTTTTAGGTTATGAAACTGCTTATTTGTTTGTTAGATTAATGGC
>JAZSNL010000023.1:0-7682 GCA_045536365.1 Bacilli bacterium | reverse complement strand
TTCAATATATTTTTCAAAAGCATTATTTATTTTTTCCTTTTCTTCACTTGTTAATTCATATGAAGCACAAGAACTCATGGATAAAATTAAGATAATCACTCCTAAAAACATAAATATTTTCTTCATACTATTCACTCCTTTCTATACAAAAAACTCCTTAGAATCACTCTAAGGAGTTCACAATCTAATGTAGTGTTCCATAGGTAATTCATATGAGTTATCTATGTATGGAAAATTTTCCCACACTATTATTATACTATTATTATTATTTTAATGTCAATATTATAATCTTTTTTCTAGTTCTTTCTTTAATTCTTCGTAACCTGGTTTACCTAATAAAGCAAACATATTCTTTTTATAGCTTTCAACACCTGGTTGATTAAAAGGATTAACTTCTAACATGTAACAACATACTCCACAACTAAACATAAAGAAGTATAATAAATATCCCATATGGTATTCATCTAATTGATCTAATTCAATCATCATATTAGGAACTCCTCCATCTACATGGGCAAGAGTTGTTCCTTGCATTGCTTTAGAATTAACACTATTTAATGTTTTACCTTCTAAATAATTTAATTGATCTAAATCAACTGGAGCTTTTGTTAATGTAATATCATGTTTAGGATTAACAATATTAAGAACTGTTTCAAACATTATTCTTTTACCTTCTTGAACATATTGTCCCATTGAATGTAAATCTGTAGAGAAAGTTAAACTTGCAGGGAAAATACCTTTTCCATCTTTTCCTTCTGATTCACCAAATAATTGTTTCCACCATTCACCGATACTAGCTAGTTTAGGTTCATAAGTTACTATGATTTCAATAAATTTCTCTTTATTATATAAAGCATGTCTTGCTGATGCATATTGTAACGCAATATTTTCATCAAAGCCTTTTGTTGAAGCATCTAAATATGCATCTTTTGCGCCTTCCATTAATCTATCAATATCAATACCTGCACATGCAATAGGAAGTAAACCTACTGCAGTAAACCAAGAATATCTACCACCGATATCATCAGGTACTACGAAAGTTTCATATTTTTCTGTTTCGGCCATTGTTCTTAATGCACCTTTAGCTTTATCTGTTGTTGCGTAAATTCTCTTATATGATTCTTTTCCATATTTTGATTCTAATAATTCTTTAAATAATCTAAACGCAACAGCAGGTTCTGTTGTTGTACCTGATTTAGAAATTACATTAATAGAAAATTCTTTATCTGCTACATAATCTAATAATTCTTTTGTATATGTAGATGATAATGTATTACCTACAAAAACAATTTCTAAATCTTGATCTTTACCAAAATATTTTTTAAACGCATCAATAACTGCTTTAGCACCTAAATATGAACCACCAATACCAATAACTACTAGTACTTCACTATCTTTTTTGATTTGTTCTGCAGCTTTTTTAATTCTTGCAAATTCTTCTTTATCATAATTTAATGGATGTTCTACCCATCCTACAAAGTCGTTTCCTGGTCCTGTTTTTTCAAGTAATGTTTTTCTTGCAGATAATGCTTTTTCTTCTAATGATTTTAATTCTTCTTTAGAAACAAACTTTTCAATGTTTTTTGTATATAATCTTAACATTTTTTCCTCCTAGATTTCATCAATCATTGATAAAACTTCTGATTTTAATTTATTAATAAATTGTTCTGCTTCTTGTTGTGTATTTCCTTTAATTGCAATATATATCTTTAATTTAGGTTCTGTACCTGATGGTCTTAATACAAACCATCCACCATCTTCAAATATATATTTCAAAACAAATGATTTAGGTAATGTTAATTTAGATTCTACACCATTAGTAAAAGCTAAACTTCTTTCATAATCTTCAAATCTAGCAATCTTCTTACCTGCAACTTCATTTAATTCTTTATTTTGGAAAGTAGTCATAATTTTTTGAATTCTTCTACTACCTTCTAAACCAGCAAGTGCAATATTATGAACACCTTCTAAATAATAACCATATTCTTCATATATATCATTTAAAACTTCTATTAATGTTTTATTTTGTGATTTATAGAAAGATGCTACTTCAGCAAGTAATAATGTTGCTTGGAAAGAGTCTTTATCTCTTACAAAATCTTTAATAACATAACCATAAGATTCTTCATATCCAAAGAAGAATTCTTCATCTGTTCCTTCTATTAAAGCAGCTTGTTCGCCAATAAATTTAAAACCTGTTAATGTTTGAACTAATTTTAAATTGTGTTTTTCACAAATCGCTTGTGCGATATTAGAAGTAACAATTGTATTATATACAACACCTTGTTTATTACGTTTTCTATATTGAGCTAAGTAGTTTAATAAAATAGCACCAGTTTGATTACCTGTTAATAATACATATTCTCCTGTTTTAGGATCGATCGCTGCAATACCCATTCTATCTGCATCAGGGTCTGTTGCAATTAATATATCAGCGTGATGTTCTTTTCCTAATCTAATCGCATATTCAAATGCAGAAGATTCTTCTGGATTTGGTGATTTTAAAGTAGAGAAGTTTGCATCAGGAACCATTTGTTCTTCAACAGGAATAACATTATATCCACATCCAGTTAATAGATTAACCATATGTGTAGCTCCAGTACCATGTAATGGAGTATATATAATTTTAATATTTGATTTTTCTACTTCATTAACAGTTACAGTTTTAACTTGTTCTAAATAAGGTAAATCTACTTCTTTATCAATAATTTTAACAATTCCTTGTTCTACTAGTTGATTAAAATCAGCAGTTTCAATATTAAACATATCTTCAATTTTATCAATTTCATTAATAACTTCATCAGCTAAATCAGGAACTAATTGACATCCTTGATGATCATAAACTTTATATCCATTATATACAGGAGGATTATGACTAGCTGTAATCATAATACCACCAGCGGCTTGTAAATGTCTAACCGCGTAACTTAATTCAGGAGTTGCACGAAGAGATGAGAATACATAAACCTTAACTCCCATTGCACCAATGATACTTGCTGATTCTTCAGCAAATCTTCTTGAATTATGACGGCAATCATATGAAATAACAACGCCTTGTTCTTTTAAATTAGGATAATGATTAAACATATAATTTAAGAAACCTTTTGTTGATTTTCTTACAACATATATATTCATTCTATTAGTACCTACACCTAAAATACCACGTAAGCCTCCAGTACCAAACGCAATATCAGTATAAAAAGCATCTAATAAAGCTTCTTCATTGTCTTTAATTTCATCTAATTCTTTTCTTAATACAGGATCTAATTCTTTATAATTTTCCCATTTTTGAATTTTATTTAATGTTTTTTGATCAATCATTTTATTCACGTTCCTTCTTTATATATTTTAAATAATTAATATAAGCACCATACATGCCTCCATCATTTTGATGTGAGGCTATTTTTAATTTAGTTATCCCTTTCACTTCAGGATCTAATATTTTATTTAATCTAACTTCAATTTCATTAATTAAAGTATCCCTTTTCGAAATACCTCCACCAATAAATATTGCTTCAGGATTAAACATATATATAACATTAGCTATTCCTATAACTAGATTGTTGAAAAACTCTTCTACTAAAGGAACAACTTGTTCATTTTTTTCATCATATAGTTTAAATACTTCTATTCCATTTTCGACATTTAAACCTAAATTCTTAACTTGTTTTACTAATACACTTGTTGCTGCAATATCCTCATAACTCTTGCCATTAATAATCATTCTACCTATTTCACCTGCGTTATAATTAACACCTCTCCATAGTTGATTATTAATAATAACAGCTCCACCTATACCTGTTCCTATTGTCATAACAATAAAGTTTTTATATGGATTTTTTCCATTTAGTTCTGCAGCCGCAAAACTATTGACATCATTATCTGCAAAACAATCTAAATTAAAATTTTCTTTAAATAATTTTTTAAAATCAAAATCTTGAAAAACCGGTATTGAAGCGGGAGCTGCACAAATAATACCTTCATGATAATTAACTGCACCAGCTGTAGAAACCCCTACTCCACAAATATCAGGATAATTATTTAACATTTCTTTAGTTAATTCAATATATTGATTAATTAACTCTTTTTGTGAATTATGACATAAAGTTGGAACTTTAGAAGAAAATATAAATTTGTTATTTTCAATAACACCATATTTTATATACGTTCCTCCCATATCGTAACATAAGATTTTCATTTCAATTCACCTATTTCTTCAACTAATAATTTTAATTTTGGTTGTTTTTCAACTGTTCCAAATACTTTAACAATTTGCCCTTTTCTAATATTAAAATATTTAGAATAAACCTTAGGGAATACAACAAGTTCAATACTAGCTGTATCATCTTCTAAAGTCATAAAAGCCATTTTTTCATTTTTCTTAGTTATGATTTCTTTAACATCTTTTATAATTCCTAATGTTTTAACATAGGGATAACCATGATCTAATGATTCTTCTAATTGATTTATCTTTAATAATTTATCTTTAATATAAATATCATTAAATTGGAAGAAGAAATTATACTTAATATTAATACCTATTGATTCATATTCTTTATCTAATAAATAACCATATGTATATTCTTCATTTGTATATTTATTCTCAACAATATTAGGTAAAAAACTATATTGATTTTTATTAATTATATTTTTATAATTTTCAATCATGGCTTTTTTAGTTAATCCAAAAATATCTAAAGCACCACTATAAATAATATTTTCTAAAACAGCATCAGATAAGAAACTGTTTGTTCTTAAAACAAAGTTTTCAAAATTAGTAAATAATCCTTTATTTCTTTCTTCTATTATTTGTTTAATCGTTACAGTTCCCAAACTATTAATAACTATTAATGGGAATAAGACAAAATGATTATCAATAATAAATTGATCTATACTCTTATTTATATTAGGATATAAGAATTTAATACGTTTTCTTAATCCTTCTTTATAATATTTATTTACATCAGATGATCCCACCGCATTAGTCATTAATACTGATAAATAATATTCTAAATAATTACATTTTAAATATGCAGTTTGATATGCTACTTTTGCGTATGCAACAGAATGGGATTTATTAAATCCATAGTTTGCAAATTTAACAATATAATCATATACCTCATTTGCAGTTTCTTGTGAATATCCTTGTTTCATACTAGATGAAACAAATTCAATTCTTTCTTTTTCTAAAATATCTTTATTTTTCTTTGAAACTGCTTTTCTTAACACATCAGCTTTTCCTAAACTATATCCTGCAAATTGACAAGCGATAAGGATAATTTGTTCTTGATATACAATAGTTCCATATGTATCTTTTAAAATATTTTCTAAGTCAGGATGAGGATAAGAAACTTTTTCTTGTCCGAATTTTCTTTTAATAAAAGTAGGAATCATTTCCATTGGACCTGGACGATATAACGCAATAGCCTGAACAATATCATCAAAAGTACTCACTTTCATGTCCATTATTACTTTTCTCATACCATCAGATTCTAATTGGAATACTCCCCATACATCACCTAACGCTAACATCGAATATGTTTTTTTATCATTTTCATCTTTAGGTAATATAAAATTAGGATTATCCTTTTTAATTAAATCAACTGTTCTACTAATAATAGTTAAGTTCTTTAATCCTAAAAAGTCCATTTTTAATAAACCTAATTTTTCTAAATCACTAGCTTCGAACTGAGTTTGAAAAATATCATCTAACCCTTTATCTAATGGAGTATAATTAACTAAATCATTTTTAGTTATAATAATACCAGCTGCATGTGTACTTGTATTTCTCGGTAAACCTTCTATACTCATTGCAACCCTTAATACCTTATTAATATCATCATAATCATCCATTAATTGTGACAATTCAACACTATTGTCCACTATTTGTCTAAGAGTCTTTGAATACAATCCTTCTTCTGGTAAATTTTTTAATATTTGTTTTAATCTTATATCTGATAATTTATAAACTCTTGCTGTATCTCTTAAAGCAAGTCTTACTTTAAATGTTCCAAATGTTGCAATATGAGCAACTCTTTCTTTACCATATTTTTGTCCTACATATTTAATTACTTGATCCCTTGTATCATCAGGAAAGTCAATATCAATATCTGGCATACTTATTCTTTCTTTATTCAAGAATCTTTCAAATAATAATTGATATTTTAATGGATCAATATCAGTAATACCTAAACAATAACTCACTAAAGAGCCACCAGCAGAACCTCTTCCTGGTCCTACTAACATATTATTCTTTTTTGCAAATTTAACATAATCCCAAACTATTAAAAAATAATCACTAAATCCCATTTCTTTAATAGTTTCTAATTCATGTTTTAATTGACTATAATAAGGTGTAGTATTTGAAATATTATCTAATTTTAATCTTCTTGATAATCCTTTTAAACAAAGTTCTTTTAAATACTCATCAGCAACAATCTCTGAATCATATTCTGGTAATAAATATTCACCAAATTTAAATTGCACATTACAATTTTTAACAATTTCATATGTATTTGATATTAATTCAGGATACATATAATATTTATCAATAACATCGTTAACTTTTTTTAAATACCATTCTTTTTCTTCTAATACTTCTGGTAAAAAATTACCTCCGTTATTAATTGCTTTTAAAACTCGGTATGCTTCATATTCTTCAGGATATAAAAAGTTAGTTCTTTCTAAAACTACAGCTTTTAAATTCTTTGATTTAATATTATTATATATATCTTCAAAATAATTATTTGAACTATTATTATATGTTAAACCAATAAAGAAATTTGTATATATTTCTTTCAAAGGTAAAATATTTTGATAATTCCAAGAATTATTTTCATTTTCAAAATAAGGATACACTGCTACTAATCCATGTATTGTCTTACTTAAATACTCAAAATCAACAGTTCCATCTAATAATTTGCTTCTACTACTAATTTTACTTAAATTAATATATCCATTTTGGTTTACCGCATACAATAATAAATTATGATTTTTCTCATTTAATTGATATTTTATCTTTAAACCTATAACTGGTTTAATATCATTTTTTAAACATTCTTGATAGAATTTAACAGCACCATGAAGATTTCCTTCATCACACATCACCGCATATTCATATCCATATTTTTTTAATAATGATACAACAGAGGTAATTTTACATGTGCTTTGTAACATTGAATATTCAGTTTGTAAATATAAATTAACAAATTTCATTTTCTTACCTCCATATATATAAAGTATATCACACTTTAATTCTTGTTTCCACCTAAAAGAAAAAAATTACAATTAGGAAACCTAATTATAATTTTCTTTTTTTATAAATATAAATTATTATTGAAGATATTATTAATAATAAAGAAACAACAATTGATGATACTAAATATATTGCAGTATTATTTTTTTGATATTTTTCTGATAGATTAAGGTCTTTTATTAATACTTCATTAAATACTATTTTCTTTGACAATGTTTTTATTTTAATATTTGTTATTCTATTATCATTAATAACAGATTCTAAAATAATATGATCTTGATTATATTTATTAAAAGTAATATTTAATGATGATATTAATTCCTTATAATATTCTAATCCTCCTAATTCATATACAAGATATGTTTTTATTATATATGGTTTATTTGTAGTAATTTTATTAAATCTTATTATTTCAAAATTAAAAAAG
>JAZSNL010000032.1:0-2181 GCA_045536365.1 Bacilli bacterium | reverse complement strand
CGATTGAATGTTTTTTAACTGTTTCATTAAAAAAAAGCAGTAGTCGTCTGCCATATAGAAAATTTCAATAACTTTGCTGTCGGATAACATAACGTTTTGTTCTTTTTGTTAGCACTTTAAAGATACAAAAAATATCGTTATATTATTCATTTTTTAGTAAATTATTTTATATCGAACTCACGTTAATAAAACCATGAATTTAAAAATTATTTTTTCAATATTGCTGATAGCCGCACACTTTATTGGATATTCACAGAATTATGAACAATATTCCAGTGTTGATTTCCAGACTCTTACAATAAGCAGTCCACAGTTGGATTCTATTTTGTCGGATTGTATTAGTCAATTTGAAAAACACGATGCTTATTCTGAGAATATATCTTTAGCAGTTATTACAAAGGAAGTTGATGACAATATATTTTACGACTTTACATTTGTATATGATATAGATTATAAGATTGGAAATGTTTATCATACGGAACCTAAGATTGCTTATTTAAAATATAAAAAACATGATGTCTTCGTTTTCTACGATAGTAAAATTCCATTTGGATTTATCAATACGGGTATTTTTAAGAAGGTTGAACTTAAACATTACGGTTTCTTCCCTGTCACAGATTTTCCAGAATGGCTCTATTATGTGAAAGATGATATTTTTTATCTGTATAAGAATATAAATCAATAGTTGGCAGAAAGAAATGTTTGAACAATATTTATCAAGACCTGCGTTATTCCTACGATGATTTTGGTAACTTTGCATTAAGAAGAAAAATGAATTCTCCGGTGTTCTCAGAAACATTCACATACGACAACATAAACACCACCTTCGACAGAGGCTTCTGCATGCACGAACACTACCGCAACTTCAATCTCATAAACATGAACGGCAGATTATACGACCCTCTCGTCGGGCGTATGCTCTCACCCGACATTGTGATACAAGACCCGGAATACTCCCAATCCTACAACCGCTATACCTACTGCTTCAACAACCCGTTGAGATTTACCGACCTGAGCGGATATGTGGTGAGGAATATATGGCCCAATAGAGAGGTTGAATTTAAATTCGCAGATCCGTCTCCTAAAAAATTGTTATATGATCATAAAACTTCTATCGATAATTTTATACTTCCGAAATATATAGAATCCATGCAATTTATAGAGTTTAATTTAAAATCTAAATAATTATGAAATACGTATGTTTGATAATATCCTTACTCACGATACATTCATTATTTTCGCAATCAAAACCCAATGGTTTATATGTGGATAAAAAAAATAACGGTGCTATATTTGTCATTAATGATACCATAAGTATAAATTATTTTGATTCTACCCGTTATTACAAAGGCGTGTTTTCTATGAAGAATAAGGAGATTGTATTATATGAAAATATGTTAATTGGCAACAATGCTGATGTTGTGACGGAAGAATGCGATAAAGATTATATAGAATTTTCCTTGTATGAAAAATACCGCAATTATGCAATGGGGGCATCTTCGACCGATGATAGCATCTATTGTAGAAAACTTGATAGTTTTCGTATTTGGTACAATGATAGTCTGTATTTTTCATCAAAAAACGATACGGTTTTACGTATTCATCGCAGTTCTATAGTCAATAATGAGCCTATTACTTTTTTCATAGAATCAGAAGTTAATGATTTCTTCTATACAGAACAATGTATTGATGTTGTATTTGGAACACGATATGTCATAATACCCAAAAGCATGTATTTAAAACCCATTCTAAAAGGTAGTCGTCATAAAAACAAATCAAAAGAAAAATATATTTACAAAAAAAGAAAAGATGAAATCATAATAAAGTTCGATAATAACCATAAAATTACATTAAAAAAACCTAAACAATGACCGCTATGTTTGAATACTCCCAATCCTACAACCGTTATTCCTACTGCTTCAACAGCCCGTTGAGATTTACCGATCCGAGCGGTTATGTGGTGAGAGGAAGAAATTGCAAAGCAATTTATAGAAGTCCCCTTAAATAATTATCTATTATGTTCTCACTTATATTAATAACATCTTTAATAATAGGTTTGTTTTTTGTCAGGCCGGATAGTAACAAAAAAAACTTTGAATATAGAAGTCCTCTTAAACTTTAAACTTTTTTCTTATCTTTGCAAATCACAGAAATTTAATAGAAATGAGTAATATTGTTGCA
>JAZSNL010000016.1:0-188275 GCA_045536365.1 Bacilli bacterium | reverse complement strand
ACTAAAGTATTGCTACTTTCGTTCGACTTGCATGTATTAGGCATGCCGCCAGCGTTAATCCTGAGCCAGGATCAAACTCTCAATAAAAGTTTTATCCCGCTCCACCTGTTATGTTCAGTTTTCAAAGATCAAAATGTGCTTCTATGATTTCGTTTATTTTTTTGTGGATGCAAACCAAATCATATTGCCACAATATTATACACAATTAATCGCGCCTTGTCAAGTAAATATACTTTTTTTATTAAAAATATTTTTTTAACATCAACGCGCAGTGGTTAATATTACCTAATTATTATACTACACAAAAAAGTTTTTGTAAAGTAAAATGATAATAAGAAAAGGATAATATTTTAAATATTATCCTTTTTATTTTATTTTTACTGCTTTTGAAAAAGTTTCTTTCTGTTTTTCAGAATATATTTTTTCTTTATATTCCGCACTTTTTTGCAAAACGCTGTAACATTTTTCTATTTTGCCGCTTTTTATTTTCAATCTTCTACCTAACCTAAAATTGTTTAAATTAGTATCTTCCGCTTTATAGGCAGGACCAGTATTAGTTATTTGTTTTTCCATGTTGTGCATATCTATCATATGTGAACAAATCACTAACAGGTTGATCATTAATTATATTTAAAATTCCTCTGCCAAATAATTCAGCAATAGATAAAGGAACGATGTAAGGAGCTTTTTTAGATTCAGGTAATTCAACACTATTCGTGATTACTAATTCTTTAATAGGTGTATTAGAAATTTTTTCAATGGCGTTACCAGATAGAATTGCGTGTGAACAACAAGCATAAACTTCTTTTGCACCTTTTTCTTTTAATGCAGAGATAACAATAGATATAGTGCCTGCTGTATCAATCATATCGTCAATAATAATACAATTTTTACCTTTGATATCACCTATAATATTCATTATTTCAGCAGAATTAGGTTTAGGTCTTCTTTTATCTACTATAGCAATAGGAGCTTCTAATACTACCGCAAGTTTTCTAGCTCTAGTAGTACCACCATGGTCCGGAGATACAACAACAATATCTTCTAAGTTTTTACCAATAAAATATTCTGCAAATATTGGGAATGCTAAAAAATTATCAATAGGGATATTGAAGAATCCTTGGATTTGCGCAGCATGTAAATCTAAACACATAATTCTATCTGCACCTGCAGCTTGTAACAAATCAGCCATTAATTTAGCTGAAATAGGTTGACGTGGAGCAGCTTTTCTGTCTTGTCTACTATATCCATAATATGGCATTATAACATTAATTTCTTTTGCTGATGCTCTTTTTAGCGCATCAATCATAATTAGTAATTCCATATAGTTATCATTAACAGGAGCGCTAGTAGATTGAATAACAAACACAGAATGCCCACGAACAGTTTCATTTATTGTAATTGCTACTTCGCCATCCGCGAACTTTTCAACCGAACAATCTGATAAAGATATTCCTAGATAATCAGAGATTTCTTTTGCCAATCCTTTATTAGAATTCAATGCAAATAATTTTATTTTTTTACCTTCTATTACGGCCATGTTTTTTTCCTCGCTTTTCTTCATCTTTCAATTATATTATACACTATATATTATTTTTTTTAAAATTAAATAATAAAAAAGAATTATAGTTGTCTATAATTCTTCTTTTAAAACTTCTGCGTATTTTTCTAAAACAGTTTTTTCAACTAATTCACGTGTTTCTGCATTAATAGGATGTGCTATATCTTTAAATTTTCCTTCTCCTACTTCTTTGCTTGGCATAGCTACGAACAAACCTTCTTTTCCTTCGATTATTCTTAGTTCATGCACGGCAAAGGCATCGTCAATTGTAATTGAAACAACCGCTCTTAATCTACTTTGACCATCAACCCTTCTAATACGAACATCTGTAATTTTCATTCATCTCACCTCTCTATCATATGATAACATATGAAAACGTTTTCTCAAAATGATATGATAATTTTTTTACTTTTATGTATATTTTATTTTATTTATCATATAATATAATGTAGAAAAAGAATACGTGTCATGTATTCATATCAATTAGTTTTCTACAATATAAAAAAGCTAAACATGCGTTTAGCTTTTTTTATTTAAGAAAAAATGATTTTTTTGATTAAAATATCTTTGATTCAATCCCAACTTATCAATAAAGATTTTTTCCATTTCATCAAAATTTTCACAAGCTTCTTTTTTAATACATATAATATACGAGCTCATACAAAAAACATATAACAAGCCATCTTCTAATATAGCTCGATTTATCATATCCCATTCTACAACAGCATCAACATTCATATCAGCATCTTTTTCTTGTTTTTCAACAAAATCATATAAAATACCTCTTTCACCTACTATAACTAGCATTTCAGGAATGTCTGGTTCTTTCTTCATAATTTTGTATTTAATAATAGCTTTATGAATGGGCACTATTCCAAATATGCAGAATAAGCCTAAAAACATGATAATAATAGGATATATATAAGTAGTAGGATTAACACAACACAAATAAACACCAGCTATCAAGCACAAAAATCCAATAAATTTCATATTGAACGAAAGACCTTTATTAAATCTTAAAACAAAATAATTATATTTTATCAGTTCTTCTTTTGTTAGTTTTTGTTTAAATTCAAATTCCATATTTTCACCTATAACACTCTCACATTAGGAAGAGTTTTTTTAATTTCTTTTATTATATTTTTTCTTTCGCCGTTTATATATATAACTAAACACGATCCTGAACCACTCATCCAAACTTTACCGTATTTCGATAAAGCTCTCTTAATAACTCCCCATTTATAAAACAATTTTGATGTTGTTTGTTCAAGATCATTTTCGTATATATCAGCATCAATCCCTACATGATGTTTTATTTCTTCTAGTGAAAGTTTTTCACTATATTTACTATTATTTTCAAAAACTTTTTTCGTTATAACTTCTATTTCAGGATAAACAACAATAAACCTAGATAAATCAATAGGTTCTAACGGAGTTATAATTTCTCCTATTCCTTCTACAACAGCAGGCGTTTCGAAAAACATATAAGGAATATCTGCCCCTAATTCTTTAAAATGATTTATTTTATTTTTCATATTTTCTTCTATATTATTATATTTATATAAAGCATTTATAATAGCCGCTGCATCAGCACTTCCTCCGCCTAAGCCAGATCCAACAGGAATATTTTTAACTATTTTTATCAGATATTTTTTTTCAATATTATATACACTATTAAATTTGTTTATAACTTTTATAATAAAATCAGGAGATATATTATGATTTTTTTTAAACACTATTTTATTTTTTTTAGATTCTTTGATTTTTACAATATCGTATAAATCAATTTTAGTATTAACCATTTGTAATTCATGATAATTATTTTCTTTTTTCCTTATCACTCTTAACATTAGATTAATTTTCGCATATGCTTTTACTTTCATAAAGCACCTCACATTAACATTTTCATTTTTCCTTTTGTTTCTATTCCACCGAACGCATCTCTTTTATTTTCTATATATTTTAACGCATTTTCGAAATCGACAACTCTATTACACGAAGTAGTTGCTGTTTTAATAGCCAAAACAGCAGGGTCATATGTATGAATATTTATTCTTTTAGGTGATGAAGCAAAATTAGCTCCCGCCCCTATTAACGCTTCAAAGTGAGAAGCGCAAGCTCCTACTATAACAGGCACTGATCCACTATCAAAATGTTTTCTTATTTTTCTAATAGCATTAATAAAATAAACAGTATTTTCATAATTAGATATATCTGCTTTATTTTTTCCGTTATAGGAATCATGTCCAGTAATCACAATTATATCAGGCGTTATTTCTAATAAATATTTTTCAATTTCACTTTCTAGTTCTTTTTCTTTAATATATATACCTTCAGCAGGAACATTTAATTCTTTATATAGTTCTAAACAATTTTCCAAATATTCTTTATCTCCATCAATGTGGAGAATTCTTCCATACAAAAAAATATTTTTTTCTCTTATTCTTGTGTTTCGTTTCAAATTTCGAAGATATTGATTACATATATATTCTTCTTTTGTTTTTAATTCTTCGGTTGCAATTTCGATATTTTTAATATCTGTTATTTTATATATACGATAATTTAACCCTTTTAAATAACATTTTTCATTAACTATTTTTTCTATTATATATATAATAGGTTTTTCTTCCTCTTTTATATACACCATTTCTCTTTCGTTAAACATTTAAATTCACCTATATTATTATATGATGAATTTTTTTTAAAAGTTAACTATTTATCTGTTTATATATATAATTTGACAGTGAAACAATTTGTTCAACAGTTAAATTCTCAGCTCTGACAGTTAAAGGAAGATTCAGCCTTTTTATTCCTTCTTCAAAAATACTTTTTTCTATTTTATAAGCGTTTTGTAAATTGTTCATTAAAGTTTTTCTTCTTTGAATAAAGATATTCCTTACAAATTTTAAGAAAAACTCCAAATCGATTGCGGGATTTTCAATAGTTTCTTTTCTATCAATTTTAACTACGCTGCTTTCCACTTCTGGTGCAGGATAAAAACAATTTGGTGAAACATTAAATAACAACTTAGCGTTTGTAAAATACTGAATCAACACGCTCAATCCGTTATAATCCTTTGTAGAAGGTTTCCCTGTAATACGTAAAGCAACTTCTTTCTGCATCATTACTATCATAGTTGACACTTTATTTGTTTCTTCCAACACTTTTGTTAAAATAGCTGTAGTTATATAATAAGGAAGATTTGCTACTATTATAACTTTTTCATCATTAAATTTTTCTTTAATTTCCTCTTTTAAATTTACTTTCAAAAAATCAGAACTTACTATTTCTATATTTTTATGATTTTTAAACTTTTCGGATAAGTACTCTACCATTTCAGTATCTATTTCATAGCAAATTACTTTTTTAGCTTTCGTTATGAGTTTGCCTGTTAAAAAACCTAATCCTGGCCCTATTTCAATAACATTTTTATTCTCAATGTCAGTTGCGTTAGAAATTTTGTTTAAAATATCTTCACTATGCAAAAAATTTTGTCCAAACTTCTTTTTAACTTTTATATCATTTATTTCTAATATATTTATTGTGTTATTTCTATTCATATATATATCCTCATAATAATTATATCATTTTCATTTTTGAAAATCAATATTAAAGAAAAACAACACTGATATATATCGGTGTTGTTTATTCATAATCAAATTCGCTGTCGCGTTCGTCTCTTTCTTCTTCATCTTCTTCATCTTCTTCATCTATTTCTGATTCGATGTCAATTTCTACTTCTCTTAAGTCTTCTGGATTGTCATCTTCTTCGCCACCGAATTCTTTAGATAAATCATCTGCATCATCATCAGAATAATCATCATCTTCTGGATCATCCATATCAGATTCGTTTTTGTATTGAGGAGCATCAACGTTGTTGTCTGTTAATTCAGAATCTTTAGCAGAACCGAAGTAAACTTCTTCATAGTCTCCATCTTTATCTAATAATTTAACTGATTGACGTTCTTTTAAGTCCCAAAGACCTTTTCCACAATAAATGAAATAACCTGATTTCATAAAATCTAATAAAAATTGAGGAGTATGTTCTTCAGCTTCTTCTGCTGTATATCCTTTTATTGTCATTACATCTTTAATAATATCTTCCATCTTTTGTGGTTTTCTTCTTCTTTGAATTAAAGTAACAGCTATTTCTAATAAAGATTTTTCTTTTTCTTTTATATTCATTTTATCCTCCCTGGATATTTTTATATCGTTTTATTTTTCTTTATATCTATTATACATTATCTTTTCGAAAAATGCAACCCTTTTTATTTATTATATCATAGATAAAATTATTACCGCTGCTAGTCCTGGTATTCTCAACATCCCTATTGTCATAATAGTATATATATTAACAGGAATATTAAGATTCAAATAAGATCCAAGAATATTATATACAAAAATAATTAGCATTCCAAAAAGAACTGATTTTATTAGCCACTTAAAAAACTTAATTATATTTTTCATTATATCACCATTTCATTATATGTAGATATAAAAATATATATTAATATTTAGTACGATCTTCTGTTAGTGGGGATATAGATATATATCCTTTTTCTATTGTTATTATGTCGCTGCTTTCTTCTAATTCAACATTTTCTAATCTATAATACCTTGGAATATATATTCCCTCTTTATCACTTTTTTCAAAATATGATTTTTCATGACATTTACCTTGTTTTGTCATTTCAATTCCTTTAGGATTATTAGGGATATTAATATTTAACAAATTATATTTTTCTAAAAGTTTTTCTTCTTTTATATATTTATATATATCTAAAAAATATTTAATGTTTCCACTACATCCTACTTCTGCAGAAAAAGCAATACCTTTGAAACCTGATAAAGCTCCTTCGGTAATAGAACCCACTGTTCCAGAATAAAGAATGTTTTTTCCTAAATTATATCCGTTATTAATGCCTGAAAAAATAACATCAGGTTTATATTCTAAATTTGATATTGCAAAAATAACACAATCAGCGGGAGTTGCAGTTAATGTATATGTATTTACACCTTCTACTAAATCCTTAACTTTTTTTACTTCTACATTATTTCTAATTGTTATACCTTGACTAATGGCGGATTTTTCTTCGTTAGGGCACACAACTAATACTTCGTCAGCTATTTTCAAAGCTTCAATTGTTAATTGTTTTATGCCGATAGAATTAATCCCATCATCATTTGTTATTAATATTTTCATTTTAGAAAGCCTCAGGGTTTTCTTTTTTATATTGTTCTAATAAAGTATCTAATTCTTTCAATAAAGAATTCATTTCTTTCTTGCTGAAAATAGTTGCTCCGGCAGCTTGTAAATGTCCTCCACCGCGATAATTTCTCGCAACATCATTTATCGCAAGTTCTCTAGATCTTATTCTTACTCTTATTTCGTTTTCTGGAGCCTCACCTTTAGGATGTGGTTCTTTTGTTTTCTTTTTCATTTGTTCTACAAACACCACCCATACTAAAGAACCTTTTATAGAATCTAATAAATTAACTAAGTTAGCAGCATCTTCTTTTGTAACATTATATTTTTTCATTAATCTTTTTGAAAAATACATATATGCAACACCATTAGGTGTTAATTTAAACTGATTACAAACAGCACCTTGTAATTTTAAAACCTTGCTTTCTTTTGTATATAACTTAGCATATATTTTTTCAATGTCTATACCTTTACTTACTAAATATCCCGCATTACTTAATGTCGCTTCATTAACGCTGCGATATCTGAATCTACCAGTATCAGTTACGATACCTGTATACAAAGCATTACATGTTCTTAATGTAATATTAAATTTATCTTCAAAAGCTCTAATAAAATTAACTATTATTGAAGAACATGCAGGAGAAGTTGCTTCTACATATTCTATTTCGCCACCAAAAGGTTCTGAATCATCGTGGTGATCAATTTTTATTAAACATTTTCCATTTAAAAATCTTTGATCACATATTCTTTTCTTAAGTGAAGTATCTACAGTAATAACTAACGCATTTTCATAATACTCATCTAATACTTCATCACTTTTTCCTAAATCACTTAAATATTCAGGAACTTCATCACCTACTGCGTATACTTTTTTATGTGAAAAAGTATCTTCTATTACATACTTTAATCCCATTTGAGATCCTATACAGTCTCCATCAGGTCTTTCATGACGATGAATAATTATTGTATCATATTCTTCTATTTTTTGAAATATTTTTTTGAAAGTTTCTAACATTTTGCCTCCTTCACAACATCATTTAATTCATTTATGATTTGTTCTACTTCTTCATAAGTATATATAGTACATCCACTGGCTTGTAAATGTCCTCCTCCATTATGTTTTGCGGCTACTTGATTAATATTATATTGATTAGATCTTATTTCTACATATATGCCATTTTCACCATCTTCAGTAAAATTAACCCATACTGGTATATTTTCTATTCCTCCCATAATATTAACCATACCTCTAGATATATCAAATATATTAACTTTATAAATTTCTTTATACTTTTCTACATCTTCTTTAGTATTTACTAAATAAGCTACGCCTACATCAGTGACTTTGAATTTTGTTATTAATTCAGCTCTTAATTTAACCATATCTAATTTTTCCATATATATCTTATTATATATAGAATCAGTAGGAATATTATACTGCATCAACTTTGATACTATATTATATATACGTGATTTATTAGAACTATATCTAAATCTTCCACTATCAGTAACAATACCTGTAAAAATAGCCGCAGCCGCTTTTTCAGTCATTACTAATTTAGTATTAAATATTAATTCAGCAATTATACTTGCACAACTTTCACTATCAGTATCAACGTATACTATATCTCCATATGTACCTTGTGGTATATGGTGATCTATTTTAATTATTTTTTTTCCTAATTTATATCTTTCATCATTTATTAATTTTTCTGCTCCGCAATCAACTACAATTACTAACGCATTATTATATTCTTCATCGGATATTTCATCCATTTGACCTATCCAAGAATACTTCTCAGATGTATCTCCTACTACGAATACCTTTTTATTTTTAAAACTCGAAATTAAGGCCTCTTTTAGCCCTATTTGCGAACCTAAAGCGTCACCATCAGGTTTTGTATGTCTATGTATAATTATTTTTTCTGCTCTTAACATTTCGTTATATATTTTCTTAAACATGTTTTATATTCTCCTTGATAGAATATTATAACATAAACTTTATTTTTTTCTCAAGAAAAAAGAAAAGTTATCAAAAGATAACTTTCATATAATAACTTATATATATAAAAAAGGTACTTGGTTTTCCAAGTACCTTTAATTTTATAAATTATTCAGCTTCGTAAACAACAGTAACAGATAAAACTCTTACTTGTTTTCCGTTTGAACCATTTTTAACAGTTTCGAATACAGCACTTGCTGCGCCTACTTCAACAACTTGTCCATTTTCAACAGTTACACCATTGTATTGTAAGAATGCATATGTACCTGTTACTAATCCAAATGATACTGATTTAATTTTGTATCCTTCTTTTGCAGTGATAGTAATTGAACCAGCAGGACTATCAGTTGCGTAAACTCTTAAGTGATCTGTATAGAATTTACCTGAGTTACTTCCACCTGCGATTGAAATCGAAATGTTTTCATCGATTGCATAAGGAGCACTTAAATTATTAGCAGAAGAATCCCAACCATTTGCAGTAGCAGCATCTTTAACTGTTAAAGTTGCTGTACCAGCTTCTGGACTTGGTAATTCAGGTTCAACTTCATGACCTGCACATTTATCAGCTTCTGCACCATCACAATCAGCAGCTGTACATTTACCACATTCAGGACATGCTGTGTGTTCATGTTTAGGAAGTTCTGGAGCTACAGAACCATCTGCATAATAAATAGTGATTGAATCAAAATACATTGAATATGTAATATTGATTGTGAATTTAACGAATGTATAAGTTTCAGCATCAGGAGTAATTGTATATTCAATTTTGCCATTTTCAGTTGAGATAAATGTTGAATATCCACTTACTGAACTATCTGTACCAAATTCAACTTTTAATGCGTTAGCGTTAGCATAAGTAGCTTTTTCTGCATTATAAACTAATACAACTTTTGCAATTGGTTTAGCAAATGCAGTTGTATTCCATAATGTAGAAGCTTTAGTTTTATTTCTCCATTGGATACCATTACCATATGAACCTAATTCGATAAAACTAAATTCAACACCTGCAACTGTTTTAGATCCATCTGCATATGCACCTAATCCTAATACATCAGGATTAAGTTCAACTTTATCAGTAGCTTCAGGTTCTACTTCATGACCTGCACATTTATCAGCTTCTGCACCATCACAATCAGCAGCTGTACATTTACCACATTCAGGACATGCTGTGTGTTCATGAGCTGGAGCTTCACCTGGACCTTTTACTAATTCAGGAGCAGCAAGAGGAGAGAATTGAGGAGCATTGTACCAATTTAACCAACCTTTGAAATTATATGTAGCACCTTTTACTAATTCAGGTTGTTCTGCTAACCAAGAAGAAGAATAGAAATATGCATAAGTGCTTCCATCTTTTTCAAATGCAGAACCATTCCATACAGCTTCATTTAATACAACAACTTTACCTTGGTCTTGTAATTCATTACTCATTGGAGTAGGACCAGGGATAGTAGCGTTAGCGTTAACTACTTTGAAGCTATCCATTTGAACATTCTTCATTTCATATAAGCCGTTATAGCAATCCATTGTACCTTTAACTTCGATTTCTTGACCAACTACGAATTTAGCATAAGAATCTTCACCAGTAACTCTGTATAAATATAAACCATCTGTTGCATCTTCAATTAAAACACCGAAGTTTCCATATTGAGCAGAATAAGGAGCAACAGCAGTAACTACACCACGAACTGTAACTTCTTCACCAACTAATGCTTTAGCTTCTGCTAAAGTTTTGTATTCTCTTTCAGCAGGAAGGATAACTTCTTCATCACCAACAAAGTATTCGCCTTCACGTTGAACGAAGATAACACGTTTTTCACCTTCAGACCAGTTAGATTTAGAGTTTCCATAGAAGTAAACGAATAATGTAACTTCTGTTTCAGTACCTGCAGCAGCAACTAATTTTTCAGCATCAACTGTAGAGTTGTATAATGAAATTTTCTTAGTAGCATCAGCAGAATCAACTAAATAATAATATTTACCATCAAGAACTAATTTACCAGTAACTCTTAAATATTGACCATATTCAGCGTTTTCTTGAGTATAAGCTACGATTTCAGCGATTGTAGCTTCTTTAGGAGCAGTCATTTCCCATGCTTGAGAAGAAACTACTGTAGTGCTGATGATAGTACCAATTTGAGGAGTACCATTATAGTAAGCAATTTTACCAACTAATTCAATCTTGTCACCAAGTTTAACACCTTCTGGTAATGATTTATAAACTAATAAATTACCAGTAGCATCTTTTAAGTAGAAGTTATTGTATGAAGAATAAACAACTTCAACTGTACCAACTAATTTAACAACTGTATCTTTTTCTAATTTAGAAGCAGCAGCAACAGTGTAAGTAGTTAATTTTAATACTTTAATTGCAACTTCATAAGTTTCAGTTAAATCACCAAGAGTGATTGTTGCAGTTGCAGTTAAATCAGTGTCTTTTTCAACTAATGCGAATGCACCATTATCTAATAAAGTTTCATCAGATAATTTCCAACTAATTGTTGCACCAAATTCAGCAATTTCAGTAGGTAAAGCAAATTTAGTACCACATACATATGAACCAGCTAATGAACCTAATTGAGCTTTAACTTGTTCCATTTTTTGAGCAGGAGTTAATTCAGGAGCAGGAGCTTCTTCAATTTGACCATTCCATAATAAATGGTTTTTAACTAATCTTGAATCACGGTCATAAGTTGCACCATAGATGTAAACATGTTTTCCATCCCATGCATCTAATTCAGTGTTTCCAGCTTCATAAGATTTATAGTAAACCCATGCAACTTCGCCAGTATAAGGGTCAACTAATTTATAAATATCACTTGTAGAAGGATTAGAAGACTTTTCTAATTTAGCGTAAACTTTAACTAATTTACCACCGAAGTAACCAATTGATTTATCTAAATCAGCTTGTTCATCTTCCCATTCTTGAACAGTAATTTCTCTGAATTCACCAGGTTGAACACCTGCAACAGGATCAACTTTCTTAATTGTGATATCAGAACCAACTTGTAATGAACCATAATATGTATAGATATTACCAACTACATATACAGTATCACCAATTTCGAAATCAGCGTTAGCAGTATAAACATAGATACCTTCAGTTCCATCATGAACCATAAGACCCATTCCACCGTTTAATAACTTAGCAGTAACAACACCTGTGAAATCTACATTATAAGTAGTTGAAGATGCACTAATAAGAGCTTTGTCAACACCTTTAGTTTCATAGATATATTTCCATGCATCAGCTTTAACTTCTGCGATTGTACCACTTGAATCAGGTTTAACGCATCTAACAGTGAAGTTAAATTCTTTTTGAGTTTCAACAGTTTCTTCTACTGTTTGATCTCCAACAGCATAAGAATAAGTACCAGTAATTGTAGCAGTTAATTTAACTGGAATTACATACATACCATCTGTTTCATAAGCACGGCTATCAGTATAGAATAATCTATTAACTGTACCATCAACAGCAATAACATCTTCTGCAGAACTTGCCCAACTAATAGTAACATTTTTATATTTAGTAGTAGTTGTTAAGTTTAATTGAGCAGTAGTGATCCCTGACATAGCAGTAGGATCCCATAAAAGAGCTTGAGAAATTTCATTAACAGCAGCTTCTGCTTCTTCTTTAGCTAATACTCTATCGCTTTTGTCAACAGGTTGACAACCAGCTAAAAAGCAAAGAGCTAAAACTACAGCAATAAAACAGCTAATTTTTTTGCACGTTTTAATTAATGACATACTAAATTTTTTCCTCCTTTGTATGTTCTTTTTTATTTTTTATTTTTATTTTTTTATTTTTTATTCAGAGAAAACAATATCATCCATACTTGTAAGCATTATTTGAATTCTACCTTTACTATAAGTAATGTTTGAAGATTCCCAATTATAATAACCTATAATACCAATGATTGATTCGATCTTTTTACCTACAAAATAAGAACCTGATTTAATTTGTTTGCCTTCTGGATCATATAATACAACACCTGAATCAACTCTAATATCAAGTTTTCCAGATTTTCCATAAGCATCTGTATAAGATGTATAGATTGAAATAGCATTTGTGTTATCGGCATCACTATAGCCAGTAACAGTTAAATTAGAAATTTTAACTAATCTTCCGATTTGTGAGTAATTATTAATATCATTCACTTCAGAAGCTTCCATGTTTTCATATGAGTTAACTTCGCCATTTAAATTATATAATTTAATTCTTCTGTCGCTTGTTAAGTCAGTTAATTGTAATGAACCATAATAATAACCAATTTTAGCAGTGATTTCAACGTTTGCTCCAATAATTAATTTACTGATCGCGTTGTAACCACCATATACATATATACCATAATATTTTCCAGTTGTTTCATCATATTGTTGAATATATGCATTTTTTTCACCATTTTTACGAACAACTGTTCCACTAACAACAACTAGTGTTCCAGCGCCGCTTACAATTAATTCACCAGATGTAGAAGTAGTTTCTCCACCTTTACTGTAAGCTTCAATTTGATCAGGAGTTCCGTATTTTTCACGAACTTCCTTAATAGACATTTGGACACCTTCTTTATTGTAATCATAAGAAGGATCTTTTTCACCATAAACTCTTACTTTTGCAGCAACAAGTGGTTGACTAGCTGCTAATAAATTTGTGTAATATAAAGCTTTAGTATCACATTTAACTTGTGAATAAGCTAATTCAGCAATTTCTAAATTTAATAATTTTGAATCACCATCAGCACTTATCAACCATACCCATGCTAGATAACGACCGTTTGAATCTGTGCGTTCAGAAGAAGGATCCGCTTGAAGAACAACTTTTCCACCCGCATCAATACAATCTTGAATTAATTTTTTGTTAGCCTTTGAAGCTTCGAAGCCCCAAGGTTCAATTCTGTAAGTAGATTCAGGGGTATTAATTCCTAAATATCTTACTGTAATTGATGTGCCAGATACACCAAACATTGTTGTATCACCATCTACACATCTTTGAAGAGAAACAACTCCAATACCATCTTGAATGAAGTCTTTTCCTTCATATTCAGCTGTAAGCTTTAATTTTTTTGTTTCGGGAGTATCATAAACATATTCGTCAGGTGTACCAACTGGAGGTTTTACAGGAGGATTATCTCCGCCTCCTCCAGTATTGTCACAACTTGCGAATAATAATACTAAGATTAGTAAAGGTAAAAATATAAATCTTTTTACACTTTTCATTTTTAACTACCTATTTTAAATATTAATTATTTGATAATCTTCTTAAAGCGTTTGCGTATGCTGCGTCAATTGTTAAAGTTTGACCATCAGCACCATAAAGAATAGCTTGAACTAATGTTTCAGCTTCATCACGAGCTTTAGAAGAGCCATAGAATGCAACGTTTGTATAGAACCAGTTTTGTTGTTTTAAACCAGCTTCTTTAGCTTTTGCAGGTAAAGTTTGATTTTGAGTAAGAATTGTTCCATCTTCTGCTCTAACGATACCTTTAATATGATCTTGATATTCTTGAGAATTTAATACGTCATATCTAGTTGGGAAGTATGCAGTTTCAAGAGCCCATGTTAATGCGCTTTCGTAACTAGTCATATGTTTTAACCATAACCAACCAGCTAATTGTTCTTGTTCATCAGCACATTTGAATAATGATACGTTTGTACCTTGTTGGATAACGTTACCTTTAGTTTCACTATAAGTACCAGCTTTTTGAGGGTATGCAGATACAGATGTTGTGAATACTGTAGCAGTACTTGTAGTACCATCATTATAAGAAGCACCAGCAGAAGAACCAATTGTCATAATACATTGACCATTTTTGAATGCATCAGAAGAGTAATCAGCACCAAAGAATGAAGTTGTAGCGATATATTGGTTATTAAATTGTTCTAAATACCAAGTTAATGCAGCTTTAGATTTAGCAGTAGAATCAGCATCTACACCAAATGCAGAGAAAATACCTTTACCTTCTTCATCGAATGCAGTATAAGTTCCACCCCATTGTTGAGTTAAAGTAATGAATAAGTTAGCTTCTGAGTCATAAGACATACCAGCAACTTTGCCATCATATGCTTCGTAAGCAGCTTTATATTCATCAGTTTTTTGCCATTCTTTACTAATTTCAACTACTTGATCCCAAGTTTCAGGAGCAGTCCAACCATATTTTGCAAAAATTTCAGTATTGTAAAATAAAATTTCTGTTGATTTGTTGAATGGTAATGCATAACGAGTACCAGCTTGGTCATAAATTGTACCTTCACCTAAGAAACCAGGTAAGTATTGAGCTAATTCATCTTCAGAAATACCATATCTAGGGTCGTTAATATATGGATCTAAATGAGCTAATGCACCAGCATGTAAATATACAGCAACGTGGTCAGGATAAGTTTGAGCAGCAGTAGGAGTAGTACCAGCGGCAACAGCGCCTGTGATAGTATCTCTTAATGTTGTATAATCACCTTGTGAAACTAAGTCAACTGTAACATTTGGATATAATTTAACAAATTCATCTCTAATAGCTTCAAGTACTGTTGTTAATGCAGCACCATTAGCATGATAATAAGTAACTGTAACTTCTTTAGTAGTATCGAATTCAGGAATATCGAAATCTACTGGGCCTGTTGTAGGAGGCGTTGTAGGTTTACAGCTAGCAAGTGCTGCTAATAACATAACAGCAACGATAGTTAATAATTTTTTCATGTTTTTCTCCTTTTAAATTTTTTATTTTATATATATCTTTACTAAAACACATTTTAGTTTTAGCCTTTAATACCACTTCTAGATACACCTTTCATGATGTACTTACGTAAGAAAATAAATACGAAAAGAAGTGGAACTGTTACTACAAATGAAGCAGCCATTTGTAGTCCTTGTGCGGTACGTCCTTCACTATCACTGAATGATGAACGTAAACCTGTTGTAATAAGACGCATTTCTTCTAATGTTGTAATACGCATTGGCCATGCATATGAGTTCCATGCCCCCATAAGTTTTAAAATTGTAATTGTTATAAGTGTTGGAGCAGCAATAGGAATCATAACTTTTAATAAGTATTTCATATCGCTTGTGCCATCTACTTTAGCTGCATAATACAATTCATTAGGAATTTGTCTAAAGTTTTGTCTTAACAAATAAATATAATAAACACTGATTAAGAATGGAACAATCATCGCCCAATATCTGTTAATACCATTCCAATGAGCAACTGTAATATAGTTTGAAATAACCATCATTTCACCAGGAATCATCATTGTACCTAAGAATAAAGTAAATACAAATTCTCTGCCTGGGAATTTAATTCTTGAGAACGCGAATGCAGCAAGCACTGTTGTAATCAATGTTCCAATTGTTGACCAGATACCAACTGTAATTGTGTTATATAATAATCTCCACGCATTTAATCTAATAATTGCTTCTGGAATATTAGACAATGCGATAACTTTAGGGAAGAAAGTTGGAACTAATAATTCAATTTCTGATTGTGTTTTTAAAGCAGTAATGATCATCCAGTAGAAAGGGAAAATCATAAACACACCAAGAATAACTAAGAATATATAACTTACAGTTAAACGGAAAATCTTAAACACTCGTTCACGAACAATAGTTTCTTCAGCTGTATCTCCAATAGATTTACCAGCTTCAGGCATATGTTCTTTCATAGCATCAATGTAATTTTGACGATTTTTGAAACGAGAAACAAATAATAATGCTATAGAAGCAATTAATAATACGCTAATAACAAATATCCACATATGTATTGCCTCCTAATAGAATACACGTTTTTTACTGACTTGATTATTTATGACAGTAAAAATCATGATTATTACAAATAATATAACAGCTCCGGCTGCGGCTATACCCATTTCTCCTCCGCCTTTGATGTTGTTATATACATACCAAACTACAGTACCCATAATATTATTTTGAGCACCAATTGGTTTTGCAGTTTCACCAAAGATCGCAACGATAGATGTATATTCTTTAAACGCACCGATAAACGATGTAATCAACAGATAGAATATTTGCGGAGACAACATAGGAACTGTAATCTTCATAAATGTTCTAAATTTTGAAGCACCATCAATTTGAGCAGCTTGATAATATTGTTTATCAATACTTTGTAATGAACTTAATAAAATTAAAATCTTAAATGGTAATGAATTCCAGATAATGTAAACCATTAGTACAATCATTGATGTAAACCATTGAGGTGTAAAGAATGTTCCACCTGCGAATGATGCAAAAAATCCGCTACTAAAAAATTCTTTACCTAAAACCATACCATCACGGTTACCACCTAACCAGTTAATAGCTCTCTCGCTACCTAATACTCTTAAAACCGTATTAACTAAACCTTGATTATAACTTTCAAACATAATTGAGAATACCATACCAATCGCAATTGTATTAGTTACATATGGTAAGAAAAACACTGTTTGGAAGAATTTTTGTAAGTGTTTAACTGAATGTAACGCTACTGAAATAATTAGTGATAATATAATTGAAATCGGAACAGTTATGAAAACAATTAAGATTGTGTTGATTAAGTAATAAGGGTAATCACTATTTGTAAATACTTTTATGTAGTTAGATAAGCTCCATGCAGTAAAAGTATCATTCATATAGTTATAATTTTCTTTTAGCGAAATAACAAACGTATTAACTAACGGATAAAAAGTAAAAATTGCAAGTAAGAATATCGCGGGAGAAAGAAACAACAACCCACGAAGTAAGTTAGTCGACGCTTTTCCTTCAACCATACTATTGAATTCTTTCTTCTGTTACTTTATGAAATACGTAACAGCGGCTCTTCTTAAGATTTGCTTTAACTTTATCTTTACCTTCTGTAGCAACTTCAGCATCAATAATAAATCTAGATGTTTCTTTTTCTGAGAACTTATGTCTCGCAATAATAGATTTATCACGACCGATATATTCTGTATGTTCTACATCAACAGTAAAATCACCATTGTCGTCAATTTCTAAACCTTCAGGACGAATACCAACATTTACTTCTTGGTCTTCTAATTCAGTATCTAAAACAGCTTCATCGCCAATATAAACCTTTTTATCATGAACATATCCATGGAAAATGTTAATTGGTGGAGTACCTAAGAATTTAGCAACGAATTGATTAACAGGACTTTCATAAACTTTTTGAGGAACGCCTTTTTGTTGCATTACACCAAATTTCATAACTACAATTTCATCAGAAATACTCATTGCTTCTTCTTGGTCATGCGTTACGAACACTGTAGTAATACCTGTTTCTCTTTGAATACGTTTAATTTCTTCACGAGTTTGTAAACGTAATCTAGCATCAAGATTAGATAGAGGTTCATCTAGTAATAAAACTCTAGGTTCTTTAACTAATGCTCTAGCGATAGCAACACGTTGTTGTTGACCACCTGACATTTGTTTAGGTTTACGATCTAATAACTCTTCAATACCAACTAATTTAGAATATTTTTGAACTCTTTCAGCCATTTCAGCTTTAGTTAAGTTCATATTTTGTAGTGGGAACATAATGTTTTGTCTTACAGTCATATGCGGATATAATGCATAATTTTGGAAAACTAAACCAATGCCTCTTTTTTCAGGCGGAAGAGCAGTTACATCTTCATCCCCAAAAAAAATTTGGCCCGAAGTTGGTTCTAACAAACCAGCAATCATATACAATGTTGTTGATTTTCCACAACCAGACGGACCAAGCAAGCCGATTAATTGTCCAGAAGGGATAGTGATGTCTAAATTATCGACAGCACGAACTTCTGAATTTTTGTCAGCAAAGATTTTTGTCAAATTTACTAAACGAATCTCCATTTTTCTTTCCTCCTAATTTGAAAATTTATCTTTTATTTACCTATAAAAAATAAGATTTATTTCTACACTTATTATAACATATTTCACATTTCTTTGCAAAAAAAATGTCTTTATTTTTCATTTTTTGGTTTCATTATCTTTCTTCAAGAAAAAAGTTTATTTCTTTACTTAATAATTTTTTCCTATTTAAAGTTAAAACAAAAAGGTGATGTAATAAAACATCACCTTATATTTTATTTCAAAACAAACCAATAAATAACTAATCCTACTAATGCAATACTAACTATTGTAACTAACAATTTCCATGACTTTTTGATTAAATAAATAACCCCACAAAGTACTAAAATTGCTATTCCTAAAACTATTAATAGTTGTATCCAACCTGGATAAGTTGTTAATAAAGCAATAAGTTTTTCTACTATTGAACTAGCAAAGTTATTAATTACTTCCATATATCCACCTACTTATTTTTTCTACTTTCTATAGCGCTTTTTAATGTCAAATCATCAACGTATTCAATGTCTCCGCCGGCTGGTAAACCATATCCTATACGCGATATAACAACGTTCTTTTCTCTTAATATATTTTCTATATATAAAGCGGTTGTTTCTCCTTTAGGCGTAAAACTAGTAGCTATAATAACTTCTTTGATATTATTTTTCTCTACTCTTTTTTCTAAAGAATTAATATTCAAATCATCAGGTCCTATTCCTTCAACCGGAGAAATTAACCCGTTTAAAATATGATAAGTTCCATTATATTGCCCTGTTTTTTCTATTGCAAAAGCATCTTTACTATCTTTAACTACCATAATAGTTTCTTGATCTCTTAAACTGCTTTCACAAATTTCGCATTTGTCTGTATCTGTTAATATACCACATACATTACAATACTTAACTGTTTTTTTTATTTCTGTCATTGCTGCAGCAAATTGTTCCGCCTCTTCTAGTGACATTTTTTCAACAACATAATAAGCATATCGTTGCGCAGTTTTTTTACCTACTCCAGGTAATCTTTCAAATTCACCTGTAAGCTTTTCTAAAAATTTTAAATTTTTCACTTTTACATTCCTAAGAAAGATGCATACTTTTGCATTTTTTCAGCAGTATATTCATCTATTTCTTTAATTAATTGTCTGCATCCGGCAACGACCATATCACTTAAAACTTCTAAATCTTCTTTTTCTTTCACTTCATAATCTTCACTGAATATAACCTGTTTAATTTCCTTGCTGCCTAACATTACAATTGTAGCAGCTCCACAAGTTGTTTTAAATTCAGTTTTTAGAATTTCGTTTTGTGTTTCAACCATTTCTTTTTTTAATTGTTGAAGTTTTCTCATCATTTGTTGATTCATTATTAATTTTCTCCTTCCGTATCTACTAAATTATCCCCAAATATATCTTTAGCTTGTTGTACTGGCTGAGGTTTATTATTTCCCAACGTTGCATTTTGTGATTTTAAAACTTTTAATCCTGGATCGTTAATTGGCGTAAGTTTAGGATATCTAATACCCATACTATATTGTCCACGATATTCGTTTCGCTTATATTGCCATACATTTTCAGGTAGCGCTAGAAAATCATATTCTTTTCCATACACAATTCTTAGTATTTGTTTAGCCTGAAGATGTGTTTTTTCTTCCATCATATGATTACACAATGTAGCATTAGGGTAAACTATTAATAATTCATTAAAACCATTCGCAACTAATTTAGCGCTTGATAATAAATTTGCAGTATTTGCAAGCATAGGACTCGCATTAACTGAAAGTTTATCCCACTTGCTAATTAATATATCTTTTTCAGCTCGACATTTAGGATCTCTAGCTTGATGTAAAATTCTTTCTACAATTTTAACATCATATACAGATTCAACAGTTTTTTCTCCTGATTCAACCACTTCTTCTGGTGATTCAGTTTTTTCTTCTTTTTCATGTTTAGTTTCTACAACTTCTTGTTTTTCAACTTTTGTTTCAGTTTCAACAACAGGTTTAACAGTTGCTTTTTGTTCTTTTAATGTTGCAATTTCTTGTTCAATTGCAGTAACTTTTATATTAAGTTTGAAACTGTACTCTTTAACGTTTTCAATAAATTCTTTTAAACTTTCTAATTTTTCTTCCAATTGATTATTGTTAACAGAATTTAATACATCTTCTTTTGTTTCATTTAATAAAACAATTGTAGCATAATCAGAAAATTTCTTATCTATTAACTCTATCTTTTCAGTGATTTGTTTTTCGATATCTTCTACATAAGAATATATATCTTCAGTAGGAATATCTGAAAGTTCTGTTGAGCCAAACATTTCATCATCAAACACGATTTCATCTGTATTTTCTCTTGGTTGTTCAAATGGATTTCTACGTTTAGATAATTCTTCTCTATTAACATTATTTAAAGCATTTTGAATACTTTGAACTTTTTCAGATAACTCACTGAAATCTTTTTTCAATTCATCTAAAGAATTTGCAATTAGTTCATCAAATTCAGATAATTCTTTTAATCGATTATCATCAATAACATTAACATTATTTTCTGAATAAACAACTTCTCTATTTTCTAATTTTTCTAATCTTTCGTTTACTTTAACTAATTCTTCATTTATATTAGTTTCTTGTTTTTGTTCATTTGTTTCATTATTAGATAAAGAATTATTATTACTTGAACGATAAACTTCTATTCTATCGTCTAATTCTTTAACTGATTGTTCTAAATTTTCTATTCTCACAGGTAAGTCTTTAGGAAGAGTCGCCACAAAAGAAGCAGAATCTTCTAAAATTTCAAATTTAGAATTAATAGTTTCTTTCAAACCTGGAATATTCATTTTATCTATTTCAGCATATAATTTTTTAACTTTATTTTCTAATAACGCAAATCTATTTTCAATTGTTGGATCATTAGCAGTATTGTTATATTGAGGATACATACCTGAAGGTTGTCTTTTTTCTAATTTAGAGATTCTTTCGTCAAAATCTAAATCTGTTTCAACATTGCTAATTATCTTCATAATGCCTATTTCAAGGAATATTTTCGGAGTATTAGAAAAACGTATTTTATTTTGAACATTTACTAAAACATCTATATAATAAAACAATTCTCTTTCGCTAATTTCGTCAGCTAATTCTTGGAATTCCTTTATTTCAAACACATGTTTATAAAAATCTTTATTTTCAGTTGTTTTATATAACAACATATCTCGACAAAATTGTGTTAAATTACTTGTTATTCTACTTATTTCTTTACCATTGTCGATTAAATCGTTTAATAATCCAAGTGATGTTGAAGCATCCTTGTTTTTTAAAGATTCGATAATTTCAATTGATTTATATGCTGAAACTTTACCTATAACATTTTCTACATCTTCAACAGTAATTTCATCTTCGCTATATACACTCACTTGGTCTAATATACTCAAAGCGTCACGCATACCACCTTCAGCAGCTTCTGATATACAATCTAACGCTTCATCAGTTATTAAAATATTTTCTTCATGGCATATATATTTAAGATTATCTTTAATTTCTTTTTGAGTTAACGGTTTAAAATTAAATCTTTGACAACGAGATAAAATTGTCGCAGGCAACTTATTAGGTTCTGTAGTTGCAAAAATAAAGACTATGTAAGATGGAGGTTCTTCTAACGTTTTTAATAAAGCATTAAAAGAAGATTGTGTTAACATATGTGCTTCATCAATTATATAAACTTTTTTCTTTAAAAAACTTGGTAAAAAATTAACTTTTTCTAAAATATCTCTCATATCATCAACGCCGTTGTTACTAGCAGCATCAAGTTCAATGATATCAGTAGTAGAATCATTCATTACAGCTAAACAGTTTTTACAAATATTACAAGGTTCTCCGTTTTCTGGTTGTTCACAGTTCACTGCTTTTGCAAATATTCTTGCAATAGTTGTTTTACCTATACCTCTAGAACCACTAAACACGTATGCGTGTGAAGTTTTATTTTCTTTTATTGCATTTTGTAATGTTTTAATAATTGGTTTTTGTCCTACTACTTCTAAAAATTTACCAGGTCTATAGCTTCTATATAATGCTTTATAAGCCATAAAAAGCTCCTTTCTTTATTATATATATATTTTTATTCTTTCTTTATTATATATTATAACATACTTTTTATTTTTTTTAAAGTCTTTTATTATTTTTTATTTTTTATATATTTTGGTTTAGGAGTTATTAAACAATTTGGTCCATAACCTATTAAATCTAATCTATTAGTCTTTATTAAGGCTTTTTTTACTAAGTCATAATTTTTAGGATTACTATATTGTACTAAAGCTCTTTGCATCGCTCTTTCTTCTTTAGAACGAGGTATATATACTTCTTCCATAGTTCTTGGATCAACACCAGTATAATACATACATGTTGATAATGTACAAGGTGTAGGGAAAAAATCTTGTACTTGTTCTATATATAAATTTTGACTTTTCAAATATTCAGCTAACATTACAGCATCTTCAAGAGTGCATCCAGGATGACTTGTCATTAAATAAGGAACTAAAAATTGGTTTTTACCATATTCTTTATTTAATTTATAATATTTAGATACGAACGAATCATATAATTCCTTATTTGGTTTTTGCATATAATACAAAACATTATTACTTACATGCTCAGGCGCAACTTTCAATTGTCCTGATATATGATGTTGTATTAATTCTCTAAAAAAAGATTCGTCTTTATCATACATAAGATAATCATATCTTATGCCACTTCTTACAAATACTTTTTTAACACCTTTTAAATTTCTTAATGTTTTTAATATATCTAAATATTCTGTATGAGTAACTTGTAAATTAGTACATTTAGTCGGAAATAAACATTGTTTTGTTCCACAAGTACCTTTTATTAATTGTTTTTCACATGATGGATTATAGAAATTAGCAGTAGGTCCTCCTACATCATGAATATACCCTTTAAAAGAAGGACTATTTATTATTTTTTCTGCTTCTTTCATAACAGATTCTTTCGATCTTGATTGAATTATTCTCCCTTGATGAGAAGTTAAAGCACAAAAACTACATGAACCAAAACAACCTCTGTTTATAGTTATACTATTTTGAACTTCTTGAATTGCAGGAACCCCTCCTTCTTTATTATATATAGGATGATAAGTTCTTTCATAAGGTAAATCATAAGTCCAATCCATTAACTCTCTATCTAAAGGTTCTGAAGGAGTATTTTGAACTACATACATATGTGGATGTTGATATTCTTCTACTAATGTTTTTGCAGTAACAAAATCAGTATTACGATATTGCGTATAAAAACTTCTTGCATATGCTAATTTATCTTGTGATAATTCTCCATAAGATGGTAAATAAATAGCTTCATTGTCTATTAAATCTTTTCTATTAGTTTTCCATACAGTTCCTTTTACATATATAATATCATGTATGTCTAATCCACTTTGAAGAGCCTCTGCAACTTCTAAAGTGTTTCTTTCTCCCATTCCATATAATATAAGGTCAGCTTTACTATCAATAAGAATAGATTTCATTAATTGATTGCTTATATAATCATAATGAGCCAATCTTCTCAAAGAAGCTTCTATTCCACCTATAATAATAGGAGTATCTGGAAATTTTTCTCTTATTGCATTACAATATTTAATAACAGCATAATCTGGTCTTTTTCCCATTTGTCCACCAGGAGAATAATTGTCTTTATTTCTTCTGTTTTTATTTACAGTATAATGGTTAACCATAGAATCAATATTACCTGAAGTTACTAAGAATCCTAATTTAGGTGTTCCTAATTCTAACATCCAATTTTCTTTATTAATATCTGGTTGTGGTATAATACCTATTTTAAATCCGTGAGCTTCTAATAATCTTGATATTATTGCTACACCAAAAGATGGATGATCAACATAAGCATCTCCACTTATATATACAAAATCTAACTCGTCCCATCCTCTTTTTTTCATATCTTCTTTACAAATAGGTAAAAACATATATATCACCACCTTAATACTGATATAATATCATAAGACCAATAAATAATCTATTTAATAAATTATTTTTTTCTTTCTTTATATATATAAAGAAAGAACATCAATTTTAAATATATATATAAATAAAAGAAAAAGAGCTCATATGAGCTCTTTTACATTATTTCTTTTCTTCTGTTACAATTTCTTTTAATGATGTTGCAAGACCAGCTAAACCTTGAATATTTGATGGAACAATAATCTTAGTAGCTTGACCTTTAGACATATCTACTAGTGCTTCATAAGCTTTTAATGTTAATACTCCTTCATCAACACCAACATTTTTAATCATTTCTAAACCTCTTGCAGTAGCCTCATTAACTGTTAAAATAGCTTGAGCGTTACCTTCTGCTTCACGAATTAATGCTTCACGTTTTGCTTCAGCTCTTAAAATTTCAGATTCTTTAATACCTTCTGCCTCTAAGATAGCAGCACGTTTTTGACCTTCTGCTAATAATACAGCTTGACGTCTTTCACGTTCAGCACGCATTTCTTTTTCCATTGCATCTCTAATATCTTTTGGAGGCATAATGTTTTTAATTTCTACACGAAAAACTTTAATTCCCCAAGGATCTGTTGCTTTATCTAGAATATCTCTCATTTGTTCATTAACTGTATCTCTACTTGTTAACGCATCATCTAATTTTAATGAACCCATAATATTACGAATAGTTGTTGTTGTTAAATTATCTAATGCTCTAATAGGATTAGATACACCATATACATATGCTTTAGGATCTGTAATTTGATAGTAAACAACTGTATCTATTTGCATTGTAACATTATCTTTTGTAATAACAGGTTGTGGATCAAAGTCAACAACTTGTTCTTTTAAATTAACTACACCAATTTGTCTAGGAGAATCGAATCTTCCTGGAATACTAACTGAATTATTATCAACAGCAATTCTGTCAATAAATGGTATTAAAAAGTGAACACCTGTTCTCCAAGTTTTTTGATATTTACCTAAACGTTCAATTACATACGCATTTGTTTGTGAAACAATTTTAATACATGTTACACAATATAAGAAAACTAATACTAAAACAACAATGATAGCAACTACAGGACCTGTCATCCCAACTAATAATAAATTACTCATCTTTTTCCTCCTTATTTTTTAATTCTTACGATTAATTTATTTCCTAAAATTTCAACAATTTCCACTTTAGTTCCCACACTAATAGGCATATTGTCTTCACTAATTGCATTCCATACTTGATATTTTACTTTTACCTCACCGATATCATCTGTTGGAATTTCTTTAACTACAACCCCTACCTCTTCTGTCAATTCTTCAGCATTTGTTTTTAATTCTTTTTTAGCAGCCAATTTTTTTATTAAAGGTTGTGAAAATATCAATAAAGCCATTGATACTACTCCAAACGTTACCCCTTGAATCCAAAAAGGAACTCCACAAATCGCTAGAATAAGAGATACAGCAGAAGCACCAATAAACCACAATGCTACAATTTGAGCAGTTAATGCTTCAAAAACAATTAGTCCTATTAAAACAAATAACCATATGTATATATATACATCTTTTTCTATTGCAGAAACTAATAAGTATAATAAGTTATTCATCCTCACATCTCTCCTTCACATTTACTAATAACATTTCTTCTTGTTCATCCCATGATGCTTTCAATTTACAAGAATTGTGTTTTTTATCTTTTTGAGGAATCATTGAATTAATAAGTTCAACAATTTTTTTATTGTTTAATCTTGCGTAAGATGGTTTAAAGTCCAGTTTATATAAATGAGATTGTTCAAATGAATCTTTATTTTTTTCAGTTATTTTTTTAAAAACTAACATTTTTTCTACTTTATCGATTCCAATTACAATACCCAAACCTTCTTCAAATAAATTTGAAATATTTTTTCGGAATGTGATATTGTTTTCATAGACTGTAATAGAGCTTTCTATTTTTTCATTTTTTAACCATTCTATTTTCATTCTATTTCCTCCTCAACATTATTATACCAACAAAATTCACGTTTGTCAATATAAAAATGTATAAAATGTATAAAATGTTTTTAGTTTTATAATATTTCTATTGAAATTTATCTTCTTTAATGATATACTTTATAGGAATTAAAAAAGGATGGTTATTTATGAAAAGAAAAATTAGAATTATTCCCTTCCTTATATCTTTATTAATAGTATTAGGTTCTGTAGGAGGCATTGCTATTTACGCATATAACTGGACAGTTAACCACGAAAGATATTTGGAACATATTTACGACATTGAAAATAAAAATGGCGAACTTACAAATCAAACATTGGATGAGACAATGAAATGGACTTCTCATTTCTATCAATTCAACCCTGGTACTTTAAAATATCGAGATTCTGATACTAGAAGAGAATATGGTGAAACTCCTTTCACAAATATCTATGATGGAACAATTGGAAACTACTTTAAAAACGGAGTTTTCCATATAGAAGGATGGTTTGATGTAGTTCTTTATTCTGTTGTTACTCAAGTCGAAGTAGAAAACGAAGACACAGGCGAAAAGAAATTTGAATATAACTTAAATTATTATTTTATTTTTGAAAACATTGATTATGCTGCAACAAAGAATTTTGATCCTCAAAACATTGGATTAGTTTTCGTTGAAGGTATCGGTGAAGGAGAAAAAGATCCTACTGATCCTAATTCAAAAGAATTTGGTGACACTGCTTTAGATACATATCTAGAAAATATCGAAAACGGTGAATCAACAAGTACTAACGCATATTACTATTATTATTCAGGTCCAACTATTTCATACAGAGTAATAGACAAAAACGCAACTAATACTCCTGACGATGTAACTACTTACTTATATAAGATTATGCCTTTCGAAGGTGAAACAAGCAAAACTTACTTTAATGAATTAGAAGAAATTACTTTTGCTTTAATTTATACTGATTCAGAAGGTAATATCAAAAACTTAGCAGAAGGTACTTTGACTGACTTACCTACACTTGAAGATTATACAAGCGGTAAAGCAGGAAGCGAAGGATATGCTGAAAATTATAATAAAGCTCCTTATCTTGCGTTTATTTGGCCAAGAATTCTTCTTGCAAGTGCCATCGCATTAGTTTTATCAGGTATTGTTGCTATTTTATTCTATTTAATTTGGGATACAGAAGAACCTGTTAAAAATAATAAACGCACAAAAAAATATAAATTTCAAAAAAAATAAAAGTGATTACTAAGTAATCACTTTTTTATTTTAGAATTCACAATTTCTAGGAGTTCTAGGGAAAGGTATTACGTCTCTAATATTTTCGATACCTGTTAGATACATAATTAATCTTTCAAAGCCCATTCCAAATCCTGAATGAACGCATCCACCATAACGTCTTGTATCTAAATACCATTCAATACCTTCTCTTTCAACATGCATTTCTTCCATTCTCTTTAAAAGAACATCTAGATTTTCTTCTCTTTGTGAACCTCCCATTAATTCTCCAGAAATCGGAACAATTAAATCCACTGCCGCAACAGTCTTATTATCTTCGTTAACTTTCATATAATAAGCTTTAATATCTTTTGGCCAATTTGTAATAAATACCGGACCGTTAAAGTGTTCTGTTATATATCTTTCATGTTCTTTTGCTATATCATCTTCATATGAAGGTGTAAATTCCCATTTTTGATTTGATTTTAACAAAATATCAATTACATCATGGTGAGTAATACGAACAAACGAAGCAGAAACTAAATCTGTTAATTTTTTCTTCAATCCTTTTTCAACAAATTGATCACAGAAATTAATTTCTTCACTACAATTATCTAAAACGTATTTTATTACATATTTTAACATTTCTTCTTCAACATCCATTAATCCTTCTAAATCACAAAAAGCAATTTCTGGTTCAATCATCCAAAATTCATTAGCGTGAGTTTTTGTATTAGAGTTTTCTGTTCTAAATGTAGGTCCAAAAGTATATATATCGCCGAATGCCATAGCGAACGTTTCGCCTTGTAGTTGGCCAGAACCAGTAATAAATGATTGTTTTCCAAATAAATCTTTTGAATAATCTATTTCACCTTCTTCAGTTAAAGGTGGATTTTTCATATTAAGTGTTGTGATTTTAAACATTTGATCACTTCCTTCGCAATCCGCGCATGTGATCAATGGAGTATGTACATATACATACCCTCTGCTTTGAAAATATGAATGAATTGCCATAGCAGCTACACTTCTAATTCTAAATACTGCATTAAATAAATTTGTTCTTGCGCGTAAATGAGCGTTTTCTCTTAAAAATTCTCTTGTGTGACGTTTTGGTTGAATTGGATAATTTTCAGGACAATCTCCTAACATTACCACTTCTTTTGCTCTAATTTCAAGAGGTTGTTTGGCTTCAGGTGTTAAAATAACGTCGCCTTTTACCATAACAGAAACACCTACACGATATTTTGATACTTCTAAAAAGTTATCTAATGTCGTATCATAAACAACTTGAAGGTTTGCTAATGTAGATCCATCATTAATATTTAAAAAACCAAATTGTGCTTGAGCTCTATTTGTTCTTACCCACGCATAAATTAATACTTCTTTTTCTGTTTTTTCTAAAAACACTTGTTTAATTTTTGTTCTTTTCATTTTATTATCTCCTTTAAAATTAAAAAAGCCTTAGAATATATATATACTAGTTTTAGTATACAAATTCTAAGGACGAAGTTTTTTAGCAGGCTTTTTACTAAATCGTTTCGCGGTACCACCTTAATTCACAAAATTTTTTGTGCACTTTAATCCTTTTAACGCAAGGCTACGAGCAGTTCTACTTAATTTCTTCTGCTAACTCATAGATGTTTTTCAATTAAATATTTTCTTGAGTTTTCACTATCCTCAAGTCACTTTTCCAAAATTAATTTAATTTACTCTTCTAATCAACGTTTTTTTATTTATTTCAATCAAAATTATATATATATTTTTATTTTTTGTCAAATTGTTAATCCTTTTATTTTCCTAAACAAAATTTAGAAAACAATTCATCTAACAAACTATCTGTATTCACTTCTCCAGTTATTTCTCCTAAAGAGTTCCAAGCTTTTCTTAAACTTAATTCTATCAAATCAATAAATTCTTGTTTTTCTATTTCCACTAATGCTTCTTCTATAGCTTCTTTTGTTTCTTTAATTTTTTGGATTTGTCTTGCGTTTGATATATATGTAACATTAGGATTTTCAATACCTTCTATTTGAATTTGTTTTATAATAGCTTTTTCAATAATCTCTACGCTATTTTCATCATACGCAGAAACAACTATCGCGTTTTCAATTTTTGTAGAATCTATTTTTTGAGGTAAATCACTCTTATTTATTAATATTACATGTGGTTTATTTTTAACTTGTTCTAGTAATTTATAATCTTCTTCTTCTAATTCTCGACTTCCATCTAAAATTAATAATATTAATTGTGCTTGTTCTAATTTTTCTATAGATTTTTTTACACCTATTTTTTCAACTACATCTTCAGTTTCTCTTATACCTGCAGTATCAATTAAGTTTAATGTAAGATTGTTTAAATTTATTTTAACTTCTATTGTATCTCTTGTTGTCCCTGGAATATTAGTAACAATTGCTTTATCTTCTTTTGCGATGGCATTTAAAATACTACTTTTTCCAACATTAGGTTTTCCAATTATTACTGTATCTGTTCCGTTTTTTAAATATATTGCGCTTTTTGAATGTTTTAATATATCTAACAATTCATTATATATATCTTTTATTTTTGGAGCTATTATTTCAGTAGTTAATATTTCTATATCATCATATTCTGGATAATCAATGTTTACATTTATTATTGCAATAATATTTAGAATTTTTTCTTTTAATTCTTCTATTTTTTTCTTTGTACTTCCTCTTAATGCATCATTAGCCACTTTCGAAAAAGTTTTATTTTCCGCATCAATAACATCCATTACCGCTTCTGCTTCGGTTAAATCTATTCTACCGTTCAAAAATGCTCTTTTTGTAAATTCCCCAGCTTCAGCAGGTCTAGCTCCTTGTTCTATTAATAAATTATATATTTGGTTTGTAACGAAAACTCCGCCATGGCAATTTACTTCTACAACATCTTCAACTGTATAAGTTTTTGGAGCCTTAAAAATTGATACTAAAACTTCATCTAAAACGTTTTTTGTTTCAGGATCTATGATATATCCATAATGAATAGTATGACTTTCCGCTTTATTTAAATTTTTACCTTTAAAAACTTTGTTCACTATTTCTATTGCTTTTTCTCCGCTTAACCTAATTATAGATATAGCTCCTTTCATTAATGGAGTTGATATTCCTATAATAGTTTCGTTATAAATATTCATAACATCGCCTCTTTTTCTTTTTTTATTATATCAAATAAGATTTATTTTTACATTAAAATAGTTATAGTTTTTTGTGTAAACATTTTCAAAATAATTTTTGTAGTAATTCTTTTAATGTTATGTTATAATAATTTTGCTCTTTGAAACGAACGCTCCAACTCGTTCCGAAGAGAATCCTTAATTTTTATTCAATTCTCGTTTCTTAAAAAAAGAATACCAACCGGTATTCTTTTTTTTATTTTTATTTGTCTGCTGGAGATATTACTAAATATCTTCTAGGTTCTACACCTTCAGAATGAGTCTTAACATCTTTCCAAGTAGATAATTTATTATGAATAACTTTTCTTTCATAAGCATTCATATATCTTAATTTAACAGGAATCTTAGTTTTAATAACTTCTCTCGCAATTCTAACTGCCATTTTTTCTAATTTTTCATCATGTGATTTGCGATAGTTACCTACATCTACTTTTACTATTAATCCGCTTTCTGTTTCTTTATCAAAATATTGATTTACTACTAAAGAAGTTAAATATTGTAATGCTGCTAATGTTTGGGAATTTTTACCAATTAAAACACCGTTTGCATCTTCAGTTGTAATATCATATTCCACTACATTATCTCTCATTCTTCTTTCTACATATCCATAAATATTAGCTTCTGTTAAAAATGTTTCAAGAAAATCTTTTCCTTTTTTAACAGGATTAGCATCAACTAGTACATGTACTTGAATTTCTCCAGTTCCTTCGTAATTTTCATCTAGTACATCAAAATACATATCTTCTTTTGAAACGCCTAATTCTTCAACTGCTAATTTTTCTATTTCATTTAGGCTTTTGCCTACATACATTTTTTGTTTCATTGCTTCACCTCTTAATATCTCTTAACACGTTGTTTCATTCGTTCTAATTTTTTAATACTCATTTTATTATTTACAAATGTTTGGAACATTGAATATAAGTTACCTATTAACCAGTAAACACCTAAGCCGGCTTTACTTTGCCATACAAATAACCCCATCATTAACATCATCATATAAATCATCATTTGCATTTGATTTTGAGTACTTTGTTGTTCTTGCTTGTAAGATTGACGACGATATTCTGGAATATCACTTTCTTTAGCTTCTTGTGCTTCTTTTTGACGTTTTTCAGATAATTTTTGACTTATAAATTGAGTACCTACTACTAATACAACTAATACTAGAATACCGATTAATTGGATAGTACTAACACTCTTATCCGCAAATAAGTCTATTCCGAAAACTGTAGAATCCAATTGTAAAGCCCAATCTAACTTAAATGTAGCATAAGGTTTTGTGTAAGGTAATTGTTGAATTGCACGATATACAGCCATAAATATAGGGAATTGTAAAAACGGCATTAAACAACCTAAACCAAACACTTTATTTTCTTTATATAATCTAGCTTGTTCCATTTGCATCATTCTTTGAGAATCAGGATCAGTTTTGCCTTCGTATTTCTTTTGAATTTTTGCAAGATCTGGTTCGATAGCTTTCATTTTTAATGACATATCGTTAGTTTTAGCATAAATTGGCCAACCTAATGTTCTAACTATTAATGTTGTTAATAATAGACCTATAATATAATAGCCACCACATAATTTAGAAATAGCGTATAACAACCATCCTACTGGATAAACTAGTAAATTGTTAAAAATATGAGACCAAAACTCTTTACCTGTATAAAACTTTAAAGGAGCTTGTTCTAACATTCTTTCTTCAACTTTAAACGTAAAGATAGCAACTATTCTATAAATATCTTCTTCTGTTTCAATATTAGATACATAATTACTTCTAATCTTAGTTGTTTTTGAACCAATACAACTTGTTAACAAAGATGTTGAACCTTCAAAAGCATCTTCTAATTTATATAATTCTTCTTTGTTTGCTGTTTTTGCAGCATTAATATAACCAGTATAAACTTTTACATCTTCTTGAATTAAAATAGTTTTAAAATTAGATTGAATTTTCTTTTCCTTTTTCTCACCTGAAATAGCTCCATATAAAGGATAAGAAACAATTATATCTCTCGCTTTTGCTTTTACCTTTTCGATATGAGCATTTTTTTCACTTTCAGATAATTTAGAATAAAATTCATTTATTCTTTTTTCATACGCTTCATTAATTAAATCTTTTTCTATTTTATTTTTTAATTCTTTTTTTTCTTCTTCTGACATTCTTCTAACTTCTTTTTCAGTTTTAGAACTCAAAATTTCGTTATATTTTTCTTCTGTCTTTTCTACTGTAACACTTGTTGCAGCTTCACTATAAATTGTTTCATATTCATCTTTTATAATTTTTTCACATTCTGATTTAAATTCTTCATCAGTTAATGTACCTTTTAATTCAGCTTTAGCTAATTCAAATTCTTCAGAAGTAAAATTTTCAAACAAAACATTTTTTTGTTCTGCTAGATATTTCTTTAAATATATATGGTTTTCAAGTTCTTTTTCTACGTTTTCAAATTTAGCTTCTACCCATTCTAATACATTCACATATTTTCCTTCTGCATTTTCTAAAGAAAATTGTGTTGGATAAGTAGCCCCACAACTACAACTTGTAAGACCTAAAATACATAATAAACAAACAAGTATACTAAAAAATCTGATTTTATTTATTTTCATTTTCTCTCCTTACCTTTCTGGCAATATATTTTATCATATTTACCAATTCTTCTTTTAACGTTAAAAACTCAGTATTTTTAGCGTTTTCTTTTACAACTACAACAAATTCTAAATTTTTAATCTTTTTAATAGGATTTCTTAATATTTCTCTAACTATTCTTTTCGCATAGTTTCTTTGAAACGCTTTTCCATATTTTTTAGAAACCGAGATAGCTACCATACTTTTTTCACTTTCTATTTCTTTATAATATATTATATAGTTATTATTCCCAACTCTTTTACGATTTCTAACTACTTTGGAAATTTCTTCATTTTTCTTTAATCTATATTGTTTTTGCATTTAAACCTCAAAAAAAACAAATAAAAAGACCACTTTCCTTTTTTTTGACAGAAGTGGTCCAAGTTTATTTATTTTTTATATTACGCAGATAATTTAGCTCTACCCTTTGAACGTCTACGAGAAAGTACTTTTCTACCGCCTGGTGTTGCCATGCGAGCGCGGAATCCATGAGTTTTACTATGTTTGCGTTTGTTAGGTTGATATGTTCTTTTCATATGAGCACCTCCTATTTAAACCATGCTCGGTTATTATACTATATTTTCTTTTATTTGTCAAAGTATTTTACTTTTTTATTTTTTACGCTATATTTACTAAGTTATTAGAAACGTAATTTTCTCCATCTATTTGATATTTAATTATAACTATTAATTGTTTTATATTATATCTATCATCATATGTAAAAGTATTAGTTATAGATCTAGCTGTAGTAAAACTTCCACAAAAGCTCGCTAATCTTATGTAATCAGAAAAGAAATCTTTACTATCAGTAGGATTGTTTTCTGCTATTCCAAAAATTTCAATTTGAATTTCAGGAGTTCTACGATAGTTTTTACTTGAATAAGATGAAGCAGCGTTTCCTAAAAAAGTAGAATTAACAACTATATTAGTTGTAATTTTATTTTCTGTATATTTAGCTTTTTCTTCTTTTTCTCCCTCTTCTTTAACTATTTTCACATCTACATATTCTTTTGTATTTTGATCATTTAACATGTAATTAGCTTTTGTTCCTGTTAAATTAATATCTCTTTCTGTTAATTTATTAATTTTAATCTTCGAAACATCTGTTAATTCATGTTTATATTTAAATTCATGACTTGTTACAACATTATCTTTTGTTACTTTATAAGTAATTCTTACATATATTTCTTTTGGTTCTTCGTCAATGTAAGTTGTTTTCTTATCATCTTTAACTATTTTCTTTTCTGCTACTTTAGTAAATATTTTATTAGTATAAGTAGAACTTTCTGAAATAGTTCCCTTTGTTGTATCTGAATTATCTTGACTTTTTCTTACATTATCCTTGCTATTTGTACTTACGTAATAAGTAATATCGCTTATTTTAGCATTTTCATCTAATTTTGTTGCTGAAACGTATACGTTATAATGAGCACTTTCATATTCTGAATCATTTACTAATTCACTGTTTCTTATTTCAGAAACTCTAACAACAACAAAAATATTTTCATCAAAAGGGTTTGTTGAATAATCTTTAAACCAATCATTTGTTCCTTTTGAATTTATAATTACCATTGCTATAACCGCAATCACTATAGCGTATATAAATAAAGCTAAAACTTTAATTTTATTACTAGAATTTAAGAATTTCATTATATTTTCACCTCTGCTGATTATTCTACCACAGTTTCTATTTTTTTTCAAACAAATAACAAAGTGTATTTATCCACGTGGATAAAATGTGGATAAAAACTATTTTATGTGTAAAACTTAAATGTGGATAAAATGTGGATAATAAGTGGATAAATATCTTTTTCTTTTTTTTATTTAAAAACTTTCATTTTTCTTTATTATATGATATTATTTCAAACAAGGAGAATACCAATTATGGAAAATATAGAAACAGTTTGGTTACAAGTCCAAACAAAATTAAAAGAAAAATATGACGAAGCTACTTATAACGAACACTTTGGTTCTATAAAAGGAGTTTATAAATATAGTAACGGTCATCTTTATTTAATAGTTACTAACGAATTTTCAAAATACAGACTTATTAAATTTTATCAAACAGAGATGAATGAAATTTTAAATTCTTTAATAGAAGAAAAATGTATTTTTCAATTTGTCACTGAAGAAGAGGTTACTAAATATAATAAAGAAAAAGAAGAAAATTCTTTTACAACACCTAATTCAAAAGAAAAATCAGTTACTCAAAGAATTTTAAGACCAGAATATACGTTCGAAAATTTTGTACCTGGTGAAGCTAATAGAGAAGCTTTTACCATTGCTGTTAAAGTAGCTAATTCCCCTACATACGCCAATCCTCTTTATATTTTTGGTGATGTGGGCTTAGGTAAAACACATTTAATGGTAGCTATAGGACATGCTGTTTTAAAAAATAATGTTAACGCTAATGTTATTTATACAACTGCTCAACAATTTGTCGAAGATTATTTTAATTCAAAAAATAAAAATCAAAAAAGTACAGATGCAGCTGAAAGATTTAATCAATATTATCGTTCAGCAGATCTTCTTCTTGTTGATGATATTCAATTTTTATCAGGAAAAACAGGATCTCAAGAAGAATTCTTTAAACTTTTCGAAATTTTATATGAAAACAATAAGCAAATTGTTATCACTTCTGACCGTCCTGCAGAAGAATTAGATAATATGATGCCGCGTTTAAAATCTCGATTCGCATGGGGAATACCTGTAGATGTAAGAAAACCTAATTTTGAATTAAGAAAATCTATATTAAAATTGAAAGTAAACTACCTTTACAACGAACCTGAAATGATTCCAGAAGAGGTTTTTGATTTTATCGCTGAAAATTTTGATCAAAATGTTAGAGAATTAGAGGGAGCTTTACGTCGAGTTGTTGCGTATTGTGTTTCATTTTCTCTTCCATTTAATAGAGAAAACGCTGCTATCGCTTTATCTTCTTTATTAAAACAAGATAAAAATGCGCCTAATGAACAATCTGAAAAGATTGTAAATAATTTAAAAGAAGTTACATCCACTTATTTTAATATTAATATTAAAGACTTAGACTCTCCTTCACGTCGTCAAGATTTAGTTTATGCGAGAAATATTATTATTTATATACTAAGAACTAAATACAATTTCCCTTTAAAAAAGATAGGAACTCATTTTGGAGGAAGAGATCACGCTACTATTGCGCATGCGATAAACAAAATTGAACAAATGTTAAACGATGAAAATGGTAACACAAAGCAAGATATAGAAAACATTTTAAAGAAATTAGAAAAAAAGAGCGAATAATATTGTATATTCGCTTTTTTTTATTTTATTTTTGTGGTATAATATATAATAAAGAAAGAGACAAATAATTGGATTTTTCAAAGTTATCCACTTATCCACATTCTTAATAATAATAAATATATTAAAAAATATATAAAGAGGTGAAAAAATGCAATTTAGAATTGACAGGGAAAAGCTACAATCTATTTTACAAGTAGTATCAAAAGGATTATCAGTTAAAACACCTATGCCTATTTTAACCGGAATTCATTTATTAGCTACAGAAAACGAATTAATCTTTACCACTACTAATAAAGAAATATCTATAAGATCAATTTTGGAAAATAATTCAGATTATCTTACTATTTATGAAACTGGGGAATGTGTAGTTCCAGGAAAGTACTTTTTAGAAATTGTAAAAAAGGCAGAAGGATTAATTATTGATTTTTCTTTATACGAAGGGAACACTATAAAAATTGTTTCTGAACGTTCAGATTTCACATTAACAACGTATGATAAAAATAACTTTCCAGAAACTAGTTTTGAATTAGAAGGAAACGAAATAGAGTTAACCAACAAAGATTTAAAACAAGTAATAAAACAAACTAGTTTTGCAGCAGCAACATCAGAAAATAGAATAATTCTTACAAGTGTTAATTTTTCATTTGGAAACAAAAGTTTAGAAGTTACAGCAACAGATAGTTTTAGACTAGCTAAAAAAACTATTAATTTTGAAGATGGAACAGAAGAAATAAAGTTAAATATCCCTAGCAAAGCTTTGGATGAATTGAATAAAATTCTTACAGATAAACAACAAAAAGTTAAAGTTTCATTTGGTAATAATAAAATTTTATTCAAGATAGAAGACACTTATTTCATGACTAGATTAGTTGAAGGTGTTTATCCAAACACTTCAAGTTTATTCCCAACCAGCTATTTATTGAGCGTTTTATTCAATAAAAACGAACTTCTAAATGCGACAGATAGAGCTTCTTTATTTACAACAGACAGCGATTTGAGCATCGTGAAAATGCGTTTTACAACTGATAAACGAGCTGAATTATCATCTAATTCAACTGAAATAGGAAAAGTAGTGGAAGAAATAAATGTATTAGAAATGTCAGAAATTTTAGATTTTGAAATAGCTTTTAGCTCAAAATACCTAATAGATGCTTTAAAAGCTATAGAAGGCGAATTTGTAGAAATTAACTTCACAGGAGAGATAAAACCAGTGGTTTTAAACGCTAAAAACGATAAATCAGCGCTTCAATTGATACTTCCAGTAAGAGTTTATTAAAAAAAATAAAAGACACCTTTTTAGGTGTCTTTTTTTTGTTTTTTTACCAGTTTTTACCCTAAATCCATTGAAGTATATACTTCAATAAGGTTGTTTTTTATCTCTTCAAAGTTCTTTTGATGGAATTTATCCTTCATTTTAGTGTCATCGAAGACAGAAATGCCATCTGCTTGAAGATTTTTGATGATTGCTTTCTCTTTTATCGGAGTTGTAATTTTTACGTGTGGAGTACGTTTTTCTGCCTCTGATTTTAATTGTTTTAAGCAGTTGTTTGGAGCGATACGAACTTTGTTGTATCCCATAGGGATAATGTACTTAATTTTGGCTGAATCGATGTCTGTATCGACAAAATACTGAAGTGAGTTCGAAAAACCTTCTAAACCAAGCGCATCCAAACCCACCACAAGTAAGATAGAATCTGACAAATCCAATAATATTTCACTTAAACGACTACTTGAAGGTGGAAAATCAATAAAAATATAATCAAAATAATTAGTAAAATCAGCGATTAAAGCTCTTAATTTCTTCTCTTCAGAGCGTTTTAACGTTAAATTTAGTGAAAGTCTGTCTGTATTTAAGGTTTTCATTAAATACATATTTATTCTTCCTTCAAAAACTATGTCTTGAGGCTTCTTTTCTCCAACAAATAAATGTTCAAAGAAATCGTCGTCGCGATCTGTTACAAAATGATCAACACCAAAAATTTTAAAAACACTGTTTTGATCATCGGCACTAATAATTAAAACTGTTTTTCCTTTTGTTGCATAATAGTGTGCAAGGTAACCGATGAATGTTGTTTTACCAACTCCACCTTTTTTACAGAAAGTTGAAATGATTGGCATTAAATAACACCTTCTCTCTTTAATTTTTCTCTACATGCATCTTCAATAAATTGGGCAAACATAATTCCGCGTGTTGCACAAAGGATTTTTATCGTTCTTCTTAACTCAATTTCCATTGTTGAAGTGTATTTTTCTCTTGCAACCTCTTCTGGTTCAACATATTTAGTTGTTTTTTGAACTTTTTGATTTCTTTGAGGTGCTCTTTCTGTGTAAACAGGTCTTTGAACCGGTTGTTTAACTGGTTCTTCAATGTAATTATCTTCATATTCGTTTTCTTCTTCTTCAATAACTGGTTCTTGTTCGACTACAGTAGGTTTTTTTACATCGAACGGATTTTTTCTTTTTTGTAATTCTGTATCCATATTTTTGGCCTCCTTATTATTTACAAAAACATTATAACATAAAGAAAAAAAATAATCAAGAAAAAAATAAATATTTATTTATTGCAATCTTTAAATATAACCATAAATAAGTAAGAAGAAATTCATACAAAAAAATAAAAATAACAAAACGAAAAATAAAAATTAAAATTAAAACATAAAAAGGCTTTTAAAATCGTTTTTGAGTTGAAAAGAAGTGCTAAAAATAAAAGTTCGATTAAAAAATGAAAAGTTATTCGGACCCCCGGGCCTTTTTGCAAAGAATGTAAGTTTTTTAAAAAGACTTTCTAAGACAAGAAACAGCGAAAAAGACAAACATCTAAGAAAGAAAAAAATAGAAATCAAAGTCAAAGAGTGTTAAAAACGAAATTGTTCAAAAAATAAATAAAGTTTTAAATTAAAAGTATAGAAAAATAAAATAAACATAAAAAGTTTGAAGACAAAAGTAAAATTGATAAAAAAAGTAATAAATTAAAACAAAAAACGTTGAATTAAAATATAAAAAACGTGTGAAAAAGTTTTAATTTAAAAGTAAAAAAGATGAAAAGTCTTTGAATTAAAACTAAAAACGTTTAAAATAAAATTAAAAAAAGATTAATTAGAGTCCGAAAAACCTTTAATTCTTAAAGAAATAGTTTTAAAATAAAACATATTTTAGATAAAAAGTTTTAAATTAAAAGTAAAAATAAAACAATAAAACAATAAATAAATAATATAATAAATATGTAAATACATATTTAAATAATTACAAGTAATAATTAAAGTTTTATTTATTTAAATATAACAATAATTAAATAAAAATGTAATTACGCACAAAAATAAAAAAACATTTATTCTTTTATTTAATTACATACAAAAATAAATATTTTTTTATTTTTTTATTGTTGTGTTAAAAACATTGAAATTAAAAGTATTCAAAAAAACGACAAAATCGCAAAAAGAAATCGAAAAAAGCATGAAATTTTAAAGGATATAAATGCAGAAAAAAAGCTTTATATATAATAATATATATAAATAAGGAATATAAGTATATACATAAAAAAGCCTTTATTTTTGTTTTTGAAAACTAAAACGTTAATTTTTTTGTAGGAAAAAATCGCCAAACAAAAAATGTTTAAATGTTTATGCTTTTTTGCCTTAAAATGAAGGTTTTTTTTAAGTTTTAAAAAAGTGTCCAAAACGCTTGAAAAAACCTATAAAATATGGTATAATTAGATTATAATTGAGGTGGTAAAATGAAAGAAATAAAAATACACTCTGAGTACATCACTTTAGGGCAATTAATCAAGTATTTAGGCATTGTTAACACAGGAGGGGAAATTAAGGTTTTTCTCTCTGAAAACAGCGTTTTTGTTAACGAAATGCCTGAAAACAGACGAGGAAAAAAGCTTTATCCTGGGGATTTTGTGCAAATTTCAAGTAAAAAATTTAAAATTGTATAGATGAAAATAAAGAAAATTGATTTTTTGAATTTTAGAAAGCATAAAAAACTAGAAATCAGCTTTTCACCAGGTATTAATGTTGTAATAGGAGAGAATGCGTGTGGCAAAACAAGTGTTCTAGAGGGAATAGGCATTTTAAGTACTACAAAGAGCTTTAAAAAGGCAAAAGATGAAGATATGGTGTCTTTTGGGGCTGAATACTATTATATTCAAACTATTATCGAAAAAGACGGGTTATGTCAAGAATTGGCAGTTTCTTTTTCGCAAGAGGGAAAAAAACTTTTTAAAAATAAAAAAAAGGTAAATCCTTTCAGTGAGTACTTAGAAAATTTAAAAGCGGTTATTTTTTCAAATTTTGACTTTGAGCTTGTGAACGGTTCTCCTTCTGCCAGAAGAAAATTTTTAAATTTATTGTCGGTTCAATATAATAAAAAATATGCTGGTGTTTTGAACGAGTACGAAAAGATTTTGAAAGAAAGAAATTTTTTACTTAAGAGAAGCTTTTTAGGAATTGCTCAAAATGATAAAAAATTGCTGGATGTGCTAACTACCCAGCTGATTGAAAAAGGTAAAAAAATTATAAAATTAAGAGGTTCAATAATTGATACTCTTAATTCCTTGATTTCACTTGAGTTTGTTAGTTTGATAGGAAACGAAGAAAACTTGTTGTCGTTGAAATATATTCCTTGTGTGGAAGTTGCTATGTATGAAGCAGAAATGTCTAAAACGTTAGAAATCGATATAGCTAAGGGAGCTACTCAAATAGGACCTCACAGGGATGATTATTGTTTTTTATTAGATGATAAAAATTTAGAATTTCATGGTTCTCAGGGGCAACAAAGAGACGCGTTAATAAGTTTGAAATTGGCTGTGGTTAAGACGTTATATAAGAAAAACAATGATTGGCCTGTTTTGTTGTTAGACGATGTTTTTAGTGAACTTGATCCTATTAGACAAAATAATATATTAAAAAGTATTAATGATGATATTCAGACTATTATTACAACCACTTCATTAACTGATATAAAACAACATGTTTTAGAAAATATAAATGTTATTAAATTATAAAAAGTGTGGATAAAATGTGGATAACTTTGAAAGGAGGATTATTATGAATAATCAAAAATCATATGATTCTAGCAGTATACAAGTCTTAGAGGGATTGGAAGCTGTAAGAAAAAGACCGGGGATGTACATAGGATCTACTGGTCCAGCAGGCTTGCATCATCTTGTTTGGGAAATTGTAGATAATTCTGTCGATGAAGCTTTAGCGGGATTTTGTAACGAAATTTCTGTTGAAATTCTTCCTGATAATATTATAAAAATTACTGATAATGGTCGTGGAATGCCTACTGACATTCATCCTAAGACTCTTAAATCTGCCACTGAAACAATTTTTACAGTGTTACACGCAGGCGGTAAATTTGATACAAGTAATTATAAAGTGTCAGGAGGACTACATGGTGTAGGCGCTTCTGTTGTAAATGCTTTAAGTTTGTGGCTAGAAGTGTATGTAGATAGAGATGGAAAAACATATTATCAAAAATATAACAGAGGAACTCCTGAAAATCCTTTAACTGTAATTTCTACAGAGTCAAAAAGAAGAGGAACAACTGTTATATTTAAGCCTGATGCAGAAATATTTACAGAAACTACTGTTTTCGATTATGAAACTTTAAGATCAAGAATTCAAGAATTGGCATTTTTGAATAAAAATCTTCGACTTATTATAAAAGATTCTAGAAAAGATGAAGTAAAAGAAAAAAATTATTGTTACGAAGGTGGAATAATTGAGTTTGTAACCTACTTAAACAAAAATAAAAAGCCTCTTCATAATGATATTATTGTTGTAGAAGAAGAAGTCGAAGGAACTATAATAGAAGTAGCTTTCCAATACACAGAAGAAGATGAATGCAATATTAGATCTTTTACTAATAATATTTTTAATAAAGAAGGCGGAACTCACGAAGAAGGGTTCAGAATAAGTCTTACAAGAATATTGAATAGTTATGGTAAGGGAAGCGGTTTATTTAAAAAAGAGGAAGTTCTTACAGGTGAAGACGTAAGAGAAGGCTTGACAGCAATAGTTTCTTGTAAAATGACAGACCCTCAATTTGAAGGGCAAACTAAAACAAAACTAGGAAATACAGAAATAAGAAGAATAGTTTCTCAAGCGATGACAGATAAATTCGAACCTTATCTGTTAGAAAATCCTACTGTTGCGAAAGTTATTGTCGAAAAATCGATTTTAGCTTTAAGAGCTAGATTAGCTGCTAAAAAAGCAAGAGAAGATACAAGAAGAAAAGGTCCGTTTGATAGCCTTGGTTTTGCTTCAAAGTTAGCAGATTGTAGAACAAAAGATCCTGCTTTAGCAGAAATGTATATAGTCGAAGGGGATTCTGCGGGAGGCTCTGCTCGTCAAGGAAGAGATAGTTATTATCAAGCTATTCTTCCGTTAAGAGGTAAAATTTTAAACGTTGAAAAAGCCTCTTCTAATAAAATAGTTAATAATAGAGAAATTTTAACTATGATTCAAGCTATAGGCACAAATGTAGGGAAAGAATTTAATATAGCTACAGCAAGATATCATAAAATCGTCATAATGACCGATGCCGATGTAGATGGTGCGCATATTAGAACTTTATTGTTAACGTTCTTTTTCAGATATATGAGACCGCTAATTGAAAATGGTTATGTGTATGTTGCTCAGCCTCCTCTATATAAAATTAGTCATGGCCGCAAGGTAGCGTATGCTTATAGCGATGAAGAAAGAGACAGAAAATTATTAGAATTTGCAAATATGCCTGGTAAACCTTCTATTCAACGTTATAAAGGTTTAGGTGAAATGGATGCAGAACAATTATGGGAAACTACAATGGATCCTAAAAACAGAGTTTTTCTTCAAATAACTTTGGAAGATGCTGAAAAAGCGGAAGAAGTTTTCACTAAATTAATGGGTGATGAAGTGGAACCAAGAAGAAAGTTTATTGAAGAAAATGCAGTATATGTACAAAATTTAGATATTTAAGTTAATCGAAAGGAGAATAAAGAATGTCAGAAGATAAGAAAAAGAATATTGAAGATTTTGAAAATGATATTCAAAATGAGGAAGAAAATTCTATCGATGCAGAAGACGATGAAGAACAATCTCTTAACGATCAATTAGAAAATGAATTGCTTGAAGAAAAAAGTAATTCGGCAATAGTTAAAATCAATATTGTCAATGATATGGAAACTGCTTTTTTAAGTTATGCGATGAGCGTAATTGTATCAAGAGCGATTCCAGATGTTAGAGACGGGTTAAAACCGGTTCATAGAAGAATTTTATATGCAATGAATGAATTAAGAGTGACTAGTGATAGTCCTCACAAAAAGTCAGCTCGTATTGTCGGTGACGTTATCGGTAAGTATCACCCTCACGGCGATACAGCAGTATACGAAGCAATGGTAAGAATGGCACAAAATTTTAGTTATAGATATCCTTTAGTTGATGGACACGGCAACTTTGGTTCAGCGGATGGCGATGGAGCTGCCGCTATGCGTTATACTGAAGCCAGAATGTCAAAATTATCTAATGAAATGCTTCGTGACTTGAATAAAAACACAGTTGATTTTATGGATAACTATGATGGAACAGAAAAAGAACCTACTGTTTTACCAGCTAGAATTCCGAATTTATTAGTTAATGGTGCAAGCGGTATAGCTGTAGGTATGGCAACAAACATACCTCCTCATAATTTAAATGAAGTTATAAACGGTACTCTAGCCTTAATTAATAATCCAAATATTTCAATAGATGAATTAATGGAATACATCCCTGCGCCAGATTACCCTACAGGCGCATACATTATGGGATTAAGTGAAATAAAAAAGGCCTATTTGACAGGTTTAGGAACTGTTACTTTAAGATCGAAACTTAAAGTTGTTACAATGAAAAATGGTAAAAAAGAAATAATAATTACCGAAATACCATATCAAGTGAATAAACGTAAAGTAATTGAAAGAATTGCAGACCTTCACAAGGAAAAAGTAATAGAAGGCATTACGGATTTAAGAGACGAATCAGGCCGTCACGGTATGAAAGTTGTTATTGAGTTAAGAAAAGACGCTAATGTAGATGTTATTTTAAATAATTTATATAAACATACTCAATTACAAACATCATATAGTGTTAATATGATAGCTTTAGATCATGGTCAACCAAGAGTATTAAATTTGAAACAAATTTTAGAACTATACTTGGATCACCAAATAGAAGTTATAACTAGAAGAACAGAGTTTGAATTAGAAAAAGTTAAAAATAGATTACATATTGTAAAAGGCTTATTAATTGCTCTTGCTAATATAGATGAAGTTATTGCTGTTATAAAATCTTCAAAAACTACCGAAATAGCAACTAAAGAGTTAATGTCTCGTTTCTTATTAACAGAAACACAAACAAAAGCTATTTTAGATATGAAATTACAACGCTTGACAGGATTAGAAGTAGAAAAATTACAAGAAGAAGCTGCTAATTTAGAAAAGGCTGTAATTTATTTAGAAGAAATATTAAATAATCATAATAAGAAAATGCAAGTTATTGTTGATGAACTTTCTGAAGTTCAAAGAAAATATGGCGATGACAGAAAGAGTGAAATTAATCTAACTGAGGATTTGGATGTTGAAGATGAAGATTTAATCCCTGTTGAAGATCAAATTATAACAATAACAAATAAAGGATACATTAAGAGAATGACTCCAGATAGTTATCGTGTTCAAAAGCGCGGAGGTAAAGGAATAACAGGCGCAAAGATGCAAGACGACGACTTTGTTGAAACAATGATGTTTACTTCCAGTCATGATACTATTTTATTCTTTACAAATTTAGGTAAGGTTTTCTTATTGAAAGCATATCAAATACCTGGAGGATCTAGAATAGCTAAAGGTTTACCTCTTGTTAATTTATTGAAATTTGAAGAAGGAGAATCACTTGCAACTGTAATTAATGTAAAATCAATGGATGAAGAAGGCTTCCTAGTTTTTGCAACTAAGAAAGGTATTATTAAAAAGACAGAATTGTCACAATATAAGAACATTAGAAGTACAGGAATAAGAGCTTTATTATTAGCTGCGGATGATGAATTAATTGATGTAGCTAAAACTAACGGAAATCAAGATATTATTTTTGGTGTTTCAAATGGTAAGGCAGCAAGATTTAATGAAAGTGCTGTTAGAACAACTAATAGAGCTGCAGCGGGTGTTAAAGCTATTCAAATAAGTAAACCAGATAGAGCTGTAGGAATGGTTGTCGTTAATTCAGATAATGATGAAATTATAGTTTTAACATCAAATGGATATGGAAAACGAACTCATGCTGATGAATTCAAAGTAAAAGGTCGTAATGTAAAAGGTGTTAAATATATGAATATAACAGAAAAGAGTGGAAATCCTGTTTGCTTAACTCTTTCTTCTCCGGAAGATGATTTAATTGTTATCACAGATGGCGGAATGGTTATAAGAACTCATATTTCTGATATATCGTTAATAGGTAGAGATACTCAAGGAGTTAGAATAATTAAATTAAATGAAGGACAAACTGTAGCATCTATTATTGTTGTTCCTAGAGTAGAAGAAGATGAAGAAGAAATAATAGAAGAAACTACAAGTAATGATTCAGAAGTTCTTGCTGCAATCAACAATATTTACGAAGAAGAAGAAAATGATGTTGATGAAGAAAATACAGATGATGAAGAATAATTATTCTTGACAGAGAAATAATAAAAGTATATACTTAATGAGTAAATTCAAAGAAAAGGACAAGTAATTTAAAATAAATGTTTTTCAGAGAACTAATGGTTGGTGTGAATTAGTAGACATATTTAAATGAATCTACCTTGGAGAAGGAATATAAAAAGTATTCCCGTATGTAGGCGTTAACTATTTAGAGAGAAAAAGAAGAAATTCTTTTTAATCAGGGTGGCACCGCGATATAAAAAAATCGTCCCTGTTATAAAAGTAAATAATTTTAATATTAAAGTTATTGCTTTTATAATAGGGATTTTTAATTTGAATAATAGGAGGAAATATGTTAGATATTAAGTTAATACGTGAAGACGTAGAAGAGGTAATTAGAAGATTAAATACAAGAGGCGGAGACTTTTCTTATCTTAGAGAATTAGTAAAAGAAGATGAAAGAAGAAGAGAAATCTTAGTAGAAGTAGAAAAATTAAAAAACGAAAGAAATCAAAAAAGTAAATTAATTGGTGAATTAAAAAGAAATAAACAAGATGCTTCAGAAGTTCTTGCAAGTGTAGCAAATATAGGTGACTCAATTAAAGCGTTAGAAGAAGAACTAAAAGTATTAGATGAAAAAATAAGAATGACTTTACTTACTACTCCAAATTTAGTTAGTTTAACTACTAAGGTAGGTAAAGATGAATCTGAAAATAGAGAAATCAGAAAATTTATGGAACCTACACAATTTGATTTTCCTGTAAAAGATCATACTGAACTTTGTGAAAAATTAGGAATTTTAGATTTTGATCGCGCCGCAAAAATTACAGGTGCACGTTTTGTTATTTACAAAGGATTAGCAGCAAGATTAGAATTAGCATTAATTAGATTTATGATGGATTTACACGCAAGAAAACAAGGGTATACTGAAGTAATCCCACCATTCATAGTTAATGGAGCTAGTATGTTAGGTACAGGTCAATTCCCTAAATTTAAAGATGATGCATATAAAGTTACTGCAGGTCAAGACGATGATGATTGGTATTTAAATCCTACAGCCGAAGTTCCTACAATTAATATGTACAGAGATGAAATTTTAGATGGTGATGAGTTACCAATTAAATATACATCTTTTACAACAGCGTTTAGAGCTGAAGCTGGAAGTGCCGGAAGAGATACAAGAGGTATTTTAAGACAGCATCAATTCAATAAAGTAGAATTAATTAAATTTACTAAACCTGAAGATTCTTACGCAGAATTAGAACAAATGTTATTAGATTCAGAAGAAGTTTTAAAAGAATTAAAAATACCTTATCATGTAGTAGAATTATGTACTGGTGATATGGGATTTGCAATGGCGAAAACTTATGATATTGAAGTATGGATACCAAGTCAAAATTGCTATCGTGAAATTGGATCTATTAGTAATGCTGAAGATTATCAAGCAAGAAGAGCGAATATTAGATTTAGAAGAACTAAAGATAGCAAAACTGAATTAGTACATACATTAAATGGTTCTGGTTTAGCAGTTGGCAGAACAGTAATAGCGGTAATTGAAAATTATCAACAAGCAGATGGTTCAATTAAAGTGCCTGAAGTTTTAGTTCCTTATATGGGAGTTACTGAAATTAGATAATAAAAAAAAGATGCTTTCGCATCTTTTTTTATTTTAATATTTTATCTTGTAAATCTTCTAAATATTGAGAATCAACCTTCATAGTTGGTTGTAAGAAATTTAAAGTATCATCTTTGAAACGTGGAAGAACATGTAAATGGAAATGAAAAACCGCTTGATGAGCTTCTTTCCCACTGTTATTAATTAAATTTACACCATCAGCGTTTAATTTTTCTTTTAATAAATTTGCAACGTGAATAGCAGCTTTAAAAATTTCTGCAGCATATTGTTCTTCCATATCGAAAATATTTACAAAATGCTTTTTAGGTATTATTAAAGTATGACCTACTGCACATGGATTAATGTCTAAAAAAGCATAAACATATTCGTTTTCATAAATTTTATAAGAAGGTAGTTCTTTGTCAACTATTTTACAAAAAATACACATATATATCACCTCAATTTAATTTTATCAAAAAACATTTTAAAATATCAATAAAATGATAAAAAATCCATTATTTAATGGATTTTATTCAACAGGATACTCATAATCAATAGGCTCATCAAAAGTTATATATGATAAATAAATAGTAAGTAATAAATATCTTGTATTTGTTTGTGTATCTTTTAATAAAATATGATCTCTTCCTGCTCCTAAAATTATACCTTTAAATATTTTTGATCCCCATTGACTTCCTTCAAAACTCATATAGATAGTTGCCGGTTTATCTTTGTTTAGTCTTAAAATATTTTCTATATATGATTGTTCTTGATATGGATTACTAATATCTTGGTAAAATGGGGGATAAGGTATTATTTGTTGATTGTAATTTTGTTGTTGGTTTGTTTGATTCATTTAAATCACTCCTCAATATAATCTATGCAAAAACATAAAAATGGTGACATTAATAGCAATTTTCGCTTTCTACGGGGGAATAAAAGCAATGAGATCCATATCTTCCACTATTCCATTGTCCCCACCATTTAGATTGACAATCATCTTTTGAAGCGTAAAACCAGAGTGATCTTGTTGCAGGGTGAAATTTTTCTCCTTTTAATACTCTTTTTGCAAGTTTTTTATCAATTTCTCGGGGAGCTTGATAAAAATAAGAATATAAAGTAGATTCAAAACCTCCTGGATGTTGATAAACCATTTGTTGAACAGATCTGATGTTTTTAAAATCCAAACAATTTGCTTTAACTCGATTAACTCCTACGTTACCTACCATCAGCATTCCTAAATCACCTTCTGATTCCGCTTCTGCTCTCATTAATCTTGCAAGTAATTCTAACTCTTTTTTGTTATATGCTATTGCTCCCAAATTACTCACCTCCTCTATTCATAATATTCTATATAAGATAAAAAAGTTAGCACTTGAATGGAATATTTTTTTGTTTCAGTTTATAATGTTTTCACTTAGGAGGGATATATATGTATTCTGATATTGAAATTGCTCAAATGAGTAAAATTGAAAAAATAAAAAAAATAGCGAAAAAAGTTAATATTCCGGAAAAATATTTAGAATATTATGGACAAGATAAAGCAAAAATAAATTTAGATATATTAAAAAAATTAAAGGATAAAAATGAAGGTAAACTAATATTAGTTACTGCAATTACTCCTACTCCATTAGGTGAAGGGAAGTCAACAACTTCTATAGGATTAGTTGATGGAATGACTAAAATTGGTAAAAATGTAATAGGAGCATTAAGGGAACCTTCTTTAGGTCCTGTTTTTGGCGTTAAAGGTGGCGCAGCTGGAGGAGGTTATGCTCAAATAAATCCAATGGCTGATTTGAATTTGCATTTTACAGGAGATTTACATGCAATTACTGCTGCTAATAATTTAATTAGTGCATGTATTGATAATCATATATATCAAGGTAATGAATTAAACATAGATGAGAATAGAATTGTATGGAAAAGATGCGTTGATTTAAATGATCGTGCTTTAAGAAAAGTAACAGTAGGGTTAGATTCGGCAAAAGAAACTCCTAGAGAAGATGGATATAACATAACTGTGGCATCTGAAATAATGGCGATTTTATGTCTTGCAAGAGATATTGAAGATTTAAGAGAAAGAATTAATAATTTAATAATTGCATATGACAAAAATGGTAATGTTATCACAGTAAAGGATTTACAAATCACCGGTTCTGTATTAGTATTATTAAAAGATGCTATTAAACCAAACCTTGTACAAACTTTAGAAAATAACCCTATTTTAATACATGGAGGCCCTTTTGCAAATATAGCTCACGGATGTAATTCTATTATTGCAACAAAATTAGGATTAAAATTAGCTGATTATGTAGTAACAGAAGCTGGCTTTGGTGCAGATCTAGGTGCTGAAAAGTTCTTGGACATTAAATGTAGAGAAGCAAATTTAAAAGTTAGTGCAGTTGTTTTAGTAGTAACATTAAAAGCTATGAAGTATCATGGTGGGGTTAAGAAAAAAGATATTCAAGAAGAAAACGTTTCTGCTTTAATAAAAGGCTTAGTTAATTTAGAAAAACATATAGATACACTTAAAAAGTTTAATGTTCCTTATGTTTTGTCTCTAAATCGCTATTTGAGCGACACAGAGGCCGAAATTTCGACTTTTAAGGAATGGGCGAATAATAATAGCCACCCTTATGCTTTAAGCGAAGTTTACGCAAAAGGAGGAAATGGTGGAATTGAACTTGCAGAAAAGGTTTGTGAAATTATTAATGAACCTATAACTCCTAATTATATGTATAATTTAAATGAAAAAATTGAGGATAAAATTGAACATATATGTTTTAATGTATATGGCGCTACAAAAGTTGAATATACAGATAATGTTAAAGAACAACTAGAAATTTTAAATAATAGCAAATATAAAGATTTTTATATTTGTATGGCAAAAACACCATTATCTTTAACTGATAATCCTAAATTATTAGGAGCTCCTAAAGAATTTACGATTACAATTAGAGAAATTAGAGTATCAGCAGGAGCAAAATTCTTAGTTTGTTTAACAGGAGATATAATGACTATGCCTGGTCTTCCAAAAGTTCCTCTTGCAAATAAAATAGATTTAAATAAAAAAGGTGAAATTATTAACCTTTCATAAGGAATATATATATGACAATATTAGATGGAAAAAATTTAAGTAAAAAGTTAAAAGAAGAATTAAAAGAAAAAACAAATACATATATACAACAATATAATGTAACTCCTAAATTAGTTATTATTATGGTAGGTAATAACCCTGCTAGTCAAATATATGTAAGAAACAAAATAAAAGCTGCTACATATTGTAATATAGCAGCAGAATTGAAACATTTAGATGAAAATGTTACGAGTGAAGAATTATTAAATGAAATTGATACTTTAAATAAGGATGACTCTGTACATGGAATAATAGTACAATTACCATTACCTAAACATTTAAATGAACAACAAGTTATTAATGCGGTAATTGATACAAAAGACGTAGATGGATTTGGAATTATTAATAAGGGAAAACTTTTTAGTGGTGTAAATTCACTTGTTTCTGCAACTCCATCAGGAATAATGAAATTATTTAAAGAATATGAAATTGATTTAACAGGAAAACATGCGGTAGTAATAGGAAGAAGTAATATAGTAGGCAAACCTATGAGTATGTTGCTACTTAATGCTAACGCAACAGTAACTATTGCTCATTCAAGAACACAAAATTTAAAAGAAATAACAAAAACAGCAGATGTATTAGTTGCTGCTGTAGGAAAAGCTAAGTTTATAACTGAAGATATGGTTAAAGACGGTGCAATTGTTATCGATGTAGGCATCAACCGAGTTGATGATAAATTATACGGAGATGTTGATTTTGAAAATGTTAAAGAAAAAACATCTTATATCACTCCTGTTCCAGGGGGAGTTGGACCTTTAACAATTGTAAGTTTATTAGAAAACACGCTTATTGCATATGAACAAATTCTAAAAAATAAATAAACTAGAGAAGGAGGTATATATATGATTATTGTAGGATTAGGAAATCCCGGCAAAGAATATCAAAACACAAGACATAATGTTGGTTTTATGTTTCTTGATTCTTTGATTGAACCTTTTAAATTACAATTTAAAATTGATAAAAAAGCAAATACTTTAGTTGCAACATCAATTATTAAAGGTGAAAAACACTACTTTCTTAAACCTTTAACATATATGAACGCTTCTGGAAACGCTGTTGCAGCATTTATTAAATATTATCATTTAGAAAACGAAAAAGTTATAGTAATTCATGATGATATGGATTTGCCTACAGGAAAAATGAGAATTCGATTTAAAGGTTCAAGTGGTGGTCACAACGGAATTAAATCAATAATTAGTTGTTTACACACAGAAGAATTTGATCGTATTAGAATAGGTATAGGCCATGAAGATAAAAATAATGTCATTGATTTTGTTTTATCAAATTTCAACGCTGAAGAAAGAAAAATATTGGAAGAAGTATTTGTACAAGCACCTAATATCATAACTGATTATGTAACACATGGTATTAATTACATAATGAATCATTACAATTAGGTGGTGATATATATGAATATTTTAGATTATATTAAAAGTATAAAAAAATATAATACTATTTTGGAATATATATATAACAACAAAGAACAAAATATATTATTATCTAATACCGCTAATAATCTTTCTAAACTTATAACTTCTTTAATATATTTAGAAAAAAATGAAAATATTATATATGTAACATCCGATCTTTTTGAAGCATCAAAAACCTTTGAAATAATTAGTGAACTAGTAGGAGCTGACTTTGTCAGCTTTTTCCCAGTTGAAGACTTTTATTTTACTGAAGAAATTGCAAGTTCACCCGGGTTTAAACTTGCTAGAATGTTAACTTTATATAATGTTATCCAAGGTAAACCCAAAATAATAATAACAAATAGTGATGGCGCATTAAGAAATATCCTTAAACAAGAAAAAATAAAAGACGCTTTTTTGAATTTAAAAGTCGGACAAATTATATCTCGAAATACTTTAATTGAAGAATTAGTAAATAGAGGATATAAAAAAACTACTATAACTGAAGAATTAGGTACTTTTAGTGTAAGAGGTAGTTTAATAGATATATATCCTATTAATGAAAAAACACCTATAAGGATTAATTTTTTTGACGATGAAATAGAAAATATTAAAAAAATCAATGTAGTTAATCAAATGAGTGAAGGAAAAATAAAAGAAGTTTTAATTTTTCCTTTAGACGATATATATTACAAGTCAGTAGATATACCTAAAATAATAAATAGAATTAAAAAAATCGAAAAAGATGAAAATCGATTATCAAAGGTAATAACAAATTTAGAAAATTATAATAATTTAGAATCATTATATATATATCTACCTCAGATAGAAACGGAAATAGAAAATTTTATTGAATTTGTTAAACCATCTACTGTTATATATGACAATTTTAATAGTATAAAAGATTATCAAGATAATAAAGAAGTTCCTATGCCAATCGGATTTCAACGAAATTTATATGAAATTCTACAATATTCAAAACAAAATGTTTTTGTTTCAAAGTTTAAAACTAGTTTAAACGATATATATCTAAATAAATTATTTGATTTATCAACTATTAATAATTTTGAATATAATAATAATTTAAAAACGTTAGTAGAGGATGTTAAGAATAACCATTCTAAAACTTATTTAATAACTCATCAATCAGAATTAAAAATACAACATATTAAAGAAATCTTCGAAGTTTCAAATGTTAAATATAATTATATATATGATTTTAATGATATAAAACAAAAAGAAATAAATTTAATGGTTTGTGAAAATGCAATTGGCTTCATAGACAACGAAATATTTATTGAGATTCTTACTCCTAACGAATATTCACCTTCAAAAATGATAAAGAACAATAAATATAGCGCTTATTATAATGAGTCTGTAAAAATATATAACAAAGATGAATTAAAATACGGTGACTATGTTGTTCACAGAGATTACGGTATCGGTAAATATGTAGGAATTAAAACAGTCGAATTACATAATAATAAAAATGATTATCTTTGTATTGAATATGCGAATGATGGGAAACTATATGTTCCTGTAGAAAATATTTATTATTTAGAGAAATATATAGGTAGTAAAGACACAGCACCTAAATTAAATAACTTAAATGGCAAAGAATGGCAAAAGAAAAAAGCCAAAGTTAAAACAAAGATATATGAAATTGCCCAAAAATTAATCAAAGTTCAAGCAGAACGTGAATCGAAAAAAGGTTTCGTCTATAAAGAAGATACTCTTGATCAATATGAATTTGAAAAAGATTTTAATTTTAACGAAACACCAGATCAATTAAAAGCAATATATGATGTTAAAAAAGATATGGAAGGACCTCATCCATTAGATCGATTAATATGTGGAGATGTAGGTTTTGGTAAAACGGAAGTTGCGATGAGAGCTGCTTTTAAAGCTGTAGATAATGGAAAACAAGTAGCATATTTAGCGCCTACTACAGTTTTAACAAGACAACATTATTATACTTTTAAAGAAAGATTCGAAAAATATGGTGTAAAAGTAGAATTAATAAATCGTTTTGTTCCTACAAAACAACAAAAAAATATTATTGAAGGATTAAAAACCGGATACGTAGATATTGTTATAGGAACACATAGATTATTATCTAAAGACATTAAATTTAAAGATTTAGGATTGTTAATAGTCGATGAAGAACAAAGATTTGGTGTGGAACACAAAGAAAGAATTAAAATGATGAAATCTTTAGTTGATGTTTTGACTCTTTCTGCAACACCAATTCCTCGAACATTACAAATGACTTTATCGGGTTTAAGAGACTTGAGTTTAATTGAAACTCCACCAACTAATAGAATGCCAGTTCAAACATATGTATTAGAAAATAATGATTTAATTATAAAAGAAGCTATAAACAGAGAATTATCTAGAAAAGGCCAAGTATTCTATTTATTAAACAGAATAAGTGAATTAGATAGAATAGTAAGGAAAATTAATAAACTTGTTCCTCACGCAAGAGTTGGTGTAATTCATGGAAAAATGGATAAAGATGATATTGAATTAGAATTAACTGAATTTTTAGATGGAAATTATGATGTTTTAGTATGTACAACAATAATAGAAACAGGTATAGATATTCCTAACGCAAATACAATGATTATTGAAAAAGCGGACATATTAGGATTGTCTCAACTTTATCAAATTAGAGGACGTGTTGGACGTAGTGATAGAATCTCATATGCATACTTAATGTATGAAAAATCAAGAGTATTAACAGAAGATGCGATGAAAAGACTGGATGCGATAAAGGAATTTACCGCATTAGGTAGTGGATACAAAATTGCTATGCGTGACCTTGCAATACGCGGAGCGGGAGATATCTTAGGAAGTGAGCAATCTGGTTTTATCGATGATATAGGTTTAGATTTATATATGAAAATGTTAAAAGAAGCAATTGATGAAATTAAAAATGAACCAGAAAAATTAGAAGAACCTAAACATTATTTTATTGGAGTATCAAGACATATTAGTGAAAAATATGTATCTGATGATCCAATAAGAATAGAAATCCACCAATCTATTAATAAAATACGTTCAAGAGAACAAATTGAAATTTTAAAAGCAGAATTTACAGATAGATATGGTAAATTAGATGAAGATATACTTTTATATATGGAAGCCAAATATCTAGAACATCTCTTGAAAATTAATGATGTAGAAACTTTCAAAGAAGAAGAAAATAACGTTACTGTAATTTTCAGTTCTGAAAAAACAAGTAAATTAAATTTTAAGATGATTTATGAATTATCTATCGAACTAGACACAAAATTTAGATTAGATTATGATTCAAGACGTAGAAAAGTCAGTATTACTATTAATCCAAAATTATACGAAAAAAGCTATATATATAAATTGACACAATATTTAGAAAAAATAGTATAAAAATCATAAAAATACCAATACTATAATTAAGAATATATATATTGGAGGCTTTTATGAAATCAACTGGAGTTGTAAGAAGAATAGATGATTTAGGTAGAATAGTATTACCGAAAGAATTAAGAAGAACAATGAGAATAAAAGAAGGAGAATCCTTAGAAATATATATAGATGGATTAGATCAAATAGTATTAAAAAAGTATTCTCCTGTTCAAAATATGGATGATTTTATTAATGAATTTGTTGAAAGTTTATATTCAACGAATAAAAAAGATATCATTGTTACAGATAATGAAAAAGTAGTAGCTGCTGCAGGTAGTACAAAAAGCTTAATTAATAAAAAAATATCAATTCAGTTACAAGAAAAAATATCTAAAAGAAATACTCAAATTATCGATAAAGGAGAATTCTTTGAAATTTGTGATAATATAGAGTTGAAAAAAGCGTATATAATAAGACCAATAAATGTTTATGGTGATATTTTAGGAGCTATTATTGTATGTAGTGATACTGGCATAACTGAGTTGGAAAAATCATTAGCAGAATTTAGTGGATTGTTTATGGGAAGATATTTAGAAGGATAAAGTACAAGTAACAACTTGTACTTTTTTTGACAAATAAAGAAAAAAAGTATATAATTTATTCGTTAAAAATTATTAATTAAAAAGGAGATATTATTATGCCATTAGTAAATATGTGTAATATGCTAAACAAAGCAAAAGAAGGAAAATATGCAGTAGGCCAATTCAATATTAATAATCTTGAATGGACAAAAGCAATTCTTGAAACTGCTCAAGCAAATAACTCACCTGTTATTTTAGGTGTTTCTGAAGGCGCAGCAAAATATATGGGAGGATTCGATACAATCGTTGGTATGGTTAAAGGATTAATCAAATACTTAAACATCACTGTTGAAGTAGCAATTCATTTAGACCATGGTTCAAGTTTTGAAAGTTGTAAAAAAGCAATAGATGCTGGTTTTACATCTGTTATGATTGACGGTTCTCATCATCCATTAGAAGAAAATATTAAAATGACAAAAGAAGTTGTTGATTATGCACATTCAAAAGGTGTAAGTGTAGAAGCTGAATTAGGTACAGTAGGTGGAAACGAAGATGGCGTTATTGGTGGAATTAAATACGCAGATTGTGGTGAATGTGTAAAATTATGTAATGAAGCTGGCGTTGACGCATTAGCTCCAGCATTAGGTTCAGTTCATGGTCCTTATAAAGGCGAACCTGTATTAGGATTCGATGAAATGGAAGAAATTGGCAAAGCTACAAATATGCCATTAGTATTACATGGTGGAACTGGTATTCCTGATGAAAAAATTCAAAAAGCTATCGCAAGAGGAACTTGTAAAATTAATGTTAATACAGAATGTCAATTAGCATTTAATAAAATCTTAAGAGAATTCTTAGCAGATGAAAAAAATGCTGGTGTTTATGACCCTCGTAAAATTTTAGGTCCTGCAACAAAAGGAATTGTTGCTGCAGTAACTGAAAAAATGAACGTATTTGGTTCAGTAAATAAAAACTAATATTATAAAAGGTGTTAACAGCGGTTAACATCTTTTCCATAAGGAGAATTATGAATAATCAATCATATATAGAACTTGAGAAAGTTAAAAAGAAAATAGAAGAAAGTTTAGCTAGATATGGCGAATATTCAAACGAATTAATAGAATTATATGAAGAAGCAGCAGATATATATTGTTCTTTAGAAGAATATGAATTGTGTAAAGAATACTTATTAAAAGTTTTAAATATTAAAAAACATTTCTATGGAGATAATAATATTGCGTTAATTAAAACTTATAACCAACTTACTACTGTTGCTGAAACTATTGAAGAAATTGTCTTTTATTTAAATGAAGTAATAAAAATTAAAACATTAATATATGGAGTTTCACATTTAGAAACTGCTAATACATATGCTGAACTTGCAAACGCATATGCATATGTTGAAGAAAATGAAAAAGCTTTATATTATTATGAACTAGCCTTAAATATATATATAACTAACGAAGATAATTATTTAGAGATAATAGGATGTTATAATGAAATAGCTTCAATTAAATGGATGATGGATGATACAGATAAAGCTATTGAATTAGAAAAGAAAGCTTTAGAATATTCTATTAAATATCTAGGTGAAAATCATATGGATACAGGAAACTATTATTGTAGTGTAGGTATTATGTATGATGAAACTGATTGTTATGAAGAGGCTTTAATCTATTTACAAAAAGGTTTAGACATATTAGAAAAAATATTAGAACCGACAGATGAAAATTTAATTTTTGTCAAAGAACAAGTTCAAAAAACAAAAGAAAAATTAAAATAAGATAAAAGTGATTAGTATATAACTAATCACTTTTTTATTTTTTTGACTTTACTAATTCTTACAATGTGTTATAATTTATACAGAAGGTGATATATGTGAAATTAATAGTTAATTTAATTATTGATAAGATAATAAGAAATGAAGAAGAAATAAAAGAATATGTTAAAAATATCGAAAGTTATATTTCTCATGTAGATAAATTATATATATATAATATAACTAAACAAAATCTAGAAAATTTCTATGAACGACTAATAAGATACGATAACATTGAATGTACAGAGATGTCTGATTATGGGCAAGTACAAAACTATAGTATTTTATTAGAACAAGCAAAAAAAGAAAATGCTGATTTTAGTGTTATATTAGAATTAGGATATTATTATGAAGAAGACGTATTCTTAAATTTAAAAAGATATTTATTAGAAAAAGATCATAGTAAAATAGCTGTTTTAACACCTATGCCCTTATTAGGTTGTCAAGTGTATGAAAGAAAAGCCGAAGAATATAGAACTATTAAAGGTTGTAAATTAACAGGGGCATTTATTAATATGGATATATATAATAAAAGCGAAGGCTTTAAATTAGATTATTACCAAACAACGTTTGATTATGATTATTGTATTAGACAAAGATTACAAGGTAATTTCATAATGCTTTCTCAAAATGATATTTTAAGAAATAGTAATTATAAAATTTTAGAGAAAAAAATCTTGTTTTTTACAGTTTCTACATATGATAAAGATTTAATGGAACTATATTATGAAACAAGAAATAGATATTATTTATGGGATGAGTTTAAGTATTTAGATCCTGAATATGTAAAAATTGATCAAAAATTATTTAAAAACGAAAAACAAGAAATAAGATATAAAGATAAAAACTATCGTGAAAAATTTGAAATGATGGATTTGGCTCGAGCAGATTATAAAAAAGGTAAAAAAGGAAAATATATTCCTAGTATATAGAAAAGGAGAAAAAGAATGAAAAAGGTATTATTTAGTATAATAACAATTTTATTGTTAGGATTAAGTATTAACCCTGTTTTAGGTGCTTCAAAAGTTACAAAAGATGATACTGGAGCATCATCATGGCAAGCTAATTCTACGACAGAAACAAATTTATACGGCATGACTCATTCATTTATTGAAGGAACTGCCTCAACTAGCGGAGCGAATTATAATCAACAAGTAAATATGTTTGAAATGAAAACAGATGGTATTAATTCAAAATTAGTTACTTGGGGAAGACAATCTAATAATCAAAATTTATCTCGTGCAACACTTGCACAAATCGCAAGAGATTACGAAGAAGAACATCCTGGTTGGATTGTTGTAGGTGGTATTAATGCAGACCAATTTTATACTAAGAAAGGTAATAAAAGAGGAGAAGACGGTTCATATCCGTATTATCAACAAACTTATTATCCATTTATCATGGATGGTGAAAGAAGATACCCCATTACTCCATATGGTATAACAACAAATTTCGTTGGTTTTACAAATGATGGATCAGCTAATTCATTTGTTCATGCGAGTGCATTAGCAGGTTATACATTACGTATTTTAGATGAATCAGGAAATGTTTTAGGAAAGTATAATGTTGACAATATAAATGCTGCGCCAAATGATAACCAAACATCTTTGTGGGCTTCATATTTAGGTGCTACTACAGGTACAGCAGTAGAACAAAAACCTACATCTAGTATCAATAATATATATATAGTAGAAAACGCTGAATTAGCGTATACGAATGTTACTCCTGAATACGGATTTAGTGGTGAAACTCAAACAAGTTTCTTTGGTAGAGGTGTTATTTCTTCTGTATCTTCTTCTGCAACTATTGGTTCTGGACAATTTGCGGTAGAAACTAAAAACGCCGACCTTATTGCTGCTCTTTCTGAAGGCAAAAAAATAGTTGTTCAATATGATTACGTTGATGAAGCAATGAATAATGTGGAAGCGGCATCAGGATATCATTCAATTCAAAGAATGAACGGCATGGATGTAACTAGCAATGCTGCGTATAATACAAGACAATATAATCGTTCAATTTTTGGTAGAAAAGCTGATGGTACATATGTATTATTTACAGTTGACTTCAAAAATGGTGATAAAAAATATGGTGGACAAAACTTTACACAAACTAACGCAATGTTAAAAGCATATGGTGTAGTTGAAGCTTATCAAGATGATGGTGGAGGTTCTGTTACAGCTATTAGAAGAACTAAAACAGGTAATTTTGAAGTTACTAACTTTACATCTGATGGTGCACCAAGAAGTGTTTTAACAGGTTTATTCTTTGTAGTAAGAGATCCGAATATATCTGTTGATTATAATACTATTACAAGAAGTAGTGTTGAATTAACTCAAAGCAATACAGAACATAATATAGTTAAAGATTTAAAAGTTGTTTATGATGGAAAAGAATTTCTTCCTGAAAATGGAAGAATAAAAGTAACTGGTTTAGCTGAAGATACATTACATAATCTTGAGGTTCAATATTCAATTGCTTCTGTGAACGATCCTGATAATTTTGTGAAAACTTCAACAACATTTGCGATACAAACACTTGCATTTGAATATCCTCAAAGTAATATATCTATTACAGGAAAAACTAATGAAACTATAGAGGTTTCATACAAACCTACATCAGCAGAAAATGATGTTATAAAAAATATAGTTATACATATATCCGATTATGAATACCAAATGGGAGAACAATATATATATACTATTGATGATTTAATTGAAGATACAGAATATCAAATATATTTTGAATATGATGTTTATGATAAAGAAACAGGTAATCTGTACCATAAGGTAGAAGATCCATTTACTATTAAAACCTTAGCTTTTGAAGCTCCTACAATAAGTAGATTTGAATTGTTCTCTGCAAATGAAAATGTCTTTAGATTTAAATATAGTTATAAAGATTCTGATGAAGTGGTTAAATCAGCATATATAAAAATGGACGATATTGAGTATTCAATAGATCGTAAGACAGGAACTAAAGAAATAGATGGTTCTTTCTTAGCGCCTGGAAAACATAAGTTTATTCTTGTGATTGAATATCAAGATGAAGACGGATTTGCTTATAAGATAACATCTGAAGAATTAGAATATGAAATTCCTGAACCTGCTAAAAAAGGTTGCAAAAAGAAAAATGTTATGGAGATAGTTACGCTAATTAATGTAATAGCTGTTTCGATGTTTATTTTTAAAAAGAAAAAATAATTAAAAAAAGTTAAAAATAAAAAAGGTAGGTAAAATCTACCTTTTTTTATATTTTTTTAAAAAAATAAAAAAATTTTAAAAAAAAATTAAATTTTTTTGCACCAAAAATGAAACTTATTTTGTATTAATAGGTGAAGGGGGTAAAGGGCAGAGATGTAACAATATTTAAATGCCGTTAATAAACAATAAAAGCGATGAAAAAAAATTAAAAAAAAGCGGCAAAAAAATAAAAAGAAAGAAAGTTACTGGAAATAAAATTTTTAGAAAAAGAGAAGAAGATAAGCTAAAAATAAAAAATGCAAAAAATCAAAACTAGGGAATTATATTGTTACATTTGAATACATATGAAAAAATAAGCTAAGGATTTAAAAAAATAAAAAAAATAATGATTATGTATTCTTTCGCCGGGGACCCTTTTTGAAAAGGATATGGGGTAAATGTTAAAAACTCTTCTGGACCCATAAAAATTCACACAATTCATCTTATGATGATCTATTAAAATTCATTTTCGTTTGACCCAAAACGAACATTCCCCATTTCTAACTTAATGATTAATAATCATTACTTAGAAAAATATTAAAAGAAAGTAGGCGAGTATTTAAGCATGGGGCCTATAACGGCCTTTTTCCGCAGGTGTTAGTTTGTTCACAGAGCTAAAATCTGCGTTCAATCACTCAGGAGAGTTTAGAACAATTATCTTATTTAGAAGAGCAGTATTTTTTATACTGCTCTTTTATTTTGTTTTTGTTGAAAAATAAAAATATATTTGTTATAATTTATTAAAATCTAGGAGGCACGTATGAATATAGTTATAGTAGGAGTTGGAAAATTAGGAAAAAAAATAACACAGCATTTGATAGAAGAAAATCATGATGTTACTATTATTGATATTAATTCTCACAGAATAGAAGAAATAGTTAATGAATTTGATACTGTGGGATATTGTGGTAATGGTGCAAGTTATGAAACACAAAAAAATGCGTTGGTTGAAAAAGCAGATGTTTTAATTGCGACAACACCTAGTGATGAATTAAATATTTTATGTTGCTTGGTTGCAAAAAAAATAGGTGTTAAACAAACTATTGCAAGAGTAAGAAACCCAGAATATGAAAATCAAGTTTCTTTAATGAATAATGAATTAGGTATAAGTCTAACTATTAACCCTGAAAGAGAATCTGCTAAAGAAATTGCGAGAATATTACAATATCCTGGCGCGTTAAAAGTTGAAACTTTCGCAAATGGTAAGGTTTGTTTATTAGAAATTAAACTTGAAAAAGGTAGCTCTTTACATGATAGATCGTTGAGTTTATTCAGAGAAAAATATAGTAATATATTAGTATGTGCGGTAAAAAGAGGAAACGATATTATAATTCCTAAAGGTGACTTTATTTTAAAAGAAAACGACTATATGTATATAACTGCGGCTGCTAGTGATAGCACAAAGCTTCTTAAAAATTTAGGTATTATAAGTGAAAAAACTAAATCTACATTAATTATAGGCGGAGGAAAAATATCATATTATTTAGCTGAAGAATTAATAGATTACGGAATCACGGTTAAAATAATAGAAAACAAATTGCAAAGATGTGAAGAATTGAGTGAATTATTACCTAAAGCAATTGTTGTATATGGTGATGGTACGAATAATAGAATTCTTTTGGAAGAAGGAATTGATAAAGTGGATAGTCTAGTTTCTTTAACGAGTATGGATGAAGCTAATATCATTATCTCTACTTTTGCAAAATCTGTAAATTGCGGGAAAGTTATAACAAAAGTTAATAATGCTAATTATGCTCCTATATTAGGCCAAATAGGGTTAGATTCTGTTATTTCTCCTAAAGATGTTTCTTCAAGTAATGTAATAAGATATGTAAGAGGTATATCTTCTGATAACAAGAGCAGTGAATTTAAGACTTTATATAAATTGGTTGATAATAAGATTGAAGCCTTAGAATTCTTTATTTCAAAAAGTACAGATTATACTGATGTTCCTATTAAAGATTTAAGATTGAAAAAAAATATATTATTATCATGCATTATTAGAAATAATGAAATTATAATTCCTCAAGGTAAGGATTGTATAAAGCAATTCGATACTTTAGTAATCGTAGCGACAGAGTCTGCTATTACAGACGTAGCAGATATTATGAAATAGGTATATATATGAATTATAAAGTTGTATTGAATAATATAGGAAATATATTAAAATTAGAAGCTGTATTATTATTGTTGCCTTTGTTTATCTCTTTAAGGTATAGAGAAGGTACATATATATATTTCTTAATACCTATTGCAATAGCGTTAGGAATTGGCTTTTTACTTACTATTAAAAAACCAGACAAAAAAGAATATTATGCAAAAGAAGGTTTAATAATAGTAGGAATTTCGTGGATTGTATTAAGTTTAATTGGTTGTTTGCCATTTTTCTTAAGTAAAGAAATTCCTAATTATATTGATGCTTTATTTGAAATAGTATCAGGATTTACTACTACAGGGGCTAGTATACTGACTCAAGTAGAAGGGACACTTTCAAAAGGAATGTTATTTTGGCGAAGTTTTTCTCACTGGATAGGAGGCATGGGAATAATAGTTTTTATTCTAGCTTTTATGCCTTCTTCAGGAAGAAGTATACATATATTAAGAGCCGAATCTCCTGGTCCTCAGGTGGGAAAAATAGTATCAAAAGTAAAATTGTCTGCTAGAATTTTATATGTTATATATATATGCCTGACAATATTACAAATAATATTACTTCTTTGCGGAGGAATGCATTGGTTTGATGCGGTGACAATGAGTTTTGGTACGGCGGGAACAGGCGGATTTACTATTAAAAATAATAATTTTGCTGAATACAGTACTTATTCACAAGTTGTTACTACGATATTTATGTTTTTGTTTGGAATGAACTTTAATGTCTTTTTCTTTCTGCTAATTGGTAGCTTTAGACAAGCTTTGAAGTGTGAAGAAGTGTATTGGTACTTTGGTATAGCGGGAGTTTCAATTGCAGTTATTGCGTGTAATTTAATATTCGGATCTAATAATGGTTTATCTGTTGGAACAAATATTAAAGATGCTGCATTCCAAGTTGTTTCAATTATGACAACGACGGGTTTTGCTACGGCAGATTTTACTCAGTGGCCTGTTTTAAGCCAAATAATATTATTTATATTAATTTTTGTTGGGGCTTGCGCGAGCTCAACAGGCGGTGGGATAAAAGTTTCTCGAATTGCTATTATGATTAAAAATATGTTTAGACAAATTAAACAATTAATCAGACCTAATAGTGTTAATAATATTAGGTTTGAAGGACAAAAAATTGATGATTCTTTGTCAAAAAGTGTAACTACTTACTTTTCTTCAATAATGATAATTTTTGTTATAGTTACTTTAATTGTATCAATAGATAATAAAGATTTTATTACAACAATAACAGCTGCAGCTACGTGTTTAAATAATGTTGGACCTGGACTTGGTGAAGTAGGACCTTTTGGAAACTTTGCGGGATTTTCTCCATTGTCTAAATTAACATTGACACTTGCAATGTTAATAGGAAGGCTAGAAATATTCCCAATACTTGTTTTATTTGCTCCAAGCACATGGAAGAAAATATAAAAGATGCTTTTTTAAAAGCATCTTTTTTTGTTAAATAGGAAATTTTTAATTAAAAATATTTTTTTAAAAAACGAAAAATATAAAAAACATTAAAAAAATAATGATTAAATTATCATTTCACTTGCCTTTTTATGACGAAATGAGTATAATATACAAGGCTTAGAAGAAGGCGGAGATATGCGAGGTTGCTGACACGCACGGTTGAGTTGTCATAACCGGTGTGATTCAGGGAATTCGTGTTGAGCCTATAGCTTATAAAATCTAGCTAGGAGGAAAAAACAATGGCAAAAAAATTAAGAATCAGATTATTATCTTATGATCACAGATTATTAGATGAATCTGCAAGAAAAATCGTAGAGACTGCGAAAAGAACTGGTGCTAAAGTATCTGGTCCTATTCCACTACCTACAGAAAAGGAAGTGTTCACTATTATTCGTTCACCACACAAATATAAAGACAGTCGTGAACAATTTGAACGTCGTACTCACAAACGTTTAATTGATATAATAGATATCACTCCAAAAACAATGGATGCGTTAGTTCATTTAGAATTACCATCTGGTGTCGAAATCGTTTTAAAATAATAATTGAGAAGGAGGAAAACTCATGGCCAAAGGAATCTTAGGTAAAAAAATCGGAATGACACAAATTTTTACTGAAACAGGCTCTTTAATCCCTGTTACAGTTATCGAAGTAACTCCGAATGTGGTATTACAAAAAAAGACTGTTGAAACTGATGGATACAATGCAATCCAATTAGGTTATGCTGATAAAAAAGCTAATTTAGCTAACAAAGCTGAAACAGGACATGCAGCAAAAGCATCAACAGCCCCTAAGCGCTTCATTAAAGAAATCGCTGGGGAAGACATGCTAGCATTCGAAGTTGGACAAGAGGTTAAAGGAAATATCTTCGTAGAAGGTGAATTAGTAGACGTTACAGGAACTGCTAAAGGTAAAGGTTATCAAGGTGTTATTAAACGCCATAACTTCCATATAGGTCCTATGTCTCATGGTTCAGGATACCACCGTGGAACAGGTTCTATGGGATGTATTCAACCAGCTCGTATTAAACCAGGTAAGAAAATGCCAGGTCGTATGGGTGGAAAACAAAAAACTATTCAAAATCTTGAATTCGTTAAATACGATGCAGAAAATAATGTTATTTTAGTTAAGGGTAATGTACCAGGCGCAAAAAATTCTTATGTTGTTGTTAAAAACGCAGTTAAGAGTAATAATGCAGCTATCAACCCTGAAGCACTAGCATAGGAAGGAGAATAAAATGCCTACAGTTGAATTATTAAATCAAAAAGGTCAAAAACTTGGTCAAGTTGAATTAAGTGAACAAGTATTCGCTGTTGAAGATCATCAACAAGCAATCTTTGATACAGTTATTGCTGAAAAAGCAGCTATGCGTCAAGGAACTCAAAAGGCTAAAACTCGTTCAGAAGTTAGTGGTGGCGGCCGTAAACCATGGAGACAAAAAGGTACAGGACGTGCTCGTCAAGGTACTATCCGTGCTCCACAATGGCGTGGTGGTGGTGTTGTATTTGCACCAACTCCAAGACAATACTCATTAAAAGTTAACAAGAAAGTTGCTCGTTTAGCGATGAGATGTGCTTTAAGCTCAAAAGTTCGTGAAGGACAATTTATTGTTTTAGATGAATTAGTTTTAGAAACAGTTAAAACAAAAGGTTTAGTTGAAGTATTAAATGCAATTAACGCAGCTGGTAAAAAAGTTGTTGTTGCTTTACCTGAAGCTAACGCAAACGTTGAACTAGCAGGAAGAAATCTTCCAAATGTATTAGTTCAAGAATACAGTCATATTTCAGTTTATGAAATGATGAATGCTAACACTTTAGTTCTTACTAAAGCTGTAGTAGAAAAATATGAGGAGGTTCTTAAATAATGAAAAGTATCTATGATGTTATTATAAGACCAATCATTACTGAAAAAGCATCAAGCTTAGTTGAAAATTTACAATATACATTCGAAGTTGATCGTCACGCTAACAAATCTGAAATTAAAGAAGCAGTTGAAAAAATCTTCAATGTAAATGTTGTAGAAGTTAGAACTATTAACGTACATCGTAAAGCAAAAAGAATGCAAAGATATGAAGGATTTAAGTCAGCTTATAAAAAAGCTATCGTTAGACTTGTTCCTGGACAAACTATCGATGTATTCGAAGTATAATTAGGAGGAAAGGTAAAATGGCTATTAAGAATTATAAACCAACTACAAATGGTCGTCGTGGAATGACTACTCTTCTTAATGAAGAAATCACTTCTAGTACACCTGAAAAAAGCTTACTTGCGCCTCTTAGTAAAAAAGGTGGACGTAATGCAAATGGTAGAATCACTGTTCGTCATAAAGGCGGCGGCGAAAAAAGAAAATATCGTATCATCGACTTTAAACGTAATAAAGATAATATTCCTGCAACAGTAGAAAGTATCCAATACGATCCAAACAGAAGTGCAAATATTGCTTTATTAAAATATGCAGATGGTGAAAAACGTTATATTATTGCTCCAAAAGATCTTACTGTTGGTGCAAAAGTTGTTTCTGGTGAAAATGTAGATATTCGTATTGGTAACTGTTTACCATTAGCACAAATTCCTGTTGGTACAACTGTACATAATATTGAATTACATCCAGGTCATGGTGGCCAATTAGTTAGAGCAGCTGGTAGTAGTGCTCAAATCTTAGGTCGTGAAGAAAGATACGTTCTTGTTCGTTTAACAAGCGGCGAAGTTCGTCGTATCTTAGGTGTTTGCCGTGCAACAATCGGTACTGTTGGTAATATTGATTACTCACTAGTTAATATTGGTAAAGCTGGTCGTACTCGTCATATGGGTGTTCGTCCAACTGTTCGTGGTTCAGTTATGAACCCTAATGATCACCCTCATGGTGGTGGTGAAGGCCGTCAACCAATCGGTCGTAAGTCTCCAATGACTCCTTGGGGCAAAATTGCTCTTGGTCAAAAGACTAGAAAAACAAAAAATAAATCAGACGATCTTATTGTTCGTCGTAGAAACGGTTAGGAGGTCCAAGTATGTCACGCTCACTTAAAAAAGGTCCATTTATTGATGAACATTTATATAACAAAGTTCTTAAATTAAATGAACAAAATCAAAAGAAAGTTATTCAAACTTGGTCAAGAAGATCAACTATATATCCTGAATTTGTAGGACATACAGTTGCAGTTTACAATGGTAAAGAACATATCCCTGTATATGTTACTGAAGACATGGTAGGTCATAAATTTGGTGAATTTGCACCAACAAGAACATACCGTGGCCACGGAAAAGATAAGAAAGCAGATAAGAGATAGGAGGCAGAAATAAATGAGTGAATTAAGAGAAGCAAAAGCTGTTGCTAAATCAGTTAGAATGTCTCCACGTAAAGCTAGACTTGTTGTAGATTTAATTCGTGGAAAAAGTGTTGGTCAAGCATTAGGTATTTTATATGGTCTTGAAAGTCCAATTTCTTTAGTAGTTTTAAAAACTTTAAATTCTGCAGTTGCTAATGCTGCTGTAAAAGAATTAAATGTTGAAAAATTATTTGTTAAAGAAATTTTTGTAAATCCTGGCGCAACATTAAAAAGATTCCGTGCTCGTGCAAAGGGTAGCGGTAATCGTATCTTAAAAAGATCAAGCCACTTAACAGTTGTAGTGGCAGAAAAGGAATAGGAGGTAACGTATGGGTCAAAAGGTAAGTCCTAATGGATTAAGAATCGGTATCATTCGTGAATGGGATGCTAAATGGTATGCACCAAAAACAAAAGTTGCTGATTTATTATTAGAAGATTTAAAAATCCGTGATTTCTTAAATGATTTCTACAAAGCTGCATATGTATCTCGTATTGAAATCAAAAGAACAGGTAGAAGAGTAGTTGTATTATTACATGCTGCAAAACCTGGTATCGTTATTGGTAAAGATGGTGCTAAAAAGAACGAAGCTGTTAAGAAACTTGAAAAACTTACAGGTAAAAGTGTATTTATCACAGTTGTAGGCGTTGAAGCAAATGTTGCTGATAAAACATCAGTTATCGTTGCTCGTAAAATGGCTGAAGATCTTGAAAACAGAGCTTCATTCCGTCGTGTTCAAAAAATGGCTATCTCTAAAGCTTTAAAAGCTGGTGCTAAAGGTATCAGAACAATGGTTTCTGGTCGTTTAGGCGGTGCTGAAATCGCTCGTAGTGAAGGTTATATTGAAGGAAGTGTTCCTCTACATACTTTCAGAGCAGATATTGATTATGCAACTGCAGAAGCTGCTACAACTTATGGTAAATTAGGTGTAAAAGTTTGGATTAACAAAGGTGAAGTTCTTCCTACAAAAAATAAAAAGGAGGTTAAGTAATCATGTTGATGCCTAAAAGAACAAAATATCGTCGTCCTCATCGTGTTAGTTATGAAGGTAGAGCTAAAGGCTTAAGAAACGTAACATTCGGTGAATTCGGTCTTCAATCACTTGATGGTGCATGGGTTACTGACCGTCAAATTGAAGCTGCTCGTATCGCAATGACTCGTTATATGAGACGTGATGGTAAAGTTTGGATTAAAATTTTCCCTCACAATATTAGAACTAAAAAACCATTAGAAGTACGTATGGGTTCTGGTAAAGGTTCTCCTGATGGTTATGTTGCAGTAGTTAAAAATGGAACAGTTATGTTCGAAATTGGTGGAGTTTCTGAAGAAATCGCTCGTGAAGCTTGCAGACTTGCATCTCACAAATTACCAGTTAGAACAAAATTTGTTGTTAAAGAAAGTGGTGATCGTTAATGGCTAGAGAAAAGAAAGCTGATAAGAAAGTTACTAAGAAAATCGTTGAAAAGAAATCAAATGTAAATAAAATTCGCGATTTATCTAACGAACAAATCGAAAACAAAGTTAATGATTTAAAACAAGAACTATACAACCTACGCTTCCAAGCTGCAGTAGGTAAACTTGAAAACACTGCTCAATTAAAGAAAGTTAAAAAAGAAATCGCTAGATGCTACACTGTATTAACAGAACGTAGTAAGGTTAGCGAGTAATCGGAGGTAACTTATGGAAGAAAGAAATAGTCGTAAAACATATGTAGGTGTTGTAGTTTCTGCTGTTAATGATAAAACAATCACAGTTAAAATTGAAACTTATCGTAAACATCCTTTATATGGAAAAAGAGTAAAATATTCAAAGAAATTTACAGCTCATGATGAACAAAATATCGCTAAAGTTGGAGACACAGTTGAAATTATGGAAACTCGTCCATTATCTAAAACAAAACGTTTCCGTTTAGTTAAAGTTGTTCAAGAAGCTGTAATAATATAATCGGAGGTGCTTCATGGTTCAACAAGAAACTAGAGTAAATGTAGCTGATAACTCAGGCGCAAAACAACTTTTGATTATTAAAATTTTAGGCGGTACAAGACATAAAGTTGCTAGTATCGGTGACATTTGTGTATGTTCTGTTAAGTCTGCTACAACTGGCGGACAAGTTAAAAAAGGTGACGTAGTAAAAGCTGTTATAGTACGTACTAAAAAAGCTGTAAGAAGAGCTGATGGTTCTTATATTAAATTTGATGATAACGCTGCAGTTATCGTTAAAGAAGACCATAACCCACGTGGAACTCGTATCTTCGGCCCTGTTGCTAGAGAATTACGTGAAAAAGATTTCATGAAAATTGTATCTCTTGCACCAGAAGTACTATAGGATGGAGGTAGCATTATGAAATTAAGAAAAGGTGACATCGTTGCTGTTATTGCAGGTAAACATGCTCCAGTTAATGGAGTATATACAACTGGTGAAGTTTTACAAGTTCTTTATAAAACTAACAGAGTTGTAGTTAAAGGTGTAAATATTGTAACTAAACACAATCGTCCATCAAATGCTAATCCTGATGGCGGTATTACAAAGAAAGAAGCTCCAATCCATGCTTCTAACGTTGCATATTTAGATCCAGTTGAAAAGAAACCAACTAAACTTGGTTATAAAATTGAAAACGGTAAGAAAGTTCGTTATTGCAAACTTTCTGGTACTGTAATTAAGTAAGAAAGGAGCTTGAAAGAAAATGAATCGTGTTTTACAAAAATATAAAGAAGAAGTAATTCCAGCTTTAACTCAAAAATTCGGTTATACAACTGTTATGCAAGTTCCTAAGATTGATAAAATCGTTGTTAATATGGGTGTTGGTGATGCTATCACTAACTCTAAATTACTAGATGCTGCATGTGAAGATTTAAAAGCTATTACAGGTCAAAAACCATTAGTAACTAAAGCTAAAAAATCAATTGCTGTATTTAAACTTCGTGAAGGTATGTCAATTGGTGCTAAAGTTACATTACGTGGTGAAAAAATGTATGAATTTTATGATAAATTAGTTTCAATTTCTCTTCCACGTGTAAGAGACTTCCGCGGAGTTAATCCTAATTCATTTGACGGAAGAGGAAATTATACTTTAGGTATTAAAGAACAATTAATTTTCCCTGAAATCGTTTATGATAAAGTATTAAAAATTCGTGGTATGGACATCGTAATTGTTACTACTGCAAAATCTGATGAAGAAGGCTTTGCTTTATTACAAGCATTAGATATGCCTTTTCAAAAGAAGTAAGGAGATAAATTATGGCTAAAACATCATTAAAAGTAAAAGCTCATAGAAATGCAAAATTTAGTACAAGAAATTATACTCGCTGCGAACGTTGTGGACGTCCTCACTCTGTATATCGCAAATTCAAAATTTGCAGAATTTGCTTCAGAGAATTAGCTTATGAAGGACTAATCCCTGGCGTTAAAAAGGCAAGTTGGTAGAAGGAGGTCTTAGCAATGTCAATGACTGATCCAATTGCTGATATGCTTACAAGAATTAGAAATGCTAACCAAATGAAACATGAATCTGTTTCTATGCCAGCATCTCGTCTAAAATTAGAAATTTTAGAAGTTCTAAAGAATGAAGGCTATATCGCTGAATATGAAAAAGTAGAAGACGGAAAACAAGGTGTTATTAAAGTAACTCTTAAGTACGTTGATAAAGAAAGAGTTATTAAGGGTTTAAAGAAAATTTCTAAGCCTGGTCTTAGAGTTTATGCAAAAGCTAACGAATTACCTAAAGTATTAAATGGTTTAGGTATCGCTATTATTTCAACATCAAACGGAATCATGACTGACCGTGAAGCTCGTAAACAAAAGCTTGGCGGCGAAGTTATCGCATTCGTTTGGTAGTTAGGAGTTACTAATGTCAAGAATAGGTAATAAAGTAGTTATTATTCCTGAAGGTGTTAGTGTTAACTTAGAAGGTACTCTTCTTACAGTTAAAGGTCCTAAAGGTGAATTAAAATTAAACGTAAACCCTGAATTAACAATTGAAATTAATGGAAATGAATTAGTAGTTAAACGTCCTAGTGATTCTAGAGAACACCGTGCAATGCATGGAACAACTAGAGCACTTATCAACAACATGGTTGTAGGCGTTAGTGCTGGATTTGAAAAAGTATTAGAAATTGAAGGTGTAGGTTACCGTGCTCAAATGCAAGGAAATGTTCTTGTAGTAAGTGCTGGTTATTCACACCCAGTTAATATGCCTGTACCTGCAGGTCTTACTGTAACTTGTGCAACTCCAACTGAAATTCATATCGTTGGTGCTGATAAACAAGTTGTTGGTGAGTATGCGGCAGAAGTTCGTCAAATTCGTAAACCTGAACCTTATAAAGGAAAAGGTATTCACTATCGTGGCGAATATATCCGTCGTAAAGAAGGAAAGAAAGCTAAATAGGAAGGAGAGACTAGTAAGATGATCGTTAAAAAAGATAAGAAAATCGCACGTAGAGTTCGTCATGAACGCGTACGTAAAGTAGTAAGCGGTACTGCTGAAAGACCACGTCTTGCAGTATTTAGATCAAATAAACATATTTCTGCACAAATTATCGATGATGTTAAAGGCGTTACATTAGTTTCTGCTTCTACATTCGAAAATGGAAATAAATTTGAAATCGGTTCAAATATTGAAGCTGCAAAAGCAGTAGGTAAATTAGTTGCTGAAAGAGCTAAAGCACAAGGTATCGAAAATGTAGTATTTGACCGCGGCGGATTCATTTATCACGGACGTGTTCAAGCGTTAGCTGAAGCAGCTCGTGAAGCCGGATTAAAATTTTAGGAGGTAACAAGCATGAATAATCAAGTTAATGTTTCTCAAAAAGAAAAACAATTTGAAGAACGTGTAGTAGTTATCAACCGTGTAACTAAAGTTGTAAAAGGTGGTAGAAGAATGCGTTTTGCTGCTTTAGTAGTAGTAGGTGACTATCAAGGTCATGTTGGTTTCGGAACAGGTAAAGCTCAAGAAGTTCCTGAAGCAATTAAAAAAGCTGTTGAAGATGCTAAAAAGAATATTATTACAGTTCCTATCGTTGGAACAACTATTCCACATGAAAATATTGGTATTCATGGTGCTGGTAAAGTATTCCTTAAACCTGCTCCAGAAGGTACTGGTATCGTAGCTGGTGGTCCAGTTCGTAACGTAGTTGAATTAGCTGGTATTAAAGATATCGTTTCTAAATCTCAAGGTTCAAACACTAAGATTAATATCGTTCGTGCAACATTCAAAGCTTTATCTGATCTTCGTACAGCTGAAGAAGTAGCTGCATTAAGAGGAAAGGCAAAAGAAGAAATTCTTTAGGAGGGTGAAGTATGGGAAACACATTAAAAATTAAATTAGTAAAAAGTCCAATCGCTTGTCCTAAAAATCAAAGATTAACTATAAAAGCTTTAGGTTTAACAAAATTACAACAAGTTGTTGTTAAACCTGATAACGCTGCTATTAGAGGCATGGTAAAAACTGTTGCTCATCTAGTAAGCGTTGAAGAAGCATAGGAGGCACTCTATGAAATTACATGAATTAAAACCTGTAGCAGGTGCTAGACACTATAAAAAACGTGTAGGTCGTGGTGTTGGTAGCGGAATGGGTAAAACTAGTACAAGAGGTCATAAAGGTCAAAATGCTCGTCCTGGTGGCTTAGGTCGTACTAACTTTGAAGGTGGTCAAACTCCTTTATTCAAACGTCTTCCAAAACGTGGATTTACAAATATTAGTAGAAAAGAATATGCTGTAGTTAACTTAGGTGATATTAACGAAAGATTTGAAGCTGGTGCAATTGTTGATTTCGCAGCATTAGCACAAGCTGGCTTAGTTAAAAAAGAATACGAAGGCGTAAAAGTTTTAGGTGATGGAGAATGCACAAAAGCATTAACAGTTAAAGCTGTTAAATTCTCTAAATCAGCAGTTGAAAAAATTCAAGCTGCTGGTGGAACTGTTGAGGTAGTTAAGGATGAAAAAGTTTTGGGATAAATATAAAAGAATAATAGGCGGTATTGCTTTTACTGCATTATGCTTATTAATATGGAGAATTGGTGTATATATTAAATTACCATTTATTAACTTTAATAAAACTGGTAATGAAGAAAATCTATTTGGTTTCTTAAATATATTCACAGGTGATGCTTTATCAAGTTTCTCTATAGTTGCTTTAGGTATTAGCCCATACATTACCGCTTCAATTGTAGTTCAATTATTACAAATGGATATCATTCCTCAATTCAAGGAATGGGCCGAAGAAGGCGAAGCAGGTAAAGAAAAATTAAATAGATGGACAAGATATATTGCATTATTCCTTGCTTTCGTTCAAGGTTTAGCAATTATCATAGGTTTTGAAGTAAATGGCGGTTTAGAATATTTCCAATATATTAGAAATGCAGATATTAATATTTTCACATTCATTTATATGGCGTTAGTATTAACTGCTGGTACAGCATTTATGCTTTGGTTAGCTGACCAAATTACAATGCGTGGTATTGGTAATGGTTCTTCAATTTTGATCGCTGCAGGTATTATTTCTAGTTTCCCTGGTATGATGACTTCTCTATACGAATTCTTCCTAGGTGAATCTTCTGCATACCGTGAAAAAGGTCAATTAGCTCAAGCTGGTATTTACTATGCTTTATTGTTATTATTCTTTATCTTAATTATTATTGGTGTAGTATGGATGGAAGGTTTAATGAGAAAAATTCCAATTCAATATGCAAACCGTCCTGCATCTGCAAAATTAATAGGAAATCAAGAATCTAATATTCCAATTAAATTAAATTCTGCTTCAGTTATTCCTGTTATCTTTGCATCAACATTATTATCTGTACCACTAACTATTATTAATTTTGCTTCAACTAATAATGCTAATATTAGTGAATGGTGGAATATCATATTTAGTTATTCTCAACCAATTGGTTATGCAATTTATGTTATTTTAATCTTCGTATTTGCATTCTTCTATTCATTTATGCAAATCGATCCAGATAAAATGGCTGATAACTTAAAGAAACAAAATGCATTTATTCCTGGTGTTAAACCTGGTGAAGCTACTGCACAATACATTTCAAAAGTATTATTTAAAGTAACTTTATTAGGTGCTACATACTTAACAGTATTAGCTTCTTTACCAATCATTATTGGTTGGATATTCCCAGGATTACCTGCATCTGTTCAAATCGGTGGAACAAGTCTTATGATTGTTGTTGGTGTTGCTGTTGAAACAATCAAACAAATTCAAACTGCCGCTCAATCTAAGGAATACCACGGTTTTATAGAATAGGAAGTTGATATATGCACTTAATTATTATGGGTGCCCCCGGTTCTGGAAAAGGGTCTTATGCCGTAGAACTTAAAAAAAGATACGGCATAGCCCATATTTCTACGGGTGACATGTTTAGAAAAGAAATGGCGGAAGGCACTGAACTTGGAAAAATAGCTGCTTTCCATATTAATCAAGGTCATTTAGTACCTGATGATGTAACTATTGAAATAGTAAAAAATAGAATTTCACAAGATGATTGTAAAAACGGTTTCTTGTTAGATGGTTTTCCTAGAACTATTGAACAAGGTGAAGCTTTTACAAAATTATTAAATAAGTTAAACATAGAATTAGATGCCGCAATAAATTTAGAAGTTGATGAAGAATTAGTCATAAAAAGAATCATTAATAGAAGAATGTGTAAATGCGGTAAAAGTTATAATTTAATTTCTTGTCCTCCAAAAGAAGAAGGAATATGTGATACTTGTGGTGAAAAATTATACACTCGTCAAGATGATAACCTTGAAACAATTACAGAGAGATTAGAGGTTTATAATAATGTAACAAAACCTTTAATTGAATATTATGATAAACTTGGAAAATTAATTTCTATTGATTCAAATGGAACAATTCCTGCTGTAGTCGAAGAAATAATTAAAAAGTTGGAGGCATAATGATTAAATATAAAAGTCAAAGAGAGATAGCTTTAATGAGAGAAGCGGGTCATATAGTGGCTTTGGCTCATGAAGAAATAAGAAAAGCGATACGACCTGGTATTTCAACTAAAGAATTAGATAAAATAGCGTACGATGTTATTGTATCTCACGGTGCAAAACCATCTTTCTTAAACTATAATGGTTTCCCTGCAACTATATGTGCATCAATAAATGAAGTTGTTGTGCATGGTATTCCAAGTGATAAAATAATTTTAAAAGATGGTGATATCATCTCTATTGATATTGGTGCCGAATATAAAGGATATCATGGAGATTGTGCGAAAACTCATCCTTGTGGCAATGTAAGTGAGGATCGCTTAAAATTAATAGAAGTGACAAAACAATCATTATTTGAAGGACTTAAATATGCTCGTCCTGAAAATAGATTATCAGACATTTCTCACGCGATAGAGTCTTATGTAAAACAATTTGGATACACAGTGGTTCTTACATATACGGGACACGGTGTAGGTAGAGATTTACATGAGGATCCTGCTGTTCCAAATTATGGACAACCAGGAAGAGGACCTATCTTGAAAGAAGGAATGACTCTTGCAATTGAACCGATGGTAAACATGGGAACACATCGAGTAAATATTTTAAAAGATGGATGGACAGCTGTAACAGCTGACCGAAAAGTAAGTGCTCACTATGAACATTCAATAGTGATTACTAAAGATGGATATGAAATATTAACAAAATTAAAGGAGAACAAATAGTGTCTAAAAATGATGTTTTTGAAATGGAAGGAACAGTCGTTGAAGTTTTGCCCAACACAGTTTTTAAAGTAAAACTAACAAACGGACAAATCATTACAGCCCACGTTTCTGGTAAAATCCGTATGTACATGATACGCATCTTACCAGGTGATAAAGTGACTGTTGAAATATCACCATACGATTTAACACGTGGACGAATAACATATCGTCATAAGTAAAAAAATTAACAATAGGAGGCTCAAAATGAAGGTTAGACCATCAGTTAAACCCATTTGTGACAAATGTAAAGTAATTAAAAGACATGGACGTGTTATGGTAATCTGCTCAGCTTACCCTAAACACAAACAAAGACAAGGCTAAAATAGGAGGCTTATACAAATATGGCACGTATATCAGGTGTAGATATTCCAAGTAATAAATGTGTTGGAATCTCATTAACATATATTTATGGTATTGGTAGAGCAACAGCAGCAAAAATCTTAGCTGATTGTAATATTGATCCAAACAAAAGAGTAAAAGATTTAACAGAAAACGAATTAACATTAATTCGTCAAGAAGTAGCTAAATATCCAGTTGAAGGTGACTTACGTCGTGAAACTGCTATGAACATTAAGAGATTAATGGAAATTGGTAGTTACCGTGGTTTACGTCATCGTAAGGGTTTACCAGTTCGTGGACAAAGAACTAAAACAAATGCACGTACTCGTAAAGGCCCTGCTAAGACAGTAGCTAATAAGAAGAAATAGGAGGCTAGAATAAAATGGCTCGTAAAGTAGTTCGTAAACGTCGTGTTAAGAAGAATATTCCCCTTGGTGTGGCACATATTCATTCAACATTTAATAATACAATTGTAACTATTACAGACCCAGCTGGTAATGTTGTTGCATGGAGCAGCGCTGGTGCAGTTGGTTTTAAAGGTAGTAAAAAATCTACTCCATTCGCAGCACAAATGTCTTCTGAAGCATGTGCTAAAGTGGCTATCGATAATGGTATGTCAAAAGTTGAAGTAGTTGTTAAAGGTCCAGGACCTGGTCGTGAAGCTGCAATCCGTTCTTTACAAGTAGCTGGTTTAGATATCGTTTCTATTCAAGACGTTACTCCAGTTCCTCATAATGGTTGCCGTGCACCTAAAGCTCCTCGCGGATAATAAATATTTATTTTTGTTGGGAAGTTTAAACATTAAAAATCATTTATAATCAAGGAGGAAATAAATGAGAAGACCTGAATTTATTACACCAACACTTGAAATTGTAAAAGACAATTGTGTTGATGATAGTAATTACTGTAAATTAAAAATTTCACCACTTGAACGTGGTTATGGTATGACAATCGGTAACTCACTTCGTCGTGTAATGTTATCAAGCCTTCCTGGTGCAGCCATTTTCGCGATTGAAATGGACGGAGTTCATCATGAATTCTGTGCAGTTGAAGGTGTAAGAGAAGATGTTACTGAAATTATCTTAAATTTAAAGAACATTATCTTTACTATTAATGCTGATAAAAATCTTCATGGTGACTATGGACAACCAGAAGATCAATATCGTTTAGAATTAGATGTTGAATTACCATCTTTAGAAGCACAAAAGAAATTAAATAAAGATGGAAGTTTAGTATATGAAAAAGTTATCACTGCAGGTGATATTAATACAGCATCTACTGAAGATATTCAAGTAGTAAATCCTGAACAACCAATTTTAACATTAGCTCCTGGAGCTAAAGTTCATATGAACTTATTTGTTAGAAACGGTGTAGGATATGTAAGTGCAGAAGAAAATAAACGCTTCTGTAAAGAAGGTAATGCTCGTGTTATTGATCGTCTTCCAATAGATTCAATTTTTACTCCAGTTTTAAGATGTAAGTATGATGTAGTTAAAACACGTTATGAAGATAACTTCGATTGTGATTTATTAACAATGGAAGTTTGGACTAATGGTAGTATTACTGCAACTAACGCTTTAGCGTTAGCATCTAAATTCTTAGTATCTCATTTTATGGTTATTCAAAATCTTAATGAATATATTCAAGAGCGTGAATACATGATTCAAAAAGAAGAAAAAGTAACTAATAGCAAATTAGATATGAAGATCGAAGATTTAGATTTATCAGTTCGTTCATATAACTGTTTAAAACGCGCTAATATTAATACAGTTGGAGAATTAACTCAAAAGACAGAAGAAGAAATGATGAAAGTTCGTAATCTAGGACGTAAATCATTAAAAGAAGTTGTTCAAAAACTTAGAGAAATTGGATTAGATTTAAAAAATAGCACTTCTTCATTTGATGATGACGATGAAGATGATGATGAAGAATAAAAGGAGAACAAAACTATGGCATTAGGATATCGTACATTTGGTCGTAAAGCTAGTCAAAGAAAAGCTTTATTCCGCGACTTAATTACAGATTTAATTTTAAATGGTAGAATTGAAACTACTCTTGAAAAAGCTAAAGACTTGCAACGTGTTGCTGATAAAATGGTTACTTTAGGTAAGAAAAATACTCTTGCTTCTCGCCGTCAAGCAGCTTCATTCATCCGTTTTGAAACTGATGAACAAGGTCAATATGCTTTACAAAAATTATTTAATGAAATTGCTCCTAAATATGCTGACCGTAACGGTGGATATACAAGAGTTTTAAAACTTGGTCCTAGACGCGGTGACGCTGCTGAAATGGCAATCATTGAATTTATTTAATAAAACAATCAGGTTCTAACGAACCTGATTTTTTCTATCTTTATAATTGTAAAAGTAAATGAATTTGTGTATAATAATATTAAATTAAAGAAAGGGATTAAAAAGGATATGCAATTAATAGGGTTATTAATAACAGTACCTTGTGCTTTTATTGCAATAGTATTACACGAATTAGCACACGGATATGTATCATATTTATTAGGAGATCCTACTCCTAAAGATGAAGGAAGATTAACATTAGATCCAATGAAACATTTTGATTTAGTAGGACTTCTATGTTTAATATTTTTTAGATTTGGATGGGCAAAACCAGTAAGAGTCAATCCTTTATATTATAGAAAACCTAAACAAGGAATGGCTTTAGTTGCACTTGCAGGACCATTAACTAATTTTATTATAGCTTTTTTATCATTAATAATAGTAGTAATAACAAGTAAGTTTAATAATATTATATGTTTAATTTTATATACTTTCTTTTTGTATCTTGCAAGAATAAATGTAAGTTTAGGAATATTCAACTTAATACCTGTACCTCCACTGGATGGATCTAAAATAGTAGGAATATTTTTACCTAATGAATCGTATTATAAATATATGTCATATCAAAAATATGGAATGATAATTATATTCGGTATTATTATTGTAAGTAATATTATCGGAAGTGCACTTGGAACAGGTTCTTTATTAATTTTTGTAGTTGAAAAAATAGTAATAGGATTAATGAATTTAATAGATATTATTATATAATAGAAAAGGAACATTGAATTTGTTTAAAAACAAATGAATTCAATATTCCTTTTTTTGTTTAACAATTGAAAAAGAAGCTAAAAAGTGGTATAATATATATATAAAGAAAGGAGTTAAATATGAAAGTAGAATTTAAAAACGTTTCATTTAATTATGAAGATGAAGAAAATGTATTAAAAAACGTATCGTTTACTATTAATAATAATGAAATGATTGCAATACTTGGCCATAACGGTAGTGGTAAAAGCACTATTGCAAAACTGATTATGGGTTTATTAACTCCTAATTCTGGAAATATATATATTAATGATACTTTAGTATCGGAAGAAACAATAGATGAACTAAGATTAAAAATGGGCATCATATTTCAAAATCCGGATAATCAATTTGTAGGAGTTACTGTTAAAGATGATATAGCTTTTGGATTAGAAAACAGATGTATGTCTATTGATGAGATGAACTGTCAAATAAATAAGTACATTAAAATGTTAAATATGGAAAAATATTTAGATAGTAATCCTGAACTTTTATCTGGAGGGCAAAAGCAAAGAGTTGCTTTAGCAGGTGCCCTTGCAATGGAAAATGAATTAATAATATTCGATGAATCAACATCAATGTTAGACCCGTTAGGTACTAAAGAAGTAATTAATACAATTAAAGAACTAAAGGAAAAACAAAATAAAACTATTATAGTTATAACTCATAATTTAGAAGAAGCTGTTTTTGCTGATAAAGTAATGGTTATTAACGAAGGAAAAGTAGTTTTATCTGATACTCCTAATAATGTATTTAAAAACACTCAATTATTGGAAGCTTGTGGGTTAGTTACATTAGAAGGAATAGAAATTATAGATTCTTTAAAAAATGAAAATATTAAAAATAGAGATAAAATATGTGAGGCTTTATGGGAATTAACTTTCAAGATGTAAGTTTTAAATATTCTAAAAAAGCTTCCAAATCAACATTATCGAATATTAATTTAAATATTAATGAAAAAAATGAATTTATATTTATAGTAGGACATACAGGAAGTGGGAAAACAACATTAGTTCAACATTTAAACGCTTTATTATATCCTACAGATGGTAAATTATATTTTAATAACGAATTAGTTAAAAAAGGTAAATCAGTTAAACATATTAGAAGTCAAGTTGGATTAGTATTTCAATTTCCTGAATATCAATTATTTGAAGAAACTGTTATTAAAGATGTAATGTTTGGACCAAAAAACTTTGGTAAAACTTCAGAAGAAGCAAAAGAAGCAGCAATAAAATCATGTGAGTTAGTTCGTTTACCAAAAGAAATATATGAAAAATCTCCATTTGCTTTATCCGGTGGTCAAATGAGAAGAGTTGCAATAGCAGGAGTTCTTGCAAGTAATCCTGATATATTAGTATTAGATGAACCTACTGTAGGATTAGATCCAAAAGGGAAACTTGAACTATTACAATTATTGGAAGATATTAGAAAAGAAACAAATAAAACAATAATAGTAATATCTCATGATATGAACATTGTCGCAAAACACGCAACAAGAGTAATAGTATTAAGTGAGGGTAATATTGTTTTTGATGGTTCAACAAAAGAATTATTTAATAACCCTACACTTATTAACAAATATTCTTTAGACTTGCCAAATGCGGCTAAATTAGCCTCAGAATTGAAATTAAAAGGATTAATTGACTATGAATCAATACCTCTATCAAAAGAGGAACTTCTAGAGTTAATTAAAAAAGGTGACCGATATGAATGATAAAATGGTATTCGGTCAATATTATCATGGTAATAGTATAATACATAAATTAGATCCTAAAACAAAAATTGTATTTACATTACTAATGATGATAGCAGCATTTGTTGTTCCTACTAAAGGAGATTTAATATTATATAGCTATATAATATTAGGCGTAATGGGATTAATAGTTTTAACTTTAATAATATTAACCAAAGTTCCTATTATTAATTTTTTAAAAAGCTTAAAACAAATGGTTTTCATAGCAGTATTTGCGGGGGTAATTCAATTATTGATAAATAGAGACAATCCGGATATATATTATCAATTAACAATGAATTTCTCATATTTAAATATTATTATTGTTATAGGAATATTAATATTATTTTTCTCAATCAGAAAATATTTACCTTTTAAAACTTTCTTTTTCATAATAATATTAATAACATGTATATATATATTACAATATTCAATTATTGATAACACTTTAGTTACGTACAATATTAAGTTTTATCAAAGTGGTCTATATATGGCAATACTATTAATAATAAGACTATTAATAGTAATATTAACATCAACAATTCTATCATTAACAACTAAGCCTACTGATCTTGCAAACGGAATAGAAGGATTATTAAAACCTTTAGAAAAATTAAAAATAAAAACTTCCATTTTCGCAATGATGATGTCAATATCATTAAGATTTATTCCTACATTATTTAATGAAACAGATAAAATTTTAAAAGCTCAAGCATCAAGAGGCGCTGATTTTAATGAAGGTAAGCTAGGTAATCAAATTAGACAAATAATATCATTATTAATTCCAATGTTTGTTATCTCAATTAAACGTGCAACTGACCTTGCCGATGCGATGGAAGCAAGAGGATATATACCTGGCGCTCCAAGAACAAAAATAAATGTTTCAAAAATGACAGTTAAAGATATATTGATGATTTCATTTGGATTACTAATTATGATATCTGTAATAACAGTAACTGTTTTGCTAAATAGAGGTATATTATAATGAGATATAAATTAGTAATAAGTTATGATGGAACTACATTCCACGGATTTCAAAGACAGACTAAATTAGTATCAATACAAGGTACTATTGAAGAAGCTTTAAAATTAATATTTAAAAAAGAAGTGTTGATAAAAGGCGCAGGAAGAACTGATGCGTTAGTGCATGCGGTAAATCAATACGCTCATTTTGATACAGATATATATATACCTCCACAATCTTTAAAGAAAATTCTAAATAAAAGGGTTTCTCCTTATATATATATAAAAGAAGTGGAAATTACAGATGAAACTTTTCACGCAAGACTTTCAGCAAAGAAAAAAGAATATCGCTATATTGTATCCCTAAATGAATATGATCCTTTAAAAGCGAATTATCAATATTTTTATCCATATAAATTAGATATATCTAAAATAAAGGAAGCTATGACATATATAATAGGAACACATGATTTTACTAGTTTTTCTAAGAAAAAAGAAGATAATATGATTAGAACAATTGAATCATTTGACTTATCAATAGAAAACAATATTTTAACTTTCTCGATAATAGGTGATGGTTTCTTACATAATATGGTAAGAATTATTGTTGCGTTAATGATTAAAGTAGGTTCAGGTAAAATAGAGCCTAAAGAAGTTATTAATATTATTGAATCTAAGAATAGAAAGCTTGTTCCATGGACTGCTCCTGCACAAGGCTTATATTTATATAATATATGGTATTAAAAAAAGTAAGATATTATCTTACTTTTTTATTTTGAACTTGTTTTTCTTTATTCTTTCTTTTTCGTTGAGCTTTGTTATAAGCTGAAGAAGCAGCGTCATCTAATTTATCTTGCTTCGTTTCTTTTTCTTCATCTAATTCTTTACTTATTTCTACATCTTCATAATATTTTTTTCCTAGATTATTAAAAATGCCGTTTTTAAAATATTTATTCATTTTATCACCTCATTATATTATTTGTATATTTTTTTAAAAATATTAAAAAATTTTCATAACGTTTTACTTTAAGAAACGAGTAATTCGTGTTATAATATATATAATGATAAAAACATAAGAAGAGGTATTTGTTATGAAAGGTTTATTTATAACATTTGAAGGAAATGATGGATCTGGAAAATCAAGCGTTATTGCAAAAGCAAAACAAATTTTAGAAGAAGCAGGATATACAGTTACTTTGACTAGAGAACCAGGTGGAAGTACAATCGCTGAAAAAATAAGAACATTAATATTAGATCCTAAAAATCTAGGAATGGATGACCGTACTGAAGCTTTATTATATGCCGCAAGTAGAAGAGAACATTTAATTAAAACAGTTTTACCTGCTCTTGAAAAAGGAAATATTGTATTATGTGATAGATTTTTAGATAGTTCACTTGTATATCAAGGTCTTGCGCGTAATATTGGAATAGAAGAAATTTATAATTTAAATATGTTTGCAGTAGAAGGAAAACTTCCTGATTTAACTTTATTTGTTCAAGTTAGACCTGAGGTAGGACTATCAAGAATATCATTAGATAACCGTGAATTAGACCGCTTAGAATTAGAAGGATTATCATTCCAAGAAAAAGTATATCGTGGATATCAATATCTTGCACAACAATTTCCTCAAAGAATTAAAGTTATTAATGGAGAATGTTCTAAAGAAGAAGTTTGTAATCAAGCTGTTGAAATAATAATGAATTTTGTAAAGGAACAATAAATATGAAAATATCAGAACTATCAGTATATCAAAAAGATATTTTAACTATTTTAGAAAATAGTTATAAAAAGAATAAATTAGTTCACGCCTATCTTTTTGAAGGAAATACAGGTAGCGGAACTTATGAAATGGCTTTATATATGGCGATGAAATTATTATGCCATGAAGATAATGGTCCTTGTATGCGTTGCAATACTTGTAATCGCGTTACCGCAAACAGTCATTTGAATGTTTTAGTAATTGAACCAATTGACGATATGATAAGAAAAGAACAAATAGAAGAATTAATAACTGAATTCTCTATGACAAGTTTAGAATCAGGACCTAAAATCGCAATAGTAAAAGATGTAGATAAACTTAATAATTCGGGTGGTAATGCCTTATTAAAGTTTTTAGAAGAACCAATTGACAATCACTATACTTTTTTACTTACAACAAATAAGGGAAAAGTGTTGGATACTATAATATCTCGTTGTCAATTAATTCATTTCAAACCTATTTCTTCAAGATATATTATCACAAATCTTGTAGATAAAGGAATTAGTCTTGATATGTCTTATGTTTTATCAACTATAACAACTGATGAAAAAGAAATAAATAAACATTTAGAAGAAGGAATTATAGCTGATATTCTTAATTTAGCTAAAAAAATAGTAAAAGAAGATATTCAGGAAAAAAATCCTTTTGTTAAATACTTTGAATCAAAAGAATTACTATTAAATCAATCAGAAAAATTTTATCACCGTGCTTTTTTAGACATATTAATTTTAATATATCAAGAAATATATAAGAAAACAACTAATCAAAGTTATGGTTATTTTGAAGATATATTAGCACATGTGAAAACATCTTCTATTGATCAACAGGAAATAGTAAGAAAATTAGAATTAATAAATAAATATCAAGAACGTCTTAATTACAATGTTAATTTAGATTTATTCTATACAAGTTTATTTATAGAATTATAGGAGGTATAAGACTATGATTACAATAGTCGGAATACAATTTAAAGGAATGGGTCGAATATATTATTTTGATCCTCTTAATACAACTTTTGAAAAAGGTGACTACGTAGTAGTAGAAACTGTAAGAGGTGTTGAATTAGGCCTTGTTATTATCGGAAACAGAGATGTCGAAGAAGAACAAATAGAATACGAATTAAAACCTATTCTACGTAAAGCTACTAAAAAAGATTTAGAAGATGAAAAAAGAAATAATGAGCAAGCAGAAAAAAACTTTGTTATTTTTAAAAAATATGTTAATCAATTAAGTTTAGATATGAAACCTCTATATTGTGAATACACATTAGATCATTCTAAACTTATATTCTACTATTCATCTGATGATCGCGTAGACTTTAGAGAATTATTAAAACTTCTTGCTTCTGAATTCAAAACAAGAATTGAACTTCGTCAAATTGGTCCTAGAGAAGCTGCTCGTATTATTGGCGGAATAGGAACATGTGGACAAGTATTATGTTGTCAAAAATATTTAAGAGAATTCGATTTTGTAACTATGAAAATGGCAAAAGAACAATCTATGAGCTTGAATAACGCTAAAATCAGCGGAGCTTGTGGAAAACTAATGTGTTGTATCGCATATGAAAGCGAATTATATAAGGAATTAAGAAAAGAAATTCCTGGTGTAGGAACATATGTAAAAACACCAACATGTGATTGCTGTAAAGTAGTAGGCGTTGATTATATTAAGAAAATCGTTAGAACACAAGAAAATCCTAATGGTATGCCAACAGCTCATGAAGCTTCAAAAGTAGAAGTCGTAAATCTTAAAAAAGGCAAAGAAACTACTGAAGTTGTAACTACAGTAGAAATAATAGATAATACAGAAGAAGTTAAAGAAGAAGAAAATCAAATTGTTGAACCTTTAAACGAAGAAGAAAATGTAGTAATCGAAACAAAAACAAATGTTGTTGAAGTAAATCGTTCAGAAGAAAAGAAACATAAGAAAAAACCTTATAATAAAAATAAACACTTCAAACATAAAAAAGCAAAACAACATGAAAAAAATAGTTAATTTATTAGGATATGAAGGATTAAAAATTATAATTGATCCTTCTATTTTAAACTTTTCAACTGATTCGACAATATTAGCAGATTTTGTTACTATCAAACAAAAAGATAAAAACATTATAGACTTAGGCACAGGTACTGGATATATACCTCTATATTTAACTTTAAGAACAAATACAAAAATATATGGAATTGAAATTCAAAAAGATATATATGATATGTTTGTTGAAAGTGTTAAATTAAACAATTTAGAAGAACAAATAATACCGATACATGATGATATGAAAAATATTAAAAAACATTTTTTACCATCATCATTTGATGTTGTTTTAACAAATCCTCCTTATTTTAAAGAACAACTTAATATAAATAATAATGAATACAAGTCTATTGCAAGACATGAAATAAAAATAACATTCGAAGAAATTGCTGCAATCGCAAAGTATCTTCTAAAAGATGGAGGAACATTTTCATTTGTACATATCCCTGAAAGATTATTTGAACTAGTTGAAATACTTAAAAAGAATAATCTTGAACCAACAAGAATTAGATATGTATATTCAACAATTAATAAAGATGAAGCAGAACTGGTTTTAATTGAAACACGAAAGAACGGAAAACCAAATCAATTAAAAATATTACAACCATTATATATAACTGATGAAAATAATCAATCTACCGAAGAACTATTAAAAGTATATAATTTCAAAGGAGAAACTAATGAAAAGACAAAAGACGAACTTAAATAATTCAGCTAAATTATACTTAGTAGGTACTCCTATAGGCAACTTTGATGATATGACATTTAGAGCAGTTGACACTTTAAAAATGGTTGATAGCATATATTGTGAAGATACTCGTGTTACCGCATTATTATTAGCTCATTTTAATATAAAGACACCGCTTAAGAGCTATCATGTTTTTAATGAAAATGAACTTACAAATCCATTAATAGAGGAAATTAAAAGCGGAAAAAATATTGCGGTAGTAAGCGATGCAGGGATGCCGTTAATAAGTGATCCTGGCTTTCTTGCGTCTCGTTCTGCGATCGAAAACGATATTGATGTTGTTGTAGTTCCTGGTCCATCAGCTTCAATAACTGCGCTAGTTGGTTCTGGTATAACTACTAATAGTTTTTATTATCATGGTTTTTTAAATTCAAGATCTGGAAAAAGAAAACAAATGTTAGAAGAACTAAAATATAAAACAGAAACTTTAATTATCTATGAATCTCCTCACCGAATAAAAGAAACATTAGAATTTATTTTAGAAGTTTTTGAAAATAGATATATGGTATTATGTCGTGAATTAACAAAAAAATACGAAGAGTATTTAAGAGGACATGTTTCTGAAATATTAGAAGTGGTAGATGAATTAAAAGGTGAAATGGTTTTAATAATTGAAGGAGCTACTTCTACTGATATACAAGAAGAATTAAATTCAAAAACCATTAAAGAACATTATCAATTTTATATTGATCAAGGATTTAATTCTAAAGATGCGATGAAAAAAGTTGCATTAGATAGAAACATTAAAAAAGCGGATGTTTATCAAGAAATATTTATAAAAAAATAAAAGAGTTCTTACGAACTCTTTTTTATTATATATATATCATGTTTATAATTATAATATTTTATAACATATATTTCATTGTTACCTTCCACAACAACACAATAATTAAATAAAATGTGTTGATTTAAACTAGGTATATTATTTAATATTAATTCTTGATACGTTGAAATTAAATTATTTTTACCCCACCATATTGTAGGTTTAACTAAATAATTTTCTAGATAGTCTTGAATTATAAAATAATGAATTTCATTATAATAATCCTTATCTTTAAAATAATTATCAAAAGAAATAAATAAATCATTTAATTGTTTTGATTTAGGAATATAATTAGATAGTTCAAAAAAGAAATTCCAAGGGTTGTCAATAAGTTTGTTGTTAAATAAATAAGTAAAACTCTTTTTTAAACGTTGTCGATTATCTTTTGTTGAATTGTTATAATAATAATTTAAACTATCCTCGATGATGTGAGTTAAAGATAAATCTTCTTTTGATAAATATTTATTTTGAATAATTTCATAAGGAGGTTTCTTATCATAAATATACTTATGTTCATTAATGTAATCCATCATTTTTGTTCCTCGTAAGAATTTTAAGAATCCTAATTGCAATTCTTTTCCTTCAAGTAAAAAAGCTTCATTAAAACTTCTTTTAAAAGAAGATATATCTTCATATGGTAATCCAGCAATCAAATCAAGATGTAAGTCTACATGATTACAATGATTTAATTTAAAAGTTTTTTCACGTAATTTATCAAAGTTTTGATGTCTTCCAACTGTTTCATTAGTTAAATTGTTTGTTGACTGAATACCAATTTCAAATCTTAAATGAGAATTTTTTAGATTTAAAATTCTGTTTATCGTTTCATCAGACATTTTCTCAATAACAATTTCAAATTGAAATACACTACAGATATTGTGTTTCTCAATAAAATCTAATATGTCTAACATATATTTTTCATTTGCGTTAAAAGTTCTATCTAAAAATTTTATTGTTTTAACTTTTGATACCATTAATTCATATAGTATTTTAAATACTTCTTCTTTATTAAAAAAGCGAACTCTTTTTTCTAATGATGCAACACAATAACTACAATTATAAGGACATCCTCTACTAGATTCTACATATATAATTCGGTTAACTTTATCTTCTACATGGAGTGTTGCAAGGTTGATTTTTGATAAATCAGGAAGAGATGAATAGGTATATCTTAATTCTTTTTCATTACTTAAATAATATAAATTTGGAACTTTATCAATGCTGATTAAGTTGTCTAAATATTTTAATAAACATTCGAAAGATTCTTCCCCTTCAGAAAAAATAATGTAATCAATAGGAAGAATATTAAAGAAATAATCAGCTTCATAACAGACTTCTGGTCCGCCTAAAAGTATTTTAATGTTAGGAAAATTTTGTTTAATAACTTTTGATAAAGAGCATATTAATTCGATATTCCAAAGGTAACAAGAAAAACCGATAAGATCGTAATTGTTAGTTAATAATAAGTTTTTAATTGATAAATATATTTTATCAATTCCTTCTTTAATCGTAAATTCTTTAATGTCACACTCATAATTAGTATTGTATTTAAGTTGATATATTGACATTGTTGGATGTATATATTTTGCGTTGATGCCGATTAATAAAGCTTTCATAACAACACCTCTTTTTGATAATTATATCATAAAAATAAAAATAATGGTAATACTAATTATAAATTGGAGGTAATTATGTTTAAAAAAATTTGTAGTTTTATTATTTTGATTATTATGACAATTTCTTTAGTAAGTGTTTTCGTTTATCCTGTATATCGAATTAAAAGTGAAGAAATATTAACAGAAGGTTCATTTATTGAAACATTAAATGAATGTGGATATTTAGAAAATAACGACTATGAAATTTCAAACGATATATATTTAACAGATTTAATGAAAATGTTTGTCAGTTATGTAAAATATGATTATGATATATATAGAACTTTAGAATCTAAAACATTTGTCGGTAAAATGAATGAATTATTTACTTTGTGGATTAATCCTTTATCTTTATTTTTAATTTTGTTAGTATATTTAATACTTATTATTACATTGTTTGTTATTTTTATTAAATCGATTTTTGGTAATTTAACAACATATCAACCAAAAATATTTTTAGGATTAATTGAATCAGCGTTTTTTGTGATATGTTTAATTAATATTGGAAATTTAATACCTATTAATTTTATTAATAATGCGGGGAATATAGGCACAAAAGGGATATTGACAATGTTGTTGAATTCACAAAATTCAAATGCGTTAACTATTCTTTTTTGGTCAATAGTGTTTAGTTTATGGGTTGCGTTGATGCAGAAAGTGTTCTCAGATACATCTTTGAAAAAGGCATAGATAAATTAGTGAAACTAATATGGTTTAGTTTCACTTTTTTTATAAAAAAAACTTATAAGATAATATATTTGAAAAAAAATGGGGTTTATGTTATAATAAGAACGAAATAAAACCTAGGAGGAATAAAATTATGTCAAAAAAAGTTTTCCAATCAATGGATGGAAATCAAGCGGCTGCACATGCTGCGTATGCCTTTACTGAAGTAGCTGGAATTTATCCTATCACTCCATCTTCTCCAATGGCTGAATATGCTGAAGAATGGGCTTCTAAAGGTAAAAAGAATTTATTTGGTATGCCTGTTAAAATTGTAGAAATGCAATCTGAAGCTGGTGCTGCTGGTTCAGTTCACGGTTCTCTACAAGCTGGTGCTTTAACTACTACATTTACTGCCAGCCAAGGTTTACTATTAAAAGTACCTAACATGTATAAAATCGCAGGTGAATTATTACCAGGTGTTATCCATGTTTCTGCAAGAGCTCTTGCTGCACAAGCTTTATCAATTTTTGGTGACCACCAAGACGTTATGGCTTGTCGTCAAACTGGTTTTGCGATGTTAGCTACATCAAGTGTTCAAGAAGTTATGGACTTAGCAGGTGTTGCACACTTATCTGCAATCAAAACTAGTGTTCCTTTCTTACATTTCTTTGATGGTTTCAGAACTTCTCATGAAATCCAAAAAGTAGAAGTTATGGATTACGAAGTATTTGATAAATTATTAGATCGTGAAGCTGTTGAAAACTTTAGAAAACGTGCTTTATCATTTGAACACCCTGTTACTCGTGGTTCTGCTCAAAATGATGACGTTTATTTCCAAACTAGAGAAGCTCAAAATAAATATTACGACGCTGTACCTGCAGTAGTTGCAGATTATATGGCTAAAATTAGTGAAGTTACAGGAAGAAATTATGCTCCATTTGTATACTATGGTGCTGAAGATGCAACAGAAGTTGTTATCGCTATGGGTTCTGTTACTGAAACTATTAAACAAGTTGTTGATTATTTAAACGCTAATGGACGCAAAGTTGGTTGTGTTACTGTTCACTTATATCGTCCATTCTCAACTGAATATTTATTCAAAGTAATGCCTTCTACAGTTCAAAAAATTGCTGTATTAGACCGTACTAAAGAACCTGGTTCAATCGGTGAACCTCTATACTTAGATGTTAAGAGTGCATACTATGGAAAAGAAAATGCTCCATTAATTATCGGTGGTAGATATGGTCTTTCTAGTAAAGATACTACACCAGCTCAAATGATTGCTGTATTTGATCATTTAGTAGGTGCTGCATTTGATTCATTCACAGTAGGTATCGAAGATGATGTTACTCATTTAAGTATTCCTGTTGGAAAAGAAATCAAATTATTAGAAGGTACATCTGAATTAGTATTCTATGGTTTAGGTAGTGATGGTACTGTTGGTGCAAACAAAAACACTATTAAAATCATTGGTGATAATACTGATCAATATGCACAAGCATATTTCGCTTATGACTCTAAGAAGAGTGGTGGCGTAACTCGTTCTCACTTACGTTTTGGTCCTAAACCAATTAACGCTCCTTATTTAGTTAACCAAGCTGACTTCGTAAGCTGTAGTTTAGAATCATATGTTGAAAAATATGATATGTTAAGTTGTTTAAAAGATGGTGGTGTATTCTTACTAAATACTGTTAGATCAGCAGAAGAATTAGAAGAACATTTACCAAATTCATTCAAAAAACAATTAGCTGAAAAACATGCTAAATTCTATATTATCGATGCAGTAAGCTTAGCACGTGAAATCGGATTAGGCGGACGTACTAATACTATTTTACAATCTGCATTCTTCAAATTAAATGAACAAATTATGCCTTATTCAGAAGCTCAAGATTTAATGAAGAAATATGCTGCTAAAACTTATGGTAAAAAAGGTGAACATATCGTTCAATTAAACTACAATGCAATCGATAAAGGTGCTGAAGGTTTACAAGAAGTTGAAGTTAAAGCTGAATGGGCTAACTTAGAAGCAGAAGTTAAAGCTGTTGATGAATCTCGTCCTCATTTCGTTAAGACAATCGCTGATCCTATTAACGCAATTAAAGGTTATGATTTACCTGTTTCTGCATTCAATGGTTATGAAGATGGTACTATGCCTAATGGTGCTGCAGCTCATGAAAAACGTGGAACTGCTAACTTCGTTCCTACATGGATTAGTGAAAACTGTATTCAATGTAACCAATGTTCATTCGTATGTCCTCATGCTGTAATTAGACCATTCCTTGCAACAGAAGAAGAAATGGCTAACGCTCCTGAAGGCACAGTAGTTATTAACCCTATTGGTAAAGGCTTCGAAGGATTAAAATATTCAATCCAAATTTCTACATTAGACTGTACTGGTTGTGAAGTTTGTGTTAATACTTGTCCTGGTAAGAAAGGCGAAAAAGCACTTAAGATGGTTCCTATCGCTGAAGCTCTTGATAATAAACAAGAAAAAATTGCTAAATACTTCTTTAACGGAGTATCTTATAAAGACTTCTTAGTTGATAAGATGGCAAATCCTAAAAACAGCCAATTTGCACAACCTTTATTTGAATTCTCTGGTGCATGCGGTGGATGTGGAGAAACTCCTTATGTTAAATTAATCACTCAATTATTCGGTGATCATATGGTAGTTGCTAACGCTACAGGTTGTTCTTCAATCTATGGTGGTAGTTATCCTGCTACTCCTTATACAACTAATAATGAAGGTAAAGGTCCAGCTTGGGCTAACTCTTTATTCGAAGATAACGCAGAATTCGGTTTCGGTATGAAAGTTGCTTCTCTTGCATTAAGAGATCAAATCGCTACTATCATGGAAGAAGCATTAGCTGAAGGATGCTGTTCTGAACAAGTTGCTGGCTTATTCACAAAATGGTTAGAAAACAGAAATGATTATCAAGCTACTAAAGAAGTACGTGATGAATTATTACCATTATTAGAAAAATGCGGAAGCGAAAGAGCACAAAAATTATTAGGATTAAAAGATCATTTAGTTAAACGTTCTCAATGGATTCTTGGTGGTGACGGATGGGCATATGACATCGGTTACGGAGGCTTAGACCATGTTATCGCAAACCAAGAAGATATTAATATCTTAGTATTAGATACAGAAGTTTACTCAAATACAGGTGGTCAATCTTCTAAATCAAGTCCAACAGCTTCAATTGCTAAATTTACAGCTGCTGGTAAAAACGGTAAGAAGAAAGACTTAGCTGCAATCGCTATGAGTTATGGACATGTATATGTTGCATATGTTTCACACGGTGCTAGCCAATTACAATTATTAAAAGCTATGCGTGAAGCAGAAGCATATCCAGGACCATCTATCGTTATCGCTTACTCTCCATGTATTAACCATGGTTTAAGACGTGGTATGGGTAAATCTCAAGAACAAGCTAAACTTGCTGTTGAATGTGGTTACTGGACATTATTAAGATTCGACCCTCGTCTTGCTGAAGTTGGTCAAAATCCATTACAAATCGATTCTAAAGAACCAAATTGGGACTTATATGATGAATACTTAATGAGTGAAACACGTTACGCTCAATTAAAGAATATCAACCCTGCAGCTGCTGAAGAATTATTAAAGAAAAATAAAGAAGAAGCTCAAAGACGTTATAAGATGTATAAGAGATACTTATCAATGGATTACTCTTTATAATCTATAGGGAAGATAATGAAACAAAATAAAAATCAAAATAAAAAATCTAATAAAACCTTCATTATATTTGAAACAATAATAGCCTTACTACTTGTAGGTGTTGTAGTTGGAATAATAGTAACTAATACAAAAGTTAATCCTAAAAATTTTGATACTATTAAAAAAACAATGTCATACGAAGAAGTTGTTAAACTATTAGGTGAACCTGATGATATGAAAAAATTAGCAGGTGGTATAGATTACTATTGGTTTAAAGGCGCAAAAAATATCGAAGATGCAGATAAGAAAATAGAAAAAGGTAAAGAAATCTATTATATTAGAATTAGCTTCGTTGGAGATAATATGATAAATCGTAATGATGGTTATTGGTATGATTTTAGAAATCCTCAGGAAAAATAAAAAAAGGCTGATTACTCAGCCTTTTTATTTTTTCAAAGATTATTATCTTGCAAAAAAAACATAAAAGTATTATAATAGTAATACTTTAACAAGGGAGGAAATTTAAAATGAAAAAATTTATTAAAGTTTTATCTTTAGTATTAGTAGTTGTTTTAAGCGTTACTTTCTTAACTGGTTGCAGCAAATGTAATCAAAAATACGCTGACAAAATCAACGAAAAAGCTGAACAAAAGAAATGGGTTACTTACGAAAAAGTAATGAAAGATTTAGGCGATGAAGCTGAAGATGCTACTATAGAAGCATTTGGCCATAGAGGTGGATTTATTACTTTAACAGAAGAAAAAGGTAATGTTAAAAAAATATTAACAATTCTAATTGAGGATGGAGTTGCAAAATCTGCTTCATATAAAGAATACGAAATCGAAGAAGAATAACAAAAAAAGTCATAACAATTATGTTATGACTTTTTATTTGATTAAATAGGCAAAAAGTGGTATAATAAGTAATTGAAAAAGGAGGACTGTAAAATGAATAAATATAATAGCCCAAAAGACTTTGATAAAACACTAAAAGAAAATAAACCAAGAATAGTAATGCCAATAATAAATACAATATTTTCTGTAATACTATTAGTATTTGTTATTATATTTACTATAAATAAATCATTTTCTCCCGCATATACAGCTTTATCAATATTCATTCTAATCATGTTTCCTCTAAGTAGTTGGTATATGAGTTATTTTTCTAAAAAAAGAAATGTTAAACAAATCTATAATTATCAAAAAGAAACTGATATTATAGTTAAATATACAGCTAGATATAAAAACTTTCATCCCGTATCAGAATTAGATGTTAAGGTTAGGTTTAATTATGAACCATGTAATCAACTTGATCAAAAAGTAACATTTAATTATGATAAATGTATGATAAAAGAACATGAATTACAAAATTTATTAATTTCATTTGGAATAACATTTGGTGGTGTAGAAGTAGATTTTGATACACTTGAAGTACTATACCCATCAGGTGTATTTCCGTGCTCAATATGGTATCCTAAAAAATTTAAATTACCTAACACAATAAAAGGAAATTTAACTGTTGATTTAGGAGATCATAAACCAAATAAAAAAGAAATAATCCAAATCTTAAAAAGAGCAGATACATATTACGATTCAAAACAAGGTTGGATATGTATAGGTGAAAGAAAACAAACAAGCTTAGATGAGGCAATCGAATTTGCTGAAGGCGCAATAATCGTTCTAAGAGATGGTGAAGCAGTAGCTTTATTCTTAGAAGTAGGTAAAAATATACAATTAGCTTAGAAGAGGTATATATGTCAAAATTACAAATTATTAATTTACACGTAAGTGTTGAAGGAAAAGAAATATTAAAAGGCGTAAATTTAGAACTAAATACAGGCGAATTCCATGTAATTATGGGTCCAAATGGAACAGGAAAATCTACACTTGCTTCTACAATTATGGGACATTATAAATATCAAGTAACTGAAGGACAAATTTTACTTGATGGTGAAGATGTATTAAAAATGTCAGTTGATGAAAGAAGCAGAAAAGGATTATTCCTTGCGATGCAATATCCAAGTGAAATAAGTGGAGTAACAAATTCAGATTTTATTAAAACAGCTCTTCAAGCAAGATTAGCTGAAGGAGAAAGAATATCATTATTTAAATTTATTAAATCATTAGATAAAGCAGTATCTGAATTAAAAATGAATCCAGATCTTCCACATCGTTATGTTAACGAAGGTTTTTCAGGAGGAGAAAAGAAAAGAAACGAAATTCTTCAAATGAAACTATTAAAACCAAAATTTGCTTTACTAGATGAAATTGATTCAGGCTTAGACGTTGACGCTTTAAGAATAGTAGGAGAAAATGTTAACGCAATGAAATCAGAAGACTTTGGAGCATTAATAATTACTCACTACGAAAGATTATTAGATTATTTAAGTGTAGATAAAGTACATATTTTAATGAACGGACAAGTCGTAAAAAGTGGTGGTTTAGAGTTAATTCAAAAAGTAGATGAACTAGGCTATGACTGGATTAAAGAAGAACTAGGCATTGAAGAAGATGAAGAACCTTCTAAAGCAAGAATATTAGGCACTTGTGCAGTTAAGGAAGAGATTAAATAGTTATGATTAATAAAATGGAGATTAATAAAAGTAGTGAACAATATCTTCATATCGATAATAATCAATTAACTATTAATGTAAAAGATAATATAAATACAAATATATATAAAATATTAAATCAAAAAGAAAGTTTATATAACCTTGAATTAAATGAAAATTCAGTAACAAATTTATTAACATTTAATGATTTTGCCAATACCAATTGTATTATAAAAGCATATCTTAATACAAACGCAACATTAAATATATATAACGTTATATTATCAAATCAAACAATTAATTTTAATCAAGAAATAATATTAGAAGGCATAGGTTCTAATTGTCATATAGTTAATGTTATTATTAGTAGAGAAAAAGGTATTATTAATAATAAAGTAGAAATATATCATCCCGTTAAACATACAACAAGTTTAATTGAAAACTACGCAATAGCAGAAGATGAAAGCAAAATCAATTTAGATAACAATGGAACAATAAAACAAAAAGCATCAGGATCTGATGCGAGACAAATGTCAAAGGGATTAACGATTGGTAAAAATGCAGCAATTAAAGCACAACCAAATCTATTTATTGACGAATATGATGTAACCGCAAGCCATAGTGCAGCTATCGGTTCATTAAATCAAGAAGATATGTTCTATTTAATGAGTAGAGGTATAAGTGAATCAGAAGCATCTAAAATGATGACAATGAGCTATATTCAACCTTTACTTGATTGTATTAAAGATGAACAAATCAAAGAACAAATTACAAATTCAATTTTAAAAGCACTATAAAATAAAAAGGAGGAGCATATGAAAAAATATGATTTAAATCTTAAAAAAGATTTTCCAGTTTTAATTAATAATCCATCACTAGTATATCTAGATACATGTGCTACTTCTTTAAAACCACAATGCGTAATAGATAAATTAAATGAATATTATCAAAAATATGGTGTAAATGTAAACCGTGGAGTTTATGGATTAAGCTATCACGCAACAGAAGAATATGAAGAAACAAGAGAAATAGTAGCTAAATTCATAAACGCAAAAACAAACGAAGTAGTTTATACAAAAGGCGCAAGTAACGGATTAAATTTAGTTGCGATGAGCTACGGAATGGATAATATTAATGAAGGTGATGAAATAATCGTTTCAGAACTTGAACACCATAGTAATCTATTACCTTGGCAACATATTGCAAAAGTTAAAAAAGCAGTATTAAAATATATAGAATTAGATAGTACAGGCAGAATTACAGTTGATGCATTTAAAAAAGTATTAACTGATAAAACAAAAGTTGTTGCAGTAACATATGTATCAAATGTAATGGGTTATATTACTCCTATTGAAGAAATAATTAAATTGGCTCATGAAAAAAATGCAGTAGTAATAGTTGATGCGGCACAAGCTGTACCTCATATGAAAATAGATGTCAAGAAAATCGATGCCGATTTCCTTGCATTCTCTGCTCATAAAATGTTTGGTCCTACTGGATTTGGTATTCTTTATGGTAAATATAAATTACTACAAAAAATGAATCCGATTGAATTCGGTGGTGACATGAATGATTTTGTTGAAAAATATGATTCAGAATATAAAGATGCACCTTATAAATTTGAAACAGGTACACCTCCTATTGCAGAAGCAATTGCATTTAAAGAAGCAATTAGATACATTGATTCAATAGGATATGAAACTATTCAAGAACACGAAAAATTATTACATGAATATTGTTTAGAACAATTAAGCAAGATTGAAGGAATTAAAATATTTAATCCTTATGCTGATACAGGAGTAATTAGTTTTAATATATATGATGCACATCCTCATGATGCTGCAACATTCTTTGATCAAGCTAATGTAGCTTTAAGAGCTGGACATCATTGTGCACAATTAATAACTAAATGGTTAGAACAACTAGGTACATTACGTGCATGTGTATATGTATATAATACAAAAGAAGATATCGATAAATTTGTAAGTATCTGCAAAGAAGCTGCAGAATATTTCAAGGAGTGGTAATATGAGCCAAATATCAGAATTATACGGACAAGTAATAAAAGAACATAGTAAATATCCTCGTAACAAAGGATTAAAAGAAGGATATGCTACATTAAGATTTAAAAATCCTTCTTGTGGTGATGATATAACAGTTCAAGCAAAATTAGAAAATGGAATAATAACTGATATCAGACATGAAGGATCAGGATGCGCAATCTGTTGTTCATCAGCATCAGTTATGAGCGAAACATTAATTGGTAAAACAGTAAAAGAAGCAGAAGAAATTATAACTGATTTCTATGAATTAATAAAAGGAAATCTTCCAGAAGATGAGGATAAATTAGAAGAAGCTATTGTATATATAAATATACATAACTTCCCTCCTCGTGCAAAATGCGCAACACTTAGTTGGCGTGCATTAGACGCGTTATTACATGGTGAACTAGGAGAAAAGAGCGATGAGTAAAGACAATAAACCAAATGCATCAACAATAGTTGGTGATTATAAACATGGTTGGTCCACTGATGTTGAAAATGTTTTTGATACAGGTAAAGGATTAAATGAAGATACAGTTCGATTAATCTCAAAAATGAAAAATGAACCTGATTGGATGTTAGATATAAGACTAAAAGCATATCATGCATTCATGGAAAAGAAATGGCCAACATTTGGACCTAGTTTAGATAGTATAGATTTTGATGAATATATATATTACATTAAATCAAGTAAAAAAACAGAAAATGATTGGGATAAAGTTCCTCAAGCTATTAAAGATACATTTGATAAATTAGGTATTCGTGAAGCAGAACAAAAATACTTAGCTGGTGTTTCTACACAATTTGAATCAGAAGTTGTATACCATAATACTTTAAAAGAATTAGAAGAATTAGGGGTACTTTTCTGTGATACAGATACAGCAGTTAGATTATATCCTGATATCGTTAAAGAATATTTTGCAAAAATAGTTCCAACTACAGATAACATGTTTGCTTCATTAAATACAGCTGTATGGAGTGGTGGTTCATTTATATATGTACCTAAAGGTGTTAAATTAGAAAAACCATTACAATCATACTTTAGAATTAATACTGAGAATATGGGACAATTTGAAAGAACATTAATAATAGTAGATGAAGGTGCAAGCGTACATTACGTAGAAGGATGTACAGCACCTCAATATTCAGCTTATTCATTACACGCAGCTGTAGTTGAAATATATGTTAAAGAAAATGCATATTGTCGTTATTCAACAGTACAAAACTGGTCTAATAATATTATTAATTTAGTTACAAAAAGAACTCTTGTTCAAGCAGGAGGACATATGGAATGGATTGATGGTAATATAGGATCAAGTATTAATATGAAATATCCTGCATGTGTCCTTGCTGGTGAAGGAGCAAAAGGAACAACTATTTCAATAGCATTTGCAGGTAAAGGACAATATCAAGATACAGGCGCAAAAATGATTCATTTAGCACCTAATACAACAAGTCAAATTATTTCTAAATCAATTTGTAGAGGAGGAGGTAAAGTAAATTACCGAGGCCTTGTAAGACATGGTAAAAAAGCAATAGGAGCTAAATCACACGTAGAATGTGATACTATCATTCTTGATGATATATCTACTAGTGATACTATTCCTACAAATATAGTAGAAAATGACTCATCATACATTGAACATGAAGCAACAGTTTCAAAAGTAAGTGAAGAACAATTATTCTATTTAATGAGTAGAGGATTAACTGAAGAACAAGCAACAGAAATGATAGTAATGGGCTTCATCGAACCTTTTGCAAAAGAATTACCAATGGAATATGCAGTAGAATTAAATCAATTAATTAAATTAGAAATGAAAGATTCTATCGGATAAGAAAAACTAACCTAATAGGTTAGTTTTTTTATGGCTTCTAAATACTCATAATTAATATATTGCCAATTAAGATGATTTAAAAAACTACAAACATATTCATTTTTATTCATACAACATATATAACTATGCTCCCATAAATCAATACCAAACAATTGATATAAATTATCTTTTACTAAAGTATCTTCATTATCACTAGAATAAATAAAAACTTCTTTTTGATTATTACATACTACCCATATATATCCCGAATACTTATAATTATTAACAATTTCAATAAACAACTTTTTAAATTCATCAATACTTCCATATGTTTTACACAATTGTTTTACAACATCCAATGATTCATCATAAATAGAATTATTACATAAACTATTAAAATATATTTGATGATTATATACCTTTCCCGCATAATAAACAATATCTAACCTTATTTGTTCAGGTAAATACTTATCGTTGAAAATTAACTCTTCTAAACTCCAACTATGAAAATCAGGATAATTACATAATAAATAATTTAACATTTCAACACTTTTACGATATAACTCATCATGATGAAAATACAAAACGCCACAATTACAAAAATCCTTCATAAGCCCAGGATTAAAATTTAATGGTAAAACATCAAAAGGGTAATGATCATTAATATACATAAAAACCTCCTATATAATTATATTAATAAAATAAACAATAAATGAATATAATTTTAAAGGAAGGTGATACTATCGATTATTATTATCAAGATATATATATAAACTATGAAATAAAAGGTGAAGGACCACCTATAATATTTCTACATGGATGGGGTCAGTCAAAAGAAACATTTTATGATATAGCAAATCAATTATTAAACTATAAATGTTATTTAATAGACTTAATAGGATTTGGAAATAGTACAGAACCATATATTCCATTTGATTTAAATGATTATGTGTTATTTTTAAATCAATTCATTAGTGATTTAAATATTCATAACCCTATTATAATAGGACACTCATTCGGTGGAAGAATTGCGGTTAAATACGCATCTATAAATAATAACATTAAATCATTAATCCTAATAAATAGTGCTGGATTAAGGAAAAAGTCCGTAAAACGCTCTCTTTTGACCTTAAAATATAAAATAAAAAAGAAATATTATAAACTAACAAAAAACATCATTAAATACAATCAACTAATAAACACATCAGGAAGTAAAGATTATCAATCTTCTTCTATTATAATGAAACAAACCCTATCTAAAATAGTAAAAGAAGATTTAACAAAAAACCTAAAACAAATAAACACAAAAACACTTATTATTTGGGGAATAAATGATACAATAACACCTTATAAAGATGCGGTGAAAATGTATAAATATATAGAAAACAGTATTTTAAAAGCATATGAAACAGACCATTTTTCATATATTAATAAAGAAAAAGAAATTATAAAAGATATAAAAGAATTCATAGGTGAATAAATGATCATATTTCAAATACTTAAATATTTATCTTTAACCCTTTTAATAACGAAAACATATTATTATACCCTAAATATATATCAACAAGAACACTATGATAATAAAAAACTCTTAAAACACTTATCAAATTATTATCTTAAACCATATATAATTCTTTCATATTTTATTATCATATCTACAACAATTAAGTATTGGTATATTCAGTTAATAATAATATTATTTTCTATAATATCATTACATTTTAAAGATGAATTTATAATTAAATTAAAAATAACAAAAAGAATAATAAGATTAATAATTACAAATATTTTATTAATATCAACAATTCTAATAATAACAACACTATTCTATAATAAAATAACTCTATTCATTTATTCATTAAACTTATTATTAATACCATATTTAATTATCATAACAAATATTATTAATCAACCTTTAGAAAAAATGATAACAAGATACTATGTAAATAATGCAGAAAAGAAATTAAAACATAACAAAAAATTAATAAAAATTGCGGTAACAGGAAGTTATGGAAAAACATCAACAAAAAATATTATAAACAATATTTTATCTGATCATTTCTTTACCCTCACAACACCTAAATCTTATAATACTTTACAAGGAATAACAAAAACAATTAACGAACAATTAAATAATAATATTGAAATTTTTATTTGTGAAATGGGTGCATTTAGACCAAATGAAATAAAAGAAATGACAAAATTAATCAACCCTGATATTGTTGTTATAACTGATATAGGAGAACAACATCTAGAAACATTTAAAAATATAAATAACATCATTAATTCAAAATTCGAAATAGTCGATTATTCTTCAGCAATTCCAATATTAAACTATGATAATGAATATATTAAAAAAAGAAATATTAAAAATAAAAATATTATAAAAATAGGAATAGATAATAAGGAAACAGATATTACATCAACAGATATAAAGTTTAATAATACAAATAATAAATTAACAACTAATTTTAATATTAATTATAATAATAAAAAAATAAACATTGATACATTACTATTAGGTTACCATAATATATATAATATTCTCTTGTCTTATGGTGTAATTAAAGCCTTAGAAAGATTTAATATATTTATAACAGATGAAGAATTCGCTGAATCTATTTACAATATGGAATCCATTCCTCATCGATTATCATTATCAAAAGAACAAAATATATATCTTTTTGATGACAGCTATAATTCAAATATAAAAGGCTTTTCCAACGCAATAAAAGTATTAAGTCAAATGAATACATATAAAATAATCATCACACCAGGACTTGTTGATCTAAATACTTCACAAAAACAATATAATGAAAACATTTCAAAAGAATTATTTGTATTTGATGAAATATATTTAATAAATAATCAATCATCAAAATATATATATAATTATTTACAAGAAATAAATAAAACTAATAATGTATATATATATGAAAGCTTTAAAGAAGCTTATCAACATATCCTATCAAAACATTTAAATCAAAATTATGAAGTGAGTATTTTAATAGAAAATGACTTACCAGATAATTTTTTAGAAAGGAATAAAAATGTTAAATGAAAAACTAAAAGTAGGCATTATTTTTGGAGGTCAAAGTGTAGAACATGATATATCCATTCTCACCGCATTACAAGTTTATCATGAAATAGATAAAGAAAAATATCAAGTTATACCTTTTTACATTACTAAAAATAATGAAATATTAACTCATAAATCATTATTTGATCTTGAAACATATAAAAAAGGAAATTTTAATAAATGTAAAGTAGTAACCTTTTACAATGAAAACCATTTATTATATTATTTAGATATATCTAAAAGAAGAAAAATAGACTACATAGATATATTCATTCCAACAGTTCATGGTGCTAATATAGAAGATGGAACACTATCAGGATATTTAGATTTCTTAAATGTGCCATATACATCATCAGATATCTTGTCTAGTTCTATTGCTCAAGACAAAATAGTAACTAAATACGTTTTAGAATCGTTAAAAATACCAACTCTACCATATGTTACATTAAATAAACATACATATAATCACAATCAATTATCAAAAAAATTAGATGAAATAACATTACCTATTATTATAAAACCTTATAATTTGGGCTCCAGCATTGGAATTAAAATTGCTCATACTTTAGAAGAAGCGTATCAATTTATAATGGAATCCTTCAAATATTCTGAAAAGTTATTAATTGAACCAGCTTTAGAACAATATCGAGAGTTTAATCAATCAATTTATAGAGAAATATCCAAATACCAAATATCACAAATTGAAGAAGTATCAACAAATAATGAATTATTAACTTTTACAGATAAATATATAAATAAACAACAAAATCAAAGTTCTAGAATTATTCCTGCAGATATTTCTAACGAATTAAAAGAACAAATATCTGAATATACTAAAAAAATATATAGTTCATTATCATTTAAAGGAATTATAAGAATAGATTATTTATATGATAATTTAAATAATAAAATATACGTTAATGAAATAAACACAATTCCTGGATCTCTTGCGTATTATTTATATGAAATATCATTTACTGAATTAATAGATAAACAAATTAAAAATGCTTTGTATGAACAAAAACAAAAATTAAAATATATTAAAACATTTAATTCAAATGTCCTTTTTAATAAAGGAGAAAAACTAAAAAAATAAAAGTGTAGTTTCTACACTTTTTTATTTTAATGTGTGAAAAAACTGAAATATATCACTTAAACCTTTACAAAAAGTAAAAAAAATAGTATAATACATAATAATGAAAGGGAATAAATAATATGTTGAAAAAAGCAATTGACAAAATTAAAGAACAACTAAATAATAAAACTATTGTTCTTGCGTGTTCAACAGGCATTGATTCAATGGTATTATTAAATTTACTATTAAACTATACAAAAAATAGTAAAATAATTATTTCCCACATTAATCATCAAAAAAGAACTCAATCTACTTTAGAAGAAGAATATATTAAAAAATATTGTTTAGAAAAAGGATTAAAATGTTACGTTAAAGTTCTTCCACATTATGAAGAAAGTAATTTTCAAGAATGGGCAAGAGATCAAAGATATCAATTTTTTGATGAAATTATGGAGAAAGAAAACGCAGATTATTTAATCACTGCTCATCATGCGGATGATAATTTAGAAACTATTATAATGAGATTGTTAAAATCATCTTCATTAAAAGGATATGCAGGTATTGAAGAGTTAACTAAAAAAGAAAATTATTATATTTTTAGACCTTTATTAGAAAATTCAAAAAAAGAAATAATGGAATATGCGGTAAAAAATAATATTTTCTATTATCAAGATGATTCTAATTATTCAGATGATTATACAAGAAATCGTATAAGAAAATATATAACACCAATCTTATTAGAAGAAAACCCTAATTTATATGAAGCAATAAGTTATTATAATAAAACAATTTTATCTGCAAATGAATTATTAGAAAAAGAAAAAGTTTCCTTTATAAAAAACCATGTTTTAGTAAAAAATAATAATAATGAAATATTAATTCAATTTAAAATAGATGAATATTTAAAATTAACTGAATATTTACAAGTTCAAATTTTATTTAGAATTTTAAGAAAATTTAATTTATCTAAAACCTGTATTGATGATATTATTAAACAAATTAAAAGTGATAAAAATAAAATCATATCTAAAATTAATTTAGAATTAACAATGATTAAAGAATATGGATATATTCAATTTGTTAATTTTGATATTTCCGAAAAAAATTTTTATTTAGAAATAACTGAAGCAGGAACTTATGATTTATTAGATAATAATAAGTTAATAGTCGATAAAAATTGTTGTTATTTTAATACAAATAAAGGTAATTTATGGTATAATATAAAAGGTTTACCGATTATTATACGAACAAGAAAAAACGGTGATAAAATAAAGACTAAAGTCGGTACTATATCAGTAAGTGATTACTTAACAAATAAAAAAGTTCCTTCCTTAGAAAGAAGAAATATTCTATTATTATGTGAAAATGATATAGTTACTGCAATTTTAGGATATGTTATAAAACATTAGAAAGGAAGAGGAATTAAAATGTCAGAGATTAAAAGAAGAAAATTAGGACCTGGTAATTTAATTGTTATCTTTGTTTTAGCTGCAATTGCGATTTCAATGGTAGTATATGCTTTAGCAGGAGCAAAGAAAAACAAAGAATTAACTCAAGCACAATTTGAACAATACATTTATACATATGATGTTAATGGTAAAATTGTTTTATCAGATCCAATAGTTATTAATGAAATATATTTTGAAACAACAAATCATAATGAATTGATTAAAGTAACAGGTACTTTTAAAGAAGAATTTAAAAATGCGGTAGGTGGATATTCAACATTTACTTCATTAGTTACTTGGGAAACATATCAAATGATAAGTGAATTATCAAAGGTTGAAGGAGCAGGATTCAAAATTGTTGAACTTGCAATTCCAACTTCATTCCCATGGTTATCACTTTTAAGTATTATTGTAATGATTGGTATTGCAATATTTGTAGTATCATCAGTTATGAAAGCTAATAAAGGAAATAATCAAGCATTTGATTTTGGTAAGAGCAGAGCAAGAGTATCAAGAAAATCTGGTGTTACTTTCAAAGATGTAGCAGGATTAGATGAAGAAAAAGAAGAAATGGTGGAAATCGTTGACTTCTTAAAGAGCCCTAAAAAATATTTTGATATGGGAGCTAGAATTCCAAAAGGTATTTTATTAGTAGGTAGACCTGGTACAGGTAAAACTTTACTTGCGAGAGCTGTTGCGGGTGAAGCAAATGTTCCATTCTACACTATTTCAGGTTCAGACTTTGTTGAAATGTTTGTTGGTGTTGGTGCGAGCCGTGTTAGAGATATGTTTAAAATCGCTAAACAAAATGCTCCTTGTATCATTTTCATTGATGAAATTGACGCAGTAGGTCGTCAAAGAGGCGCTGGTCTTGGTGGTGGACATGATGAAAGAGAACAAACACTAAATCAATTACTAGTTGAAATGGATGGATTTGCAGGTAACAGCGGTATTATTGTTATGGCTGCAACTAATAGAGCAGATATCTTAGACCCTGCTTTATTAAGACCTGGTCGTTTCGATAGACAAATCACAATTGGTTTACCTGATGTTAAAGCAAGAGAAGAAATATTAAAAGTTCATGCAAGAAATAAACGTATTTCACCAAGAGTTAATTTCGGTGAAATTGCAAAACAAACTCCAGGATTTAGTGGTGCAGATTTAGAAAATTTACTTAATGAAGCAGCATTACTTGCAGCAAGAGAAAATTGTCGTGAAATTAAAATTTATCATATTTCTGAAGCAATTGACCGTGTAATTATGGGTCCTGCAAAGAAATCTAAGAAATATACAGAAACAGAAAAAGCTTTAACTGCATACCATGAAGCTGGTCATGCTGTAATAGGTATCAAATTAAAACACGCAGCACGTGTTCAAAAGGTTACTATTATACCTCGTGGTACAGCAGGAGGATATAATTTATTAGTTCCTGAACAAGAAACATTTACAAATACTAAACAAGAATTAATGGCAATGATTACAAGTTATTTAGCTGGTAGAATTGCTGAAGAAGTAGTATTTAATCAAATGACAACGGGAGCTTATGATGATTTTCGTAGAGCTACTGCTATTGCAAGATCAATGGTTACTGAATATGGTATGAGTTCATTAGGTCCTATTCAATATGAAACAGATAGAGGTAATGTATTCCTAGGCAGAGATTATATGAAAGATAAGAACTTCTCAGATCAAGTTGCCTTAGAAATTGACCAAGAAGTTAGAAAGATTATCAATGAATGTTATGAATTAGGTAAAGAAACATTAATTGAAAATCGTAAATTATTAGACTTAATTGCTCAACATCTAGTTGAAATCGAAACATTAACTAAAGAAGATATTGATGAATTAGTTAATACTGGCCAACTAACTTGGTGGGAAAAGAAAAAAGCTAAGATGGCTGAAGAAGCTCAAAAAGCAGCAGAAGCCCCTGAAGAACCAGATGTAGTATATTACACTGAAGAAGAAAAAGCTGACCAAGTTATTGAAGAATCAAAAGAAGAAACTGAAGAAGTTATTGAAGAACCAAAAGAGGAAGAATAATGCGTCTTGATAAATATTTAAAAGTTTCAAGATTAATTAAAAGAAGAACTCTTGCAAAAGAAGCAAGTTCAGCAGAACATGTTTTAGTAAATGGTGTTGTAGCAAAACCATCTAAAGAAGTAAAAGTTGGAGATGTTATAACAATTAATTATGGTAAAAAAACAATAGTAGTAAGGGTTGTATCATTAATTGATTCTACTAAAAAAGTAGATGCTCCTCTTATGTATGAACTTGTAAGTGAAACTGATAGAAATTAGAAATTATAGAGCATATTAGTTTAAAAATATTCTAATTAATGGTATAATAATAACGTAAAAATAAATATATAGAGGTAGCGATGCAGAAAAGTAAATACTGGAGTAGGCATACGAAGAAAGTATTGAAAGGCAACCATCGCCGAACTGAATAATTAGGCATAATTATTTGGTGGGGTTATAGGAAATACCTATAACACTCCTACAGAATTTTGTAGAGGCGCTGTAATTATTAATATGTAATAAAAAAGCGTCATAATGACGCTTTTTTTCATTTTAGAAAAGGAGAAAAATATGAAAAAAATAATTTTAACAATCGCAATTTTATTAACAACACTAAGCATAGCAAGTTGTAAGGAACCAGAACCAGATAACCGTCCAACATTTACAGTAGGTATGGAATGTGCGTATGCTCCATTTAACTGGACTGAAATGTTTCAAACAGATACTAACTATCCTATTGATGGAACTAAATTATATGCAGAAGGATATGATGTACAAATAGCAAAAAAGATAGCTGATCAATTAGGATATAGACTAGTTATTAAAGCAATTGAATGGGATGGATTAATAACAGCATTATCAACAGGTAAAATTGATGCAATTATAGCAGGTATGAGTAATACAGAAGAAAGAAGAGCAAGTGTTGATTTTACTGCTCCATATTATCGTTCTACACACGTTTTAGTGATGGAAAAAGATTCAAAGTATATTAATGGTAAAACACTAAGTGATTTTGAAGGCGCAAATGTAGTAGGTCAAATTGAAACTTTATATGATAGTTTAATTGATCAATTAGAAGGAGTTAACCATTTAACACCACTTGCAGATGTTACTACAATTATTACAGCTATTTCAACAAAAAGAGCAGATATTACAATTTTAGAAGAACCAGTTGCAAAAGGAATCATTAAAACAAATCCTAAATTAACATATATTAAATTAGAATCTGGATTTAATGTATCAGAAGAAGATGTTAGTGTTGCAATTGCAATAAGAAAAGGAGAAAGCGAACTAAATGAAAAAATTAGTCAAGTTCTAGCCTCTATTTCAGAAGAAGAAAGAATGCAACTAATGGATCAAGCTATCGCTAAAAACGCTGAATAATGATTAATTTTTTTAATAAAAAAGGAAAATATGAAAATTGTTTATATATACTATTTACTTTAATAACTAGTATATATGGATTATATATCTATTTTAATACATCACTTCGAGGAATTAGAATATTTAATAACACACTTGGATTAATATTAACAATAGTTTCTATTCTTCTATTAATAGCAGAAATATTAATTTTATGTGTGTTTAAAAATCAAAAAATTAAAAGAATTCTATATTTAATAACAATAGTAATATTTCTTTTAGTCGTAATTGATTGTTTAATACTAGGAATAGTAAGAACATTTATAATTGCAGCAAATTCAACATTAGAAGAAATTAGTGCATTAGCATTGCATTATAGACTAGCATATATATGTATAAATAAATACCCAATGATATTAATGGGTGTTTGGACAACAATATGGATAAGTTTAGCTGGTACAGCAATTGGGTTAATTCTTGCTTTAATGTTTATAGTATTTAGAACACAAGAAATTACTCCAAAAGATAATGAATTTACCGCATTCCTTAAAAAAATAGCGATAGGATTTGTAAAAATATATGTAACTATTTTTAGAGGTACACCAATGATGGTACAAGCAATAATAATTTATTACTTTTTACCTCTTATAATAGTAAATTTCTTTGGAGTAAATCAACAAACAGTTAATGAAATCTTATCCGCAACAAGAGTAGGTTTAATAACAGTAAGTCTAAATACTACCGCATACTTAGTAGAAGTATTACGAGGCGGTATTGAATCTTTAAATAAAGGACAAATGGAAGCGGCTAGAAGTTTAGGTATGACAAGAACTCAAGCAATGACTCATGTTATTTTACCTCAAGGAATTAAAAATTCTTTACCTGCTATTTGTAATGAATTTATTATTAATATAAAAGATACATCTGTATTAAATGTAGTATCAGTAATCGACTTATTCTATGTAGTAGGTATGATAAATGGTAAAGGTGGAACAGGAGATGCTTATTTTATCGCAGCAATAATTTATTTATGCTTAACTTTAGGTATATCAAAACTACTTGGTTTATTAGAAAAACGTATGAACCTTGTTTCAAAACCATTACCAAGTTCTAATTAGGTGATAATATGGAAAAAATAATTGAAATAAAAAATCTATATAAAAACTTTGATTCTTTAGAAGTATTAAAAGGTGTAAATCTAGATATCTATAAAGGATCTGTTACCGCAATCATCGGATCATCTGGCAGTGGTAAATCAACATTATTAAGATGTATTAATTTATTAGAACAACCAACTAGTGGTGAAATTTATTTTAAAGGAATAAATATAAACGATAAATCAGTTAATATAGATAATATACGTCAAAACATCGGTATGGTATTTCAATCATTCAATTTATTTGAAAATATGAATGTAATTGAAAACTGCATGATTGCACAAACGAAAGTATTAAAAAGACCAAAACAAGAAGCAAGAGAAATTGCTGAAAAATACTTATGTCAAGTAGGAATGCAAGACTTTATTCATGCAGATACAAGAAGCCTATCAGGTGGTCAAAAACAACGTGTAGCTATCGCAAGAGCATTAACAATGAATCCAGAAGTTATCTTATTTGATGAACCTACTTCTGCTCTTGATCCAGAAATGGTCGGAGAAGTATTAGAAGTAATGAAAGAACTTGCAAAGTCTGGTATGACAATGATAATTGTTACACATGAAATGACTTTTGCAAAAGAAGCAGCAAATGAAATAATTTTTATGGATCAAGGTGTAGTTTTAGAAAAAGGAACTCCAGATCAAATATTTAATAATGCTAAATACGAAAGAACAAAGGAATTTTTAAAAAGAATATAAAAAACATTCGAAAGAATGTTTTTTATTTTACTGAAAAAAAGATTAAATTATAGTATAATAATATAAAAGAGAGGTACTAACTATGGCTATTATCCTTGCATCAGCATCACCAAGAAGAACAGAAATTCTATCACTTGCACATATTGAACATAAAGTAATTCCTTCATCATGTGAGGAAACTATTGATCCTACATTAACTCCATCTGAAACTGTTCAATCCCTTGCAATTCAAAAAGCATTAGATATATATAAGAATCATCAAGATGATATTGTTATAGGAGCAGATACAATTGTAGTAATAGATAACAAAATATTAGGGAAGCCTAGAAACAAAGAAGAAGCAATAGAAATGTTATCAACTTTATCAAATAGAACTCATCAAGTAATTACAGGTGTTGCAATATATTCAAAAAAAGAAAAAGAAGTATTTGCAGTAGAAACATATGTTACATTTAAAGAATTGACAAAAGAAAATATATTAGAATACATAACACTTGAAAATGTTTATGATAAAGCAGGTGCTTATGCAATACAAGGAATGTCTTGTCGTTATATAGAAAAAATAGATGGTGATTATTATAATGTAATGGGACTTCCTATATGTGAGCTATATACAAAAATAAAGAAGCATTTATAAAATGCTTCTTTTTTAATATATTACTAATTCTTCAATCATCATAGAGAAAATTAAATAAACAGGTCTAAAACTACTATGATAACTAGATAAGCTTAATACGTGAGCTTCAATATTTTTAACAGTTTTTTCATCAACTTGAGATTTACTTGCAAGCATATTATCTAGTTTATAAGCAATATTTTTTAACTCTTCTTTTAATTCATCATTCATATAATCATTATTTTCTAAATAACATACATAATCATCTACATATATTGCAAGGATAATTAAATCAACTCTTTTTTCAAATTCTTCTAAGTCTTTATCGAAATAATCATAATAAAAAGTTTTAATATCACTTAAAACATTACTTAAATATCCATATCCTATGTCAAATATTTCTTTTTCTTCTTCAGTAATAGTTTCATTATTATTAAATTTTTGATAAATATAATCAGTTACTTTAATAACATCAGATACACATATTAATATTTTTGAATTAGCATCATTAAATTTTTTTAATAAAGATGCATATTCATTCATATAACTTTTATAATCTTCATAAACATTCATAATTAATACCTCTTTTTATATATCAATTTTACTAAATTTTATTATTTATTGCAAGAATATTATCTCATTATGATATAATTAATATTAGAGAAGGTGATATTATGGAAGATAGAATTGTAAAAGCTTTAGGCTGTAATAATAGTGTAAGAATATATTGTGCTACAACAACAAACGCATTAAATGAAATTGGTAATAGATTAAATTATTTACCAAGCGCATTAGACGCAATGGGAAGACTAATGAGCGTTACGGTAATGATGGGCGCAATGCTAAAACTTGAAGAAACTGTTACAATTAAAATTGAAGGAAATGGCCCTATTGGAAGAATGATGGCAGATGCGGATGCGCACGGACATATAAGAGCTTATTGTGAAAACCCACATTGTCATTTCGAATATGTAGACGAAAGATTAAACGTTAAAGCAACAATCGGAGATAGCGGATTTATTAATGTAATCAAAGACTTAAAATTAAAAGAACCATTTATTGGTTCTACACCAATAATTAACGGTGAATTAGGTGAAGACTTTGCTTACTATTTTATGGTAAGTGAACAAGTACCTTCTGCAGTATCATTAGGTGTATTAGTAAATACTGATTCAGAAGCTGTTGTTTCAGGAGGATTAATAGTACAAGTATTACCAAATACTCCAGAAGAAACAATTATTGAATTAGAAAAAAGAATACAATTATTACCTACAATGACAGAAATGTTAACAAGTGGTTTAACACTTGAACAAATAATTAAAAATGTTGCAGAAGATGCAAGAATACTAGAAGAAATACCAGTTGAATATAAATGTAATTGTAGTAAAGATAAATTCAGTCGCGGTATTTTATCACTAGGATATGAAGAAGTAAAAGACATGATTGATACTTTTGAAAAAGATATTGAAACAACATGTCATTTCTGCGGAGAAAAATATTATTTCTCTAAAGAAGAATTAATTGAAATCTTATCACATACAAAGAAGGTGAACTAATGTTAAAAATTGAATTATTAGAAGAATTATTAAAAATACCAAGCCCAACAGGATATACACAAAGAAAAATTGAATTCTTAGATAAATACATTAAAACATTAGGATATACAACATCAAAAAACCAAAAAGGAAATCTAATAGTAGAAGTTAAAGGAAAAGATGATTATAATTTAGGCTTATTCGCACACATTGATACGCTAGGATTAATGGTAAGATCAATTAAGCCAAACGGTAAACTTGCATTTACAACATTAGGTGGTCCTATTCTACCTACTTATGATGGAGAATATTGCACTATTCATACAAGAGATAACAAAGAATATTCTGGAACAGTTTTATCAACAAGTCCAAGTGTTCATGTATATAAAGACGCAAGAACAAAAGAACGAAGTGAAGAAACAATGGAAATAAGAATTGATGAATTAGTATATTCTAAAAAAGATGTTGAAAACTTAGGAATTCAAAACGGAGATATCATATCAATAAATCCTAAATTTGAATATACAACATCTAAATATATTAAAACAAGATTCCTAGATGATCAAGGTGGTGCTTTTCTTTTACTAGAAGTATTGAGAACAATTAAAGAAGAAAACATAATTCCAAATCATAATCTAAAAATCGTTTTTTCAACATATGAAGAAACAGGGCATGGCGCAGCTAATATTCCTGAAATAAATGAAATACTAGCAGTAGATATGGGATGTATCGGACTTGATTTACAATGTAATGAAGAAATGGTTTCTATTTGTGCAAAAGATGCTGGTGGACCATATGATTATGATATGACTACTAAATTAATAAATATTGCAAAAGAAGAAAAATTATTATATGCAGTAGATGTATATCCATTTTATTCTTCAGATGCAACAGCTGCTTTAAAAGCAGGCAATGATGTTAAATGTGCTTTAATTGGACCTGGTATTCACGCATCTCATGGTATGGAAAGAACACATTATAATGCTTTAGAAAATACATATAAATTAATTATGAAATATATATTAAAATAAAAAAACATTTCAGGATATCCTGAAATGTTTTATTTTTATTGTTTATGTTTCATGTGAGGGAACAAAATAATATCTCTAATAGAATCACAATCAGTTAATAACATAACTAATCTATCTATACCAATACCAATACCACCACATGGAGGCATACCATATTCTAAAGCTTCAACGTAATCAACGTCCATTTCGTTAGCTTCATCATTTCCAAGTTCTTTTTCTTTTAATTGATTTTCGAAACGTTCTCTTTGATCAATCGGATCATTTAATTCAGTAAATGCATTACCGTATTCATGACCGGCGATAAATAATTCAAAACGATCAGTGAAACGAGGATTATCTTTATTTTTCTTTGCAAGAGGACTAATTTCAACTGGATGTCCATATAAAATAGTAGGTTGAACTAAAGTTTCTTCTACGTATTTTTCGAAGAATAAATTAATAATATGACCAACTGTCATTTCATATTTTGAAACTTCAATATGATGTTCTTTTGCAAGTTCTAAAGCTTTATCTAAATCAGTAATTTCAAAGAAATCAATACCAGTAACTTCTTTAATACCATCTACCATATGTAATCTTCTAAAAGGAGCTTTTAATGAAATTTCAGTACCTTGATATGTGATTTCAGTAGTTCCACATACATCTAAAGCAAGTTTACTAAATAAACCTTCAGCAAGTTCCATCATATCTGATAAATCACCATAAGCTAAATAAGCTTCAACAGTTGTAAATTCAGGATTATGAGTAGAATCCATACCTTCATTTCTAAATAAACGACCAATTTCATATACAGCTTCCATACCACCAACGATTAAACGTTTTAAATTTAATTCAGTCGCAATTCTTAAATAGAAATCCATATCTAAAGCATTATGATGAGTAACGAAAGGTCTTGCAGAAGCACCACCTAGAATAGGATTTAAAATAGGAGTTTCTACTTCAATATAACCTTGTGAATCAAGATAATTTTGAATACCTCTAATAATTTTAGGTCTTGCGTATGCTTTCTTTCTAGATTCTTCGTTCATTATTAAATCAACATAACGACGGCGTCTTGCTTCTTCTTTATCTTGTAAACCATGGAATTTTTCAGGAAGAGGTCTTAAAGCTTTTGATAAGTGAACATATTTATTTGCTTTAACACTTAATTCACCTGTCATAGTTTTCATAACTACACCATTAATACCTACGATATCACCGATATCTGATACTTTAAATAATTCGTAGTTTTCTTCTCCTAATAAATCCATTTTTAAGAAGATTTGAATTTGACCAGTTCTATCTTGAATATGCATAAAACCGATCTTACCTTGACGACGTTTAGTCATGATTCTACCAGCTAAACTTACTTCTACGTTAAGTTCTTCTAATTCTTCTTTTGTTTTTTCTGCATAAGTGCTTCTAATTGATTCTGCGCATGCATTTCTTTCAAATTTTTGTCCAAAAGGATCTATTCCTTTTTCTTTTAAATCATTCATTTTATTACGACGAATAATTTCTTGTTCTGATAAATGTAATTCACTCATTAGCATTACCACCTTTTTTATTTATTTTTTTATATTTTATCATATTTTGAATAAATTTTGTATTGAAATGGTAAAAAATAAAAAAGTTCTAAAAAATAAATATATTCATATATTTATATAAGGAGTGGTAATATGAATTATGATGTGAAAAACGAAATGAACAAACAAGAATTAAAATTAAAAAATAGAACTAATTTAGAGGTAACAGGAGTAAAAAAAATAGAAAGTCTAAATAGTGAAGAATTTGTTATTAATACTAATTTAGGAATACTATCAGTAAAAGGTTCAAATTTAGAAATGCAACATTTAGATATTGAAAAAGGTATACTTTGGATAAGTGGTAATATTGATTCAATGATTTATTTAAATAGTGAAAAGAAAAAAGAAAAAGGAAATTTCTTTGGAAAAGTATTTAAATGATTCATCCATTAAAAGAAGAACTAATAATTATATTAGGATTAATAATATTTGGTTTTTATTTATCAATATCATATGATGTTTTTATATATTTAAATAATAAACTATCTAAAAGAAAAAGAATAAGTGAAATAATTTTTATAAGCATACAAATATATATTACATATGTATTTAGTTATAAATTATCAGATGGGTATATTCCAATCTATTTTATCTTATTTTTTATATTCAGTTGGTTTATATACTTTAGCTATATTCAGAATATATTACACAAACTATTAGATAAAGTAATAATTCTTATTAATAAAATCCAGCCCTATATTTCTAAATTTGTAATTAATTTATTTTATGATCAGATTATATATTCATTATTTAAAAAGATTCTTATTAATATATTCAATAGTCTTAAATTTATAATAAAAGAAGGAATGTTGAAAAGAATAAATTATGTAAAAAAATTAGAAAAAATAGTTAATATTTGCTATTTAGAACAAAATATGTTATAATCAAAAAAAGAAACGACAAGGAGGCCTATTATGTTATTATCAGCAATAGTTGATCCAATTTCTCAAATATTAGGAGATTGGTCATTTAATATTAATATTTGGTCAATATTATTAAGATTAGTATTAGCAGTACTATTTGGTGGAGCAATCGGTGTAGAAAGAGCAACTAAAAGACATGCGGCGGGATTTAGAACATATATATTAGTATGTGTAGGTGCTACTCTTGCAATGTTAGTGAATCAATACACTGTTGTTACATTTGATTCAGGTGATGCGACAAGACTTGGTGCACAAGTAATTAGCGGAATAGGTTTTTTAGGTGCTGGATCTATTTTAATTACATCTCGAAGTCAAGTAAGAGGATTAACAACTGCAGCCGGTTTATGGGCTTCTGCCTGTGTAGGTCTTGCAATAGGAGCAGGATTTTATACAGCAGCAATTGTAACAGGATTATTAATTCTTGCTTCTTTAACATTATTACCTAGAGTAGAAAACTTTTTTAGAAATCGTTCTAAGAATATTAGAATTTATATTGAAATTGATAATATTGAACACGTAAAAGATTTTATAAAATACACAAGAGAAAATCAATTAATTATTTCTTCACTTGAACCTAATCACGCATATGATGGAACAGGTTTAACAGTTTATACAGTTGATTTTGAAATCGCAATTGAACGTAAAAACAACAATAAAGAAATCATAAAAGGCATAGCAGAATTGCCTTATGTAAATTATATTGAAGAAATTGTGTAAAAAATTATCAAAACTATTTACAAAAAATAATAAATGTAGTATAATATTCTAGCGATGTGATGGTACGCCTTGTTCACATCTGTTAGAATAAATGGAAGGGTAGCGAAGTGGCTAAACGCGGCGGACTGTAAATCCGCTCTCTCCGAGTTCGATGGTTCGAATCCGTCCCCTTCCACCATCTTTATAGGGCTATAGCCAAGCGGTAAGGCAACGGACTTTGACTCCGTCATTTCAATGGTTCGAATCCATTTAGCCCTACCATCTTTAAAATTTGTATGCTTTTAAAAGCATATTTTTTTTATAAAAAGGAGGAATGTATGAAAAAGAGATTTGTGATATCAATTCTTTCTATTATTATTTGTTCACTATTTTTATTAGGCTGTAAGAATAAAGAAGAAACATACGAAGTAAAATTTATTATTGATAATAAAACAGTAGAAACAAAAGAAATAATTTCAAATGAAATATTACAATATAATTCTTTTCCTACAGCAAATAAAGATTTATATCGTTTTATTGGATGGAAAGATGAACTAGGTAATTTAATAACAACTGACATAGTAATTACTTGTGATAAAACAATAACAGCTGAATTCCAAAAACTACCTACCGCCATCTTAACTATTAATTATAACGATATGTTCGAAGAACAATATGAAGTTTTAACATGGACAGAAATATATTTAGATCAATATATTTTACCAATAGAAGAATATGCTTTTGCATCATGGAAAATCAATGGTTCTTCATATTCAAAAGAATTTATCATATTAGATTCTGATATGAGAATAGACGCTATATATATGGATTCACCAACACCACTTAATTTAGATAATGACTATTTTACTCATGGTAAAATAAGTGTAAGTGGTCCAGACTTAGTCGATAAAAATGGTGAAAAATTCCAGCTTATTGGTTTAAGTACACATGGATTACAATGGTTTAGTAGATATGTTAACAAAGGAACTTTTGCGGCAATTAAAAACACTTATGGAATTAATGTTATTAGACTAGCTTTAACAACCTCAGAGGATGGCTATTGTGATAATCCTAATAATCGCGAAAGACTATATAACTTAGTAGTTCAAGGTGTTAAATACGCAACAGAAGTGGGCCTTTATGTTATTATTGACTGGCACATGGTAGGTGCTGAAGATGTAAATGATAAAAACCCATTATATTATAAAGATGAAGCAATGGATTTCTTTAGTAGAATAAGTAAAGAATTTAAAGATTATGATAATGTTTTATATGAAATTATGAATGAACCAAATGGTTCAACTACATGGAAACAATGTAAAACATATGCAGAATTAGTAATCCCTAAAATTAGAGAAAATACAGATGGTATTATTCTATTAGGTAATCCAAACTGGACTTCAAATTTGAATGCGGTAATGGCTGATCCAATAACAGGATATGAAAATATTATGTATACATATCATTTCTATGCGGCAGATCATAAAAATACATATCAAGTAACTAATGCTTACTCTAAAGGTTTCCCTGTATTTATAAGTGAACACGGTGGTATGGAATCATCAGGTGATGGTGCAATCGATTATTCATCAATTCAAAACTGGTATAAAATATTAGACCAAAGAAATATTAGTTATGTTGCGTGGAATTTATCTAATAGCTTATGCTCATCATCAATTATTAAGAACGGAAATGATACTTTAACTGACTTCTCAGATGAACATTTAACTGAGTGGGGAAAATGGTATAAGCAATGGACAAGAAACAAAGCACAAATGAAATAATTAAAACACTATGTTAAACATAGTGTTTTATTTTATATAATAACGAAACTCTATTAATTGACTTTGAAGCACTTTTTTGGTAAAATAAATATAGGAGATATAAATTATGGATCAAAGAGAATTTTTAACACAATTAGCTGAAGAACTTAAATATTTAAAACCAAAAGATCAAAATGAAATAATTAAGTTTTATCAACAAAAAATAAATACTGCTATTGATTATGGAGAAAAAGAAGAAAAAGTTATCGCTTCATTTCCTAGTCCTAAAGCAATAGCTGAAGATATTTATAAAACAAAAGGTGTTGCTTATATTGAATTAAGAAAAAAAGCAATGAAACGACAAGCAATAGTTAACTTTATTACTTCAATAGTTGTATCATTAATAATACTTGCAATATTTGCTTATATAACATTTATCTTTGGATCAATGTCAGTTAATTTAATTAAATTATTAACACAAACAAACAAATTTGAACTATTAGATCAAATATCATTAATAATATCGGGAATATTATTACTAATAGTTGAACTAGTAATATTTATATATTTTGTTGATTTATGTTATTTAATAATTATGTATTTTATAACAGGATCATATCAACAATTAAAAAAGAAAGAAATTAATGAAAAAATTGCAAATTTCTCAATAAGTGGAACAATCAATAAACTCTTTAAAAAAGAAAAAGTATTAGTGAAAATCGCAATAGTCGTTTTCTTTATTTTAATCGGTTCAGCAGTATTAAATATTACAACAAAAGGATACTTATATCGTAGTAATAATAATATCAATAGTATTACAGAAGAGTATGAAGTAACTGAAAATAATTTAGAAAAAATAGTATATAAAGGCTCTACCGCAAATTTTACTATTACAACAGATGATACAATTGATAATATACTAATCACTTATTATCATGAATTAGAACATAACTTTAATTTAAAAACAGAAAACAATGTTTTAACTATTGAATTTGATGATAATAAAACATATGACTTCTTAGATTTATTAAAAGAACCAACACAAACAGTTGTTATTAAATTACCATCAAAATATAATTATATTGATTTAGATTTAGCAATTTCAATTGGAAATGTTAATATTTTATCATCAAACCTTGGCGATGTTTCACTAACAACTACAACTGGTGGATATCAAATATATAATTCCAATATTGAATCTTTAACAATTAATACAAATAAAGGTACACTTATTACATCAACAGAAGAAGAAGCTTATAAAAATACATCAAATAATATAAAAAATATTTCAATTAATGTATTAGAAGGAAATATTAATATTCATAATACAAAAGGTGAAAAATTAAATATAATTAATAGTTCTGCTAATATTGATATTAAGAATATTGAATTTACTAATCCTTTATTTAATGATAAAAATGAAAACATTCCTAATGTAAACTTATCCAGCAATTCCGGTAAAATGACAATAAACAGAATGAATTGTTATAGCTTTAATTATTACTCAACAAGCACAATAACAACAATGTATGAAAGTGATATGAGTTTATGTACTGTATCTGTTCAAGCTACTTCATCTTTTACTATTACTAAAACAATAATAAAAGACAAATTAGATGCATTTGTCAGCGGTTCATATTTTATATGTGAATATGTAAAAAGTAATAATATTAAATTAGAAGGAAACTCTGGAAATATATATTTATACAATCTTTCAGAAAATATTCCTGATAAAAAAGGAAATCCATTAGAAGATGTTGAATTAAATGAATTTGAAAAAGAATTTAATAAAATACAATTATACCCAGTGATTACAGTTTATAATAAATTATCAACTAAATTTGCGGTAGAAAATGATTTACCTAATGATGAAAATCCATATGGCTTACAATCAAGTATTAAATCGCTAACAGTCACTGGTCAAGAAAAAGGTTCTGTTATTTTAAAAGATACAAAAATTGAAACTATTTCAATGATTACAAATAATGCGATAATAGATATGGAAAATGTTTATGGTAATGATTACTATGTGAAAATGCAAGATGGACAATTAGCATATTACAATACAGAGTCAACGAACCAAGAAATTAAAATTGAACGAAATATGTCTGCTTTAGTAGAAGTAGGCAATAATATAACTAAGGTGGAATAATGAATAAAATATTAGGTTATCTATTAACAGTTTTTTCAATATTACTTTTTATATCATTAATAGTATGTATGATTTTAATTAAAAAAGATTTTATGAAATATATTTTATTAATAACAAGTTATTCAAGTGCTGGTATATTTTTACTAGGAACATATTTATTAAGAAAGGGTAAGACAAATGAAGCGTAAGACAATTATAACAATAATTTCTGTTTTAATTATTTCTTTATTTATGATAGGTTGTAAAGATAAAGGACCTAAAATCTATAAAGTAAATTTATTAGTAGATGGAGAATTATTTCAAACAATTGAGTTAGAAAAAGATCAAATATTAGAAGCATCTTCATTACCAAAAGCTGAAAAAGAATTACACAACTTTGTAGGGTGGAAAGATGAACAAGGTAATTTATTTACATCACAAATTAGTGTCACAAAAGATTTAACGCTAGTAGCTGAATTTGAAAAACAAAGAACAGTTATACTAACAATTAACTATAATGACATGTTTGAAGAACAATACGAAGTTTTACCATGGACAGAACTAAGATTAGAAGATTACATTTTGCCAATTGAAGAATACGCTTTTTCTTCATGGAGAATAAATGGTTCATCATACTCAAAAGAATTTATCGTTCTTGATTCAGATATGACTATCATTGCAAAATACGATGAAGCTCCAACTCCTATTAAATTATCAAATGACTATTTTACTCATGGTAAAATAAGTGTAAGTGGTCCAGACTTAGTTGATAAAAATGGTGAAAAATTCCAACTTATTGGCTTAAGTACACATGGATTACAATGGTTTAGTAGATATGTTAACAAAGGAACAATCTCAAGTTTGAAAAATACATTTGGTATAAATGTTATTCGACTTGCAATGTATACTTCAGAAGATGGATATTGTACAAGTGAAGCTAATAAAGAAAGACTATATAATTTAGTAGTTCAAGGTGTTAAATACGCAACAGAAGCGGGATTATACGTTATCATTGACTGGCACATGGTAGGTGCTGAAGATGCAAATGATAAAAACCCTTTGTACTATAAAGATGAAGCAATGGACTTCTTTAGTAGAATAAGTAAAGAATTTAAAGATTATGATAATGTTTTATATGAAATTATGAATGAACCAAACGGTTCAACTACATGGAAACAATGTAAAACATATGCAGAATTAGTAATCCCTAAAATTAGAGAAAACACAGATGGAATTATTCTAGTTGGAAATCCAAACTGGACAGCTAATTTAAATGCGGTAATGGCAGATCCTTTAGTAGGATATGAAAATATTATGTATACATATCATTTCTATGCGGCAGGACATAAAAATACATATCAAGTTTCAAATGCTTATGATAAAGGATTCCCTGTATTTATAAGTGAACACGGCGGTATGGAATCATCAGGTGATGGAGCGATGAACTATTCATCAATTCAAAACTGGTATAAAATATTAGACCAAAGAAATATTAGTTATGTTGCGTGGAACATTTCTAATAGTGCAGGTTCTGCTTCAATTATTAAACATAGTGATGATACATTAACAGATTTCTCAGATGAACATTTAAAAGAATGGGGAATTTGGTATAAGCAATGGACAAGATCAAAAGCTGGATTAAAATAAAAAGAGCATCAATTGATGCTCTTTTATTATGCTAATTTAGTGTCATCGATTACTAATTCTCTTAAAGTTCTAGAAGCTCTTCTCAAAACAGAAATAGATTCAAATAAAGAAGTTAAGATAATTGGTAAAAAGATATTATTTGATAATTGTCCTGCTTCAATAGCTTTTGTAACAGTAACGTCTAATCCCATAACATAAAATGCTACTTGGTTAACCATTTCAATTATAACAGGATTATATTCTTTATTACTGCTATCGATCTGAACAATAGGTAAGACAATTTCACGATGTTCTGGATCAGATAAAATATTAATATCATTAGCGGCTTTTGATAATCCAACAGCTAGAGTTTTCAAACAACTGCTTGCCCATAAGAAACTATCTAGACTTCTAGTAGAATCAAGTAAGTTTTTACTATGTCTTAAAGTTTCTCCAGAGTATTTATTAATATATATAATAATCTTTTTAAAATATTTATCAGCTCCACGAGTATTTTGTTTTAAAGCATTAATGCCTAAGTTTATTTCTGATAAATCATTAATAGATCCTTCGATACGTTTAATGTCTCTTGATAATAATGTTGCGATAGCAGCGAATTCTTCGCTTGTTTTTGTAAACCCAAATTCTTTGGATTTAGTTTTAAAAGAATTTTCTAATTTTTTTAATTCAACAATTAATTTTTTTAATTGTTTAATTACTGCTATTTTACCTGCAGTAGGAATAACATCATTAGTAGCTTGTCCGTAGTTAACGTGTTTAATAGGATCAACAAATTCATATTTTCCTTTTTCTCCACCTAACATTTCATTAGCTCTATTCGCAATAACTTCATTTGCATTCATATTAATGCTTTCACCAGCACCACCTTGAATTAAATCAGTTACAAATTGTCCGTGAAGTCTTCCATTTAATATTTCATCACAAGCTAAAATGATTGAATCAGCAACTTTTTCTTCTAATGCACCGGCTTCATAATTTGCTTTAGCTGCTGCTTTTTTAACAATAGTTACTGATTTGATTAATTGTCTACATATACCGCGTTTAGTGATTTGAAAATTTTCTTTGCCTCGTAGAGTATATATGCCATAATATACTTCACTTGGCATTTTCTTCTCTCCGAGAATATCTTTCTCGATTCTGTACTTCATATTCATCGCCTTACTTTCCGACATTACATATCATAACACAAAACAGATAAAATTTCAAATATTAATAATAATTTTATTTTCTTGGAATATATTGTATCGAGGTAATATATATGAAAATGAAAATAAAAATGCCAAATTATTTAAAAGGAACGATTAATATAAGTGGTTCTAAAAATACAACTTTACCACTCATAGCAGCTTCAATTTTAACTAATGAAGATGTGATATTAAATAATGTTCCTTTTATTACGGATGTAATAAATATGATGGAAATTGCGATAGAAGCAAAAGGGAAATTAGATTATAACAAACTAAATAAAAGATTAAGATTGAATTTCAAAAAAATATCGACAAATATCCTATCAGATAAAGTAGCTTCCATTCGAGCATCCTATTATTTTATAGGATCAATTCTATCAAGAAAAGGAAAAATAAAAATAAAACAACCAGGAGGTTGTAATTTTTCAGTTAGACCTATTGATTATCATTTAGAAGCATTTAAACAATTAGGATATAAAGTAATACTAAAAAAAGGATATATATTAATTAAAAAAAGAAAAATAAAAAATAAAAGAATATCTATTAAACTACCTAAACCTAGTGTAGGGACAACTATAAATATTTTACTTAATACAGTTTGTTCAAATAAAATAGTTGAAATAGAGAACTATTCACATGAACCGGATGTATTATCAGTAATTGAAATGTTAAATCAAATGGGTTCTAATATTCTATTTAAAGAAAATAAATTAGTTATATATGGCGTTAAAAAATTATTTGGAACTACATATGATATTCCATTTGACAGAATTGAAGCTGGAAGTTATATGATATTGTCATCGATAATACCTAAAAGTAAAGTCATATTAGAAAATGTTAATCCATGTAAATTAGAAAAAGTAATTGAAGTATTAAGAAAAATGAATGTTAGAATCACATATGAACAAAGAAAACTTATTATAGAATCACCTAATGTATTAAAACCTATAACAATAAAAACCGGTGAATATCCCGAATTTCCAACAGATTTACAACAAATAATATTAATATTATTGTTAAAGGCACAAGGTAAATCAAAAATATCGGATACAATATATCCACAAAGAACTTCACAAATTGAAGAATTGGTTTCTTCAGGTGCAAACATTTATATTCATAATAATGATATTGTTATAGATGAAAGTATTTTAAATATAAACATTGCAACCGCAAAAGATTTAAGAGGAGGTTTTTCTTTAATTTTATTATCAGCATTAACTAAAGAACTAACTATAAACAATTTTGAAGTTATCAAAAGGGGATATGAAGATATTGAAGAAAAATTAAAAAAATTGAAAATAATGATTGAAAAGGAAAATTAAGTGTGCTATAATAAATCTAATTAGGAGGCGAAACATGTCAGTTTTACAATATATTAATTTAGGATTAGATTTATTAGTATTGATAGCTCTTGTTTTTTGTTTATTAAGAGGGTTTATTATTGGGTTTAATAAATCAACAAGAAGAGTAATATCAATAGTTGTTCCTTTTGTTTTACTCGCAATCTTTTTAGGCAGTATCGCGGTAAAAATATTAGAAACAGACATAAGTAAATACAATATTATTGAAGGATTCACTTCAGTTAAAGACTATGCGGTGACATTGATTCAAGAAAACATTTATACAAACGGCAGTGTAGATGTACCAAATAGTGAATTATTAGTCTTTGCGGAAAGCGTAGCTGTAGGAATTTTAAAATTTGTAATTTATACAGTAGGTACAATTTTAATATTTGCTATTATAGGACCAATACTAAGATTAATACTCGCTTTTTTCAATATGTTAATTTTTGATGACAAAGTAGTTGATGAAAAAATAGGGAAGAAAGTAAAGAAAAGAAAAACATTATTTTCTCGTTTATTAGGAATGGGGATGGGATTCTTAGAATTTGCAGTTTTCTTTATTGTGTTTTTAATTCCAATTTTCGGTACATTATCAATTACTAAACTTGCAATTGATGATTTTGAACAAACATATGGAATTATTGAAAACACAGAAAATTCAGAAGAAGTGACTGTTAGTTCTGATACGAGTGGATTAAATAGCTTATTAGAAATGCTTTTAAAATCCCCTAATAAAGATTTAACAAATTCAACAACAGAAGAATTATTTACTGAATTTAATAATCAATTTGATTCTTGTATTACAAGAAAAATATTTAATATCACAAGAGATAAAAAGAATGATTTAACTTTAGATGCTAAATATATTGGTAGCCTATTAACAGTTAAAACAGAACACGGTAAATTAGATTTTGTAGAAGAATATGCTAATTTAAGACAAATTATACCAGTTATAACTTCTAAAATAGAAGTTACTGAAGAAAAAGTGATGTTTGATTTTGCGGGTGTATCAGAAGAAGATGTTACTAAAATATGTGATGTATTAAAAAATATTCAATCAGTAAAAATAATTTTACCTGTTGGATTTGAATATTTATGTTATGCGGTTGATAATGGAGACTTTGAAGGGGTTGAAATTAATTTATCTGGCATTAAGGAAATAGATATTAATAAAGAAATGGATACGTTAATAGATGTTATTCAAGAAGTTGCAGTAGCAGCAGTTGATTTAAAAATAGATATCAATGATCCGTTAAGTATTGTTGAAGACCCTAAACTAAAAGATTCTTTTGGTAATATTGTTAATTCATTATTAAAATTACAAATTATTAATAAGATAGGTGTACCTTTTGCAGTGGAAAAACTGTCTGAATTAGTAGCTAAAATTGATAAAATTGATACTCAATATTTAGAAGAATTAATAACAGAAGAAAACCTTCTTAAAATTTTAAAAGACGATAGTGTGTTGTTAGTTGATACAGTTCAAAAAATATATGGAGTAGGTAAAGAATTAATAAACGGAACTAGCCAAAAACTAGATCCTATTAGTGAAGATGAAGAAGTTTTAATTAAGGAAAGTATAATAAATATTTTCAATTTAACTGTTATTGATGGACATGAAGAAGGGCTAATCAAAACACTATTAAGCGTTGAAGCAATTAAAGAATATGTCCCTGAAAATGTAATGGATGACTTACAAATTAACTGGGAAACTGAACCGGAAAAAATCGCTGATATTATTCTTTCAGTAATTCCTGTTATTAATGCGGAAAATATTTCATTTGAATACTTTATAGATAATAAAGATCTTACTCTAGATATCGTTAGTAAAGTAGCTGAATCAGATTTATTTAGAAAAGCTGGCGTATTATTATTAGAAAGTTTATATAACTCACAAGCAGGAAAAGAAGATAGTGTAATCCCTGAAGGGCTTCAAGGAATATTAAATTTTGAAGCTTTAAAAAATACAACTTCTGAAGAATTTAAAGCAGAAATGATTAATATTGTAGAAATCATTTATGGATTAAAGGATTTAAATATTCTGTTTGGTGAAGAGGGAAATATTGATTTAAATAATCCTGAAGCTATTAAAAACCTATTAGAAAGAATATTTGATATTGGATTAATTAAAGGTAATGAAACTGAATTAATGAACTTCTTGATTGATACGTTTGAATTGAATTCAATGTTAGAAGAATATGGAATTACACTTGAAATTGAAAATGTTGATTGGGAAACAGAACCTGGTAAATTAGCAAATGTAATCATCGAAATTTCTAATTTATGTGGTGGAGATTTAAGCTCATTAGATTTTACAACAATATTAGAAGTTGATCCTGAAACAGGTCAAAGAGATCAAGAAACAATTAATCAAATAGGTAAAGTATTAGATGCCTTTAATGAATCTCAAATATTTGAGCCTATTATATTTGATTTAATCGGAACATTAGTTTCTAATATTGATGATAGTTTATCATTTGATTTAACATTTAATTCTGCTGAAAAAGAATTGATTAAAACAAATGGTTGGACTAACGAAATTAATAGAACATTAAATGTTTATGATATTGCAAGTGAAAGCTTATTAGGTGCAGAAGATTTATCTTCTATTAAAGGATCTGATGTTAGCGCGATAATGAAAGAAGCTAGCGGAAGCGTTATTGCAAGTAAAGTATTAGGAACGGTTTTAGTTGAAACTCTTGGTGTTAATGGATATGATAAACTTCCTAAGAATGATGACGGAACATATAAATATGATTTTACTGATCCAAATGTGTTAAATGAACAAGCTGATAATATTGGTGGTTTAATTGATTTAGCTAATTCAATGACTAATTTAACAACTGAAACTATGACAGAAGAAGAAACAGTTCAAAAGTTGGTTGATGAATTGAAAAATCTTGAAAATAATGAACTTGCAAAGGATGTTATTAATGAAGTTGCTTCTGAATATTTAGGTAGTGAAATAGATTTAAGTGAAGCAAATTTCGAGGAAGAAGCAGTAATTTTAGAAGATGTATTTGAAATTTATCATGCAGATCCAGATAATTTTAACTTGGAAACTAATACTGAATTGAAAGAAAGAGTTGAAGAATCTGCGCTTGCAAAATCTATTTTAGAGATGTTAGGATTAGCTTAAAAAGGAATATTTTTAAAGACTTATGCATATAATTGCATAAGTCTTTTTTATTTTTTTATCTTATTGAAAATTTCCTATTTTTTAGCTTATTTTAAATTATTGTTTTAAAGAAGAAGAAAACAAATGTAAAAAAATGGTATCAAAATTGCTGAAAAATATAAGTAATCACTTGCAAAATTTTTAATAATTTGGTAAAATAAGTGAGTAAAGTCATAAATAAAAGAGGTGAAATTATGGATTTTATTAGCTCAGCTTTACTATTAGTAGGTTTGGGATGCTTATTAATGGTAATCTTGTTCGCTGTATGGGGCTTCTTCGCAAAAGCTAGAAGAGAACTTACGTGGACAGCTGTAATATTAGTAATGCTAATTCTTGCATGGCTAATATTCGGTGATGCAGCTACTTTACTAAACTCTAAAGGAGCCGCTGTAGAACTTCTTAAGGGTATGGTTCAAGGCGATGCCTCAAACTGTAAAACTATTTGGGATGTTGTTGTTCTTTTAGGACAAGAAATGATTCCTAATGGTGAAAGTTTATTAATTGAAGGCAAAGCTACTTATGACCTATTCTACAATGTGGTTTCTGGCTTAGTAAGAGGAGTAGGATTAATGGCCATCACAGTCGTTACATTCTTAGTAACTCCTATTATTCGCCTAATTACTCATATTGTATGGTTAATTGTTAGAGCTGTTAAGAAAAAGAAAGCTGCAAATGCTACAGAAGAAGTAGCTGAAGAATCAGAAGAACAAAAAGATTCAACAGCTGAAGAAACTGTAGTAGTATCAGAAAGCGATTTAGGAATGGATGACGTAGTAGTTTCTGTTGCCGCTAATGATGCACCAAAACCATGGAAATATCGCTCTAATGTATGGGGCGCAGTTATCGGTGTGTTAAAAGGTTTAGCAGTAATTATTATTTTATTTGCACCTATCGCTGGAATTTGCTCAGTTCTTGCTGAAGCATCTCCTGAGACAAGAGATGCGATCGCTGAAATGATTGATGGCGATAAAGCAAACGTATCTGAAGAAGGTGAATCAGTTGCTGATTTATTATTTGGCTTCGTTGACTCATACTATGAAAGTGGTATTGGTAAAGTAGTTGAAGGTTCAGCATATTTCTTTGGTGATTCATTTAGTACAATTACTTTTGATTCGTTATTAGTAATTGAAACTGAAACTCAAAGAATTCCGGTTCGTGAAGAATTAATCACATTCGTTTATGCAGTTAACGCATTAGAAGGTAAATTTGCAAAAGAAGATTTATTTAAATGGTCTCAAGCAGAAGTTAATAATGCTTTAGATGAATTAAAATACTCTCAATTATTACCTGAATTAATGCCTGTTGCAGTTGAATTCCTTTATGAAGATGAAGAAATGTTAAAACTTGGCTTAAAAGATTTACTTACAAAAGCAAATCAACAAGGTGATTTCTTAGAACTTCGTTATATTAACTGGGATCAAGATATTGAACTTATCCTTGATGCAGTTAAAGAAGTTTATAAGTTAGATATCTTCTCAAGTGAATTTAATTACTTAACAATGAATCCAGATGTATTAGTTAATGTTGTTGAACATTTAGGTGATACTGAATTAATCAATAACTTATTACCTGTTCTTGTTAATACTGCATTAAGAATTGAAGCCGTTGAAAATTTAATTGGAACAATGGATAAAAACCCAGATTTAACTGGAATCAATTGGAAAAATGATTTAGTTAAATTAGTTGGTATCTATGATACATTCCAAGACTTAGGTATTGAAACTCTTAACGGATTTAATGGAAATGAATTCTTCAGAGAAGTATTAAGAAATGAAGAAAAACTTGAAACTGTTGCTCAAATGCTAGTTAAAGTTGCTAACTTAGATTTGTTTGATCAATTACTTATCCCAATTGCATTTAATTATGCAACAGGTAATGAATCATTACATACAATGTTAGAAGCTGCTGGTCAAACAGATAACTTTAATGCTTTAATGGATGTTGATTGGGAACAAGAAATGGATGCATATACTGAAGTATTAAAAGCTGCATCAAAATTATTTGATCCTGAAGCAGAACAAATGATTGATTTATTCGATCTTAACACTGAAGTATTAAAAGAAGTTGTTGAAAAATTATTTGAAGCGGAAAGTTTTGAATTAGTATTAAACATTGGCACATGTGTAGCTGTTAACTTAGAAGCTGTTAAGAAATTAACAGGTAACTTAAGTTTTGAAATTAATACTGATGCTATTGCTTGGAAAGAAGATTTACTAAATTTAGTTGAAGCTTATGATATGTTTAAATTATTAGGCTTTGATAGTTTAGATGATTTCAAAGGTGGTATGGAATTAGTTACTGATATCTTAGAAGATAATGATAAATTTGTTACTGCTAAAGATACTTTAACAACTATTTTTGATTCTTCTTTAATTCCTGTTGTTGTTGCTCCTGTTTTAGATGGTGTATTAAATCAAACATTTAAAACTAATGGCTTACCAGAATTCAATGGATATATTAAACTAACTAATTTATCTAATGAACAATGGACAGAAGATATTGAAGATATTTTAGAATTAGCTAAAGACTTAAATGAATTAAATGTTTTATCACTTCAAATTTCTTCAATGGATTTAACAAGTGACAAAGCAATTGATACTCTTAAAGCTGCGATTGAAACTGTATTAACATTAAATATTCTTGGTGATGATAATGCTAAAGAAGGTCTATTAACAGCAGCATTAGTTAAATTTGATATTGTTTCTGCAACTCCAGATTTCTCAGAAGTTGAATGGGAAAATGAAATTAAAGTTTTACAAGCAATTTTAGATCAATATAAAGAATTAGTTAAATTAGAAGGCGTTGATATTAATAATTTCAAATTTGAAGTTAACAAGTTATTAAATAACGATGCATTCTATGATATTGCTATTAACGCAATTGATGAATTAATTGAATCTGATATTGTTCTTGCAATCTTACCAGATGTTATTCAAACTAAAGTATTACCTTTAATTGAAAAATCAATCGAAGATGAAGGCGCATTAGCAGGCGTTCTTGAAGAAGTTACTTCTCAAGAAATCTTAGTAGCTTTACAAGAAATCTTATCTGTAGTTAAAGATGCTAAGTACATTGGTGTATTTGATGTAGCATTCGATAAAGCTCCACTTGAAACTTTAAAATTAAATGAAGTTGATAGAATCTTAAATATTGTTGATGTTTTATTAGGTAACGTTTTATTTGAAGGTCATGAAGGTCAAGTATTACGTATCGTATTAAAAGTTCTTAAAGTTATGGATGTTGAAAAAGGTTACTTCGACGGCATTAATTTTGCTGAAGAAAGATTATTAATCTTAGAAGCAATCGAAACATTAAGACCTATCTTAAATGATTACAAGTTCTTTAATGAAAACCAATTCAATATTGACTTAGAATATTTAACTAACCAAGTAAACAGCAGAATTTTAGTAAATGCTTTACAAGTTATTGTTGGTCAATATGAAGCAGAAGGTACAAATTATTTAACTTATTCTAAATTAGTAGAATTATTATTACCTGATTTATATGAAAAACTAGTAGTAGAAAAGAATATGATTCCTGATCAATTCCAAGGTATCGTTGATATTTTAGATATTAGTAATATGTCAGGTGCAGACTTATTAAGCGATATCAGAACATTAGTTTATGTTGCTGATCAAGCTATCGAATTAAATGCACAAGAATTTATGTCTAATGGTGCATTACAATTAGACAACGCTATTATCGACAACATTATTGATGCGTTAAAAGACGTAACAATGTTTGATGGTAAAGGCGCAGAAGTTATTGTTTGGGTATATGACAATTTCTTAAAAGAAACATTAGCTAAACAAAACATTGATGTTGAAATTACTTTAGATGATTTAGCTGGAATCGATTTTAAAGCTGAAGGCGATAAATTAAAAGTAGTTTTACATGGAATTAGCGATTTATTAGACGCTAATGGATTAATTAGTGTTAGTGATTTCAATAGATTCATTAAAGAAAAAGCTTATTTAGAAGCTGATTTCGCAAATGTAGAAAATGCAAGAGAAATCATTGCAGTATTATCTAACTTAACACAATTAGATACTTTAGAAGTTATTCTTGAATTAGCATTCCCAGTATTATTAAATAAATTTGAAAATAATTTTGATTTAACATTCTGGAAAGAAGCTGAATTAACTGGTGAACAACTTGCAGAAGATGTAAGAAGTTTATTAAGTATCGTTCAATTAGTAACTGATGAAACTGAAATTCTTACTTATTTAACAAACGATTGGACAGGTGACTTAAACTTCGGTGATGAAAAAGTTGCTGCATTACAACAAATCGTTGCAAAAGTATTTGAATTAAATTTATTAAAAGGTTACGAAAGTAATTTAATTAGTTCTATCTTAACAAGCGTATTAGCTAAACAAGATAAGATTAAAGTTGAAGATTTCGCTTTAGAAACAATCGAAGATTGGTCTAAAGAATCTGAAACAATTCAAGGTTTATTCCCATTGTTAGCTGATTTCTTAGAAGAAAATAATATCTTAACTGTTGAAGATGTAAGATTATTTATTGATAAGAAATTATACTTAGATGGTGCTTTAATTAAGAATGAAAACATCGCAATCGCAGCTGATTTATTAGCAGTATTATCTGGTTCTAAATTAGTTGGTAATGCAGTTGTAGCAATTCTTCCATTAATTCCAGATCCAATCGTTACAACAACTAATGAAAAAGGCACATTTGAAATTAGTAGTAAAGCATTCAGAGAATTGGCAGCTGAAGATTTCCAAGCTGACTTATTAACTTTATCTCAAATTATTGATTTAGTATTACCACTTGATTTAGTTGAAATTTATGAAAATCAAGTTAATACAGAATTAGTATTAAATGCTGAATCATTAAATATCGTTGCAACTGCAATCGAAAGATTATATGATTTGAATTTAGTAAGTAAATGTATTGATGAATTATATGTTGAAGCTCTTAACTATGTTGGCGGCATTGCAAAACTTGACTTTACTATTACATTAGATGATATAAAAGCTGTTGACTTCGAACAAGAATTCGCATTATTAGCATCAATTGTTAGAGAATCTGAAGATTTAGTTAAAGCATTAAATGCTAGATACTTAAAGGATGTTATTAATTTCGTCCTTGAAGACACTTATAAAGAATATTCATCATGGACAGATGAATTAGTTGCTGGTATTGCAAGAGTATTAAGACCTGCAACTCAACTTCAAACTATCGGCGTTTTATGGCCTGTTGCAGCTGATATGATTCGTCCATATATTGACAAAACTGGCTTACCACTTGCATTCTTAAGATACTATCTTGAAGTTGAATATACTGCTGAAAGCTTAGCAGAAGATTTAAATACAATCGTAGATATCGCTTTAGAAGCAGTTGAATTAGGTGCAATTGAATATATCTTTACTAAAGATATTCAAGAAATTTCATTAGCTCCTGCTGCTAACATTTTAGGATTAGTACAACAATTACACTTAGTTGCTGATATTGAACCTGAATTAGTAGAATTTGGTGTTAATTATGCATTAAGCTTAATCAATTTCGATAACGAATTCGTTGTTACTTTAGATGAAGCTGAAGCTATTAATTATGTTGAAGAAATGGCAATGTTACAAAATGTTGTTCTTCAATTACAAAAAGTATTAGATGCTGCAAAATTAAGCAGTTTATCTGATGTTATGACATTTATCGAAACTGGTAACTATACTGATCTTGCATTCTATATTGCATATAAAGATGTTGCTTATAATGCATTAGATGCAGTAGCTATGTTAGCTGATTCACAAATTTTAGCATCTCTTGCTCCTGAAGCAGTTGTATTCTTAAAAGACATCGCAGACAATGCAAATATGAATGTTGATTTCTTAGCTTACACTGGTGAAGAACTTCTTGAAGATGTTAGAGCTATTACTTCTATTGCTAAAGATGCAGTAGCATTAGGTGCATTAGAATTTATTAAAAACAAAGAATTAAATAATATTGATACAGACTTATTAGCAACTATCGTTGATAAAGTTCTTGCATTAAATATTATTAATGGCAACGAAGCTGAATTAACAGCATTCGGATTAAACAAATTAGCTGAAAAAGTTAAATTAAATGTAACTGTTGAGGCTGATGATTTCGCATTTGATTGGGCTCAAGAAAAAGAATCTATCGTTGATATCGTTAAACAACTTGGTGCATTCTTAACAGCAAACGAAGCAAATTCTTATCCTGGTGCTGTAGAATTCTTCAAGGGCGATGAATATAAAGATGCTGATTTCTGGACTGAAAATGATAAAGCTAACGTTAATAAAGTTGCTGAAATCGTTGAAAGTGTTCTTGAATTACAATTAACTGAAAGCTTATTACCATACGCATTAGCTCTTGGCTTTGCTAAGTTAGATGCAATGGGTTACCCTGCTGTATTTATGGAAGAATATTTCGAATATGAATACAACAGAGAAAAATTATTAGAAGATGCTCATACTCTAGTTGAAATCTTAATCAACGCTGTTGATTTAGGTGCATTAGAATACATCTTCACTAAAGATATTGCTGATTTAGATTTAGATTATGCAGCAAATATTATTGGTAACTTATATGAATTAAATATCGTTTATGATAATGCTCAAGACTTATTCGCATATGCTGGTAACATTTTAGTTGATAAATTAGAATTAGGTTACCAATTCGGATATGATGAAAAAGACTTTGAAAATGTTAGTATCGAAAACGAATTTGCTCAATTATACGCTATCGTTTCTGAATTAGATACTATTGTTGAAGACTTTGGATTAACTCAATTATCTTCATTAATTGCTTTCTTTACAAATAAAGATTTCTTAGATTTAAATATCTATAATGAAGAATGTGTTGACAACTTAATCGATATCCTTACAGCTGTTTCTAACATGGAAGCATTACATGAATTCTATGAATTAGCTGTTTATGCTGGAACTGGCATGTCTAAAGGATTAGATGTTAAATTCTTAAGAGAATTATCTCAAGAAGAATTAGTACAAGATGTTGAAACTGTATTAGTAATCGTAAGACAATTACGTACTTGCGGTTTATATGAATATATCAATACAAATGATATTGAACACTTTGATTTTGCTGGTATCAATGAAATTATTGCAAAAGTTGATGAAATCAACGCATTAAATAAATTCGCTGGTGAATGGGCAAATGTCGTATTAGAATTAGTGGCTTCTAAACTTCCATATGAATTCAATGCAGCTGCATTAGAAGGAATTAACTGGAGTCAAGAAAACGCACAATTACAAGTTATTGTTACAGAATTAGGTCAATTCTTAAGTGAAAATGGTATTGATGGTCTAGCTACAATCTTTGGATTTATTAATTCTAAAGAATATGCAAAAACTAAATTCTGGACAAGAAACGAATTTGCAAATGTTAAACATGCATTTGAAATTGTAGATCATGTATTAGATTTACAATTAGCTAACCCTGCACTTGGTTGGGGATTAGAATATGCTATAGAATTAGCATCTTCTAAAGGATTAGATATTTCATTCTTATCTGCTTTAGCTGATAATGGTTCTTCTGCAAAACCTTATGATGGTGAATATAATGCAGCAGTATTAAAAGCTGACTTAGATGTAATCGAAAATATCTTTGATGAATTAGTTGCATTTGGATTAAAAGAAATTTTAGAAAACGTTGTTGTTGATGACTTTGATTTCAATTATGTAAATAATGCAATCGAATTATTACAAGAAATCCAATTATTAACATTAGTTGAAACTGATTGGATCGCATTAGCAATCAATGAAGTAGCTAAAGCTGCTAAATTAGATTTAACTGTTAGCGCTGCTGAATTAGAACACATTAATTTCACTTCTGAAAATGCATTATTCCAAGAAGTTATTACTGCTGCTTCTGAATTCTTATTTGAAGCTAACTTAAACGGTTACGATGAAATCGCAAGCTTCATCGTTAATAAAGATTATGCTAATATTCAATTCTACACTGTTGAATCATTAATTGAAGCATTAGATGTAGTTGAAGCATTAGTTAAACTTGAATTAGTTCAATTAGGATTAAATCCATTACTTGAAAAAGGCCTAGAACTTGCTTCTGAAAAAGGCTTTAACTTAACATTCTTCAAAGGTCAATTTACTAATGAAGAATTAGCTTCTGACGTTGTTAAAGTACTTAACGCCGTTGAAGTATTATTAGTTGATACAAATGCTTTACATTATGCACAAGTACCTGCTGAATTTGATTTACAATTCGCTGAACTTGACGCTGTTGTAGAAGCATTAGAATACTTAGCTGATACTCATGTATTAGCTGAAGATAACTTCGGTAAAGTTGTAGAAGCTTTATTAGAAGGAATTGAAGTTACTGGTTTATTTGATTTATCAGATGTAACAATGGATGAAGAAGTTGCTGCAATTTCTGGTTTAATCAATGAAGTTCAAGGATTCGCTAGAAACTGGAACTTAGAAACAGTTAACGATATTAAGAAAGTTAATTATAAAGATGTATCTGTTTACTTCACTCACCAAGAAGAACAATTACGTCATATTATCAATGTATTAGAATACGCTAAGAATGATAAATTATTATCTGAAATCTTATTCCCTCTTTTAGATAAATATATGCCTGCTAATTTATATGCACTTGCTGGCGTAAATGAAATCTATGGTAAATACGCTGTTATGGGCGAAGATATCACTAGAATTCAAAATGCACTTGAAGTATTAATTTCATTAGATCTTGAAGCTGTATTTGAAAACCAAATTGAAATCCCATGGTTTGAAATTCATGCAGTTAAGACAATCTTAAATGAAATCTTCGGTATGAGATACTTCAATGGTGTAGGCAGAGGTGCTGCATTAGTTGAAGCTTTAGGATTTGCTGAATTAGTAGATGGTAACGCATTAGATTTCGCTGGTGATGCAGCTAAATTAGGTGATATTTACCACTCAGCAACTCACATTATTGCACAAGATGAATTCCCTTATCATACATTTGAGGACTTCTCAACTGCAAAACTTAACCCTGCATTATTTACTAAAGATGCTGTTATTGAAACTCTTAAAGATATTCTTCGTGCTTACATGGATACTACTATCTATGAACAAACTGGTTTCTTAGTATTAGTTGTATTACTTCCTGTAGCTGAAAAAGCTCTTCCTGAGTATTATGAATTATTAATTGCTGACTTATCTCAAGAACAATTAGTAGAAGACTTTGATGCATTATTCAATGCTGCAATCGCAGTTAGAGATTCTGGTGTATTAAATATTCAATCTGCTGATTTAGATGTTCTTGAAGCTAAATTACTTGAAGCATTAGAATTAGTAATGAACACTAATATGTTCTTTGGTAAATTTGAAGCTTTAGGCGAATTAGTATTAAGAGACTTCGTAAATGGTTTCACTCTTGGCCAATTCAATTTTGAAGGTTCTAATTTCACTGCTGCTGAATTAGACAGAAGCTTAAAAGCTTTAAGAGATGTTATCATCCCTCAATTATTTGATGTTCTTGAAGCATTAGATGTTCAAACATTACAAGAATTAAGTAGCAAAGTTAACCTTGATGCTGTATTAGAATTATTAGCTGATGAAGCTGATTATGATTTAGTTCAAGAATTAGTTGCTAACTTAGTTAACTTAGATGTATTAAGAAATAACGCTTATGATTTATATAATCTAGTAGTTGCTCCATTATTAGATGGCAAAGCTTCTAAAGCATTTGATTTAAGTTTCTACGCAGATCAAGAATCATTACTTGCTGATTTCGATACATTAGTAGAAGTTCTTGCTGAATTAGATTCACTTGGAGCTCCTGCAATTATTTCTGATTACTTAAACGGTACAGAAAATTACGTTATTGATTACACTAGAAGTGAAATCGCTAATGTTATCTCATTAGTTGTTAATACTCAATACTTTGCACAATATCAAACTGAAATTGCTAATAGATTAGCTAAACCTATTCTAGATATCGATTATAGTAATATTGACTTAGTAAATGAAGCTAATAACTACTTTATTCCTGCTTATGAAAAATTAGCAGTTGTTGCTAATGAATTAGATTTAGATACAATTGCTAAATTACGCGCATTCTCAATGTCAACATTCAATTGGAAACGTTTAGTATCTGATTATGTATTAGGTTCTCAAACTGTTGAAGGTTTACAAGAATTAAGCGGTTCTCAATTATTAGCAGAAGCATTACCTATCGTATTAGAAAAACTTTCTAATAGTTCTATTCCTGGTGCTCGTTTCTTAGCTCCTAATGGATTAAGCACTGAAGCATTAGCAGAAGACTACGATAGTTTATTAGTTGCTGCACAAGCAACATTAGACTTCATGTATAATGAAGGACAACATGTAAGAGATGGTAAGAACATTTCAATTGAAAATGTTGAAAAAGCAATCCTTGCATTAGAAACTGTATGGAATTTACATTTAGCACAAGGTAAACATGCTGAAGTTGTTGAAGCTGCTTGTGGTAAATTAGGTGTATCTATTAGCGCATATGAATTAAGAAGTATCGATTGGGCAAATGAATTAGATGCTGTTTCTGGTATGTTAGAAGCTGCATTAACAATTGCTAATACTTACGGTTTACATGAAGCTAGAGAAACTTATTATTACTTAAAAGGCTTAAAAGACTTAGGTAAAGTTGAATTAGTTAAAGAAGCTTATAGATTATTCATGCGTGATAATTATGAAACAACAGTTGAATTCTTTGAAGCTTTAGCTGCATCTGAATTAGTTGATGTTGTTGCATTACCAATCTATCGTGAATTAACTAAATCATTATCAGGTAACGCATTAATCTTATTAGATTTAAGTACTTATACTAATGCTGAATTAGCAGAAGACTTAGATAGTGTTGCTGCAATCGCTCGTAACTTATTCGATTCTAATGCTTACCAAGCATACTGCACAGGTACTGAATTAACAGCTGCTGCAGAAAGTTATATCGCTGAAATCATTATTGATTTCTTTGGATTAAATATTATTGATGATAAAGCACAAGATGCTGTTGAATTCATCTCTTCTTACTTAGGCTTAGATTTAACATCATTAGATTTATCTAATGTTAACTGGGATGCTGATGGTTATGCATACGCTGCTCATGCAGATGCATTCGTAACATTATTCAATGAAGTATTCTTAGATGTTAAAGGTAACTTAGGTACATTAGGTATTTTAGGAAATGAAGCTGTTGTTGAAGCTACAATTAGATTATATGATGCATTCGTTACAACTACATTAGCTGAAGAAGCTGGTTACTGGTTAGTAAGTGAATTTGTTGGTCCTTTAGCTGCTAAAGTTGACGCAGATTCTCCATTAGTAAATGCTGATAGAGCTAAAGCTGTTGAATTCTTAGCTGATTTATCTAATATCGCAAAAGCATTCGTTAATATGGGCTTCTTCGGAAATGGTGCTAACGCTGTTATCAACTTAGATGCTGCTAATGGTTTAACATTACTTTCTACTGTATTAAAGAACAATACTAACTTACCTGCTAAATTATACGAATACTTAGATAAGACAATTAACCGTGTTTACGCAGTTGGTGAATTTGAATTAAATTACGAAGGAATCAGCTCTAAACAAACAGTTAAGAGTTTATATGCTCTTGCAAAAGCTGCTTATGGCTTCGCTAAGACATATGTTCCACAATTATCTAGAACTAACTTAACAGTTATTAATACAGATCAATTCCAAGCTGACTTCACTTCATTAGTAAGTCAAGTTGCTGATCAAGCTGTATTAGGACAATTATTATTACCAGTTGCACGTGGCGCAGCTCGTATGTTAGCTACTGCACTTCCTGGATTCGAATTATTTGAAACTTTAACTACTGAAGAATTCAATGAAAAATTAATTAATGAATATCTTCCTGAAGTTTATGAATTAATCGAATATGCTGCTGAATTAGGCTTATTAGAAGGCAAATTAAGCTATAAGAATACAGATCCATTAATGGGTATTGTAGACTTCTTAGTTACATCTGAACTTTCTAAAGATAACTTGACTTCAGTAGTTACTTACTTAGTAAGAAAACTTAACGTGTCTACTCCAGAATTAGAAGCTAAATTAGCTAATATTAACTGGAACCACGAAGCTGCTTTAGGTAATGCATTCTTATCTCAATTAAAATATGCATTAAATGTTAGCGGTGTTAAATTAGATGATTTATCTACATTAAAGAATAATGAATTCTTAGGTTATGCTCAAAAAGCATTAGCTGAATTAGAAGATTCATACTTATTAGAAACTTTAGGTAGAACTCTTGCAATTAGATTATATAATAAAGTTCTTGGCGGAAGATTCCAAATCCTTAAAGACTTATTATCAGATGCTAATTACACAGATGCTGACTTTGTAGCTGATTATAAAGTTGGTGTATCAATGATTTCTGACATTATCGCATTAGATTATTTCGGTGCTGGTAGCGTATATGGAAAACTTGATAATAAGAATGCAAACGATGAATATGCAATTGCATCACTTGTTGAAGCTGCATTCGGTCTTGCAATTATCGAAGGACATGAACAAGAATTAGTAGAAAAAGTATTCTCAAGAGTAAGCATGTTAAACGGTATTACTGTTGATTATAGCTTAATCGCTGATTGGTCTGTAGAATTTGCAGAATTAGTTGATGTTGTTAATGCTGCTGCTGCATTCGCAGAAGCTTATGAAAACGAATTTGGTAAAGCTGTAAGTGTTGATGGATTAGAATTTGCTGAAATTTCTAACGCAAATGTTAAACCATTATTCTTAGCTGCAGTTCAAGAAGTAAGTGAAACTGTTATTGGTCAAGCTGCATTTACATCAATTTATAACTCTAACATTAAACCATTAATCGAAGCTGCACAACCTGACTTCGTAGATGTATTAGATTTAGAAGAATTAGATCCATCTGAATGGGCTAATGAATTAGGTAAATTATTAACTATTTATGAAGATGTTGAATCTGTACTTGCTGGTGGAAGTATCAATGGTACATTCGCTGATTTAGCAAATATTATGGCTCAATTATTCGGATTAAATGGTGAAGAAGGATTAGCAGCAGTTAAAGCTGATCCTAAGAAATATTTAGATGTTGTTATTAATTATTTACCAAATGCTGTTACTCAAGGTTTAACAATTGACACTGATGAAGTTTATGATCAAGCATTATCTGGTACAGATGCTTATGTAGCTGCATATCTTGCAGAAGCAGATGCATTCTATGATATCTTAGTTGCATTTGATCAAGTATTCGGTGGAAATGTTGCTGATCTTGACTTAGGTTCTATTGAAACTAAGACATGGCAAGAAATTAACACTGTATTAGCAGCAGTTAACAATAGTATTTCATTAAGAGGTATCCTTGTTAAAGTTATTGGTGATACTATCACTGATATGGGTTCTGCTTCAACAGATGTTAATATTACTGACCTAGTAAGTGATGCATTCTGGGATCAATATAATAACGATTCTTATGACCCTGCACATTGGACAGCTGAGGAATTAACTTATATCGCTCAAATTCTTGCATTAAGTAAAGAATTAGATATGGGTTCATTAGATCTTAAAGCTGTTGAACTTGGTTCAAGCTTAGCAGATATTGATGTTGCAAATGCAAATAACTTCAATGTTGCACAAGCTGGATTCAAACAATTATTACAATTAGTTGCTATGACTAATACATTAGATATTACTAAACTTGGTGAAGATGGTATCCTTTACGATTACATCGTTAACGTAGCTGGATTATTATCTAACAGTGATATCGCTGAATTCGGAGCTATGCCTTCTGGTGTTGCTGCATTCGCTGAAATCGCTAATATCATTGATGTATTAGAAGAAACTAAGACATTATCTGGTTCAATGAGCACAGCAATGATCGCTCGTTCTACTGCAGATATGGCTGATTTATTCAAATCTATTATTTCATCTGAAGTATTACGTGGTATTTTACCAGTATTAGTTAATAAGACTATTGCTGAACAAAGTGCTACATCTGGTTCTAACACTGTTACTATCGCTGAATTTGTTTCTGATGAATACAACGCTATTAACTGGGAATCTGCAACTGATGCTCAATGGAATAAGTTCTGGTCTGATGATCAACTTGAATTATTAGCTAAATTAGTTAAATTAGCTAACAGCTTAGGTGCTAATACTAAGTTATTCGATCTTCCAACTGGATTAACAGTTGTAAATGCACATAACATTGCAATCGCTGACTTTGATGGCTACTTAGCTTCAGCTGGTTTATACTCATTATTACAATTAATCAACCATACAGAAATCTTCGATATCACTGCATTACAAGGAACTGATGGAATCATTAATAAAGCTGTTGAAGCTAACGGTTCATTAACAATGGTTAAACCATTAGGTCAATTAGCTGCAAGTGCTACTGAAGCTGAATGGGATGAAGAAATCTATAGCGTAGTTGCTTCTATCGATGCAATCAATGCATTAGTAGGTACTACAGGAACTATCGCATTAGATGATAAGATCCTTGAATTAGTTAAGACTGATACAGATGCTGTTGAAGAATTCTTAACACTAGTTAATAGTTCAACTATCTTAAGAACTATGTTACCAGATATGATGTACAATACAATCGTTGCTGCAATAGTAGAAGTTACAGGTTTACCTGAATCTACAGCTGAAGGCTATATCGAAGCTAGCTCTAATGCTACTATGACATGGTTAAGAGCTCAAGAAGGTCCTTCTGCAACTATGGCTAACGAAACTGAATGGAATACTGAAATTGCTAATATTTGTGCAATCTTAGTAAATCCTACATTAGTATTCTAATTGGTAATAAGGAATTAGATAAAAAAGTCGCTTTGAAAAAAGCGGCTTTTTCTTTTTCTATTATATAACTTGACTAAAAACAAAAAATTTGATATAATATAGAAGGTTAAATGACACAAAAAAATACTTACTATGATTAAAGAAATCATGGCGGAAGGAGAACAAAATGCGTAAAGATATTCATCCTAAATATACAAAAGTTAAAGTTGTATGTGTTTCTTGTGGATCAGAATTCGAAACTGGTTCTACATTAGGAAAAGAAATCCGTGTTGATACTTGTTCAAAATGTCATCCATTCTATACTGGCGAACAAAAATTTGTTCAAGCTGCAGGTAGAATTGAACGTTTTAACAAAAGAGCAAGCATGGCTAAAAAAGAAACAAAATAACAATGACATAAACAGGATTCATTTGAATCCTGTTTTTTATTTTTAATCCCTTTTTCTTTCTTTTTTATATATTATTTGATATAATATATATAATAAAGAAAGGAGGAATTAAATGATAGTAACATGTAATCAAGTTTGTACTAGTTATTTAGACAAACCAATTTTAAAAGACCTTTCTTTTACAATAAATGAAAAAGATAAAATAGGAATAGTAGGTATTAATGGTATAGGTAAATCAACATTATTGAAAACTATATTGGGAGATATAGAATTAGATAGTGGGATTATATATAAGAAAAAAGATTTAAAAGTCGCCTATTTACCTCAAAATCCTGAATTTAATGAAAATGCGACAATATTAGAAGAAGCAACAAGATTAACAAAAGATCAAAGTGAATATGGGGTTACTTCATCACTTAATAAAATGGGATTATTTGAACATGATAAGTTAGTAAAACATTTATCTGGTGGCGAAAAGAAAAGATTAGGTATTGCGGTGATATTAGTAACTCAATGTGATTTATTATTACTTGATGAACCTACTAATCATTTAGATATTTGGATGATTAATTTCTTAGAAAAGTTTTTAATTAAATTTTCTAAAGCTTTAGTATTAGTAACCCATGATAGATATTTCTTAGAAAGAGTTACAAATAAAATACTTGAAATAGAAAGACCTAATTCATTTGGGGGAAATGGTATTTTATATGATGCAAACTATTCTCGTTTTCTTGAATTAAAAGCAGAAAGACTACAAAACCTAAAAGCTTCTGAAAGAAGACTTAGTGCAATTCTTAAAAAAGAATCTGAATGGATTAAAATGAATCCTCAAGCAAGAAGCACTAAGAGTAAAGAAAGAATTGAAAGATTTTATAAATTAGAAGAAGAATCTAAAGAAGTAACAAACATTATATCAGATCAATCATCTAAAATAGAAATATCTTCTTCTAAAACTAGATTAAGTAAGAAAACAATTATATTAGATAATATATCTAAATCAATAAATGGAAAAGTATTATTCCAAAATTTATCATATAATGTAAATAGGTTTGATCGATTAGGAATAGTAGGACCAAATGGATGTGGTAAGACTACACTCTTCAATTGCATTCTGGGCCTAAAACAGCCCGATTCTGGAACGATTACAATCGGGGAAACCTGCAACATAGGTTACTTCAAACAAGAAGATGAAGTTTTACATACTAATATAAAAATAATCGATTATCTTAAACAATATGGTGAAAATATTAAAACAAAAGATGGAATTCTTTCAGCATCACAATTATTAGAAAACTATATGTTTTCTCCAGATATTCAACAAATGCCAGTATCTATTTTATCAGGTGGTGAAAGAAGAAGATTACAATTATTAACGGTATTAATAAAAAATCCTAATATTTTATTTTTAGATGAACCGACTAATGATTTAGATATATATACAATTGAATTATTTGAAAATTATTTAGAAAACTTTGTAGGAGCTGTGATAGTAGTATCCCACGATAGATATTTCTTAGATAAAATAGTAGATCATTTATTAGTATTTGAAAACAATAATGTAAAAGAATCTTTAATATCAATAACTGATTATATTCAAGAATCAGTAAATTCTAAAAAAGAAAATAATAAACAAAATAAAACTACTAATAATAAAGATGAAAATATTCCTCGTTTTACTTCTAAAGAGAAAAAAGAATTTCAAACAATTGAGGCAGAAATAGAAACAATTGAAAAAAGATTATCAGAAATTGAAAAAGAATCTCTTGCGTGTGGAAGTGATTATCAAAGACTAATGGAATTACAAAAAGAAAAAGAAGAATTAGAACAACAACTTCTAGAAAAATTAGAACGTTGGGAATATTTAACAGACTTAAATGAAAAAATACAAAACCAAAAAAGAGGTAATAAATATGAATAAACAACTATTATTAGAAAAATTAGCTAAACTAGCAGTTCGCATAGGAATAAATATTCAACCTAAACAACAATTAGTAATAAATGCCCCTATCGCTGCACATGAACTTGTAAGAGCAGTAGTTCATGAAGCTTATGAAGCAGGATCAGGTCAAGTACATATTAACTGGAATGATTCAGCAATTAGTAAAGATACATATACATATCTTTCAGTAGAAGAACTATGTGAAGTTCCTGATTTTGTAGTTGATAGAATGCATTATTTTGTAGATAATAATGCAAGTTTTCTATCTATTACATCACCAAACCCCAAAGCATTTGTAGGTGTAGATCCTCGTAAGATGTCAGAAGCTTCTAAAGCACTTCATATAAAAACTGCTTTCTTTAATGAAGCAATTTCAGCTAGTAAAAACGTATGGTCAATTATCGCATATCCAAATGATGAATGGTGTAAAATGGTTTTTCCAGATGAACCATTAGATGTAGCATATGATAAACTTTTCGCCGCAATAATGGCAACTTCAAGAGTAACAGAGGATAATGACATCGTTGAAGAATGGAAAAATCATGTTGATCAACTAGAAAAACATTTTAAATTATTAAATGAATATAATTTCAAAACATTACAATTTCAAAACAGTTTAGGAACAAACTTAAAAGTAGACCTAATCGAAAACCATATTTGGGCAGGAGGAGCTGAAAAAACACCTGAAGGTGTAGTATTTGTACCTAATATTCCTACCGAAGAAGTATTTACAATGCCAGATAAATATGGTGTAAATGGTAAAGTAGTATCAACAAAACCTTTATTATATCGCGGAGTTTTAATAAAAGACTTTTGGTTTGAATTTGAAAACGGTAAAGTAGTTAATTACAACGCATCAGAAGGATATGACACATTAAAAGTATTATTAGAAACAGATGAAGGAGCTTCAAGATTAGGAGAAGTTGCTTTAATATCAGATGATTCACCTATTTCTAATTTAAATATTCTTTTCTGTAACACATTATTTGATGAAAATGCATCTTGTCATCTTGCGTTAGGTAATGCATATCCAATGAATCTAAAAGATGGAACAATCATGTCAGAAGAAGAATATAAACAAACAAACGCTAATACATCTATGGTTCACGTTGATTTTATGTTTGGTAGTCCAGATATGGAAATAATTGGTATTACTCATGATGGTAAAGAAATACAAGTATTTAGAAAGGGTAGCTTTGTAATATAATATGGAAAATGTAAAACAATTTTGTAAATTTATAAATGAAAATCCTAATAGTTTTTTTGTAGTAGACACTCTTAAAAAACAATATTTGTTCTTAGGATATCAAGAATTAAAATTAGAAGAAGAATGGAAATTAGAAAAAGGTAAAACATACTTTGTAATTAAAAATGATGTTTCTATTGTATCATTTAAAATAGGAAACAATTTATCAGATGTTCCATCTATTAAAATTATCGCATCTCATAATGATTCACCTTCATTTAAAATTAAACCTGAAGGAATGATTTCATCAAAACTATACTCTAAATTAAATACTGAGCCTTATGGAGGCGCTATAATGGCGACTTGGTTAGACCGCCCACTTGGTATTGCGGGTAGAGTAATGATTAAAATAGATGATCAAACAATTATTTCAAAGAATGTTAAATTTAACACATCTGTTATAATTCCTAACTTAGCTGTTCATATGAATCGCGATCTTGCGACAAATCCATCTTATAATCCACAAATTGATTTATTACCTATCGTATCTCTTACAAATATGTCATTAGAAGAATTATTTGAAAAAGAAGGATTGGAAAATGTTATTGCTCACGATTTATTCTTATATAATAAGGAAGAAGCAGCTTTATGTGGAGTAAATAATGAATTATTATGTGCTCCAAGATTAGACGACTTAGAATGCGTTTTTGCTTCAACTAAAGCATTTGATAATTCAAAAGATGAACAAGGAATAAATATCTGTGCAGTATTTAATAATGAAGAAATAGGTTCATATAATAGTGCTGATTCTACTTTCTTAAGTGATATTATTGATGAAATAGCTAAATCGTTTAATCTAAATAAACGCGCAATGTTAGGTAAGAGTTTATTAGTATCCGCTGATAACGCTCACGCAATACATCCTAATCATCCTGAAAAATCAGATAGTACTAACTTCGTTGAAATGAATAAAGGAATTGTTATTAAATACCAAGCAGGTCAAAGATATACAACTGAAGGTATTGGAGCAAGTATTTTTAAAACAATTTGTGATAGAGTAAATACTCCTACACAAAATTACACAAATAGATCTGATATTAGAGGAGGAGGCACTTTAGGAGCTATTTTAACTACTACTGTAAGTGTAAGTTCTGTAGATATCGGTTTACCTCAACTTGCAATGCATTCTGCATATGAAACTGCTGGAACAAAGGATTTAGAATATATGATTACCGCAATGACTGAATTTTATAATTCTAAATTAGATAAAAATAATAACGAATATAAAACAAAATAAGCCCATAAGGGCTTATTTTTTTAATTTTGGAGGTAGATAAGAATTGCGAGAACAGATGCGACAATGCTCCAAATAATATAAGGGATAGTTAATAAAGCAAGTTTTTTATTAATAAGGAGAGTTTGCAAAGTAACTAGTACTATAGTTACGAAAGTAGCTAATGTTATTATATAAGAAGCAAATAAATTATGAGCTGTAAAGAACACATATGTAAAAGCTCCAGAAATTAGATAATTTAAAATTAAGAAAAATACTAATAATCTTAATTCTTTTTTATTAACTACATTTTCATTAACATGTTTAATTAATAAAACAATATAAAGCGACATACAAATATATATAAAACTCCATACAATTGGAAAAACAATCATTGGTAATTTTACACCTTTTAAACTCATATAAAATACTTCATCAGTTTTAAATATTAAACTAGGTATAAAATATATTAATAAAATAAATAAAAATAAAATAATTTTTGGAAAAATCTTCTTCATAATAACAAATCCTTTCAATAAAATATATGCTTATTAATTAAAAAATATGAATTTAATTTGCAGCAAAACTAGCTTCTTTTACTTTTGCTGGAGGAACAGGTTTATTATTATACCAACCCTTTTGTTCCATATGTTTATAAATAGCATTTTGCCATTCTAATACATCAAATAATAAAGTATTGAAAGTTGCTCTTACATCATCAGTAGAAGCTTCAACTGTTGCTTGATATAAAAGACCTGTTAAAGATTTTGATGTGTTTAATAAATTTTCAAAATAATATTTTTCTTGCATATTAACCTCCATACCTTTTTAATAAATTAGTTAAATCTGCAATTGCAGAAGCTGTTTCTTCACTTAAAGTAGAAACTAAATTTGTACATTCACCTTGACAACCAGTTGCTTTTACTTCATTGCATACTTGTGCAAAATGTTTGAAATGACCAAGTGCATCTTGGACATATAATAATTCTTTATCGGTCATATAATTACCATCCTTTCGATATTTATTATTTACACAAAAAATATTTTTATACATAAAAAAGGAAGAAAAATACAAATGAAAAAATACTTAAGTTCTTTACTTTTTATTGAATTTATAATATAATATATTTAAAGATAAATATAAAAAATATCGGAGGTCAAATGAAAAAATTATTTAAGTTATTTGTTTGTTTTACTTTAATTATTTGTGCTATTTTTGCACTTACTAATTCTAAAGTTAATGAAAGTATTTCAATTGGTGCTTCTAGTGAATTAGTAGCAGTTACTGATGATAATGGAAATATTGTTTATCACCGTAACTCTAATGAAGCAGTAATGAGATTAAAAGAATATAATTATCCTACACAAAACCTAAGAGCTTGCTGGGTATCTAACTTTATTGGAAGTTTACCAAGTTATTCAACAGAAGAAAAATGGAAAGCCGATTATACATATGTATTAGATAAAATGGAAGAATATGGTTTAAACTGTATTATTTTCCATGTAAGAACTCATAATAATGCATTATATAAATCAGAATTAAATCCTGTCGCAAGTTGGTTTGCTAATGTAAATTTTGATGAATTTGATCCACTTGAATGGGCAATTGCAGAAACTCATAAAAGAGGAATTGAATTTCATGCGTGGTTAAACCCATATAGAATTTCTACAACAGGTGGACAAACACAATATGTTTCAGGTTCAATTCCCGAAGCTAATCCTGTTAATGATTCAAGTAATTTACTCCAAAATGGGAATTCAATTATTTTAAATCCAGGACTACAATCTAATCGTGATTTTATTGTAGATTCATGTATGGAAGTTGTAGAAAACTATGATGTAGATGCAATTCACTTTGATGACTATTTCTATATTTCAGGCGTAGAAACATCCAAATCTGGAGATTGGAAACGTCAACAAGTTGACTTATTCATTGAACAATTATCTAATGAATTAAGAAGTTATAATACGGAACATAAAAAAGCTGTTCAACTAGGTATTTCTCCTAGTGGTATTTATCAAAATGGTGGTTATTCAACAACACCTAAATATGATTCTAATGGAAATTTAGTTTCTCCATTATATTCAAATACAAGTGGATTTGCCCATTATGATAATTATTTATATTCTGATACATTAAAATGGATTAATGAAGAATGGATTGACTATATTATGCCTCAAACATATTGGTCATTAGAACAAACAGTAGCTCAATTCGGTTCTTTATCTAGATGGTGGAGCTGGGCTGTTGCGAATAAGGATGTTAATTTATATCTAGGGTTAGGTATATATATGCCTGAAAGTAATAGTAACTGGTGTAAGAATAAATACGAAGTAAGAGACCAAGTGTTAAATGCAGAAATGTATGATGAAGTTGGTGGATTCTCATTCTATAGTTATAATTATTTAGATTCATCTAATGTTTACACTAAAACAGGTATGGATATTTTAAAACACGATTATTTCAGTGTTAAAATCCCTGGTGATGTTAAAAAATATTACGCAAATATTTATGATACAGTTAATGTAGTAAACGTTCAAGTAAATAATGATGTATTATCATTCGATGAATGTGAAAATGTTCGTGGTTATGTTGTGTATAAAGTAAAACGAGGAGATATTTTAGATCAAGAAAATATTAATCATATCTATTATTATGGAACTGAAACAACTATTGAACTAGATGATACAATTAATTATGATTATTATGTTTCAAGTGTTAATCTTGCAAATGAAATAAGTACACCAACTAAATATGGTGAAAGTCTAGATCAAACAGAATTATTAATTAAAATGATTGATTCTTTACCTGAAAAAATAACATTAGTTAATGAGAATCAAGTAAATACATTAGTATCTACTTATAATAGTTTATCAACAGAAGATAAAGCTAAAATTACTAACTATGCAAAATTACAAGCAGCTATTGAACAAATTCAAGCAATTAAGGCTCTTGAAAACGAAGTTAATGAATATTTAAAATCAGTTAATACGCATATTTCAGGTGACTATAAACTACCAACTAATTCAAATGTCTCATGGAGTTATGCAAACGTTGCAGATGCACAATATTATAATATCGCAACAGGTAAAAAATTATTATATCCACTAGCACAAACATATATGGATTTAATAGTTACATATAATAAAGGTGATTTGACTTATTCAAAAGAAGTGCAATTTAATATTGGTTATCTAAGTGATACTCAAATAGGTTTATTCTATCGTGATGATGCGTCATGTATGAATCCTGCAGATAAGGGAGCTTATACACCAAGTGATACAAAATACATAGGTTGGAGTGGATACACTTTAACAAAAGATAACAAAGTATTATTTATTGCGGTTGATAGTGTACATATTATCGAAAATGCAAGTAAAATAGAAAACTGTTATTGGACTTCATGTGCTGGTGTATATAAAAATGCAACTTCATCTAATGTAACAATGACAATTGGAGATGCTTTTTCATCTGCAACTAATTATGGTCATTTTGTAATTGGTACAAACAATGTTGTTAAATCAGTTTCTAACACTTCACAATTAACAGATTCTGTAATATTACAACCAGGAGAAGTACTAGTAATTGCAAGATATCTAGATGTTATTATTACAGATACTTTCTTACATCCTTCTTCAGGAACACCTGCAGTAGGGGACACTGTTAAATTAGAAAAAGTAGAATTTGAAACTATTACTGAGAATGAAAAAGTTCAAATGGTTATTGCAGAAATAGAAGCATTACCAACAACTATTACATTAAATAATGAAAATGCTATCTCATCTGCAAGATTAAACTATGATAATTTAACAGAAGATCAAAAAGAATTAGTTACTAATTATTCTAAACTTCAAAAAGCAGAACAAGATTTAGCAACATTAAAAGCAGCAGCAGAAGAATTTATGAAGTTAAAAGATGAATATTACAATAATGCATCTGCATATTCTCAATTAAATAATTATTCTGCTATTAATAGCGAAAAAGTAACAAATGAATTAAATAAATTCCATACAAGTCTTTCTACTGCAAAATCAGAATCAGACTTAAAGAGACTATTTGCAGAATTTAAATCAAAAATTGATGCTATTCCAACATATGAAGATGAGTTGAAAGAATATGTTTCTGAAATGACTGCTAAACTAAAAAAATATGTAGATCTAAATAATTATAAAAAAGATCAACACGGCTATATCAATTATTTGATTGAATACTATGTAGAAGCAATGGAGGAATCTCAAACTAAAGAATCAGTTGATACATATTTCTTAGAAGCTTGTGATTTGTTAAATGAAATTAAAACAAAAGCCCAATATTTAGCAGAAGCAAAAGAAACAGCTAAATCAAATATTGATTCTACTGAAATTCCATCTACAGTAACATCTGCTCAAGCAGACCATATCGCAAAAATGAAAACAGATACTAAAGCCTTAATTGACGCAGCTTCAACTGAAGAAGAAGTTTCAGTATTAGTGTCTTCATTCTCATCAGAAATAGAAAAATATATTTCAGATATGGCTTCAGCTGTAGAAAATGCAATTTCATATTTTGAATCAAAGAAAACAGATGATTCTAACACATCAACAATCATTGCTAAGTATTCAGAATTAGTCCAAAATGCTTCGTCAATCAATGATATTTCTCAATTAATAAGAGAATTTGATATTGAAATAGAACCTTATATAAGCACACCTGCTCCTAAAAAAGGTTGTCAAAAGAAAGCATTTGCGTTAGTTGAAATCTTAACTGCATTAGCTGTAGTATTTATCTTTATAAAGAAAAAATAATAATAAAAAATCAGGTTCATAGAACCTGATTTTATTTTTCTATTATATAGAAAGAATGCTTATAAACTTCTAAAGTATTAGTAGTTTTAAACTCACATCCGCAATTTAAACAGTAAACAGTAGTATTTTGATATTCAATTGGAAGATCAATATTTATAATTTTATCAGTGTCATTTATAATAAAAACTATTTCATCTTTTTTGTATAAAAAGAAGTTTTCTTTTTTACAAATAAACTTAATTTCGTTGTTATTTAACTCTATATGATCAGATATAAAATTGTGAATAGGAGAGGAAAAATTCGATAAATCAAAATTAAAAATGCTTGAAATTATAATGCATATAATAATTAATTTTTCTTCATTTTCTTCACTATAAAAACTCTCAATATCCTTATTTAAATTATAAAAATCATCTTTATCATATTCTTTTAAGCTTTCGTATAATGCATTTAAAGAAATTTTACTACTACAAAAATTACTAATTAAATCCTTATTTTTATTCATTGAAATCACCAATATAAGTATAACGCAAATACATCAATAGGTCAATTTTTTTGCACGTGAAAAAATCAATTAACAACTTAAAAAGTTAAAAAAATATATTATTTTAATGCTTGTTGAAAAATAAATAATATAGTATAATCTCATAGCAATGTAAAATTAATAAAGGAGATATAACAATGGATTTAAAAGGTAAAGACGGTTGGATAGAAGTTATTTGTGGTGGAATGTTTGCTGGTAAAACAGAAGAACTAATTCGTCGTGTAACAAGAATTAAATACGCTAGAAGAGAAGTAATAGTATTTAAACCTACTATTGATAATCGTTATGATGTTAAGATGGTTGTATCTCATGATAATAGTAAATTAGATTCATTACCTATTAGCGATTCAAGTGAAATATTAAAGAATTTAAATCATTTACCTTATGCTGTTGCAATAGATGAAGCTCAATTCTTTGATGAAGGTTTAATTGATGTAATTGAAAGATTAGCAAATTCGGGTGTAAGAGTAATTGTAGCAGGTCTTGATTTAGACTTTAGAGGAGAACCTTTCGGAATAATGCCTAAAATTTTATCTAGAGCTGAGTATATAACTAAGTTACAAGCAATTTGTAATGTTTGTGGTGATCCAGCAACAAGAACACAAAGAATTATAGATGGTGAACCAGCTGATTATGATGACCCTATTATTTTAGTAAGCGCATCAGAAAAGTATGAAGCGCGTTGTCGTCATTGTCATCAAGTTCCTCGTTCAAAAAGAGTAAATGAAGTTGAAAAATAATGAATATTATATGTTGCAGGCTTTGAAACAAGCAAAGAAAGCAGCATTAGAAAATGAAGTACCTGTTGGTTGTGTTATTGTATATCAAGATAAAATAATATCTAAAGCATATAATAAAAGAAATCAAACAAATAATGCATTAGATCATGCAGAATTAATCGCAATTAAAAAAGCTTGTAAGAAATTAAATACATGGATATTAGAAGATGCATCTATCTATATAACATTAGAGCCATGTTTAATGTGTTCAGGAGCTATCTTACAATCTAGAATTAAAAACTTATATTTTGGCGCATACGAACCTAAATTCGGGGCAGCTGGTAGTATAATAAACGTTTTTGAAGAAGAAAAGTTTAATCATCATGTTAATGTGCAAGGTGGAATATTAGAAAAAGAATGTTCTGATATTTTAAAGTCTTTCTTCCAAAATATGAGAGTTGACAAAAAAAATAAAAAATAGTATAATAATAATAGATCCCATCTTAGATACCTTCATCCAAGGTTCCAGGGCGAAACAGGTCAGGCCTTGATCGGAGCAGCCTTAAACTTCTGTAACTTGTGGGTGGGGGGATCTAAGCTGGGATCTTTTTAATTAGTCGGAGGATTTATGAAAAAATATTTATTAATCTTAACTTTATTTTTAACTATGTGCTTAGTTGGATGTAAAGAAAAAACAGTTTCTGTAACTTTAGATCCAGATGGAGGATCACTAGATGCTCCTTTAACATTTACTGTTCCTGAAAAAGGGACATATGAGTTACCTACACCTGAAAAACCAGGATATAGATTTGTAGGTTGGTTTACTAAAACTAAACAAGAATATACTAATAGTACACAATTTGTAGAAGATGTAACTCTTACTGCAAAATATGAAGAGGCTACATATTCTATTAAATATGATTTAAAAGATGATGAAAAAATATATACATTAGAAGATTATACTCATGAAAATGTTGTAAATGACTTTTTAAAAGATTATGGATTATATTCTAAACTAATAATCGATAAAGAAAATTTCTATAAACTTGCAACAAAAGCATTATTCTCTGATAATGGAATGTTTACAGATGAATTAATGTTAGAAAAATGGTATTGGCTTTTAGTATATATTAAGAGTAGTTCACCAAGTTATGTTAAAGTAGAAATTGACAAAGGATTATCAGGGAATATAACTTCATTAAATGAAAAATATATATTCCAAGAATTACATGGATTCTTAAATAAAGTAAAATCTACTAAATATTCAACTTCAAAACCATCAGCAGATTATTCAAAAGAATCAGTATTAAATGGATATACTGATATTATTGAAGAATTATATGTAACTACTCCTACAGAATATAAATTAGGTGATACTTATGAATTAACAATTCCAGTAAAAGAAGGACAATACCGCTTTAAAGGTTGGAGTGTTGATGGTAAAATAATTGAATCAATTACAGAAGAAATGTATGGTGATTTAGTATTGACTCCTGTATGGGAAGGACCTTTTTATCAAATTAATTTTGATTTAGAAGGTGGTAAATTTACTAATTACTTTAATTTATATCAAGAAAGTAATTCAGAAATCACTTTACCTACTCCATCAAAAACAGGTGTTGTATTCATGGGTTGGTTTGATGAAGAAGGAAATAGATATTATTCACTTAAACCAAATACAACTGGAGATATATCTTTATCTGCTAAATGGGGTAAAGGATATTGTTATGTAAATTATTATAATTATGATAATACTTTAATTGAAAGAGTAGAAATAGAAATAGGTAAAACTGCTCCTTCTAGACAATTAGGAGAATATGCAGGATTAAGTCTTGACTGGTTTGAAAATGATAATATTTATGATTTTAATTCAATCGTAAAAGGTGATTTAAATCTATACGCAAGATGGACTGCAATAGAATCAATTATTAATCAAATGTATCCAGAAAATATTACTGATGGATTAAATATTACAAGTAGTTTTGAGGTAGATGGAAAAAACATTGAAATTTTCTGGGAATGCGCAAGTAACTTTATTAACGTTTATAGTGGTGAAGTTAGATTACCAAGTTGCCATGTAGATGTTAAAATTCAAGGTGAATTCTCAATAGGCAGTGATGTTATGTATCATGCGTTTACAATACCTCTAGAACCTATTACATTCCCATCACTTGAAGGAAAGAAACCAGCGTTTGGTTACTTTGCAAATTATTTATCAAACTTCGACGCAAATGATATCGTAGGAACTCTTGATGTAGTTATTAATGGCTTTGCTAGAATAACAAAAACATATGCAGTAGATATGTCTGAAATTAGAGGATCTTTAAATAAAATCCTTGCTGTAAGAGAAAAAGGAATTAGAGTATTATTATGTACAGGTGCATATGGTGCTGCATGTCAAGTATATTCTGATGCTGCATCTACTGAAGAAGGAAGAAAGAAATTAGCTGCAAACTTAGTTGCAAAAGTTGTTGAATATGGTTTTGATGGAATTGACGTTGACTGGGAATATCCAGGATATGAATCAACTAGATCTCTTGAAGAAGATAGAGCTAACTATACTCTTCTAATGCAAGAAATTAGAAATCAATTAGATGAAATCAATCCTGATTATTTATTAACTGCCGCAATTCCAGGTGGAAGCGATGGTTGGCGTAGATTTGAATTAAAGAAATTAAATGATATTTTTGATTATATTCACTTAATGACATACGATTTACAAAGTTCTGCAAAAGTATCACATCATACTCCGTTATTATATAGTGATATTTCTACAGTATACGGAAGTGTATCATCAACAATTCAAATTTTCACAAGAGAAGGTGTTTCTTCAGATAAATTAGTTGTAGGTATTGCATTCTATGGAAGAACATATGTATTATCAACTCCTCCTACTGATTTAAAAGATTTATTAGGATGGAAATACATTAAGAGTGTAGGAGACCATTTAACATATAGTGATATATATAAATACTATATTACAAAAGCAGATGAAGATCCTACTATTCATATTTTCTATGATGAAGTTGCGAAAGCTCCATATATATATGATGAAGAAGAAAGATTATTTATTTCATATGATGATCCAACATCTATTCTTGCAAAATGTGCTTATGTAAAAGAAAATAATTTAGGTGGTGTAATGTTCTGGGAATACTACGAAGATAACACTAAACAATTACTAGGTGCTATTAAGGAAGGTATGAAATCATAAAAGGCTCATTAGAGCCTTTTTTATTTGTTGAAAAAAAATCTAATATATGATAAAATAATAAAAAAAGAGGTAATAAAAATGATTCAATTTCAAAAATATCACGCATGTGGTAATAACTTTATTATAATTAATGATTTAAAATATCCTAATGATGATTATACATCTTTAGCACAAACCATTTGCAACTATCATACAGGTATCGGAGCAGATGGATTAATAATAGTAAAAACAAGTCCTTTAGAAATGGTATTCTATAATCAAGATGGAACACGCGGAAAAATGTGTGGGAATGGTGTTAGATGTTTTGCAAGATATGTCTTGGATAATATATATCCAGATTTAACTCATTTATCTATTGTAACACTTGCTGGAATGATTGAAATAGATGTTTTACAAAAAGATCCACTTTTATTAAAAGTAGATATGGGTTATCCTAAATATGATAAAAAAACAATAGGATTAAAAGAAGAGTATGAATTAATTGAAAAAGTTGAATTTGAATCAAAAGAATATATATTATATAATCTATTCATGGGAGTTACTCATACAGTAGTATTTGTTGAAAACTTACAAGAAACAATAAAATCAAACTTAGGAGAATATATATGTTTTCATCATATGTTTGTAGATAGAACTAACGTTGATTTTGTTGAAATAATATCAGAAAAAGAATGTAAAATGAAAACTTATGAAAGAGGAGTCGGTTGGACAGCTGCTTGTGGAACTGGTTCTTGTGCAGTATTTATCATAGGTAAAAAATTAAATTTATTTAATGATCAAATTAAAGTAAACTTTGAAAACGGATATGTTAATTTAGAACAAAATAACGAAAATATAATTCTTTATTCAGGAGCTGAAAAAATATGCGATGGAACATACATTTTAAAAAAATAATATTAGTTATATGTTGTTTACTATCATTAATAACTATAACATCTATATCCGCCTCAAATGCTGGTTTAAATGTAGTTGTTATCGGTAAGGAAGGACAAACATATAAAATAGGTCTTGCTTTTAAATATGATGAAACAAAAGAAAAACAAAAAGTAAATGTTGAAAATAAAATAACAAATTATAAAGATAGCGAAGGATATGAATTCTATACTTCTTACTCTGAATTTACAACAATTGATACAATTTCATTTGAATATGATTTTAGTGAAAAAATTAAATTTAAAATTATTATTCTTACTGAATCAGATATTCTACTTGCAACAAAAGAACTTTCGTGTAAAGACTTTAATACTACATATTTTATTAATTTAAAAGACATCGATTTAACAAACTATTCTAAAACAGAAGTAAATATTATAGAAAATAGTTATATTGAATTAGAAAATAACTATCAAGCAAGAATATTAAAATTAATATTCAGACTAGCAATAATATTTATAATTATATATTTACTTACAATGTTCTTTGGATATCATAAATTTAATTTCTGGCATATATTTGAAATAACATTTGGTATATTATTCTTAATTTTAAACATAATTACAACGTTAAATATTAAAAAACTAGGTCTAGATACCGCAAGCGACATTTTAATAGGAATATCATTAGGAGCGTTAGTATTAGAAACATTATTATATCTATTTATGTTTAAGAAAAATCAATTTAAACAAGAACCATCAAAAATTCGTATGATAGTATATTTAGTAATAATATCAGTACTACCATTAGTTATTAATATATTATTACTCGGAGTCTTAGGATAATGAAAATAGGTAATGTTGAAACTAAAAATAACTTTATACTCGCACCAATGGCAGGTATTACAACAAGTGCCTTTCGCCAAATATGTATTGAACACAATGTAGGTGCAGTATACGCTGAAATGATAAGTGATAAAGGAATATATTATCAAAACGAAAAAACATTAAAAATGGTTGAATTTTCCGAAATAGAACACCCATTATCAATACAAGTATTTGGTAATGATGTAGAATCAATAACATATGCAACAAAGAAAATATTAGAAATAGCAAAACCAGATATTATTGATGTTAATATGGGATGCCCTGTTCAAAAAGTAGTTAAAAATGGTTCAGGATCAGCATTAATGAAAGAACCAGAAAAAATATATGCTATAGTAAAAAGTTTAAAAGAAAACATCGATATACCAGTTACAATTAAAATAAGAGCAGGATGGGATCATTCATCAATCAACTGTGATAAGGTAACAAAACTAGCTTGTTCAGCTGGTGTTGATGCCATCGCAATTCATGGAAGAACAAGATCACAATTATATAATGGACAATGTAATTTAGACTATATTAAAATGGTAAAAGATGTTTCAACAGTTCCAGTTATTGGAAGTGGTGATGTTAAAGATATAATATCTGCAGAAAAAATGTTTAATGAAACCGGTGTTGACGCAATAATGATAGGACGAGCAGCATTAGGTAATCCATGGATATTTGATCAAATGAATGCTTATTTTAATAAAGGAGAAATAATATCTTCTCCACATCCAAGAGAAATTATTGAAACACTTCTCCTTCACGCAAAACGTCTTATGATTCAAAAAGGAGAACACATCGCAATGATTGAAATGCGTTCGCACGCAGCCTGGTATTTAAAACTAATACCTCAAACAAAAACATATCGCCAAGCAATCGTTTCTGTTAAAACATATGATGAATTGGAAAAAATATGTAATGCAGTTTTAAATAAATGGTCATTTTAAAATAAAAAAACAATATAATGAAGTATGAAGAAAATACTAATTATATTGTTTTTTATTTTTACCCTAAATTTAATATCTTGTAAAAAAGAACCTACATCATATGTAAAAATAGGAGAAGTTAATATGTTACAAATATTGTCAAATAATAATCCTAAATTAAATTTACATATATATACAACTCTTGATAAAGAAATAGAATACTTGCCTAATATTTTAGTTGAAAAATATATTCTTAAAAAAATCAAAACCGATTTAATAAATAATCAAAACACATATGAATTATTAATAATATTTAAAAATCAAGAATTTAAAATAACATCACTTTCATTAAAAGAAAATAATATTGAAACTAAATATCCGATAGGAACCTATCAAACAATTAAAATTAATCAAATAGAAAAAAATATTTCATCTGTTGTTAATATAATAAATAAACAAAAAAGTAAATGCGATTTAAACATTACAATATTTAATGATACTAAAGAACCAATATATTTAAAAAATATTACAACCTATAAAAAAAATCAATCTTACGGAATAAATATCAGTAAGATTGATCCTTATGTAACATGTGTATCAATAAATAATTTTAAACTATATAATCATATATCTTTAACAAATGATTTAGAATTCGAACAAATATCAGGTATCTTAGTATTTACTTATTTAACAAGTCTAGAAGAACATATTATATATGTTAATTATTACGTTAATTTTAATGAAGAATATATGCTTCACATTTAGATAATAAATAAGGAGAAACCTTAACTTTTATTAACATACCATCATTAGTGTACTCAGTTTCTAATACTTCAGCATTCTCTTTTAATAAAGAATATAAATCACCTTTATCATAAGGTAATAAAATATTAATCAAAGTTAAATCATTAAATAAAGTTTCTTGAATAGTTTGAATAAGAACATCATATCCTGTTCCATCAATAGATGACAACAAAATACAAGGTTGATAATCAGTAGGAAGAAATTCTTTATTAATAACTCTATCAATTTTATTAAACGCATATATCATCGGAATATTTTCTACTCCTAAATCATTTAATACTTCTAAAGTTGTTTTAATTTGTAATTCCATATATGGACTACTAGAATCAACAACATGAATGATGAAATCAGCCTCAGTAATTTCTTCTAATGTTGATTTAAATGATTCAACTAAATGATGAGGAAGTTTACTAACAAAACCAACAGTATCAGTAATTAAAAATTCATTATTATTAGGAAGCTTAACACTTCTTGTAGATGTTTCAAGAGTTGCGAAAAGCATATCTTTAACAAAAACAGCTTTATCAGTAATTCCGTATAATTCTAATAATTTATTAATAGTAGAAGATTTTCCTGCATTTGTATATCCTACAAAAGCAACAGTTTTAATATTGTTATTCTTTCTCATTTTACGATTATTTTTTCTAACACTCGTGATTTGAGCTAACTCTTCTTTTGCTTTAACAATACGAGCCTTAATAGCACGACGATCTAGTTCAAGTTTAGTCTCCCCACTACCACGTCTTGCGCCCATGCCTCCACTAGCTCCACCGCCAATTCTAGACATATTTGTATATGTCCCCGCAAGTCTTGGTAATAAATAATTTAGGTTTGCAATTTCAACTTGTAAAGCAGCTTCTTTAGTGTTTGCTCTAATTTCAAAGATTTTTAAAATTAACATTGTACGATCCATTACTTCAACTGTAACAACATCAGTAATATTTTTAAATTGGGCTGGAGTTAATTCATCATTAAAAATAATCATATCAGCATGCAATTCTTCCGCAGCTACACTTAATTCATTTAATTTACCGCTTCCAATGTATGTCGCATTATTAATGTGAGGTAAATTTTGATCTAAATCGCAGATTACTTCAATATTTAATCCTTCACATAAATTATGCATTTCTGATAATTGATAATTAAATAAAATATTATCACCGGTGTTAACACCTACAATAATAGCTTTTTTTGTAATTTCTATATTTTCCAAAATTATCACCTCAATATATAATAGTATATCATTTTTTAAAGAAATTACTATCAAGATAAATAAAAAAATATTTGAAACATATAATGATTTGAAAGGAAAATAACTATGTTAGAATCATTTAGTATCCAAGCAGTTCAAATAATTGAAAAATCTAAATTAATTTCAAAAGAAATGAATAGTAAAATAACCGGTACCGAACACCTCCTCCTCGCAATGTTTGATACCCCCGAGTCAATATGTAAATTTTTACTTGAGGAAAAGGGAATTAATAAAGAAAAAATTTTAGAACAAATGGACAAATTAAAAATAATCCATAAACTAATAGATCAAAATATGACATTCACAGAAAAATATCAATCAATTATTTTAAAATCAGAAGAACTAATTCATGATTTAGGAAAAGAATATGTCTTTGATGAACATTTGTTTTATACTATTTTAGAAGATCAAGAAAATATTGCATATGAGATAATAATTCAACTAAATTTAAATGTTGAAGAATTATTAACTGATATTGAAGATATTTTTAATTTTAAATTTATTGAAGAAAAAGAAGAATTACCCTATTTATTTAATTTAACTAAAAAAGAATTACCTCATCCTTTTTTTGGTAGAAAAGAAATATTAGAAAAAATAAAATATATTTTAAATAAAAAACAAAAAAACAATCCTCTTTTAATTGGAAATGCAGGAGTAGGAAAAACCGCCATTGTTCATGCGTTAGCAAAAGAAATAAAAACCCCTATCTATCAATTAGAACTAGGAGTTATTCTTGCTGGAACAAAATACCGTGGAGAATTAGAAGAAAAAATATTAAAAACAATGGAATTTTTATCAGATACTTCAGCTATTGTATTCATTGATGAAATACACAATATAGTAGGTTCAGGATCAAATGAAGGAACACTTGATATTGCAAATATCTTAAAACCATATTTATCAAACTCTAACATCAAATTCGTCGGTGCAACAACTTTAGAAGAATACAGCAAATATATAGAAAAAGATAAAGCTTTAAAAAGAAGATTTCAAAATATATATATCGATGAACCAAGCATTGAAGAAACATATCAAATACTAAATCATATTAAGAAAACATATGAAGAATATCATAATATTAAATACACAAAATCACAATTAAAAGAAATCATTAATAAAACAGCTTTGTTAATGCCAAACAAGACATTTCCTGATAAAGCAATAGATATTTTAGATGAAATAGGATCAAGAAAAAACATAACAAAAGAAAAAACAAAAGACTTAATATCAAAAGTAATATTAGATAATACCGGTATAAAAACAATATCATTAGAAAAACTAAAAAAATTAGAATTAAACTATCCAATATTTAAAGTAAAATACCTTAAATTCTTAAACAAAATAGAAGAACAAAATAATATACTAGTATATAAACCAAATAATCAATTCGATATTAAAAAATTCATTGAGGACTTAAAAAAAGTATTTAATTTTAAGGAAGAAATGAAATTAGAACTAGACCTCATTAACTACACAACAGACTCATCAATAAATAATCTAATTGGTTCATCTAAAGGATATGTAGGATACTCAGAAGGCGGTATTCTATCAGAACATATATATCAATATCCATTATCATTAATAATAATCAAAAACCTAGAATATGCAGATAAACAAATAAAAATATTTATTGATAAGCTAATAAATTCAAAATCATTTATTGATAATAAATCAAGAACCATATATTTATCTAATACCATATTTATCATTAATGATACAATTACAAACCCTCCATCTAAAACAGGCTTTATAACTGAACCAAAAACTGATAAAATATCAGAAACACCCCCTGATTTTGCCTCATATTTGAAACTATTACAAAAACATCATATTAAAATTAAAAACATAAATGAATTTATAAAAAATAATAAAAACAAAATTGATTTTATAAATAATACTATTGACCTTTTTTATAAACTATTATTATCAGGAAAAGGAGAATATTTTCTTAATAATAACTATGAATATCAAAAAGACATCTGAAGCAAAAAAAATTTTTTGCTTTTTTTGTTTCTGAATAATTTTACTTGTGGTATAATGAATTGATATAAAGTAGGTGAAATGATGGGTAAAATATATAACAACAGAAAATTCCACATACGTTCTTCCAATACACATTTATTAGATATCTTAGAAGATAACTATTATATGGAACTAGGAGCAGTAAACTTAAGCCTGATGGCTCAACTACTAGAAAGAAAACCAATAAAATTAGCTGACTTCATTTACTATGATATTTTAAACTCAGGTATAGGTAAAATAACTGATGATAAAATATCAGATATTTATTATCAAATTAACTATTTACAAAACATGAGACAAAGAAGTTCAACTAGTTATTTTTTCTTAACTTGTGGTGTAATTAAATATTATAATTCTTTAAAAGAAGAAAAATTCGCCCCTATTGTATTAATACCAATAGAACTAAATTATCAAACATTTGAAATTATCTGTTCAAATGATCCAATTATTAATCGTGTATTAATAAGACAATTATTAAGAGAACGAGGAACAACAACAGAAAAAGAAACTAAATACATTGAAGAAATCCAACAAACAAAAATGACAAGTGTACTTGCGATAGATAATATGTGTATTAAAGTTAGTAATGATTTAAACTGTTCATGGAATGTAACTAACTATTTAACAATTTGTTCAGTTACATACCCAGAATTTAAATATGATCGTAATCGATATATGATTGACCGTTCAATCAATGAAAATAACCATAGTGATATTATTAAAACATACTTTAAACAATTCAAAGGTATTCTACCTACTAATACCCTACAAAAATATGTATGTTTAAAAGCCCAAGCAGGTAATAACTTCTGTGTTGATGGTCGTTTAGGAACAGGTAAAACACATACTATTATTAATATCATGGGTGATGCTTTAACAAGAGGGAAAAAAGTATTATATATTAATCAAGACTTAGATCAAACTTGGTATGTTGAAAAGAAACTACGAGAACTAGGCCTTGGAGCATATCTTAAAAGCTTAACTTATAATAAAAAAGAAGAAATAGTATATCAAAAGAAAACATCACTAAAGCCATCAAATATTTCTCAAAATCAAGTAATTGATAATATTGATGAATGGACAACGTCATTAGAACAAAAAATTCATGGTTTTTCAGGAAACTATATATTTGAAACACTTACTAATTTAAAAAATAATAATCCTAAATTAGTAACTATAGATATAGAACAAGACCTCGAAAAACATGAAGTAATGCATATATATGAAACATTACAGAAAATTGAAAAAAAATTATCTACAATTACCCCATTTGAAGATAATTTATGGAAAAACCTTCAAATATCTTCAAATAATATTTTAATTGAAGATTTAATAGATAGAACAAAAACATTTTATGATTTACAAATCGAAATGAATACTTTTATTAATTCATTCTGTAAAAAATTTAAATTAAATGTTCCTACTAATATTACAGACCTTTATCGTTTTACTACTCATTTAACAAGCTTTAATAATGTTAAACCACTATTAATTTGGAAAAATGAAGAGATAAGAGAAACAACAAAAGAATCATTAAATTCAATCAGAACTCTTACTAATATATATAATAATCTAAATAATTATTATCATAATACAGTAACAGACCCATATAAACAAGGTACTGCGAAAACAATATTAAAAGGTATACTTGGTTCATATTTAAAATCAAAAGATACTGAATTTGTTGATTTATTAATTAAAGAAAACAATAATTTAGAAAATTTAGTTAATGATTTAAAAAACAATATCGAAAGATTAACAGCTTTAATTAGTGAAATATGTTCTCTTTTAGATATTAAATCTTTACCAGATGATTTCTTTGAATTTTTAAATATCTTAATTAATCATTTCGAAAATGATTTTGTCGAATTAACTTGGTATAGTCAATATTTAAACGATTTCCCTAATTTTAGAATGTATCAAAGAGAAATGAATGAACATATTGATAAATTCAATAGTTTAAGAGTTAAATTTAATTCACATTTAACAAATTCTTCTTCATTTAGTTTAAAAACAGTTATTAATATTCCTTTAGATAAAAATTTTGAAAAAACAATTAAAGAATATTTTTCTTTTAGTCGTAAACTAAACTCAAAACAAAAACAAGAAATAATTAATACATTAAAAGAATACCTTCTTTTAGGTAAAGAAATAAATACAATTTTAAATGTTGATTCAAAAATATTACAATCAAGTAATCTTTCAACATATGAAGAATATTGGCAATCATTTATTGATTTCTTTGCTTTTGTTAAAACATTAAATGAACAACATTCAGAATTATTTAAAGTAATAATTAGAAAATGTATCTTAAAAACAACAACAAAAGAAAATATTTTAAGAGTATTACAAACATATAAAACTGAAAGCTATCAATTAGATAGTTTAATAACTAAATTAAATAAATATAATTTACATATAGAAGAAGAAAAAATTGATGATAAGATTAAGAAAGTTAAAAAAATTGATCAATACTTACAATCTGTCTTATTATTAAAATCACAATTACGTCAAATATTCCTTCCTTCATTAAAACTATCATATTCTAACCTAGAAACTTTAATTAATAATGATGAAAAATATATTGAAGTGCATAAAAAATTAGAAGAAAACAGTAAGATAGATAAAGAAGTATTAGGAGAATATTATCAAGGATTTGATACTGATATTGTATCAATAAATGAAACAATTCTTCACTTAGAAGGATTCTTAAAAAGATTAAAATCAGAAGATGACTATGACACTATTTTAGAGCCAAAAACATTTAATCAACTATTAGAAAATATTGATCGATTAAACGATATTTATAATGATTGGTTTATTAAATATCGTTCATTCTCAACATGTTTTAAAGGTGGACAATCATCATTCCAAGATAATCCAATTCAAGAAAATGTTAAAACATTACAAAAATTCATTAATCATTTAGATGAAATAGAAACAATGGTTTATGTTATCGATGGTATTAATGAAATATATGAATATAAACTTATAACATTAATTAAACACATTAAAGATAGTAAACTAATAAGAGATTTGAGTGATAAATACTTATATTCAGTTTTAACTAAATACAAAGAACAACTATTACAAAAATATCCTGTTTTAAATGATATTTCATCTTTAGAAGAGAACTTTAAACTATATGTTTTAAATGAAGAAAATTACTGTAATGTAAATTTAAATAAACTTCATAAAAAAACATTATCACGTGAAGGAAAAATTAGATCAAAGAAAATTCAATTCAATGATTATGAAAAATTACTAGAAGAAACAGATAAATTCACCCAAATCTTTATTGCTGATTTAAATGTTTTTAATAGTAATTTAGAATTAAATCGTTTCGATATGGTTCTATTAGATGATGTACATCTTGCGAACTCAAACCAATATAACCGAATAAATGAAACAAAACAAGCTATTTTATTTGGTGATTCTTCTTTCGCAACTTCAGTTACAAATAACCTAATGCAACGTATTGAAAATCGTAATACTATTACATATAGTTATCGTTATGTTAAAATGACACATCGTTTTAGTAACGATTGGGATTTAGATAACTGTTATATTTACTCCCCTGATTTTAAAATAGATAGTAACAGAGTATCTACTTTCGATGAACTTGCAGGAAAAATTGTTAAATGTTCAGAGGAAAACCCAAGTAAATTAATAAATGTATTAGTAAATCAAGAAGATACAAGAAGAAATATCTATACATCTTTAGCAAATGTTCTTAAAAAAGATGCAGATAGTTCTCAAGTATTAGAAATATTACAACATAAAATAAAAATAATTAATACTTCATATGAATCAGTTTCATATGGAGATCATGTATTTATTTATTATAATGATTATTATGAATTATATCCAAGTACAAAAATTAGTATATTTAGAAACTATGTTGTAGTTGGTAGAAATATTCATGTTTACTATCTGGCATCTAAAAATGATCGTTTAAAACGCGTAATCGAAAAAGATATTACATCATACTTAGGTCAAGAAATAATGTCATCAAGAGAGCCAGAAGGAATTGTTAAAACTTTTGCAAATAAATTAAAATCAGCTAATATCAAATACGAAAACGGTTTTGGATCATTTGATTTATATATAAAATTAAGTGAAGATAAAAACCTAGGTATTATGATAATAGGTAAAAACAAACCAAGTAGATATTCATTATTAGAAGAATACATTTTCTTCCATGACTGTTATCAACAAAATAACTGGCAAGTTAAAGTATATTACGCTTTAGATTTAATTAATAATATGGATTCAATCATTAAAGAATTAAAGAAAATAACTGAGGGAAATAAAAATGAAACTAACAAATAAACAAAGAATTAGATTAATAGCTTCAGAAATAAAATTAAATCCCCATAATGTTAGTAAAATTAAAAAAATGATAAAAGAAGCAGTAAAAGATGAAATAAGTTTAAATATCCGTTGCTATGGTGGAAAAACCTTATTTCATTACGCGGTACGATATAATACAAAAGGAATTATTTCTACCCTTGTTAAACTAGGAGGAAATCCTAATTTATGTGATGATAAATTTGTTTCCCCACTTCACTACTGCGCATTAAAAAACAGCTACCATGCAGCTGTAGAATTAATTAAAATGAAAGCAGATATTAACGTACCTGGTGAATTTGAACAAACACCTCTTCATACTGCCGTTATTAAAGGAAATGAAGAATTAGTAAAACTTTATGTTCGTAGTGGAGCAGACATTACATTAGTAGATGAAAAAAATCAAACTCCATTAGATTACGCAAGAGATGAAAATAATATTAACATTGTAAACTTTTTAGAAAATGAAATGAGAAAAATAGGAAAGGAGAATAAATAATATGTCTCAAATAATGGAATATATTAATAAATATATTGAAGAAGCAGGCACTATTAATGTTATTGTTGATGCGGTATTGTTACTCTCAACATTAATAATAGGAATTATATTCTATTTTAAAAACTTCAAAACAAAACATGTTTTATTTGGACTTATTACTCTTCTAGTATTAAGTGCCATTACAATTATATTAGAACTACGTATATTTAAATTTGTTATTTTTGCAATATTAGCCGCAATAGTAATTCTATCAATTGTATATTACGTTAGTGTATTAAGACGTAACGCCAGAACTACTTCAACAAACAAAGAAAATAAAAATAAAGGTCTAACTGAAGATAGTAAAGAAGAATTAATAGAAGTATTATTAAAAGCAGTAGCTCACTTTAGTTCTCGTAAAATAGGAGCTATTATTACAATTGAACAAGATAAATCATTAAATAACTTTGCAAATAAAGCCGTTATTCTAAACGCAAATACAACATTTGAATTATTAGAAACAATTTTCCATATTAACACTGCTTTACATGATGGAGCTGTTATTATTAGAGGAAACAAAATTCTTTGTGCTGGAGCTTTCTTTAATCCATCAACAAAAGCTGATATTCCTCAACAATACGGATCACGTCACCGTGCCGCAATCGGTGTAAGTGAAGAAACAGATGCGTTTACAATTGTTGTATCAGAAGAAACAGGTTTAATTTCTACTACAATAGATGGAACAATTACTTCAGGAATTTCTTTAGATAGTTTAAGAAACGCCCTAGAAGTAAATATTAAAGTTGAATAGGTAATATATGGATATCTTAATATTATTATTTACAACTATTACAGTATTAACAATAATAATTAGTATTTTTACAACTAAACAAATTGATATTTTAAATAGCTTATTAGTAATCACATTAAATATTTTATTATTTAGATTTAAAGAAATAGAATGGTTAAAAATTCTATTAATATGTTTATTAGGATTAAATACTTTATTTACAATCTTTATCTTTGTTTTAAATTATTCTGCTTATGATTTAAGAAAACAAGTATTATTTAATTACATGAAAGAAAATGAATTAGATTTCTTTATTCAAACAGATCATAAAGACCGAATTATAAACTATAGTAAAACAATTTTTAAGAATAGTAATATCACAAAAAAAGAAATATATAAACATACCTTATGGAAATTTATCTTCGATTTCTTTTCAATCGTAAGTATTAATAAAGAAGAATATAACTTAGAAGTAGGTAGCAAATTCCTTACAAGTTATAAACTTGCAAATAGTAAACATAAAAAATATCGTTTTGAATTATTAGTAAAACATGAAGATGAATATATTAATTATATTGGAATTATTGAACCTATTGTTTTTAATAACCATTTAATAGGTAGAAATGTATATATCTATCAAGATCGTTTAGAAATAATAGAGAACTTAAAAACAGCTTTACAAACAGCTTGTACCGAATTAGAAAAATCAAAAGATCAATCATATATTTTAATGAGTTTATCAAATGAAGTAGTTTTATACTATGATTACCAATCTAAAACTTATATTGCGACAGAATCATTCTGTAGATTCACTCACACTAAACAAAAAGAATATAAATTTAGAGAAATATATTCAATGATTCATCCTGATGATGTAAATTTATATTCTGAACAAGCAAGAAATGTTAATAGTTTAATGGTTACTAAAATTAAATATCGTTTAAATATTAATAACGAATATTATAATGTTATTGAAGACTCAATAAATGTAGTAAAAGATGCAGGTTTAGTATCTATTATTCGTATTATTGGAAAAGCAACTGATAAATTAGATAAAGACGCTCCATTATCAACTGAAGAAGCAAATTCATTAATTAATAATTTAAATAATACAAATATTACTAAAGTAATTGATGATGTAGAAGATATAATGAATGCAGTTATTGGAGAAGAAACTAATGAAGAAAATTAATTTAATATTATTAATGGCAGGTAGTTCACAAAGAGCAAATCTGTTATGTAATAAAGTATTATATCAAATTAATCATAAACCAGTATTTTGTTATTCACTTGAAAAAATGATTAAATTATCAAAAGAAACAAAATTCATTACTAATCAAATAATATTAGTAGTAAATAAAGAAAATATCGAAGAAGTACAAGATATTATTAATCAATATGATGAAAATATTATTATTATTCAAGGTGGATCAACTCGTGCTCAAAGTGTAAGAGAAGCAGTTAAAATATCAAAAGATGTTGATGCGGTGGTAATACACGATGCAGCAAGACCTCTTACTAGTTATGATGATTTCATGAAGTTAATACTTAATACAAATAAAATAGGAACCCTTTATCATAAAGTAACTGATACAATTAAACAATATGATATGGTAACTACAACACTTGATCGTAATAGTCTATATGCGGTAAGTACTCCTCAATATTTTGATCAAGAATTATTTAATACTATTTTAAATCCTATTATCGATGATGAATATATAACAGATGATACAATGTTATTTGAAGAAGATTATCAAATTGAATATCATTTAGAATCAAGTAATAATATGAAAATTACAACAAAAGATGATATTGAATATATTAATTATTATTTAACTCATCAAAAAGAATATAAAATAGGTCATTCATTTGATTTCCATCCTTTTACAAATAATCGAAAACTCATATTAGGTGGTGTTGTTATTGACTCTTTATTTGGCTTAGCAGGACACAGTGATGCGGATGTAGTTTATCATAGTGTTGCGGAAAGCATTATTGGAGCTTTACAATATGGAGACTTAGGCACTCATTATCCTGATACTGATAATAAATATAAAGATATTGATTCTTCTATTTTTGTTAAGGATATGAAAAATAAACTTGATGAAGAAAAGTATAAAATAGTAAATATTGACATTATTATTTATTTAGAAAAACCTAATTTAAAAAATTATAAAAAGTTAATGGTTAAAAACCTTCAAGAAATTTTACAATGTGAATATATTAATGTTAAAGCAACTACTCTAGAAAAACAAGGATTAATAGGTACTAATCAAGGTATTGGAGTAGAAACTGTTGTTTTAATTCAAAAACTATAATAAAATCACCTAGTTATTTATAAAATATACTAGGTGATTTTTTATGAAAAAAATAAAAAAGATAAAAATATTAATAATTCTTTTAATAATAATATTAATACCATTATATATATTAAACTTAATAGATAACTTCTATAGTGAACAAACAACAAAATACATATCTACAGAAGTAACAAACACATTATCAAACCATATACCTAAAATAATAACTGAACAATTAAAATATCAAAATTTAGATTTAGTAGAATATATATATGATAATAACAATAATATTTCAAATATATCTTTAAATAGTTATAATATTAATAAACTTCTAGCAATTTCAAATGACAAATTATATGAATTAATATATTCAAATGAAATTCAAAACAAATTATTAGATATAGAATTTCCACTAGGACAAATGTTAGGATTAACCCTTCTTGCAAAATTAGGACCTAAGATATATATCGATACACTCTTAATAAATGATTATAAAATAGATCTTTTAACTGATTTAGTAGAATATGGTATTAATAATACAATGTTTTCTGCTTTTTTATTAATCAATATTAATGTAACATTATTAATACCTTTAAGAGAAACAAAAGTAAATTTTCAGACTAAATTATACTTAATAAACGAAATACTACAAGGACAAATACCTAATATATATTTTAAAGGATAAATGAAAATTATCATATTTATTTAAAATATCTCTAAAATGGAGTATAATATATATAAGTAAGAAAGAAGGCAAATATTATGGAAAATAAAGAAATTATTAAATTAATCAAAAAATGTCTTGCAAAAATCAGACCATATTTAAACCAAGATGGTGGAGATGTTGACTTTGTAGATTTTAAAGACGGAATTGTATATGTACGTTTACTTGGAGCATGTGTAGGATGTTCATCAAGTGATTTAACACTTAAAAATGGTGTTGAAGCATTATTATTAGAAGAAGTTCCAGGCGTAATAGGTGTAGAACAAGTCAAGGAGGAACCAGAACTATAATGCAACCAGGAGATATTGTTTACGGAAAAGTAACCAATATAGTTCCTTATGGAGCATTTGTAGTAGTAGGAGAATATGATGGATTAATTCATATCTCTGAATTTTCTGATAACTATGTACGTAACATTGGGGATTATATCAAAGTTGATCAAGTAATTCGTTTACGAGTATTAGAAGTAGATGAAGAAAATAAAAGATTAAAATTAGGTTACAAACAAATACATAAAACAAGAGGAATTAAATGTAAAGTTCCTCAATATAAAATTGGCTTTACTTCTTTAGAAACAAAATTAGATGATTGGATTAAAGGGTATAAAGATGAGCAATAAGTTTAGGGAAATATTTTTAATATCAGGAGCGGTACTAGTAACAATTATATTTATAATTGTTCTATTACTAAATACAAATATGAAAACAAATCAAATAGTAAAAGACTATAATTCATTAAGAGAAGACACTATTATTAGATATACAACAGCTGATGAAGTATTATCCTTAATGGAAAATGAATATTCAGGAATCATTGTATATGGATTTAAAGAATGTCCATGGTGTCAAGCTGTAATTGGATATGTTGATGAAATTGCAAAAGAAAAAGGATATAAAGAAGTATTATATTTAGATATAAGAGAAATGAGAGATTTAGAAGAATCAGAAGATCATCAAAAATATCTACAAATATTTGAAAAAATTAAAGATAAAATTGATAATCCTTTAAGAATATTTGCTCCAACAACAACAGTTATGTCAAAAGGAGAAGTTGTTTCTTATTCAATAGGAACAGTTGATTCACATCAAAAAAATGATTTAAACATATTACCTCCAATGACAGATTCACAAATTGAAGAATTAAAAGAATTATTTAGAGAAATGTTTTAACATATCATTTTAACCTGTTTAATAAAATATTAACAGGTGATAAAGTGAAAGAAAATAAAATAATCAAAAAAATAACATTATTATTAGTACAACTACTTATAATAATGTTTTTAATAATTACGATTAATAACAAAAGAATACAAGCAGATAATCAAATAACATCAACAATTATTTATATTGATCCAGGTCATGGAGGATTTGATGGAGGAGCTTGTTCGAATATCTTAATTAATAATAAAAAAATTATTGAAAAAGATATTACATTACAAGTATCTTTATACCTTAAAAACTATTTAGAGAAAACAGGATTTAAAGTACTTATAACAAGAAACATTGATAAATCACTTGGTAATACTAAAAAAGAAGATATATATAAAAGAGTAGAACTGATTAATAATTCAAATGCAGATATATATTTATCTATTCACGCAAATAGTTATCCTAGTGAAATAGTTCATGGTTCTCAAACTTTTTATACTATTCATAATGAAGAAAATGAACAATTAGCTTCTTGTATTATGAATATGTTAAAAAACATTGATAAAACAAATAATCGAATGCCCAAATTAATACAAAATAAATATTTACTAGATCATACTAATAAAATAGGTTGTTTAATAGAAATAGGATTTTTAACTAATAATGAAGAATTATATAAATTAATATCTGATAATTATCAACAACAACTTGCTTTAATGATGTATTTAGGAATATTAAATTATTTAGAAAGTAGATAATAATATGTATAAAGTTCAAATAAAAATCAATAATCAAGAAGAAATAATTAAATTAGGATACATAGTTACAACATTTTGTAAGCCAAATCAAGTTCTTGCGTTGACTGGAGACTTAGGTGCAGGTAAAACAACTTTTACAAAAGGTATTGGTAAAGCTTTAGGGGTAACAAGAGTAATTAATAGTCCTACTTTTACAATAATGAAAATATATGATACTAATAATTTAAATAATATTGAAAAACTATATCATTTAGATGTATATCGTTTATCAAGTAGTGAAAGCGACTTTGAATTGGAAGAGTATTTTTATTTGAATGGTTTAACTGTTATCGAATGGGCATTAATAATAGAAGATTTATTACCTGATGATACTTGGTATATTGATATTAATCGATTAGAAGAAACAACTAGATTAATTAATTTTACAACTAGCAATTTAGAATTAATAAAAGAAATAGAGGAACAAGGATATGAAGTTATTTATTGATAGTTCAACTGATTATTTATATATAGGAATTGTTAATAAAAATAATGATATATTAACATATCTTAATCAAGGTAAAAAAGATCATTCTGAAAAATTAATTGATCATTTAGATAATTTTTTAAAAGAAAATAACTTAACAATTGAAGATATTAATCAAGTATATGTAGGTCGTGGACCTGGTTCTTATACAGGTATTAGAATTGCAGGTACTGTATTGAAAGTATTAGCTTATTTAAAAAAATGTGAATTCTATAGTTTTTCTTCTCTTGATTTATTAATATCATTAAAGATAAATTCAAATGGCATTTATATAGCTAAGATTCCAGCAAAAAAAGCATATAGTTATGTAAAAGTAGTTAAAATTGAAAATAATACTATTAATATTATCTTGGATGAATCATTTGTTTCAGATGAAGAATTATTAAATTACCAAAATGCAGAAATATTAGAATATAGTTATGACACATTAACAAAAGAAAATATTAATAATATTTTAAAGTATAATTTATATCAAAAAGAAGATTATTATACATATGTACCTAACTATATGCGTAGTGTTCTATGAGTTATATAGTTAGATATTTAAAAGAAGAAGATATTAAAGCCGTAGTTGAATTAGAAGAAAAATATTTACATGAAAGCCTAGGCGAAGAAATGATAAGAAATGAGTTAAATAATCCAATTATTAAATTTTGGGTAGTTGAATTAAATAACTTAGTATTAGGTTATATAGGAGGATGTTTTTGTATGGGCGATGGTGAAATATTAAACTTCGTAATTCATGGAGAATATCAAAGAATGGGTTTAGGCCAAATGTTATTTGAAGAAATGATTAAATATTGTTATGAAAATAATATTGAAAGAATAACATTAGAAGTTAAAGAAACAAATGAAAAAGGAATAAACTTTTATAAAAAGAATAATTTTACTCAAATAAATGTAAGAAAGCATTACTATAAAGACGATACAAATGCCTTAGTAATGATGAAGGTGTTAGATGAAAATACTAGCAATTGAATCAAGTTGTGATGAAACAAGCGTTGCGGTAGTGGAAAATGGAAGAAATGTCATTTCTAATATTGTATATACACAAATAGATATCCATAAATTATATGGTGGTGTAGTTCCAGAAATTGCAAGTAGACATCATATTGAAAAAATAACATATGTACTAGATCAAGCGTTAAAAGAAAGTAAACTTACTTTTGATGATATTGATGCGGTGGCTGTCACTGCAACTCCTGGTTTAATAGGATCTTTAATGGTTGGTATTAATACCGCAAAAACAATAAGTATGTTATATCATAAACCATTAATAATGGTTAATCATATTCATGGACATATATATGCTAATTACTTAGAAAGAGATTTTGAATTTCCATTACTAGGATTAATTGTATCAGGTGGACATACTGAACTTGTCTTAATGAAAGATCACTTAGAATTTGAAATTTTAGGTGAAACTTTAGATGATGCGGTGGGTGAAGCATATGATAAAGTTGCAAGAGTGGTTGAAGTTGGTTACCCAGGAGGTCCAATTTTAGATAAAATGGCAGCTTTAGGAAAACCTGTTTATCCTCTTCCTCATGTAACTTTAGGAAAAGATAGTTATGATTTTAGTTTTTCTGGTTTAAAAAGTGCTGTAATAAATTTACATCATAAATATAAACAAAGAGGAGAAGAATTGAATTATAATGATTTAGCTGCTTCTTTCCAAGAAGCAGTAGTAGATGTTTTATGTTCTAAAACAGTTCGTGCAGCTCAAGAGTTTAATGTAAAACAAGTTATTATAGCAGGTGGCGTAGCCGCAAATAAAGGTTTAAGAAAGAGAATGAGTGAAGAAATGGAAAAATTAAATATTCCTTTAATAGTTCCTAAGTTTGCTTATTGTACTGATAATGCAGCAATGATAGGTGCTGCCGCATATTTTCAATATTTAAAAGAAAACAAATAAAATCCTTACTTTTTAGTAAGGATTTTTTAGTTAAATAAAAAAGGTAAAGATTGTTGAAAATCACTACCCTTTGTGTTATAATTATAATATAATAGGGAGGAGTCTATTCTTATGTTAAAACCATTATTAAATAACGTTTTATTAATCAAATACAATAATTCAAATAATCAATTAATTTATATGCCTAATTCAAATACTGAATATCAGGTTATTTCAGTTGGAGAACAGGTTAAAACTGTAAAAGAAAATGATATTGTTATTGTAAAAGAAGAAAACTTAAAAAAGGTAGAGCATAATAATATAACATATTATGTAGTTTCTATAGAAGACATCCTTCTAGTAGTGGAGGGCTAATATGTCAAAAGAAGTTAAATTTTCCGTTGAAGCTAGAAACCTTATGGCTAAGGGTATTGAAACATTAAATAATGCGGTAAAAGTTACACTTGGTCCTAAAGGTAGAAATGTTATTATTGAACAAGATTTTGGTTCTCCTTTAATTGTAAATGATGGAGTTACTATTGCAAAATCAATAGTATTAGAAAATAAATTTGAAAATTTAGGAGCTAGTATCTTAATTGAAGCTGCTACTAAAACAAATGATATTGTTGGTGATGGTACTACATCAGCTATTTTACTTTCTTCTAATTTAATATTAGAAGGTATTAAAGCAATTGATAAAGGTGCTAATCCTGTTACATTAAGAAATGGATTTAATTATTATTTAAATCATATTTTAGAAATGATTAATAATGTAAGTTCTCCTGTTGAATCAGAAGAAGATATTTTAAAAATTGCAACTCTTTCTTCAGCAAATAAAGAAATAGGTTCAATTATTACTGAAGCTTATTCTAAAGTGGGTAAAGAAGGCTTAATTACAATAGAAGAATCACAAGGATTAGAAACATATTTAGAAGTAGTAAAAGGTTATTCTTATGATAGAGGATATTTATCTCCTTATATGGCAACAGATCAAGAAAAAATGATTTCTGTTTTAGATAAACCTTTAATTTTAGTAACAGATAAAAAAATAAATACAATGCAGGAAATTATGCCGTTTTTAGAACAGTCTGTTAAAACAACAAGACCATTACTGATAATTTGTGATGATATGTCTAGTGAAGTTTTAGGTGCTATTTTAGTTAATAAACTTCGTGGTGTATTTAATGTTGTTGTAACAAAAGCACCAAGTTTTGGTGAAAGAAAAATGCGATTACTAGAAGATATTGCGGTTATAACAAATGCTACTTTTATTAAAGAAGCATTAACAGAGGAACTAAATTTACAACCACTTGATATTTTAGGTTCTGCTGGTACTATAAAGGTAAGTAAAGATCAAACTGTTATTATTAATGGTTCTGGTTTAGATGAAGCAATTCTTTCAAGGGTTCAATCAATTAAAAATGAATTACAAAACACTACTAATCAATATGATCGTGATAAATTACAAGAACGCATTGCAAAAATAATGGGTGGTATTGCTGTTATTAAAGTAGGAGCACCTACAGAAGTAGAATTAAAAGAGAAAAAATTAAGATTAGAAGATGCTTTAAACGCAACAAAATGTGCAATGATATCTGGTGTCATTGAAGGCGGCGGTAAAGTACTTTATGAAATTAGTGATCAAATAACAACAGTTAAGAGATATCCTGAATTTAATACAGCCTTAGATATATTAAATAAAGTATTAAAAGAACCATTTAGACAAATAGTAAGAAATTCAGGAGAAGATGTAGATAAAATTGAAAAAAGAATTAATAATACATTATGGTATGATGCAGCAACATCAAACATTGTTAATTTAAAACCTGCTGGTATTATTGATCCTACAAGTGTTACTTCAAGTGTAATAACAACAGCTATTTCAATTTCTAGTGTCTTTTTAACAACTGAATGCGCAATTGTTAACGCTGAAAAACCAAAATTAAATGAGGAAGATCTAGTATGAGTATCGAATTAGAAAATGAAATAAAAAGATTAAAACAAGAAAATACTTTATTAAAACAAGAAAATGAAGATTTAAAAAGAAAAATTGAAGTTTTATCTAAAGTACCATATGATGGATCTAAACCTGTTTCTTTATATGAGTATTACGCGAAAAAATATTTAGAAATGTATGAAGAAGCACACCTATCTCGTATTAAAAAAATAGATGAAGAAATAATTCAATTAAAAGAAGAATTATCAAAATTAACGAATACTGAAAATCGCGAAGAAGTTATTGCAAAAGAAAATAAAGAAATAGATAAGCGAATTGAAGAAATAACAAAGATTATTCAAGAAAATCTAATGTTAAATGAAGAATTAAAATTTACATTAGAAAATCATAAAAAAGAATTTGATGAAGTCTTATCTAAAGTTTATTTAAGAACAATAACAGTATATAATGATTTTATTGATCCTATTAGAGAAGAAAATTATAGTAATTTTATTCCTGATTTTCAAAAATTAATTCATGTTATTCAACATGAATTAAAAGATACTACTATTAAAGTTCAATTAATGAAAAATAAATTAATTCAAGATCAAGAACAAATTAGAAATAAAATACAAGAAAATGAAATTAATAATAGAATCTTAAGTCAAGAATTAAAAGAATTAGAAAAACGTAAAATCGTTAATAATCAAGAAAACCTTTCTTTAATGGTTGAAGAAATTACATCAGATATTCAACATAAAGAAATATTAAGAGTAGAAATAGAAGAACTATTTGAAACTGTTAAACAAAAACATTTAAAATTAATAAAAGATGAAATTGAACATTTCCAAGTAATCGAATTATCAAATCGCGATATTGCTCTTGCAATGGATGAATTCTTAATGAAATTAATAGATGAATTAATTAATTTAGATACACAAAATAATATTCAAATGCAGAAAATGGTTCAACTAAATCATTTATATGAAAAAAGAGAAACATTAAAAACAGTAAAAGAACAGTATGAAAATGCTGTATCAGAATATGAATACATTCAAAGCATATATACAACAGTTAATAATCAAATAGAAAAAATTGAAAAATACATTAATGATTTTAATAAAGTATTAGAAACAAATGTTGTATATCGTAAATACAATGAAAGATATCGTAAAATCGTACTTGATTTAAAAAATACAAACGATGAAATAAATCGTTTAACAACAGAATTAGAAGAAACAAAAAAATATCGTCAATCTAAAGTTCAAGATCCATTTGGCAGTTCTGAAATGGCAAGAATAAATCAAAAAATGTCATTACTTCAAACCGAATTAGAACGTAAAATAGAAACAAAAAATCATTTAGAAGAACTATTAAGAAAAGATCAACAAGATAAACGTCTCGCAATATTGATTAATATTATTAATGATGTTATGAAATGTGAAGAAGTATTACCAACATTCTATCAAAAACTAAGAGAAATAACTCAGATGGTTGATGAAAAATATCAACAAGTTCAAACACTAAAACACTTAGTAGAAACAGTAGAAGAAATTGACGAAGAAATCGAAAAATTAGAAAATGAAATTAACAATTAAAAAAGAATTACAAGATAAATTACCATTATTCAATGTTATTGCATATACAATGGATGTAGATAATTTAATTACTGAGAAAGTTACAAATTTATTAAACGAAACAATTGATAAATATCAGAATATATGCGAATTAAAAGACATTGTCAATTACGGTAAAATAAAAAATGCAAGAGATGGATATAAAAAACTAGGAAAAGATCCTAGTCATACAAGACTTGCATGTGAAGCTTTATTAAGAAGAGTTATTAAGAATAAATCATTATATCGAATAAATGATATAGTCGATTTAGGAAATATTTTATCAATTATGACTCAAAGAAGCATATGCGTCGTAGACTTAGATAAAGTTATTGGAGATGTAACTATCAGAATAGGAACAAAAAAAGATATATATGAAACAATTAATCGAGGAATATTAAATGTTGAAAATATCCCCTTATATACTGATGATATATCATTCTTTGGTAATCCAACTAGTGATACTCCAAGAACAATGATCACTGAAACTACTAAATCGATATTAGTAATGATGATATGTTTTGATGAAGAAGATTTAGAAAAAGATCGAGAAATATTAATTGAATTATATAAAAATTACGCAAATGCAGAAAATATAAAAGAGGTGCAATATGGAAGAAAACTCTAATTTTATAAAAACAATAATGAAAAATGAATTAGAAACAGGAGTAGTAGATCATATTCTTACAAGATTCCCTCCTGAACCAAATGCTTATTTACATATAGGTCATGCTCGTGCAATCATTACAAACTTTGAACTTGCGAAAAGTTTCAATGGACATACTAATCTTCGTTTTGATGATACTAATCCATCTAAAGAAGATACTGAATATGTAGATGCAATTATTAAAGACTTAGAATGGTTAGGATATACTCCTAGAATAATAGTATATGGATCTAGTTATTTTGAAGAAACATATGAAAAAGCTATTCTTTTAATTAAAAAAGGACTTGCATATGTAGATGAATTAACTCATGAACAATTAGCTGAATATCGTGGTTCAATAACTGAACCAGGTAAAAATTCACCTTATCGTGATCGTAGTGTTGAAGAAAACCTTGAATTATTCGAAAGAATGAGAAAAGGTGAATTTAATAATGGTGAAAGAACACTTCGTGCGAAAATCGATATGGCTAGTCCTAATATCAATATGAGAGACCCAGTTATTTATCGTATTATGAAAATAAGCCATCATCAAACAAAAGATAAATGGTGTATATATCCAATGTATGACTTTGCTCATCCACTTCAAGACTCTTTTGAAGGAATTACTCATTCATTATGTAGTTTAGAATATGAAGACCATCGCCCGTTATATGATTGGGTTATCAATAATTGTGATGTATTACATAAACCAAGACAAATTGAATTTGGGCGTTTAGGTATTACAAATACAATTATGAGTAAAAGATATTTACGTCAATTAGTAGAAGAACAATATGTAACAGGATATGATGATCCTAGAATGCCTACTTTAGTAGGATTAAGAAGAAGAGGTTTCACTGCAAACGCAATTAAAAACTTTATTCTTTCAACTGGTTTATCTAAAATCAATTCAACAATTGATTACGGTATGTTAGAACATTTCTTAAGAGAAGATTTAAAATTAACAACAATTAGACCTAATGCTATTTTAAAACCATTAAAAGTAGTTATTACTAATTATCCTGAAGGTCAAGTTGAATATTTAGATGCTCCTAATAATACAGAAAATCCTGAATTAGGTTCTAGAAAAATTGCCTTTTCTCGTAATATATATATTGAAAGAGATGATTTCTTACCAGAAAAACCTAATAAACACTGGAAGAGATTATCAAAAGATATTGAAGTCCGCTTAATGCATGCATATTTCATTAAATGTAATGAAATCATTTATGATGAAAATGGAGAAATTAAAGAATTACATTGTACATATGATCCTCAAACTAAGAGTGGTAGTGGATTTAATGAAAGAAAACCTAATGGTAATATTCATTTTGTTGAAGCTACAACAGCAGTAGAAGCTGATTTTAATATTTTTGAACCTTTAATTTTAGATGAAAAAGTAGAAAAAGAAAATTTCTTAGAAAGATTAAATCCAAATTCATGGACAGTATTACATGGATTTGTTGAAGAAAGTTTAAAAGATACACAACCTTCCGATAAATATCAATTTATCCGTAATGGTTATTTTGCCACAGATTATGAATCGAAAGGAAATAAGTTGGTTTTCAATAGGATCGTGGGCCTAAAATCTTCTTATACACTATAAAAAATGAGTATTTTAAATAATTTAAATGCAGAACAACAAGAAGCAGTTAAACAGATAAAAGGACCTGTAATGGTATTTGCGGGAGCAGGAACTGGTAAAACTAGAACATTAACATCAAGAATCATTTATATGGTAGAAGAATGTTTTATTTCACCAAGAAATATACTTGCGATAACTTTTACTAATAAAGCAACAAAAGAAATGAAAAATCGTGTTGTTAATAGTTTATCATCAAAAGGATATGAAGTAACTATTTCTACTATTCATTCTTTATGTGCTAAAATTTTACGTCGCAATTGTATGTCTTTAGGATATAAAAGAGATTTTGAAATTATTGATGAAGATGAACAACAAAAAATATTGAGTGAATTATTTAAAAATAATAAAATTGAAAGAAAAGTTTTTTCTCCTAAAACAGCTATTAAAATAATAAGCGATTATAAAAATGGTCGTGGAGCTTTATATGGCTTAGTAGAGGAAGTATATACTCAATATCAAGCTTATTTAAAAGAAAATAATTTAATTGATTTTGATGATTTATTGGTATTAGTAAAAGAATTATTTGTAAACTTCCCTGAAGTATTATCATATTATCAAGAATTATTCCAATATATTATGGTAGATGAATTCCAAGATACTGATGAATTACAATATAGTATTATTAAATTATTAGCTGATAAATATCGCAATATTTTTGTAGTTGGTGATGATGATCAAAGTATTTATTCTTTTAGAGGCGCATGTGTAGAAAATATGTTCCAATTTAAAAGAGATTATCCTGATGCGGTGATAGTTAAATTAGTAAAAAATTATCGTTCATGTAATGCTATTTTAAGAGGCGCTAATGCAGTAATTAAAAATAATGTAATTAGAGAACCTAAAGAATTAATAAGTGATATTGAAGATAAACCTAATAGTGTAGTGATTCAAGAAACTTATTACTGTGATGATGAAGCTAAATACACAGCATCAGAAATTCATGATATGGTTCGTAAGGGATATTGTGATTACAAAGATATTGCAGTAATATATCGAAATAGTGTTTTATCAAGATTGTTTGAATTAGAATTTATTAATAATCGTATTCCATATAATATTTATGGCGGATTTTCATATATGAAACGTAAAGAAATAAAAGATATTGTTTCTTACTTTAGATTTATTGTTAGTCCGGAAAAATTAATACATTTTAAACGTATTATTAATCAACCAGCAAGAGGTATTGGAGATAAAACATTATCTAAATTATTTGATTGTATGGAACAACAGAACTTAAGTTTATTTGACGCAATTGAATTTGTTTATACTAATTCTCCTTCTACTAAAAATGCCGCATTAAAGGAATTTAAAGATATTATTGTAGATTTACAAAATGCTATAGAAGATGTATCTTTAACTGATTTCTTTGATATGGTAGTAGAAAAAACTGGATACTTAGAAATGTTACAAAATGAATATGACGATGAAGAAAATAGTCGTATTGATAATTTAAATGATTTCAAGAGTATATTAGTTCAAATTGATGAATTCTTTGGTGAAGAATTAACTCAATGTGAAAAAATCAAATATGGTTTTGATGATATTATTCTAGATCAAGACCAAAAAGATGAAAAGAATCCTAATGGTGTTGTATTATCAACAGTTCATTCAATTAAAGGATTAGAATTTAAAGTAGTTTTCGTTGTAGGTTTAGAAGAAGGTATTTTCCCATCAGCAAGAGAAGATATCGATATGGAAGAAGAAAGAAGAGTTGCATATGTTGCGTTTACTCGACCAAAGGAACGAATATATTTAACTTGTTCAACAACAAGATTAATATATGGTCGTGTAGTTCGTAACGCAAAATCAAGATTCTTACTTGAATATCTAGATGCACACAGAGAACTAGTAAAAGAAGAAAAACCTAAAATGGAAAATACTGAACTTAAAGATGGTTCTAAAGTATTCCATGATGATTTCGGACCAGGTATGGTAATTTCTGTTCAAGGTGTTTTCCTTCAAATTGTATTTGAACGTGACGGTTCATTTAGAAAAATAATGAAAGGTCATGCAAAATTAAAACCTTATCAATAATAAAAAGGAGGTGTGAATATGAATGATATTCAACAAAGAATAATATATTTAACAAATCTACTTCATAGATATAACTATGAATATTATGTTTTAGATAATCCAACTGTAGAAGATGTTGAATATGATAGCTTAATGAGAGAACTAGAACAATTAGAAAAAGAATATCCTGAGTATGCATCCTCTGATAGTCCTACACAAAAAGTAGGAGATTATTTAAAAAATGACTTAGATGAAATAATTCATCAAAATCCTATGTTATCATTAGGAAATGCTTTTAGTTATGATGAACTACGAGAATTTGATGAAAGAATTAGAAAAGTAGTTAGTAATTTTACATATAATGTAGAATTAAAAATAGATGGTATTGCGAGCACAATCCATTATGAAAATGGATTATTAGTTTTAGGAGCTACTCGTGGTAATGGTACAGTTGGCGAAAATATTACACCTAATGTTTTAATGATTAATACTTTACCTAAAATATTAACTGAAAATATTAACGTAGAAGTACGTGGTGAAGTATATATGTCTAATGCGGTATTTAATGAAATAAATGAACAAAGAAGTAAACTTGGTTTAAATCTTCTAGCAAACCCAAGAAATGCAGCAGGAGGCAGTTTAAGACAATTAGATCCTCAAGTAACAAAAGAAAGAAAACTTGATCATTTTGCATATACACTAGTAAACCCAGAAAAATATAATATATATACTCAAAGTGATTCAATGGAATATATGAAAAAACTTGGATTTAATATAAATAATCATTATCGCCATTGTAAGACAATTGAAGATGTAATTGATTATATCGAAGAATACAAAGACAAAAGAAAAACTTTGGAATATGCAACTGATGGTATAGTAATTAAAGTTAATGAATTTGATTTATACGATTTAATCGGATATACAGTTAAAACTCCTAAATGGGCAATAGCATATAAATTTCCTGCTGAAATAGTAACTACAAGATTAAATAATATTATTTATACAGTAGGTAGAACTGGTATTATAACTCCTAATGCGGTATTAGATCCTGTGTATATTGCAGGAACAAGAGTTTCTCGTGCAACACTTAACAATGAAGATTTTATTATTTCAAGAGACATTAGAATTGGTGATTTTGTAAAAGTAAGAAAAGCAGGAGAAATAATTCCTGAAGTAGTAGAGGTTGATATATCTAGAAGAGATCAAAATTTAAAACCTTTTAAAATGATTGAACATTGTCCAATATGTTCTTCTAAATTAATAAAGGCATTAAATGAAGCAGAACATTATTGTAAGAATCCTGAATGTGGTGGAAGGATTTTAGAAGGTATTATTCATTTTGCATCAAGAGTTGCAATGGATATTGAAGGACTTGGTGAAAAACAAATTGAACAATTATATTCACTTGGTTATTTAAAGGACGCTTCTGATATATATTTACTTGAAAATTATCAAGATGAGTTATTACAATTAGAAAGATTTGGAAAACAAAAAGTTAATAATTTAATTAATGCAATAAATGAAAGTAAAAATCAAACATTAGATCGATTTATTTTTGCATTAGGTATTAGATTTGTCGGTGCAAAAGTTGCAAAGATTCTTGCAAAACAATATAAATCAATTGATAATTTAAAACAAGCCCCTCTAGAAGAATTAATAGATATTTACGATATTGGTGAAGCTATAGGAAAATCAATAATTGAATATTTTAATAATCCTAAAAACTTAATCTTATTAGATAAGTTTAAATCATATGGAATTAATCCATATATGGAAGATAATACTAAAGGTCAAACATTTGCGGGTATGACAGTTGTTTTAACAGGAAAATTAGAAACAATGTCAAGAGAAGAAGCAAGTGAAATTATTGAAAACTTAGGAGGTCAAACAGCCTCTTCAGTAAGTAAGAAAACTTCATTAGTAGTAGCTGGTCCTAATGCAGGAAGCAAGTTAACAAAAGCTCAAAGTTTAGGTATTAAAATAATAAATGAACAAGAGTTTTTAGAAATGATAAGATAAAACAGTCCTTATGTGAAATAGTCAAGTAAAAGTAGACACAAAAAAACAATCATGTAAACCCCTGTTCAGTTCTATACTGAATGGGGGTTTTATATTTTAGGGAATAAGCTAATCTTTGATTGTTGAAATAGTTAATATAGTTTTTTATTGCTAT
>JAZSNL010000028.1:0-2499 GCA_045536365.1 Bacilli bacterium | reverse complement strand
TATTCCATTCATTCTTTCCATACCATTCTTTTTCATCTTTTTCTCCACTCGTTGGCGCATTCCATGTATGTGCATCATTCCAGTCTTCTCCACTCAGGACTTCCTCTCCTTCTGCTATAAATAAGTTTGCTCTCCATATCATCTTTTTGTCATACACCGCTATATAGTCTTTTGAAGATACTCTTACTTCTTTTATTTCTTCTTTCCCTTCTTCCTTTATGCTAAATTCTAAAAGTAGGTCATCTCCTGGGTTCGCTCCTTTTACTTCTTCTTCACCTTTTTTTGCTCCTCTTGGTCTTATCTTTATCTCTGCTGGTCTTAAGGTTTCTCCTTCTCCTCTCATAAACAATATGCCATCTGTTCCTATTGTAAATACCTCTTCGCCGTTCTCGTTCCACTCTATATCATACCGACTCTTATCGCTTTCGTTTTTCCTTAATATCCCTGTCGTTTCTCCTACTTTTATCTCAAACTCTCCTTCTGAATTATTATATATGTTCCCTTCTGTTTCTTTTCCTAATTCCCAACCTCGGTCTCTCGCTCCTGTAAGCCTTACTTTCCAGTCGCCTCCTCTTACTGGTATTCCTAGTTCTGTTCTTATCCTTAATCTTATCTTCTCTAAACTTAAATATTCTCCTGTATTTGGTATCCACCGGTGTTTCTCTCCACTTTTCTGTCCTTCCTCTTTCATCCAGTTGATTTCTACTTCTGCTTCGCTCACTCTATTGTTTTTATATACATCCCAGTCTGTCTTTGCGTCTTTACTTTTCCCTTTCCCTTTCTTGAGTATTCTTCTTATTTCCACACATCGTGGTACTTCATATCCTTCTTCTCTTTTCCATATCTCTGATAATTTTGTCTCCTCTGCTCCTTTCTCTTCATTCATCCATACTACTTTTATTTCTCCTAGCAGCTCTTTCTGATTTGTCCCATAGTCCTCTGCTTTACTTTCTATATCTTCTACTATTATTCCTACCTTTTTATTTTCAAACTTTTTTGATACATTTTTTCCGTCTTTCTTCTTTTCTTCTCTTTCAAATATTACTATATCGCCCGCTTGCGCTTCTGTTACATCACTTACTATTACACTGATTTTATTTATATCCTGAAAACTTATTAACTTTTCCCTTTTTTCTACTTCTTTCCCTTCTAAAATCGCTTTCGTATATTCCTCATAGATTTCTTTTAAGCTTTCTTTTTGAGGTACATATGTCTTTATTTCCGCTTTATACAATATTCCATTTAAAAATCCTATATCATCACTCCCTCCTTCTGCTGTGTTGTCTTTTATTAGTTTTTTATTATAGGTCTCCGGTGTATCATATCCTTTTTCTCTATATGGAAGATATACTCCGTTTTTGTTTTCCTGCTCAAAATACTCTTCTGTGCTTTTCTCGGGATTTCTTGTTATCCACTCTATGATTTCTGCTAGCTCTTCTATCACTATCTTCCATATCGTCTTCTTCTTCGCGTCTACACTATCTCCCAAATATGACTTTGCTGCTGCTGTTATTCTTTCCCCTTCCTTAGCTGTTATTATTTCGTAATCCTCCGCTATCATTCCTTTCTTATCTTCTTCGCTATAATAATATACGTTTCTGCTATTTTTCATCCCCATTTGTAGATACTTTCTAATAAACATATTGCTATCGTTATCATACAAATTTTCTATATGTCCTTCGTTCTTGGCTTTTTGTAATGTAACGTACACCATTTCTGTCAGCTTTTTGTATTCGTTTACGTTTTCATCTTTTGTCTTTGATTCTTTACTTTTCGCTAGCCATTCCTCAAATCCCTTATAAAAGTCTTCCTCTGTCATCCCTTCTGGCTTTATTTCTACTATCGTTTTTTTATCCCTAAAACATATTATTTCCGCTTTTTTTGTGTTTGGGTTTCTTACTACATATACAAACACCCCTTTGCTCTTGTTATATACATATAAATTGTCATACCCATTTCTGTTGGACCTTATATATCTTGGATTTGCCGCATCACTTATTTTTTCCAGTTCACTTTCTTCCACTTCTACATAACTTGTATCTGTTAGCATATTTTCTTCTTCTTCCGTTGTAAATATTACGTTCCGGTTTTCTAACTTTTTATACAGTCGCTTGAATTTTTCCTTCTCTGGTTTTTCTGTGATTTCTTCCCATACATCTGTCCCTTCCCTATACTCATACTTATAATATTTCCCATCTTCTCCTACAAAAAATGCACTATACCCTTCGCTCGGTATAAAGCCTCTTGTTATTCTTGTCTTTCCGTTCTCTCTCGTTATTCCTATATCCTTTTTTACTGTTTCTTCTCCTGCTACACTTATTGTATATGTTATCTCATATTCCCTTTCTTTTTCTCTACTTCCTCCTACTTGCTCCTGTCCTATCAGCAATGTACTCTGTAGTACTATCAATAACACATTTATTACTTTTTTTATTCTCTCTTTCATTTTTCCTTCCCTCTTACCTTTCTTTTTCTTCCTTTGCTGTGATTACTGGTAGG
>JAZSNL010000010.1:0-123715 GCA_045536365.1 Bacilli bacterium | reverse complement strand
ATAAAAAAAGAGCTTAACATGTAGTAATGTTAAGCTTTTGTTTTTGTTATTTTATATGTTATTATTACCTGTTGTCATATGTAATAAAATTGTCGAAAATATTTTGTATAATTTTGTCGAATTTTATTTGTATGATTTCATTTGTTAAATGTTATTCTCTTACGAATGGTAATAAACCCATATGACGAGCACGTTTGATAGCTACTGCTAATTCTCTTTGGTATATAGCTTTAGTTCCAGTAGTACGACGTGGTAAGATTTTTCCGCGATCAGAAACGTATCTTTTTAAGATATCAACGTTTTTCCAATCAATCTTTTCGATTTTATTATCAGTAAAATAACAAGTCTTTTTACGTTTTTTATAAACTGCCATATTATTTTTTCCTCCTAGAATGGTAAATCATCATCAGAAATTTCGTATTTTGATTTTACATCATTGTCACGACCTGTTTCTGATTGTACAGGTTCTTGATATGATGGTTGTTGTGGTTGAGGGTTATAAGTTTGTGGTTCATAAGAAGAATAATCATTATAACCATTTTGAGTTTGTGTTTGACGAGATTCTAAGAAGAATACACTATCACACACAACTTCTGTTGCAGTACGGTTAGTACCATCAGTTGCTTGATATCTTCTTGTTTGTAATTTACCTTCAACACCAATTAATCCGCCTTTTTTGATAAAGCGTGCTAAGTTTTCAGCTTGTTTATTAAATGCGATACAATTAATAAAGTCGGCAACTCTTTCTCCGTTAGGTCCTGGCATTGCTCTATTAACAGCAATTGCAAAACTTACAAATGAAATTCCACTTGCAGAAGTTCTTAATTCAGGATCTCTAGTAATTCTTCCTACAAGACTAACTCTGTTCATAAGTATCTCCTTAGTCAGCAATTACTAAATAACGAATAATATTTTCTTTAATATTGCAAACACGTTCGAATTCTTTAACAGCTTCTGGTGTTGCGTTAACGTTTAGAACTACGTAATAGCCTTTAGTTTCTTTAGCAATTTCGTAGGCTAAATCTCTTAAACCCCATTCCCAAACTTTAGTAACTTCGCAGCCAAGATTAGTGAAAACATCACATACTTCTTGAATTAAAGCTCCACGAACTTCTTCAGTTAATTCAGGACGAAGAATAAAACTAGCTTCATATTTTTTCATTTCTTTTACCTCCTTATGGTCTATTGGCCTTATCTTTTGATAAAGCAAGGATGTTAACTAGTTCATTAACATACTGATATATTATACCACAAACAATGTTTTTTGTAAAGTAAAAAGGAAACATTATAATAATGTTTCCTTATAAATAATAAACATTCTTTAAAACTTCAATTGCCTTTGTTTCTCCTAATAAGTATTTAATAATCTCATAGGAAAATTCAAATGTTGTGCCTGCTGCTTTTGAAGTAATATAATTATTAACAACAACAACTTTTTTATCTTGTTGATATATACCATTAAAATCTTCACTTTCACATGTTGGAAAACATGTATAAGGTAAATTATTCAAATATCCGTATTTACCTAATATCATAGGAGCAGCACATATACATGCAATTAATTGTTTTTTATCATTAAAATGCTTAACAATATTTTTAACAATTAAACTAGATAAATTATTTTCAAATGTTGCTTTTCCACCAGGTATTACTAAAAAATCATAATCATTTAAATCAATATCTTGATATAAATATTCAGCTTCTATTTTTAAACCACTTTGAGTAGTTAATTCTCTACTATCTACTACAGATACTAAATCAATAGTAATCTTAGCTCTTCTTAGTAAATCAATAGTTCCTAAAGCTTCAATATCTTCAAAATGATTTGCAAGAATAATTAAACCTTTCATAATTTACCTTCTTTTTTGATTATATAAATATTGTCCATATAATAATTTAGTTATATGTATAAAGATTTCTTTTCTTTTTACTAAATCACTAGTAAAATATCCAACTGCACCATTTAAATGTTTAATACCTTCAACATTAAAATGTTCCTTCATCGCATCAGCTAATTCTAATCCCTTATCAAATATTAATTCTTTGATTGAATCAGGTAAAGGAATTCTTGTACCGCCTGCTGTATAAAGATTATTTTCTTCATCAATTAATGCTCCAAAGTTAACCAAATATAATTGATCATTTAATAAAGTAACACCAGCTTCTAAACCAATTCTTAACCCATTTGTAGGTAAAGATTTAGCTCGATTAATAGCTCCTAATAAAGTTTGTTCATCACCAATAGGTTGAGCACCTACTTCAGAAGTAGCTTCAAAAGGAATAATATTAACATCAAAATCATTTAGTGCTTCTACTACTGCACTTACTTTAACTCGATTAATAGAACCAACATATAATTTCATTATTTTTTCACCTCTAAATAATAAATTGGATTTCCTTTTGCTGAAAAACGATCTTCGTATTCAGTTGTTATTATATCTTCTTCTCTTGAATGAAGATTTAGACTTAAATCTAAATAAGTCCATTTTTCATTATTAATTGTTATTAAAGAATATGTGAATAATTCCATATTATCAGTTTTAAATTCGATTGTTCCTTTTTTATCTAAAACTTGTTCATATTTTTTCAAGAAAACTTCACTTGTTAATCTTCTTTTCGCATGTTTTTTCTTTGGCCAAGGATCACTAAAATTTAAATAAATCTTACTTATTTCATTTTCTCCAAAGATTTTTTCTAAATTTTCTGCATCTGCACATACAAATCTTAAATTAGGTAATTCTAAATTTTGTTCTCTTAATTTTGTAGGTGCTTGAATAATAACACTTTCATATTTTTCAAAACCAATATAATTAATATTAGGATTCCTTCTTGCATGTTCAATAATAAACTTACCTTTTCCCATACCTATTTCTAAATATATTGGATTATTATTATTAAATAAAGTATTCCATTTTCCTTGATATGATTCATAATCAAGAACAAATAATGAATCGCTTATTAATCTTTCATGAGCGTTTTTAACATTTCTTCTACGCATCTACTTCACCTAATAATAATATTGCGTCGATATAAATTAAAATACTTTTAAATAAAGATTCTAATTTCCAATTTTCATTTACTTGATGAGCAACTTCTTCTTCATCAGGCATACCTGCACCAAATGCAACACCATTTTCTAACATACTTGCATATGTTCCACCACCAACTGTAAATGGTTTATTTACAGTATCATTTGTATTTTTAACGTAAGCTTGATAAAGTGATTTAACTAAATTAGATTCTGGTGATACATAATGTGGAGTTTTATGTGTATATTTGAAAATTTCAATATTGCTTTCTTCACATATTTCTTTCATTGTTTTTTCAAACTTATCAACATCATATCTTACAGGATATCTTAAATCAAGAGTAACTCTTGAATGTTCTTTATCAATATCAATAATTCCAATATTACAAGTAATTGGACCCATTTCATAATCATTATAATCAAGACCTAATTTCTCACAACAATGACTTAAATGATGATATTTACTAATATATTTAACAAGAGGATGATGAGAATAATCTTTAAAGAAATCACACATATATGTACCTGCATTGATTCCTTTATGTGGTTCCATCGCATGAGCTGATTTACCTTTAATAGAATAAATATATGTATCTTTATCTAAGATAACATCACCAGTTAAATTATTTCTATTTAAATATTCATTAAATTCAACACTTAAATCCTTTTTAGTAGTAGCTTCACAATAATCAATAACAGCATTATATATTTTACCACCTTTAATGCTGTATAAGATATCTGTTTGAACTTCACAACAATTATCATCTTTTGTCTTTAAATCTATCGCAATTCTTCCTTTTTCTCCATAAACAAGTGGAAAACTACAATCCGGTGCGAAACCTTCATCTGGCATTTTATTATTTAAAAAATAATGACTTACACCTCTCCATCCAGTTTCTTCATCAGTACCTAAGATTATTCTAATTTGATTTTTTAATTTAATATTTAAATCTTTAATAATTTTTAACGCATAATAACTTGCGATAGTAGGACCTTTATCATCAGTAATACCACGTGCATATACTTTATCATCAACGATTTTAGCTTCATATGGAGGATATAACCATCCTTCTCCTTCAGGAACAACATCTAAATGACAAAGAATTCCGATAATTTTTTCTCCTTCACCATATGAAATATGTCCTGCATATCCGCCATCTTGTAAAGTATTAAATCCATCTTTTTTACCTAGATTTAACATGTATTCTAAAGCATCATTAATTCCTTTACCAAATGGCATATTTTCATTTGCAGTTGAAGGATCTAAAACACTTTTTATTTGTAATAATTCAACTAATGTTTTAATTATTTCTTCTTTTCTATTATTAACTTCTTGTTGATAATTAATATTCATTTTATCTACCTCTTGTATATTTTTTTAAATTTAGACCATAATAACATTAGGAGGTTATTATGGAAGCAAGTATTCGAAATTATATTAAACAAAATTTTAAAGGTTCAACTAGTAATGAAGTATTAAATTCGATTAATGAAGCGGTTTCATTAAAAGATGAAATTTCATTACCAGGACTTGGTGTATTATTTGAAATTTTTTGGGAAAATTGTGATAATGATTCAAAAAATAATATTATTAATACAATTAGTAATAAATTAAAATAAGCGGATTACTCCGCTTTTTTATTTTATTTGTTCAGCAAATTCAGCTGAAGAACATTTTATAACATTTCCTGTTATAAAAACACCGATACCTAATTCACGAAGTTTTTCAAGATTAACTTTTTCTAAATCGACAACTTCTACTGTTACTCTAGTTAAATTCTTAGTAACACTTACAATATTATCACTTCCACCAAAAAAATCAAGATATTGAATATTACTACTTTTATTATTACTATTGTTTAATTTTTTTATTCTTTTAATTAATTGTTTAACAAAAACAACTAATAATAATAAAACAACAGGAATTATTAAACATGCTGCCGCAATTAAAAATGGAAAAATTTCATGACTAATTTCTAAAAATAACATAATATCACCTTCTTAAAATAATTATATTATATTTTTTATTTTTTTTAAAGTAAAACGATATATTAGGTAAACAAACTTACAACTTTTTAAATTTATAATATTATATATTGAAAGTGAGGTGCTTAAAATGGCATGTTTAGAAGTAAGAACTACTACTAATAACAATCCTACAAATACAATTTGTGACTTAATTAAAAAAATAGATCAATTACAAAAAGAAGCAATCTTAAATAATGCGGCAGGAGCTTGTAACACTTGTTTATTAACTTCAATGTTCAATACTAAACCAGTTGCATTATACACATGTAATGGTCCATTAGAATTACCTTTAACTCTACCTGGTGCTGAAACTGAAACTACAAGACTATTTAGAATTGAAGATGTTCGAAACTGTGAAACACTTACGCTTCGTTTATTAGTAAGCGATGGTACTACTGTTGAATGTACTGCTCAAACTGCTGTAGTTAGTTTATCTTGTATTTGTGGATTACAATGTTTTGATCCTATTAATTGTGATTTAACATGTAATGCAGGTATTTAAGCAAAAAAAGTTCTCCTAGAAATAGGAGAACTTCACTTTATTTTTTTTGATGTTTACTATCGTATTTCTTTCTTTCACTTGTATCTAAAATACTCTTTCTAATACGAATAGATTTAGGAGTAACTTCAACTAGTTCATCATCATTAATAAATTCCAATGAACTATCTAAAGTCATAAGTTTAGGGCGTTTTAATACAACAGTTGTATCTTTTGTTGCACTACGTTGGTTAGTCATTTGTTTTTCTCGTGTAATATTAACAGCTAAGTCTTCTTCTCTATTACATAAACCAACTACCATACCTTCATATACCTTAGTACCTGGTTCAACAAATAATTCACCACGATCTTCCATACCACCTGCTGCATATGCAGTTACATTACCATCATTAATAGAAACTAATACACCTAATTTTCTACCAATAAAACCAACATTTTCCATAGGTCGATATTCTAAGAAAGTATGATTTATAATACCATAACCTCTTGTAACAGTCATAAAATCAGTCATAAAACCAATTAAACTTCTTGATGGCATTGTATATATTAATCTAGTTTGATTTTCATAATTAGTCATATTTTCTAAAGTACCATGACGATTACCACATAATTCAATAACATTTCCTAATGTTTCAGTAGGTGTTTCAATTTGAACATATTCATATGGTTCACAAACTTGTTCATCTATAATTTTCTCAATTACTCTTGGACGAGATACTTGGAATTCAAATCCTTCACGACGCATATTTTCAATTAAGATTGATAAATGTAATTCACCACGACCAGATACTACCCATTCATCTGCATTTTCAACACGTTCAATTCTTAAACTTACATCTCTTTGAGTTTCTCTAAATAATCTTTCTTCAATCTTTCTAGAAGTAACATGAGTTCCTTCAAGACCAGCAAAAGGACTTGTGTTAGTACCAAAGTTCATTTGAACAGTAGGCTCACTTACTTTAATTAAAGGTAAAGCTTCTTCTTTTCCCACTTCACAAACGGTTTCTCCAACATAAATATCAGCAAGCCCCGCAATACCTACAATATCACCAGCATATGCTTCTTCAATTTCAACTCTTCTTAGTCCTTCAAAACCAAGTAATTTTTGAATTCTAAATTTTTTAATACTTCCATCAGTTCTTACACAACTAACAGTATCATTAACCGCAATTTTACCTCTAGTTATACGACCAATACCAATACGACCTACATATTCATTATAGTCAAGTAATGCAGGTTGAAATTGTAAAGAGCCATTTACATCAACTTTAGGTGATGGAATCTTTTCAACTATCATATCTAATAAGCACTTCATACCTGGAACTTGTGTTTCAGGATCATGACTTAAACTTGATGTATTTTTAAAAGCAGATACATAAACAACAGGGAAATCTAATAAATCTTCATCTGCTTCTAATTCAATAAATAAATCTAATACTTCATCTACCGCTTGTAATGGTCTACAACCAGGACGATCTATTTTATTAACAACAACAATAGCAGGTAATTTATATTCAAAAGCTTTCTTTAATACAAATCTTGTTTGAGGCATTGTTCCTTCATATGCATCTACTACTAATAATACACCATCTACCATACCCATTATTCTTTCTACTTCACCTGCAAAGTCAGCATGTCCTGGAGTATCAAGAATATTAATACGATATCCGTTATAATCAATTGAAGTATTTTTTGCAAGAATGGTAATACCTCTTTCTCTTTCTAAATCATTAGAATCCATTGCACGATCAGTTAAATTTAGATTTTCACGATCACTTAATGAAGCTTGTAATAATGTATTTACAAGTGTAGTTTTACCATGGTCTACGTGTGCTATTATTGCAATATTTTTTATCTTATTATTTTGAATCATATTTTCACCTTCTTAAAAACAGGAATATTATACAATAAATCTTCATTTTTTTCAATAAAAAAGACTAGAGATATACTCTAGTCTTAATATTATTCAATATCTTTATTAGGATCAAATCCTAATCTTCTTAATGTTTCAACAACATAAGATTCTTTATATTCATCTTCTGGTTTTCTATTATAGTAACTATAGAAGAATTCTTCATTAGCTTGTTCATAAGGAATATTTGCAAGAGCTGCAATAATTCTTGTAGAACGGTCAATTAATTTCTTATTAGTTGGTAATACTTGTACCATCCAGTTACCATATACACGACCCATTTTAGCCATTGTACCAGTACTTAATGCGTTGAAAGCAACTTTAATTAATAAGTGATATAAAATATCAGTTACAGTTCTTGGTAATTCAATAGGAACTCTGATTTCATTTTCAGAAATCTTTTCTTCAGGAATTTGACCAAAACGAAGAACAACACCACCAGAATATTTCTTTAATTCTTCTTTGTACCATTTAACGATTTCAGGTGTAGCTGAACCATTAACATCGATTAATACTAAGTTAGAAACTTTACGAGAATAACGAGATGGATCGTCTTCATAACCAATACAGTATTCTAATACTTCACTACCAGCAACTAGTGGAGGATTATCAATAATATCTTGGCTAGCTTTCATTTCGATATAATCTTCTTTTGTCCATTCTAATCCTTTGATATCACGACGGAATACTTGTTGCCAAGCAACTTCATTTGGATATAGAGGATCTTTAATATATGCCCAAGAAAGATTATCAGTTTGTTCTGCAAATTTCTTGAATGGAGGTAATGTAAATGTAGGTTGACGTTCAGTTGTATCAGTCATGATATCTAATAAGTAATCATGAGTAATATAAGTGATTAAACCTTTTTCATTATATGTATTTACTTCATATTCAACAGCTTTTGCAAGACCTTCTAAAGCAGCACCGCTTGATAATTGTTTATTTAAACTTTCAAATTGTTTTGCATAATCTTCTAATTCTAATGCACCACAACCAACTACTGCTAATTCTTGTTCAGTTAAGTTTTCTTTTAACCAACGATATGCAGCAACTTCTAATGCAGCACCAGCAGCTAATAATTCAACTGTAGTTACTTGCATTCTTGTTGAACCACTTACAGCCATGTTACCTACGAATAAAGGAATTTTAACGATATATTTACCATTGTCAATACCTTTAGCTTTATTTTCTGCATATTCATCTAAACATTCAAATACAGCACGTGCACGATCTAAGTGAGTTCTTAAGATATGTTCTGGGTTACAGAATAAATAATAAGTTCTTACACCTAATTCATAACCTCTTACTGCAGAACCATTAATACTTGCAGAAAGACCACATTCAGATAAAGCAACTAATACATCGCCAGGACCCATTTCTGCTTCATCAACTTGTTTTGCACCAAAAGTCATATAGTCTTCAAAGTTTTCAACTGAACGAACTAATGCACGGTCACCACCAGTTGTAAAACTACTTACAACGTCAGCCATTTCTAAGAATTCATAACGGTGATTAGGAATTTTATTAACTAATCCTTGCCAGAATGCTCTCCATGCACCATCCATTTGAATAGCCATACGTCCACTAGCACCTACAGAAGAGAATACTACTTTTCTTCTTTCATCCATACATCTCTTAATATCTGAAACAAATGCTTCAAATTCAGGAGTTTGGAATTGTCCTAATGCAACTTTAGCAATATCTTCATCAGCAGAGAAAATAGTTTTTACACCTTCTGCTGTATTTTTTGCAATTGTATTACTTAAATTTTTAGTTTTAGGGTTAGATTGTTCTGTTGGAATAACACCTAAATGGAATTGTTTTTCATTTTCTAAAAAATCTTTAGAAGCTTCTTTATAGTTTTTTATTGTTTTATAGATCACGATATTTTTCTCCTTATCTATTATTATCATATAAATTATATCACTTTTATATAACATTTTCAAGTTAATAGGTATATAATAATTATTTTTAAAAAAAATATCTTTTTTTAATAAAAAATATTAAAAAAGGTATATAATTATTTGTAGATATTTTTTATAAATAGGAGGATTTATGGAAAGATTAGTAGGTACTATATCAAGAGGAGTAAGAGCCCCTATCATTAGAGAAGGCGATGATATTGCATCAATCGTAGTAGATAGTGTAATTGCAGCAGCTAAAAGCGAAGGATTCGAATTACGCGATAAAGACGTAGTGGGTATAACTGAAGCAGTAGTAGCTCGTGCACAAGGAAACTATGCAACTATTGACGACATCGCATATGATGTTAAACAAAAATTCCCAGAAGGAACAATAGGTGTAATATTCCCTATTTTAAGTAGAAACCGTTTTGCAATTTGCTTAAAAGGGATTGCAAAAGGAGCTAAAAAAATAATATTAATGTTAAGTTATCCATCAGATGAAGTAGGAAACCATCTTGTTTCACTAGATCAATTAGATGAAAAAGGTGTAAACCCATGGAGTGATGTATTAACTGAAGAACAATATCGTGAATTATTTGGATATCAAAAACACCATTTCACAGGAGTAGATTATGTAGAATACTATCATAACCTAATTGAAGAAATGGGAGCTGAAGCACAAATAGTTTTTGCAAATGACGCAAGAAGCATTTTAAAATTCACTGATCACGTACTATGTTGTGATATTCACTCAAGACAACGCAGCAAACGCTTATTAAAAGCAGCAGGTGCTAAAACAGTATATGGACTTGATGACATCCTAACTTCTTCTATTAACGGAAGTGGATATAACAAAGACTACGGTCTATTAGGCAGCAATAAAGCAACAGAAGAAAGAATAAAACTATTTCCTCGTGATGGTCAAGAAATCGTTCTAAAAATTCAACAAATGTTAAAAGAACAAACAAATAAACACATCGAAGTAATGGTTTACGGAGATGGCGCATTCAAAGACCCTGTAGGAAAAATCTGGGAATTAGCAGACCCTGTAGTTTCACCTTTCTTTACAGATGGCTTAGTAGGTCAACCAAACGAAATCAAATTAAAATACTTAGCAGATAATGACTACGCTCATTTACAAGGTCAAGAACTAAAAGATGCAATATCTCAATCAATTAAAAATAAGGATAATAATCTTAAAGGAAGCATGGCTTCACAAGGAACTACTCCTCGACAACTAACTGATTTAATCGGTTCTCTATGCGATTTAACATCAGGAAGTGGTGATAAAGGAACTCCTATTATTCTTATTCAAGGATATTTTGATAATTATACAAACTAAAATAGTGTTCACTGAACACTATTTTTTATATTTATGCTTAATTATTTGATATTTTTTTAAAAAAGTGGTATAATATATCCGGTAAAAAAACCATTTTAAATAAAAATAATAATTAGGAGGATTTATAAAAATGGCAAACGTAAAAGTAGCAATTAACGGTTTTGGCCGTATTGGAAGACTTGCATTCAGACAAATGTTTGGTGCAGAAGGATATGAAATTGTTGCAATCAACGATTTAACAGATCCTAAAATGTTAGCAAACTTATTAAAATATGACACAGCACAAGGTGGATACTGTGGAACAATCGGTCAAGGATTACACACAGTTGAAGTTAAAGAAGGCGCTATCGTTGTAGATGGTAAAGAAATCACTATCTATGCAGAAAAAGACGCTGCTAACTTACCTTGGGGTGAATTAGGTGTAGACGTAGTATTAGAATGTACTGGTTTCTACTGCTCTAAAGAAAAATCAATGGCACACATCAATGCAGGTGCTAAAAAAGTTGTTATCTCTGCTCCAGCAGGTAACGATTTACCAACTATCGTTTATGGTGTTAACGAACACACTTTACAAAAAGGTGATAACATCATCTCAGCTGCATCATGTACAACTAACTGCTTAGCTCCTATGGCTAAAGCATTAAATGACTTTGCTCCAATCCAATCTGGTATCATGGCTACAATCCATGCTTACACTGGTGACCAAATGATTCTTGATGGACCTCATAGAAAAGGCGATTTAAGAAGAGCAAGAGCTGGTGCTGCAAACATCGTTCCTAACTCTACAGGTGCTGCAAAAGCAATCGGTTTAGTTATCCCTGAATTAAACGGTAAATTAATCGGTGCTGCACAACGTGTTCCTGTTCCTACAGGTTCAACTACTATTCTTACAGCTGTAGTTGCTGGTCAAGATATCACTAAAGAAGCTATCAACGCTGCTATGAAAGCTGCAGCTAATGAATCTTATGGTTATAACGAAGACCAAATCGTTTCAAGCGACGTTATCGGTATGAGATATGGTTCTTTATTCGATGCAACACAAACTATGGTTGCAAAAGTAGGAGAAGGTTTATATCAAGTTCAAGTTGTTTCTTGGTATGACAATGAAAATTCTTACACTTCTCAAATGGTAAGAACTATCAAATACTTTGCTGAAAACTGCTAATTAAAAATATAAAAAGGATTACTGTTAGTAATCCTTTTTTTAATCCCTTATATGCTTATTATAATACTCTAAAAAATACTTATCACAATCCATTAATATAAAACTTACTTCCTCTTTCGTTTTATCTTCACATTCATTAAGAACCATCAATGGCCATAAATATTTATAAGGTGTAAATTTAGGTCTAGATAAATCAATATTATCAAACATTTCTACTGCCAAGTATTGATTTGTTTCAAAAAGTAAATCACAGTAAACGGAAAAATTAAATTTATTTTTAATATTTGCAGTAATAATTTCTGTATTAAGTTCATTTTTTTCACATAATTCGCTAATAATACTTGTTAGTAATCCCACATCTTTTTTATTTTCCTTATTTATTATCGCTAAAGAAACACACTCTTTAAGAGGTATAGAATAACCGCTAGCACTTATATCTATTCCTTTTATATATAAACCTTCTTCTGTTTTAATTTTTCTTCGATTAGATAAGGTTTTAGCTTCTTCTTCTACCTCCGTTGTGATAACTTCCACTACCGCATCGTCAGAGAGAGGATAAGGAACTATTCCTATATTAAAATCTACATCAGATATATATTGATCAGTAAATAAACAATTTTGGTTTATGAATTCATTTCTATTAGAATCGCTTTGAGATACATACCCCAATTTTTTAAACTTTTCCGTTGTTAAAAGCATTAGAATATTATTTTCGCTATTGAAACTTTTTAACTTTGTATCAAAATATTCTCCTCCTAATGAATGAACAAAGCCAATCATAAAATTATTCAAATCCCCTGAAAATAGTTTTTTAGAAAACACATTATTATTATAAAAATTCAGCAAAGCACTCACATTCCATCTTCCTTGGTACCATAATTCAAGTGGATCTTGTAAACCATATTCTTCTATCATATCAATATTATAATATAAATATTTATCTGATATTTGATTTTGACAAACGTATCCATATACATTTTGTTCATACATTGTTAATTTATTAAAAATTTCATGTTGGTTTTCAACTACATCCTTACTAAGCGGAAAAAGATAATCATAATTGTCGTTTAACGCTTTTATTTCATAATAATCAACTAACATCATATCTAAATCATTATCATCTATAAATCTTTTTAATTTATAATCATCAACTATACCAGAAAAATAATTCCCATATACATCTTTTTTTGAAATATATTCAATTTTGATATTATATTTTTCTTCAATCATCTTTTGATTTTGTCGGTGTAACATTTTAATTTCAGAGTTATAAATATAATTTTCATCAAAAGGATCTGATACAGTAATATCATACACTCCTATTTTAATAGTTAAAACATCTCTTTCATCAGGTATACAACTATTCTTATTACATGAACTAGTCGTCAAAAAAATATTCAATATAACGATTATGGTTAAAATTTTTAAATAATTTCCTCTCATATAGTTAATCCTTTAAATTATTGTCAATTCAATTTGTCCTTTCTTTTTACATCATTATATAATAAATATATGATTATGTCAATGCACTGATAACTGCTAATTAAAAATATAAAAAAGGATTACTAACAGTAATCCTTTTTTTCATTTATAATTTTATCTAATTCATCAAATCTTTCTTTTATAGACGCAATCTTCTCACATGATGAACTAATAGTTTTTTCATCTATAACCTTAGGATATTGTAAATTTAAATCAATCTTTCCATAAACTGTTAAAAAATTACGATCATAATTTAATATAACCTCTTTCAATTTATTTGAAAAACTAAATTTAGAATATAATACTCTAATAGCATTAAACAAAGAATAATGCTTTTCATCAATTTCAAATGGCTCTACCTCTTTAGGATAATAAGCATATATTTTATATTGTTTATGTTTAAACATATTAGATTTAACCATACCACTAGTTTGATAATGATCATTTCTTAATTGAAATGCAGTATGACATTCATGAGGAATAATAAATACATCACCTTTTAAAATTTCAACTGAACTATCTCCAACACTTCTTGATACACAAACATTTAAATATGTAACAGGTCCTATTGATGTTTCAAAGGAAAAAGCAATTTGATTATTAACATTATCAAATTTATTAACTAATTTATTCTTAATCAATAAATCCTTTGCCTCTTCTTCTGTAAATTTATTTACAAATAAAGAACCGCTTTCTGAATTAAAAACAGTTAAAATAAATGGAAAATAACAATTTCTCATCCATTTAACTTTTTGATATTCATTATATATTGCAACACCAATAGGTAAACTAAGTGTAGGCATTATCATTAACAAAAACAATTCTTTATAAAAAGGTTCAACAACAAATAATACAATTATTACAATTAATATATCTATTAGAAAAGCAATTATACCGTGAATAAGGGCATATTTTTTTATTTTTCTTTTCATATAGATTCTTGATCTATTTAAATCTTCTATTTTATTTCGATAAATACTTAAATCCATTATTCCACCCACGTTCTATTATTTTTAAACCATTCAGTATCAATCAATAAAATATCATTATTAGTACCATGAATTGAAAAACTATCGTTTGATTTAACAACAACATTACCATTCATAGATTTATATGAGTCTCCATCAGCAATTGTAGTAACATAAACATTCTTTGTATATTTAAAGGCACGATTAATAAATGCTTGTGAAGGAAACATATTCGCATTAACAGAAGTATATTCATTACTTCCACAACAACAACATACAACAATATTTTTAGGTTTTATAACACTTAATAACACATCATTAGACGCAGTATAAGAACCATGATGACCAGCTTTAAAAACTTCTACTTCTGGTAAATCATTATATTGTACTAAATATTCTTCACCTTTTTCTTCTAAATCACCAGTAAATAAGAAATGTCGATCATTATGAGATATTAATACACATACTGAATATTCATTTTCATTACTTGATTTATTTTCATAATAATAATTATATAAAATACTTAGCGTAATACCATTACCAAGTACATATGTTCTTTGTGCTCCATTTTGATTATTCCAACACTCAAGAGCTGTGTAATGATTTGCTCCATCAGCAATTTCAGCAGTTCTCTTTTCAACATAATTACTATATACTTTACTTGTTGCGTTAGTACGAGCAAAATCAATAATTGTATCAACATCATATCGATCAAAAATGCCAGGAACTGTACTTGTACCAACAAAACCAGAAATATGATCTTGATGAGCGTGTGTTGCAATAACGAATTCTAATTTACCATCAGTTACATATTGATTAATATATTCAGATATTGTACCGGCTGAAGCATTTCTACTCCCCGCATCAATTAAAATATCATTATCTCCTGCTTTAATATAAACTGAATCACCAGAATATTTATTACCTAATTCTAAGAAATGAATACTTAATTCATCTTTTTTTGAAATATCAAAGACAATGAAAGTTTTTTCAACTTCTGTTAAATTACCATCTGAATCTATTACTGAATAAATAATAATATAACTACCGGTTTTATTAAAATCAACTTCCCCAGTGTATGTAATACTACTAGTTAAATCTCCATCTTCTTTATCGTTTGCAGTAACACCTTCTAAAAGGTTTACTGTTTGACCAATTTCAATTTTTACTTCAGTATTCATAATATTAATTTCAGGTTTATAACTTGTTTTAACTGAATATATTACATATGTTCTTTTAAATTCACATTCATTACCATCAGAATCAGTTACAAAATAAGTAACTTCATATGTACCTTCAACATCAAAATTAACTTTACTTGAATATAAGATTTTTGATGTAAGATCCCCATCTTCTTTATCACTTGCAGTTAATCCTTCTAACATATTAACTCTTTTACCTAATTCAACATTAACAACTGTCTCATATCCTTCTTTTAATGTAATTGTAGGTAGTGATGCTTTTAAATAATGTTTATATAAAAAGTATCCCGCTACTATTAGAAATATACATATTGATATTATTCGTATAAATTTTTTAAATTTTCTTTTTCTCATAATTTTACCTCTTTGTTATATTTTATCATATTTTATCTTTTTTTTCAATATAATATTTACATATTGATTTTTTTATTATTTTTTGATATAATAATAAAAAAGGAGATATAAATATGAATTTTACAAACACATTTAATTTGAATATGAATAAAAATGCATCAATAGAAGATAAAAGTGTAAATTCTTTTTTTGCATCAAAAGATTTTTTAACTCTTAGTATTGTTAAAACATTAGTTTATATTTTAATAGGAATTATCGGCATGATATTATCCGCTATGTTAGTTAATTTCTTAGTAAAAAATATGGATGATATTATTTATGTATTAACCGAATTAGGATTTGAACAAAGTCCTTCTGAACCATCTAATGATTCAGTTTCATTTTCAATATCAGGTGATATTGGAAGTGTTGCAAGTCTTATTTTAATCTGGTGTTTATTTGGTTTTGCAAAAAAAGAAAAGAGCACAAAACAATTATTTATTGTTATCCGTGTTCTTTTAGGTTTTGCAATTGCCGGTTTAATAATTGGTTTAATTGGTAGTGCATTCTTACCATTTTTACTAATAATACTTCCACAAATTACTGATTTAAATAATTATATAATTCCAATTGCTATTTTAATATTTGGTTTTATAGGATTAGTAATCGTCCAATTAATAAGCACAATTACTAAATTTAAACTATTGAAACCTTTTGCACAAGATGATAGTGATGTTATTGATAAAATACCTAGTTTAAAGAAATTAAAAGTTTTATATTATATCCAAATTGCTTTATCAATTATTTTACCTATCATTCTTTGTTTATGTGGTAATTCTTATCTTATTGACGTTTCGCTAAGATTAGGACTTAAGTCACAAATGGTTTCTCGTATTGCTAGTAGTTTAATAGGACAATTATCACCTTTTATCTTAATTATTACAATTTTATCAATTGTTCCTGTTATCTCAGATATTTTTACAGTTATAACAATTAGAAAATTTGAAATTTATTTATATAATAAAAAAGCATCAAGAAAAGTTAATATTTTAGATTATTAAAAAGCGGGAAACCCCGCTTTTTTTATATTGCAGCATCAATTCTTGCAATCCTTTTATGAGTTTCAGGATGAGAAATGAATAATGACTCATACCATGAATAATTAACCTTACTTCCATCAAGTAAAAACAATGCATGTTTTAATTCATAACCATAACCAATTGTAACTGCAAATTCATCAGCTTCATATTCATTTTGTCTAGATGAATATGCAACTAAAACATTACATAATAATTGCCATAATTTAGTTAATAACATAAAAGGTAAAACTAATATTGTTCTAATAAACAATATCAACCCTACTCTTCTTCTATTAATAAAAGCAGTTATTAAAATAGAAACTAATTGTATTAATAAATGACATATTACAATAATAAAATTTGTAATCATATTCGTTACCGCAATAACTAATAAAAAAGTCGTATCCCTTGATACATGATGACCTATTTCATGAGCTAATATTCCCTTAATTGAACCATCATCTAATTGTAATAATCCACTATGAATACAAATTGTATTTCTCCCTACCGCAAAAGCATTAATAGAATTATCGTATTTAATATATAATTTAAAAGGCTTTTTTATATAATTACATTCTTTTTTAGCTTCATTAAATACTTCCATATATAAAGGTATAATTCTATTATATATATTTTGATCTTTTATTTTCTTACAACCAGTTGAAACTCTTAAAATAAATTCCCCAATTGGTGATATTGCGATAAGAAAACAAACTACATATAAAACACCAATAATTAAAAAAGAATCTTCTTTAGTATACCCTAATACATAATACATAACCGCTACTAATAAAAAATAATTTAATACAGTAAAAAGATAACTACCAATATTACTAGGATGTAAATACTTCAATAATAACTTCATATATCCTCCATAAACTACTATAATTTTACCATAATACGATAATTAATACAAGAAAAAAAAGGAAACTTTGTTTCCTTTTTATATTAATTTAACGAATCTACAAATACACCTTTAGTATCATCAGCATCTTTATTCTCTTCATCAAATACATTAGGTACTTCATGTAATCCCTTAATATATTCATAATAACCAGCCATTGTAGTACTCATATAAGGACCAACATAGATTATTGCAATACCAAGTGTAATAATACATAATAAAATCCATCCAAAGAAACTAAGTTGTAACATAAATAATTCCCATTTATGACCTTTCATCCAACTTGCAGAAGTATCTAACACTTGTGTATAACTCCAATCCGGATGATCTTTTTTAATATAAAAACTTAATGCCCACGCATAAGATTTAATAATACCAGGAATGATGAATAAAAATGTCCATAAAGCAACAAATAAAGAAAGTAATAAACCTAATACTAAATTACCACCAAATTCTTTAAATCCATCAAAAACATCTTCAAAACTCGCTTTACCATTGCGCCAAATATTCATAAATAAAGCAACTTCACCAACCATAAAAGGTCCGTAAACTAGAATTGATAATCCCATTGAAGTAGCTGCTCCATTAATTAAACCAATAATCAACATACCAATAATAGCTGCACCTAAATTACCAGAAAGTCTAGCTTTTGCAACTCTTTTTAAATGACCAAAACTCATATTCTTCTCCTATTTAAAATTAAATATTTTTTTATTAGCTCCTATTTCAAAATGAAGTTTAACTATACCTAAATCAACTTTAGTATAAAAACCAATACCTGCTTTTACACTAACGTTTTCATTTTCATCAATATGAAAATAAAACTTTTGTTGATTCATTGCGGTAGGAGCTTTTAATGCTGCTTTTACTCCTTTTTCAAACCAATCAGGAGTATTTTCACTAACATTTGAAACTTCACTTATTTTTTTAGAAAAATGTTTTAATCCTCTGTTTTCTCCATATCCAACAGATATAACCAATAACATTTTTTCCTTCTTATTTAAACTATATGCTGAACGAACTTTTTTATACGTCAACGCAACCCAACAAGTATTTAATCCAAGACCTTGAATAAACAAAACTAATTCTTCTCCATAATAACCACATAATTCATCAAGATTCTTATTCTTTTTACCAACAAGAACTAAATAATTTTTAACATTTGATATTTTACCATAATGAGCCATCATTGAATCAAATGCCTTAGGTTCATTAGTAACAAATTGAATATTTAATCCACTTCGAGAATTAATTTCATTAATCTTTTGATTAATCAAATCTATTTTTTCTTGTTCAATTTCTTTATCTAAATACTTTCTTACAGAATGTCTTTGTTTTATTAATTCTAAATAATCCATATTATTTCCTTAATTTAAAATATTTAGGAAAACCATTTTCAAATGGTAAATTAATTTCCCCTTGAATAAGAGGTAAAAGATAATCTAAAAATTCATCATTAATATTATTATTAAACTCATTTATATACTCAGTCGGAACAGTTCTAACAAAATTAGCTATTTTTTCAAGATCAACTGGATAATATTCAATTTCATAATCTTTTCCTTCTTTTCTTCTCATTGAAACCATTTGACCTGTTAAACCTTGTAAATATAATTCTACACCATAAGAACCACAATTATAAGCTTCTTCAACATCAGTTTTTGATAATAAATGTGATGCACAACGTTGTAAAATATTCAATTCAACACTTCTTACTTGTAATCCTAATTCCTTATTAACAATTTCAGCTAATACACTTCCAATACCACCAAGTTGAATATGTCCAAAATGATCAGCATTATTATTAATATGAGATTGTAATAAATAATGACCATTAATATCCCTTATCCCCTCTGATACAGCTACTAATACTTTATTTTTCTTTAAATATAGAGACTCTACATCTTTTAAGAATTGATTAATATCAAAACGTCCTTCCGGAATATAAATTAAATCAGGACCTTGACCATAATAAGATGCAACTTTTGAAGCACAAGTTAACCATCCACTATCACGTCCCATAATCTCAACAATTGTTACACGACCTTTTTTATAACAATTAATATCTTCATATATTTCTGATAATGTAGTATAAATAAACTTACATGCAGAAGCATATCCTGGTGTATGATCAATTTCTAACATATCATTATCAATTGTTTTTGGAATACCAATAACAAGACATTTGTGTTTACTATTTTTAAAATACTTACTTAATTTTAAACAAGTATCCATTGAATCATTACCACCTATATAAAAGAAACATCTAATATTATATTTAATAAATATTTCTTCTACTTTTTTAAAAGCTTCATCTTGTAAATTATCAGGCAATTTCTTTCTAACAGAACCAAGTATTGCAGAAGGAGTAGTTTTTAATAATTGTAATTCTTCTAATGAATAATTAGAAAAATCAATTATTTCTTCTTCCATAATACCAGCAATTCCATTTATAGCCCCATATACTGCTGAAAAAACATTATCCTTTAAACTCTTTTCAATAATCCCTAAAACACTTGAATTAATAACAGCAGTAGGACCCCCAGACTGTCCGATTATACATGCACCTTTATTCATATAGCCTCCGATTATGATTTTTATTATATTTTCTTACTATATATTATTCTAATTGAATTAAGTATTGCGATAACAGCAACACCTACATCGGCTACAAGTCCGATTAACATACCTAAATTACTATAATTACCTAATAAATTAAATGAAACTATTATCATTGATAATATTTTTATACCAAGTGATAAAATAATATTTTGAATAATAATTTTTCTTGTATATTTAGCTAATCTATGAGCCTTTTTAACCTTACTAATTTCACTACCAATAATAACAATATCAGCAGCTTCCTTAGTTGCATCACTTGCAATATCCCCAACCGCAATACCTACATCTGCTAATCTTAACACAGGAGCGTCATTTAATCCATCTCCTACATAAATTAAAGTATCTTTCTTATTTTTATTATTTAATTGATCCTCAACAATTTTTAATTTATCTTGAGGTAATAATTCACTATGAATGTGATCGATACCAATCTTTTTGCCAATATGATTTGCGATAGAAGAAACATCTCCTGTTAACATATAAGTAATACATTTCTTATTCTTTAAATATTTTATTGTATCAATTGTATTTAATTTAATTTCATCACTAACAACAATATTACCAATATATATTTTATCATAAACTAAATAGATAATGCTACCAATTGAATTATTTTCTTCAAATTCAATATTATTTTCAATTAATAACTTTTTATTACCTATCATAACCTCATGTTCATCATATTTTGCAGTTAATCCATATCCTGGTAATTCTTTAATATCTTTGACAATTGATTCATCAATCTCTTGATTATAACTTTCCTTTATACTCACCGCAATAGGATGATTAGAAAAAGATTCTACATGAGCAGCAATTTTTAAAAGTTCTTCTTTTGTTATATTTTTAGGATTAATTTCTGTTACAACAAATTTACCCTTAGTAAGAGTCCCTGTTTTATCAAAATAAACATGTTTAGTAGAAGCTAATGCTTCTAAATAATTAGCACCTTTTACTAAAATACCTTCTTTAGAACCTCTTCCAATACCACTAAAATAAGCAAGAGGAATAGATATCACAAGCGCACAAGGACAAGATATTACTAAGAATACAAATGCATTATTTAAACTATTATTAATTTCATATTGTAATAAGAAATATTGAATAAGAAATATACCTAATGAAAGAATCATTACAACTGGTGTATATACTCTCGCAAACTTTGTAATAAATTCATCAATTTTAGCTTTTTTATTACTAGCTTCATCAATTAATTTATTAACTAATGTTGAAGTAGAGTTTTCTTCTGTTTTTAATACTTTTACTTTAATTACTTGAGTTAAATTAATTGTGCCAGATAATACTTCATCATTTTCTTCAACAAACTTAGGAACTGATTCACCTGTTAATGAAGATGTATCTAAATCAGTTTTACCTTCAATAATAACTCCATCAAGTGGGATTTTTTCACCAACTTTAACTATTACAATTTCACCAACTGTAACATCTTTAGTGTTCTTAATATTTCCATCTTCTAACGTAACTGTATCTACTTTTAAATTTATTAATTTTTTAACTTCTTTTGTTGAATTATCAATTGCTTTATTTTTTAATGTTTCACCAATAATAAATAAAACAATAACCATAATACTTTCAATACCTTCTTTTATAAATAAAGCCCCTGTACTTGCGATTAACATTAATAAATTTTCATTAAAAATATCACCATGAATAATACGATTAAACGTATTTTTTATTATTTCAAATCCAAGTAAAATATAAGAAGCTAAATATATATATAAAGAATAATCTTTACTATAACCTTTATCTAAAATAATAGCAGTGATAAAAGATAATATACCTAAGATATTTCTAAGAATATTAAACCATCCTATTTTTTTCTTTTTATTTACTTCATCTTTTTTATATACATAAGCAGAAGATTCTGTTTGTTTAAAACAATCATTTAATATTTTTAAAATATCAACATTTTCTTTATATGTAACAGTTACTATTTTATTAATGAAATTTAATTTTGCAGAAAAGATTTCTTTTCTTTTATTTAATGCTTTTTCTATTTTTAAAGCACAATTAGGACAATCTACTCCATCAAATAAAAATTCATCATATAGTTCTTTTTCATTATTTTCTTGATGTTTAGGACATCTACTAATATATACTACCGCATTAACAATTTCATTTAATTCTTCAATTGAAACATCATTTAATGATTCTAAATATAAAGTATTATCAACTGAATTAAACTCTATTATTTTAAAATAATTTAACATTCTTAAATTTTCTAATAATAAAGATCTACATTCCTTACAAGTTAATTCTTTTAATTCTATACAGTTATATCTTTTATTCATAATAATCACCATGACTTAAATGTTCTTTAGTTAAAGAAATAATTTGACTGACATGATCATCATCTAATGAATAATAAGTAAATTGACCTCTTCTTTCAAATTTTACTACTCTTGATACACGTAAAATTCTTAATTGATATGAAACAGCTGTTTGAGACATATTAGTCTTTTTAGATATTTCTTGTACACATTGTTCCTTTTCTATTAAAGTTAATATTATTTTTAATCTTGTAGGATCTGATAGTATTTTATAAAATTCACTTAATAAATAAACATCATTACTTACCATAATTCCTCCTATATATGTGTATATACGCATATATTATACTATTTTATATATCATATGTCAATCTATATATAAAAAAAGTAATTAGAAATTATTCTAATTACTCTTTTTTCTTATTAAACATGCGACATTTTCAATATGACTACTTTGTGGGAACATATCTACAGGTTGAACTGTTTTTAAATCATAGTATTCACTTAATATTTTTACATCTCTTGCAAGAGTAGCAGGATCACATGAAACATAGACAACTTTAGGAATATTCATTTCAATAATTGTTTTTAATAATGTTTCATCACAACCTTTTCTTGGTGGATCAACGAAAATAGTAGTTGCTGGAACAGTTTTTTGCCATTTAACTATTTGATCTTCTGCTTTATTACATTCAAATGTAACATTCTTGATTTTATTTAGTTTTGCGTTATTTTTTGCATTCTTAATTGCATCTTCAACTATTTCTACACCATATACATGTTTTACATGTTTTGCAGCAATTAAACCAATTGTTCCTATTCCACAATATGCATCTATAACAATATCAGATTCATTTAAATTAGCAACTTCTATTGCTTGTTGATATAGTTTTTCAGTTTGTTGATGATTTACTTGGAAGAATGATTCAGCTGATAATTCAAATTTTAATCCACATAGTTCATCAATTATTTTATTTTCTCCATATACAACAAATGAACTATTACCGATTATTCCATTACCTTTTTTATCGTTTACGTTAATAACTACACTTGTTACATGAGGGAATCTTTTAACTAGTTTTTGACATAAAATATCTATATTCAGTAAGTCTTTTCTCATTGAAATAAGTACTACCATTATTTGTTGTTGATTCTTTGTTGTTTTTACAACAATATGACGAATATCTCCAGTATGTTTCTTTTCATCATATCCTTTGTATTTCATTTCATTACATAAGTTTTTAACAAACTTAACTACTTCTGTTGATTCTTCAGGTTGAATATAACATTGTTGTAATGGAATAATTTCATGAGTATTACGACGATAAAAACCACAAGTATTTTTTCCCATGTTTTGTGCAAAAGGTACTTGTACCTTATTACGATAATAATAAGGATTATTCATTCCAATAACATCTTTAACAATTACTTTTTCCATTCCTGCTATCTTTTTAAAAGTGTCTTTAACAAGTCCTCTTTTAAATTCTAATTGTCCTTCATAATTCATATGCATAATATTACATCCACCACAATCTGGATAATTAGGACAAATTGGTTTTGTACGGTATTTAGATGTTTTATCAGGGAATACTTTTAATAATTTTCCATATCCATAACTACTATGTAATTTTTCAATTTCAATTATTCCTTCTTCTTTAGGTAATGCACCTAAAACAAAGATAGGGAAATTATTATATTCTTCACCTTTAGAATTAATACCATTGATTTTACATATTCCCATTCCATCATGAGTAATACTAGTAAATTCAACTTTAAGTTTTTTACCTATTCTGATAGTATCATCTTGTTTAATATTTTGTTCTTGATTCATTTTTATTTCCTCAACGCAAGACCACCTTGAGAAGTTTCACGATATTTCTCATTTAAGTCTTTACCTGTTTCTTTCATTGTTAAAATAGCACTATCTAAAGTAACTTTATGTTTACTACCTGCTACAAATACATATTCAGTAATATTAACAGCTTCTAATGCAGCAAGAGCATTTCTTTCAATACAAGGTATTTGAACTAATCCATCTATTGGATCACATGTTAATCCTAAATGATGTTCTAACGCTATTTCAGCCGCATTTTCGATTATTTCGACGGTTCCCCCATAAAGATAAGTTAATGCAGCAGCTGCCATACAGCACGCAACACCAACTTCACCTTGGCATCCAACTTCAGCTCCTGATATAGAAGCATTAGTTCTAATGATGTTACCAATTAATCCCGCAACTAATAACGCATTATAAATTTCTTCATTTGAAACACCACTAAGTTTTTGATATGTTAATAAAACAGCAGGGATAATTCCACAAGATCCACATGTAGGAGTAGTTACAACAACATCCCCACTTGCGTTTGCTTCTGCCATACTTCTCGCATAAGCAAATAGCATTTGATTATAATTATTATTTTCTAAAAACTTATTATAAAATTTATATGCTTTACGATCAACTTTTAAACTACCAGGTAAGATATCCTCTTTTAGTAAATTATTTTGAATTGTATTGTTCATTGTTTCATATATTAATTCCATATATTCCATGATTTTATCATCTTCATATTTTTTAACATAATCAACAAAGTTAATATTATTATCTAAACAATATTCTAATATTTCATTCATTGTTGAATGAGGATAAATAGATTCTTCACTTTCATCACGTGGTTCATTTAATTTTTTTAATGATCCTCCACCAACACTAAATAATAATTCTTCATCTACTAATTGATTGTTTTTATACGCTTGTAGTTTAAATCCATTAGGATGATAATCATAATATGTATCATAATCAAAAACAATTTCTGTTTGATCTTTACCTAAATTTTGATAAATAACATAATCAGTTAAATGTCCTCTACCTGTTAAAGCAAGTGATCCATATAAATAAACTTTAAAATGATCTGCATCTTTATTTTTTTCTTTAAATTTTCTACTTGCAATATCGGGACCCATTGTATGAGAACTAGAAGGACCTCTTCCTATTTTATATAAAGTTCTAATACTTTCCATATTATTTTGCGGCTTCCTCTTCTGATTTAATTTGTGATATTCTAATTGCCGCTGCTGCTGCTATCGCACCAACGATATCATCTAAGAAAGTATTACATCTAGGTTTATCACCTTTTCCTTCTTCATTTAATTTACCAACAATTCCAGGTTTATTAACATCAATATCACCAAAATTAGTTTGACCTATTGAACCATATAATCTTGCAATATCTAATCCAAATATTTCATCAATACCAAATACTCCTAAATCGTATCTTAAAATATCTTGAATTGGTCCTTTAAATTTACCTTCTTCTGCTAATACGTCAATTTCTACACCTAATTGTAATAAATGAAAAACATCTCTTAAAGAAAGGATTTTTAAAACACTTTCAACACAATCTTCAAATCTAACATTAGTTGAATATTTAGATTGTTGATTATACGCAATCACCGCAATATCTTCTACTTCAACACCTCTTGATTTTAGCGTTTCAACATTTATTCTTTCCATTTCACTTCGTGAATAATATAATTTAGGTTTCTTATTTTCCATATACTTACCTCTTATCTAAGTATTTTCTTAGTCCTCCATTTATAAAATCAACTGCTTTCATTCTTTTTTTACCAAATGGACAAACTTCTAAAACTTCAAGCACAGTATTTTCACCACAAGAAATAAAGAATGTTTTCTTTCCAACTTCAATTATTTTACCTACTTCTTGATGATGTGATTTTTCAGATACTCTTGAATCATATATTTTAAGTGGTTCATTTCCTAACATCATATATGAGCCAGGATTAGGATTAAATCCTCTTATTTGATTAAATAATTCTCTTGCAGTTTTATTAAAATCAAGTTGTTCTTGTTCTTTTGATATATTATACGCAAATGTAACTTTTGTTTCATCTTGCTTAATAGGAGTTATCTTATTTTCTATTAATAATGGAATTGTTTCCATTAATAAATCTCTTCCTAAGATTGATAATTTTTCAAACATTGTTCCACAATTATCTGAATCAAGAATAGGAATACTTCTTTGAGATAATATATCTCCTGCATCCATTGCTTTTTCCATATACATAATTGTAACACCAGTTTCTTTTTCACCATTTCTAATGGCTTCATGGATAGGTGCACCACCTCTGTATTTAGGTAAAAGTGAAGCATGTACATTAATAGAACGATATTTAGGAGAATTTAATAATTTCATTCCAACAATTTGACCATATGCAGCAGTGACAATTAAATCAGGATTTAAATCAATAATTTCTTGATATTCTTGTCTTATTTTAACAGGTTGAAATAATTTAAGATTATGTCTTAAAGCACATTCTTTAACTGGTGATGGTTTTAACTCTTTTTTTCTACCTACTTCTTTATCAGGTTGAGTTACAACACCAATTACTTCATATTTTTCTATTAATGCTTCTAAAATAGGAACACTAAATTCAGGAGTTCCCATAAAAACGATTTTTAACATTTAATCACCTTCTATAAGTATTTAGGATATTTATCTATAACAACAGATACTGTTTGCGTTCTAAATCTTTTAATAATATTTTGATATATTAAACTAATATCCTGTCTTTTATGTTTTATTACTAATGTCGCAGCTTGTTCAGTTCTATTATAAGTTGGTCCTATAATAAATAATTCCTTCGGCAACATTTCTTGTAATGCTTTTTTAATTGAATTTGCTTCTAAAAACATTACATCAAAAGGAGCTTTCACAAAAATTCGATTAACTCGATAAAATGGTTCTATTCTCAATATCTTACGATTATTAATTTCTTTTTTAATATACTCATCATAATCATTATTAATAAATGTTTGTAAGTAAAAACTATCTGGTTTAAATGTTTGAACAACAATTTTAGTTTTTAATTCATTAATAATTTCTGCATTTTCAATCAAATGATTTGCGTAAATAAGTGTATTATAAGCACGATGACTTGCATCTAAGTTAGGTGCTTCAGATATTTTATCAATATTTACAATACCAACTAAATTAATATTATTTAATTCTAGTCCCCTCATATAATTAGGAGTAGTAATAATAACATCTACTTCATTATCTATTGCTTTGGTAATTAATGACCCGTATTCATTATAATTTGGATTATCTAAAACAATTGTTCTGATATTTGGTATTTTTTGATGTAATTCTTCATTAATTTGTTCAATACCAAATGATTCAAGTAATAAACTATCTTCATTACAATTACTACATTTAGAAGAATAATCAGCTTTATATGAACATGTTGGACAATTAATTTGATTATTTTTCTTATTATATTTTACCGCAATACCACATCTTGGACATTTAATAACATGTCCACAAGAACGACACATAATTAAAGAACTATATTCTTTAGTTGTAGATACTACTACTGATATCTTCTTTAAATATATATTCATTAATATTAATTTTTCTAATCTTTTAGAAATAGATTTATTATTACCATTTAATAATTCATCTCTTAAATTAATAGTTTCAATTGGAATATTTTTATCTTTCTTATAATTATCTAATAATTGATATGTTCCTTTTATTCCTTTACTAACTTCCGCAAAATTAGCTGAATATGATTCAAATACTAAATTTGCATTTAATATTTCTGCAAAATATTCCATTACTACTTTTAAATCATATCTAGGGCTTTGATCATTATAATAATTATCACTTTCAACATCTAACATAATAATAGTAGCTGTATTATTAAAATGAAGTAATGAACATTTTGATGTAGTAACTATAACAGAATAACTATTATCTTTTAATTCACTAAATAAATCACTATATTCTCCATCTGAAAGATTAGAGTTTAAACATGCAATAGGTAAACATAAATTAACTCTTAAAATTGAAGATATTTTATAACTTGATAAAATATCTGGGACTATTATTACAGTTGTCAATTGTTTTGAATTATTATCAATAATAATACTTTCTAATGTAGATATTATTTCATCTTCATTATTAGGTCTCCAAAGAACTGGTTTATTGTTTTTACTATTTTGAATTATTTTTTTATTTAATTCTACTTGTTCTTTTATAACATTATTATAAGCTTTAGTTTGTTTAATTGTTCTACTTATTACTCTTGATACTCTTACATTAACTTTATCAAAAATACCTAAGTTATCTAATTTTTTAAAATAGTATTCAGTAATATGACATTTATCAATAAAATCTTCTTTTGTTAATGCTTCTTCATCAATTAAAAGAAGAAGTTTTTCAAATACATCTTTTTTAATAAATGTTTCTTTTTCATATAACATAATTTTATTTATTAAATATTTAATAATAATTTTTTCTTTCTTATATCCTTCTGCATCAAAAGAAAACATTGCGTTTCCTTTTTCAATTTCTTTTTTTATCAATTTCATGAAAGGATCTAATTCTTTAGTTACTTTTATAACAGACTTACCTTTAAATTCCATTGCAAGTGTAGCATCTAACTCACAATAGTCTTTTATTATTAAATATGTAACTGATTTTAATTTATATGTATTAGGAATCATTAAATTAAGAACTATTCCAAGCGGACAAACTGTATCTTGAGAAATAAATTCTGCTAATTTTAATTGTTCTAATGAGATTAAAGGATTATAATCTAGTAAATTAGTAATTTCCTTAATTACACCATCGTATTTAGGTTCTTCATATAATTCAACGACAAATCCCATTACTTCTCTTGAACCTAGACCAAAATTAATTTGAACACGTGATCCTAATTTAATAAAATCTTCATATTTTTGGGGAACATAATATTCATATGTTTGATCGACAATATTATTTGAAACAATTATACCTGCATACATATTACTTTCCTCCTTTTTATTTATTATATCACAAAGATAATAAAAATTGTTAAAAATTATATTAAAAAGAGCGATAAAATCGCTCTTTTATTATTATAGTTTTTTCATATCATATGAAGGTTGATCTTCATCTACTTCTAATTCAACATTTTCAATTAAACCAGTACCAGCAGGAATTAATCCACCAATAATGATATTTTCTTTTAATCCATCTAAAGTATCTACTTTACTACGAATTGCAGCTTCTGTTAATACTCTAGTTGTTTCTTGGAATGATGCTGCAGCAAGGAATGAATCAGAACGTAAAGAAGCTTTAGTAATACCTAAAATAACAGGCTTAACAACTGGAGGACATTTACCTTCTAATACACAAGATTTAATAATCTTAAATACTTCAGATTTAGAAATAAATGATCCAGGTAATAAATCAGTGTCACCTTCATCAACGATAACAACTTTTTGTAACATTTGTTTAACGATGATTTCAATATGTTTATCTGAAATATCAACACCTTGTGAACGATAAACTTTTTGAACTTCTTTAATAATATATTCTGATACTTTTTCAACAGTACTTACCTTTAATAATTCTTTAGGATGAATTAATCCTTCAGATAATAAATCACCAGGCATAACTTCTTGACCTAAAGTAACAACAGGTTTTTTACCACTATATGTTGTATAAGTAATTTCGCCATTTACAGGTGAGTCAATAACAATTCTGAAACGGCTATCGCCTAATTGAGTAATTGATTTAACTGTACCTTTAACTTCTGAAATTACACCTTTACCTTTTGGTTCACGTGCTTCAAATAATTCTTGAATACGTGGTAAACCTTGAGTGATGTCATCTCCGGCAACCCCACCACTATGGAATGTTCTCATTGTTAACTGAGTACCAGGTTCACCGATAGATTGAGCTGCTACGATACCTACAACTTCACCGCGTTGTACGATTTCATTTGTTGATAAGTCAGAACCATAACATTTAACACATACGCCAACAGGAGCATCACATGTTAATAATGTTCTAACTTCAACTGCTTTAATACCAGCAGCAACAATTTTCTTTGCAATTTCTTCAGTAATAAATTGGTTCTTTTCTACTAATAATTCACGATTTGAATTATAAACAGATTTTGCAGCAAAACGACCAATAATACGATCTTCTAAAGAAACAATAACTTTAGTATGACCTTGACGAGTTTCTTCTAAAGTACTATATAACATACCTTTATCTGTACCACAATCATCACAAGTAATTGTAATATCTTGAGATACGTCAACTAAACGTCTTGTTAAGTAACCAGATTCAGCAGTCTTTAACGCTGTATCGGTAGAACCTTTACGAGCACCGTGAGTTGAGATAAAGAATTCTGACATTGACATACCTTCTCTAAAACATGACTTAACTGGAATTTCCATTGATTCCCCATTAGGTTTAGCCATCAATCCACGCATACCAGCTAATTGTGTAAAGTTACTTGAGCTACCACGGGCACGAGAGTCCGCCATCATGAAGATGTGGTTTGTTGTTGCATTAGCTTTCATAACTTGTTTAATTTCAGCTTCAATGTCTTCTTTAGCAGTTGTCCATACTTTAATAACATTAGTCTTTCTTTCTTCTTCTGTAATTAAACCACGACGGAACATTGCTTTATATTTCTTAACTTTTTCTTCAGAAGCTTCAATAATTTCATTTTTCTTTTCAATATTAACAACGTCAAAAGCAGAAATTGTAATACCTGCAATTGTTGAGTATTTGAAACCTAAATCTTTCATCTTATCTAGAGTCTTAGATGTTTCAGTTAATTTAGCTTGTTTAAATACTTCTGCAACAATCATACTTAAGAAATCTTTCTTAAATGGAGCTACAAGAGGTAATTCTTTAATATATGTAGAATAATCTTGTCCACGTTTAACGAAGAATTTAGGATTTGTTTCAGTAGTTAAATTTTCTAAAGTAGGTTCATTAACATAAGGGAAACTTTGAGGGAATACTTCGTTAAAGATAATCTTACCATATGTAGTTACCACATAACTATTTAATCTTTCTTCGTTTAATGCTTTCTTAGCTTCATAATCAGGATCATTTTCAGTGAAATTTACAAATGGACGATTTAAAGCATAACCAGGTATAGCAAATCTAGTATGGAAATCAATTTCGCCTCTTTCATAAGCATGTTCAACTTCATCAACACCTTTAAATGCTTTACCTTCACGTGCAGGAATTAAGAATTTACCTACAGCAGGAATATATCCTTCTTTTACCGCATTTTCTAATGCAGCAACATCACGGAATACTTCTTCATCATTTGCAATAATACGACATGTATATTCAATTCTTTGTGCTTTATAAGCATCAAGGACTTCTTCAACTGTATTAAAGATTAATTCAGGTTGTGATCTTTCAATAGAAAGATAATAGTTACCTAAAATCATATCTTGTGTAGGAGTAACAATTGGTTTACCATCTTTAGGAGCTAAGATATTCTTAGAAGCTAACATTAATAATCGAGCTTCTGTTTGAGCTTCTTCTGATAAAGGAACATGAACTGGCATTTGGTCACCGTCAAAGTCGGCGTTAAATGCAGTAGTTACTAGAGGGTGAAGACGAATTGCTTTACCTTCTACTAATTTTGGTTCAAACGCTTGAATAGAAAGTCTATGAAGAGTAGGAGCACGGTTAAGTAAAACTGGATGTTCTACTACAACTTTTTCTAATGCTTCCATAGCTTCTGGAGTACCTTTTTCAATTAATTCTTTAGCACGTTTGATACCAGCTTTATCTTTAGAATTAGGAATAGCTACACCATCAATTGTATCTACATTTTGTTGTTGTTCTTTATCTCGTAAATAATTAATAATGAATGGTTTAAATAAGATTAATGCCATTTCACGAGGAATACCACATTGGTACATTTTCAAATCCGGACCAATTACGATAACACTACGACCAGAGTAGTCAACACGTTTACCTAATAGGTTTTGACGGAAACGACCTTGTTTACCTCTTAAAATATCAGATAATGATTTTAATGGACGATTCTTATCTAAAACAACTTTCTTATTACGTTTAGAGTTATCAATTAAAGCATCAGTTGCTTCTTGTAACATACGTTTTTCATTATTAGCCATAATACTTGGAGCTCTTAATTCAAATTGTCTACGTAAACGGTTGTTTCTATTAATAATACGACGATATAAATCATTTAAGTCTGTTGTCGCAAAACGACCACCATCTAATTGAACCATTGGTCTTAAATCAGGTGGGATAACTGGAACTACATCCATAATCATCCATTCAGGACGGTTATCAGATTTTAAGAATGCTTCACAAATTTCTAATCGTTTAATACAAGCTTCTTTTTCTTGTTTAGTCGCATCCTTTAATTTTTCTCTGATTTCTACAACTTTTGCTGGAATATCAAGATTTTCAAGTAAATACTTAATAGCTTCAGCACCAGTTTTAGCTTCAAATTTAAATGGATATTCTCTTAAGAATTGAGCATGTTCTTGTGCAGTTATAACATTATCAACTTTAATTTTTCCATTTTCATCTTCAAAACCATCATAAACTTTAGTGATAACATAAGAAGCAAGATAAACAATGTTTTCAACTTCTTTAGTTTTCATTTCCAATAATGTTGCAATTTTACTTGGTGTATTACGTAAATACCAAGTATGAACAACTGGAGCAGCTAAAGCGATGAAACCCATTCTTTCACGTCTAACTTTTCTTTCTGTTAATTCAACACCACATTTTTCACATACTTTATGTTCACCAAGATTTTTTCTTGATTTACCACAAGCACATTGATAATCGCGATCAGGACCAAAGATAACTTCACAATATAAACCATCTTTTTCAGGTTTTAAAGTACGATAGTTAATAGTTTCATTTTTCTTAACTTCACCTTTGATCATGTATTCTACTATTTTACCATTTTCATCAATTTGTGGTTTACCATCTTCATCTAATAAAGTAACACGATCTTTTTTTAACGGATTATATTTAAATTTCTTGCCTTGTAAGTAAGGGTTAGCCCAAGAAATAATTTCTTCAGGCGATGCAATCCCTATTTTTATATATTTATATTTTTTCAAATTAGTCACCTCTTATTATAGGCCTCTTTTGCTGGCTTGAGCTTCTGCAAATTGGTCAACTAAGCTTTCATTAGCTACGTCTTTACCTTCATTGTTAATTAATTGAACACTTAAACCTAAACCTTGTAATTCTTTAATTAAAGCTCTAAATGCTTCAGGAATACCAGGTTCTGGAATACGTTCACCATCAACAATTGCTTTACAAACTTTATTTCTACCAATAATATCATCTGATTTAATAGTCATCATTTCTTGTAAAGTATGAGCTGCACCATATGCTTCTAATGCCCAAACTTCCATTTCCCCAAATCTTTGACCACCGTTTTGTGCCTTACCACCCATTGGTTGTTGAGTAACAAGTGTATAAGGACCTTCGCTACGTGCATGTAATTTATCATCAACCATGTGAGCAAGTTTGATCATATACATTACACCAACAGAAATCTTATTATCAAAACGACGACCAGTTCTACCATCGTAAAGATAAGTTTTACCATTTTCATCAATAGTAGTTTTAGCTTCACGAGGATTTTCTTTCGCATCAGCAAGATCTTTTTCTCTCGCTTCATTCATAATTTCAATTAAGTCTTTTTGAGTAACACCATCAAATACTGGAGTAGCTACTTTAACACCAAGTTTTTTAGCAGCCATACCTAAGTGAAGTTCTAGTACTTGTCCGATATTCATACGAGAAGGAACACCTTGAGGATTTAACATAATATCAACAGGAGTTCCATCAGCCATAAATGGCATATCTTCGATAGGTAAAATATTAGAAATAACCCCTTTATTACCATGTCGTCCAGCCATCTTATCGCCTTCAGAAATCTTACGTTTTTGAACAATATAAACACGAACAACTTCATTTACACCTGGAGGTAACTCCGCACCACTCTTTCGATTGAATCTTTCAATCTTATTAACGATACCGCCTCCACCATGTGGAACTTTCTTAGAAGTTACTCTAACATCTTTAGAATTGTCAGAGAATAATGCTTGACTTAAACGATCTTCAGGAGTAGGTTCAGTTTGACCCTTAGGAGTAACTTTACCAACTAATGTATCTCCTTCTTTAACTTCAGCACCAATTCTAACAATACCATCTTCATCTAAGTTTGCAATAGAATCTTTACTTTCACCTTCAAGATCTCTCGTAATTTCTTCTTTACCTAACTTAGTATCACGAACTTCAACTACATATTCTTCAATATGAATTGAAGTATAAACATCTTCTTGAACTAATCTTTCACTCATGATAACAGCATCTTCAAAGTTGTAACCATTCCATGTCATAAACGCAACAACAACGTTACGGCCTAAAGCAAGTTCACCTTGTTCCATAGAAGGACCATCAGCTAATACATCTCCTACTTTAACATGTTCATTAGGTTCAACAATTGGTCTTTGATTAACACAAGTTGAATGATTTGATCTTTCATATTTAGTCATTTCATAAGTATGTTCAACACCAGTTTCATCATCTAATACTTTAATGATTTGACCATCAACATAAGTAACAGTTCCGTTAACTTCAGATTTTACCGCAACACCTGAATCCTTAGCTGCTTTATATTCGATACCAGTACCAACAAAAGGAGCTTCAGGAACAAGTAGTGGAATAGCTTGACGTTGCATGTTCGCACCCATTAGCGCACGAGTAGTATCGTCGTGTTCAAGGAATGGAATACAAGCAGTTGATACTGCAACAACTTGTTTAGGAGAAACGTCAACTAAATCAACTTCCATCTTACTAACTTCTTTGAATTCACCAGCTTGACGTGCAATAACTTTTTCTTCAATAATGCAAATTTCACCAGTTTCTTCATTCTTTTCCATTTTAACGTTAGCTTGAGCAATTACGTGTTTTTCTTCACGGTCAGCTGTTAAATATATAATTTCATCAGTTATCCAAGCTTTTGGTTGAACTGAATGATCTTTTAATACTTCTTCACGATTATTTTTAACTACTAAATATGGAGTTTCAATGAAACCATATTTATTAGCTCTTGCGTAAGTTGCAAGAGAGTTAATTAACCCGATATTTTGACCTTCAGGAGTTTCAACTGGACAAATTCTTCCATAGTGTGATGTATGAACGTCACGCACTTCGAAACCAGCTCTTTCTCTTGAAATACCACCTTGACCTAAGGCAGATAAACGACGTTTATGAGTTAATTCAGAAAGAGGATTAATTTGGTCCATAAATTGAGATAATTGGCTACTACCAAAGAATTCTCTAATTGTAGAAGTTAAAGGACGAATGTTAATTAAATTTTGAGGAGTAACACTCTTAGTTTCAACAGAAGTTGACATTCTATCTCTAACATTCTTTTCTAACTTAGTTAAACCAATTCTGAATTGATTTTGTAATAACTCACCAATTAAACGTAATCTACGATTACCTAAATGGTCAATATCATCAATCTTACCAACACCAACATGTAAAGTAACAAAATATGATATAGTTGCAAAAATATCTGATAAAACAACATGATTACGATCTTCACGTTGATCATTACCGATTAATTTAACTTTAAATGTACCTTTGCTAGTTTTAACGAACACTTCTAATATTTCAAGAACAACACTATCTCCTTGTAACATTTGACCATATACGTGTTCTTTTCTAAATAATTCTCTATGATTAGAAAGATAGTCAACAATATTCTTACTTACACCATCTTTTTCATCAACGATCATATCTCTATAGTTAACTTCAGTACCTGCAGGTAATAAAACATTACCATTTTCATCTTTTAAGTCTTCAGCTAAAGGATAACCTACTGCACGAGTAACAACATCAAGTTTTTTATTGATTTTGTATCTACCAACATCAGCTAAGTCATAACGACGAACTTCAAATAATCTACTTGCAATAAACTTACGAGCAGTATCAGCTGAAGTTTTTTCATCTGGTCTTAATTTAGCATATAATAGTTTAATCGCATCATCATCACCCATGATATTTTCTTTTTTCAAAGTTACATCAAATGCAGCTTGGAAATTACTATAAATTTCAGGTGAACGAACTTCAGGATTTGCAAAGTCAGAACCAATAAATAATTCTCTTATATCTTTGTTACTTCTAACACCTAATGCTTTAATAAAAGTTGTTAAAGAAACACGATTAGAACGGTCTAATTTTGCATACCATACAGTTTGATTTTCTTTATTTTGACTCTTTTCAGATGATAATTTAGCACCAGTTTCAAATTCAATCCACGCGCCACGTGTAGGAATAATTTGACCAGAATATAATAATTGACCTGTTTTCTTTTCTTTTTCTTGACCAAAGAAAGCACCAGCAGAACGAATAATTTGTGTAACAATTACACGTTCAGAACCGTTAATAATAAAAGTACCCCAAGGAGTCATCATTGGGAATTCACCCATAAAGATTTTATCTTCTTTTAATTCACCAGTTTCTTTATTTAGTAAACCAACATTAACTCTTAATGCAGCAGCATAGTTAACATTATGAATTTTAGATTCTTTTATAGAATACTTTGGTTCATCAAACTCGTGGTCTAAAAAATGTAATTCAAACTTTTCCCCATCACTATGGTCTTTAATAGGAGAAAGTTCTTTAAATAAAGTTTCTAATCCTTCATTAATAAACCATTTAAAAGATTCAGTTTGAATTGCAATTAAGTTAGGTAACTCAACATGAGTTTGAACTCTTGCATAATTTCTTCTAATGGTTTTTCTTCCGTATTGAACATTTTTGTAACTCAAATTATCCACCTCTTTATATTTTTTAAGCAAGGTAGGCATTAAAAATAAATGAAATCTACCTCATTCTAGCATATCGATTTATTATACTACAAAATCAATTATTTGTCAAGGTAAAAACTATCTTTTTGCCGAAATTATCCAATAGCCTTTATCCTTTGTTATTATTTCAACTTCATTAAATACCTCTTTTAACGCTTTTATTGCAGAAGGAGCACCTTGTTTTTGTTGAATAACACAACGCATTTCTCCTCCTTCAGATAGATATTCATACGCTCCACAAATAATACTATGAACCACACTTTTACCCGCTCTAATAGGAGGATTACTTAAAATTAGATCATATTTCTTATCGATTTTTTCATACACATTACTTAAAAAGATATTAACATTTTTAACATTATTATTTTCTGCATTCTTTACCGCAAGACCTAATGCTCTTTCATTAACATCTACCATATCAATATCAAAACCTGGATATGTTTTTCCAATACATATTCCAATTGGTCCATACCCACAACCAACATCTAAAACTTTCTTTTTTTCTTCTTTTTCAAATTTAATTGTTTTTAATAAAACAGAGCTTCCAAAGTCCACTCCTCCTTTAGAAAAAACACCGTTATCAGTTAAAAAAACAAAAGTGTTCTCTCTAAAATAGAAGTTAATTTGTTGTATATTTGATGATAAATCTTTGTTATTTTCAAAATATTGATTAGACATTTTTTCCTCCTTATATAGCAAGAAAAACCTGAGCTCTTCACTCAGGTTTATATTTTACTAACTATTTAATTTCAACTTCAGCGCCAGCTTCAACTAATTTAGCTTTAACTGCTTCTGCTTCTTCTGGGCTAACTTTTTCTTTAACAGCTTTAGGAACACTGTCAACGATTGCTTTAGCTTCACCAAGACTTAAACCTGTAATTTCTTTAACTAATTTGATAACGTTTAATCTTGAAGCACCAGCAGAAGTTAAGATAACACTAACTTCACTTGGACCAGTTTCTTCAGCTGCTGCAGGACCAGCTGCTACAGCTACAGGAGCTGCTGCTGATACACCAAATTCAGCTTCGATTGCTTTTACTAATTCGTTTAATTCTAAAACGCTCATTTCTTTAATAGCTTGTAAGAATTCTTCAATACTAATTTTTGCCATTTTGTTAATCCTCCTAAAATTAATTTATTAATTTTTTTGATTTTATTGTTTTTCTGATACTGCGTTAAGTGCAACAGCAAGTCCACGAATTGGAGCTTGTAATACACTTAGTAACATTGAAATCATGCCATCCTTGTTTGGTAATGCTGATAAAGCCTTTAAGTCTTTTTCACAAGTGATAACATTTGTAACGATACCTACTTTAACATTTAATTTTTCATGTTCTTTTAAGAAATCATAAGTAATTTTTAAAGCAGAAACTTCGTCTTTACTTGTAATCATTGCACTTGGACCTACTAAGAATTCACATACTTCTTCATGACCAAGAGATTGAGCAGCACGACGTAAAATGTTATTTTTAACTACTTTCATTTCACAGTTTTCAGTATGTAGCTTTTTACGTAATTCTGATACTTCAGCTACAGTTAATCCTAGGTAATCAACGAATACTGTTGTTCCAGCTTCAGCCATCTTTTGAGCTACAGCTTGAACTTCTTGTTGTTTTCTAGCGATTGTCGCTTCATTCATTGTTTTCACCTCCTGAAAATTTGATCTTTCAACATTGAAAGATTGAATTGTTCCTCGGTAGGAAATTAAGTTCAATGGTTGTCTTACCCATTAAAACACCTACTGTCTACGGCAGAGACAATTTATTACTATATTTTATTTTGTTTGATTAATTATAAATTTTATTATTACTTATCTAATGATTCGCCTAAAACTCTAACGCCAGGGCCCATTGTTGAAGTAACAGTAATATTTTCCATGTAAACACCTTTAACTGTGCTAGGTTTTACACGCATTAATTGTTTATAAATTGCTTGAACATTTTCTACTAATTGTTGAGCACTAAATGAACATTTACCAACAGGTAATAAAATGTTACCAACTTTATCAGTACGGTATTCAACTTTACCTGCTTTAAATTCTTTAACAGTTTGTTCAATATTCATTGTAACAGTACCAGTTTTAGGGTTTGGCATTAAACCTTTAGGACCTAAAACACGTCCTAATTTACCTAATTCACCCATCATGTCTGGTGTAGCGATTACAACATCGAATTCGAACCAACCACTTTTAATTTTTTCTAGATATTCAGCATCACCTGCATAGTCAGCACCAGCTGCTAAAGCTTCTTGAGCTTTTGCATCTTTTGCAATAACTAATACACGTACATTACGACCTGTACCATTTGGTAATGTAACAGTTCCACGTAAATTTTGGTCAGCTTTTCTAGGGTCAATGTTTAATTTAAAAGCGCATTCAACAGTAGCATCAAATTTAGCAACGTTAGTTTTTTTAACTAATTCAAGAGCTTCTAAAGCTTCGTATTTTTTTGAACGATCAATTAATTTAGCAGCTTCTTGATACTTCTTTCCTCTTTTTGCCATTGTTTTATTTCCTCCTAATGTGGTATTAACGAATTTTTTCTCCCACAATTAAGATATTCATTTAAGGGGTTATTAACCTTTTCTTAAACGTCTTTATCTTAAATTGATGGAATTAGTCTTCGATGACGATTCCCATATTTCTTGCAGTTCCTTCTAAAATTCTTGCAGCAGATTCAACATCATAAGCATTCAAGTCTGGTAACTTAGTTTGAGCAAGTTCTAATAACTTTTCTCTCTTTAATGTTGCAACCTTTGTTTTAACAGAATTTGCAGAACCTTTTTGGATACCTGCAGCTTTCTTTAATAAGTCTGCAGCTGGTGGTGTTTTTGTAATAAATGTGAAACTACGGTCATCATAAACGTAGATTTCAACTGGAATTACATAACCAATCATACCTGCTGTTTTATCATTAAATTGACTACAGAATTGTTGAATGTTAACGCCCGCTTGACCAAGCGCTGGACCTACTGGTGGAGCTGGATTAGCCTTACCGGCTTGGATTTGAAGTTTAACAACTTTTTTGATTTGTTTAACTTTTGCCACGAAACACACCTCCTTCATTTTGTCCGTGATGTTAGATTTTTTCTAACATAAAAAATGATTTAAAAAATTAATATAGTATTAAAGCGTCATTGCACGCGTCTATTATTATACCTTAATACTTCAGTTTTGTCAATTGATATAGTAAGGTTTATAAGTTAAAAATCAACATATTTTCATAAAACAAAAAACAACTACTAAAATTAGTAGTCGTTTTATTCATTTTATAAAATATTTATCCCCATATCTTTTAAAATTTTAAGATCATCATCACTCCATAAAGAAGCTTGTACTTCACCAATATGCATCTTTCTTAAGAAAAACATACATATTCTAGATTGACCAAGACCACCACCTATTGATAAAGGAACCTCATTATTTATAATTTTTTGACAATACATAGAATCAAGTTTATTTAATTGATTTTTAAACTTTAATTGTTCAACCAAACTATTCTCATCAACTCTGATTCCCATTGATGATATTTCTAAAGCAAGATCTAAAACATCATACCATAATAAAATATCACCATTTAAATTCCAATCATCATAGTCAGCAGCTCTTCCATCATGGGCTAAGCCATTACTTAAAGGCCAACCAATTTGATATATAAATACCGCTTTCTTTTCTTTACAAATAGCATTTTCTCTTTCTTTTGAAGATAAATTAGGATATAAATTTTTCAATTCCTCTGTTGAAATAAAGAAAATTTCGTTTGGTAAATTTCTTTCAATATAATTATATTTTTCAGAAATTTTTTCTTCAACACTTAATAACACTTGATAAATATTATTAACAACTTCTTTTAACTTTTCAACAGTTCGATCTTTCTTTTCTATAACCATTTCCCAGTCCCATTGGTCAACATAAATAGAATGTAAATTATCAAGTTCTTCATCTCTTCTTATCGCATTCATATCAGTATATAACCCATGATTAGGTTTAATTTTATGGCTTTCCAGAGAAACTCTTTTCCATTTTGCAAGAGACTGAACAATCTCTGCATCTTCTTTAATTGAAGGAATGTCAAATAAAATTACCCTTTCATTACCACTTAAATGGTCATTCAAATTAGAATTACTTTTGACAAATAAAGGTGCAGAAACTCTAATTAAATTCATTTTTTCCGCAAACTCTTTTTCAAAATTATCTTTAATATATTTAATGGCAATTTCAGTTTCCAACAAATCTAAAGAAGATTGATAACCTTTTTTAACAATTACCATTATATCATTCCTTAGTTATTAATCTAATTTTTTCTTCATATCTGCAAAGCTTTGTGCAATTTTAAAGCCAGCATATAAATAAATCTTTCTTGCAGGATTATCTAAACCAGTAAAGAAAGTCATATAAGATGAACCATCTTTCTTTAAATAATCGCATAAATAACAGAATAAAGCCTTACCTAAACCAGTACCTCTAGTTTCAGGATGAACACAAATACCATCTAAATGTCCACGGCCTGTAGATTCAGTATACATAGCACCTGTCCAACCAACAACTCTACCTTCTTTTGCAGCAACTAAGAAAGGAAGAGGTTTTTCACGTTTTAAGTTATATTGAATAGATCTTGCAAAACCAGGATTATTAATAGCTTCACAGAATTCATCAATACCATAATGTTTTTCAGGATCATAAACTTCAACTGTAAATCCTTTTTCATTATTAACTTTCATCATATCAACAACTTTTTGAGGTAATTCATATTCAGCTAAAGGTAAATGATATCCTTCATGAATACTATTTAAATAATAATTGTTATGTAATAAGAAGAAATAAAACTCTGAATTAATTCTTACAGCTGGCATACCAGGATGTAAATGACCAGGATAATGAGGAATATTCCAAGCCCAATTAATTCCACTTAAGAATACAAAACGAGAATAATGTAATCCTTTTTCTTTAATATATCCTTCAATTAATTTTAATAACTCTTTACCAATACCTTGACGGCGATATTCTTTTTTAACAAAGAAAGTATGGATATAACCAGCAGCATTTTCATTACCTAAATCACTATCTTTAACAACACCACCAGCAAAACCTACTAATTCATCACCATCTACCGCAACAAAAGTGCCTTCAGGTTTAAAAGCTGAACTCTTAAATAAGAAATTATTAAATTCTTCTTCTGTCTTTTCTCTAATAAAACCATCTTCTTTAATAACTTCCATAAATAAGTTATAAATTTGACTATTAAATTTTGAATCATATTGTAAATATTTAATCATGTTTTCTTCTCCTTTTTATATTTATAATAATTATATTATAAAAAAATTACTTTTTCAACGCATTAACAATTAAAAAAACTAAAATACCAACTTGAACAACTAAAGATAAAACAGTAACAACAACAAAATACCAATGCTTGTTCTTATGTCTTAACCCCCATAATCCATGAGCAGCACCTAGAGAACCAAACAATATTGTTAACAATAACAAAGTTGACTCTTTAATTCTCCATTTATTCTTTTCTGCATACTTCTTATCTTTTTTATAAACAAAACTTGTCACAATCCCCATTATTAATAATACTAATATATAACCTAATACTAAATCCATAATACCTCCTAATAAAAATAAAAAGCTGTGATTACACAGCTTTTATTCTATCGGTTGAATTTCATCAAATCTAACTTCATTAGCTGTTTGACGACCAAACAAGTCAACTAATACAATTGCAGTTTGAGTTTCCATATCAATCTTTTCAACAACTGCAGTTTGACCCATAAAGTTTCCTGAAATAATTGTAACAGTATCACCAACTTTGAAATTAATTTCTACTTCAATTGAAATACCACATTCTTTTAAAATAGGAATAATTTCATCATTTGTTAGTGGAACAGGTTTTGCACCTCCACCACTTGAACCTAAGAAACCAGTCACCATTGGTGTATTTCTAACAATAAACCAAGATTCATCAGTAACAATCATATCAACAAAGATATAACCTGGATAAATTTTTTCAGTAACAACTTTTAATTCACCATTTTTCTTTTTTTCAGTATGAGTTTTTTCCGGAATTAATACATTAAAAATATACTCTTCCATTCCCATTGAATGAATACGACGTTCTAAATTTCTCTTTGCGGCATATTCCATTCCAGTATAAGATTGGATAATATACCATGCGCGTTCATTAGAATTATTATTCATTATTTACCAAGCCATCCATTAACTACTGGGCTTAACCAAGTAATTAAACTTTCAATAACTAATTCACATAAGATAAAGAAGAACGCTAATACAATAGAGAATAGTAATACTTTTAATACATTACCAAAGAATTCAGATCTCTTTAAACCAGTAATATGTTTAACTTCTGCAAAACTTGGAGCATAGAAAGAAGAAACTGATAATATTAAAGAAACAGCTCCTAATGCAACTAAAATCCAAGAGAAAACTTTTGAAGCAACAGCACCACCAATTAAGAAAGCTGTATCAGGTATTTCTAAGAAACCTGCTAATAATAATACACCTAATTCTAAAGCGAAAATTGATAAAACTGCTAATAATAAGTTTTCATATTTATAGTCTTTTTCAATAAACTCTCTAATGCGACTTTTCTTTTCAAGTTGTTTTGCTTTTTCAGCCATATTTTTTTCCTCCAATATCACAACTATTTAGTTTCTTTGTGAATAGTGTGTTTATTACAACGTTTACAAAACTTTTTCACAATAACTCTATCAGTTGTATTTAATTTGTTTTTTTCAGTCATATAGTTACGTGAAAGGCATTCTTCACAAACTAAAACTACTTTTACTCTCATAAATATTTTACCACCTATTTATTTTACCAAAAAACATTTTTTTGTCAAGTAATTAACCAATTTATTTACATTTAACTTTGTTTTTAATCCTCGCATTAGCAGTATATATTTGTTTTACACTAACGCTTAGTTCTTCCGCTAATTTTTTTATTGTTTTTTCTTCAATGTAAAGACCAATAAAAACCATTTTTTCAAACTCAGATAATTTTGAAACATCAACTTCATCTTGATAAATATTATCATTTAAAACATATTTACCATAAGAATCAGGATCATCAGTTAAAACTTGATAAGTAAATTCCTTTTGGTTTATTTTTAATAAATCTATATAACGATGTCTAAGTAATAATTTAAAGAAATTAGTAAAACTCATATTTCGATCTTCTCTAAAATATCTAATCGCTTTAAACAACATCATTTGACCTTCCATAAAGAAATCATCAAACATTCGAGAAACAATATGAAAACTTTTAATTGTATTCACGATCAAACCTTCATATTTTTTAAACATTATCTCTAAAAATTCTTCATTCCCACAAGAAATCAAATACAACAACTCATAATCGTTATACCCATATCCCCCAATATTTTTCATTATTTCCCCCTACTTCTTAATATTTCATAAAACAATAAACTTGCAGAAACAGATGCATTAAGTGATGTAACATGTCCATACATAGGAATATTAACCATAAAATCACAAGCTTCTTTTACAAGTCTAGGTATACCTTTTCCCTCACTACCAATAACAACAACAATCTTACCACTGTAATCTTGCTGACGATAATCGATAGAACCTTCCATTTCTAATCCAATTATCCAATAACCAGCTTTTTTTAACGCCTCAAGCGAAGTTACCAAATTAGCAACTTGCGAAACATCAATATGTTCAATAGCTCCTGTTGATACTTTTGCAACAGTACTATTTAAACTAACACTGCGATTTTTAGGAATAATAATACCATCAATCATCGCCGCATCTGCAGTTCTTAAAATAGCACCTAAATTATGAGGATCTTCTAAATTCGCAAGAACAACTAAAACAGCATCTTTTTCTTTATTCTTTTTAATCATTTCTGGTAATTCAACATATTTATACTCATCGGTATAAGCAATAATACCTTGATGATTATCAGAACATATTTTATTCATTTGATTTAATGACATTAATTGAATTTCAACTTTTATTAAATCATTAACTTTTTTATATAATTCCTTATTTGATTCTAAAATAATAATTTTTGTAATTTTTCTTTTACTTCTAATAGCTTCAAATACAGTATTCTTTCCACAAATAATCATTATTCACCATCCACTTTAGAAAAAATTAAATTAATTAAATACTCTAATCTTTCTTCATTTTTAGAAAGATATAAATATCCTATAACTGCTTCTAAACCAGTAGAAACTAAATAAGCAGCACGATCAACATTTTTACGATGACCACTAGGCGCATTATTTCTACCTCTTAAAAAAACTTTTGATTCTTCTTCAGTTAATAAATCTTTAATCTCTTCATAGATTTTTTGATGAGCACTTGCACTCACATACTTAATACTTATTTTTCTTAAATCATTAGCTTTAGTGATACCTTTATTAATTAAATACTCCCTTACTTTTAATTCATAATAAGCATCACCTATATAAGCTAAATTACTACCATTTAATAATTGATATTGTTTCATTAAAGAATAATACCTGCTTCTGTAATTTCTTTTCTTAACTTATCTGCAAGTTCAAAATTCTTTTCTTTTCTTGCATTTTGCCATGAAATAACTAATGCTTTTTCTTTATCAGTTAACATTGGCAAACAAGTATTAATACCTAAAATACTTAACATATCAGATAATGTTTTATATTGATCACATAATAAATTAATATCAACATTAGGATTTCTTAAACTACTATTAATTTCTTTCAATAATTTATAAACTAAAGTAAACGCATTAGAAGTATTAAAATCATTACCAAGTTCAGTTAAGAAATCATCCATAATAGGAAGTAATGTCCCTTCTTTTGCATTATCAGCTAATTCTAATTTTCTTTGTAGTGAGTTTTTTGTATTTTTAATTTTATTCCATTCAGTTACTGAAGAAGTCATTAACTCTTGAGAATAATTAATATTTTGACGATAATGATTTGATAAAATCATTAATCTTGTCGCTTCAGCACCATATTCACTAACAACATCTTTTGCAAGAACAATATTACCTAAAGACTTAGACATCTTTTGTCCACCTAAATCAACTCTTGCGTTATGTAGCCAATAATTAGCTATTTTATTATTACATAATGCCATTGCTTGAGCAATTTCATTTTCATGATGAGGGAATTTTAAATCATTTCCTCCTCCATGAATATCAATTAAATTACCTAATATTTTATGAATCATCACAACACATTCAGTATGCCAACCTGGTCTACCTGCTCCGAATGGACTTTCCCATTTTTTACCAGTATCTGATGTTTTTTTCCATAAAGTGAAATCACGAGGATCTTCTTTTTGATCATTAACATTAATTCTTGAACCAGATTCTAATTCTTCTAATTGTTGATTACTTAACGCTCCATAATCACTAACTTTTTTTACTCTAAAGAAAACATCATCACCTGATTGATATGCATATTCTTTTTCTTGTAATTTATCAATAAAATCAACTATTTCATCCATTGTTTTTGTTACTCTTGGACGAACAACATCTTGATCACAATTTAATGAATCACATAAACTTAAAAAAGCTTCTATATACTTTTCACTTACTTCAGTTTCAGTGATATTTTCTTCTATCGCTTTTTTAATAATTTTATCATCAATATCAGTAAAATTCATTACCATTTTTACATTGTAACCAACATATTCAAAATATTTTTTAACCATATCAAAGAAAATAACAGGTCTTGCATTTCCAATATGATTATGATTATATACAGTAGGACCACAAACATACATTAAAATTTCATTTTCTTTTATTGGTTTAAAAGGTCTAACAGAATTGCTTAACGAATCATATATCTTAATATTTTTCTTATCAAACATATTATTATCCTACTTTTCATCTTTTTTAACAAATTCTTTAATCATGAAAACTAATCCGATTACTGTTAAAACAATACATATTAACATCATTATTCCATTAGTCGCATCACTAGTTTTACTAGACATATTCGCAGCTTTTAATGTAGCTTCCGCGATTAAAACATTTGATTTTGCTATAGAGAATAATCCTGTTCCAATAATACCTGTTACAAAAGAAACAATTGCGATAATCAATTTTTTATTCATACATCTTCTCCTTGATGGTTATTTTATAAATTAAAAATAAAGACCACAATAAATATTGTGGTCTAAACTTAAGCGTATTGATAATTTGATACAAAATACAATTAACGTTTTGAAAATTGTGGTGCACGACGAGCTTTTTTAAGACCGTATTTCTTACGTTCAGTACTACGAGGGTCACGAGTAATAAGACCAGCCTTTTTCAAAGGTCCTCTAAATTCTGGATTAACTAACATTAATGCACGAGCGATACCTAAACGAATAGCACCAGCTTGTCCACTAATACCACCGCCATTAACATTTACAAAAATATCGTATTGAGTACTAGTTTCTGTAAGATTTAATGGTTGTAAAACGTCTAAACGAGTTGCTGCAGAAGGAATATATTCTACGAAATTGCGACCGTTAACTACGAATTTACCAGTACCAGGTACTAAACGTACTCTTGCTACTGAACTTTTTCTACGACCAGTTGCTTGATAAACTGCTTTTTCCATATCTTAGTTTCCTCCTATTTAACTTCTAAAGGGAATGCTTCAGGTTTTTGAGCACCTTGTTGATGTTCAGCACCAACGTATACATAAAGACGACGATACATATTATCGCCTTGAGGGCCTTTAGGTAACATTCCTCTTACTGCTTTTTCAACAACTTTTTGAGGTTGTTTTTCTAACATTTCTTTTGCTGTACGAGTTTTTAATCCGCCAGAGTATCCAGAGTGACTGTAGTATTTTTTACCTTCTAATTTATTGCCTGTGAAAGCAACTTTTTCAGCATTAACAACGATAACATAATCTCCACCATCGATATGAGGTGTATAAGTTGGTTTATGTTTACCTTTTAATACTGTTGCAACAGCTACTGATAAACGACCTAATACAAGATCAGTTGCATCAATAACATACCATTTACGATTTTCTTGTGCGCTTTTTGTTGTATCCATATAAGTTGTACGCATGTTTAAATTCCTCCGATTAAATATATTTTGAAGGGCTTGTTTTGTGGTTTAAAGTCTCACGACTAAATGTATCGGGTATATTATACACTATTTTATAATTAATGTCAAATCAAAATACATAAAAAATATTTGAAATAAAAAAGCTTATGTCACCATAAGCTTTTATACTATTGTCCTTTGAATATAATTACCCTTTTCAAGTTTAACTTTAGATGAAATAACAAATGCTTGAGGATCAATCTTCATAATAATTCTTCGATACAATCTCACTTCATACGAAGATACGAACACTTCTATAACAGATCTCTTTTCCATTGAATATCCACCAATTACTTCATAAATAGTCATACCGTGATAGAAATTTTTTAATAACTCAGTTCTAATTTCTTCAGGTTTAGAAGTAATAATTTCAAGTCTAGTTGTATTATAAGTTTGATATAACAAATGCAATGTAAATGTTTTAACAATTAAACAAACAACAGTAAACAATACATTTTCTACACTTATTAATGAAGATAATACAATAATAACAATATCAATAGTAAATTGATACTTAACAAAAGACTTCTTATATTTAAACATTACATAGTTTGCAAGAATATCAGTTCCACCAGCAGAGCCACCATCTCTTAAACATAAAGCAGAACCAAGACCAGATAATAAACCACCAAATACCGCAAGTAATAATCTAGTACCTTGAGCCATTCCTACTTTAAAAGCCTCAAGTGCCGCTACAGTAGTTTCATTTCTTGCCATTGAAAAACTAGGATCAGTAATTGCATCTAAAATACCCATACCATTTTTTTCAAGCAAAAATACAAGAGGACTAACAGTAAAATTATCTAAGACAGCAGAAACAACAGTTTGAACAACAATTGATACAATCGTCAAAGTTGCAAAAAACTTACTCATTGATTTACTACCTAAAATAATTAAAGGTATATTAATCACAATAAAAATAACCGTAAACCACTTTTCAAATCCAGCAGCTGCCGGAACAAACTTACTTATAATTGCAACAATTAACTGTGCACTACCAGTTACACCACCAGCAAAAAATCCTCCCAATTGGAAAACCCACTTTATTGCAAGCATATAAATAATACTACCTAATACAACAGTTATAACTGATTTAGTTCTTTGTTTTTTAGTATCTTCTGATAACTTCTCTTTAATTTTTGTTTTATCATTATTTGACTGAAGAGTTTCAATTTCAGTAGGCATATTCCCTCCAATTATCTAACAATTGCTTTATTAGATAACTCCTTAACTTCTAATATTTCTAATTTCTCATCTTTTTGTTTTGCATTTTCTACAGCACAAAGAATCATACCTTTTGATTCAACACCTCTTATAACAGCAGGTTTTAAGTTTGTAACAACAACAATTTTCTTACCAATAATATTTTGAGGGTCATAAAATTTCGCAATACCAGAAACAATTTGACGAGTTTCATCACCTATTTTAACTTGTAAAACTAATAAATTTTGAGCATTCTCGTGTTTTTGCGCAGCGATTATTTCCCCTACTTTTAATTCAATTTTAGCAAAATCTTCAATTGAAATTTCATTTGTAGTTTTTTCTTCAACAACAACTTTTGTTTTTTCTTCTTTTTTCTTTTGTTCTTCCGCAATACTTGCAAGTTCTTTTGCAGCATCTAAACGATTAAATAAAGCATCTACTTCAACTACTTTTGTATAGCCTTTAAATGTACCAAATGATAAATTTTCAATATCAATTTGATAATTTTCAATACCTAAAGACTTTAACATTTTAGGAGCAGATTCAACTAAATATGGAGAAACTAAGTTAGCAATTACTCTTAAAGATTCAAGTAAATGATACATAACATTCTTTAATTTTCCAGTTGATCCTTCTTTTGCAAGTGTCCAAGGAGCAGTTTCATCAATATATTTATTTGCTCTTGAGACAAGCATCCAAGTTGCTTCAATACCATTTTGAAGTCTAAATCCATCAAAACATTTCTTTGTTTCTTCAATAGCTTTTAAAGCTGTTTCTTTTAAACTTTCATCAAATTCAGTAGAAACATTAGGATTATTTTCAACTTCACCATCAAAATATTTATTAACCATCGCAACACTACGACGTAATAAATTACCTAAATCATTAACAAGTTCATTATTATATCTTTCAATAAAACGATCGTATGTAAATAATCCATCATTACCTAAAGGTAATTCTTTTGCAAGATAATATCTAGTCGCATCAACACCATATCTACCAATAACATCAGCAGGATATACCGCATTACCACGTGATTTAGACATTTTACCATCTCTATTTAAAATCCATCCATGAACCATTAATTTAAAATTCATTGGTACATCTAATGCCATTAAGAAAATAGGCCAGAATATTGCATGGAATCTTAAAATATCTTTACCTACAACATGATAAATAAAATCTTCATTATTTACCCAATATTTTTGATATAATTCATCATTTGGTGTTCCATATCCAAGGGCAGTAACGTAATTAAATAAAGCATCTAACCAAACATAAATAACATGTTTAGGATTACTATTAATAGGAATACCCCAACTAAAACTTGTTCTACTTACACAAAGATCTTCAAGTCCAGATTCAATAAATGAAACAACTTCATTCTTTCTTGTTTCAGGTTGAATAAAATCAGGATGTTCTTCAATATACTTTAATAATCTCTTTTCATATTTTTTTAATCTAAAGAAATAACTTTCTTCTTCTACTACTCTAATTGGTTTACCACAATCAGGACAAACATTTTCTCCATTTAATTGTGTTTTTGTAAAGAAAGTTTCGCATCCTACACAATAATTACCTGTATATTTTCCTAAATAAATATCATCTTGTGCTAAAAACTTTTCAAATACTTGTTGAACAACTTCAACGTGAACTTTATCAGTTGTTCTAATAAAACCATCATAATTAATTTTTAAGCTTTCCCAAGTACCTTTAGTTTCCTCCGCAATAATATCTGTATGTTCTTGAGGAGAACGACCTAAGTTTTTTGCTGCCTCTTCAATTTTTTGTCCATGTTCATCCATACCTGTTAAAAAATAAGTATCACGATTCATTGCGCGATTGTATCTCGCAAATACATCACATGCTACAGTTGTATAACTATTTCCTAATTGAACATTTCCACTTGCGTAATAAATTGGTGTTGTAACATAACATTTTTTTCTAGCACTCATAATCTATTCTCCTTTTTTATCTAAACTATTATACCACTTATATTTTTTTATTTCAATTATTTAATCTAAAATTATTCACTCCTAATTTTTGAACTTCTTCTTTTTATTAATATTAAGAATAACTTGTCCTATAATTATCCCAATAATCATCACAAAAACAGATACAATAACAATAATCAATTCTGAATAATTATCATAATAACATTTTAAATCATTGCCACATCCAATGACATTATCCTCAATAATCGTGAAATGAGCCTCAAACAAGCCGATATTTCCCGTTTTATCAACTGCTTTAATAATTAACCTATACTCACCTGGAACATTAATTTCTTCCTTATAATAAATAGAATCATTTAATAAAACCTCAATTACTAAATCATCATATGAATCAAAATTATCTTCTACACTATATAAAATACTATCAACACTTACATATTTTCCTTTATTTTCAATATTATTCAATTTTATAACTGGCTTAATAGTATCATTAACACTAATATTTTGAATAACTTCATCAGACACATTATTAGAATTATCTATTACATAATAAACAATTTTACCATTCAAACCAGATGATAGTCCATCTAAAAAATCTTTATATGACACTTCATTATTTAAAATATAATACTTACAATTAACATTTAAATCACTATCAATATTATCAATAACATAACCAAATTCAAAAAAATCAGTATTATAAACATCTATATCATTAATAACCATATCTGATACATTACAAATAATAGGCTTAGTTAAATCAATAACATTTACTATACACTCATAAATATCAGTCATATTATTATACTTATCACTACTATAATATTTTATTATTATACTTTTACCTTTTAATAAATAACTTAAAAAATCATTTATTTTATTATTATTAATATCATAATATTCTATAACTAAACAAGGATTTTCATCATAATCATCATATAAAGTCAAATAAGCCTCAAAATCAAAAGATTCTACCTCACTATCAATAATACTAATACTATCAATAACATTTAAAACAGGTTTAGTTTTATCAACAATTTCTATTTTTATTTTATCAGTTTCACTTATATTACCAACTTGATCAGCACAAATAATCTTTATATATCCAATATTATTATTACTTAAATAATCATAAAAACTATTTCTTTCTAATAAATTTCCCTCATTATCATAATACTTAACTTCTGTATTAATAACATCAGAATAATTATCAGTAATAATAACATCTTCTAAAAAACTTACATTTTTAAATTCACTATCCAAATAAATAAAATCACCATTACATACAATACTAGGACTAATTCTATCAATTATATTCATTGTAATTGGAATAACCTCATAATCAGCATTTCTTCTATCATATACCGCAAGTAATAACACTTGAATACCTACTTTAGTATTATCAACATCTTCTTCAATATAAATTTCATATTCATCTATTTCTCTATTCAATATTTCTATTTCATCTAAAAACGAAGGTAATTCATCAAAAACATCTAAATCATATTGTTTTTTATTTAATTTAATTTTTATCTTATCACTATAATTAATATTATAATCAATCAAAGAATCATTTACATCGAATAGATATAAGCTAACACACTTTTCATTAAGAATATCTTTTATATTATTAATATCCTTTTTAACATAAAAACTAATTTCACATAAATTATTCTTTAACCCTGAATAATATCCATCACTTATATTATTTTCTTTAATCAAATGAAATCTTAAATATTCATTATCAACAAAATCATTAATTATATATTTATTATATATTGAAGCATAATTAAAACAAAAATAACCATCAATATTCATAATAGGCTCTAAATATTCACTATTAACCTTAATTCTTAATTTAACTTCATTTAGATTAGCGAAACGATCTAAATTAATAGTTAATTTAACAATATCAGATTCCAAATATTCATATTTATCAAATATCAAATAAACATTCGCATTATCATTAAAACCTTTTACTTCTTTTTTAATATTACTAATAAAACAAATACTTATTATTATTAATAATATTTTTATACTTTTACTATTCATATTTTATTCCCCTTAATCATATATTTATATATCAACTTATTATATACAATTAAAAAAGTAAAAAATATCGAAAAATAAAACAGAGCTATACTTTCGTATAGCTCTTTTAATTATGATAATTTAACTGTTATCTTATCAAAGTCTTTAAATGTTTGTTTTTTCATTTTAAACGCTTCTTCAATTGGAATAGCTTTAATTTCTCCATTAAAATATCCCATACAAACACCACTTTGATTATCTAAAATTGCGTTAACAGCAGCCTCGCCTAATGTACTTGCAAGAAGTCTATCAAATCCAGTAGGAGCACCACCACGTTGAATATGACCTAAAACAGTTGCTCTAGCTTCATATCCTGTAGTATTAGTAATAACATCTGCTAATTCATGTACATTTGTAATATGTTCAGTGATAATAATTAATATATGACGACGATTTTCAGCTTTACATTTATTAACTACTCTTACTATTTCATTAATATCATACTTAGTATCACCAGTTATTACATAATCAGCACCTGTTGCAATAGCAGTAGCATATGCAATATCTCCACAATAACGACCCATTACTTCAACAATAGAACATCTTCTATGTGAATTAGAAGTATCTCTTAATTTATCAATTGCTTCTACAGCAGTATTAACGGCTGTATCAAAACCAATTGTATATTGTGTTGAAGCAATATCATTATCAATTGTACAAGGAATACCAATACAATTTAATCCCATTCTAGACATTCTTAAAGCACCATGATATGTACCATCTCCACCAAGTGTTACTAAAGCACCAATACCTAAAGCCTTTAATTGATCAATCCCAATTTGAGTAACTTCAGGTTTAGAAAACTCCGTTAATCTAGCTGTACCTAACATAGTACCACCACGATTAATAATTTCACTTACTGAATTACGGTTCATTAATTTAATACGACCTTCAACAAGTCCACGGTATCCATCTTCAACACCATATACTTCTAAGCCATTATATATACCTGCTCTAACGATTGCTCTAATAGCTGCGTTCATTCCTGGTGCATCTCCGCCTGATGTTAATACAGCAATTTTTTTAATAGGTTCATTAGCCATAATATACTCCTCCTACATTGAAGTCAATTTGTGAATTCCAAAATATTATACTACATTTTGGCATAAAATGTCAAAACATTAAATCTATAAGTATTAATTATTTTACAGCAGTTAATTTCCAAATTCTTTCAGCATATTCTTTTATGCTTCTATCAGCTGCAAATCGACCAGCTTCACTTATGTTAATTAATGACATTTTTGCAAACTTCATTTGATCTTTATATGTTTCATCCATTAAATTATGAATTTCCATATAATTTTCAAAGTCTGCTAAACACATGTATTGGTCTGCAATACCATGATTTGTTAATAAGTAATTTGCAATATTTTCAAAACTCTTACCAGCAAAGCCACGTTTTAATGTTACAATAATTTTCTTTAGTTCTAAACTATTGTTATAGTAATATGTAGAATTATATCCATTCTTCCATAAATTTTCAACTTCTTGTGCACTCATACCGAAAATAAAGATATTATCCGGACCTACTGCATCACAAATTTCAACATTAGCTCCATCCATTGTACCAAATGTAACAGCACCATTAATCATAAATTTCATATTACCTGTTCCACTTGCTTCTTTACCTGCAAGAGAAATTTGTTGAGAAATTTCACTTGCTGGCATTAATTTTTCAGCCATTGATACACAATAATCTTCAATAAATACAACATTTAATTTAGCTTTAATAGCCGGATTTTGATCTATATCTTTAGAGATATAGTTTATTAATTCAATAATTTCTTTTGCAACATAATAACCTGGAGCTGCTTTTGCACCAAAAATAAATGTTTGAGGTGCCATATCGCAGTTAGGGTTTTCTTTTATTTTATTATATAAACTAATTATCTTTAATACATTTAGTAATTGACGTTTATATTCATGTAATCTTTTTACATGAACATCAAATCTAGATGATGGATCAATAACTTTTCCTTGTTTTTTATATAATAATTCTGCAAAATCTTCTTTATTTTCATGTTTAATCTTTATTAATTCTTTTAATACTTTTTCATCATTTTGATAACTATTAAATTTCTTTAATAAAGAAGCATCTTTATACCATCCATGTCCAATAGTTTCATCTAATAATTTAGATAATCTTGGATTAGATTGAGCTAACCATCTTCTATGTGCGATACCATTAGTTACATTAGTAAACTTTTCAGGTGTTAATTGATAAAAATCATTGAAGATACTTCTTTTAATAATATCACTATGTAATGCAGAAACACCATTTACACTATGACCTGCCATAACACTTAAGTTTGCCATTTTTACATAGTTATTAGAAATAACTGACATTCGATTAATTTTATCCCAATCACCAGGGTATTTATTCCATAAATCAGCTGTCCAGCGACGGTTAATTTCCATTAATATTTGATCTATTCTAGGTAGTTGTCTTCTAATTAAATCTTGATTCCAAGATTCTAACGCTTCTACTAATACAGTATGATTAGTATACGCAACAGTTCTATTTACAACATCCCAAGCTTCCTCCCATCCAAATCCATGATCATCCATAAGAATTCTCATTAATTCAGGAATACATAAAGCAGGATGAGTATCATTAATATGAATAGCAGCTTTATCTGGTAATGTGTGTAAATCTCCATATCGTTTAATATGATCATTAACGATATTTTGAATAGATGCACTTACTAAGAAATATTGTTGTTTTAATCTTAATGTTTTACCTTCAGAATGATCATCTGATGGATATAATACTTTAGAAATTAAATCAGCTTCATTTGCTTCTTTTAATGATTTAAAATAATCACCTTGAGAGAATGATTTCATATCAAATTGTGAAGTTGTTCTTGATTTCCATAAACGAAGAGTTGATACAGCTTCACTATCCCCACCTGATACTAACATATCATAAGGCATAGCTTCTACTATTTTTGAATCATGATATTCAACTTTCATTTTACCATCAACAAACTTTTCTTCTACCCATCCACCAAAGCGAACAGTTAAAACTCTATCACTTCGAGGAACAAGCCAAACTTCTCCTCCAGGTAACCATACATCTGGCATTTCTGTTTGCCAACCATCTACGATTTTTTGTTTAAATAAACCATATTCATAACGAATTGAAAAACCTGTAGCTGGATATTCTAATGATGATAAGGCATCTAAAAAACAAGCAGCAAGTCTTCCTAAACCTCCATTACCTAAACCAGCATCTGGTTCATGTTCATAAAGATCATTTAATTCAAGACCATATTCTTTTAATACTTGTTTATAGCTTTCAACAAGGTCTAAATTATATAAATTATTTTTTAAACTTCGGCCCATTAAAAATTCCATGCATAAATAATATATTCTTTTAGCCTTAGTTTCTTTCACCTTGCGATTGAATTGTTTTTTCTTTTCTAGCAATATATCTAATATTGTCATTACTACTGCTTTATACATTTGGTCAGTAGAGGCATCACTTGGAGTAACACCAAAATATTTTGATAATTTTTCCTCAATTTTTATTTTTACTTCGCTCGCTTGGTTGCTAATACGATTCATGTCAATCACCTATTTATCTAATATCTTTTTATATAACTTAACATAAACTTTCGCACTTGCACTCCAGCCAAAGTCTACGCTCATTACTTTCTTAACTTTTTCATACCATTCTTCGATATCTTCGTAATCAGTTAATGCACGATGAACTGTTTCATATAAAACATGTCCTTCAAATCCTGCAAATGTATAACCATTACCTTTACCAGTATTAAAGTCTTTAATACTATCTTTTAATCCACCAGTTTCTCTTACTAGCGGAATAGAACCATAACGTGATGCGATCATTTGTGCAAGACCACATGGTTCTGATTTAGATGGCATTAAGAAAATATCAGAAGCTGCATAAATTTTTCTTGATAAATCTTGATTAAATGCCACAATAGTTTTTAATTTATTACCATATTTATATTCCATATCTTTAAAGAAACCTTCGTAATAAGAATCTCCAGTTCCTAATACAACAAATTGTACTTTTTCATTTAAAATACTTTCTAAAGCATCTTTAACAATATCTAATCCCTTATGAGCTACTAATCTTGTAACCATACCGATTAAAGGAATATTTTCATCAACTGGTAAATTTAACATTTTTTGTAATTCTACTTTATTAACTACCTTATTAGAAAAATCTTTACGATTATAATTAGCAAATAAAGCTTTATCCTTTAAAGGATTATAGAAATTCTTATCAATACCATTTAAAATACCAACAAGTTTTCCTTCTTCTTTAACTCTTCTTACTTCATATTCTAATCCATGTGCATATTCAGGAGTTAAAATCTCTTCCGCATAACTAGGACTTACTGTAGTAACATAATTAGCAGCTTCCATTGCACCTTTCATTAAGTTAATAGTACCACGATATTCTAAAATATCTGCATTAAACATTGAAATACCAAATACATCAGAAATAATATCTTCATCAAAAGAATACTTTCCTTGATATTCGATGTTATGAATAGTAAAGATAGTTTTAACATCTTTAAATTCAGGATAATTATAATATAAAGTTCTTAAATAAATTGATACTAATGCAGTTTGCCAATCATGAGTATGAATAATACTAGGAACTTCATTTAAGAATAACATTACATCGATTACTGCTTTACTAAAGAAAGCAAATCTTTCCGCATCATCATAATATCCATAAAAACTATTACGTTTAAAATAATATTCATTATCAATGAAATAATAAGAAACACCCTTATTTTCATATTTATAAATACCACAATATTGTTTTCTCCATGATAATTGAACATCTATTTGACCAACATAAACTAATTTATTACGATAACCTGCTGTCATACTTGAATAAAGTGGTAAAAAGACAGAAACTTCTAAATCATCTGCTCCTTCTTTAACAATACGGCTTGGTAATGAACCAATAACATCACCTAAACCACCTGATGCGAAAAAAGGTTGACATTCAGATGCTACAAAAGCAATTTTTTTAGACATAATTATTATCTCCTATACCATTGTATTTTTACCTAAATAATAAGGTAATTTTTCACAACCTGATAAATTATTACGATCTCTTACAGTAACATTTTTATCAGTAATCACACAATTTAATTTAACATTATTACCAATAATAGAATCTTGCATTAAAATAGAATCTTTAATAACAGTACCTTTACCTACTTTAACACCTCTAAATAAAATACTATTAACAACTTTTCCTTCAATTTCACATCCATCAGCAATAAAACTATTTTCTACAACAGCTCCATTACCATATCTTGTAGGAGTAGAATCACGAACTTTTGTATAAATTCGATGATCATCTTGTTGGAATAAAGCAGTTCTTACATCTTTATCTAGTAATAACATATTATTTTTAAAGTAATTTTCCATTGTGCTAATATGCATATAAATACCATCATATTCATATCCATAAATTTTTAATGTGTTACAATTCTTCATAATAATATCTTGTTCAAAACTTGAATAATTATACTGAACAGCATCATCTAATAAACTAACAAGTAATTGACGATTAACAATCCAAATATTAATTCCAACTTTTGCATCTTCTTGATATTCACGATAAATAGTAGCATTCTTAATACGTTTATTATCATCAACATCAAATTGTAAATTACCAACTAAATCATGACCTTTATCTTTAACATATACCATTGTAATATCAGCATTATTATCAATATGTTGTTGAATAGCTTCACTTAAATCAACAGTATTAACACTATCAGTATCCATTAATACCGCAATATCTTCTTTTGATTTAGTAATAAATCCAATAATACTTTTTAAAGAACTTAAACGATTATTATAAATAAAATCACTCTTATAATTACCAAAAGGAGGAAATACTAATAAACCACCATTACGTCTTGATAAATCCCAATCTTTACCAGAACCAACATGATCCATTAAAGATTGATAATTCTTTTGAGCAATAACACCAACATTAACAATATCAGCACTAACAATATTAGAAAGTGCAAAGTCAATTAAACGATATCTTCCACCAAATGGAATAGAAGCTACTGTTCTTTTACGAGCTATTGCGTCAATACCTTCACTTTGAATATGAGAAAAAATAATACCAAATGCGTTCATCTTATTTCTCCTTCTTTACATTTTCTTCAATATTTGCACCAGCAGCAACACTTGCTCCTGCTTCAACAATAACACCACGACCAACTACCGCAATGCCTTTTCCAAGTTCTTTATCTTCACCAACTACCGCATTAGCTCCGATTTGAACATTTTCATCAATAATACTATAATTAACAACACTATTTTCTTCAACAACAACATTAGAGAAAATAACACTATCTTTAATTATAGCACCTTTTTTAACCTTTACTTTAGAACCGATAACACTATTAATAATAGTACCTTCAATTTCAGAACCACCACTTAATAATGAATTAGTAATAACAGCACCTTTTGCAATATATTGAGGTTCAATACCAATATTACGAGAATGAATTTTCCAATATGGATTATAAATATCAAATGCAGGTTCTTCACCAATTAAATCTTGGTTAGCTTCCCATAAACTTTGAATAGTACCTACATCTTTCCAATAACCTTTAAATGGGTATGCCATCATCTTACGACCAGTATTTAACATATTAGGAATAATGTTTTTACCAAAGTCATTACTTGATTTAGGATCTTCTGCATCTTCTCTTAAATATTTTGCAAGAACTTCAGTTTTGAAAATATAAATACCCATTGAAGCCTTATTGCTCTTAGGAACTTTAGGCTTTTCTTCAAATTCAACAATTTGATTATTTTCATCAGTATTCATAATACCAAATCTACTAGCTTCTTCAAAAGGAACTTCAAGTACCGCAATAGTACAATCAGCATCACTTTTAATATGATAATTTAACATTAAATTATAATCCATTTTATAAATATGGTCCCCTGATAATACTAAAACATGATCTGGATTATAATTTTCAATGAAACCTAAATTTTGATAAATAGCATTAGCAGTACCTTTATACCAATCAGTACGATCCTTTGCTTGATAAGGTGGAAGAATGTGAACTCCACCAAATGTTCTGTCTAAATCCCATGGTTGTCCGTTACCAATATATTCATTAAGAATTAATGGTTGATATTGTGTTAAAACACCAACAGTATCAATCTTTGAATTAATACAATTTGATAATGTAAAGTCGATAATACGATACTTTGCACCAAAAGAAACTGCTGGCTTAGCGATTTTTGTTGTCAATGCTAATAATCTACTACCTTGTCCACCTGCCAATAACATTGCAACACACTTTTTACGATTGTACATAATTACTTTACCTTCCTTAAAATTATTCCTGCTATTGCAGGTAAGTCAATTGTTAATCGACCATTTTGCACTTTATATTTTTTATTTTTTAATGAAGAGTATCCACCAAATTCATATTCATCACTTGATAATACTACCTCATAAAGCCCATCTTCAAGTGGCATTTCATATTTAGCCCAATAAGAGAAAGAAAAATTCAATATAACAATTAATCTATCTAATCCTTCTTTTCTTTCATAAGCAAAAACATTATGCCCGTTATCATTAACCACCAACCAATTAAAGCCATTCCAATCATAATCATTTACATATAATGCTTTTTCTGTTTTATATAAATGATTTAACTTAGAATTAAAATATTGTAATTGTTGATGCTTTTCATAACCAAGAACACTCCAATCTAGTTCTTTTGATTCATTCCATTCACTAAATTGGCCAAACTCTCCACCCATAAATAATAATTTCTTACCAGGATGAGTCATTTGATATAACAAATAAGTTCTAACACCTGCAAACTTTTGTTCATAAGAACCAGGCATTTTATTAATTAAAGAACCCTTCATATGAACAACTTCATCATGACTTAAAGCAAGTATATAATTTTCAGAGAAAATATATGACATTTGAAAAGTAATTTTATCATGACAATATTGTCTATATATTGGATCTTTTTTTACATATTCTAACGTATCATTCATCCAACCCATATTCCACTTGTAATTAAACCCTAATCCTCCATACTCCGTAGGAGCAGTAATTTTAGGAAACGCTGAAGATTCCTCAGCTATCATAATTACATCTGGATATGCTTGATGAATAACCCCATTTGTTTTCTGAATAAAAGCAACAGCTTCTAAATTAATATTTGTACCTTGTGAATTAGGTCTCCATTTACCTTCCTCACGACAATAATCTAAATATAACATTGATGACACCGCATCAACTCTAATACCATCTATATGATATTCTTTTAAAAGATACATTACACTAGAAACAAGAAAACATTGAATTTCATTTCTTCCATAATCAAATATTCTTGTTCCCCATCCTTCATGTTCTTTTCTAAAAGGATCAGAATGCTCATATAAACACTTTCCATCAAATTCAATCAATCCATGTTCATCTTTAGTAAAATGACCAGGAACCCAATCGACGATAACCCCAATATTATTATTATGACAAATATCAACAAATTTCTTAAAATCAAGGGGAGTTCCATATCTTGAATTAATTGAGAAAAATCCAGTTACTTGATAACCCCAAGAAGGATCATATGGATATTCTGATATCGGCATTAATTCAATATGAGTATATCCCATTTTATTACAATATTCGCATACCTCTTCTGCAATCTTTTGATAACTAAATACAGATCCATCAGGATATCTTCTCCAAGATCCCAAATGCATTTCATAAATATTGATCGGAGAATGATGAGATTGTTTATTAGGTCTATTCTTCATCCACTCTTGATCAGTAAATACAAAATTATTAATGTCTACTACTTTACTACATCTTCCAGGTCTTAATTCACTATGGAAGGCATAAGGATCAGATTTAAAAATCAACTTTTTTCTTTTAGTTACAATTGCATATTGATAACTTGAATATTCTTCAATTCCTGGTATTGTTATTTCCCATAAACCCTCATTAGTAATCTTTGTCATTACATGTGTTCTAGTATCCCAATTATTAAATGGACCAACAACACTCACAATTTTCGCATTTGGTGCCCAAACACGGAATGTTGTAGCTTCTTTTGTATAATGAGATCCTAATAATTCATATGAGTGATAATTAGTACCTTGATGAAAATAATATATTCCTTGTTCATTTATGTTTTTCTTTTCATTCATAATAATCGTCCCTTTTAACATATTATACCATATTATTTTATTTTTGTTTGTAAAAAAGAAAAAAGAGTTAATCTTTTCAAAAATCAACTCTTTTTTAATTATCGATTATTTCCTATTTTATAAACATTGCATCCCCGAAAGAAAAGAATCTATACTCTAATTCAACCGCTTCATTATAAGCATTCATAATATTTTCTTTTCCAGCAAGAGCACTAACTAACATTATTAAAGTAGACTTAGGCAAATGAAAATTAGTTATTAAAGCATCAACAGCTTTAAATTTATAAGGAGGATAAATAAAAATATTTGTGTCTTCCATTACTTCTTTAAACGTATTATACTTACTATAAATACTCTCTAAAGTTCTAGTTGAAGTAGTTCCCACACTAATAATTCTTCTCTTTTCTTCCTTAGCTTTATTTAAAATATCAGCTGTTTCTTGAGTCATATGATACGTTTCACTATGCATATGATGATCTTCAATATTGTCTACCATAACCGGTCTAAACGTTCCTAAACCAACATGTAATGTTACATAACAAACTGTAACACCCTTGTTTTTAATCTTTTCCAACAACTCTTTTGTGAAATGAAGCCCTGCAGTAGGAGCAGCAGCGCTACCATATTCATTTGCGTAAACAGTTTGATATCTACTACCATCTTCTAATTTTTCATGTATATATGGAGGAAGGGGCATTTGACCGATTTGTTCTAATATTTCAAGAAAAATACCTTCATAAATCATCTCAAATATTCTTTCTCCATCTTCTCCTACACCTATACATTTTGCAAGGAGAAGGCCAGAATTAAATGAAACAATAGTTCCCTCTTTTACTCTCCTAGCAGGTCTGACTAATGTTTTCCAGATATTTTTATCTATTTCTTTTAATAATAAAAGTTCAATAAAAGCATCAGTATCTACCTTATTTCCATATATTCTAGATGGTAATACCTTCGTATCATTTAACACTAATACATCATTAGGTGTTAAATAATCAATAATATCACTAAAATGTTTATGTTCAATATTTCCCGTTTCTTTATCTAAAACAAGTAATCTAGAAGAACTACGATTTTCAAGAGGAGTTTGAGCAATTAACTTTTCCGGTAAATTATAATCATAATCATTTACTTTCATAGAAACCCTCCTTGTAATATTCCTAAATGTTTATAAGCTTTTTCTGTTGCAACACGTCCACGATGTGTTCTAGTAATAAATCCTTCTTGTAATAAATAAGGTTCATTAACATCTTCAACTGTAACGCTTTCTTCAGAAATAGTTGCACAAATAGCCTCTAATCCTGCAGGTCCTCCATTAAATCTTTCAATTAAACATCTTAAATATTTAATATCAGTTATATCTAAACCTGCACTATCAATATTTAATTTATTTAACGCATAATCGGTAATACTTACAGTTATACTATCTAAATCTTCATATTGTGCAAAGTCTCTTATTCTTCTAAATAATCTATTAGCGATTCTCGGAGTACCTCTTGATCTTCTCGCAAGTTCCATTGTCGCATCATCTTCAATAGGATAATTTAATATTTTAGAAGTTCTTTTAATAATCTTTGCAAGTTCTTCCGCATTATAATATTGTAATTGTTGAACAATCCCAAAACGATCTCTTAAAGGAGCAGATAAATCACCAAATCTTGTTGTTGCTCCAACAAGAGTAAAAGGAGGCAAATCAATATTAATAGCTTCACTACTAGTATCTTTTCCTACAATAATATCTACACGATAATCTTCCATCGCAGAATATAAAATTTCTTCTACTACTTTTGGTAAACGATGAATTTCATCAATAAATAAGATATCACCCATTTTTAAATCAGCTAAAATAGCCACTAAATCACCAGGTCTATTTAAAGCCGGTCCTGTTGTAACAACAATATTACTTTCCATTTCATTTGCAATAATATTCGCAAGTGTTGTTTTACCAAGTCCTGGAGGGCCATATAATAAAACATGGTCTAAGCTTTCATTTCTTATTTTAGCCGTTTTAATAAAAACTTTCATCATTTCTTTAACTTTTTCTTGGCCTACATATTCATTCAAACTCTGTGGTCTTAAGTTAATTTCTATTTCTTCATCACCTGATAATAAGTGTTGATCTATTATACGTCCCATATCTTTTTTCCTTTCTTTTTCTTTTCAATTATGGTATAATTATCTAAAGTGAGGTAATTATATGTATAGTTATATTAAAGGAATTATCACAGAAATAACTCCAAATTATATTACGATTGAAAATAACGGTATTGGTTATTTAATTAAAGTACCTAATCCCTATCAATTCCAAGAAAATGAACAAACTACAGTATATTTGTATCAATATGTTAGAGAAGATGCAATTATTCTATATGGTTTTTCAACTCTAAAAGAAAGAGAAACATTCATTCTTTTAATTAGTGTTAAAGGATTAGGACCTAAAGGTGCCCTTGCGATACTTGCTTCAGCAACAGTTGATGAAATCGCAACCGCATTAAATAATAATAATTCAAAATTCTTCTTAAGCTTCCCTGGAATAGGACAAAAACTAAGTCAACAAATCATCCTTGATTTAAAGGGAAAAATTGATTTTGACCAACCAGCTAAAGTAAATCATAAAAACGATTTACTTGAAAAAGTATCTTCTGCTCTAAAAGCCCTAGGATATAGTTCAGCTGAAATTAAAGCCGCAACTAAAGACTTAGAAATCACGGAAGAAACTTCAGTAAGTGAAGCTGTTAAACTAGCTTTAAAGCGTTTAAAGAAAAATTAATTATTCTTTAATTATTATAATACATTTTTCCTTTTTTTTCAACCTTTACAACTATAAATTATAAGGAATAAAACATATGAGAAAATTATTAATAAAACTATTTATTAAAGACTATAAAAACACATCGGATCAAAATGTAAGAACAAAATACGGTACTCTCTCTGGAATCGTCGGCATATGTACGAATCTAATTATTTGTATCATTAAAATAATAACAGGAATAATAAGTTCAAGTTTATCTATTCTTGCAGATGGAATTAACAACCTAAGCGATGCAGGAACATCAATAGTAACATTATTTGGATTTAAAATTGCTAATAAAAAACCTGATAAAAAACACCCTTTTGGTTATCAAAGATTTGAATACCTTGCAGGAATCATCGTTTCAATTGTAATCTTAATAGTAGGTGGAACACTATTATTCGATTCAGGTAAAAAACTATTCAATCCTGAAACAATAGAAACAAATTGGATTATTGTTGGAATCTTAGCTTTTTCAATATTATTTAAATTCTGGCAAGCTAATTTCTATTATCAAATGGGAAAAACTATTGATTCATTATCATTAAAAGCCAACGCAACAGATAGTCTAGTTGATTCTATTTCTACTACTGCTGTATTATTAGGTACTATTATTATTCATTTTACTAATTGGTATATTGTTGACGCAATATTTGGTATCTTTGTAGCTGTATTTATTTTAATATCAGGAGTAAAACTTTTAAAAGAAACTATTTCTCCATTACTTGGTGTTGATCCTAGTGAAGAAGAAATTAATAAAATAACATCTAAAATATTATCATATCCAGGCGTAATAGGTATTCATGACTTAATTATTCATAATTATGGACATAATAAATTCTTTGTCAATGTTCACGTAGAAGTAGATCGATATGTTGATATCATGGTAAGTCATGATATGATTGACAATATTGAACATGATTTTAAACGTGAATTTAATATTGATTTAGTTATTCATATGGATCCTGTTGATACAAAAGATGAAAATACAATGAGATTAAAACAATTAGTAAATCAAATTATTAATGAATATGATCCTAGATTAAATTTCCATGATTTTAGAGCTGTTCCTGGTGTTACTCATACTAATGTAATTTTTGACTTAGTAATGCCGATTGATTATCCTTTATCGGCAGCAGAATTAAAAGAAATTATTTCTAAAAAAATCAATGAAGCTGATAATAATGTTTTTGCAGTAATATCAGTAGATCAAAAATACGAACGAAATTTATAAAAAGAGTTAATAGTATTTTATACTACTAACTCTTTTTTTATTTAAACAATTGATGTAATACTATAACATCATCAACCTTTATGAAATTATCACAAATTAGATAAACTACAATTGAAGATATAAAACATATTATAATAACTAAACAATCCCATTTTTTAATCTTTAAACTTCTACGATATACAACATACGCCACATATGCTACTATTAATAAAGCAACCAACCCAGTAACATCACCATTCTCACAAATAAGCATTACAGCACAAGAAAAATAAATAGGAATCATTGTACGATATGAAAACCATGAATCAGAAATTTGCATTGAATTTTCTGCTTTATCTTCTTTATTTAGAATGACAAATAATACTGCCGCTGCAATTCCAAGAACAATATATAAAATAATCGGAACAAGAAGTCTAAAATCAAAATCTTTATCAACATAAGGTACTACATCAGCCATATTTTTATACTTCAATAAATTTTCAAAATAATCAGTTAAACTTGAAATTGGTGAATATAAATAATTTCCTCCTCTTAACATCCAATTATTTCTAGGCAAAACAATATAATATAATACTTCCATAATAATTTGAACTACAAATATTGAAGCAAATATATTCACAATACCATCAATAACAGTATTTCCTCTAGTAAACATAAATGAAACAATCAAATAAATAATTGCCATAAAACCAATTAATACACCAAAATAAGGTAAGAAATATATACTATCATATAAATGATGAGAAAAAGCGATAATTAACATACAATATATATAAATAACAATTATTGGAATTAAAGCCTTAATAAATCCACTAATTAAATTCGCAATATATATTTTTTCTCTTTTTATTGGTAATGAATACATTTGATCAATATTTATTTTTTTCATTTTAAATGAAAACTCAAGTATTGGTATAACCGTACACAAAACACAAGCTACTGTCATAATAAAATTAATAGGAGATTGAACAGGAACAAAAACACTTGTTCCTTCTTCTAATACCCATTCTGTTATAAAACTTTCTCCATTAAAACGAATAACAGTTAAAGTTAAACAAATAACAGTAGAGATTAAAATAAATAATGAATTTTTCTTTAAATTATATTTAATCATTTTCAACATCTAAATAACCTCTACTTTCTACTTGAATTATAAATAATTCCTCAAAGTCAATCTTAATTTCATCAACAATCAAAGGATTTAAATGTTTAATCTTTTCACTAAACTCCTCATATGATTCTCTAACTACAACTTTAATAATTCTCTTATCTTGTTGATATATAACAAAGTTAATATCAAAATCATCCTTATCAACAATATGTTCAAAAGCAACTTGATATTTATGATATTTTTCAATAGTTTCACTAATATTACCAGATGAAGAAATTTCCATATTATCTATCAATCCATAACAATCACATATATCTTCAAGTTCCCTTAATGAATGAGACGAAATAATAACAGTTGTTTTTTGACTTTCAACTAATTCAATCAATTCTCTTTTGAATGTTAATCTTGCAAGAGGATCTAAACCATCAAATGCTTCATCTAATAATAAATATTTAGGCTTAATTGCTAACGCAAGAGAAATAAAAACTTGTCTTTTCATTCCTTTAGAAAAATTATGCATAGATTTTTCAATAGGTAATGAAAACATCTTTAAATAATTTAAATATTTTTGTTTATCTAAATCATAAAATGTTTCATATAAACTAATTAATGTAAGCGGAGTAGTATTTACTGCATAATAAGGTTCATCTGGCAAAAAGAAAATTTGACTTTTAACTTCTTCATTTTCATATACTTCTGCTTCATCTATTATAACACTTCCTTCATCAGCCTTATAAATGCCGCTAATTAATCTAAGTAATGTAGATTTACCTGCACCATTTATCCCGACAAGACCAAAGATTTCTCCATCTTTAATCTCTAAATTTAAATTTCTAAGAACTTCTTTATCCTTAAATCTTTTTGATAAATTAGATATTTTAATCATTATGATCACCTCCATATACTTTATCCAAGATGTTTTTTACTTTTTGATATTCTACTTTTTCATTCTTCAAATGTTCAAAGAAAGCTTTTATTTCAATTTCATATTCTTTTTCTTCTTTATCTTTTTGATATATTACATATACCCCTTTTTTATTTAATACTTTTATGTATCCTTCTGCTTCTAATACACTATAAGCTTTTGCAACGGTATTAGGATTAACACCTAATTCTATAGCAAGTTGTCTACATGAAGGTAGTTTATCACCATAGCGAATAATGTTTAATATAATGAATCTTTTATATTCATTAACAATTTGTTCATAAACATTACCTTTTCCCTTTAATGTTATTTTCATATTTCACCTCAACTAATACAAACTGTATTATCTGTATTATATAACGTATTTTTTTTACTGTCAAGAAGATAAATAAAAAAGACCAAAATTAAATTTGGTCTTTTACTTATATTCTAAATCTTCCTTTATTTTTGCCTCTACCTTTCTTTTGTTTCATTTGAGGCATTGGCATAGGTTTTTGACCTTTTGCCATTTTTTCCATATCTGATTCATCCATATTCATCATTGCTTTCATTTGAGATCGCATTTGTTCAAACATCTTAGTTAATTGATTAACTTCAGCATAACTTCTTCCTGAACCTCTGGCAATACGATTTTTACGTGATTGATTTTTTAATATTAAATCAGGTTCATTTCTTTCTTGAGGAGTCATTGAACTAATAATTGCTTCAATGAAAACAAATTGTTTATCATCGATATCCATATTTCTTATTTGACTACCGATTCCTGGAATCATTCCTAATAATCCCTTTAAAGAACCCATTTTCTTAATCATTTTAATTTGTTCTAAGAAATCATTATAAGTAAATGTTCCTTTTTGCATTTTTTTAGCCATCTTTTCGGCTTCTTCTTCATCAATGTTTTGTTGAGCTTTTTCAATAAAAGATAATACATCACCCATGCCTAAGATTCTCTTAGCCATACGATCAGGATGGAATACTTCTAAATCATCCATTTTTTCACCTACACCAACAAATTTAATTGGTATTTGTGTTAAATATCTAATTGATAGAGCAGCCCCGCCTCTTGTATCACTATCTAATTTAGTTAATACACAACCAGTAATACTTAATTTTTCATGGAAAGTTAAAGCTACATTTACAGCATCTTGACCTGTCATTGAATCTACTACTAATAAGATTTCATCAGGATTAACTTCTTTTTTAATATCTACTAATTCTTGCATTAGGGGTTCATCTATTTGTAAACGACCAGCAGTATCGATAATAACAACATTATGTCCATTAGCTTTAGCATGTTCTAAAGCTTTTTTTGCAATAACAGGAGGTTTAGTAAAGATACCCATTTGGAAAGTATCTATTTCTAATTGTTTACCTATTGTTACAAGCTGATTAATAGCTGCTGGACGATAAATATCTGCTGCTACTAATAATGGTTTCATATTATTATTTTTTCTTAAATAGTTAGCTAATTTACCAGCATGTGTTGTTTTACCACTACCTTGTAAACCTGTCATTAAAATAACAGTTATACCATTTAATTTTAAATTAAGAGGTACAGCTTCTTCACCCATTAATTTAACTAATTCTTCATAAACAATTTTGACAACTTGATCACCAGGTGTTAATGATTTCATTACACGTTCGCCAAGAGCTTTTTCTTTAACATTAGATATAAATTCTTTTACTACTTTATAGTTAACGTCAGCTTCGAGTAAAGAAACACGTATTTCTCTCATTGCTTCATCAATATCTTTTTCTGTTAACTTACCGCGTCCTGTTAAGCGTCTTAATGACATTCTTATTCGATCTGTTAAATTTTCAAATGGCATCAAATCACTCCATTTCTCTTATTTTATTAATTATTTTAATACCTTCTTCATTAGAATGTTTTTCTAATTCTAATAAATAAGATTCTAATTTATTATTATTTTCTACTAAGTGAAGAATACTTTCATATTCTTCTAACTTTAAATGCATTTTTTGCAACGCATCCCATACAGCATTTCTACTAATACTTAAGTTTTCAGATATTTCACTTAAACTATAATCTTCACCATAATATAAATCAAAGATCAATCTTTGTTTTTCAGTAAATAATCCTTGATAATATCCGTATAATAAATTATAATAATTTTTCTTTTCTAAAGAATCATTACTCATTTTCATCATCCTCTGAATCAATAAATAGACCACCAATATATTCTTCTAAATCAAAATATTCTAAGTCTTCCATTTTTTCACCTAAGCCTACCATTTTAATAGGAATATTATATTTATCACGTATTGCAAGAACAATACCACCTTTGCTAGTACCATCTAATTTAGTTAAAATAATACCAGTAATATTAGTAACCTCTAAGAATGCTTCAGCTTGAGATAAACCATTTTGACCCGTTGTCGCATCAATAACTAAAATAGTTTCATGTGGACCATCAGGTACTTCTCTTGTAATAACTCGATTCATCTTTTCAAGTTCTTTCATTAAATTAACTTTATTTTGAAGTCTACCTGCTGTATCACATAATAATACATCATACTTACCTTCTTTTGCTTTAACAATTGCATCATAAATAACACTTGAAGGATCAGTTGCACCTTTTTTAGTTACAATATCAACACCTACACGTTCAGCCCAAATTTCTAGTTGGTCTACAGCACCTGCTCTAAATGTATCACCCGCAGCTAAAAGAACTTTCTTTCCTTCTTGTTTAAGTTTATATGCTACTTTCGCAATAGTAGTAGTTTTACCTACTCCATTAACACCAACAAATAAGAATACAGATAAACCTTCTTTTTGAACATTTAAATTATTATTAACAATTTCATTTTTCAAATATAATTCAAACATTTTATCTACGATAATTTCTTGTAATTCTTTAACTGAAGTAACATTTTGAACTCTTTCATCTTCTTTTAGTTCTTCAATAAAATTAAGTGTTGTTTCAACACCTATATCTGCCATGATAAAAGCATCTGTTAAATCATCAAATAATTCTTCACATATTTCATTATGACTAGATAGAATAGATTTTAGTTTACCTAATAATCCTTTTCTAGTTTTTTTCATACCTTTATTATATTTATCATTTTTCTCTGTTTTTTGTTTTTTCTTAAACAAATCAAATAAGCCCATATATTTGATTCCTTTCAATCGCTATTAATATTATAATTATTATACTATAAATACCTCATTTTTGCAAGTCATATAAAGAAATAAAAAAGTCAGATGGTGGGGCCATCTGACAGGAAGGGGTTAGAGGGGGGGGACCCTCTTTTAGGGGATATGTATAACAAGGCACTGCCTTGTTACATTAATATTATATCACAAAAAAAATGGAAATGCAAGCATTTTCCATCTTTTATGACAATTTTTTTATTCTTTTTTCTTTTTATCCTTAACATTTGTTTCACAACGCTCATTACCACATCTTATAACATCCCCAACTTTAATCATTGGAGAAGAACAAACTTCACAAGTTTCTTCAAGTGGTATACCAGAATATGTTGTTTTACATTTAGGATAACGATCACAAGCATAGAAAAGTGCTCCTTTAGATCTACCTCTTCCACTCGTTCTTTCAACAATTTCCCCTTCTTTACATACCGGACAAATCACTCCCGTTTTAACAACTTCTTTCTTCGGAGCTTTCTTTATAAACTTACAATGAGGATAACCAGAACATGCAGTAAATTCACCAAATGGTCCTCTTCTTATAAATAATGGAAGACCACAAACAGGACAAAATTCATCAGTTTGTTTAGGATAAATTTTAACCATATTATCCCTTGCATAATCAATTAATGGAGCAAATTGATCATAGAACTTCGCAAGTTCTTCATACCACACTGCTTCACCTGCTGCTATTTTATCTAAAATAGTTTCCATTTCAGCAGTATATTGAACATTAATAATTGAGCCAAAGAATTGTTCTAATTGTTCTGTTGTTAAAACACCTTGATCAGTAGGAATAAATGTTCTCTTTTCCATTGTAACATAACTTCTTGCTTTAATAGTTTCCATTGTTAAAGCATAAGTAGATGGTCTACCTATTCCTAATTCATCCATTTTACGGATTAATCTTGCTTCTGTGTATCTATGAGGTGGTTGAGTGAATTTTTGTTCATATGTTAATTCTATTAACGGTAATTTTTCACCTATTGATAATTCAGGTAATTTTTCAAATTCTTCAGTATCATCAATACTAGTTTCTTCGTATACCGCAAGGAAACCAGGATTAATAACTTTTTCACCTGATAAATTAAATAAATAGCCATTATTAACAACATCTACTTTAGTATCTTCTAATGTAGCATCAACCATTAATGAAGCCACAGCACGATTATAAATTAAAGTATATAATTTCAATTCATCTGCAGTTAAATATTTTTTAACACTTTCTGGTGTTCTTTCTATATCTGTTGGTCTAATTGCTTCATGGGCATCTTGAATATTTTTACTATTGTTTTTTGCTTTCTTTTCGGCTTTATAATTTTCTTCACCATATTTAGTAATGATATAATCTCTTGCAGCAGAAATAAATTCTTCTGATAAACGAGTAGAGTCAGTACGCATATATGTTATTAAACCTACACGTTCTTTTTTTAATTCAATACCTTCATATAGTTTTTGTGCTATAGTCATTACTCTTTTCGCATTAAAACCAAATTTCGCACCAGCATCTTGTTGTAATGTTGAAGTAACAAATGGAGGCTTTGAACTTCTTTTTCTTTCTTTTTTATTGATATTTTCAATAATATATTCTCCACCTGTTAATTCTGATATTATTTTATTATTTTCTTCTTCATTTTTAATTGTTATTTTTTCATCTTTCGTTCCGACAAATTTAGCTTTTAATTGATATTCATGTTCTTTATATTCCTTATATAATAAAGCAGTTATATCCCAATATTCTACTTTATCAAAAGCATTAATTTCTCTTTCTCGTTCAACTACTAATTTTAAAGCTACTGATTGTACTCTACCAGCAGATTTAGAACCTATTTTTTGTTGTAGTAAACTTGACAATCTAAATCCAATAATTCTATCTAATATTCTTCTTGATTCTTGTGAATGAACAAGATTCATATCAATATCTCTATCATTTTTAATAGATTTTAAAATTGTACTCTTTGTTATTTCATTAAAGACAATTCTTGATACTTTAGAACTAGGTTGTTCTAATACTTCACTTAAATGCCAACTAATGGCTTCCCCTTCTCTATCTGGGTCGGTTGCAAGGTAAATATGATCTGCTTGATTAGCTGCTTCTTTAAGTTTTTTTACTACATCATGTTTATCTTTTAAGATAACGTAATCTGGTTTAAAATTATTATTAATATCAACACCAAATCCACCTTTACCTTTTATAGATAAGTCTCTAATATGTCCAATACTTGATTCAACTATATAGTCTTCTCCTAAATAATTTTGAATTGTTTTACTTTTTGCAGGCGACTCAACTATTACTAACTTCATAACATCCCTCCGTTCCTGCATTATATCATTATTTTTTAAAAAATGTTTAAAAAAAGTAAAATTTTTTTAAATGTCTTAACTATGCATTATATTTAATATAGTATCTTGTAATAAAAAGGAAATGAATTAATTCATTTCCTTTTTTATCATTTCTGATATTGGTTTATATGTTTTACGATGAATATCTAAAACACCGTATTTATAAACTGCTTCAATATGAGCTTTAGTAGGATAACCTTTATGTTTAGCAAACCCATATTCTGGATATTTTTTATCTAATTCAATCATAAAATCATCTCTAGTTTCTTTTGCAATAATACTTGCACAACCTATCATAAAACTTAGTTCATCACCTTTAATAATAGAAATAGATGGCATTTCTAATTCTAATGGCATTGCATCAACTAGAACAACTTCAGGTGTAACTTCTAATTTACTTAACGCATCTAACATTGCAAGCTTAGAAGCTTGATAAATATTTACTTCATCAATTGTTTTTTCATCAATAAATGATATTCCTATTGCAAGAGCTTTTGATTCGATTTCTTTTTTTAACACTGCTCTTTTTTTAGCGGATAACTTTTTAGAATCTGTTACGCCTTCAATATAACAATCTTTTGGCATAATAACTGCCGCAGCAACAACGGGTCCGGCTAATGGTCCTCTTCCTACTTCATCAACACCTGCTATATATATTTTACCATCATTATATAATTCAGTTTCGTATTGATAATTATTCTTCATTTGGTAATTCCTCGTATTGGTCTAATGTTATTTTACCTAAATCATTATTTCTAAATTCTTGAAGTAAGAATTTAATTGTTTTTTCACTATCTACATCTTTCGAATTATATAAATAATAATTTTGTTTTTTTCCTAGACTTTCAATTATTTCAATATTTGTTTTATTAATATCTAATTGATATCTATCAATTAATGAATTAGGATAATATTTTTTTAAGAAATCAACTAAATATAATCCAATTTCATCAATAGGTAAAATATCATCTTTAATAGCTCCTGAAATAGCTAAATGAGTACCAATTTGTTGATTTTCAAATTTAGGCCATAAAATGCCAGGAGTATCTAATAATTCAAAATTTTGATTAATTCTAATCCATTGTTGTGTTTTAGTTACACCAGGTTTATCTCCTACGTTTGCTACTCTTTTATTAACAAGGGCATTTATTAAAGTTGATTTTCCAACATTAGGTATTCCTACGATCATTGTTCTAATCGGTCTTGGTTTCAAACCACGTTTTAAATCTTTTTCTCTTTTTTCTTTTAATAGTTCTTCTGCTTTCTTTAAAACGATTTTTGAATTTTGTGGTTTTCTTGCGTCCATTGAAATAGACATATGATTTTCTGATTCATAATATTTTAACCACTTAGTTGTTTGATTATCATCTGCTTTGTCTTTTTTAGTTAAAATATATAAGCATTTTTTACTATGAAATAGTTTTTTAAAAACAGGATTATATGAAGACATTGGAACTCTCGCATCTAAAAGAATAATTATTAAATCTACTAACTTAATTTTTTCTTCTATTTCTCTTAAAGCTTTGGCCATATGGCCAGGATACCATTGAATCATTTTATTTCATCTCCTGGAATTATTACATTCATATGTCTTGTTACTACACCTATAATATTTTCTTCTTTAATTAGTCCTATTTTTCTACTATCTGTACTATTTTTTCTATTATCTCCCATTACGAAATAATATCCTTCAGGAATAACATATTCTCCTAATTCATTAACTTCTACTAAGCATTTTTCGCCATTTTCATAATAGAAAACATCTAATACTGGAGCAGCTTCAGAAATATAGTTTTCTGATAAATATTTTTCTTCAACATATTTTCCATTCACTGTTAAACCATTTTCATAATCCCAACTTATTGAATCACCAGGCATTCCGATTACTCTTTTCACATAATAATCTTCATATTTGCCATCAATTAATCCTGCTGAATATTTAATGTTCATATCAATATAATTATCATCTTCATTAATATAACATACTACAACAGATTGAAATTCTATTTCCTTATTATATAATACTAATACTTCTTCACCATTAACAAGTGTTGGCATCATTGATGCTCCACTTATTTCAGCTATTGTAAAAACACATCCGAATAATATGTTTGCCACAATAGCACATATAGGTAAAATAAGTAAATAATCTAAAACATTATATAAAATATTTTTAACTTTTAAACTTAATTTTTCTATACCTTTTGTTAATTTTTGATGAGTTAATAAATCAATAATAAAGAATATACAAAGTACTACCGCAATACCCATTGTACTAATACCAATTATTTTAACAAAATCAGTAGTAGAACTAGTACTTACATTATTAGATAATTTATTTTTAATATTAAAAGCATATAATAAGACAAATATTAAACCACAAATAATAAAATAAAATAATTTCTTAAGAATATTTTTATTTAACTTTTCTGATAATTCATTTTCTTCATTATTCTCTTTTTCTAAATTATCTTCTTGATATTCTACTTCATTCATTATCTCACCTTCTTTCTTATGAGTTTTCTAATATTTCTGTTAATTGATATTCATCAACTAATACTTCACGTGGTTTACCTTTAATTACTTTAGATACAACACCTAATTCTTCTAATGCGTTAAAAATATCAGTTACACGATTAAACCCCATACCAAATTGTTGCATAATTTGATTATTAGAACCAACTTTATTTCTAACAATGTAATACGCAACTTCTTCAAAACTAGGATCTAATCTTCCTTGACCTTTAACTTCAACTTTTCTTGCTGTTGTTGATTGTTGTAATTCTTCTTTTGTAACTAAATAATCAACAGGATTATGTTCTTTTAAATAATTAATAACTCGTTTAATTTCTCCACCACTTACAAAAGTACCTTGAAGACGTTTATCACTTTGACCTGCATATCTGAATAACATATCTCCTCGACCTTCTAAGTTTTCAGCTCCACTACCACCTAAGATAACACGAGCATCATCAAATGAAGATACTTTAAATGCAAATCTTGTATCAAAGTTTGCTTTAATACTACCTTTAATAACATCTTTAGAAGGACGTTGTGCAGCAAGAATAATATGAATACCAGCAGCACGTGCTTTTTGAGCAATCTTTTGTAATTTATTTTCCGCATCAGCACCAGCTTCAATAATCCAGTCACTAAACTCATCCATTACAACAACTAAATAAGGTACTTTAGGTTTACCCATTTGTTCTAGTGTTTTATTTAAATCTTGAATATTATGATCTCCATATTCTTCAAATATTAAATAACGTCTTTCCATTTCTTCAACTATCCATGTTAAACAATAAGGGAAAAATTCAGGATCAGTAATTGTTGGCATTATTAAATGAGGAATTCCTTCATATAATCCAAGTTCAATTCTTTTTGGATCTATTAATATTAATTGTAATTCATCTGGTGAAAAACGATATAATAAACTTAAAATAATAACATTTAAACATACACTTTTACCTGATTTAGTAGTACCAGCTACTAAAGCATGAGGCATTTCTGTAATATCAGCATATACATTAGTACCATAGTTATCTTGACCTACAGCAATAGGTAAATACATTTTTGATTCTCTGAATTCTTTACTTGCAAGCATTTCACCAAGTAAAACATTGTGTCTTTGATCTGGAGTTCTAGGAACTTCAATACCCGCAAAGCTTTTACCAGGAATAGGTGTTTGAATTCTAATTCTTTCAACTTCTAAATACATTGTTAAATTTGATTCACAAGAATTAATTACTTTAACATTTACACCTGGATTAATTTTAATTAAGAATTGTGTAACTGTAGGACCAAATATATATTTAACTACTTCAGCACCAATATTAGCTTCTTTTAATACTCGATTAATAATTTCACATTGTCTTCTTGCAAGTTCATCATTACCTGCTTTTGATTGAGTATCTCTATTTAAGAATTCTAATTTAGGAGGAGTATACTTAGAATGTTTCTTTGTTTTAACTGGTTTTGAAGGAACAACCTTTGGTTCTTCTTTTGGTTTTTCTTCAATAATAACAGGACGTTCTTCGTAATATTCTTCTTCAACAATTTCTTCTTCTTTTTCTTCTTGTTGTTGAGCAAGTTCAGTATCTAAATCAAATTCATCATATGATACTTGTTCTTCAACAACTGGTTCTTCTATTTTAATTTCTTCTTTAACTTCTTCTTTTTTAGGAGTTGTTTTCTTACCACGGATTGGATCATAATAACTAGGATCACGGTGGTATCCTACTGTTTCTCTAAAACCATCACTTACTACTGGTTTTTTCTCTTCTTTAATTTCTTCTTTAGGTTTTTCTTCTCTTGTTATAGAAGGAATGTAGTGTTCCCTCTTTCTATTTTCTGGTTGTACAGTTTTTTCTTTTTTCTTTCTATTAAACATTTCGATGCCGCCTTTTATATTTTTTATTGCTTTTTATATTTTACTACATTTTAAGAAAAATGGCAATATTTTTTATTTTATTTTTTTAAATATGGTATAATACAATAAATTAGCTATTTAGGGAGTTTATATGAATAACTTATATTATATTATTATTGATTTAGATGGAACATTACTATGGGACTTTAATTCTATAGACGAAGAAACATTTTCATACTTAAGATATTTAAAGTCACTTGGTCATAATATTTCTATTGCAACAGGAAGACCATTAAGATCAAGCAAATTTGTTTATGATAATCTAAATTTATCAACACCAATTATTAATTATAATGGTGCACTTGTATCTAATCCTACTAATAATCATATATATGTTGATTTAAAAATAAATAAGGAAAGTATAAAAACAATTTATGATTTTATTAAACCATCACTAATTAATTTATTTTGTGAAGTATATGATGATATATACTTACACGAAAAAACAGATGAAATCATTCCTTTTCTTCATTTAGAAGGAAGCAGACTATTTACCGGTCATATTAAAGATATTTTAACAACTGATCCACATAGTGGTATTTTCTTTGTTGAAGAAAAAGCTGTTAATACTTTAATAAACTATGTAGAAACAAACTTTTCAGATACCCTTCAAGCAAGATACTGGGGACCAGGTAAATATCATGTTGTAGAAGTATATAATAAACACGTTGATAAAAGTAATGGATTAAAAATTATTCAAAATGAATATAATATACCTCTTGAAAATATTATTGCATTTGGAGATGCATATAACGATTTAGGAATTTTATCAAAAGTCGGTATTAGTGTAGGAATGAAAAACTCTACTCCTGATGTATTAGAAAAAGTTTTATATATTACTGATAGTAATATTAATCAAGGAGTATTAAAATTCCTAAAACAATTTTTTGAAAAATAAAAAGCTTCATTGAAGCTTTTTTATTTTAGAAAATCCTTTTTAAAAATATTTGATAAATGCTTATATACAAAGAAAGTAACAGTTAATACAACACTCGATAGTAATGTATTAAAAGGAAGTGCTGCATATAAAATATACAAATTCTTAAAATTTTCAACTGTTGCGTTAGGAATAACATCACTACAATAAGAAACTAAAACAGCCATTCCACCTTCAATTATATAAGCATAAAAATCAATTAAGAAAAAGTAATTCGCCGCAACTGATCCTACTACCCAACAAGTACCAGCTACTAATAACGCAATTACTCCACCTTTTTTAGTTTTATTCTTTTGATAAATAATTGATGATGGAATTACTACTATTAAACCAATTACTAAATCAGCAACTTCTCCTACTCCACCTGTACCTGAAGATTGAATAAGAAGTTTTAATAATGTTTTAATTACTATTACAATTGCTCCTCCAAAAGGTCCAAAAATAAATCCTGCAAGAATAGCTGGTAAATTAGAAAATTGAACATCTAAAAATGAAGGAAAGAATGGTAACGGAAATCTTAAACAATATAAAACAGAAGACATTGCTGCGAAAATTGATACTTTAACTATCCAATTTATTCTTTCTTTTCTATTCATAATCTTAACCTCATTTTATATAATATCTTTTTTTTATTTTTTTTGCAAGTTAAATAAAAACTATTTTCCTTTGAAAATAGTTTTATTTTTTTTCATATTTTGTTCTTTCGCAATTTCCATTTTTACATTTTCCTCTATTTTATTAGCAGGAGTAAAATTCTTAGATATATTTCTAATTCCATTATTTACATTATTTCTTTTAGACATAAAAAATCACCAATATATTATATACTGGTGATTTTATTTTTATTAATGTTTTTTCTTAAGAAGATATAATACTACAGAAATACTTGATGTTAACATCATAACTTCCATTAAATTTTTCTTCTTACAACCTTTTTTCTCTTTTTCTACTAAACCAAAATTAATTTCATCTGAAGAAATACTTCCCTTTTCACCTTCATGCTCATACTCAATAACAAGTTTGAACTTATATGGAGTATCAGTTAAATATATACCCTCACAAGTAACACTACCTGATTTTTTAGTTAATTCAACTTGTTCACCATTAACATCTAAATATGCTCTAACAACAACATCATCTTTATCAGTATATGCATATTTGAAAGTAAACTTATCTTCAGTTCTATTAAAAAATTCAAATCTAGTAATAGTAGGTAAACGATACGCAAGAGTAGAAATTAAGAAAGCTTCATCATGATAATGATATATTCTTCCTGATTCAGGATCCTCAACATCATATTCAAATGAAACTAAATATTCAGTATCCATAATTAAATCATCCGCTTCAAAACTATCTACATCACCCATATTATAAACTTCATCACCAACATGAACAATAACATTTTTAACTATTCCTTCAGTATTTTTAGTAATCTTTAATCCTTCAGGTAAAGCTTCAGTCTTAAACATTACTAAAGGTTTAACAAACGATGCTGTTTTGAATGTTCGTTTTTCAAATCTAGTAACAGTTTGACCATCTGATGTAAAATCATATTCTACAATAGCTGTATAAGTAGTTTCTTCTTCTAAATTATCGAAATGAACAGGTGAACCATTAAAAGGTTTAGTTTGATCACCAACCGTAACACGAATATTACTAATTTGATCTGTTAAAGCAAGACCTTCTGTTAATACATTAATATCACAAGTGAAACGAGATGATTTTTCAACAATTGGTGTGATACCAGGATCTCTTGTAACAATCATAATAATATTAGCATCAGAACGAGGACTTCCATCTTGACATTCATTAACAACTTCAAATGATCCTGTTTCAGTTCTAATAATCATACATGCAGAACCACCGCCATCTAATACGAAACCATTAACGCAGCCTAATTCTTTTAAGATTTCAGCTTCTTCATAATATGTATGACCTAAACCTTGTGCTCTTTGGCTAACAACCATAACAGGTGAATTATCTTCTTTAAAACCTATAAACGTTCTATTTTTATCACAATTAATATAACTATAGTCATATATCTTTGAAATTTCTTCTTTGTTTGCTACAGAATCATAGAATAATGATTGGCCATCTTTTAACATTTGAGCATAATATCCACTTGCGTTTATTACACCTTCCCAAGAACCTGTATAATTAGTTTGACATCTTAAAGTTGTACCTACTTCTAAAACACCATCCAAGCTTCCATCTTTTGATACTAAGTAAGCATATCCACAATTTCTTTCAACTTTTTCTTCTGTAGTTCCTTCTCTTACTTCAGTAACGCTTCCCTTAATATATACTTTTTGAGTACGTCTATCCAAACGATGTAGTTTGTAATCAACAACAAATACTTTATATCCAGTTAAATCAAATGATTTTGGATATTGACCATATGTATTAGGTGTTAATAATGTGACTCCAGTTTCAGTAGGAACCTTATTTAAATTGTTAATTTCAACACTTTTTAAAACATTTCCTTGTTCATCCAATACTTCAACATATTCATTTTCAGAAGTTGTAGCTTGTCCGTATATATATGATCCATCTTCTTTGAAACCTAAGATGCCGCCTCCACCTGATAGATCACTAAAAGGTTTTAATAAATTTCCCATTTGGCTGCTTCCATTTACTGGTTCACAGTTAGCAGGATACATTCCAGATGAAGAAATATGGAAAAAGTCAGCATTAATACCAGCAACAACAATCCATCCAGGATTTTCCTTTTCAAATTGACGTGCTAGATCAGTCATCTTTGTACCTTTCCAGTCATGCTCATTAACTGAATTAGTCCAGTTAACTAACATTGTATCATTACCCCATGATTGAGTATCTACCCAATGAGTTCTTCTTTCAATTTGTTGTGCAACACCATTAACTTTAGAAGTAATTAAATCTTCATGGTATGTTGCAACACCATATAAATCAATTTCTTCTTCTTCTTTAACTTTTGTAATACAATCTGATTCACCTTTCCATTCAGATGTAGATGCCGCAAAAACTTTACCATCTACTAGTAAAAATAATGAACAAATTGTTATAAATATAAATAATACTTTTTTAATCATCTTCATATTCAACTCCTCCACTATCATTTTACTACAAATTCACTTTTTTATCAAGAGAAAGATAAAGGATAATTTTTTTATAATTACTATGATTTAATGTTCATATTTATTTTTATACAAAAAATTAATTCAAAAGTAATGGTTTTAATTTTATTCTTTAAATTGAATATTAATAGAACCGTTTGCAGTTTCTACTATTAGTTTTTTATCACTATCTAATACAATATTAGATAAATTATTTCTACCATTAACAGTATGAGATTCTATAGAATATGTAGATTGTTCTTCTCCTATTGTTCCTTTAATAGAACCATTTGCTGTTTTGATTTTTATTTCTTTTGAAGATATTATATTATCAAAGTTAACAGAACCATTTGTTGTAGACATATTTAATTGTTCTTTACTATCTATTTTTTCTAATTTAATTGCTCCGTTTGTTGATTTAATATTAATATTTTCTGCAGATATTTTTTCTAATTTAATTGCTCCGTTTGTTGTAGTAAATAATAAATCATTTGTTGAAGAAACATTTTGAATATTTAAAGTTCCATTTGTTGTTATAAATGATCCATTTGTTAAATTTAATTCACATTCAGATATAATAGCAGAATTCTTAGTACATATATATAAATCATAAATAAAAGACTCTGGAATATATAAAATAATATTAGTATCTATTATTTTATTTATAATAAAATTAATACCATTTTGTTTTTCAACAACATTTTCAATATTTAATTTATTATCAATGATTTCAATATTTATATAATCTTTTTCACTTTCGCTATATTCTAGGTGAATTAATTCATCATTTGAATTTTCAATTTTAATTTTTCTATTTAAAGCAGTTAAACTAATATTAGTTATTCCTTCAGATTTAAATTCTAATTTCTTTTCAATATATTCAATACTATCTTCATTATCTTTTGATTCTTTAATATTTTTAATAATTGATTTTATACTACCTAATTTTAAAACTGCTTCTTCTTCTGTATAACCATCTTCCACATAGTCATCTATCATTTCACTATAATAATCTAGAATAGCTTGCTTATCATCTTTTTTCATAAATATAAGTCTAAATGAAAGTTCTCTTAGAAATTCTTTTTTATTCATAACATTTCTCCTTTATATATTCAATTGTTTTTATTACTTCTTCAAATTCAATTAAAAACTCTTTAATTTTTTTAATTCCTTCTTCTGTAATATGATAATACTTTCTTAATCTTCCTTGATATTCTTCTGTTTTAACTAATACATATTTGTTTTGTTCTAGTCTTTTTAAAATTGGATATAATGTTGATTCTGATATTTCTATTTTATCAGAAATATCTTTTATTATTTTATACCCATATGATGGTCCATCCATTAAACTAGATAAAACACATATATCAATTATTCCTTTTTTAAGTTGAACGTCCATAATTAATACCTCCGATAACATTATACTATACATTACATAGTATGTCAAGACAATAAATAAAAATTAGAAAATTGATTATATAAAGAAGTGTGTGGTTTATCTATACCTATAAATTAGTGTGTGGTGACCACACGCTTTTTTATTGGTGTATTTTTATGTAAAAAAAGAAATTCTTGTTATAATGTTATTACAAACTGAGGATAGTTAAATGAACACAATTGGGTACTTTTATTTTAACATTTATAAAATACAACAAGTCGCATTTTCGACTGTTGCGACAACTGGGATACCTAGGTTTCGCTCTTGTCCACTAAATGTAAGAAAGGATGAAACTGAGATTATCAGTTTCACCCTTAATGTTAAAAGTGATGTTTGTTTCAAGTTTTTTATTTATATTTTCTTTCGATATAACGTATTACATCATCTGATACTTTTTGAATTTTTATTAAGAATATAAATTGTTTTCTATCAAAAATATTGCATCATTTTTTTCTAATCTAGTACCACTTGTATCTTTAAATATATAAGAAAAAATTATTTCTTTTCTATCATCGTTATATCCGAACCAATAAGAAAACGTTCGAAAATCATCTGGATCTTGATAACCATATTCTTCTAAAAAATAATCATAATGAATTTCTTGATAAACTGTTCCGTTAATATTAAAAAATGATTCATAACTTATATAATCCAATTCATAAGATAATAAAACAGGTGTGTTCACAAATTTAAATTCAGTTAATATTCTTTCTTTAGTTAAATCATAATCTTCTCCACATTTAACAACATACGAATATGCCTCAATAGCGAACTTATTAGATGTCAAAGTATACTGAGGAATTAAAGATTTATATCCAAAGCAATAATAAAACTCTGTATCATATTTCTTTTCATAATCTTCATATTCTAAAAAATCATGATAAAAAATTTTAAATTTCTCCTCATAATTTAAAGAATAGTTTGTAGGTGAAAACAAAATATTTTTATTTTCTCCTTTAAAAGGCATAAATACATTATTATATAAATAAATAAATACCAAACATGATGACAAAGATTATTAAAAGTACTATAACAGTATTTTTCTTCATAACTTATTTAATAATATAACTTTATAACATCAAAATAATTAAAAATTTATATTACTTGATCTCCTTTCTTTTACGACTTTATAATATTATTCTTCATATATAGTTGTGTTTAATATCTTCTTAATATCTGAATATTCATAACCTTTTTGAAGTAAATGTTGAATAATCTTATTTTTATCATTTGTCTTTTTAGATATCTTTTCATAATCTTTTTCTAATTGTTCCATATTATCAGAATTAAAACTCATTAATGGTATTACTTGATTGATAATGGAATAATTAAAACCACATCTAAGTAGCTTTTGAGATAACAATTCTTTTTGTTTTCTCATTGGATATTTATCTAATAATTTTAAATGTTTTATTGAAACATTATACGCAACTTCTATTTGTTGTTCTGTTGTATAAGTTAATAAAACTTCCTTTATTATTTTTTCTTCAATTCCTTTGTTATGTAATTCATGTGATATTTTTATAGGACCATAGCCGGTTCTTATTGAACTTTCTAAATAACTATATGCATATCTAGTATCGTTTAAGAAATCTAATTTTATTAATTTTTCAATTATTTCATTAATAATATTTAAATCATCTGATAATTCTTTTAAATGATTTGTTACTTCTTGAATTGTTCTTGGTTTATAAGAAATATATTTTAATGCTTTTTCATATAAAAGTGATTGTTCATGTTTATTCTTAATTTCTTCCCACTTTTCTTTGGTGAAAGTAACTCCTTTTATAATACGATTAATAACAATTTCTTCTTCAGTAAAAATAATACCTTTTTCATCAACTGAAGTAAATACTTCGTATTTATTTCTTTTTTGTTTTACTAATTCTATTTTTACCATTGTTTGTTCTATACTCATCTTATTCCTCTACTAGATTAGTTTCCGACATACTTTCATATGAGAACCCTTCACCATGAACTTCGGTTGCACGAACAGCATATATAAAAGAAGATTCATCAATACTTTGAATAATAGGCTTCATTTTAAAGAATTCACTATTTGACATTACACAAACTAATGTTGCTTGATTCTTTTCCTTATATCCACCTTTAGATGACATTTCCGTTACACCACGAGCAATATTTTTATATATTGCATTTTTTATTTGAACAGGCTTAGTTGTTACAATATGAACAGCACGTACATTAAATCCAGAAAAAACAATTGAATCTAATACATATCCTGATATTATAATATATAAAACACCATATAATAAACTATAAAAACTTCCTTTATAAAAACATGCAATTAAAACAATAATACCATCTGTTAATAATAAACCAACAGAATAAGGAATTTTCCATTTCTTTAATAAAATAACTTGTAAAATATCAGTACCACCAGTAGAAGCCCCGTACTTTAACGCAATTCCTAATCCTATACCGGCAATTACAGCTGAAAATACAATTATTAATAAATATGCACCTGCTCCTAATATTTCTTGATATTCTTCTGATATACCTTCAATTGAATTTAAAACATCAGGAATAGTTGGTATTTTCATAAAAGGAGTTAAAATATATTTATATATTAATTCTAATATCCATGTATAAACTGGAGATATTAATGAAGCATATAATGTACCAATAAAAAACTTTTTACCAATAAATATTAAAGCTATCAATAATAAAATCATATTATATACAAAATAAAATACTGAAGTTGATATTTCAAAACCATATATATCAAATACAATTTCTCTTGTTAATAAAGCAACACCATACGCACCACCCACTACTAAATCATTAATATCTAGAAAAAAACTACATGCGAGTGAAAATACAAAAATACCTAAATTAATTAGTAAAAAATTCTTTATGTTTTTCTTATTAAATATCTTTTTCATTTATTCACCTTTAATATGATTCATTTTTAAATAAGCATTTATAAATCCATCAATATTTCCATCTAAAACAGATAAAGGATTAGAAGATTCATAATTAGTACGATGATCTTTTACTAAACTATAAGGTTGTAAAACATAACTTCTTATTTGACTTCCCCAACCATTATCAGTAACTTCACCAGTTATTTGTTTTTGACTATTTAGTCTTTCTTCAATTGTTTTTTGATAAATCTTTGATTTTAGAATTTGTAAAGCTCTTTCTTTATTTTGAATTTGACTTCTTTCGTTTTGACAAGAAACTACAATACCAGTAGGTAAATGTGTAATTCTAACTGCCGAATCAGTAGTATTAACATGTTGACCACCAGCTCCACTAGAACGATAAGTATCAATTTTTAAATCTTCAGGATTAATATCAATTTCAATATCATTATCAAATTCAGGAGTAATATTACATCCCGCAAAACTAGTGTGTCTTCTTGCGTTAGAATCAAAAGGAGAAATTCTTACTAATCGATGAACTCCTCTTTCTGATTTTAATGTTCCATATGCATTAATTCCTTTTATTAAAATCGTAACACTTTTTATTCCAGCAACATCTGCTTCTTGATAATCTAATAATTCAAAACTAAATTGTGCTTTCTCACAATATCTTTTATACATTCTAAATAACATTAAAGCCCAATCTTGTGATTCAGTTCCTCCAGCTCCTGGATGAATTTCCATGATTGCGTTTAATGAATCATATTCTCCATTTAGTAATAAACTAACTTCAAATTTTTCTAACTTTTCAGATAAGGTATTAATAATATCTTCTATACCAATAAATAAACTTTCATCATTTAATTCTAAAATTGTACCTATATCATCATTTAATATTTGAATTTCTTTTAATGTTGTAAGTTTTTCCTTTAAACTATTACATTCTTGTAATACTTTTGCCGCATATTTATTATCATCCCAAAAATTACCTTGAGACATTTCTTCTTCATATAATGCTATTTGTTTTATTATTTCATCTGGTTTTAACACATCAATTAAATCATTAATTCTTTGAGTGAATTCTTGATGACATTTAATAATTTCAAACTTTTCCATAAAATATCTCCTTTTAAATAATTTTTGACTTTACACCTACAACAGTACAATTATCAGGAATATCATTTAAAACAACAGAATTAGCCCCTATTTTGACATTATTTCCAATTTTAATATTCCCTAATACTTTTGAACCAGCTCCGATTAAAACATTATCACCAATTGTTGGATGTCTTTTTTCATCATTATTATATACTTTTTTACTACCTAAAGTAACACCATGATAAATCAAACAATTATCTCCTATTACAGTAGTAGCTCCAATTACTATTCCAAACCCATGATCAATAAATAAATTTTTACCAATTATACAAGCAGGATGTATTTCTATTCCTGTTTTTTTTCTAACTTGATACATTATTAATTTACTAATAAATTTACATTTATGAGTATATAGAAAATGAGAAATTTTATACCAAAAATAAGCTTTAACTCCTGGATATAAAAGAATCATTTCTAAAAAAGATTTTAAACTAGGATCTAATTGTTTAATATGTTTATAATATTTAAACATTTAAATCACTCAAATATTTATCTATTCCATCATGAACAACTGAAACAATAATTTTATCAGGATACTTATTAATATATTTTTCACAAACAATTATATTACAAGCTGATGATATACCTATATCATAACCTAATTTATATAATTCCTTTGTTTTTTCAATAACATTATCACCTTTTACTAATTCAATTTTATCAATTAAATTAATATCAAAGAAATCGCTTTTTACTGTCATTCCAATCCCTTGGATTAAATGAGATTTAATTTCATTATTAGTAATATAGGCCGATTCTTCAGGTTCTATTCCTATTATTTTAATATTTTTATAATGTTCTTTTAATTTCTTACCAATTCCCGTAATACATCCACCTGTACCCATCCCACATATAAAATAATCAATATGATTAAACTTTTTAATTATTTCATCTGCAAGTTTATAATATCCTTTTGGATTATTAATATTATGAAATTGGTTTAAATAATAATACCCATTTTTAATTGCTAATTCTTCTGCAATTTCTCTTGAATAAGAAATTCCTTTTTCTTTATCAGTTAATATTACTTCTGCGTGATATTTTTTTAATCTATCTATTTTTTCTTTACTGCCTTCTGGCATTACAATTACACAATTAATATTATAATAATCACATATATAAGCAAGAGCGATACCCATATTTCCACTTGTTGTTTCAATAATTGTATCGCTCTTTTGTAAATTATGTTCTTTATTAATTTGATTAAACATTTCTAAGGCAGGTCTAAATTTAATTGATCCTGAAGGATTTTTATTTTCTAATAATAAATAAAATCCATTCATTTTCATTATTTCACCTTTAATAGGTTCTAATAATCGTTTGTTAAACAACAAACTCAATCCTTTCTATTTACCTTTACCACAACAATGTTTATACTTTAATCCACTTCCACAAGGACAAGGATCATTACGTCCTACTTTTTCATCTTTTCCTTTAGTTACAGGTTTACGTTTTAAACTATCATCATTTGAACCAGAAGTTCCTGTTATTTTTGCTTGTTCTTCACGTTGTGTATTATCTCTAACTTGTGCACGAGATACAAAAATAACAACTTCATCTTCGATTGAACTAATCATTGAAGAGAACATATCATAACCAATATTTTGATATTCTCTTAATGGATCAATTTGTGCATAAGATTGTAATCCAACACTTTGTCTTAAACTACTCATTTGATCAATATGATCCATCCAATGTTTATCAACTACTTTTAATACAATAACTTTTAAGAATTCTTCATATAAATCAGGGAAAATTTCTTTCTTTTCTTTTAAACCTTCCATAAATTTATCATAAATAATTTCTTTAGCCTCATCCAAAGTTGCGTCTAAGAAATGATCTTCATTAAATGTATTACGATTAAAGAATTTACCACAGAATTCATTTAATAATTCATCAACTAAAACACCTTTACCTTTTAAATGCTTATTATCATTTTCCGCATATTTAGGTAAGTATTTATTAATAACTGAATTAATCATTCTAATTACAATCGGTTCAACACTATCTAAGAATAAAACATCTTTTCTTTGACCATAAATAATTTCTCTTTGTTTTCTTAAAACTTCATCATATTCAACTACACTCTTACGACGATCAAAGTTATCTCCTTCAACCTTCTTTTGTGCACTTTCAACGAATTTAGAGAATAATTTAGATTCAAGTGGAGTTTCATTACCTTCCTCATCAGGATCAGCGATTAAAGAAAGAGCTCTTTCAAAACGATCACTACCAAATCTACGCATTAAATCATCTTGTGCAGATAAGTAGAATCTACTATAACCAGGGTCTCCTTGACGACCACTACGTCCACGCAATTGGTTATCAATACGACGAGCTTCATGTCGTTCAGTACCAATTACCGCAAGACCACCAAGTTCAACTACACCTTCACCAAGTTTAATATCGGTACCACGACCAGCCATATTTGTTGCGATAGTAACAGCACCAATTTCCCCAGCATGTGCAACAATTTCTGCTTCTCTTTCATGTTGTTTGGCATTTAATACATTGTGAGGAACACCATATTTTCTTAATAAATTAGATAAATGTTCACTGTTTTCAATAGAAATCGTACCAACTAGAACCGGTTGTCCTAATTCATGACGAGCCTTAATATCTTTTGCAATTGCAAGATATTTAGCTTTTTCAGACTTGAATATTAAATCTGGATCATCTATACGAATAACAGGTTTATTGGTTGGAATCTCAACAACAAACATATTATAAATATTTCTAAATTCTTCTTCTTCAGTTTTAGCAGTACCTGTCATACCAGCTAATTTCTTATACATTCTAAAATAATTTTGGAATGTAATAGTTGCAAGAGTTCTTGTTTCTTTTTTAACTTCAACCTTTTCTTTAGCTTCAACAGCTTGATGTAAACCTTCACTCCATTGACGCCCTATCATCAAACGACCAGTAAAAGGGTCAACAATAATAACTTGTCCATCTTTAACAACATAATCAACGTTTTTAACCATAATATAATTAGCACGTAATGCGTTATTAATATGATGAACTAAAGTAACATGTCTTACATCATATAGATTATCTACATTAAAAAATCTTTCAGCTTTTGCGATACCAGATTCAAGTAAAACAACATGCTTAGCTTTAATATCAATTTCATAATCCTCTTCTTGTAATCCACGAACAAATGTATTCGCTTGTACATATAAGTTAGGACCAGATTTTGCTCCACCAGAAATAATCAAAGGAGTTCTAGCTTCGTCAATTAAAATTGAGTCAACCTCATCGACAATCGCAAAATTATGAGTAGGTCTTTGAACCATTTGTTCTTTATATTGAACCATATGGTCTCTTAAATAGTCAAAACCAAGTTCATTATTAGTAGAATATGTAATATCACAAGCATATTGAGCTCGTTTTTCTTCACTTGACATATCTCTAATATTTAAACCTACTGTTAAACCTAAAAACTCATGTACAGCTCCCATTTCTGTAGCATCACGATGAGCTAAGTATTCATTAACTGTAACAATATGAACACCTTCACCAGATAATGCATTTAAATATGCAACTAATACAGAAGTTAAAGTTTTACCTTCACCTGTTTTCATTTCCGCAATATTACCATAATGCATTGCTGTTGCACCAATAATTTGAACTTTGAAAGCTCTTAAATGTAAAACACGATCACCAGCTTCTCTTGCAGTCGCAAAAGCTTCTACTAAAATATCATCTAAAGTTTCACCATTTTTTAATCTTTCTTTAAATTCAACAGTTTTATGTTTTAACTCTTCATCAGTTAAATTTTTATATTCTTCTTCTAATTTTAAAACTTTATCCGCAATCTTCTCACATTTTTTTAATTCACGATAAGATTGATCAAATAATCCTTTTAACATATTTTCACCCCATTGTTAACTTTATTATAATAATGATACCAAATTTATCCATTTTTTACAAGTAATATATTATTACTTATTTTGGGAAAATTCACATCCACAATAATCTTGTCGATATAAATTATATTTCTTTGATAATTCAATTGATTTTTTATATCCATCTTCTTTTTTAAAATTAGAATATAAAAATATTGTTTTATCATTTTGATATTTTATACCTATCTCATTAATCCAATCACTATTCTTATGAGGACTAATAGATAATGTTGTAGTAAAATAATCAAAACCTTTTTCAATTGCTATATTCGCAGTATATGATAATCTCATTTCATAACAAAGATAACAACGATAACCTTTTTCCGGTAAGTCTTCATAACCTTTTACTAAATCTAAAAACTCTTGATGATCATAATATCCTTCTAAGAATTTAATATCTAAATTTAATGCCTCTATTAATCTACGTTGTTCCTCTACCCTATAATCATATTCATTAGTAGGATATATGTTTGGGTTATAATACAAAATAGTAATATCAAAATATTCTGATAATAACGTCAAAACATGTGAACTACAAGGAGCACAACAACTATGTAATAATAGAGTTGGTTTTTTATTTAATTTTCTAATTTGTTCTAATAATATTTTAAATTCACTATAGTTTTTCATATATATATTATACCATATTTTTTTAAAAATTTATATATAAAATTAAAATAAACTTCTGTTATAAAACAGAAGTGTTAATATTTCCTTTTTTTCAACATTAATACAACCGTACAATTAAAAATTAACAAACAACTATATAATGCAGAAGACTTATTTTTACATCCTCCTAATTTAGGAATTTTTTCATTATGTACTCTTTCCCCACAAGTTAAACATTCAATATGTTTATATCCATATACATCTTTTGTCGGTTCTACATCGACTATCCAATCTGATAAAGTGTGTCCTATCTTAAGAATTATTTTTCCTTCTTCTAAAACTTGATTACAATATGCACATGTTGTTTCAATAGTTTTACCATCTTCTGTACAAGTGGGTTCAACATATCTACTTTTTAAAACTGCTGTATGCAATTGAAAACACTTCAAACACATTTTACAATTATCTTTATCTATTAATTTATCATGAATACACTGAGTAGTAAATGTTCTCCACTTTAATTCAATCTTTTCGGGGATTTCATTTTGTTTTGGATTATCCAAAATATACAATTTATCATTTTCTATTTCATATGAAACATCATTATATGTTATTGTATACCAATCTTCTGGTTTATCAGTACTTTTAGAAAGTTCTGGGACTGATATATATGAAAAATAAAGATTCATAAGAACAGAATCATTATAGTAATATTCACTATAATTTTGTACATTGGATACACTATTTTTATCATTATTGAATGCTAGATATGTTTTTTGTTCTGTTCCTTTTTTATCATCATCATTTACAGTTATATCAAACCAATACCATTCATTATTATTCATTCTTGCAATATTCCACGCATGTGAAGCACCTGTTTGTTCATCTAAATTGCCACATACATAAAAGCATTCAACCCCAACATAATTCATTAATACAGAAAAAGTATATGCATAAGTTTCACAAACACCTTTACCATACAAAAAGAATCCTAATATATTATGAGCATAGCAAAATTGTGAAGGAGTTCCATCTTCATTATATTCATAATACATATTATCACTAATAATTTTGTTTATTATTCTAGCTTTTGTATAAGCTGAATCAATACCTTCTGCATATGAGCCATATTCAATAGTTTTTTGATATATTATCTTATTATAGTCATATTTATAAAAAGGCAAAGCATATCTATCTATACTTAATGACATATTATTTAATCTTGAATTCTCAAAACCAAATGAATATATAGATGCATCATGAAAAAAATACATTATTGGATGATCTATTTTATAAGCTGATAAGACACAATAAACTAAACGCCTAAATTCATTTTCTCCTTTTTCATCATATAAATCTACTAAATCATCTGGAAGATTATTAAATTCAAACCCAAATAAATAAGGGTCTTCATAATCTATGATATATTTCATACATAATTCATCCACCATTAAATATAATTCTTGTAATGCATTTCCATATTCTAATGTTTTTAAAAAATTAAAATTATAATCCGTACTTGTTTTTTCTATTAATTCAATAAAATTTTTATTAAATTCTTCTATTTCATCTTCTTTAGAAAAGATATAAGGTTTACTATTTAACAAAAAAAACAAAGAGAATAAGCAAATTATTATCCTAAATATTCTTTTCATACTTTTATTCCTTTCGATAACATCATTATAAAAAACAAGACATTAGAAGTCGCTAATAGACTTCTAATGTCTTACTATTTATTTCACTTCGATTGCACCAAAACCACCTTCGTTACGTGCATAAACAACAGTAACTTTTTGGTTTTCCTCATTGATAAATACATAGAAGTCATGATCTAGTAATTCTAATTGAGTAATGGCTTCATCAATTGACATAACTTGTAATTCAATTTCTTTAGTTTTAACAACACTTGATTCTTCAACTTGTTCAGTTTCTTCTTCATTTGCTAATCCTGTGAAATATGCAGAAACACCTTCACGTTTTTTAATCATTGAATTAACTTTTTTCTTGTGCTTAATAACTTGTTGTTCAAGTTTATCAACTGCGCGATCAACAGCTTGATACAAAGTATCACCTTTAGTTTCAGATCTAAAAATTACATGTTTTGTAGGAATAGTAATTTCTACTACTGTGTATTTTTCATAACCTTTACATAAAACATTAGCGATAAGATTTTCACTTTTGTTAAATAGCTTTTCAAGGGCCTCTACTTTTGAGGTAATGTATCCTCTTGCTTCCTGACTTAATTTGACATTTTCTTTGCCTCTAATATTAACTTTCATATAAACAGCTCCTTTCAGTTATTTACAATTATATTTTATCATAGTTTTTTTTGTTTGTAAATAATTTTATTTAAAAATTAACAAATTATTATTAAAATTTCTTCATCATTTTTATCTATTAACTGTTCTATATATTCTTCGACAATATTCATACTATGAAACCAATAAATCTTATCCCAATTTAATAAAAATAACCTACTTATAGTTTTATTAATGATTACCTGATTAGATAAAAAAGGCAATTGAATAATAAGTAATCTACTTTTATCAATTGCCATTTCTGTCATAATTGGTAAATCTTTTTTTATTTTAAAAAGATCCCTTATTTTCACATATCCCCCTATTTTTTTACATTACAATACTTACTAGTTTATTAGGAACAACAATAACTTTTCTTGGTTCTTTACCTAATAAATATTCTTGTACTTTTGAACTTGCAAGAGCAAGTTTCTTAACTTCTTCAGAATCAGTATCTTTTGCAACTTCAATCTTATCACGGATTTTACCGTTTATTTGAATTACAATAGTAACTGTTGAATCAACAATCTTAGATTCATCATATTCAGGCCATGCTTCATATGTAATAGTTTCTTTATGGCCTATAAATTCCCATAATTCTTCACCTAAGTGTGGTGCAATAGGAGATAATAATTTTAAGAAGCCTTCTAAATATTCACGAGGAATATTAGTATTCTTATGAGCTTCATTAATAAATATCATCATTTGAGAAATAGCAGTATTAAATCTTAAATTTTCATAATCTTCTGTAACTTTCTTAACTGTTTGATGGAATACTTTTTCTAACGCTTTATTAGAATTACTTTCATCAATAGTTGCAAGTTCAGTATATAAACGATATACACGATCTAAGAAACGTCTTGCACCATCAACACCTTGAGTTGACCATGGTTTCATCGCTTGTAAAGGACCCATAAACATTTCATAAGTTCTTAAAGCATCAGCACCATATTCTTTAACAATATCATCAGGATTAACAACATTGCCAAGAGATTTAGACATCTTAACACCATTTTCACCTAAGATTAAACCTTGGTTAAATAATTTTTGATAAGGTTCTTTACAAGTTACAATACCACAATCATATAAAACCTTATGCCAGAAACGAGAATATAATAAATGTAATACAGCATGTTCAGCACCACCAATATATAAATCTATTGGTAACCAAGCATTAATTGCTTTTTGAACTTCAGGATCACTAAAATCTAAATATTCATCACGATCTTTTAATAAATAACCAATATAATACCAACAACTACCTGCCCATTGAGGCATTGTATTTGTTTCTCTACGACCTTTAACACCATCTTCTCTTACAACTTCTAACCATTTCTTAGCATTTGCAAGAGGACTTTCACCTGTTCCACTTAAAGAAATATTTTCCATAATAGGCAATTCTAATGGTAATAAACTTTCATCAATTAATGAAGTAGTTCCATCTTCCCAATGAATAATAGGGAAAGGTTCACCCCAATAACGTTGACGACTGAAAATCCAATCTCTTAAACGATAATTAACAGATAATTCACCTAAATTATTTTCTTTTAAGTATTCACCCATTTTTGCAATAGCATCAGCTTTATTAAGTCCATTTAAGAAACCTGAATTAATATGCAATCCATCACCAGTATAAGCTTGTTCACTAATATCATCACCTTCTAATACTTGAATGATATCTAATCCAAACTTTTTAGCAAAGGCATAGTCTCTTTCATCATGAGCAGGAACTGCCATAATAGCACCTGTTCCATAACTTGCAAGAACATAATCAGCAATCCAAATTGGAAGTTTTTTACCATTTACAGGATTAATTGCATAAGCACCAGTAAATACACCTGTTTTATCTTTATTTAATTCAGTACGATCTAAATCACTCTTAGACTTTGCAAAAGAAATATATTCTTCAACTTTTTCTTTATATTCAGCAGTTGTAATACTAGGAACAATTGCATGTTCAGGTGCAAGAACACAATATGTAGCACCAAATAAAGTATCAGCTCTTGTAGTGAAAACAGTGAATTTTTTATCAGTACCATCAACATTGAAATTAATTAAAGCACCTTCGCTCTTACCAATCCAATTTCTTTGCATTTCTTTGATTGATTCAGGCCAATCTAATTCATCTAAATCTTGTAATAATCTTTCTGCATAGGCTGTAATCTTTAAAACCCATTGTTTCATAGGTTTCTTTTCCACAGGAAAATTTCCTCTTTCACTAACCATTTTACCATCAACATTTAAGATTTCTTCGTTAGCTAAAACAGTTCCTAAGCCTTCACACCAGTTAACTTCAATTTCTTTTAATTCAGCTAAACCTAAGTTATGAAGTTTACAAAAAATCCATTGTGTCCATTTATAATATTTAGGATCACAAGTAGTAATTTCTCTTGTCCAGTCATAAGATAAACCTAACATTTTAATTTGTTTTTTAAATGTTGCAATATTCTTATAAGTAAAATCACGAGGATCATTACCAGTTGCAATAGCGTATTGTTCAGCTGGTAAACCAAATGCATCCCATCCCATTGGATGCATTACATTAAATCCCTTCATTCTTTTATATCTACTAACTATATCAGTAGCAGTATAACCTTCTGGATGACCTACGTGTAAACCTGCTCCACTAGGATAAGGGAACATATCTAATGCATAAAACTTAGGTTTTTCAGATACAAGTGGTGTTCTGAAAGTTTCGTGTTCATCCCAATATTGTTGCCATTTTTTATCTATTTTAATATGATTATAACTCATTAGTTTCTCCTGTTCTTTCTGCTTTTGTAATATTTTTATACATATAAGCAACTCTTACTGCAACTATTGCGTATATTACATGAACCATCTCCGCAACAAATGATAAGAATGTGCTTCCTAATGCAACAGAAAATATATTTATAATTATTGATATAGTTGATGAAAGTGTACAAATTTTTAATATTTGTCCAAAAGATAAATCCAAAGTTTGATTAAAAACTTTTAATAATACAGCCATCATTAAATTAGTACCCATCATTGAAAATACTAATAAAACAAACATAATAGGAATAGAACCTATAATAAATGGTAATTTAAATTTATCTGATATTTGACCACTTACAGTATTAATAGTAAAATCATAATTTTTACTATTCTTATTAAAATCAATATTCTTTAACTCTAATTCTTCATATGTTAATTTAACATTAAAAGCAGTTAATAATCCATTACTTTTACTAATTTGAACTTTACCATCTTCTTGTATACCATCATAATAATCAGCCAGTGGCATAAAGAATTCGACATGATCTAATTTAAACACTACATATAAATGTTTAGCATATAATGGCATTTCTAACATTGCATAATTAGAAAATACAGCAGTAACATCAACATTTAATGCAGTAGAAAGATTTTTTAAATAAACACTTCTTGTTCTAACATTAGCCCCTTGTAACTTACCATCGACAATTTGAAAATCAACAACTTCAGCTTGTTTAAGATCTTCATAAATAGCCTCATTAATAATTGGATTAACCCCATAACTAGAGATAAAATAAACACTATGAAATGCAGTATATAATATAAATAATAATAACATATATAATACTACTTTACCTGTTTTCATTTCTGTACGCATACCTATTTTTCTAGGTGACAATAAACAGTCTTTAAAACAATTATACATCTTTTTACCTCCTTTTCATTTTAACATAACTATTATACCATATTTTTATGTTTTTAGCAATCTTATTCGCTTATTTTTTATAATTACTTTTCTTGAGATATTTTACTAATTGTGATAAAATCTTTTATCATAGGAGGAATAATAAAATGAGAAAAACAATTACTAAATTATTCCTTGCAACTTTTATTCTTACCCTTGGACTATTTGTCCTTCAAGGTAAAATAAAAGCAGCAAGCAATAATATTTACTACATTACCGCAAGCGCAGGAGAAACACACGAAACAGCCGGTATCAACTACCACTGTAATAATGCTAACTCATACGTTTTATACGGTACAACACAAAATCTTACAACTGCAAATGCTAGAAGAGCAAATCCTGAAGTAACAGAATTTGAAAAACCACAATTAGAAACAGACTCTAATACAGGATTTGTTAAAAGATATGTTTGTAAAGCAACACTTACAGGACTTTCACCTTCTACTACATATTACTATAAAGTAGTATCAGGTAATGAAGAATCAGCTGTATATTCATTTAAATCAACAGCTCAAGATTCAGCAAAAAGATCATTTATGATTCTAGCTGATATCCACGCATCAAGTGAAACTTATGTTGCAAAAACACAAACTACAGTTACAAACGTACTTAAAAAAGAATATAACACTAACTTAGGCCTTATCACAACAGCCGGAGACAATGTAGACAGAGGTGGTTATGAATATGAATGGAAAGCTTTATTCAATAAAATGACTTCTTTCCAAAACTACCTATGGTCAGCTATTCCAGGAAACCATGAATACTATCATGATAATCAACCTGGTTATATTTCACCTGAATATTTTAATCAATTCTTTAACAATCCATTAAATGGACCAGAATCAAAATTAAACTCTTCTTACTATATTAAATATGGTAATGCGTTAATAATCATGTTAGACGTTATTAAAAAAGATAATAACGAAATCCAAAAAGCATGGTTTAAACAAGTAGTTGAAAACAATCCAGCAACTTGGATAATCGTAATATCACATCCTGGTTGCTACTCAGCAGGTGCCTACGCATCAGATGCAGAATGGATGACTAACCACTGGAGATCAACATTTGAAGAATGCCAAGTTGACCTTGCATTCAGTGGACATGAACATATTTATTTAAGAAAAAACTCTTCTTATAAAAATGAATATAATGCAGAATTAGGAACAACATATATGGTTTCACCTGCAGCAGGTATGAAACAATATCCACCACAAGATAAATACAAAGCACAATTTGATAAAATTCTTACTGTTTATACATATGCCGCAAACGTAGTAACAATGAGCGGTAACCAACTAATCGTTAAACTATACGATATGAATGGTAATAAAGTAGAAGAATACAAAATTGACGCAAAACGTCCTAGTGAAGTAGAACCAATGACAGATCAAGAAATCCTTGATTCACTATCACTTAATTATGATAAAGAAAACTATAAAGTAGATATTACATGGGATGAATACCTATGGGGTAACGTTAAAAATGTAGAAATAACATGTGATAAATTTACTGGAGATGTATGGAAAACAGTTATCAGTTCACCTAATAACAACTCATATACTATCAACGCAATCTATGATACATATGATTATTACTTCACAGTAACACTTACTAAAACTGATAACACTACTATTTCCAAACAATTAGAATTAATTAATGTAGTTCCTTCTGATCCTGAACCAGAACCAACTCCTACTCCAGAACCAGAAAAGAAAGGATGTAAGAAAAAATCATTAATTTCCATTATTTCTCTTACTTCTTTATTATCTGCTGTTCTTGTAATATTTAGAAAGAAACATTAAAAAAAAGGAACCATTGGTTCCTTTTTTATTTACTATTTTGCTAATGCTTGTTTTGCAGTATCGCAAAGACCTGTAAACATTGCAGCATCATTAACTGCAAGGTCTGCTAACATTTTACGGTTGATTTCGATATTTGCAAGTTTTAATCCATGCATTAATTGGTTATAACTTAAACCATTTGCTCTTGAAGCCGCATTAATACGAATAATCCATAATTTACGGAAATTACGTTTATTATTTTTACGGTCTCTATAAGCATACATGTAAGATTTCATTACTTGTTGATTTGCAACTTTAAATAAACAATGTTTTGATCCAAAGAAACCTTTGGCTTGTTTTAAGACTTTATTACGTCTTCTTCTACTAACAACTCCACCTTTAGTACGTGCCATGTTAACTTACCTCCTATTTAAGTAATGACAATTGTTTGCTTAAACGTCTTTTATCTGATGCAGATACAAGACTAGCTTTTCTTAATTGTCTAGTTTGTTTTTGTGTTTTTCCAGGTGCTAAGTGTCTAGTACCTGCTTGTTGACGTTTAAATTCACCAGAGCCAGTAACTTTTAAACGTTTTTTAGTTCCAGAATGTGATCTCATTTTTGGCATGTTAATTATCTCCTTTATTACCTTTTTTAGTCTTTGTTATTGGGCTTAATAACATATTCATGTAATAGCCTTCTAATTTTGGTGCTTGATCCACTTGTGAAATATCACTTAATGTTTCCGCAAACTTTTCAAATAATCCCTTAGTATTATTTGCTTGTTCGATCATACGACCTCTAAAACGACAACTTACTTTTACTTTGTTTCCTTCTTCTAAGAAACGTCTTGCATTACGTAACTTTGTGTTGAAGTCGCCTGTATCGATAGTAGGACTAAGTCTTACTTCTTTAACAGTAATAACCTTTTGATTTTTACGAGCTTCTTTAGCTTTTTTAATTTGTTCATAACGATACTTACTGTAATCCATAATTTTACATACAGGTACAGGTGCGTTCGGTGCAACACAAACTAAATCTAATCCACGATCTTCCGCAATCTTTAATGCTTCTAAACGATCCATAGTTCCTAATTGCTCGCCAGTTTCTGAAATAACTAATACCTTTTCGGCAGTAATTTCTTCATTAACCTGATTTTCCATTTTTTTATCTAACGGTTTACTAATATCCTTCACCTCCGATAATATTTAGTAACTGTAAAATATGTATGAAAAAAGTGGGCAAACCTCGCCCACTACTGAATCCATTTAAACATTCTAAAAAAGAATTATTTTCATGACTCTTGACCCATCGACTTAATCAATCGGGTGAGAAGTGGACTTCTACTTTTCATTACTTATTTCCTTTAATATTATACATCAAACACCTTAAAAAGTCAAATGATATGATATATTTATCGTTATATTTCATGTTGATTATACTTAATCAACATAACAAAAAAATAAAACACTAAAACCCCTATCAATAACTCTAATCTTATAACATCATTTACAGTTGGTAAAAAAATTTGATAAAAGACAATAAATCCACTACCACTTTCATTCAAAACTTCAGATGCAATAAATAATATATAAGGAACTAAAATCACAAAATAACTCTTTAAAAACATTATTAATACACCAGAAACAAAACCATATATTAAACTAATAAACAAAATCTTAATAAAAAATGAAAAAACATCAATTTGAAAAACAAAATACTTATTACCAACAACCCCAATAAATAAATAAAATAAATACAAAACAATATTATAAAAAACAACAATCATTGATAAAGTAATAACTTTACTTATTAAATAAGGAAACCTATTCTTTCTAAAACTATCAATCAATACACAATAATTATCATTATTATAATAAAATGAATAACCGAATAGATAACAAGAAAACAATATATTTAATAATTTACATATCAAAAAATACATATTCTTATAATTAACAATAATATTTTCCCTATTAATAAACTCCTCAACATTACTATCAAATAAATTAATACTTATAATATTACTAATCAATACAATAAATAACATAATACTAAATATCAAAATATTAACTTTTGTTAATAAATAATTAAAATGTAATTTAATCATTTTGATAACCTATATCTATTATTCTTTTTTCATTAAAATCATAATTATTTAATCTATGACTAACAATAATTATTAATTTTTCTTCATTCATTAATTGTTTTAAACAATCAATAAAAACTAAAATAGAATTTTCATCTAAACCATTAAGTGGTTCATCAAAAACATAACCATCACCACTTTTTAATAAACCACTAATTAACATCATCTTTTGTTTAGTACCTAAAGATAGATTACAAATATACTCATTTTGATATTTTTCGATATTAAACTTTATTAATAAACTATTTATTTCACTTATCTCTTTCTTTGTTAATAACTGAATAAAATCAATCATTTTAATATAATCAGGTAAAAAAACCTTTTCTGGAACATATATAAGATTAATATCCTTATTAAATTTGATATTACCTTTATAATTTACTAAATTAAATAAACACTTTATTAAAGTACTCTTCCCAGAACCATTTTTACCAATAATAAAATTATATTTTAAATTATCAATAATATAAGAAAAATCCTTTAAAACATAATTACGATACTTTTTATATATATGATTAAACTCTATTTGGATTATAGACAACTTGTTCAACTCCTATATTTTTTTCAAAACTATTGAAAAAGACAAAAGGATCAATTACTTGTTGATACATTGTACCATCAATCATATATTTAATAATAATCCCAGTTGAATTAACACTTCTTTCTTTTATATAAGTAAGAGGAATAAACAACTTTAGAACATCATCATTAACTTCAATAAAACAATCATCTAAACTACTTCTTCTAAAATAATCATATTCATCATTTACAATATTACTAATCTTTTCTTTATAATTTTCACTTATTGAATCAACAACCATTAAATAATCATAATTACTAATAATATTATTAGAAGTATAATTAATCTCTTTAATAATAACATTATTATTAGAAACATTAATTAATTCCATATATATACCAGTTAAAGTATCTTGATTATTAATATTATCAATAAAACCTTTCATTCTATTAATAATAAAAGCTTTCTTACTTTGATATTCATATACATTTAGATTACCAATATAAAAACTTATACTTTCACTATTTAAATAATTAATATTCAAATACGCTTTATCAAACTTAAACTCAGTATCTTTTTTAATAGGTAAAACTAAATTAAGTTGATATTTATAATAATGATTTTTTTCATAATCAATATATCCATCTTTCATCTCAATATTATCAACTTTACAACTTAAAAAATCATTACTATTAAAATCATAAACTTTAATACTATCAATAACTTCTTCTTTTAAATATTCACTATTCTTATGATTGGAATAAATTTCAACCGTAAACATTGGATTATCATCTTTTGATAAAACACAATGTTCTTTAGGATATGTTAAAAACAAAAACTCTTTTTTATCCCTTATTAACAAAAAAACAACAGTAACTATAATAATAATACCAAATAATACAATTATTGTTATTTTATTACTTAATAACTTCTTCACGTAATTCATAATACTCTCTTACAGGCTCAATATACTCCCATGTACCTTTTTGAAAAGAAATACCAAAAATATAAAACCTACTAGCCCCTCTACTTAATAACCCCTCAACCATAACTACCAAAGAAACTTTTGTATTAGGCTCTATATCAATAGAAAAGTTTGTAGTCTCAGTTGAAGTATTTTTAACATTTTTCTTATATCCACCCTTCATACTTAAATCAAGTGAAACAGATACCTTATCAATCTTACCTGATCCTTTTCCTTTTAAATCACCAGTAAAAGAATAACTAGTTTCAGTAGTAGATGTCGTAACAAGCTTATAATTAAACTTGTAACTTTCCTTAGTTAAATTACTTCTAGAAAAAATCGTATCTCCTGTACATAAAACTTCTTCATCTCGAATAACACAATAACTAGACCATCCAAAAGCTCTTCTTTTAACTCCTTTAATCATATTATTCTTCTCTTCATTACTCATATTAATTAATAATTTTACTCCACCAGTATTCGGAAATTCAATATCATAATATTCGTCATGTCCTGTCGAAGAAGCAGAAACATTAACTGAACCAATCAATAATAAAATAAACAAACTTATACTTAAAATTATCTTTTTCATATATATACTCCTTTCATATATATATTACTAATTTTAATTACACTTTTTATTTGTGAAAAAAACAGGTCCAATGGACCTGTTTTTTAGTCATCAACGTTATCTCCTAATGTAGGTTGTGGACCTTCATCTGGATTTGGATTTGGATTTGGATCTTTCTTACATCCTACAAAAGAAATAATACTAAATATTGCAATAAAAACCATTATTATTTTAACAAATATATTTTTCATAAACTTACCTCTCGATAATATTCTATCATATCCTACAAACATTGTCAAGATTATACTATTTTTCAAATAATACTTCATATATTGTTTTTAATTCTTCAATAGTAAATGAAGCGTTTTGACCTGATAGTGCAATCATTTCATTATTTGTTTCTTTATCTTCCTTATTACCCATTTTATTTATTATTGTTCCATTTTGATAATAGAATTTAGATTGTTTATCTAAGACATTTTTATAATCATACAATTCAAAATGAGGTTTTAATATCGCTGTTCTACCAACTAATTTACCAATATATATTCTTACTGTAAAAGTCCCATTTAAACTTTCCGTACTATTGTTTATATATCGATTTGTACAATAAACTGTTTTTAAGAAATTTCTATCTTTAGACAATAATTTATCAAAATTTAAAACTTTATTCTTACCTTCACTATTTTGTTTACCGTAACTTGAATTTAATAATATATTAAAATTATTTTTACTCTTTAACTTATCAATGGCATCATAATAATTTTTCATATCAATACAATCATCCGCATTAAAATATCCATTATCGCCTAATTGTAAATAATTGATTTTATTTAATAATAATTTTTCATTCTTTATAATTAAGTCATTTAAACTCTTTGAATCATTAATTTTACCAAGGTTTAAATAATTTAACATATCTCTATTTTTAAAAGATATATTAAACACAAATGGAATTGCGTTATATTGATCACCATCACGCTTCTTCACCGCATAATCATAATCAAGAAAAGTTATAGAACTATTAATTTTACTAATATTATTATTTAATAAATAAATTGGTTTTAAGAAATCTTTTCTAGAAATCTTAACAATGTTATCACATTGTTTTTCACAAACATCTAACGCACTTAAATATTGAGATTTATCCTCATCTTTTGAAGGACTTTGTCCACAACAATATAGTGTGCCAAATTTTTGGAAATATTTATCTTTATTTAACAATAAACCATTTTTACCAACTAAGTAATTATAAAATTCAGGAGTATTTGAAGAAATTATAATGTAATCTAATATTCTATCGTTACACAATAATTTAATTTTTTCTATTATTTCTTCATCTACTGAATTTTTACTACTTCCATTTCCACAATTTACTAATATATCAATATGACCTAATTTAATATAAGTACATTCAATATCATATGATTTATCTATACTTTTTTCATTATCATTTATTGACGTTAAATTATAGATATAATTTGTAAATGATCTGTTTTCTAAAAACCATTTAGATTCAAATATACTTTGAGGCTCTTCAGTTTCATATTCTACATACATTTCATCTTCACTTAAATTATATTTAAATGATGTTGAACCATAATATGCATGTCCATCTGCTTGAGAAGTTATATAAACATAATCTGTAAACTTTGTTATATTAGACATTGCGTTTTGAGAAGGAAAATCAAATTGTCCTCCAGCAGAAGCTGATATTCCAACATATTCAGGACGGATAACATCTAGTAGGAAGACACTGTTTGAAGTAGCACTACCATGGTGAGCTGCTTTATAAAACATAAATGGTGTTTTAAATTCCTCTTGATTATATTCTATTAGCTTTGTCTCACCAAATACTCTTGTATAACTTTTTGCTGAATCGTATTCTTCTAAGTCACCAGTAAATAAGAATTTTCTTTCAATATTTTTTTGTTCATAAGATACCATTGAACACACAGATAATAAGTTTTTATCAACAGCTTCAGCTGTATATTCATCTTCACCTGTATCTCGAGAATGATCATAAAAATAATTATAAAGTATTTCAAACTTTGCCATCTTATTTTTTAAAGAACCAGGAATATTACTATTATTATTTGGATCATAAGATAACTCAAAATATCCTTTTTGGAAATACTCTTCTAATATTGATACTTCTTGAGAATCTAATCTTAATACTGAGCCTTTTATAAATTCATCATTTGCTTTTTTTAAGCTAGAAACAGATAAATTGTCACGATCCGTTTTATTAATTGTTAATTGAGATGCAGTGAAATAGTTTACGATTTTCTTTTCATATAACATAGAATTTCTAAATGTTGAATATCTAGAATAGTCACCTTTCTCAGTATCGTATATATGATTTAAACATTTATATGTTTCTGTAGTAATAGTTTTATCAGATAAAATATCAAAATCTATTAATGTATTACATTTATTATTTTTTTCATTTAACCATTTACCCGCACCACTCGTAGTGTCAGTGAAATTAACTAAGTGGTCAGCATCCCCGTGTGTAATAATCATATATTCTAATATATGGTCATTACAATATTTATTTAACGCATCATATATTGCATCACCAGAATCTTTTGTTCCACCAGCATCTATTAATATTTCACTATCTCCGAATTTAACTATATATGAGTCACCATTTGCCTGTAAATCGATCATATGAACTAGTAATTCATCTTCATAAACTATTTCTTCTACCTCTTCTGAACTATGAACAATTATTTTATTTATTTGTTTATTAAAGATATAAATACTTCCGATAATAAGTATGAAAAATATAAGGATTCCTTTATATTTTCTACTATTATTCATAAATTATTTCTTCTACCTTGTATGTATAAACACAGTTAACAGTTACTAAAGCATTATCTCTATCAGTATAAGTAACTGCTATTCTTTGAATTTGATTATTTTCATTAACATACACTTGTAAAGAAACGTTTGATACTTGATAATTTCTAGTAAAGAAATCTTTTTCTTTTCCGCTTATAATATCTCCATCAAACATCTTTTTATTAGCAGTCCAATCAGATTTAAATAATGAACTATCGAATTTAATATTAAACAATGTAATATTTCCTTCAACTACATTAGTCCATTCAATACCATTTTCAACGGCTTCACCAACACTTGAACCATTAGTATAAATAGTTCCTGAATAAGTAGAAATCATTGAACTTGCATTACTATTTAAATCATTTAATTTTTGATATGAATATGAGTATTTAGTTTTAACTTCATTTGCATAATCAATTACTAGTGTAGAATTAAAATATAAACTAATATCCATATCTTGTAAATAATAATTAACTGTAGTAGATATCTTTGTAGGTGCAGATTCTTTCATACTATTTTGAATTAATTCAAAACAATACTCTTTAGTATATTCAATAACTGGTTCTTTAGGAGTTGTTATAACACCTAAATTAACAATTTGACCATCAGTTAATGTAATAACTAATTCACCTTTATCATTTATTTCAATTTTATCAATACCAACACCATCTTTACCAGGCTCACCTTTTTCACCTAGCACATAACCAGCATCTGTTTCTTTACCATCTGAAGTGTAAACAATTAGATGTCCTTCATCATTTACTTCGATTTTTGTAATACTAATACCATCTTTTCCATCTTTACCAGCAATATTACCTAAATTTGTTTCAATATCATTACTGAAAATAACAATTAATTCATCATCTTCATTAAGATAAATATTCTTAATTCCAATACCATCTTTTCCATCTTCTCCTTTAGATCCTGTTACTTGACCAACATCAATAGTAGAACCATCAGTGAAAATTAATATTAAATGTCCTTGAGAATCAATTTTTGAAGATGAAATACCAATTCCATCTTTACCAGTTTCTCCTTTAGGACCTGTTACATTACCTAAACTTGTTACATTACCATCAGATAATTCAATAACTAAGTTTTTATTTTCATCAATATATACTCTAGTAATACTTACGCCATCCTTACCAGCTTCTCCTTTAGGACCAGCGATTGAACCTAACACAGATGTAAATCCATTAGTATAAGTAATACATAATTCATTATTTGCATTAATAGAAATATTTTCAACGCCTACGCCATCTTTACCATCTTTACCAATGATTTTACCAAGATTAGTTTCAGCACCATTTGTGAAAACAATAACTAATTCATCTTTATTATTAACAGATATATTTTTAATACCTACACCATCTTCACCGTTTTCACCCTTAGAACCAGTTACTTGGCCTAAATCTACAGAAGATCCGTTTGTAAACACAACTATTAAATGACCATTTTGATCAATACTAGTAGATGCGATACCCACACCATCTTCTCCTTTAGGACCTGTTACATTACCTAAACTTGTTACATTACCATCAGATAATTCAATAACTAAGTTTTTATTTTCATCAATATATACTCTAGTAATACTTACGCCATCCTTACCATCTTCTCCTTTAGGACCAGCGATTGCGCCTAAATTAGTAGTTAAACCGTTAGTATATTCAATCCACAATTGATTTTTTTCATCAACATATATCTTACTGATTCCGATTCCATCATTACCACTTTCACCTTTTTCTCCTTGAGAACCTAAAACTTGACCAACATCAAGAGTTGTTCCATTAGATAAGATTAACATTAAATGACCATCAGCATTAATATTTGATGATACAATACCTACACCATTTTCTCCTTTAGGACCTGTAACATTTCCCAAACTTGTTATATTACCATCAGATAATTCTATAATTAGATTATTATTACTATCAACATAAATCTTATTAATACTTGTACCATCTTTACCATCTTCTCCTTTAGGACCAGATATAGTTCCAAAATTAGAAGTAAATCCATTAGTATATGTAATACATAATTCATTTTTATCATTTAAAATGATATTACTTATACCAACACCATCTTTACCATTTTCACCTAACACTTTACCTACACATACTTCTTTTCCTGAAGAAAACACTAAGTATAAGTTATGATTTTCTAAATAAGCATTAACAATAGATTCACCTGGAATCCCTTGATTTCCTTGTTCACCTCGAAGATCGCCTAAACTTTTTTCAGTTCCGTCAGAGAAAACAGCAATCAAATTTCCACTCTCATCTACTTTAACATCCATTACCATAACTTCTGAATCTTTTTTACAAGATTTACAACTTGTTAAAGTAAAAGTAAAACAAGCTATCAATACTATTATTATACTAATAAATATATAATGATTATGTTTCATCTCTTTTTTCATATTGATACCTCCTAAGCTAAAATCCTATTCTTTAAGATTGCGATAATTAAACACAATAATGAGAATGTTGTGTAATAAAGAATTGTATAGTTAAATGAGTTTGCAATTTCAATATTTTCTTCAAAACCAGCATTTACCTTATTTGCTATTTCATTATACTTTTCAATTGCTTCATCTAATTTACTAATCGCTTGATTAATTTCTGCATCACGATATTCACCAACTTTTTCTAAAGCCGCTTTTGTTCTAATTATTGTAATATATAATTCATTTAAAGTTAAATCTTGATCTAATTTATTTGCAAGTTCAATAAATTCAATCTTATTATAATTATTTAAATCATAAATAGCATCTACTTCAAATGTTGTAGTATTAAAATCTTCATAGTTAACTAAAATACTATTTTTACCTTCAACAAAATCAGAGAATATTAATTCACATTTTGATAAATCAACAATAGTTTTTTCAATTGTTTCATATTCATCATAATAAATCTCAACTGTAATATCCTTTGTATCAATGTTTGATTGACCAACATAATATGTTTTTTCTGCTTCACTACCTAAAACTACTTTAATATGATCAACTGCTCTCTTTTCTGCATATACATTAAATTCAACTTGTAATTCGTTGTAAATAATAACAAAATTATTAATGCCTTCTACTAATTTAGTGCCTGCTTGTTGAGTAGTTTTATTTATAATTGTATATGATGAAGAAGATAAACTTTCTTCATGACCATTTGCTTTGATTACATATGTAGCGATTTCGCTTAAATTAAAGTTATCACCAACATAATATTCAGTTTGAATATCTTTTTCAATTCTTAATAATACATCTTCAGGATCCTTAACAACAACTTGATATGAAACTTCCTTATTAGATGTTAAAATATGAATAATAAAGTTCTTAGAAGTTTCACTAAATGAAGATTCAAAACTATCCCAATTGATAATATATTCTTTTACAAAAGTAATATCACCATTTGTATGTAATTCGCTAATTTCAATATTTCCTACTTTGAAATATTCTCCCTTATAGAATAATTTTTTAACATTATCAGTATTGATTTCTAACTCTATTCTATCAACACATGGCATAGGGAATTCATTTCCATCTTTTGCAGTACCTAAAACATTAATTGAGCTAATCCATTCTTCATCATTAAGAGTAGTTGGAATATTATTCCAAGTAATCTTGTTGTGTAAAACACAACCTGCTGGTTGAGAAGCATCACCATTATGTACAGGAATATCAACAGAAGTATTATCTACATCTTTTGCAATTTCAATATGAACATTTTTTACACTCGCACCATCATTTAACCCAACAAATGAACCACGATGGAAATTAGATTTATAATTGTTCCCACTTTCAGTTCTAATTGATGATACATTCTTAACGATACAGTTTTCGATAATAGCTTGATTACCTGCATAGCCTGTTATACCACCTGCATAAGCGTGTATTTTTTCTGTAGCTGCAGAAGGAGCGCAATAAACAACTGATCTTAATACTGATGTAGACTCATTTACTTCTTTACCAGTTGAATTAATATCAACTACAAGACAGTTATTTAAAGAGCCTTTTTCTAATTTACCTACAATACCACCTACAATAGATGAAACCTTATCAAAAGACGTTAACCCTGTATGCCCACATCGACTAAATATTTGAGAAGACATAAGCGTACAGTTACCTACACTAACTTCTGCAAAACTAGCAGTATTTTTACCAACGATACCACCTGTTACAGTTTCAATTATCTTTTTAACACCATTAGAGTTTGCATATATACAAGAATTTTTTACTATACAAGATAAAACTGTTCCTTCATTAAGCCCAACGATACCACCTACTATTAAAGATTCTTTAGAATCAGTATCATTATCCATTCTTATACGCATTTCTAAACCATTAATAGTACAGTTTTCAACAACACCTTTTGATTTATTTACCGCAACAATACCACCAGCATAGTTAACTAAAGTTTCGTTTTCACTATTAACATTATTAATATTAAAAACGCCTTCTTTTTCATCTAAATAAAGGTTTTTAATAACGCCTTCATTATAACCGAAAATACCTAAATATTGACTTTTATCTTCAGCTGTTAATACATCTTTTCCTGTTAATTGATAATTATAAATTGTATGATAATTACCATCAAACACACCATTAAATGGTTTATTGTCTGTTCCAATAACTGACATATCAACGCCTTTTAAATCTAAATCACATAATAATTTAAAATGATAATTACCATAATAATAATTTTCTTGTTGTAACTTTTTAAACTCATCAACTGATGTAATTAAATAAGGATTAGTCTCACTTCCGTCACCACCAGAAAAACTATTATTTTTAATATTAAATGTTTTCTTAAATACCTCTTGGTTTCCATTTACTGTTGCAGTTAAAGTTAAATTATTAATATTAGGCATAGCCTTATCATTATAAGTTTCTTTAACTTTAAATACACATGAACTTCTATCTAACCATTCAATATATTTATCTAAATTTCCAAAAGACCAGTATGTTTGTGCACCAACAAATTCACCTTCATCATAATCAAGTGAAATAATACTACCAGGAGCAATATTAGCAACACTATTATTTTGATCTGATACACTCATATATGAAGAAACATAATTGCCACTTCCTTCAAAATCCTTAAGCGGAGTATAGTATTGATATCCATATTCAGTAAATGCATAATCAATACTAAAATCTTCATCTGGCATATCTAATGCGTGAACATCACGATATTTTTCTCCGTATGCATTATATGAATCAGCACAAATTTTAATATATGAATCAATTAAATATGTTCTTAAATTACTATCATATTCATTACTATAAGGAACTAAATCCCATAAAGGAACCATTTTAGATGATTGAGGGATATCAACAATAACTAAATTTTTACCATTATTAATAGAATCTGTCCATATTTTATACATATACCCTGCTTCTGTTAATGTTTCATAATATGAGAAAGCTTGGTCAATAGTTAAACCAGGGAATACATATCCACCATATGTAGTACATTTATAGTTATTAACTGCATGTGAATTATTATCCATTAAACCATAGTTTTCTGTAAATGAGAAACCAGCATTAACATCTGCATTAACACTTTGCATATAACTAATACCAGCATTAACTTGTGCAGAGAATGACATTTCAGATTGTCTAACATAACTAGATGAATCAGTAGCATAATAATTAGTCATTTCAAAAATACCACCTAATGTATAACCAGTTAATAAGTGAGTACCATATTTTTCATATAAAAGCTTTGCAGAAGCTTCATTATGAACATTTGCTAAATCTTTTTTAAATTGTTCAGATAAATATGATTTTAAATCACTATTATCCATTTGTAAAATTACAGGTTTATTTGTTGCAATAATACTATAATATGAATATTCTTCACTATGAGTAGCAGTCCATGAACTATTTTTATTAGTATTAAAAGAAGCATCAATATTACAATTAACAGACCCTATCTTTCCAATAATACCGCCACTATCTCCTCCAGCTCCTATATTTAAACTTAAATTACCTGACATTACTTGACCATATTCTTCAGCAATTTCAGATACACTAGAAGAAGTATTACTAACATAAGTTGTTTTACTTGAATTAAATACCTTTACTGCATTTTGTAAATCTTGATTAGATATATCTAAAATTGGAGAATTTAAATTCAACGCATCAGGATCACAAATAGCCTTACCTTTAGTTATATTATATCCGTAACCAATATATTGTTTAGCCTCGTTTTCATCATTAATAAAACCACTATTTGCTTTTATATTTAAATCAGTAGTAGTTACTATAAGAAACAACACTATGACTAAACAAAGAACTACATTCAATATTTTCTTCATGATTTTCTCCTTATAAATTTCTGAATAATTTTACCCCTTTAGTTTTTAACATAAAGTAAGTCAATATATCAATTATTATATATATACCTACTATTAATATTAAAGCTATTAAATCAGAAATACCTTCTGATATTAATAAAATTCCCCCCGCAAAAGGAATAGCTACACCGAAGAAACTTATTCCTAAACATAAAAGAACACTCATACCTTGTTTAATAGGTTGTTGTTCATTATCCCAATCAAATCTAGGGAAATACAAATTACTAATTATTCCTACCATGCTAATAAAAAATGATATAAGAATAAATAATATAAAAATCAAAGGTAAATATTCAAATCCTATTGTCCATGCCACCGCAACACTAGTAATTAAAGACGAAACCCCTGATAAAGTCATATTTACTAATATTTTTGAAAAGAACACTTCCATTTCAGATATTGGATGAGCTTTTAAAAACCATAGCCTTTTACCTTCTAATGAAATAGATGGAGCAGTTGTACACAATGATCCTATCATCATACTAAATAATAATACAATAATTAAATTAATCATTTTATCTGCACCATTAAATCCTAAATCAGCTTGATTCAATAAATTAAGAATTGAATCTTTTCCCATTGCTGCTACAACTATTGATAACACTACCGCAACAACCCCAAATAAGATAGTATTAATAACATAAATAGGAACGGAAAAATAATAGGACATTTCTTTTTTGTATAAAGATCTAAAAACCTTAGATTCTTTATAAACTAATTCTTTATTCTTTGTTTTATAAGTACTATGTTCTTTACCTAATAATCTAGCTTGACATATTACTGATAAAATAAATAAACCTAAACAAATACTAAATAAATAAACAAAACTCATTATTCCATTTTGATTCATTAATAAGAAATCAATCATCCATTTAACTAAAGGAAAGTTTTGGAAAAAAGGAATAGTTGAAATCGCATTATTTTCACTTAATAACATTACACCATAATAACTAACTAAAAAGAAAATTAAAACAATAACAACAATTAAAGACTGTAATACCTTTCCATACTTAAATCCTTTTGTTATCATTCTTATTAAATAACCAATGAAAAATGATAAAGCTTGTACAAGCAAAGGAAATACTAAAGATATAATAATTCCTCTTATAAAAAACAAGAAACTTGTGTCAGGAACTAACTTCCAATACATATAATAATTAGGAAGTAAAATCATTCCAAGTAACATAAAATCAAATAAATAATTATATACTACTTTTGCTGTAGTAATAGTTGTTTTCTTAATCGGAAATGATAATAATAAATCCTCATCACTTGATTTAGAAGAAAGAGTAGCTTTTGTAAATATAGATAAAATACTACAAATAATAGCTAACATTGATGATGACAATAAAGCTGCATATGCAATAGGTTTTTCACCTATTGATTTTTCATATTCCAATGCTGTTTTGATTGTCATTTCTGCTGTCATAGCAAAAGTATATAAAAATAATATACTTACACTTATACCTATTACAACAACAACAGAATATCTAACATGATTCTTTTTACCTGTAATATTACCTATAAAACACTTAAAATAATTTTTTATAAGTAAAAACAAATTACGCATGATTAGTTAACTCCAAGAAAACATCCTCTAAGCCACTATTCTTTGTAATCTCTTCCATACTACCTGAAACAACTATTTTTCCTTTTTTAATTATCGCAACCTTATTACATAACTTTTCCGCAACTTCTAAAATATGAGTTGAAAAGAAGATTGCTCCACCATTAGAACAAAAATCTTTCATTATTGTTTTAACTTGATAAGTTGCAGTAGGATCTAATCCAACAAAAGGTTCATCTAAAATTAATAATTTAGGCTGATGAACAAAAGCAGAAATTAATAATAATTTTTGTTTCATACCATGAGAATATGAACTAATATAATTATTCAATTCTTCTTTAGTTAAACTTAATAAACTAGAATATTTTTCAATAACTTCTCTTCTTTTATTTTGATCAACTTTAAAAATATCAGCAACTAAATTTAAATAAGCAATACCTGTTATAGACTCATATACATCAGGATTATCTGGTATATATGCAATCTTTTTCTTACAAGAAATAGGATCTTTTTTAATAGATACACCATCTATTAAAATATCTCCTTCATCAAAAGATAAAATACCCACTACTGATTTAATTGTTGTTGATTTACCAGCACCATTATGTCCAATAAAACCAAATAAATCACCTGATGATACTTCTAAATTAATATTATCAACTGCTATTTTATCTTTACCATATTTTTTAGTAAAATTTATTATTTTTAACATATATTTAATAAAAGCTATAAATCAGTTGATTTATAGCTTGTCCTTTCTATTCAGCTATTTTCTTTCTTTCTAATAATAATTTTTCTATTTTATTAATATTATTAAAAATATTTTGTAACTCATTTCTTTCAACATTCTTAGTTAAGAAATAAGCATATTCAAAAATTTGTTTTTCAACTTGTTTAAATCTTTCATTATCACTACTTAAAGATGAAGTATCTTCAGCAAGTTCTAATATTTTAGAAATTTGATCTCTTACTTGAGGATTATCAACATGATCTAATAAATCATATAAAAGTTGAATAAAACCATTAAAATCAAATACAATTGGTGTCTTTTGAGGATTCTTCTTTATTTGTTCTTTATTCATTAAACCAAAAACAAAAACAATTAAACAAATACCAGTAATAATAATTAAAATAAGAAAAGGAACTAACCAATTATTACCAATAACCTTTGATAATCCTAATAAAATTGATCCCACCGCAACAGTAATAATTAAATATAAACTAACTACAGTTGAAGGAATTTCTACACCTAATGATTCATTAGTTTTTCTTAATAAAACATGAGTTAATAACTGAAAAACAAATGCGAACATAATAAATCCATATGCTACCCAAAAACTAGGTAAAGCATAATGTGTCATATTAGTAGTTAAAAATAACACTAAATTAAATAAACCAACAATAATAGTCCAAATAAGAACATAATACTTATTATTTAATAAATTCTTCATTATAACACTCCTTTATTAATAAAGACTATTTTTGAAAAATCAAATGTCCTTCTTTATAAGTTCTATAAACTTCAACATCTTTATCAATAACAATAAAACTAGCTAATTTACCTTCTTCAAGAGTTCCTAATTTATCATCAACACCTAAATTCTTAGCAGGATTTAAAGTTGCAAAAGAAATAGCTTCTTCTAAAGATACACCTAAGAAATTCATAACATTTCTTACAGCAACATTCATCTTTAAAACACTACCAGCTAATGCGCCATTTTCAAGTCTTGCTTCACCATTTTTAACAATAACAACTTGACCACCAAGTTCTGAAATACCATCAGGCATTTGTTTTGCACGCATTGCATCAGTTATTAAAGTAAACTTATCAGCTGGTTTATTTTTATATAATAATTTAATAGCTGGTCCACTAATATGAATACCATCACAAATAATTTCACAATTTAATTCATCTAATAAAAAAGCAGCACCTACTGTACCAATTTCACGATGATGAACTGGTTTCATTGCATTATATGTATGAGTTGCATTAGATAAACCAACTTTAACAGCTTTTTCAACATCAGCATAATTAGATGAAGTATGACCTGCTGAAGCTACAATATTCTTAGAAACTAAATATTGAATAAATTCTAAAGCACCTTCTTCTTCTGGAGCTAATGAAACTAATCTAATATTATCTCCACTTGCTTCTTCAAAACGTTTAAATAATTCAATATTAGGTTTTGCAACATATTCTAATGGTTGAGCACCTATAAACTTTTCACTAATAAATGGTCCTTCTAAATGAACACCTAGAATAGTAGCACCTTCAGCTGGATTTTCTTCAATATATTCTTTAATAGCCTTTAAAGCATTTATAATATTTTCTTCACTTTGTGTCATTGTTGTTGCAAGAAAACCTACTGTTCCTTCTTTTGCAAGTGCAACCGCAATATTACTTAAATCTTTTCTAGTTCCATCCATCGCATCACTACCTGCAGCACCATGAATATGTTGATCAATAAATCCAGGAACTAACATTTGATTTTCTTCTAATTCAATTACTTCATCACATTTACTTAATAATTCTTCATTACCAATTGAAATAATTTTACCTTCATCATAAATTAAACAAGTTTTTTCAAATCCATTTTTTGTTAAAATTAAACTATTTTTTATTGCTTTCATAATATTACTCCTTATTATATAATCCCATTGAAAGAGAAAATTGATATTTTTGATTTTTATATGTAAAAGTAGTTTGTAAAGAACATCTATCAGAATTTAATACACCTTCAGTAGAATCCATTTTATCTATACTATAAGATAAATCATCATTTTGATATATTAAATATATTTCAACTTTCTTATTATAATCTATTGGAAAATAGAAATTAGTAAGAGCAGCTATACTAATATAATCTTCTTCTTCATTAATTGTTCTTCTTTGATCCCCCGCATAAATCAAATAACCAGTATTACCTGATCTAGTATTAATATAATTATTCTCATAACTAAAATAAACTTTAGGGTTATCATCATAAATATCCATTTCATCTACATCAATAATATTTAAATAAAAACCACTTACTCTAGATGTAACAACAGGAAAATCCTTGTCAGTATCAAATCCTTTATTTTTACATCCTATTAATGATAATAATGAAATATTTATTAATAAAAATATGAATATTTTAAATACATTTTTCTTCATAATTTTCACCTTTTACCTTCAATTATATTATACACTTTTTAATCTAATTTGTAAAGAAAAAAAGTGGTGTATAACACCACTATTTAAAACATCTTAAAATGTCATTAAATGAAATAAAAACAAACAATCCCATTAATAAAATTAAACCAATTGAATGAATAATATTTTCAACTTTTGCGTTTACTTTCTTTCTTGTAATACCTTCATATAACAAGAATGCAAGTCTTCCTCCATCAAGAGCCGGTAAAGGAAGTAAATTAACTAAACCTATATTAACTGATAAAGTAGCAGTCCAATATAAAATATTTAAAATACCTTGTTTAGTTTGTTCTTTAAGTAATGTAAATATACCAATTGGTCCACTTAAATCACCTAAATTAACAGTAGAATCAGTAAATAATAAACCTAATGTCTTAAAAATAGTTAAACAAGATTCACCTGTTTCTACCCATGGCATATAAAGTAATTTAACAAAATCAACTGAATACTCTGGAGAAATACCAATCATCATTTTAACCGGAGAAACTCCTTGTGATTCTAACATATCATCACTATTAATTTCTACAACATACTCTTTTACTTCTCCTTCACGTTTTGCGTGAATAGTAACAGTTTTTTTATCACTTAAATTATTTCCACTAAAGAAAGCTAATAAATCATTACGATCATTAATAATTACATTTTCAACTTGAACAATTTGATCTCCAGGTAATAATCCAGCCGCATAAGACTTAGTTTTAGTATTAGTTTCTTCTCCACCATATACACCAAGAATTGTATTTAAAGGATCATTTTCATCATATTTTAATAATACTTCAATATTATATAAATATGTTTGAGGAACTACTTCTTTAATAACTGATTTATTTTCACTCTCATCAAAAAACTCAATTATTAATTTACCATTATAAGGATTACCTTCAGCATCCTTACCAGTTGATACTTGATTTAAAATACTACTAATATCATCCCATGTATTTGTTTTAATACCATTAATTGATGTAATTGTATCTCCTTTTTCTAATCCAATTGCAAAAGCTGGATAAGCTTTATCAACTTCATCTAACTTTGTAGATTTAGTATTAGGATATCCTTGGAACAAACCTAAGATAAAGAAAATTACCACCGCAAGAACAAAGTTCATCATTGGACCACCAAATACAGTTATAAATCTTTTACCTAAAGGCTTATTAACAAAATTTCTATCTGCTGGTGCAATTTGAATTTCTTGTTTTTTCTCCATATTAACAATAGCAGCACGATCAACTACATATCTTGTTTCAACTTCATTTTCTTTTAGAACAATATATAATTCATCTTCTAATCCTTCCATTGTTCCACTTAAATCATAATCAACAATATCATATACAGGTAAATCTTGATATTTAGGATTATCTAAATTACAAATAATTTTAGTAACTTTACCGTTTTCAATAATAACTCTAACTTTAGTAAAGTCCTTTAAAACATCGAATTCTACTTCTTCACCTGCCATAGATACAAATCCACCAATTGGAATTGCACGAATAGAATAAACAGTTTCTCCTTTTTTCTTTTGAAAAAGAACAGGTCCCATTCCTATTGCAAACTCATGACACAAAATACCTGCTCTTTTTGCAAAAAAGAAATGACCTCCTTCATGAATTAATACTATAATACCTAATACTAAACAAAATACAACTGCACCTAGTATTGTCCATAGTACATTTGACATTATTTCCCCAAATGTCGCTAATATTAACATTTAACATCCTCCTTACTTGAGTATTTATTAAATACTCTTTCTTTTACCGTTTTATCTACTAAGATAATCTTTTCTATTGTCAAATTATTATCAATAAAATCATCATAATAACTATCATTAACTTCATTAATAATAATATTTTCAATATCAATAAATTTAATCTTTTTATTTAAAAACAATTCTACCGCTATTTCATTTGCTGCATTCATAATAGTTGGATATATATTCTTTCTTACTAACATATCCTTTGCTAATTTAACTAATTTAAATCTTTCTTCATCTAGTGGTTCAAAACTTAAATTTTGACAAACACTAAAATCAAAAGACTTAATTGAAGAATGCTTTTCATGATGAGGATACTTTAACGCATATTGAATAGGTAAATGCATATCACTAGATCCCATTTGAGCAAATATCGATCCATCATTAAATTCAACCATTGAATGAACAATACTTTGTGGATGAATAATTGCGGTAATTCTATCTTTATCAACATTAAATAAATAATGAGCCTCAATGATTTCAAAACCTTTATTCATTAAAGTTGCACTATCAATTGTAATCTTTTTACCCATTACCCAATTAGGATGCTTTAAAGCATCTTCTACACTTACATCAAATAAATCATCTAATGACTTTCTTAAAAAAGGACCTCCACTAGCAGTAATAATTAATCTTTTTAAATCTTTTTTGTTTTCTTCATTTAATAACTGGAAAATAGCACTATGTTCACTATCAATAGGAATAATATTAACATTATTTCTTCTTGCTAAATCCATTATTATTTCCCCACCAATAACAAGAGTTTCTTTATTCGCAAGTAAAACATCACGCTTTTTTAGTATTGCTTTATATGTAGGAATTAATCCAACAGATCCCACTAACGCATTAATAACTAAATACTTTCCTTTTATTTCATCATACTCAACAACACTATTTATTCCTTCTTCACCATAAGTAATTTTAAGATTAGGATATCTTAATACTAACTCATCATATATATCCTTTGTCTTACAACTTACAATCAAAGGAGAAAATTCATCAATAATCTTTACCGCAAATTCAATATTACTTCCAAAACTCATACCAACCAAGCGATAATTATTATCATTTCTAATAATATCTAAAGTTTGACTACCTATTGAACCAGTAGCACCTAATAAACAAATATTAATCATTATATTACACCAAGCAACATTAAAATAATGTAGAATGTTGTCCCTACTAATAATAAACTATCAAAACGATCCATTACTCCTCCATGACCAGGGAAAATATTTCCATAATCTTTAATTCCATACTCCCTCTTTAATCTTGAAGCGATCAAATCACCTAATTGACTTATGATACTTAAAAAGAAACTCATAATCACAATTAATACAATATCCCATATTAATTGTAAACCAAATAAACTAAATCCAATAAAATAACTACCTAATATTAAAGTCAAGCTCCCAAGAACAGTACCAAAAACAGTACCACTAATAGCACCCTCAACTGACTTTTTAGGACTAATATCAGGACATAAACGATGACGACCAAACTTTAATCCAAACACTTGTGCAAATATATCAGTAGAAAAAGAAGTGACAGCTAAATAACCTAATAATAATAAACCAATATAATTATTTTCAACATCACCAATCTTATTAATCATTCTACTTGATACAAGTAACATTATAAAAATACCAGGATAAATAATACTAGATATAAAATAAAATGAATCAGTCATCATAATATCTTTATTAAGAATAGATATAATTAATAAACAAATAACTATTGAAATAAAAATAAATAAAATATCTTCTAATAATAGATCTAATCCTAATAACTTTAAACCTATTGATAAAGATACAATTGTAGTAAAAAGAGGTATTACATATTTATACTTTTTATTTAATCCTCTCTTATCACAATGCATTTTAACTAATTCGTAACTACCTATTGTAGAAAGTATTACCGCAAGAACAATAATAGGAATACCTCCCAAAAATAAAATAGGTATCAAAACAACCGCTAATATAAGCGAAGTAATAGTTTTAATATTCATTACTTTAATCCTCCAAAACGACGTTGTCGGTTTTGATATTCTTTAATAGCTAAATATAAATCTTTTTTACCAAAACTAGGCCAATATGTATTAGTAAAATATATTTCACTATACGCAATTTGCCACAACATAAAATTACTAATTCTTTGTTCCCCACTAGTTCTTATTAATAAATCTACATCAGGTTGTCCTTTTGTATATAGAGAATCATTAATAGTTTTTTCATTTATACTATTAATATCAATTTCATTATTTTTAACTTTCATTGATATTTCTTTTACAACATGAACAAGTTCTTTTTTTGATCCATAGTTAAAAGCAACATTTAAAGTTATACCATCTTTATTTTTACTATTATTATTAATACGATCTATTAATGATAACATTTCAGCATCTAATCTTTCTCTTTCCCCTATTATATTAACTTTAACATTATGCTTTTTTATTTCTTCACTATACTTATGATAAAATTCAAATATTTCGTTAAATATAAAATCAATTTCATCTTGAGGACGATTCCAATTTTCAGTACTAAATGCATAAACAGTTACATATTTAATATCTAACTTAACACATTCTTCAACTAAATGATATAATGCGATAGCTCCCTTATGATGACCATAAGTTCTAGGCATTCCTCTTTTTTTAGCCCATCTTCCATTACCATCCATAATAACACCAATATGTAAAGGAAGACTCTTAGAAGTTATTTCACTATATAATTCTTTAATATTCATAATATCCCATCCTATCTTTTTAATTATACTATAAATCTTTAATTTTTAAAAGTCTTTTGGATATAAAAAACACCAACATTTAAAATTGAAATGATAAAATAAATGTAGACACAAAAAAACGTGTCTACATTTTTTATTATGCTATAATACAGGAAAGGAGATGATGGTATGTCAAGACCAAAAGGCGGTAAAAATAAAGAGTGGTCAAAAGAACAAAAACTTGAGA
>JAZSNL010000036.1:0-1856 GCA_045536365.1 Bacilli bacterium | reverse complement strand
GTTGAATACATTTGCTCATCAAATGTACTTTTGCCTTGTGCAACACTTAAAATAGCCTTATCTAATGTGTCTTGATATGTCCTAGCAAGGTCAGTATAAACAACTCGCCCATTTACTCGTTTTGTAAATGCTAGTGTATTGCTAAAATTGACATATTCATTAGCAGTTATTCTAGCAAGTGCCTTTACCTGGTTTTGTAGTGCAATATTTTCTTCATAAGGTATATATTTTACACCCTTATAATCATAAAATTGCTTGGCAAACGCATAATCACTTTTAGCAACTTCTTCAAATATTTCATAAATGTCTTTTACATTTAGTTCAGTTATTTTTGCCAACTTTTCAACTATCTTGTCATAATTGCCACCATATTTTAATATTTGCCCTAATTGTTGTGCCTTGCTAGGTGATAAAGTCCCAATTTTCTTGATACTCTCGCCTATTTTCTGTAAGGTGTATGTGTTTGCTTCTTCTATTCGGTCAACTAATCTTTCAACTAATTTATCTATAAGTCTTTCATCTATCACAAGGCCACCCCTATTCTTCTTCTATTCTCTTTTTTGCTATTTCAAAATATTTTTCGTCTAATTCAATGCCTATGAAATTTCTATTGTTTCTAACTGCACTTACTCCTGTTGTTCCACTACCCATAAACATATCAAGCACCACGTCATTCTCTTTAGTTGACAATAAAATACAGGTTTCGGGTAATTCTTCAGGAAAACCACTATGCCCCCATTTAGATTTTGTTTCTTTTCTACCAAAACCTTCGATTTTCTTTTTCCCACTATTAAAAGGTATTTCCCATACATTGCCTACATTTTTTGTTTTAAATATTTGAGGGTTTTTATTGTATGCACTTGATTTATCTAATTCAACGCCAGCAGAAGTATGTCTTAACATAAATATATATTCACATTGATTAGTTAATTGTCTATTAGTATTTGCAGGTTGTTGATTATACCTATACCAAATGATAGTATCGTGTAATTTAAACATTATCTTTCTTGTCGCTAATTCCATTATTTCAAATGCTCTAATAGTAATCTCACTATCATTTATTACATTTAACCAAAATGTGCCATTTGGCTTTAATATTCTTTTACTTTCTTTTAACCATAATTCACACCAATCAAGATATTGCTTATACGAATTAAAGTATGCTTCGTATTCAAATCCTTTCCAATATGGAGGACTTGTTACTATACAATCTATACTTCCATCAGGTATATCTTTCATCAATTCTAAACAATCTCCACACCTTAGTTTTATCATTATTAGTCCTCTCCTAATATATCAAATAATTTACCTGCTAATTGTTCATCTTTTGACATTAAAGGTATATCGTGTCTTTTAGTAAAAGAATATTCTTGTTCTAATATTTTTCTTATTTTTTCAACTTTATCTTTATATTTTTTATATTCTTTTCTATAAAAAATTAAATTTTCATTTCCTAGATTACAATTTGTTTTTAATGTTGAATTTTCTTTTTCTAGTTTTGTCAAATAATTAATCAATTCCTCTGCTTCTTCTTTTTCTAAATAACTATAATATGCTTTGTTGAATAAATACTCTTTTCTTTCATTATTCATTACTTCTAAACAATCGCCCTTATATAACTTAATCATACTATCATCTCCCTTATAAATGATTGAGGGTAGATAAGGGCTACCCTCTATTTAATTATACCACAAACAAAAAGAATAGACAATTTGCTATTCTTCGTTATTTGTTCCTAATAAAGTCTTTATATCAGGATTATTTGCTTCAATTTCAGTAATCTTTTGTTGTGCTATTTCAGGTGTTTCACCAAATACTTGAACTCTATAATCAACCTTGCTTAATAAACCAGCACT
>JAZSNL010000024.1:0-76400 GCA_045536365.1 Bacilli bacterium | reverse complement strand
TAAAATAAAACTATATGAAAATAATTTAAAAGGATTAAATAATAATACTAATGTTATATTAATTGAATATATATCTAAACTTGATAAATGAAGTTGGTATTTTTTATTTAATTTATTAAGTGTATTTGTAATTATGATTCTTAAAATAGATATCATAAAGAAGGTTATGACATAATAAATAATCAAAAAAAACAAAATTATGAAAAATTGTTTTTCTTCTTTTACCTTTAATAAAGTTAAAATCTTTGTTAAGATTAAAACTATTATATTCATATGTAAACCAGATATAACGAATAAATGACCTATTCCTATTTTACTAATATTTGTATATAGATTATCATCTAAATCATTTTTATTTCCTATCAACAAAGCTTTTAAAAAACCACTTGTTTGATATTGGTATTTAGTACTAATATATTTATCAATTATATAATGTAGTGAATATATATTTTTTCTTTTGTTTAATATTTGATATTCATTTATCTTTAATATTCCTTTAATATTATTTTTAAATAAATAATCTTGATAGTCAAATCCATTTGGTACATGAGATGTTGATACATTTTCTAAAGAAGAATTTATATATATATTCATTCCTGCTTCTAATGGTTCTTCTTTTTTAGTATATGTGTAATAAAATCCACTTTTTGATTTTAAATATAGTTGATTAGAGTTTTCTTTTTCAGTTATTTTAATTATTTGATATATATCTTCTTGTTGATATTGAATGTTTTTATATATATATGTTCTTATATAGAAATTAGTAGTAATAAGTATTATTAATATTATTAAAACAATAAATATGTTTTTTTGATGTAAGAAGATTTTAATTAATAAAATAGTTAGAATTATTAAAATAATGGTTAAATTAAAATATTCTTTTTTATTAATTAAATTAAAAATAATAATTAATAAAATGATATTTATTAATATTAAATGATATTTATTTATTAACTCATTATACAGTGATGAAATCTTTAATTTTCTTATAAATTTCATTTCCTATACCTGATACATTTTTTAATTCTTCAATTGTTTTAAATAATCCTTTATTTGTTCTATAGGCAATGATATTATTTGCTTTTGATTCTCCTATTGACTCTAACTGCATAAGTTGTTCTTTGGTTGCGGTGTTGATATTAATTAAATTATTATTGTTTTCGATTTTTTTGTTATTACAAATTGGAATAATAATCATTTGATTATTAGTTATTACTTCCGCAAGATTAATATTAGATATATCTGCATCAGGTGTTAAACCACCTGCCATTTCAATAACATCTTTTATTAAAAAATTACTTTTTACTAAATAAACACCGGGTAAAATTATTTCTCCTTTTATATCAACATAGTAATACGCTGTTTCATTCTTTTGATTTTGATTATTTTGGGGAATAATAATTTCATCTTTACAATTTGTAAGAAATATGGTTAGTAGTATTGTTAATATGCATATGTATTTTTTCATTTTTTCACCTCATTAAATGTTACGTTTAAAAGGTGTTTTTTTATTTTATAAAATAAAAAAATGCATTGAAAAATCAATGCATTTTTGGGTTAACAAGTTGATTCTGAACTAGTATTTGAATCATTAGTTTTTTTGTTTCCCATATCTTTAAACATATTTACTGCTTGGGTGGCTGCATCACTAACGCATTTTTTCATGTCCGTGAGGATTTCTTTATGAGTTGCGATAGTCCAAATGCCTATTACAGTCATACCACCTAACATATAGGCTAGCCATGATGATTTCATTTTTTCACCCCTTTTTGTTTAAAGCCTAAATAATTTCATTTTATATATTAATTAGTTCTAAACACAGTGAATATTATATGTTCGCCTATATATGTTAAAAATGAATATTTAGTATTAATATTATTAATAGTATTATCATTTTTAGTCTTTTTTTATTTGTTAATTTTTGGATTCTTCAAAATCATCAAATGTTAATGTGCCAAAATCTTTTTCTCCGATTGTATCAAAAGCACTATCATTATCATCAATCATAATATCATTTTCTTTTTTAGATGTAATTGATTCTTTTTTACTTAATAGTTCAATTATTTTATCTTTCAAAATTGTTTTTCTTGATAATTCAAATTGATATATTCCTTTACGCAGTGCGGTAACATCTCCTATTAACATTAATGTTTTCTTTGCACGAGTAATAGCAGTATAAATTAATTTTCTTTTTAACATAATAAAGTGTTTTGTTGTTATTGGCATTATAACGATATCAAATTCAGAACCTTGTGCTTTATGAACGCTTATTGCGTATGCTAGATTAATATCTTCTAATTCATCAAAATTATATGATACTTTTTGATTATCATATCTTACTACTAGTTTATCAAATTTTCCTTGATCATAGTTAATTCGATCAATAAATCCAATTTCACCATTCATAATTTTTTTATCTGATCTATTTACTAATTGAATAACTTTATCATTTAATCTTAATGTTCTTCCAAAGTGTTTTACTTCATTTAATTCATGAGTGAAAGGATTTACTAATTCTTGAACAACATTGTTTATTTCATTTATTCCGACTTCACCACGATACATTGGGATTAGTATTTGGACTTCTGTTGCAATATTTTTACCTTTTTCAATTGTTTTTGTTATCAAATCTTTTAACATTTGTGGTAAAAGTTCATTGTTTGTTTGAATAAATATGCGATCCGGAAATTTACTTAAAATATTTTCAGGAATATATCCTTCGTTAATACTATGTGCTAGTTTAATAATACTAGAGTTTTCTGCTTGTCTATGAATTTTATTTAACCTAATTGTTTTTATTTCTTTTGTATCAATTAAATCTTTTAATACTTGTCCTGGTCCTACTGAAGGTAATTGGTCAATGTCTCCGACGATAATTACTCTTGCGTCAGGATCAAGGGCAGTAAATAAGCGGTATGCAAGTTGAATATCCATCATTGATGATTCATCAATAATTACTAATTTAGATGAAGTAGGATTGGATCTACTATGAGTAAAAATATTTCCACCTTGATATCCTAAATAGCGATGTATTGTCATTGCTGAAACGGATGTAGTTTCCATCATTCTTTTTGCTGCTCTTCCTGTTGGTGCAAGTAGTGCTGTATCGTTTATTACTGCTGTTTGATTATTATTTAATTCTACATACATTTTAAGTATTGCGTTTACTATTGTTGTTTTACCAGTACCTGGACCACCTGTTATTATTGTAAGTGGTTCGGTAAAGGCTGAACGGATTGCGGTTAATTGTTCTTTGTTATAATCTATTAATGTTGTTTCTTGAACTTTTTTAAAGGCTTGATCAAGTTGATTATTTGAATATTTTTTTAATGGTTTATTAGGATTTCTAATGCCTTTTAATAGTTTTACTATTTCTTCTGCAAGAGTATTTTCTTGACGATACATTAAATAATCAAAAATATTATTTTGTTCATCTATGTGTATTTTTTTATTTTCTACTAATGTTTTAAGTAAATTTTCAAATAATTCATGATCGAGTTCTTGTTTTAAATATGAAGTCATAGCCTCATATAGCTTAATTTTAGATATATAACTATCTCCGGTATTATAAATAGCTTCTTGTAAAATAAATGATGTTGCAGCTTTTAAACGAATTAAACTTGTAGGGAGTACTCCGATTGATAAAGCAAATGTATCATTTTTCTTAAAGCCAATTCTTTCTACTTTTTCCATCAGAATATAAGGGTTATTTTTTATTTGATCTAATGCGGTTGGTCCTAAAGCAGAAACTATTTTATGGGCCATATTAATACTTATTCCGTGACTTAACAAATAGATGACTATTTCTTGTGAATTATGATCATTTATAATTCCTTCGTAAATAGTCTTTTTTTGTTTTTTAGTTAAATTTGTTTGATCTAAAACATCTTTATTTATTCTTATTAATTCTACCGCATTTACTCCTAATTTGTTTACAACTTCTTCTGCAGCTTTAGGTCCAATACCAGGAAATAAATCGCTTGTTAAATAACTAATAACTCCGAATCGATTATTTATTTCTTTTCTTGAAAAACTATTAAATTTAAATTCAAGTCCATATTTAGGATCTATAAAATATTCTCCTTCAAATGAATATTCTTCATCTTCGTATGGTTTTCGATCAAGTGTACCAATTACAGTTAAATTATTTGAATATAGTTTTCCTTTTTTTACTAAGATATTTTTATGTTTTGAGTCAACTTCAATTACCGCAACGGTATATCCATTTTCTTCATTATAGTAATTAACTTTCTGAATAATACCACTTACGATATCCATATAACTCCTCCTTCTTAGTATTTTCTTTTTACATCATCCATATATACTTCATCAATAATTCCGCCACCTAAACAATACTCTCCATCATATATTACGGCAAATTGTCCCGGAGTTATTGCTTTAGATGGTTCTGTTGTTGTTATTTCTAACTTATCTTCACTTAACCATTTAATGTTAACTTTAATATCAGCTTGACGATAACGGAATTTTGCGGTTAAGTTTCCATTATCAACAAGAGGTTCGTTAATAATATTAACGTTTGTTACAATCACTCTATTTGCATATAAAAGCTCTGTTTGTGTTCCTTGTCCTACTATTAAATGATTTTTTTGAACATCTTTTCCACAAACAAACCAAGCTTCTCCTGGACCTCCAATACCTAGTCCATGACGTTGACCAATTGTATAATACATTATTCCTTCATGTCTTCCTACGACCACTCCATTTGTATCAACAATATCACCTGGTGTTGCCGGTAAATAGTTTTTTAAGAACTCTTTGAAGTTTCTTTCACCGATAAAACATACTCCTGTAGAGTCTTTTTTTGTCGCAACTTCAAGTCCATAATCAGCTGCTTTTTGTCTAACAGCTGGTTTTTCCATATCTCCGATAGGAAATAATGCCTTAGAAAGTTGATAAGAATTTACTTGGCAAAGGAAGTATGTTTGGTCTTTATTTCCATCTTTTCCTCTTAATAAATAATGTTTATCACTATGGATTACTCTTGCGTAATGCCCCATCGCAATATAGTCAGCACCTAGTTCTAATGCCTTTTCCAAGAAGGCTTTAAACTTGATTTCTTTATTACAAAGAACATCTGGATTAGGGGTTCTATTGTGTCTATATTCATCTAAAAAATATGAAAAAACATTATCCCAATATTCTTCGACAAAGTCAACACGGTGAATTTTAACGCCTAATTTTTCCGCAACTTTCACCGCATCTTGATAGTCTTTTTCTTGTGGACAAACGTCTTCTAATAAGTCAGGATTGCCTAAAATATCTCCGTTTACTGCTGAATCCCAGTTTCTCATGTACATTGCTTCGACATCATAACCTTGTTCTTTTAAGTTAATTAATGCGACTGCACTATCTACTCCACCAGATAATCCTACTATTACTTTAATGTTTTTATTTTCCATTATTTATCACCTGCTTTTAATTCAAAGATTAAATCTCTAAGGGCCATTGCTTCTTCAAAGTTAAGATTTTTTGCAGCTTCTTTCATTTGTTTTTCTAATTGTTCAATGACTTTTTTCTTTTGATAAGGTGTCATTTTTTTATATGTTTCAACATCTAAAACAACATTTTCTACTTTGTCTTCTGATGTTAATGTTATTACTTCACCTATTTCTTTTATAATTGTTTTAGGAGTAATATTGTTTTTAATATTATATTCATTTTGAATTTTGCGGCGACGATTTGTTTCATCTATTGCTTTTTTCATTGAATCTGTCATATTATCCGCATACATAATGACACGACCATTGGCATTTCTTGCTGCACGACCAATCGTTTGGATTAATGATCTTTCACTTCTTAAAAAGCCTTCTTTATCCGCATCTAATATACATATTAAACTTACTTCAGGAATATCTAATCCTTCTCTTAATAGGTTAATACCTACTATTACATCATATACTCCTTGTCTTAGTTTACGAATGATTTCTAATCTTTCTAATGCTTTTATCTCTGAATGTAAATATGCTACTTTAATTCCTACTTCTTTTAGGTATGAAGTTAAGTCTTCACTCATTTTAATTGTTAATGTAGTTATTAAAGTTCTTTCATTATTTTTAATTTGTTGTTTAATATCTTCTAAAATACGATCTATTTGATTTTTAGTTGGTCTAACTTCAACAATAGGATCTAATAATCCTGTAGGACGAATAATTTGTTCAATTATTTCGCTTGAGCGTGTTAATTCATATTCTCCAGGGGTAGCTGATACATATATAACTTGATTAATTTTATTTTCAAATTCTTCAAAATTTAAAGGTCGATTATCAAGTGCTGATGGTAATCTAAATCCATAGTCAACTAATGTTTGTTTTCTACTTCTATCTCCATTATACATTCCTCTTACTTGAGGTAAAGTTACGTGTGACTCATCTACTATTAATAAATAATCATCACCAAAGAAGTCTATTAAGACAGAAGGTGTTTCGCCTTCTTCTCTTAATGATAAGTGTCTTGAATAGTTTTCTATTCCTGAACAACTTCCTACTTCTTGTAACATTTCTAAATCATATCTTGTTCTTTGTGATATTCTTTCTGCTTCTAATGGTTTACCATTTTCTTCAAAGAATTTAATTCTTTCATTTAATTCTTCTTCTATTCTACGTAAGGCTTCATCTTTTTTCTCTTGATTCATTACGAAATGAGTTGCGGGAAAGATTGTAATTAAATTAACTACTTTAATTACTTTATTTGTTACTGTATCAAATATCGCAATTCTTTCGATTTCATCATCAAAGAAAGTAACTCTTATGCCTTCTGTGCTTTCGTAAGTAGGTAATATATCAACTATGTCTCCTTTAACTCTAAACATCCCACGGTCAAATTCAATGTTACTACGAATAAATTGACAATCAATTAGTTTTTCTTGTAATGCAAGTCTTGAAATTGTTTGTCCTTTTCGTAAAACAATCATTGAGTTTTTATAATCTTCTGGATCACCTATACCATATATACAAGATACTGATGCGACAATAATAGTGTCTTTTCTTTCTAAAATACTTGCTGTTGCGGCGTGACGCATTTGATCTATTTCATCGTTTATTTTAGAGTCTTTTTCAATATACATATCTTTACTTGGTACATATGCTTCTGGTTGATAATAGTCATAGTATGAAATAAAGTATTCTACACTGTTTTCCGGGAAGAATGCTTTTAATTCAGCGTATAATTGTCCAGCAAGGGTTTTGTTATGAGCTAATACTAATGTTGGTTTATTTACTTCTGCTATGACATTAGCAATTGTAAAAGTTTTACCTGTTCCTGTTGCGCCTAAAAGAGTTTGTTCTTTAATACCTAATTTTAAATTGTCAGATAATCTTTTAATTGCTTCAGGTTGATCACCTAATGGTTGATAGGGTGATACTAATTTAAATTTATCCATTATTTAACTGGTTTCTTTAAGTAAACACAATTTTGAGGTTTTTTCGCATCATATAAAACATATATAAATTCTTCTTTTGATTCAGAATACATATATGAGTTTAAATCAGTTACAACTTTTTCACCATTATAAGTGTAAAATTCAATTTTTAATTGTGCTTCTTTTAATCCATTTTGATTTTTACTACGACCGTATTTAAATGTTAAAACTTTTGCAGTTGAAGAATAGCCTGCTAGTTTTAAATAATTTTGATTTTGAGTTGCGCTTAAAGAAGTAAATCTTTCTTTTAAGTAACCTAATAACATAATATAAATAAATAAAATCATAATAACATACATTAAAGAAAACATTTCATAATCTTTAACGGCTTCTGTACAACTAGATAAATTCCAATTACATAATGAAGTATAATCAGAAAAACCATTTTTTGTAATATAAGTTATTAATACTAATACAAAAATGAAGATACCTGAAAAAGCTACTAGTCCATCTGTAAATACTGGACCTGATTCTACTTTTACTTTCATTCCTTCTAAATAAACAGGGAAACAAATAACATTTTTTAAATCTGTTGTATCAGGATAAATAATATCTACAATATCACCTTCTTGATATTGATTAGTCCATTCGCTTTTTGTAAATTCAAATATTTGATAAAAGTTTTCACCATTTGTTAATGATTTATAATCTACTTTAACATATACTCTTCTTTTTTCTTCTACTATTTGAGAAACTGTTCCTTTTGCTTTAATGCATTTTTCTTTCATACTTTTATTAACTTTGTTAGCACGAACAAGGTTAATAATGAAACTAACAATATAAAGTACCATGAATACAGATACTATTGTAAAAAATATTAAATTAATCACTAAATCCATAATTTTAATCTCCTTATTTATGATATTCTTTGTTATTGATTATCGTAAATGCACGATAAATTTGTTCAGTTAATATTAATCTCATTAATTGATGAGGAAAAGTCATATCAGAAAATGATAAAGCAAAATTTGACAATTTCTTTATATCATCTGAAAGTCCATTAGAACCCCCTATTATAAAACTAATATTTGAAGAATTGTATGTTTGTACTTCTTCAATCTTTCTTGCAAGTTGAACACTGTCTATTTTTTTTCCGTTTATTTCAAGAGTTATAATATAGTCATCCTTGTTTATTTTTTCTTTTATTAATACTCCTTCATTTATCATATTTTTTGATATATCAGGGGTATTGAATTCTTTTACTTCTATTATATTAATTTTTTGATATCCTTCAATTCTTTTTAAATATTCATTAATTCCATCTGTTAAATATTTTTCTTTTATTTTACCTACACATATAATCTTAATCATATTACATCTCAATTATATCTAATTCTTCATGTTGTTTTGCAACTAAAAGTTTAAATTTACTATCTTTTAAATTATTATTGATATTATCATATGCAATACTTGGCATATTACAGTCTTCACTTAAATGTCCTAAAATAACATTTTCTGTCCATTCACTAACGATATTTTTTAAAGCCTCTAAACATTGATCATTTGACAAATGGCCGTTTTCAGAAAGAATCCTATTTATTAAAACATATGATCTTCCGCTATTTTGTAACATTTTGACATCATGGTTAGATTCTATTAATATTGTTCTTATTGATGATAATATTTTATAATATCTACTATCTAATACTCCTGTATCAGTTAGTGTTGCAAAAGTACTATTTTCTTTGTCTAGTTCTTTTACTAAATATCCATAACAATTTGCCGCATCATGACTCATTTGAATAGGTACTATTACTAAATTGTTAATTTTATATTTAGTATCAGAATTAATGAAATATACTGGGAATTGTTCAATATCATATATTTGTTTTTTAACAATTGCTTTATATGTTAATTTATTAACAAAAACAGTTGCATTGGTAGAATTAAGAATTGTTTTTAAATATTTAATGTGATCAATATGTTCATGTGTTATAAATACAGCATCTAATTCATTAAAATATATTCCTTGTTTTTTAAGTCTTAGTTTAATTTGTAATAAACTAATCCCCGCATCAATTAATATTTTAGTTTCATTAGTTTCTATATATATTGCATTCCCTTTTGATCCACTTGCGAGAACGACTACTTTCATATATACCTCTAATTATAATTATTCTTGATTATTAATTATAACATAAATACATAAAAAACAAGAAAAAAACAATAATAAAAAAGAGGATAATTATCCTCTTTTATTTTGTATTTTCAATTATCTTTTTAACTTCAATATTAGTATTATAAAAATCCTTTCTTGAACATCCAGCTCGTCCTCCTCCAGCACACGCACAAGCACATGCGCAGGCACAAGAACCACCTGATGAATGACCTGAGCCACCGCTAGATGGATTTACTATTACATGTCCATTTCTATCAACACCAGAATTTCTTCGGTAATGACGATGATAATGTCCATGATAATGATATCTTACTCTTACAAAACCACGATGTTCCATATATCTGTCTCTTTTTGAATATTGAATAATACTAAAAATAATAATTACAATAAAAATTAGAAAAAATACTCCTAAGAAACAATATAACATTATTCTTTCATGAAGTGGCATATATTCATCTGAATATTGTTCCTTTTCACTTAATCCAATAAATGATTCTTGTAGATATGTCATTTTTACTTCAATTGTTTCTTTATAATCTAAATTAGATTTACGATATACATAATATCCAGATTCAATATTTGTAAAGTTACTTTCTATTACATTATCAGCTTTCCATTTAACTGTCATTGTTCCGATTTTTATATCAGTAAACCATCCTGGGATAAAATGATATAAACATTGATTTTCTGATAAAAAATACATTCTTGATAAATGATAAGAAAAGCCAATATCTATTACTGATCCAGCCTGATATGCCCTATCTAAATCAATTTTTATATATGCGGCAGAATCTTCATTCATATATGATAACTTTTCAATGTTGTTTGTATCTTTAGAAAATTCATCTACATAACAATTAGGTACACCATATTTAATCCATGTTAATGGTCCTTCTAATTTTGAATCTAATACTTCCCATTTTAAATAAACAGATATATATAAAGTACCATCTTCTCTTGGAGTAACAGTAACAGTATAATTTCGGATATAGTCTAAATCTGATTTAGCTAATATTTTATTATTTTGAAATGTAAATAAAATACTAAACATTAAGAATATATATATAAATATTTTTTTCATTATTTGATACCTCCTTGTGCAAGAGGACAAACTTGTTGAATTTTACTAGTATATTTTCTTATTTTCTTTGTTTGTTTATTATTCCAAATGTGTTTCCAATCATCTGTTAACATATTACCTAAATTAGTACCATTTAACCAGCTTTGACAAGGCACTACTGTTCCATCAGGAGCAATTGCCATATTTGAAAGAGCGGCTCCACATGAAGGTACATTTAAATTCATTTGAACTAAATCGTATTCTCTTATCCAGCCTGGAGAAGTGAAACTTAGTTCTAGTTCATTATTACGACAATATACTCTTGCTTCTTGTAAGATATTCAGCATTGCTTCTTTTGAAAGATATGTTTCTTGTGCATTATCATCTAATGAATTTCCAGTCATAATTAGTCCTGAACATGAATAATATGTTACTCCTAATTTATGTGCAAAAATAATTGTTTTTTTATATTCAGCGTTCAAAGTACATAATGGAGTATTAATACTTACATTTAGTCCTGCTTCTAAAGCATTTTTAATTCCTTCAATGGTTTTATTAAAATTATTTGCACCTACTAATTTATTATGTATTTCCTCATTATAAGAATATAGTGTTATTTGAACACTATCAAGTGATGCTTCTTTTAATTGTTGACATAATTCTTTTGTTAATAATACACCATTTGTATTTAATCTTGTTACAAACCAAGAAGAGTGTTTTACTAATTCCACTAAATCTGCTCTTAATGTAGGTTCTCCACCAGTAAATGTTAATTGAGAAATCATTGATTCCTTACATTTATCAATAATCTTTTTCCATTCTTCGGTAGATAGTTCATTTACTATTGCTTTTTCTTGGCAGCTCGCATAACAATGTAGGCATTTTTGATTACAATGCCAATGGCCATCTTTATTCATTGATGAGATCATTAAATCCATTCTATGAGGTGCACTCATATATTTACTATATTTTGATAAAGTCATATATCCAATATCATTTGGTATTGGTTCTCTTTTTGCAATTTTTGTTAATAATTCTAGTAAATCTCCTAAGTCGTCTTTAATAATATCGTTTTGTGCTTTAGGAAAAACTTTCTTTACTCTAATAATAGTATTTGTTACTAATTTTTTTGTTTGTTCTTGATTTAATACTATTCCATCATATTGAATAGCTTCTTGAATAAATTCTCTTAATAAAATTGCCCAACCTGTTGTAAGTGGTAATACATCTTGGCCATTTAGAATAACTACCCAAGATATTCCTATTTTTCTTTTTTTAGGGGGAATTAAGTGTATTCTTATTGAACCTGGCCCATTAGGATTAAGAGTAATTTGTGATATTTCATTTACTTGTTCTAAATATTGTTTAATTAATTTACTCATACCATACCTCTTTGTTGATTATTATACTATATCTGTTAGAATATTTCAATATTTTTTTAAAATAAAAAGCCTCAAACGAGGCTTATTATATTAATTAAAATGCCCAACAAGCGCCAATGATAACTAAAAGAATAAATAATACAAGGATAAATGCATAACCATATTCATGTCGACATTGATTATTCATAACGTACCTCCTTCCTGTTAGTTTATATTACGCTCACTTTTATAAATGGGTTATTATATATGCCCAATATTTGAAAAAAATATATTTCACATTAATTTCACATTAAATTTTTTATATGTAAAATATATGTCTTTTAATTAGTAATTTAGGCATAGTTTAGTTGATTTTTTTATCAAAATTTGGTATTATAAATATGTTTCACAAACTATATTATGAAAAGGAGAAATTTTAACATGAGTGAAAAGACAAAGACTGTTAAAGACGTCTTTAAGGCGGTCTTACCAGTTATTATCGGAATAGTACTTATTGTACTAATCGCATTAGTTGTTACTAATGTAAAAAGCTGTAACTCTAAACGTCCTACTCTTACTAATGGTAATGAAACTTACATTAGTGTCGGTGATTTAGAAGTTACAAATGATCGTTTATACGTATATTTAAAACAATCTTATGGTGTATCTGAACTATTAAGATTAGTTGATAACATCTTATACGCTGATGACGTTAAAGAAGCATTAAAAGATGAAAATAAAGATGCTTTACAAGCTTACATTAATAAGAGCTTATATGGTGTTGAAGATCTTAACGATTGGGCAGGCACTGAAGAAGAATTAAATGAAGTTAAAGCTGACGTTATTGAATCTTTACGTCTTACTGGTTTATTAACTGAGGAAGAAGCTAAAAACGAAGATACAGTTAATGGTGTTATTAAAACTTACTATGCATTACAATATGCAAGAGAAGAATGGGCAAAAGAAGAATATTTAAAACGTTATCTTGAAGATCGTAAAGAAAACGGTTATGATACATTCTTTGATGCAGATGAAATTGAAGATTACTATGAAAAGAATTACGTAGGTACTTCAGTTGCATTCTACATTCCATTTACTACTAAAGAAGCTGCATTAAAAATGATGGCTAGATACAACATCAATACTCAAACTAACGTTTTAAGTAAAAACGGATGGGTTACTGATGCATATGATTACAACAAAGACACTACAGTTAATGATAGTCAATTCTTTACAAATAAACAAGTTGTTGATAAATTTATTGCAATGTACAATGAATTCTACAAAAACTATAATGGTGGACAAAATGTAATTAATGAAGGCGATGTTGCTGCAATAGTTAATAATTTAAAAACTACTCATGCAGTTAAAAATGCTTTAAGTACTGCTATGACAGCTATTACTTCTTCTGTTACTCAATCTGCTGTATTACCTTTATCTGCAGAAGTATTAAAAGAAGATAATACTACTAAAGCACAAGCTACAATTGAATGGACATTAGAAGATAATGAATACTTAAAATTAGAAGGAAATACATTAGTATTAAAATCTATCGTTGCTTCTACTAAATCAATTAAAATTACTGCTAAAGTTACTTATGAAGGTGAAGTATCTGAAAACACTTATACTTTAAAACTTACTACTCCTTCTTCTTCAACTTTAAAACCTACTAAGGTTAATGCTGCTACTGCAAGTGAAGCTTTAACTGCTGCTGCTACAAGTTTAACTAATACTTTAAATAACGTAAAAGCTAAAGGTTCATTATTATTACCTACAGTTATTGAAAACGAAGTTGAAAATACTAACGTAACAATTACTTGGAAAAATGAAAATACTGATAACGCAACATTTGTTAATAACAAAGCTACATTATTAGTACCTCATGAAACAGATGCAGAAGTTACATTAAAAGCTGAATTAGATTGTAATGGTACAAAACAAGAATTTGAATATAAATTAACAATTCCTGCTGCAAAAACTAATATTAGTGTTGCAATTACAGATACTTATGTAGATTATAAATTTACTGAAGCTTTCTTAGAAGCTCAAAAAGATGGCGATTTCAAATTTGAATGGACATTAGAAGATTTAAATAATGTACATACTACATTAGCTTCTAACTTAAAAGCAACAGGTGGTAAATTAACTACTAGTGTTGAACCTGAATTATTCTATAAATCATACACAGTATCTCCACTTTCTGTTGGTAGCTACTATGTTCTTGCAATTATTTTAGATACTACTGAAGCACCTGCTTTAGAAGATGTTGAAGCTGAAATCATTGAAAAATTAAAAGAAGAATTATTAACTGAAAATAATATCACTAATATGATTTATACTAGAAGATCAGAAGCTAACTTCCAAATCTTTGATAGTTACTTAGAAGCATTATATGATTATGAATATACTAAATTCTATGAAACTACATTAGGATTAAAAGAAGCTGATTACACAGTATTCAAAAACAGTAAGAAGAGAACAGTTACTAATGCTGCTTCAATCGAAGTAAATGGTGAAACTATTACTATTAGTGCTGATAAATTATTTACAGAATTAGAAGAAAAATATGGTCCTTCTACTGCATTAAGTTTAGTTAAACTTTATGAAGTTGTAGGAAGTGATTTTAATAAACTTTACAACCCTTATACTGGCGCTGCTGAAAACGAAGCTTACTTCGAAGATATTTTAGAAAACGAAGTTTATGGTTTAAGAAAGAACTTCGAATTAGATTATTTCACATATTCTTATTTAGAATACTATGGATTTATTCCTAACTTCCCTTCTAAATATGGATGGTTAAATTTCATTAAAGATTACTTTGGTTCTTTTACTGAAGAAGAATTAGCTGCAAGTGCATCATTTGGAGGAACTATTTATACTGAAGCATATCAAGCATATGTTGAATCATTATATAATGAAGCAAACGTTGAAGCTGAAATGAAAGCATTAGCAGATAAATGGTACAGCATTAGTGCTCACAACTTAATCATTTCTGTTGATAGAAACTTTGATGGAAATCCTGATACAGATTTTGATTGGCAAGCTGAATTCAAAGATGGAAATGGTAAAACTTATGAAGATCTTGCAAAAGATTTAGCAAAAGACTTATTAACTTACTTAGATCAAACTTGTGATACTACTTATAATGCAGGTATGACTACATTAATTAATATGTATAACAAAGCTGATATCAACGCTGAAGCTGCTAACGCTAATAGCACTATCTATGATCATAACTACTGGGCTAAATATAAACAAGCTGGTTTAATCTTAAAATTAGAAAGTAATCAAAGTTATTCTTGGGCTAGCAACAGCGAAAATACATTTGATTCTGAAACTGGTAAATTAGTTGATGAATTCTCTGCTGAAGCTGCTAAATTATACAAACAAATTAAAGAAAAAGAATTAGGAACTAACTTAGAAGTTGTATTAACTTCTGAAGAAGCATTCGCTACTACTTATGGTTACCATGTAATTGCTGTAACTAAAGGTATCGCAAATGAAGAAAAACCAACTGAAGATGAAATCAGATTATTCAAAGCATTCCAAGAAGTTGAAGAATGGACTGATTCTACTACTAAATATGGTAAAGATAAATTAGCTAAAGCTGAAGAAGCATTAAAAGCTTTATTAGAAGAATTAGAATTAGAAGAAGATTATAAATTAGATACAGCTACATCTGCTAAATTAAAAGCATGGTATGAACAAGCAATTTGGTTCATTGAACAAGGTGAATCATTCTCTGGTGTTCAAGCATTAGCTGATTTAATTAATGATAATGTATTAAAAGCATTCAATGATGGCGAAATTAATTTCAAAAATACTGATGATGCAAATCGTTTCAAATTTGCAGTAGAAATTTCTATTGAAGATTCTGAATCTGATTCTGCAGATAATCAATAGGAGGAACAAATAATGAAAAATATTATGAAAAAAGTTGTTTCTTGTCTTGTAATTTTAGTAATCGCTCTTTGTGTAACAAGTTGTAAGAGCTGTAAAGGAAGTAAATATCAATATCCTTCTGTAGTTCCTACACTTTCAAATCCTACTGAAACATATGTAAAAATTGATAATTATACTGTTACTAATCAAATGATGTATCATCGTTTATTACAAAGCTATGGTTTAACTGCTCTTACTACTTTAATTGAACAAACTACTTTAGCTGATGTAGAAATTAACGAAACTGAATATAAAGAATATTTAAATGAATATATTTATGGTACTGCTGATGTAGATTCTTTAACTCAAGAAGAACAAGATGAAGCTAAAGAAGTATTTGTTAAAAATATGGCTGCTATTGGTCTTGAAACTGAAGAAGAATGGACAGATTATTATCGTAATGAATATAAGAAAATTCAATTAGCTTTAAAAGCTTATAAAGAAGAATTAAAAGCTGATGAAGAAGAAACTGGTAAACCATTTGTTACTGATGAAGATTATGAAGCTTACTATGAAAGTAATTATCATGGAACAGTAGATATTATCTTTGTTGTATTCGATAGCGTTATTGAAGCTAAAGAAACAATGAAAGAAGCTGGAATTGATACTGAAGAATTATTTGGCGACTGGAAAAATACTGCAGGCGAAGAATTAACAGCTGAACAAATCAAAGAAGCATTTAAAGAAATGTCTGGTGCTGCTGAAGCAACTACTTACACTTATGATGATTTATATAAATTATCTTCAACATTAGCTGTTAAAGCTTATTCAATTGAAGATGGTGAATATACAAATGGTCCTTTAACATTTGGTAATCGTTATTACTTATTATTAAAGACTGCTTCTACTGAACCTGAAAAAACTTTAGAAGAAGTTAAAGGTGAAATTGAAGAAGAATTAATTAAAACAAGTTTATCTTCTTATTATATTGCTGCAAAAGCTTTAGAAGCATTAAATGATGCTGAATTAAAGATTTTCGATGAAGGTTTAGAAAAATCATTCGTTAACCAATATAATAGCATTTATGATGAATTAGGCGTTGAAGAATTTGATGCATTTGCTGAAACTACAGAAGAAAATGCAAAAGTTGTTGCATCATTCAAACACAATGGTAAAACTTATGAAATCACAGCAGATCAATTATTTGCTGAATTAACTGCAAGATATGGTAATATCTTAGTTGCCTTATTAGCTCAACAATATGTTATCTTATCTCAAAGTTCAGTTTATAACTACTTAACAAATGAAGTTTTAGATTCTGAAAAATACAATGAATTCTTTGAAAAAGATATTGCTGAATATAAAGAAGCATTCTTAGCTGGCGAATATGAAGAAAATGGTTACCCTACTGAATATGGTTGGGAAAACTTCTTAAGAGATTACTTTGGTGTATTAGAAGAAAAACAATTACTTGCTAATATCGATAGTTCATTATATGAATATGAATTAAAGAAATTTGCTGAAGAATTATATTTCAACACTGAAGACGATGAAACTGCTGGTATCGACTACTTAGTTCAACAAGAAATGAATCGTATTTATAATGAATACTTCTCTGGTACAGTTACTGGATTAAAAGTATATTATGATAATGATTTCAATGGTATCGCTGATGAAATCGAAGAAGGTTCTACTGCTGCTAACGCTGCAGCTGATTTAGCTGAAAAATTATATACTTTCGCAAAAGATTTAAAAGGTTATGATACTCTAGCTGAAAAATTAGCAATCGCTGTTAAATACTACAATATGGCTACTGAATCTCATTCTGATTGGGGTCAATATAAGAAAGAAGGCTTAATCGTTTCTGTTATGTCTAACACTACTTATAGTTACACTTCTAATCAAGATGATAAATTAAAAGAAGCTGCTTCTAAATTATGGAACAGCATTATTGATTTATCAAATGAAAAGAATTCTACTGCATTTGTAGGTGTAAGTCTTGATCCAGGTGTTAGAACTATTATTAATAGTAAAGTTGAATACATTACTGCAACTCAATTTGCTGATAAAGTTGATGCTGTTGTAACTAGTGATGGTGCTTATAAATTAATCATGGTTAACGCAACTACTCGTACTCAAGTTGGTGAAAAAGATGGTAAATTATCATTCCCTACTTATGAAGATTATCAAATCTATTTAGAAGATAATGATAGTGATGATTTAACTGATGATGTAATTACTTTAATTAAAGCTTATTACACTGTTGCAATCGCTAATATCGCAAATGAAGGTGCTGTTAATGATTTATGTTTAACTAAAGTTGATCAATTAATTAATGATGGTAAAGTTGTTTTCACTACTAATAATGAAGATAACTTAGCTAAAGTTAAAGAATTAATTGCTAATAGTTATACAAAAACAGAAGAATAAAAAATAAAAGATGTCAACAATGTTGACATCTTTTTTTATTATAATTTTGGGACGTATAAACCTTTTCTCCCTAAACTATTAATAGGTTCTGTTAATTGTCCTTTTTCTGATCTTGATACAGCAGGAGAAATAGCTGCTAATTTAGAATCTGTTAAATCTACTAAATGAAGAGCATACGCTTCCATCATTGCTGGTTCTTTAGGACTACCAAATTCTAATTCACCATGATGAGATGAGATTAAATGAAGCAATGTTAATACTTCTTCAGATTCTTCGACTCTTAATTCAGCCGCCGCAACACTGATCATTTGAATTCCCATTACGATATGACCTAATAGGTTACCTTCTACTGTATATGTAGGAGCATTAATACCCGATAATTCTCTTACTTTACCAATATCATGTAGTAATACACCTGAATATAATAAATCACTATTCATACCTGGATATATTTCTAATAATTTTTCTGCAAGTCTTAACATTGAATATGTATGATATGCAAGACCTGATGCATAATTATGATGCATTGACATTGCTCCTGGATATGTAAAGTATTCTTTTGAAATTGTATTAATAATATGAATTACTAGTTTTCTTAGTATTTCATTTTCTATTTTCTTAATATATTCTTTAATACCTGTACGAAGATTTTCTTCTGTTAAAGGGGCTGATTTAATAAATTGTTTCATATCAACTTCTCCTTCTAGCACTTCTCTTACCGCATTAATAACAAATTGTTTCTTAGAGGCGTATTCATTGATATGAGCTGTAAAATGATATACTTTTCCTGTTGTAACATTATTTCCTTCAATTAATGCAGTATCCCATACTCTTGCGTCGGTTGTAGATTCACCATCTGATAAAGATATACTATAGTAAGCACTTTTATTAGGAGTATATCTTTTTTGTAATGCTTCTACTACTGCGAAAAAACTAACGTCTTCTCCTATTTTCATTTCTTTGAATTTTCTCATAGAATTCCTCTTTCTTTTAAAATACGATATTTAGGGTTTCCTTTTAATACTGTATCTTTTACTTGTTCTCTTATTCTTTTTTCAATTGCAATTTGTTCTTCAAATGAAAGATGTTCAAAGTTGTTTAATCCTTCTTTATAAATATTATATAAAAGATCACAATCATTTTCAAAATCAACTAATAATTTTTTTTCTTCTTCTGATAATTCTTCTTTTGGTGTAACTATTTCTTCTTCGAAAGTTATGTCATCATAATCATAATTTTCTTCTTCTAAATATTCATCGTTCACCGCATCATCAGGTAGATCATAATAAATATCTTCGACAGAATCAACTTCTTGTAATTCTTCAGTATTTTGTTGTAGAGTTTCTTCTTTTATTTTTTCTGGTTCTTGTAAATCTTGTGTAGTTTTTCTATTTACAATTTGGAAAACAGCTTGGCGTAGTTCTTCTTTACTATTTAGTAGTTGGTTTGTAACTACTAATTCAATTAGTTCTTCAATAATATCTTTTATTAAATAACTTTTTTCTTTTCCTAGAATTTCAATAATCTCAGTTGGAATTATTTTTAATTCTTTTGGAGATTTAATTGGTAATTTTTTATAGTATTTTTTTATTAGTCTAGCTTGTTTTTTATATTTAGGCAAATAGATATAATTTAATTGATCATATAATAAACTTTTTTCAAGGCCATGTGTAAATACAAACATTGGTGTAACTGGATCACATGCGATAGAGTTAGCTGCTTGAATTGATTCTTTCATTGTTGTTAAACTTTTATGATCAAATCCTGTATTTTCTTCAATATTTCCATCATTATTTAAATATAATAAAGTAAATTTATCTAATACTTTTAATTTTTTACCTTTAGTAAGAATTTGTTTTGTCCATTTACTATAAACAGGTTTATATTTGAATAAATTTAATTCATCAATATAATTAAAGGCTTTTAAAAAGTGTTTAGAAATTAATATTTTATGAAGTTCAGTTGTTAAATGATAATTTGATATTTCTGTTATAGTAGATGAACTATGTTTCATTGCAAAAGAAGTTTTAAATGTTAAATTAAAATCATATTTTGCAACTAAATGTAGTCCTCTAAATATACGAAGTGGATCTTCTTGATATCTTTTTGTGCCTTTTCCAATTATCCTAACTTTTTTCTTTTTTAAGTCTTTTTCTCCACCCACAAAATCAATTAATTGAAGATTTCTTGGGAATGCTAATGCATTAACAGTGTAATCTCTTCTAATAATATCAGATGATAATAGTTTTGAATAATGAACTTTTTCTAATTTTCTACTTCTTCGATATTTTTCAGTTCTGAAAGTAGTTATTTCAAATACCATTGGTCCTTCTCTTAAAGTAACACTTCCGTATTCTGCAAATTTCATATCTACTTCTGGAAATAGATTTTTAACTTGTTCTGGTGTTGCAGAAGTTGCAATATCAATATCATTAAAAGGTAATTTTAATAGTAAATCTCTAACAACCCCACCAACAAAATACGCTTCGAATAAGTTTTCATTTAAACGTTCAATTATACTTAATCCTCTTACAAAATATATATACTGATTATTATCTCTTTCACGTAATTCGTTTAATATAGATTCACTCATATTATTACCTCCTTTCATTTTATACGTTAAATCTAAATAACATTATGTCGCCATCTTGAACGACATAGTCTTTTCCTTCCATACGTACTTTACCAGCTTCTTTTACTTTAAGCGGTGTCCCGTATTGCATTAAATCATCATATGTATATGTTTCGGCTTTAATAAAACCTCTTTCAAAATCACTATGAATTACACCAGCACATTTAGGTGCTGTCATTCCTTTTCTAAATGTCCATGCACGACATTCTTGTTCACCTGCAGTAAAGAAAGTACATAATCCTAAAATACGATACGCTTCTTTTACTAAAGCATCTAGTCCGCTTTCTTTAATTCCTAAATCTTCTAGGAACATTTCACGATCTTCATCATCTAAATCTACTAATTCAGACTCAATTTCAGCACATACTACAATTACTTTTGTTCCTTCTTTATCTGCAATTTCTTTAACCATATCAACGTATTTGTTGCCAGTTGTAATATCTTTTTCTCCTACATTTGCAACATAAATCATTGGCTTTAAAGTTAAGAATTGATAGTTTTTAATAAATAATTTTTCTTCATCTGTTAAATCAACATTACGGGCAGGAATATTTTTTAGAAAAGCTTCATGTAATTTTTTTAAAATATTGTATTCATATACCGCATCTTGATCAACCTTTAATTGAGCTTTCTTTTCAATCTTAGGTATTCTTTTTTCAACTACTTCTAAATCAGCTAGAATTAATTCTAAGTTAATAGTATCAATATCATCACAAGGATCTACTTTTCCATTAACATGAATAATATTATCGTTATCAAAACATCTTACTACTTGACAAATCGCATCTACATCACGAATATGTGATAAAAATTGGTTTCCAAGTCCATCACCTTTACTTGCACCTTTTACAAGTCCTGCAATATCAGTGAATGAAAATGATGTTGGAACAATACTTCTAGGATTAACTATTTTAACAATATCATCTAATCTTTTATCTCTTACTTCAACAACACCTACATTTGGTTCAATAGTTGCGAAGGGATAGTTTGCACAATAAGCACTTGCTTGTGTTATTGCGTTGAATAATGTTGATTTACCAACGTTAGGTAAACCTATTATACCTGCTGTTAATGCCATAATTTCACCTCTTGTTATTTATAATATAATACGACAATTGATATTACTAATAAAATTCTAATTAATATTGTAACACCTACGTTACGATTAGTATACATATATATACCGCTTAGTGTTAAGTTCATAATTAATGATATGATTAAAGTATTAATTGACATTACCCACATTAAATCAAGGAATGTTCCAAGTAAAGCACTTCCAATTAAAATAGCTGTTTCACCCCATAGTGTTTCACCATCTAACGCATCAATAACTCTTCTTCTAAATACAATTTCTTGTGATACCGCAACTAAAGCAAATGAAGTTATTACTTTAAATACATTAGTATCTCCTTCTCCAAATATACTTGCAGAACCACTAGATAAATGATTTGTTACGTTAATTGGTAGTACTCTAGTAGCTTCTGATAATAAACTAAATAAAATACAAGTAGTTATTAATAATACACCTATTATCATCGAACTAGCTATTTGTTTACCTGTACCAGTGATAATCATATCTTTTAATTCTTTACGATATAAAATTAAATATATTAATAATGTTATAATTGAACTAATTAATAAACTATGTGATTGACAGAATAAATCAACATAAGCATTTGTAGCTTTCTTTTGTAATATACCTAATATTATCATATATACGCCATTACCAATAATGGCAGAGAATAGATATATAAATAAAGCTGTCTTAAGCTTATCTTTTTCTGATACTTCAATATATCCTGTTTTCATTAATTGTTCAATTTCACTGCTGTGTTCTCCACATGAAGTGCAGTACTCTTCTTGTGGTTTTAATACATGATAACATTTTTTACATCTTATTTTCATACAATTCACCTTTGTTTGTTATTATAACATAATTACTCTGATTTTACAAGAAAATCAGTTTTTATTTTTTTGTTTTCTTCAAGTATATTTTTTCTATTTTTGACAAAAAATATACTAGGTGAAAAATATGTCAAAAAGAAAAATTAATCATATTATTAAATATAGTTTAATAATAAGTCTTTCTACTTTCATAATATCAACAATCACTTTAATAATAGTAACATATAATATGGATTATAGATTACCACAAATGTCAAATATTGAATTATATGATAATGATAATAATAAATATTTAAGTTATTGTAATGGTAATAAACAATCATATGTACAATTAGAAGATATATCTATTTATTTAAAGGAAGCATTTATATCAATTGAAGATAAAAGATTTTATAAACATAAAGGCATTGATTTTATCCGTATCTTTGGTGCTCTATTTTCAAATATTAAAAACAAAGGTTTAACAGAAGGAGCTTCTACTATTACTCAACAATATGTTAGAACTTTATTCTTAAGTTCTGATAAAACATTTAAAAGAAAAATCAATGAAATGTTGATTGCGGTGAACTTAGAAACAAAATACTCAAAAGAAGAAATATTAGAGGGGTATTTAAATACTATTTATTTTGATCATGGTATATATGGAGTCGAAGATGCAAGTATTTATTATTTTAATAAACATGCAAATGAATTAACACTAACTGAAGCAGCATGTATTGCGAGTATACCAAAAGGACCTAGTTTATATTCACCTATCAAAAACCCAGAAAATAATTTAAAAAGAAGAAATCTAATATTAAAAGAATTATTAAATGATGAAAAAATAACAATAGATGAATATAATCATTCTTTAAACGAAGAATTAAATTTAATCGGTAATAATCCAAATAATGATTATATTAATGCACCATATTTTCAAGATGTTGTGATTAATGAATTAAAGAAAAATGAAGAAATTATGGAAGCAAGTAAAAAAGGAATCAAAGTATATACTACTTTAGATAGTAAATTAAATACACAAATAGTAAATAGTATAAATAATCGTTTACCTAATAAAGAAATGGAAATTGCAGTTTATGTAATAGAACCAAATACGGGACATGTCTTAAGTTTAATAGGAGGAAAAGATTATATAAATAGTACTTATAATAGAGCAATATATAGTAAACGACAACCAGGTTCTACAATAAAACCTTTTCTTTATTTAACTGCATTAGAAAATGGATTTACTCCTGCTACTACATTTAAAAGCGAAAAAACAACCTTCTATATTAACAAAGAACCATATTCACCTAGTAACTATAAAGATATATATGCAAATCAAGATATATCAATGGTATATGCACTTGCAGTAAGTGATAACATATATGCAGTGAAAACACATTTATTTTTAGGAATGACAAATCTCGTTAATACACTTAAAAAAATGGGTTTTACTGGAGATATCCCTTCAATTCCTTCACTTGCATTAGGAACAAGTGAAGTATCAGTTCAAGAATTAACTGCAGCATATCAAGTTCTTGCAAACGAGGGAGTTAAAATTAATCCAACATTTATAACTAAAATAACTGATATGAATGATAATATAATATATGAAACAAAAACCATTAAAACTGTTATTTCTGATAAAAGTGATGTATATATTCTTAACGAAGCAATGACTTCAATATTTGATAACAAAATGACTTACAATATAAGACCTACAGGAGGCGCTATTGCAAGTTTACTTAGCCACAAATATGCTGGTAAAAGTGGTTCAACGGATACAGATAATTGGATGGTAGGATATAGTCCAGAGATATTAACAGTAGTATGGACAGGATATGATGATAATAGAAAAATAACAACTTTGAATGAATCAAGGTTTGGAAAATATGTATGGGCAGATATTGTAGAAGCTTATTATCACGGTAAAACAAGTAGTTGGTATACTGCACCAGATGATATTATAACTATTGATTTAAATCCATTAACAGGATTTTATCCTGGTTTTAATGAATATCATAAAAATGTATATTTTAAAAAAAGTAATATTCCTTGGTATATTAAATTATTATATTATGAATAAAAAAATACAGTATTTATATACTGTATTTTTATTATCTTATATAACGTTGTACTATTTGATATGCAATATGAATAGGAATTGAAAAGCCTAATCCTTCATATATTTCTAAACTATTGCCAGTAATTTTCCAAGTGTTTATACCTATTAATTCTCCATTAATATTAAATAATCCACCGCCTGAATTACCGAAGTTAATAGATGCATCGTGTTGAATGTAGTTTGCGTTAAACATAACTCCTTTTTTTATTTCTTCTTCTATTACACGATTAGGATGAGATATATTTCCAACAGTTACTGTATTATATAAATCATCGTAATCATAAGGTGATCCCACTGCAATTACATATCTACCTTTTTGTAATTTAGTACTATCTGCTATAGTAGCTACCTTTAGGTTTAATGTTGATGTAAAGCTTAGTAAAGCAAGATCATATTGATCATGGAACATTTCTAATTTGGCAGGTAATTTTTCATTTTTTGTTCCTAAATAAATATAAAAACTATCTTTTTGTTTATTATTATCATCTGCAATTACATGTCTATTTGTAAGAACATAATATTTACCTGATGCGTTTTTACCAATAATTACTCCTGAACCATGTGCTTCTTCTGTAAATAATGAGTTATTTTTTGATATAACTGATACTGATGATTGTTCTGCAATTGCTATTGCATTTACTAAAGCATCTTCCAATGTTGCTATTGTTATTTTTTCTTCTACATCTACTTCATAATTTTTTGTTTCATTAATTAAAATTGTTGTTTCTTTACAACTTACTAATGTGATTGTAAAGATTAATATTAGAAATAATAATAGTTTCTTTTTCATAATTACACTCCAAAGATACGATTGACATTTTCGTATATTTTTTCTTTTACATCTTCAACAGACATATTTTTAACTTCCGCTATTTTTTTAACTATTAAGGGTATATTTTTTGGTCCATTTTCTTTTCCTCTAAATGGTTCTGGTGATAAATATGGAGAATCAGTTTCTGATAGAATGTATTTAATATCTACATTTTCCACTGTTTCTCTCATTGTTCGTCCATTTTTAAAAGTAATTGGCCCTGATATTCCTAAAGCAAAATTTAACTTAATATATTCTTTTGCCATTTCTTTTTCACCGGCAAAAGAGTGCATAACACCGCCTACTAGTTCAGCATGGTGTTCTTTTAGGGTATCGTATGTTAACTGCATTGCGTCTCGGCTGTGGATTGAAAGTGGTAATTGTAGTTTTTTCGCAATTTCTATTTGTTTTATAAAAGCAATTTGTTGTTCTTCTTTTGTTGTTCTATCCCAATGAAAATCGTATCCACATTCACCGATTGCGATAACTTTATTTTCTTTTGTTGCATTTTCTTCTAACCAAATATAGTCTTCTTCGGTTAAATCTTTTACTTCTGTTGGATGAAAACCTATAATCGCAAAACAGTTTTCGTATTTTTTTGCGATCTCTATCGCAAGCATAGATGTATGTTTATCGTACCCTACAACAAAGAATTTAGAAACACCGGCTTTTTGGGCTTCTAATAGTGTTTCATTTATCTTTTTATATATTGTTTCATCATTCAAATGAACATGTGTATCAATATACATTTTATTCCTCTTTTCTTATTTAACTTCAATTATACGTAAAGTATTAGTAATACCGTGTTCTTCACCGAAACCTGCTACTATTACGATATTGTCTCCTTTTTTAAATCCTAATTTTTCGGCAACTTTATTTGAAATTTCATCGCACATACTCATATCATCTACATAGTTTGCGTTTACTGCTTCTACTCCCCAATAATGTGCTAGTTTATAACATGTTTTAATATTATCTGTACATGCAATAACAGGTACTTTAGGACGATATTTACATAGTCTTTTTACTGTACCACCAGTTTCAGTAAAAGCAAAAATTGCTTTAATGTCTTTAAAATTTAATGATGCTTCTACTGCAGATATTGAAATTACATCATTTTTATTTCCAATTTTTTCTCTTGCTTCTGATAATAATTCTTTATGATCAATCATTGATTCAGCAATTTTAGCTATCTTATCCATATATGAAACACTATTAACAGGATATTTGCCAATAGCTGATTCACCACTTAACATGATAGCTGATGTTCCATCTAAAATAGCATTTGCTATATCACTTGCTTCTGCTCTTGTAGGGCGTGGATTATTAATCATTGATTCTAACATATGCGTTGCGGTAATAGCTGGTTTACCATATAGGTTGGCCATTTTAATCATTTTCTTTTGATATAATGGTACAAGTTCTGTTGCAACTTCAACACCTAAGTCTCCTCTTGCCACCATAATACCATCAGATACTTGAATGATTTCTTTTAAGTTATCAATTCCTTGTTGACTTTCTATTTTAGATATTACTTCAATATTGGTGTTTCCACATTCTTTTAGTATTTCTCTTACTTGTAAAACGTCATCTGCTGTTCTTACGAATGATAAAGCAATTAAGTCTACTCCTTGTTCACAACCAAATTTAATATCTTCATAGTCTTTTTGAGAAATAAATGGCATTGTTAAATTAATACCTGGTGCATTAATTCCTTTTTTATTAGTAATTTTACCATCATTTAAAAATTCACATGTTAATGTATCTTTAAATGCTTCTTTTATTTTTAATGTTATTTTACCATCATCTACTAATAATTTATCACCTTTTTTAACATCGTTGAAAAGTTCTTCACAGGTAATATGAATTTTTTCTTTATTTCCTAAAACTTCTTCTTTGACTAATTTAACAATATCTCCTTGATGATATTCAACTCCACCATTTTCAAACATTCCTGTTCTAATTTCCGGTCCTTTTGTATCTAACATTATTCCAACATATTTATTTGCTTTTTTACTTGCATTACGGATCATTTCAATTTGTTGTTTTGCAGATTCATGAGTCCCATGTGAAAAGTTTATTCTTGCGACATTCATTCCGCTATTAAACATTTTTATTAACATTTCTTCATTGTTAATGGCAGGACCCATTGTACATATTATTTTAGTATTTCTTTCAGCCATATTCATTACCTCTTTATATTAATTATGTATATTATATCACAAATCTTAATATTAATCTATTAAATTAAAAAAGCATATTAACGTTTTATACGTTATATGCTTTTTCATTCTCTTTTTCTATTTTAATTTTTTTGTTTAAATCATTAACAAACCAAATAAAGAAAGGAACACTTATTACAAATGTTAAGAAATCAGATATACTTTGAATCAATTCAACACCTTGTAAACCTAATGCTTTAGGCAAAGTTAATACTAAAGGGATAAAGAAGATACCTTGTCTACAACAAGATAATAAACTTGCAAGTGTCTTTTTTCTAATTGATTGGAAAGTCATATTAATAATGACATTTAAACTTAAAAATGGTAAGGCAATACATTGATATCTTAATGCTTGTTGACCAATTTCTAACGCTTGATCTGATACATTAGGGAAGAAGTTAATAACTTCTTTTGCGAAGAAGAAACAAAAGATACATAATAATGTCATAATTGATGTACCACAAATAAATGTAAAGAACATCGCTTCTTTAACTCTTGAATATTTTCCAGCTGCATAATTATATCCACATACTGGTTGATAACCTTGACCTATACCTAAACCAATAGTGAAAATTACTGTAAATATTTTACTTACAATACCTATTGCTGAAAGTCCATTAGTTCCACCATATATTTTTGCTTGATTATTTAATAATGTTACTGCGATAGCAGCTAATGCTTGACGGCAGAAAGACGGGAATCCTACTCTAAATACTTCTAGATATACCTTCAAATCTTTTGTTATTTTATTAATTGATAATTTAATAATACTCTTCTTTAATATAAACATCATTAATAAAATAATAAAACTAATAGATTGACTTATTGCAGTTGCAATAGCAGCACCAGCAATACCTAAATTAAGATTGTATATAAAAATAGGGTCTAAAATAACATTTAAAATGCCCCCCGTTGTTAAACCTATCATCGCAAGTTTTGATTTTCCTTCACCTCTTAAGATATTATTTAAAACAAATGATCCTATCATAAAAGGAAATCCAATTATTACATATCTAGAATAATTTATTGCATAAGGCAATACTTCATCTGTTGAACCTAATAATAACATAAGTGGTTCAATAAAAATGCTACTTACTACCGCAATCACTATTCCCAAAATTATTGATACATAAAACGCTGATGAACCCACCGTTTGAGCTTCATCGCCTTTTTTCTCACCTAATTTAGCCGATATTAAACTACTAGAGCCCATACCAAAAGTAAATCCTATTGCTTGAATGACTGCCATTAAAGGAAATGCTACATTAACAGCTCCTGATGCAGCAGGATTTAATCCTGTTACAAAGTATGTATCCGCAATATTATATATTGCAGTTATTAACATACTTATTACTGTCGGAATCCCTAATTGAATTACTAATTTTTTAGGAGGGGTTTTAGTCATTTTCTCATATTGTATTTTCTCTTTATCCATTATAATCACCTTGTATATTATACTCTTTTTTCTCATTTTTTTCAATAAAAAAGAAAAAACCTCTTTTTTATTAAAAGAGGTTAATATAATACTTCTCTGTAAGTGTCTGGATCAGATACATCAACAAAACCATTTTTCTCACGTTCAATTGTCATTTCTGTAGTCGTAATTATTTTCCCGTCTTTACTTTCTTCATCTAAATACAAAGATCCATCTAGATATAATGATACTTTTGAAACTATAAATTTTTTATTCATTGTTAATTTAAATATTCCTTCCATATCATCAGATTCTATGCAAACGAAATAAGAATTACCTGATTTTGTTATTTTTTCTACATTTTCTTCATTTTGCAAATAAAATACTAAAGTTTCTAACATTGTTATAAAAATTGATGTATTTGCATTTATACCAAATGGTAATACAAAAATATATTTAATCTTTGAACTTTTTTCTTTTTTACCATCTCTATTTGTAGTCTCATGTCCATTGTTTATTGTCAGAGTGTTATTCGATATTTTTGCGTATTCAATACGGTCAATTAAAGATAACTCAATAGAAGATTTTTGTATTGTTCTTAGTGTATCACTATAAACGTATGTTGTTTGATTTTCATAATTAATTTGAGCTTTGTATTCGTCCATATTAGCTGATTCAAATACAGTTCCAGAAATATTAATAGTATTTCTAACATTAGTATCATGTTTAACTTTTTGATTATAGTCGACAGAATACCAATTACAATAATAATCATATTTAGTATTTGATATATATTCTTCTAGATTTTTACATAGTTTTTCTTTTTCTGAATTTGACAATTTTCTACCTTTAACTTCAAGTTCTGAGCTACAAGATGTAATGAATAATAATAAAATAATTGTTATTAGAGATAATATTTTTTTCATATAAACCTCCTTTTCTTTTATTATATCATATAACGTTTAAAAAACAATAAAAAAAGATACTTTTTACAAAGTATCTTTTCTTTTTAATTTAATTAGTTAGATAATTCAGAAACTGAACCTGCACCAACTGTTCTACCACCTTCACGGATAGAGAACTTAGTACCTTTTTCAACAGCGATAGGGTGAATTAAAGATACGTGCATTTGAGTATTATCCCCAGGCATAACCATTTCTGTACCTTCTGGTAAAGTGATAACACCAGTAACGTCAGTAGTACGGAAATAGAATTGAGGACGATAGTTAGAGAAGAATGCAGTATGACGTCCACCTTCTTCTTTAGTTAATACGTAAACTTCAGCGTCGAATTCAGCATGAGGTTGAACTGTTTTAGGTTTAGCGATAACTTGACCACGAACGATTTCATCACGAGCAACACCACGTAATAATAAACCGATATTGTCACCAGCTTCAGCTTTATCTAATAATTTACGGAACATTTCAACACCAGTAACAACTGCAGAACGAGTTTCTTTGATACCAACGATTTCGATAGTTTCGTTTAATGTAATAGTACCACGTTCAACTCTACCTGTAGCAACTGTACCACGACCAGTAATTGAGAATACGTCTTCAACTGGCATTAAGAATGGTTTATCAGTTTCACGGATTGGATCTGGAATGTATTCATCAGCTGTAGCCATTAATTCAAGAATTTTTTCTTCATAATAAGGATCGCCTTCTAATGCTTTTAAAGCTGATCCACGGATGATTGGAGTATTGTCACCATCGAAATTGTATTCGCTTAATAAGTCACGAACTTCCATTTCAACTAAGTCTAATAATTCTTCATCATCAACCATATCACATTTGTTCATAAATACGATTAATCTAGGAACACCTACTTGACGGCTTAATAAGATATGTTCTCTTGTTTGAGCCATAGGACCATCAGTAGCAGCGATAACTAAGATAGCACCGTCCATTTGAGCAGCACCAGTGATCATGTTTTTAACATAGTCAGCATGTCCTGGACAGTCAACGTGTGCATAGTGACGTTTTTCAGTTTCATATTCAACGTGGCAAGTATTGATAGTTATACCACGAGCTTTTTCTTCTGGAGCACCATCGATTTGAGAGTAATCCATTTTTTTAGATAACCCTTGCTTAGATAATACAGTTGTAATAGCTGAAGTAAGAGTAGTTTTTCCATGGTCAACGTGGCCGATTGTACCAATATTTACATGGGGTTTAGTACGAACAAATTTTTCCTTTGCCATAATTTTAAAATCTCCTTTATTTTTTTTACTTTTTTATTTTATATTATTTTTATTTTTTTTGCAAGTGAAACGTAAAGTTTTAGTTGCTGCGTTTCTTAACTACGTTTTCAGCAACATTTCTAGGGCATTCTCTGTATTCACAGAATTGCATTGTATAATTACCACGACCTTGTGTATTAGAACGAAGAGATGTAGCATAACCAAACATTTCTGATAGTGGAACTTTTGCTCTAATAGTTTGAACATTTCCACCACGAGATTCTTGACCTTCAATTAATCCACGACGTACGTTTAAATCACCAATAACTGCACCTACATAATCTTCTGGAACAACTACTTCAACTAAAGTAATTGGTTCTAAAAGAACTGGTTGACATTTAGAAGCTGAATTTTTAAATGCAAGACCACCTGCAACTTCAAATGCTACCGCAGATGAGTCAACATCATGGTATGAACCAAATACTAATCTTGCTTTAATATCAATTGTTGGATAACCAGCTAGGTTTCCGTTTTCTAAAGCAGCTTCAATACCTTTATTAACAGATGGAATAAATTCACGAGGAATTACACCACCAACAATTTCATCAACGAATTCATATCCTTTACCTGGGTTAGGTTCGAATTTAACTACACAGTGACCATATTGACCATGACCACCTGATTGTCTAACAAATCTACCTTCAACTTCGGCAGGAACTTTAATAGTTTCACGATAAGAAACTTGTGGTTGACCTACATTACATTCAACACGGAATTCTCTCTTTAAACGGTCAACAATAATATCTAAGTGTAATTCACCCATACCAGAAATAATAGTTTGTCCAGTTTCTTTATCTGTATAAGTTCTGAAAGTTGGATCTTCTTCTGATAATTTTTGAAGTGCTACACCCATTTTATCTTGGTCATTTTTAGTTTTAGGTTCGATAGCGATACTAATAACTGGTTCTGGGAATATCATTGATTCAAGAATAATTGGATTCTTTTCATCACACATTGTATTACCTGTTGTTGTATCTTTTAAACCTACTGCTGCAGCGATGTCACCAGCGTAAACTTCTTTGATTTCGTTTCGGTTATTCGCATGCATTTGTAGGATACGACCTACTCTTTCTTTTTTACCTTTACTTGCGTTGTAGATATAACTACCAGCTTGTAATACACCTGAATATACTCTAAAGAAAGTTAATTTACCAACATATGGGTCAGTCATAACTTTGAATGCAAGAGCACTAAATGGTGCATCATCAGATGAAATAATTTCCACATCATTACCATCTTCATCCTTACCTGTGATTTGTGCAACATCTACTGGTGAAGGAAGATAGTCGATAATTGCATCTAACATCTTTTTAACACCTTTATTTTTAAATGCTGTACCACAAAGGATAGGGAAGAATTGAACTGAAAGTGTAGCTGTACGAATTGCTTTCTTTAGCATTTCTTCAGTTATTTCTTGTTCATCTAAATAAGCCATCATTAGTTCGTCATCAAAATCTGCAACGGCATTAATTAATTCTTCACGATAATATAATACATCATCCATAATGTCTGCAGGAATTTCAATTTCATGACATTCTTCGTCAGTATGATTGTCTTCATATAAAACTGCTTTCATTGTTACTAAGTCAACGATACCTTTGAAATTGCTTTCTGCACCGATTGGATATTGAATAGGATGGGCATTTGCTCCAAGACGATTTATTAATGAAGCGCAACTAAATTTAAAGTCAGCTCCTGTTTTGTCCATCTTATTAATGAATACTGCTCTAGGTACTAAGTATTCAGTTGCTTGTCTCCAAACTGTTTCAGTTTGAGGTTCAACACCTGCTTGAGCGTCTAATACAGTAACAGCACCATCTAGAACTCTTAGAGATCTACTAACTTCAACAGTGAAGTCTACGTGTCCTGGTGTGTCGATTACGTTAATTTTATGTCCTTTCCAATAAGCTGTTGTTGCAGCTGATGTAATTGTTATTCCTCGTTCTTGTTCTTGTTCCATCCAGTCCATAGTGGCAGCACCATCATGAGTTTCCCCAATTTTATGGATTTTACCAGTATGATATAAAACTCTTTCTGTAAATGTTGTTTTTCCGGCATCAATGTGAGCCATGATACCAATATTACGTGTATGATTTAATGATAATTCACGTGGCATTTTATTCACCTATTACCATTGATAATGAGCGAAAGCTTTATTAGCTTCAGCCATACGATGAGTATCTTCACGTTTTTTAACTGATGCACCAATTCCATTTGAAGCATCTATAATTTCTTTTGCAAGTCTTTCTTCCATAGTCTTTTCATTACGAAGACGAGCGTAATTTGTAAGCCATCTTAGGCCTAAAGTATAACGTCTAGCTTCTCTAACTTCAACTGGAACTTGATAGTTAGATCCACCAACACGGCGAGAACGTACTTCTAATTGAGGCATAATATTTTCTAGAGCTTGTTTATAAACATCTAGAGGATCGCGACCAGTTGTTTGTCCGATTCTTTCAAATGCACCATAGATAATTTGTTGTGCAATACCTTTTTTACCATCTAACATAACACTATTAATTAATCTAGTAACTAAAATTGAATTATAAATTGGATCTGGTAATACTGTTCTCTTAGCGACATGTCCTTTACGAGGCATGTAGATTCCTCCTTTCCTATTTCTAATGAAATCTTTAATTTACCTTGTAGTTATTATTTTTTGTTAGCTTTAGGGCGTTTTGCGCCATATTTAGAACGTGCTTGTCTACGATTTTCAACACCTGTAGTATCTAATGTACCTCTAACGATGTGATAACGTACCCCTGGTAAGTCCTTAACACGACCACCACGAATTAATACAACACTGTGTTCTTGTAATTTATGTCCAACACCTGGAATGTATGCAGTAACTTCGATACCGTTAGTTAAACGTACACGGGCAATTTTACGCATAGCAGAGTTAGGTTTTTTAGGTGTAAATGTAGTAACACGAGTACAAACACCTTTCTTTTGTGGGCTATTAACGTTTGTAGGAACTTTCTTTAAACTGTTATAACCAATACCTAAATGTGGTGATTTTGATTTTCTTACTTTGTCTTCACGAGCTGTGTGCACTAATTGATTAATAGTAGGCATATTTTTTCTCCTTTCGTAAAAGATTAGTTTTTTCTAGGATTTTTCCACAGTTCCGGGCGTTTCAAAATCCAAAAAATATAGTTTTAACTCACGCTAAAACTTAACCTCATATATTATACTCTTATTTTTGATTTTTGTAAAGTAATATAATAATATTATTAGAAAAAAAGTTAGAGACTATTCTCTAACTTTACTTAATATTATATATTTTTGAATACTTATTTTTTAAATACTCAACATAATACTTCGGATTAAACTTTTCATTAGTAATCATTAACAATAATTCTTCTGGTTTTTTACTTCCTGCATACTTATGTACTTTTTCTTTTAACCAATCATTTATTGCAGATAAATTACCAGATTTAATTATTTCATCAACATTTATCTCTTTTTCCATTTGATGGTAAATCTGAGCCGCATATGCACTACCTAAAGCGTAAGTAGGAAAATACCCTATTGATCCTCCTGACCAATGAATATCTTGTAGTATTCCTTCTGAATCATTCGGAACATCTACTCCTAAATATTCTTTATATAATTCATTCCATTTTTGAGGTAACTCATCAACTGAAATTTCATTACTAATCATAAGTTTTTCAATTTCATATCTTACCATTATATGAAGAGGATATGTTAATTCATCAGCTTCAGTTCTAATTAAACTTGGAGTAACTAAATTAACATGATGATAAAATTCATCAAGTGATACATCTTTTAGTTCTTCATAAAATAATTCTTGTAACTTAGGATAATGAGTTTCCCAGAAAGAATATTTTCTACCAATTATATTTTCATAGAATCTTGATTGAGATTCATGGAACGCCATTGATGTCCCACCAGATAACGATGTATTATCATATTTAGGATCACATTGTAATTCATATGTCGCATGACCTGCTTCATGAATAACTGAAAAAATCGAAGAAACTAATAAATTAGGATAATAATGCGTTGTAATTCTAACATCACTTGTACCATATCCAGATGTAAAAGGGTGTTCACTTTCTTTTATTAATCCACGATTAAAATCAAAATTCATTACTTTCAATAAATAATTTGCATATTCTTTTTGTTTTTCAATAGAATAACTTTTTTCTGCAAATTCATAATTATACGGTTCTTTTTTATTTTTAATTTCTTTTAATAATGGAACAATCTCTTTTCTTAATAAAGAGAAAAACTCATCATATTGTTCCATTGTAAACCCTTCTTCGTACTCATCTAACAATAAATTATAACCATTTAACTTTTCAGTACCTAATAATTTAACATACTCCTTTAAAAAGTCTAGAATTTGGGCTAAAATCGGCTTAAATAACGAATAATCATTAGTTTGTTTAGCCTTAGACCAAATTGTAGCTGATTTGGCCATTAAGATGTTAAATTGTACTAATAATTCCTGAGGTAACTTTCTTTCTTTAGATAAGTCTTTGTATACTTTTTCTATTTCGATTTTAAAGTCACCTTCTAAATTACTATTATATAATTGTTCAACTACATTATAATACTCATCACTCATTTTGATATCTAACATTAAAGATGACAAAACACCCATTTGTTTGCTTCGTTCATCAAAACAACCAACAGGTGCTTCAGTTTCAGAATCCCAACTGATTAAATAAGAAGCGTAGTTTATAGCATTTATTTTTTCAGATAAACTACGATACTTTTTAATTAGGTTTTCCATATTATTTAATTTTAATCTTATCTTCTAAAATTTCTTCTAATGCGATACCAATACTTTTTGAGTTATGAGTGTTTTCTAAATAAACTTTTTTTGTTGCGTCAATTTGATGAGCTCTTGTAGCAACAGCTACCACTAATTTATATTTTGATGATGATTTAGAACTTAATTGGTCTACTGATGGATATCTCATACCATCTTTTGAAACTTGATTATTCATTTTTATCCTCCATTAATTTATAATATTCTTTTAATACTCTTGTACATTTAGCATGCTCAGCACGGATGATTGCCATTATTCTATCTGCAGCGTTATCAACTTCATCGTTAATTACGATATAATCATATTCACTCGCAAGTTCAACTTCACGATGAGCCTTTTTCAATCTTTCATTTAACGCTTTTTTATTTTCAGTACCTCTTGATTTTAATCTATCTTCAAGAGCCTTATATGATGGTGGTGCAATAAAAATAAATACTGCATCAGGTATTTTTCTTTTAACCTGCATAGCACCTTGCACTTCAATTTCTAATACAACTTCTGAACCTTTATCTAATTTTTCAATAACTTTATCATATGGAGTTCCATAATAATTACCAACAAACTCAGCATATTCTAATAAATTGCCTTCTTTTATTTGTGCTTCAAACTCATCCCTTGAAACAAAATAATATTCTCTTCCGTCAACTTCTCCTTCACGTGGAGCTCTTGTTGTCATAGAAACAGAATAGTCTAAGTCATGTCCTTCTCTTTCAAATAAAGCTTTACGAACAGTCCCTTTCCCAACACCAGAAGGTCCTGATATAACAATTAATAGTCCTCTTGTATCTAATTTCATATAAGTCTTGTACCTCTATTTATATTTGTATTTATTATAGCACAAACATTTTTTTATTTCAACACCTTTATTGACTTTTTTATAAAACACAAGTATAATAATCAATAAAGAGGTGATAGTATGCCACAAGATGGAATTTTTATTCACTATCTAGTTGAAGAATTAAAACCTGTTTTAATTGGCGGAAAGATTAATAAAATACATCAACCATCTCCTTTACTATTATTATTTCAAATAAGAAATAAAGGAACAAATTATAATTTATTAATTTCTTCAACAATTGATACACCAAGAATGCATTTAACAGAACAAAAATTTGTTAATCCTCAAAACCCTTTAAATTTCTGTACTTTACTGAGAAAACATTTAGAAAGAGGAGAAATTACAGATTTAGTTCAATACAATAATGATAGACTAATCATTATGAAGATAAATTCATACGATGAACTAGGCTATGAAACAACATTTTCATTAATGGTTGAATTAATGGGAAGAAACAGCAATATTATTCTAGTTAATGATGAAAATAAAATTATTGATGCAGTAAGAAAAATCCCCCCTTCTGTTTCTAATACTAGATTAATCATTCCAAAAGCATCATATCATTATCCCGAATCAAATAAACTTAATCCATATTCTGTAGATGAAGATTTTATTAATTATGATCAACTTGAAGGTTGTTCAAAAGTTTTAATAAACGAAATAAACAATACTCAAGAAAACATCTTAAAGATTATTAATCAACCAGTTAATCCTGTTTTATTTCAAAAAGATAAACCTGATTTCTACTGTTTTGATTTAAAGCACTTAAGTGTTAATAAACAATTTTTTCCTTCATTATCTACACTATTAGATCACTTTTACACATCTACACTTAAAACAAAAACTGAAGACGCAAACAATTTAAAACGAGTTGTAAAAAACAAATTAAATCATTGTTATAAAAAAGAAAATAACCTAATAGATGATTTAAATAAAGCTGAAGAAAACTTAAAATATAACGACTTAGGCATCCTTCTTCAAGCTAATTTATACCAAGTTAAAAAGAGTATGGAAACAATTACTGTTATTAATTTTTTAAATAACAATGAAGAAATAGTTATTAATTTAGATCCAAATAAAGACCCTTCAGAGAACTTAAAAGCATTCTTCACAAAAGGTAAAAAAGCGAAAAAAACTTTAGTTGAAGCTAACAAACAACTAGTTTTGGTACGTGAAGAAATAGAATATTTAGAGAACATTTTATTTCAATTAGAAGATGCAACACCTACCGAATGTGAAGAAATTAAAAACGAATTAATTCAAAATGGATATATTAAAAATAAAGCGAAACGTTCTTCTAAAAATCAAAAATTATCTATCACAAAATACACTATTGACGACATAGATATTTATGTTGGTAAAAACAATTTACAAAATAATTATTTAACTCATACACTCGCAAAACCTATTGACTATTGGTTCCATATTAAAGATGGAACAGGCAGTCATGTTATAGTTAAAGTACCTAATATTGAATTTGAATTAACCGAAAACATTATAAGATTTGCTGCAAACGCCGCAAGTTACTATTCTAAATTTAGAACATCTAGTAGTGTTCCCGTTGATTATACAAGAGTTAAATACATAAAAAAAATCCCAGGTCAAATGGGAAGTAAAGTTACCTATACAAATCAATTAACGATTTATATAGATCCAGTTGAACCTAAGATTAATAATATTTCTTGATAATTTTTAACTTCATATGTTGATTTAACATGTGAAGTTTTTTTATTAGGATTATACCAAATAGTATCAATTCCTATATTTATTCCACCTTGTATATCAGATGATATACTATCTCCAATAATAACCGCATCCTTTTTATTTTCTAAATTTAAATCTTTTAATACATATTCAAAGTACCTAACATCTGGCTTTTGATAACCAATAGCTTCTGACATATAAATCTTTTTAAAGAACTTTGTTACATTAACTTTAGAAAGTCTTTTTGATTGAACTTGTACAGCACCATTAGTAATAATATATATATCATAATTTTTAGACACTTCTTCTAAAAACTCATATGATCCTTCTATTTCAAAAGGAACACTTGAAAGTATTTCAAAATAATCTTTATTAACTTGTTCTGAATCAATATTTTTATACCCTAAAGTGCTAAAAAATTCATCAAATCTTTGAACTAATAACTTACTTTTTTCAATCTTTCCTTGTTCAAATAATTCCCAGTATTTCTTATTAATCAAGTGATATTGATGAATCAACTCTTCTGTTGGATTAACATTATATTTTTCCATTAATAAACTAATTGCAACTTTCTCTGATTTTTGAAAATCTAAAATTGTATCATCTAAATCCAATAATAATATTTTATACATAATATCTCCTTTAAAACTATTATTATTATACAATAAAATATTAAAAAGAGTCCAAAAAAGGACTCTTTTATTTTATCTTGCACCTTTATCGTAAGGAATACCTTCTGCCTTAGGAGCTCTAGATTTTTTAGAAGTAAATGCTAAAACAACTAAAGTAATTAAATAAGGCGATAAACGGAATACATGTGAAGTAATACCCATTGATTTAAGTCTTTCGACACTTTCAGGTTTCAATAACGTTGAATAGTCAACTGAAATACTCTTTAATAAACCAAACAATAAAGCAGCTAAAGTAATATTAAGAGGTTTCCAGTTACCAAAAATCATAACCGCTAACGCTAAGAACCCAAGACCTGCAACATCACCATTAACTTGACAATTAGCTGAAGTTAAAGCATAAATAAATCCACCAAAACCAGCTAACGCACCAGAAATAATAGTACCAGCATATCTCATCTTAGTAACATTGATACCAACAGAATCTGCAGCTTGTGGGTGTTCACCACAAGAACGAAGTCTTAAACCAAATTTCGTTTTATATAAAATTACAGATAAAACCACGAAAATAATAATCGCATAATAAGTTGTAGGATAAACTTTAGTAAATAAGATCTCTTGAATCATATTCAACTTAGCACCTTTATCAAAACCAAAGTTTTCTTGTCTTAACATAAACAACTTAGCAGGACTATATTTTGAATCTAAATCTAATGTAGTTTGTTTACAAATAATATTAATTAAGAATAATACAACTGCAGGAGCAAGTAAATTTAAAGCAGTACCACCAATAGTTTGATCCGCTTTTAAATTAATTGAAGCAAAAGCAAGTAAGAATGCAAATATTACACCACCTAAAGCAGCAGCGATAATTGCGATAAGTAATATTATTTGTCCTTGTTTATCAGTAAGACCAGCAGCTAATAATAATCTAACTATCAATACACCAATAAATGCACCAAATATCATAATACCTTCTAATGCAATATTAATAATACCACTACGTTCTGCAAATACGCCAGCTAAAGCAACAATCATCAAAGGAAGAGCAAATAATAATGTATGTTGAATTAATAATACCATTATTCATTTCCTCCTTTATCATCAGAATTGACAACTCCATTAGGTTCTTCTGTTTTATCTTTTTTCTTGAAAAGTGAAATAATCTTATTAATTATCTTTTTGATAAATAAACCAAATTTTGTTTCTTTTCCACTTACATTCAACCATTGCTTAATTAATAACGAGAATGCACTAAAGTAAACAATTACCGCAATAATAATACTAGTTAAATGTTCATTATAAGGAGTATTGTTTTTCAACTCCATACCAGCAACTTGTAAATAAGCCATAAACGAAGCCGAGAAAATGACACCTATCGGACTATTAGTTGCAAGTAATGCTACAGGAATACCATTAAATCCTATTGCAGGAAGCGTTTGATATGTTTCCCATTTAAATTCTGTATTACCAGATAAGTAATATAAAGCAGCACCTGCACCAGCTAATCCACCAGCAATTGCCATAGAAAGAATAATATTTCTATTCTCATTTATACCTGCATATTTAGAAGCATGTTTATTACTTCCACAAGCTTTTAATTCATAACCAAAAGTTGTTTTATTTAAAACTATATATACTACTACTGCAAGAACGATTGCGATTATAATACCAGCATTAACTTGAGAATCTACAAATATTTTATCCAATCCTAATTTAGGAGTTGCTACACCATTTTCTGTTGTTTTAAACACATATGCCCAGTTCTTTGTTTGACTTGGATCTAATAAACTTTTGAAAGGACCAGTATCTTTATCAAATAATAATGTAACAAAGTTAGCTGCTGTCCAGTTTAGCATAATACAAGTAATAACTTCATTAACATTCAAGAAAGCCTTAAAGAAACCAGGAATAGCTCCCCATAAAGCACCAGCTAAAATACCTCCCAAGAATGCAATTATCCATACTAATGCAGCAGGAACTTGCGTTGTAGGAATAGATAAAGCAAGAATTAATGTTGCTGCAGTTCCTACTAAATATTGACCAGGAGCGCCTATATTAAACAAACCTGTTTTAAAAGCAACCGCAACACTTAAACCAGTCATAATTAATGGCATTGCGTTAAATAACACGTTACCAATATTCTTACCATTCCATCCGAACATAAATCCGCTTATAACGTTACCATCAGTTTTAAATACACCTGCTAATATTAATTGTAATCCTCCAACACCAGCTTTTCCTGATATTGTTGTATCACCTATTTTATGTCCTGATAACAAAAGGATAATTAAACCACCTATTAATAAACCACCAAAAATAGAAATTAATGAAGCAACAATTGTTTTAATAGTAGGTCGTTTCCATGTTTTCATTAAGAATGTTTCTTTATTTTTCTTTTTTGCAAGACTAGTTGAAACAGCCGCATAAACTATAAACGCAAGAATTAAACCTATTAGAACAGGGAATAAAATACTTCCTGGTATTCCTTTAGGTCCTGATTTAGCTAATATTAAATTTAACATTATGCAGTCACCTTCTTATCGTTTTTACTACCAGACATATATAAGCCTAGCTCATTTGCAGTTGTTGTCTTAGGATCTAATTCACCAACAATTTCACCTTCATACATAACTAAAATTCTATCCGGTAATGACATTACTTCATCTAATTCTAAAGATACTAATAATACAGCCTTACCACTATCTCTTTGGGCAATAATCTTTTTATGAATATATTCAATAGCCCCTACATCAAGACCTCTTGTAGGTTGAACAGCTATTAGTAATTCGGGATCTCTATCTAATTCTCTTGCAATAATAGCTTTTTGTTGGTTACCACCAGACATACTTCTTGCAATAGTAACAGGACCTTCGCTACTACGAACATCATATTGTTCAATTAATTGTTCAGAGTATTTTCTTATTTCAGATTTTTTAATAAATCCGTATTTTTGAAACTGTGGTTCAAAATAACGTTGAAGGACTAAATTGTTTTCTAAAGAAAAATCTAAAATTAAACCGTGTTTATGTCTATCTTCAGGTATATGACTTATACCTAATAAATTCTTTTTACGAATAGAATATTTTGTTATATCAGTATCTTTGAAATAAATATTACCAGAATTTATTTTTTCTAAGCCAGTTAATCCATGAATAAATTCAGTTTGACCATTTCCATCAATACCAGCTATACAAACTATCTCTCCCGCATGAACTGTTAATGATACATCATTTACAACATTAGAATTTTTTACTTTTGATTTCATGCACATATTTTGAATTTCTAAAATCTTTTCACCTTTTGGCATTTGTTTTCTTTCAAAAGAAAATTCAACTTTTCTACCTACCATCATTTCAGATAATTCTTCTTTAGTTGTATTTTTAACATCTACTGTTCCAATATATTGGCCTTTTCTTAAAATTGAACAACGATCTGCAACTTGTAATATTTCATTTAATTTATGAGAAATAAATAAAATAGATTTACCACTAGCAGCCATTTTTTTCATTATAGAAAGTAATTCTTCGATTTCTTGAGGAATTAATACAGCAGTAGGTTCATCAAAAATCAAAATGTCATTATCACGATATAACATCTTTAATATTTCAACCCTTTGTTGCATACCAACAGTAATATCTTCGATTTTCGCATCAACATCCACACTTAATCCATATTCTTCTGATAACGCAAGAACTTTTTCTCTTGCTTCTTTCTTTTGAAGAAAACCGAATTTAGTTGTTTCAGCACCTAAAATAATATTATCTAATACAGTAAAAACATCAACTAATTTAAAATGTTGATGAACCATACCGATACCTAAAGCATTCGCATCATTAGGATTATTAATTTGAACTTCTTCTCCATTCATTTTAATAACACCTTCATCAGCTTGGTATAAACCAAAAAGAATACTCATTAAAGTAGATTTACCAGCACCATTTTCACCTAATAATGCGTGAATCTCGCCTTTTCTAAGTTGTAATGTTACATTGTCATTTGCGTTGATATTACCGAACCTTTTAGTAATATTTAACATCTCAATAATATAATTATCCACAGCTTTTTAGTCCTTTCTCTTATATTAATTATATTATATCATCTTTAAAATAAAAAATCAAAATATGTAAAAAAAAAGATGTCAAGGAAAAATCCTTAACATCTTAGTTTCAAATTTTAATTATTCAATAACTTCAACTTTTAAGTTAGAGTATTCTTTAGTTTCAGCGCCTACAACGTTGTTGTCTACAGAAACTTTACCAGATTTGATATCTTCAAATAATTTTTCATAATCTTCAACAGAGAAGTTTTCTAATGACCAAGTGTCAGTAGGAAGACCAACTGCATCAGATTCAGCACCTAAGTTAGCATCTTTACCGCCGATTTCATCCCATTTGCCATCAAAGTATTTTTCTAAAGCGAACATAGTACCTTCTCTTAAGCCTTTCATAGCAGAAGTGATAACAGTTGTAGAATCACCAGATTGGTCAACGTCAACACCGATAACTTTACCATCATTTTCATCAGCTGCAGCGAATGCGCTTAAGCACATAGAACCACCACAAGAGAAAATAACTTCAGTACCAGCTGCATACCAACCGTCTAATAAAGCTTTTAATTCTGGAGAAGCACTGAATGCTGAACCATATGACCAGCTATATTTAACTTCAACTTCGATACCTAATTCTTTAGCTGCATCATTAGCACCTTGTAAGTAACCATAACCGAATCTTTGACATGCAGGGTTAGCACCACCGCCGCCGCCAGAGAATCCAAGTTTAGTATAACCTTCTTTAACAGCTGCATAACCTGCTAAGTAACCAGATTGTTCTTCTTTGAAAACAACTGCAGTTACGTTTGTTGGGAATCCAGCAGTCCAACCATCGATGAATACAAATTTAACATCTGTGAATTCAGCTGCTGCTTTTCCTAAAGCATTTCCTTGCATGAAACCAGCACAAACGATAATTTCAGCACCATTTTCAACAGCTGCTCTCATAGCATCATATCTGTCATCATCTGTAGCTGCATCAGCATTTGCAGGTTGATAATATTTATAAGTTTTACCATTTTCATGAGCGTATCTCTTAACGCCTTCCCAAGTACCTTGGTTAAATGATTTATCTTTTAATTGACCAATATCAGTAACGAATGCGATTTGATAACTTTCTGCTTCCATTTGGTCAGGAATAGCATCATAATCATATCCGCCTTCATCTTTAGTTCCGCCACAAGCTACTAAAGCGAAACAAGCAAAAACAGCGATTAAGCTTAAAAATACTTTTTTCATTTTTAAATTTCCTCCAATTATTTTTTTCCGTGTTTCCACACTTTTATTATACCAAATTTATACAAGTTTATCAAATAAATAAAGATTTTTTTTTACAAAATAAAAATAAATGTATTTATAGCGTTTTTTAATAATTTGTGATATAATGTCATTAATATAAAAACGAGGTAATATTATGAATAAAATGGGCAAATTAATTAAATCGAAAACCATACCTTTTGTTAATACATTAATTAATAACTATTCTAAATTAAAATTAACTGAAGCAGAAGCAATGTTATTATTACTGCTTTATAATCAACAAGAAGAAAACAATCAACAACTATTAATTTCTGATTTAACAAAAAAAATGAGTCTTACAGAAAACGAATTATCTAATGTAATCTTAGGACTTATTCAAAAAGGATTTATTGAATTAACTATTCAAGAAGATCATAAAGAATACTTTAACATTGATAACCTAATTGATAAACTAGGTGAAGCAATCGATGAAGATACACAAGAAAATAAAGAATTAGAAAGAAAAGAACAACTTCAAATAATAATATCATACATCGAAAGTTCCTACGGAAGACCTGTTAATAATAACGATCTTGTTATAATTAATAACTGGTTAGACTTAGGATATCCAATAGAAGACATTAAAGAAGCCATTCTTGATAGTTTAAAAGCTAAAAAACTACATCTAAGATATGCCGACGCAATACTTGCAAGCAGACATAAACAAAGAGAAACAGTAGATGAAATTGATGAAGAAGGCGCTGAATTACTTGCAAACATCTATGTTAAAAAATAAAAAATTATGGTGTAACCACGTTTTATCTGAAATAAAAATACTATTTCCTAATGCAGGATGCGAATTAATATATCATAACACCTATGAGTTATTAATAGCAGTTGTATTAAGTGCTCAAACAACAGATGTTTCAGTTAATAAAGTTACACCTTTATTATTCTCTAAATACCCTACTGTTGATAAACTTGCAGAAGCATCTTTAGAAGATGTTATGAGTATAATTAAACCAATTGGTTTATATAAGAATAAATCTACTAATATAATTAATTTATCAAAAAAGATATGTCAAGACTTCAATATGAAAGTTCCTGATAACTTTGAAGATTTAACATCACTACCTGGTGTAGGAAGAAAAACAGCTAATGTTGTATTAGCGGAAGGATTTAATATCCCTAGAATTGCTGTAGATACACACGTAGAAAGAGTTTCAAAAAGATTGGATTTAGTAGAAAACAATAAAAGTGTTTTAGAAGTAGAATTAGAATTAATGGGTTTAATAGAACAAAAAGATTGGCATAAAGGACATCATTATTTACTATTTTTTGGAAGATACTTCTGTACTGCTAAAAAACCTCGATGTAATGAATGTTTTCATAAAGAATGTAAGTATAAAATATAAAAAATCACCAATAATAATAATGGTGATTTTTTTGTTCGTTAAAATATTTGATTGTGATACTGAAATTGATTTAGAAATCGCAATAAACGATTTCCTATCAGAAAATAAAGATCTAAATCTAAAAGATATAAAATATAGTGTATCTACTTTTTATGATGGTAGAGAACAAATATATTGTTTTTCGGCTTTGCTTATCTTTCAATAATAATAGGTTTTTCAACTACCATTCCTGGCAATCCACCTTTTATGGCTTTAATTAAAAACACATTAGAATATTCTTTATTCTTATCATACACAAACTTCATTGTCTTAATATTAAATTTATGTTTATTAAGTTCTAATAAAACTTCATTTAATCTAGAAGTCTGAAATAAGAAAAATAATGTACCACCAGTTTTAATATTTTTATCAATAGTATTAATTAGATTATCTAATTTTAAATTACCTTCGTGTTTTGCAAGAGCAAGATATGGATTATCACATTTTTCTTCTTCTTTTGTTTTAAAATAAGGAGGATTACAAATAATCACATCAACTTTTTCTCCCTCATATGTCACTGCATCATGACAAATAAGTTCATAGTTTTCAATATGATGTAATTCCATATTCATTTTTGCTATTTTTAAAGCTTCTTCATTTATATCTAAACCTATTAATTTTTTAGGTTTAAACATATTTGCATATATTAATAAGGCACCGTTATTAGTTCCTATATCTAATACTGTGTCTTTTTTATATACTTCTAAAAACTCACCTAATACCATTGTATCAGTATTAATTCTAATCATTTGATCATCTTGGTATATTTTTAATTCTTTATGTTTTGGTAAATAGTCTAATGTTATGCTCATATATATTTCCTCTCATTATATATATTATACCATAATTTTTGTTTTATTTATTTTATATAATAAAAAACCACGTTTATACGTGGTTTTACTATGCAGCCATTTTTGCAAGAGCAGATTTAGCAGCTTCTTGTTCTGCTTGTTTTTTAGTTTTACCTACACCTGTACCATATTTAATATTATCAATATAAACTGATATAGTAAATAATCTATTATGTGGAGGTCCTTCTACATTATCTAGTTTATATACTAATTCAGAACGACTTTCTGATTGAACATATTCTTGAAGCTTACTTTTGTAGTCAACAAATTGTTGATCATCTTCTGCAAGAATATGCGGAAAAACTTCTATTTTTAAGATTTCTCTAACATCATTTATTCCGTTAGTTAAATATACAGCACCTAGAAAACATTCAAAGGCATCAGACAAAACAGCATTTCTTGTTCTTCCGCCACTTTGTTCTTCTCCTTTACCTAAAAGTAATAACTTATCGATTCCCATTGTTCTTGCGTAATTAGCATTAGCTTCTTCACAAACATAGGTTGCACGGATTTTACTCATTTTACCTTCAGGTACTTTTGTAAATGTTTGATATATATATTCAGCTACTAAGAAACCTAAAATAGAATCTCCTAGAAATTCAATTCTTTCATTACTAGGTAATTGATGTTCATTTGCATAAGAAGAATGTGTCATTGCAAGTAAGAATTCGTTGTATCTATTAACTTCAATATTATATTTTTTTAATATTTTATTTAATAAATTAACATTAATTTTCATCAGTTACCTCAATTGGATTTTCAACTAAATAATCTCTCATCTTATCAATAACTTCACCTTCTACAGCTTTTCTTGCAAGAGCAATTGCGTTTGTAAATGCAAAAGCATTACTAGAACCATGCGCTTTAACAACTACACCATCTACACCAAATAAGATAGCTCCACCTACTTTATCTGCATTAAAGAAATCTTTAAAACGATTTATATTTTTTCTCATAAATATATAACCTATCTTACCGCCTAATGAAGAATTAATTTCTTTCTTTAAAACAGCACCTGCTGCTTTTAACGCTCCTTCAAAACTCTTCATCGCAATATTACCTGAAAAACCATCTGTAACAACAATATCAGCATCACTCATAGGTATTTCTTTAGGTTCAATATTACCACAGAAATTTAAAGGTGCTTGTTGTAATAAATCATAAGTTTGTTGTTCTAATTCACGGCCTTTTCCTGGTTCAACACCAATATTTAATAAATAACATTTAGGTTCTTTAATACCTTTTGTAGATTGAACATATATATTTGCAAATTGAGCATATTGAACAATATGTTCAGGTCTAATACTTGTATTAGCTCCGCAATCTAATAATAATGTTCCCTTTGGATTAAATGTAGGCATATTAGGACAAAGAGCTAAACGCTTCATACCAGGTAATCTTCTAATAACCATCATACCCGCAATAATAACACATTGAGTAGGTCCTGATGTAACAACACCATGAACTTCTTGTTTTTTAACAGCACTAAATGCCATTACTAATGAGCTATCTTTATTTCTTTTAATTTCAGCAATAGGTTCATGTTCTCCCATATCTACCACTTTAGGAGAATGAACGATTGAAATACGATTATTTAATTTCAAATTATTCTTTTTTAAATGTTCATTAATCTTTTCTTCATCACCATATAATACTAATTCAAGATCAGAAAATTGTTTTACAGCATCAATTGAACCTTTAATTGTAGTATCTAATCCAAAATCTCCACCCATAGCATCTACTGCTAATCTTATAACTTTTTTACTCATAAAAACCTCCTAGTCTAATTCGGTTATCTTCATCAAATAATTTTGATGAACGTAATTATATAAATATTTATATTCAGAACTATTAAATAAATCATTCGATTTCATTATTATTTCTGAATCAGAATTTGCAATTTCTAATATATCATTATCTTTTAATAAATCACTATATTTAAAATTCATTGAACCAGATTGTTTAGAACCAAAAAACTCACCTGGTCCTCTATTTAATAAATCATATTCAGCTAAAGCAAATCCATCTGTATTATTTTCTACCATTTTTAATCTTTCATCACTTAATTCAGTTGTTTTTTCTGGAATTAAGAAACAATATGGAACAGCATCACTTCTCATTACACGTCCACGTAATTGATGTAATGTAGCAACACCAAATCTTTCTGCTCCTAATACAATGATAGTTGTTGCGTTAACGACATTAACACCTACTTCAATAATACTTGTTGCAACAAGAATATCTATTTCTTTATTTAAGAAACTATTCATTATATCTTCTTTTTCTTGAGCTTTTAATTTACCATGTATTAATCCTACTTTTGCAATAGAACTAAAATATTCTGTCATCTTCATATATATCTCATTTGCATTTGCTGTAGCAAGAGCATCTGATTCATCAATTAAAGGAGTAACAACATATATTTGATGTCCTTCTTTAATTTCTTTTTTCATATGTTCTACTACTAATTTCTTTTCACCTTCAGAAACATACTTAGTAATAACTTGTTTTCTATTAGCTGGCATTGTTTTAATTATTGAAATATTAGTATCACCATAAACTGATATTGCAAGTGTTCTTGGAATAGGTGTTGCACTCATCTTTAAATAATTAACATCTAATCCTTTATTCTTAATTAACACTCTTTGTTTAACACCGAAACGATGTTCTTCATCCGCTATAACAATACCTAAATCTTTATACTCAACATCCTTTTGGAATAAAGCATGAGTTCCAATAATAATATTAATTTCACCTGATTTAATTTGTTCTAATAATTCTTTACGTTGTTTAACATTTGTTGAACCTGTTAACATTCCTACTTTAATGTGAGGGAATTTACCTAATGTTTCAATCACAGTTTCATAGTGTTGTTTCGATAATATTTCAGTTGGACACATCAATGCAGCTTGGAAATTATCTGAAGTAACAGCTAACATTGCAATCATCGCAACAATAGTTTTTCCACTACCAACTTCACCTTGTAATAATCTATTCATCGCATAAGGAGATTTTAAATCTTTTAAAATATCTTCTACTGCTGATAATTGGTCCGTTGTTAATTGGTAAGATAAAGAATTAATCAATTCATCAATAATTTCTTGTTTATAATTAATAACAGGACAAATACTATTTTTTTCTCTCATATAATTTAAATATTTCATTGATAGTTGATATCCTAATAATTCTTCATATTTAATACGATATAAAGCTTTATCAATTTCTTCTAAATTACCCGCAAAATGTAATGTATAAATAGTATCTTTTAATGACATTAAATTATGTTTATCTAAAAACTCTTGAGGAAGAGTTTCTTCTATTTTATTACGATATTTTCTAAACGTCTTCTCAATTATTTCTAAATACTTACTTTCAGATATATCTTTTACTCTATAAACAGGAACAATATCACGATCTATTTCATCACATATAATTAAATTATTAACAGTGAAATTATTTAAATTTTGATAAAAACGACCTTGTACTCTAATTACACTACCATAATTAATTTTTCCTTTTAAAAAGACACGATTAAAAATAGTACATCTAATTTTCTTTCCTTCTACATCTAATTGAAAAGTAATTGTTGTTAATTTAGTTTTTAAATAATTAACAGTAATTTTACTTACAATTGTACCTTCTAAAACCATATTAACATCAAGTTCAGCATTATCAATATCAGATAAAGTATAATCTTCATATTTACTAGGGAATTCCATTAACAAATCATAAACAGTATTAATACCTTGTTTCTTAAGTAAATTCTTATATCTAGTAATAATATAATCTTCATCATCTAAAAGAAAATTCTTTAAAATCATGGTAGCCTCCTTTCTATAAAGTAAAGGCGGAGTACAAAACTCCACCCCTTATGTTATTCAATAGATAAAATATAATGGTAAATGTCTTGATTTCCTTCGACAGTATCTACTTCTAAGTTGCTGTAATTTTCTTCTAAATAAGCAACAACTAATTCTAATTCTTCTGGATCTACATCTTTTCCATAAATAATAGTTATTATTTCTTTTTCAACTGGATTAATTGCTTCTAATAAGCCTTTAACAGCTTCTAACTTTTCACCTTTAGAAGTAACAATTTTACCATTATGAATACCGATATAGTCGCCTTCCTTAATATTTACATCACCTACTACCGCATCACGAATAGAGTATGTAATTAAACCAGTTTCTACATTACTAATAACTTCTTGAATTTCAGCTAAGATTGTTTCAATATCTTCACTACTTAAATCTAACATAGTTAAAGCAGAATAACCTTGAGCTAATGTTTTACTTGGTACAACATGTACTTGAGCGTTCTTATAATATTTACCTGCTTGTTGAGCAGTTAAAACAATATTACTATTATTAGGGAAAACAATAATATGTTCTGCATTAAGTTCATCAAAACCTTTAACGAAATCTTCAGCAGAAGGATTCATACTTTGTCCACCTTCAACAACGTAATCAACACCCATTTCTTTAAATATTTTAACTAATCCATCACCTGATGCAACAGCAACAACTGCGATTTTCTTCTTTTCTGAATTTTTTCTGTTTTCTACACATTCAGGACAATTACATTCTTCAGTTGGAGCTTCCATAACAGCACCATCACTATGTTGAACTGACATGTTTTCAATTTTAATAGTTACAAATTCACCAAATTGTTGGCAGAAAGAAAGAACTGCACCTGGAGTTTTTGTATGTACATGTACTTTAACTATATCTTCATCTTTTAATGATACAATACTGTCACCTAATGATAATAAGTATTCAGTGATAACACTAACATCAAATGATGCAATATCAACTTTCTTATGTTGTAATTGTAAAATAAATTCAGTACAATAACCATAAACTAAATCACTATGAGCATTAAAACCTTTACCAATAGTTGCAACAGTAGAAGTTGTTCCTTCTAATGGTTCAATTTCAATACCATTAATTGCTTTATCCATACCTTCAATGATATATACATATCCAGCACCACCACTATCAATAACTCCTGCTTTCTTTAAAGCTTCTAATAATTCTGGAGTACGTTGTAATGAAGCTCTAGCTTCTTCTAAATGATATTTAAAATAATCATTAATACTAGTATTTTCATCTACCATTGATAATGCTTTATTAGCTGCATCTTTTGCAACAGTTAGAATTGTTCCTTCAACTGGTTTTAAAACAGCATGATATGCTTGTTCAACACCTGAAACAAATGCACGTCCTAATTCAACCGCATTTACAGCATCATAACCTGTTAATCCTTTGTAAATACCTCTAAATAGTTGTGATAAAATTACACCAGAGTTACCTCTAGCACCCATTAACATACCACGTGATAATATTTTAGAAAGCGCGCCAATACTAGTTTCATCACTATTAGCAATTTCATTGGCACCCGCTTCGATTGTCATCTTCATATTAGTACCTGTATCACCATCTGGAACTGGGAAAACGTTTAATGCATCTACTTCCTTGTAATTGTTTCTAAGGTTAGTAGTGCCATTGATAACTAACTTTTTAAAAAGTTGGCCGTCTACTATATATTTTTCCATAAATTTTCTCCTTTAATGATTTTTAAAATCATTTATTATTTTACCACATTTTCGGTTAAATTGCAAGTAATAAAGTTATATCACAACTGAAGCTTAAAAATAAAACTTATACACAATATCATCTTATTATTCTAAAACTAAGAAAATTACCATAATATTTGCAATATTAACTCTTTTATGTTATAATATCATAGGTTATAAATATAGTCGTATCAAAATATTAAGGAGGAACACATTATGGCTCGTAAATGTTATATTACAGGTGTAGGTTCAACTGCTGGAAATAATCGTTCTCACTCTTTACAAGCAACTCGTCGTACTTGGAAAGCTAATTTACAAAAAGTTAGAATCAAAGACGAAAAAGGTCGTGTCGTAAGAGTGTATGTTTCAGCTCGTGCTTTACGTACTGGTGCAAAAAACGGTACTATCGAACGTGCATAATAATTAAAAGTAAAAAGGCAACATTAGTTGCCTTTTTTATTTTTTAAACAATCCTTTTATAAATGTTATTATTTTAGAAATAAACTTTGGCAATTTAATAACATAAAACTTCATAATAATCCCCCTTTAATATATTATATTATTATATATGAATATTTATGTTAAATATTAGTTAAATCTAATATTGCTTTTTTCAAATCAGTTTGTTTAACTAAATAACTGCCTACTACTATTAAATCAACACCTGCTTCTTTTACGAGTAAAGCAGTTTCATTATTAATACCGCCATCTACTTCTATTAAATATTTATAATTATTAACTTCTTTTAACTCTTTTAATTCTTTTATTTTAGGTAATGAATTACTCATAAAACTTTGTCCACCTTTACCCGGTTCAACACTCATTACTAAAACTAAATCAATAAAAGGTAAATATTCTAATATACTAGATAAAGAAGTATTTGGTTTTATGGAAATACCAACCTTCTTATTACATCTTTTTATTTTTTCAATAATATCACAAACTTGATTTGTTGCCTCAATATGAAATGTAATATAATCACTTCCACTATCGATATATTCTTCAATTAATTGTTCTGGATTCATAATCATTAAATGTGTGTCAAAAATCATATTAGAATGTTTTCTTAACTCTTTAATATACTGATAATCAAAAGTTTTATTTTCTACAAACTTTCCATCCATAATATCTAAATGAAGAAACTTTACTCCATTTTTTTCAAGTTTTTGAATATATTCTATTTTTTTATTATCTTCTACGTTAAGAATTGAGGGAGATAAAATCATAAAATTACCACTTTCTTTTCTTAGATATTTCTTCTATAAATAATAAATAATTCTCATATCTTGATTTTAAAATACTACCATCTTCAACTAATTTTTTTACTTCACAAGATGGTTCATTTTTATGAAGACATCCATTATATTTACATTTTGAACTAGCTTCAAAAAATTCAATAAAACTATGGGATACATCAACTTCTGTCATATCAACAAAATCAATCAATCCAAAGCCTGGTGTATCTGCTACCCATCCATTACCATAAGGTATTAATTCAACATGTCTGGTAGTATGTTTACCTCTTCCTAATGCTTTAGATATTTCAGCTGTTTTAATTGATAAACTAGGATCAAGGACATTTAAAATACTGCTTTTACCGACACCGCTTTGACCAGTAAAAACACTTATTTTATTTTCAAGCAGTTTTTCTAGATTATCAATTTTATTTAATTTTGTACTTGTTTGTAGTGTTGTATATCCTATTTTATTATAGTAATTAATTATTTTTTTTGTTTCAATTAATTCCTCTTCATTTAATAAATCCATTTTATTAAATACTAAAATAGGTAAAATATCATTATATTCTAATACTACTAAAAAGCTATCTAATAAATTTAAATTTAAATCAGGTTCTTTAACAGAAAAAATGACAATTGCTTGATCTACATTACATATTGTTGGTCTAATTAAATCATTTTTTCTTTTTTTCATTTTACTTATTACCGCAACACCATCGATTATTTCATATTCAACATAATCTCCTACTTTGGGAGATTCTTCTTTTATTCGGAATACACCGCGGGGTTTTGCGGTAACGATTTCTTTAGTATCTAAATCAAATACTTTATAATCACCTGAAATTAATCTTATTATTAATCCATTTCTCATATTTCACCTTTAATTTTTTTAGCACGTAATTGTCCACAAGCTGCTGATATTTCAGTTCCGTGTTCCATTCTTAAAGTTACATTAATACCGTTTTGGTGTAATATTGAGAAGAATTTTTCAGCTTGTTCTTTTGTTGTTCTTTTAAATGGTTTAGTTTTTACTTCATTATAAGGAATTAAATTAACATATGCGTTCATTCCTTTTATTAATTTTACTAATTCATTAGCACATTGATCAGTATCATTTATGTCTCTTAATAATATATATTCAAATGTTATTCTTCGATTAGTTTCTTGGTAATAATATTTTAACGCATCAAGGACTTCATTTAATTTATATCTTTTATTTATCGGCATAATTTGATCTCTTAATTCATCATTCGGAGCATGTAAACTAAGAGCTAAATTTACTTGTAATGGGAATTTTGCAAAAGTTTTAATTTTAGGGACAATACCACAAGTTGAAACTGTTATATGTCTTGCTCCTATTTCAAAACCTTTAGGGTAATTTAACACTTGTAAGAAGTTCATAACTGTATCATAGTTATCAAATGGTTCACCTATTCCCATAACTACTACATTACTTACTCTTTCAAACACTTCTTTTAATTCTTTTTGAATATGTAATACTTGTAATACCATTTCATGTAATTCAAGATTTCTTATCTTACCTAGTTCTCCTGATGCACAAAAAGCACATTTCATATTACAACCTACTTGTGATGTTACACATACGCTATTGCCATAGTTATGTCTCATTAATACTGTTTCAATAAGTCTTCCATCACTTAATTCATATAAGTATTTACAAGTACCATCTTTTGCTGTTTCTTTTGTTACAACTTTTAATTGATCAAATGTAAAATGTTCTTTTAATTTTACTATTAATTTGGGAGATATATTTGTCATTTCTTCAAATGAAGATACTAATCCTCTATATAACCATTCATATATTTGTGTCGCACGATATGGTTTTTCTCCTATTGATATTAAGTATTCTGTTAATTGTTCTAATGTGTAATTGTAAATACTTTCCATAATTATTCTTCTTTCTTTAATTTACAAATATAAAAACCATCATTGTAATCAGTTGGCCATATACTTATTTGTGTTTCTATTTTGTATTCTGGATGATTTGATAAAAATTGTTTTATCATTAATTCATTTTCTTCTTTATTTATTGTACAAGTACTATATGTTAAATAGCAATTGTTTTTTAAATATTTAGATATATTATTTAATATTGCTAATTGAGTTTCTTTAATTTCTTTTATTTTCTCTAAATTCATGCGGTATTTTAAATCAGGTTTATGAGCTGTTACACCAAGTCCTGAACAAGGAGCATCTATTAATATAAAATCAAATTGTTCTTTAAATTCTACTTTGCTCGCATCCATTTGTTGTGGTTTTACAATAGTAACACCACATCTTACCATATTTTGTTTTATTATATTAATCTTATGTTCATGAATGTCACCTGTTATAATTGACCCTTCATTATTCATAATTGTTGCCATATGCATTGATTTACCACCTGGAGCACCACAACAATCAAGACCTAATTGTTTAGGTTTAGGATCAACAACTTGTGATACTTTAATAGATGAATAGTCTTGAGGTAATATTTTGCCTTGTTTAAAGATTTCTGTATTGATTAAAGATTCTTTTGTTAATAGGCAATCATTATCTATTATTTTATATTCAATATTAAGATTATTTAAATATTCTTCTATTTCTACTTTAGTTGTTTTTAAATAATTAATACGAAAAGAATTAACTTCTTGGAGTGATGTATCTAATAAAGTAATAAATTTATCATGATATTGATTATATAATAATTTCAATATATCTAAAGGATAACTATATTTAATACTATATTGTTCTAATTTTTTTAGATTATTTAATTTATCTAATTGTTGTTGTTTGATATTATTGTCTAAATAATTTCTCATCACTGCGTTAAAAAACTTAGAAGCTTTTAAATCAGTTTTCTTTATCGTTTCTACTAATTCATTAATAATATAATGATTAGCCATATTCATTTCTTCTACTACATATAAAGCTATTCTAAACGCATTTCTTAAGAAAGGCTTTATTCTTTTACCACTAGTAAGTGGTTGAATTAAATAATCTAAATATATTTTTTTATCACATACTCCATATATTATTTTAGTAAATAATTTTTTCTGATGATCATTCAATTTACTTTCTGTTAAATATGAAGATAAAATAAGATTTAAATAGGCATCTTGATTAAATATTTGAATTAACATATTTATTAAATCTCTATACATCTTCTTATTTCCCTTCTGTAATAACGATAAAATAATAAACTAATAGTTTTTGATATTCTTCTTTCAATAATAAATATTCTTTATTTGATTCATTGTTAATATATTTCATTGTAAAATTTAATTGTTTAAATAATTCAATCCATTCTTTATAGAATATGGTAATCATATTTGCATTATTTTCCAAATATGTTATTGGTAATCTTCTTAAATTATTTTCTGTTATATTCTCTTTAATATATTTTAAAAGTTTACTTATAAATAAAGATATATCTTTACCACTATGATAATATAAATATTCACATGCAGAATGAATGTTATCATATTCAAGTAAAATATTATTTAATAAATCATAAAATTTAATAATTTCTTCTTCTTTTAAATTATCTAAATATACAACACTTACTAATCTAAATTGAGGATATAAATCTTCTTCAATTTCTTTGATTACATTATTAATCGTAAAATAGTCATTATCAATTAAATTATATATAACGGGATTTTCTTCTAATTGATATTTATCAATGTTTTTTATTAATTCATTATATATATTAATTACATAATTTAATTGTTCATTGAGGTGTTGATTATTAACCCACTTAAGAAGTATTTTTATTTTATATATTGAATGATTTATTTTTTTAATATCTTTTATTATTTTTTGTATCTGCATAGTAATTCACCTTTATAAGTATTATATACTAATTTGTATTTTTTTTCAACAAATACAAAATTGTATTTATATATATATTTGATATTTGTATTTCTATTTACTTTTATTTCTTTTTTTGTTATAATTAATTAAGAGGTGAATAAATATGTGCTCAGAAATTGATGTTTTTGGATTATTTTCAATATCTGGCTATGGATTAATGATTGCGATAGGGGTTATTTGCCTCGCAACATTTATAACATGGCAATGTAGATTAAATAAAGTATCTGAAAAATTATTAGATAAAGTTATATTTGTAACCGCAATATGCGGTTTAGGTTTATATCTTTCAGCTAGTTTCTTTGATAACTTATGGCATAGTATCGCATATTATCAAGAAACTGGTACATGGAAATGGATTCAATATGGTATTACTTTCTCAGGAGGAGTAGTTGGCGGACTTGTTTGTTTCTTTATTGCATATTTTATTATATGTAGAAAAGAAGCTCACGCATTTAATTTCTTCTTAAATATTATAATGCAGGGTGTTATTATAACACATGCATGGGGAAGAGTAGGATGTTTCTTAGGAGGATGTTGTTATGGTAAACCAACTGATTCTTGGATTGGGGTTACATTCCCTGATTCAGGTGGCCCAGTAGTACCTGTTATGTTATTTGAAGCGGCCTTCTTGTTTATTTTATTTATAGTAATGGTATTATTTGTTAAAAGACATCATACACGTTATTATTTAATTGCTTATAACGTATGGAGGTTCATTATTGAATTCTTTAGAGGAGATGACCGAGGGGGTTCTATTTTAGGAATGACTCCTTCTCAATTTCTTGGTGTAATAATGATTATTTTTGCAGTAGTATTAATATTATTTGAAGATAAATGGGTAGAAAAACTTAAAGTTAAGTTTATGCAAAAATATCCAAATGAACCTATTTTAGATTTCTATAGTGATATTCCAAAAGGATTTAAATATGATTTTGGGTATACTAATCCTTTTAAAAGAACAAAAGAATTATTTCAAAAAAATAAACCTAACAAAGAAGAAAATTAAAAAAGCTCTCAACGAGAATATTCGTTGAGAGTTTTTTTATTTATTTAAATTATAAAATGATTTAATACCTGCATAATAAGCAGCTTTATCTAATTCATCTTCTATTCTTAATAATTGATTATACTTCGCAATACGATCTGTTCTTGAAGCAGAACCTGTTTTAATTTGACCCGCATTTAAAGCTACGGCAATATCAGCTATTGTAGTATCTTCACTTTCACCGCTTCTATGAGAAATTATAGCTGTATAACCTGCTCGTTTAGCCATTTCAACTGCTTCAAATGTTTCAGTTAATGTACCTATTTGATTAACTTTAATTAAGATTGAATTAGCTACACCTTGTTCAATTCCTCTTGAAAGGCGTTTAGGGTTTGTTACAAATAAATCATCCCCTACTAATTGAACTTTTTTACCCAAACGTTTAGTTAATACTTTCCAACCTTCCCAATCATTTTCATCAAGTCCGTCTTCGATTGAAATAATTGGATATTTTTTAACTAGTTGTTCATAAAAACTTACCATTTCTTCAGCTGTTAATTCTTTCTTTTCGCTTTTTAAAACATACTTTTTAGTAGCTTTATTGTAGAATTCACTAGATGCAATATCCATTGCAAGTAAAACATCTTTACCTGGTTCATAACCTGCTTTTTTGATTGCTTCCATAACCGCTTCTAATGCAGCTTCATTTGATTCAAGATTAGGCGCATAACCTCCTTCATCTCCAACAGCTGTATTACAGTTCTTGCATTTTAAAACAGATTTTAAACTATGGAAAACTTCAGCTCCCATTCTTAAAGCATCTTTAAATGTTTTCGCACCAACAGGCATAATCATTATTTCTTGAATATCAATACACCAATCTGCATGTGCTCCTCCATTTAAAATATTCATCATTGGAGTAGGTAATTGATGAGCAGAGAAACCACCAAAATAACGATATAAAGGAATATCATAATAATTAGCTGCAGCTTTTGCAACGGCAATAGAAACTGCTAATATAGCATTTGCACCTAATTTAGATTTATTATGAGTTCCATCTAATTCTATCATCATTTTATCAATTAATAATTGATCTGTAACATCATATCCTAATATTTCAGGAGCAATTATTTCGTTAACATTTTCAACTGCTTTTAAAACGCCTTTACCTAAATAACGATTTTGATCATTATCTCTTAATTCAACAGCTTCGTGTTCACCTGTAGATGCACCACTAGGAACGATGGCTCTTCCAAAAGCTCCACTTTCTGTAGTAACTTCTACTTCAACAGTAGGATTTCCTCTTGAGTCTAATACTTCACGAGCATAAACATCAACTATATAAGGCATATCTATTCTCCTTTATTTTCTAATTGCTTTAATCATACTTTTACCTGTCATTGCAGCAGGTTGTTTAATATCTAATAATTGTAGCATTGTAGGAGCTACATCTCCTAAATTACCTGTTGAATGTAATTCAACATTTTCATTTGTGATAATAAATGGAACAGGACTAGTTGTATGAGCAGAAACAAGGTTTCCTTCTTCATCATAAACAGTATCTGCATTACCATGATCGGCAATTATAATTAATGTTCCATCTACACCTTTTACAGCTTCATATACTTTACCCATACATTCATCAACTACTTCAACTGCTTTTACTACAGCTTCCCATACTGCAGTATGCCCTACCATATCGCAGTTTGCGAAGTTAAGAATGATTGTATCATATATATCTTTATTAATAGCTTCAACTACTTTTTCTGTAACTTCATATGCAGACATTTCAGGTTTTAAATCAAATGTTGCAACTTTAGGTGATTCTACTAAAATTCTATCGGCACCTTCAATTTCTTTATCAACACCACCATCAAAGAAGAATGTAACGTGTGCATATTTTTCTGTTTCAGCTATTCTTAATTGTCTTAAACCATTTTGAGATATAACATCTCCATATAAGTCATTTAATTCTTGTAAACCAAAGTTTACTAATCCTTTTACTTTTTCACTATATTGCATCATAGATACATAACATAAGTTTTTGAATTCTTCATATTTTTTCATAGTAGTTTCTGTAGGATTAGTTAAAGCCATACTAATTTGAATTGCTCTATCAGGACGGAAGTTAGCAAAAACTACTGCATCATTTTCTTTAATATTTGATCCTTCAGTTACAATATAAGGAACTACAAATTCATCACTTACGTCATTACTATATGATTCCAATAAACCACCAATTAAATCCTTATGTGCTGCTTCACCATATACTAAGGCATCATATGCTTTTTGTGTTCTATCATAGTTTTTATCACGGTCCATTGCATAATAACGACCTGATACTACACCAATATGAACGTTTTCTTTTCTTGCAGCATCTAATGTTTCTAAATATTCTTTTGCAGATCTAGGTGGAACATCTCTACCATCTAAGAATGCGTGTACATATACATTTTCGATTCCATAATCATTTGCCTTATTCATTAAATAAATAATATGATCCATATGAGAATGAACTCCACCAGGAGACATTAATCCCATAATATGTAATGCAGAATGATTTTGTTTTGCGTGATCAAATGCAGTTGCGATAGCAGGCATTTTTTCTAAAGTTTCTTCTCTTACCGCAATATTAACTCTTGTTAATGATTGGAATACAACTCTACCTGCACCAATATTCATATGTCCTACTTCACTATTACCAAATTGTCCTGCTGGTAAACCAACAGCTTCACCACTTGCTTCAATAGTTGTGTTAGGATATTTTTTCATTAAATAATCAATATTAGGTGTTCTTGCAGCCGCAATCGCATTACCTTTTATTTCTTTTCTTATACCAAAGCCATCCATAATCGCTAACATGACTAATTTCTTTTGACTCATATTTATTACTCCTTATTATTTCAAGTTTATTTCCTTATGTATTATATCAAATTTTAGTATTTTTTTCAATCTATACGATATTTCGTTTTCTTCTTTTTAATCTAATCTTTTTTGTCTTTTTATCACTATCTTTTGAATTCTTTGTTTCAAATATACGACTATGTAATATATATACAAGTATTGGTAATAATACTATTTTAATTGACATTACTACTATTCGAAGTGGTAATCTTGCCCACATACCTTCTTTATACCATATATATTGTTGGAATGAATTATTAATAGTAGTTAAAATTGAAGTTATTAATATTAATAATACTAATGGGATAATTTTAACTTTTTTCTTATATAAAAGTCCACCCATTAATCCCCACATCATTGCGGATAAAGACATTATAAAAGAATATGAATATCCTCCTATTATTCCATATATTAAATCTCCACCAAAAGCTACTATTATCCCCATTAATGGACCTGATATAATACCTGCAAGTATAATAGGTATTTCAAATAAGCTTATTCTGAATTCTCCATTACCTATGCTTACAAATTTTAAAACTGTTGTCATCGCCATTAAAAGTGATAATATCACTAATTTTTTAACTTTTATTTTTTCCTTCATTACGGCAATCTCCAAAAGTCTTTAGAAAGATTTAAACATTTACAACATTTTGAAAACACCTTACTGCCCAAGAATCCTTGATATGCTCCTAGAGGAGAAGGATGAGAAGTTTCAATAATATAATGATTAGAATTAGTTATATATTTAGCTAATTCTTTTGCTTTATTACCTAGTAATAAAAAAGCAATAGGTTCTTCTCTTTCATTTAACTGTTCAATAATTTTTAATGTAAATTTTTCCCAACCTTTTTTTTGATGTGATAAAGGTTTACCTTCTCTTACTGTTAAAATAGTATTTAATAATAATACACCATTTTTTGCCCATATAGTTAAATCGCCATTAGAAGGATATGATATATCTAAATCATCTACTAATTCTTTAAATATATTTTGTAAACTCTTTGGTAATTTAATATCAGGATTAACAGAAAAAGCAAGTCCATTCGCAAAACCTTTTGTTGAATAAGGGTCTTGTCCAATTAAAACAACTTTAACTTTATCATAAGGTGTATATGTTAAAGCATTAAATATTTCTTCTTTAGGTGGGAAAACAGTGTTTTCTTGATACTCAGTTTCAACAAATGAAATTAATTGTTTAAAATATTCTTTTTCTTTCTCTTGTTTTAATAATTCTTCCCAAGTCATATATATACCTCTCTATATTTATTATACCATATAAAAAGGTAAATGTGTTAATAAATATATTATTCTAAATTAAAAATTTTTCTTAATGCACTTTTTTCTAATCTAGAAACTTGTGCTTGAGATATACCTAATTCTTCGGCTATTTCCATTTGTGTTTTATTATCATAGTATCTGCTATATATAATACCTTTTAATCTTTCATCTAAATTTTTAATCCCTTCTTCAATAATCATTTTGTTTAATCTTTTTTCTTCACTATCATTTTCATCAGGTATTTGATCAGCTAAATATATTTCATCTCCACCATTATTAAAGATTGGTGTGTATATAGAAACAGGTTCTTGTATAGCTTCTAACGCAATAACAATATCAACAACTTCTCTTTCTAAAGCTTCTGCAATTTGTTCTATACTCGGTTCAATTCCATGTTCTTGTATATATTTTTCTTTATATTGAAAAACTTGATATGCAGTGTCTTTAATCGATCTTGATATTCTAATTTTTGAATTATCTCTTAAATATCTTCTTATTTCACCTATTATCATTGGTACTGCATATGTAGAAAACTTAACACCATGAGAAAAATCAAAGTTATCAATTGCTTTTAAAAGGCCCATTGATCCTACTTGAAATAAATCATCTAGATTTTCTCCTCGGTTATTAAATTTTTTTACTACACTTAAAACTAACTTCATATTGCCATAATATAATTCATCTCTCGCAAGAAGATCTCCTTCTTGACTTCTTTTAATAAGATCCATCACTAAATCTGGATCAATAACTTTTAATTCGGCTGTGTTAATGCCGGTAATTTCAACGACGCTACGCATATATATCCCCCCACCAAAATTATGCGTAATATTAATTTGTTTTATACATATTTAAAATATAAATTAATATTTTTATGTTTTTACTTTACGCTATTTTCGCATAAGATGCAATCTCCTGTCGCATCTTTTCAAATATTCTTTTTTCTAATCGAGATATATATGATTGTGATATGCCTAACGCATCTGCTACTTCCTTTTGAGTCATAGCTGTTGTTCCAAATAGTCCAAATCGCATTATAATAATTTCTTTTTCTCTTTTGTTTAATTTGTTAATAGCCTTATATAAATTTTCTTTATCTTCTTCTGCTGTTAGTTTATCCAATGATTCTGGTTCATCGCTCCATAAAACATCCGCCAGAATCATTTCATTTCCTTCACTATCTACACTTAACACTTCATCAAGAGAATATTCTTGTTTGGCTCTTTGATTTTTTCTTAAATACATCAATATTTCATTTTCTATGCATCTAGATGCATATGTTGCTAATTTAATATTTTTATCAGGATTAAACGTTTGAACTCCTTTTATTAATCCCATAGATCCGATACTAATTAAATCTTCAATATTAATTTTAGTAGATTGAAACTTTTTTGCAATAAAAACTACTAATCTTAGATTATGAACTATTAAAGTATTTCTTGCTTCTAAATCTCCTTCTTTAGATTTTAATAAATATTCTAATTCTTCTTTTTCATCTAAAGGAGGAGGTAAAACATTACTACTATTTATATAGTAACTATGTTTTTTTCTTTTAAATAATTTATTAAAAAATCTTATTAATGCTTTTATCATATTATTCCCCCTATTTCATTATGGAGAATTAAATCATATTGTAAAGTATTACTAAAAGAATATACAACTTCTATTTCTTTATTATTAATTTTTAATACAGGTCCCTTATATATTTTTACAATATCAACATTTGCAACTGATGTTATTGTCAACATTCCTGTTTCCTTAAAATCATCATTAAAGTGTTTTGAATTAATAAAAACAACAGGAATATTTTGATAATAAGCTTCGTTACCAGTATCTAAAATAGCTTTATATTTTTTATTATTAATTATAACTTGATAATATTTATTTATTTTATTTTTATAATTTTCAATAATATATAAAACAATAATAAACCCTAACGCAATAAACATAATTAAAACACTATGAATATTAAAAACTACTAATGTGCCAATAAACGATAGATTTAATAAATAAAATGTTGTTATTTTAATAATAAAATTTCTTACATCATAATATTTAAAACTTATACTACCTATAATAATACCTACAAAGTATCTTAGATTATATATTTCTAATGGCATAATAAACAAAAACAATGAAATGATACAAAGTATTAATCCTATAATAACTCTAATAATATTTATTTTTTCATTAAATATTACTGATATTAATTTAATAAAAGCAAAATTTACTATTATTGTTGATATAATAACCAAATCTAAATATACAATCATTTTAGTCCTCCAATATGATTATATATTTTTTTATATTAATATTTTGTCAAAAAAAAGAGATAAGTTTACCTTATCTCTTATCTATTTTGTAACCAACTTGGTACATTTGATGGTTTAACTTCCTTACCTTTTTCAGAAGTAGATCCACCACCAACAACTGGAGTTTTCACTGTTTTTGGTTCTTCATGAGTTTCTACTCTAGGAGTTTCAACTTTTTGAGCATTTGTTGCGTCGAAACCTGTTGCGATAACAGTAACAAACATTTCACCATCTAAATCATAGTTATATCCTGTACCATGAATGATATCGATTTCTGTTGAAGAAGCATTTCTAATTTCTGTAATTACATCACTTACTTCAGCTAATGTCATATCTTCAGAAGCAGTAATTTGAATAATCGCATCTGTAGCACCATTAATATCAATTTCTAATAATGGGCTGCTAATTGCCATTCTTGCAGCTTCTACAGCTCTATTAGGTCCACTTGCATAACCAATACCCATTAATGCAGTACCTTTACCTGATAATACTGTTTTAACGTCTGCAAAGTCAACGTTAATTAAACCAGGATTAGAAATAATATCAGCTATACCTCTCACACCTTGTTCTAGCACTCTATCAGCTTCAGCAAAAGCTTCTTGATATGTTGTATTAGTTCCGATAATTTCTAATAATTTATCATTAGGAACAGTTATTAATGTATCAACATATGGTCTCATTTCTTCAATACCTTGAAGAGCTTGAATCATTCTTTTCTTACCTTCAAAACTGAAAGGTTTAGTAACAACACCAACAACTACACATCCGATTTCTTTTGCGATTCTCGCAATAACAGGAGCTGCACCAGTGCCTGTGCCTCCACCCATACCTGTTGTAATAAATACTAAATCAGCATCTTCCATGCATTTTCTAATTTCTTCTACATTTTCTTCAGCTGCTTCTCTACCTACAACTGGGTTTGCACCAGCACCTAAACCTTTTGTTATTTTCTTACCAATTTGAATACGAGTGTCAGCACGTGATGAACGTAATACTTGACAGTCAGTATTGATTGCAATATATTCAACACCTTGAACATCGTGATCAATCATACGATTAACGGCATTACCACCGCCACCACCTACACCTATGACTTTTAGGATGGGTTTATCTGGAAACAAATTGTCTCTTTCATCCACCATATTTATATCTTCCTCTCTTTTCTTATTTTACAAGGAATCTTTGCCATACATATTTAATAGGTCTCATATATACAACAGGGGCAGAACCAGCTACGAATGCACCTAATAAGATACCAACAACTTGTCCTGTTTTTGCTGAAATAATAGGACCACCTGAATTACCTTGTACAGCTAAGATATCAATTAATGTTAAATCATATCCGTTTTTATGTTGTTTTGCAGAAACATTTCCTTGAGTCATAGTGTAATTTAATACATTACGATTATCAGAAACCATTGCACCTAGTGGATAACCGATTAAATAAATTGGTTCTCCAGGTTCAGCATCTTTACTTTCTTCTAACATGCTTAAATATGATAAGCCAACTGCATCAATTTTAATTAATGCCATATCAGCATGTTTTAATGCAACAACAACTTTTGCAGCAGCAAAAATACTTGGGCCATTATTACCATTTGGTCTAATTCTTACACGAATTTCTTCTGCACCTCTAACAACGTGAGCCGCAGTTACGGCATAACCATCAGGAGAAATAATGAAACCAGAACCTGATCCACTGCCTTCACTTGAATAAGCTTCAATATAAACAACTGTTTTTTCAGCATGAGCTTTTAATTCTTCCATATCAGAAATAGTAATTACATCATTAGCAGTAACAGCTGCACTATTTAAACTACCTGCATCTCTACGACGTTCAAGTTCAATTTCAACTTCTTCTTCACATAAAACTTTTACACCGTGTAATTCTGCATATTCAAATACTTTTTGAAGTGAAGTATTAAAGAAACTAATTTCAGCTTGGAAACCTTCTCTTCCTGCATCATCAATAGTTGCAAATACAAGGAATGAATTTGTAATATGGATTAATAATGAAGAAATTCTATTTGGAACTGTATCTTCACCTTTATCTAATTCAATAACAATTTTAATTAATTCAGGAACATTAAAGACATGTTGTTTACATCTTTCAACGATTTCTTTAAATGTAGCTTCATTTAAATTAGCAAAAACTTGAATATCTTTATCATTAAATACATCTGCATAATCAGTTAATGCTTTAATTACAGCTATTTCTTCTCTTGAAAAACTTGTATCTGCAATAGCAGTTAATAGAAAAACAGATTGATAGAAACAATCAAATTCACCTAATACGTAATCTAATGAGTGTTTATATTTAGGATTACGTTTAGCGTATTCTTCATACATTTCTTTTTCAAACTCTACAACTTCTTGATAAGCTCTTTTTAATTCAGCTAAATGTTTATTATTAGAAGTAAGACCTTCAAAACCACTATTACCGCTTGATGATCCACCTTTTTTTACGATATCTTCCATTATTATTCACCTCAAATTTATTATATCAAATTAAATATTCAATGTCAAAGTTTTTTTATTCTTCAATATTACCTAAACGAATAGTATCTCTTGCAATCATTAACTCTTCGTTTGTAGGTACTACTAATACTTTTATTTTTGAATTAGGAGTAGATATTTCCATTAATTCACCTTTAATCTTATTCTTTTCTAAATCAATTTCTACACCTAATGCTTCTTTTAATCGTTTACAAATTTCTAAACGAGTTTCAGGTGATTTTTCACCAATACCTGCTGTAAATACAAGTACATCGATTCCACCCATATATACGAAATAACTACCAATATAATCAGTTACTTTCTTAGCTTGCATTCTTAAGATTAAATCTGCACGATAATCTCCTTCTGCAGCTGCAGCACGTACTTCACGCGCATCACTTGATTTAGGATAAAAGCCAATATAACCTGATTTTTTATTTAAGATAGTATTTACTTCTTCTACAGTCAATTTTTCTTTCTTACAAATAAATTCAATAATTGCAGGGTCAAAACTACCGCTACGAGTACCCATTGGTAAACCTTCAAGTGGTGTTAAACCCATTGTAGTATCAACTACTTTTCCATTTTTAACAGCTGCTAAACTTGCACCATTTCCTAAGTGAGCAGTAACAATTCTTAATTCTTCGATTGGTTTTCCTAAGAATTCTGCAGCTTTTCTTGAAACATATTTATGACTTGTTCCGTGGAAACCATATTTACGAACACCATGTTTTGTATACCATTCATATGGTAAAGCATACATAAATGATTCATCTGGCATTGTTAAATGGAAAGATGTATCAAATACAGCTACTTGAGGAACATTTGGTAAAGCTTTTTGGAATGCTCTAATACCAATTAAGTTAGCTGGATTATGTAGTGGGCCTAAATCACAAACAGATTCAATAACTTCTATTGCATAATCATCTAATAAAACAGAATCGCTAAATTTTTCACCACAGTGTAATACACGATGACCTACACCTGAGATTTCTTCTAATGATTCTACGATGTGCATTTCTAATAATGTTTTTAATAACATTTCAACACAATCTGCATGATTTTCAATATCAACGATATTTTTATGTTTTTCTCCTTGATATTCAATAGTGAAAACAGGATCTTTTAAACCTATTTTTTCGAATTGTCCTTCAGTAATTACCAATTCTTCTGGCATTTGTAACATTTGAAATTTAAGTGATGAACTTCCGGCATTAACCGCCATAATTTTACTCATAATATACCTCCATCTTCTATCGAATATATTATAACATAAAGCCTTTATTTTTTCAAGAAAGGTAACAATAATATTTTTTTATAATAAAAAAGCCTTAAAAGGCTTTCTTATATTAATTTTTCTTTTTCATAATGTTCTAATAATTCTTTAAATCTTTGATAATGTACAACTTCTCTTTGTCTTAAAAATAGTAGTGGTTCAATAACATCTGGATCACTGGCTAAATCAATTAGATTTTCATAAACTGCCCTTGCTTTTTGTTCAGCTGCTAAGTCTTCTACTAAATTAGCTTTAATATCACCTACTGATGATATATATGCAGTTGTAAAGAAAACTCCATCTGCATTCACAGGGAAAACATCTAGTTGATGTTCTGTATAATATGGTTCTAATCCTGCTGCTTTAACTTCTTCAATCGTTGCTCCTTTTGTTAACTGATAAATCATTGTTTGTAACATTTCAATATGAGCTAACTCTTCAGTTCCTATATCTGTTAGTAATGCTTTACCATAATCATCGGGCATAGTAAGTCTTTGATTTAAATATCGAATTGCTGCTGCTAATTCTCCTTGTCCTCCTCCGTATTGTGAAGTCATTATTTTAGCCATTTTTAAATCTCTTTTTTTAATATTAACAGGATATTCTAATGTTTTTAAATATGCCCACATTATTTATTTCCCCTTTCCCATGGCCAATTTTTTGCATAATTCCACTTATTGTTATACTTATTTGATAATATTGATAAAACTCCATTTTCATTTTCATATTGTTCTAGAATTACTTTAAAATCTTTCGAATAATTATTAAATAAATTAACCGCATTACTATCATTTGGATGAGTATCTAAATATAAATTCAATTCTATCATCGCAAACAAATATGCTTTTAAAACATTATCTAAAGTAGGGTTAACCATTTTTACCTTATAGTTTTTATATCCTAAGTATAATTCTGGATCAATATTACCATAAGATAAAGCTTCAATAGGATTTAAAAAATCGTTACTAGTTAAATATCTTAAATGACTATGAGAGTTTTCAAAATAGTTTATATGATTCATTATTAACCTCCTCACCATAGAATATGTAAAAAATTAAAAAAAGAATGGGCTATTCAATAATTTCCCATTCACAATCTAAATTTATATTACATTTATCTTTTGCAGCTTCTTTTATTTTACAAATTAAATTAAACATATCTTTAAAACTTGCGTTACATCGATTAATTAAAAAATTAGCGTGTTTACAACTTACTTCTGCATCCCCTATTGAATATCCACGAAATCCTAATTCATCAATAATTTTCCAACTTGATATATCATTATTATTTTTAAATGTACTCCCCGCATTCTTACTATTAATCGGTTGAGTACTTTTTTTAATTTTATAATATCTTTCTATTTTTTCTTCTGCAATTCTAACACTACCTACATATGTTAAATTAATTATTACTGATGTTATTATGCAATCTTTATTTTGAAACGGACTGTTGCGGTAACTAAATTCAAAGTCTTTAACAAACATCATATTAAAATTGCCTAAATTATCTAAATAATTAACAGTTACTAATATATCGCTCATAGATCTATTAAAAGCAGAAGCATTCATATATGTTAAACCACCAATTGTTCCTGGTATAACACTCATAAATTCAAAACCTGTATAACCTAATTTAGTAAGTTTAGAAGCCACTTTCCCAGCATTACATCCTGCACCTATTAAAAAACAACCATTGTTATATGATATAAATTCATTTAATTTTTTTAAACTAATAACAACTAAATCAAAGAAACGATCATTTATTAATAAATTTGTTCCATTTCCAATAACAAAATATTGAAGACAATTTTGTTTTAAGTAAGTGACTATCTTTTTTAAACTATCTTCACTATTAGGTTCTACATATAATCTTGCGGTGCCACCTATTTTAAGTGATGTTAATTTTTTAAAACTAACGTTTTCTTTATAGTCTCCTAAATTATTAGATACTAAATAATCAATAAAATCATTCATTAAAATCCCCCGTTAGTTCTTTGATACAATCTATAAATAATTTATTTGTTTCCGGCATATCAAAATTATTTAAATTATTTATATATTTTTGATAATCCTTATTAATTCTATTTAGTACTTTAACAAAATATTCTAAAGATAAATCTTTTTCTAAAATAACTTCTCCTAGTGAGTTATAAGATACTAATTTACTATTATATTCTTGATGATTATTAGTAACATTAGGACTAGGTATTAAAATAGATACTTTTTTTCTACCAAGTATTTCAAATATACTTGAAGATCCACTTCTAGAAATAATAATATCGTTGTTACTAATATGTTCTAACATATTCGATGTTTTAGGAATTAATAAAACATTGTTTTTATATATACTTTTTTTTACATCTTCATAGTATTTTTCTCCTGTTATAACAGTTATAAAATATTTATTTGATAATTCGCTATTTATAAATTCCACGACGAGCTCATTTATTCTTTTAGATCCTAAAGAACCTGATATAAAAAGTAAATTATTTTTATTAGAAATAAAACTTTTTTTATGAACATAATTCTTAGAATCAATATAGCGAGGGTTACCAATATATAGTTCATTTTTTAAATTCATTTTATATGATACTAATAACCTATCTACTTTTTTGTAAACTAATTTATTAGCCAATCCCATTATAGAATTTTGTTCATGAATAATTGTTTTAATCTTTAATCTAATAGCAGAATATATGCCAATTCCACTTATGTATCCACCCATACCAATAACGACATTAGGTTTGAAATCTTTTAAAATTTGTTTAATTATATGATAAGCACTTATGTTCTTTATAATTATGTTAAACAAGTTTTTCCTATTGATTCCATAAGCTTCAATATATTTAATATCTACTTCAGTAACTTTTTCTTCTATGTTAAATCTTTTATCTTTTTTTGTTACTATTAACATAATTTGATATTTCTTTTTATCTAGACTATTAATAAATGATATAGTTGGATAAATATGACCAAGTGTTCCACCAGCTAAAAAAACTATTTTTTTCAATATTAATCCTCCTGATATTTACTAATATTTAACACTACAGCTATCATTACTAAGGTAAGAATTAAACTTGAACCGCCATAACTAATGAATGGTAATGTAATACCTGTAACAGGTAATAAACCTATAACAACACCTATATTTATAAACACTTGGACAAATAAAGAAATACCAATTCCTAGAGATAAAAACTTATGAAATTGATCTTCAACTTTATTGCTTATTCTTATTATTCTTAGAATCATAAAGATAAATAAACCAAGCAAAATCATTGATCCAATAAGGCCTAACTCCTCGCATATTATTGCAAAAATGAAATCATTTTGTGGTTCTGGTAAAAAGAAATGTTTTTGTAAGCTATTATTATAACCTAGTCCAAATATACCACTAGGCGCTACCGCAAACAACGATTGTATTGTTTGAAATCCGCTGCCTAAAGGATCACTCCAGGGATCCAAATATGCAAGTATTCTCATCATTCGATAAGGTTCACTTATTATTAATCCTATAATGCCTAAAATTCCAACACATAATAAAAATAAAAAATATTTTATTGGAGCTTGTGTACAAAACAAAAGTATTATTATTGATACTACTAAAACAAGACCCGTTCCAAAATCAGGTTGTAACATAATTAATCCAAAAACTAATATTACTAATAATAAAACACCTAAAAAATTTTTAAACTTCTTTAAATCATTTTGATATTTAGAAAGATACTTAGATATTAACAAAATAATCCCTAACTTCATAAACTCCGCAGGTTGTATTGATAAACTGCCAAATCCTATCCAACTTCTTGCCCCACCTCGAACAACACCTATACCAGGTATTAAAACTAGGATCAATAATAATAAAGATATAATAAAGATTAATGTTACATTTTTATATATTTTATTTATATCAACTTTTATTATTAAAAACATAATAACAAAACCAATTATTGAAAATAAAAGTTGTCTTTTTAAAAAATAAAAACTATCATCATATTTATATACCGCAACAACATTACTTGCTGAATATACCATAAATAATCCGAATACTACTAATATTAATGTTACTATAAATAATGGTTTATCAATCTTTAATTTTTTCATTATTTCACCTATATAATAATATGAAAAAAGACTAGGTAAAATACCTAGTCTTTATAATTTATTGTTTACTATAAGATGAACCTAAATATTCTAATGAAAAATAAGATTTTTCAGTTTCATTCTTATTTTCTATAAAGTCAACTTTGAAACGAGCACCTGCATATTCAATAATAAAATCAGCTTTTTCATCAGTATAATACTCATCTCTTCCTTTACAATATTCCATATACCAATTTCTAACTTGTTCAACTTTTTGTTCATATGTTAAACCTGTTAAAGTTTCAGGGAATTTATATTGATAATATTGCGGATTAACTTCATAACAATATGTATTTTTCGTTATTAAAGCTTCTGCGGTTAAGTTAATACCTACTTCATATTTAGTATCAAAAGGAAGGGGTATTAATAATAATTTATTATTACCAGTTTCTTGTTGAATAACCATTAATGGTTGTTCCATAACGATTGTTAAATTTTCTGCATAACAATAAGAATAATATCTTTTTCCTTCACTTACAAAAGTACGATATTGATATGAATATCTAGTGCCATCTTTATCCCACGCAACAATTCTTTGTTCAACAGAATGTTTTTGAACATTTCCATTTTCATCAAATTCATCTAATGTCAATGTTCCTTTACCAAATTTTACTTTTCCATCTTTGTCATATTCTTGATGTACACTATTTAAAATGATATATTCATCATCATCATATCTTTCTAAATGTTTCGCCCATGCTTCACTTATTGCGAATGGATCATTTTGAACAAAAATACGAGTTGAAGGAGATGAATTTTTTGTTACATTTACACTATCCATTTCAAAAAATAAACTTGGAATATCATCAGGATATATCATATGCACTTTTAAAGAATCAGGCATTGTTATATAAACTCCACCTTCATGAGTTTCATATTCATTAACTAAACAACTACATGAAGATGCACATGAAGTACATAGTAATATTAAAACAATTGAAAATAATATCATTAATCTTCTTTTCATATTAGAAATCCTTATCATCAGTTAAGCCATATTTTGCGTAGAACATTTCTTTATATTCTAAGAAACGATCTTCTTTTATAGCCAATCTGATTTCTCTCATTAAATTTTGTAAGAAATGAATATTATGTAAACTAATTAATCTTGCACCTAAAATTTCATCAGCTTTTACTAAATGTCTTAAATAAGCTTTTGTATAATATTGACAAGTGTAACAATCACATTCAGGATCAAGAGTTGTAAAATCTTCTTCAAATTCTTTATTCTTTAAGATCAATCTACCACGAGAAGTCATTGCACAAGAATGTCTCGCAATTCTAGTTGGTAAAACACAGTCAAACATATCAACACCACGTTCTACACCATCTAAAATAGCACCAGGGCTACCTACACCCATTAAATATCGCGGTTTATCTTCTGGAAGTAATGGAGTAGTGTATGTTAAAACCTCGTTTTGAATTGACTTAGGTTCTCCAACACTAAGTCCTCCTATTGAATAACCATCAAAAGGAAGAGCAGTTAATTCTTTTGCACAATATTCACGAATATCTTGATAATTACCACCTTGAACAATTCCAAATAAACCTTGAGTATCCGGTTTTTGATGAGCTTCTAAACCTCTTTTAGCCCATCTAATTGTTCTTTCTACTGAATCAATCATGTATTTTCTAGTAGCAGGATATGGTGGACATTCATCAAAACTCATCATAATATCACTACCTAGACTATTTTGTATTTCAATAGCTTTTTCAGGTGATAAAAATAATTTTGCACCAGACTTATGATGATTAAAATGAACACCTTCTTCTTTAATATCACGAAGTTTTGCAAGTGAAAATACTTGAAATCCTCCAGAGTCAGTTAATATTGATTTATCCCAATTCATAAATTTATGTAATCCACCAGCTTTTTCGATAATTTTATGTCCTGGTTGATTCCATAAATGATAAGTATTACCTAAGATAATACCCGCACCTGTTGATTCTATTTCTTCTTTTGATAATGTTTTTACTGTTGCCTGAGTTCCTACCGGCATAAAACAAGGAGTTTCAAATGTTGAATGAGGTGTTGTTACAGTTCCAAGTCTTGCCATTGAACGAGGATCTTTTTTAATTAATTGATACTTAATAACCATAATATATATTCCTACTTTCTTATTAACTATTATACAATGAATTGTAGTTTTTTTCAAGTATTTTATTATGTTCTAAAATTTATTATTATATATAAAAACTCCCTATTAATAGGGAGTTTTATAATTATAATCTATTTTCTAATTCTTTCTTTAATTCTTCGTAAACAGATTTGTTAATGAAACGAGTATTTTTTTATCAACAACTGCACTATAAACTATTCCGTATTCAAGTTTCCACTTTTATTATAGAAAACTAATGTACCATTTAAATAAGCTCTTACATCCTCATCAACTAAAACTATCATTTGATTAGATAAAATGTAACTTCCATTTAAAGATACTTTAATGACAGAAGGTGAATTAATTCCCATTATCACAGCTGAGTCAGAATTCAAATTCAATAAATAACCGCATCCTAAACAATTAGCATAAGTTTTTCCAACATCATCTATGCTTATAGCATGTCCTTGTCTTAAACCTGATGTTGCTCCACACCTACAAGTCAAAATATGACTATTTTTATTTAAATATTGATAACTATATTCATGAGTATGCTCTATAGATGATAATGCCTTGTATGCATTTAATCTTCATCCTTTCTACCACAAAATATGCCAATAAATATCTACTTTATAAACAAAATCATGTTTTTCAAGTTCTCTTATTATTTTTAAGACCGTTTCTTTATCACTAATAGTTTTTTCAAAATAAATAATATAATAGTGTCTGAAATCAGGTTCAAGTTCTTGAGGTTTTTTATAATATTTTTCCGTAACCCAATACAATCTATCTATATCTATACTAATTTCAATATTTTCTAATTCAACGGGAGAATGTAAAAAATTGTTATCTATAGATATCGCCATACTGCTATAATTATCATCTCTATAATTTTCTTCTGAATACAATATTTTTTCTTCCAAAACAATCTCTTGTCCTATTTCTTCACACTCTGCTTGTACATTATAAAACATATATTTTGAGCTTATTAATGTTAATTCTTTGGTTTGAATTAATATATTTAAATAAGC
>JAZSNL010000005.1:0-32318 GCA_045536365.1 Bacilli bacterium | reverse complement strand
AACAGTCTTGGCTGTACTCATACAGAAACAAATCCACAGTACGATTAGATTATAACATAATTTATTATGTTTATATAAAAATTTAAAGAAAGGATATAATATAAACTTATAAACTATATTATACGTTTATATTATACAAGAATAATATGAATAAAAATATTAATATTAAATTTATTGGTCATGAATTAAATGTAGATTTATGGGAAAGTAAAAAACATTTATTTAATGCTTTCTTTGGTGAATTTTATGATTTCATTTGTAAACAAAATGGAGAAAATGATTTACTAATGAACAATATTCATAATAAAGAAGAATTCTTAGAATTCGCAGGAGATTGGTATGCGGGTGGAAAAGATAATTGTTATGCGTTGGGTTTTGGTTTCCATAAGTATTTTATTTTAGATATGTTTGAAGGAACATTAGATAAACAACCTGAAAGTGTGTTTATTGGTTATTGTCATAAAAATGGATTATTTACTGATTTCATTAATTTCTTAATTACTTTCTTCGCATGGTGGAGAAATGATGAACATTGCACTACATTTGATCCATATAATTTTGGTGATGATTTCTTTGTATCTGGGTGGGCTACTTTAGTAGATACTGGTAAACTTTTCTATTTTACTGCTCAAACTGCATTTTGGTGGCAATCTTTTAGAGTTAAGTATGCGATTGATAATATCCCTGGTACTTTCTTAGATAAGGTTTGTTTTGAAGAAACTGAAGATGCTGTTTTTTTATCTGATTTAAGAATAGCAGGATATGAGTTTATGGGATGGCATACTGAAGATGATGTTAATTCTCCTAATGCTTATATAGTTAAAAAAGGTTCTACTGTATATGCGGAATTAAAACGCAAAGATTTCTATGATTATTGGGAAAAAGAAGAAAAAACAATTAAAAAGGTAGCAGATCCTAATTATAAAAAAGTGGATCCTGCATAGAATAAGTATGAAAAAAATATTAGTTGTTGGATTATCTGGTGAATCAGTATTTATGAATACTGATCACTTTAATGAAAATGATGAAACAATACAAGCTGATTCTATTCACATTGAACCTGGAGGAAAAGGTTTTAATCAATGTGTTGCGGTGAAAAGATTAAGTGACTATGAAGTTCATTATTTAACAATGGTAGGTAATGATAATTATAAAAATGAATGTAAGAAGTTTTTAAAAAAAGAAAAAATTAAAACACATTTTATTGTCCATCCTACTGAAAAAACAGCTTATGCGGCAATTGTAACTGATAAAAATGGTACTTCTAGGATAACAGTTTATCCAGGAGCCTCATCAAAATTAGAAGAAAAGCATATTTTAAAATATGAAAAATTAATATCAAAAATGGATTTAGTTTTAATACAATTAGAATTAGGAATAGATGTTGTAAATACTATATTAGATATGTGTAATAAATATTCAATTCCTGTTGTTTTAAATCCTGCACCTGTAAGTAAAAATATTGATTTTGAAATTTTAAAAAAAGCTACTGTTTTAACTCCTAATACTCATGAAGCAAGAATTATCTTTAATTATGAAGAATCTTCAACAATCGAAGAAATTATAAGTAGTATTAAAAATCAAACAAATCAAACTGTTATTGTAACTTTAGGATCAAAAGGTGCTTTATTAGTATCAGAAAAAGAATCTATTTTAATACCTACTGATAAAAAAACTCCTGTAGATACAACAGGAGCAGGAGATGTGTTTAATGGTGCTTTTGTAAGTAAGTATTTCGAAAATATCGAAATAAAAGAAAAAATTATTTTTGCAAATAAAGCAGCAAGTTATAGTGTTATGAAAAAATATGTAATGGGTTCAATACCTTTTATTTTAGAAGTCAAATAGATTGAAAAAAATATTGATTAAGAGTATAATTACAAAAAACGAAAACGGAGGCCCTAAATGACAAAAAAAGAAGTTATAGTTTTAAATCATCCACTTATTCATCAAAAATTAGCTAAGTTACGCGATAAGAAAACTTTTACTAAAGAATTCCGCGAAACTGTTGGTGAAATTGCTAGTTTAATGACATATGAAGCAACAAGAGATATGCCATTAAAAGATGTTGAAATTGTTACACCAGTAGGTGTTGCAAAGTGTAAAGTTTTGGAAAAAGAAGTTGTAATTGTTCCTATTTTAAGAGCTGGTTTAGGTATGGTTGATGCAGTTCAAAATTTAATTCCTACTGCAAAAATTGGACATATTGGATTATATCGTGATGAAGAAACATTAGAACCACATGAATATTATGCAAAATTCCCACCTACAATCAAAGATGCAGTTGTATTATTAGTAGATCCTATGCTTGCAACTGGTCACAGTGCTGTAAAAGGTATTGATATCTTAAAAGCAGCAGGAGCTAAAGATATTGTTTATTTAGGTATCGTTGGTGTTCAACAAGGTATTGATAATATTGTTAATAAGCATCCTGATGTTAAAATTGTTCTTGCATGTCAAGATGAAAAATTAAATGAAAAAGGATATATCGTTCCTGGTTTAGGAGACTGTGGAGATAGATTATTCGGAACTAAATAATAAAACCCCCAACATCGTTGGGGATTTTTTATTTTATAAAGACATTATCTACTACTGATAAATAGTCAAGACGAGGATTATATCCTTTTTTAATTATATGGGCATTTTCCTTGAAGTATTTATAAGGAATACTTTTTCTTTCACCTTCTAATGATTTATTATATAAATCGATTAATTTCTCAGCTTCTAATAAAAATACTTCATTATATTTAACAAATTCAATAATTAAAAAAGCGATGCCTCCCATTTTATTTACTGTATTTAAATGGTTAATTTGATGTTGATAGATATTATCAAAACTGAAACTTGTTGCGTGACAGCTTTTAGCTTCAAAGTCAATATATTTTCCTTTATATATTCCATTGTAGTCAGTAGTTGAGGGGATTTTGTAATAAGCTTCAGTTATTTTAGCTTTATTACGAGAAGGGTAGTCAACTTTAACTACTTGAATGGGAGTTGGTTTTTTGTAGATTGCGGCTATATTTTTATTAAGATAGTATTGATTACTTTCATTAATTAAAGTTTCAAAATCAACGCCTAATCTAGCTTTTTTTGAATTCTTGCTAGTAATTGATAATTTATTGCTTGTTTCTTTTTTCATTCCATTAGGATATTTTATTTGTTCATTCATAATTATCACCAATGATATTATATCATAAGTTGAAAAAAATATTAAAAAAAAGATATATATATTTAGGGGAATACGTTTGACATTACAGGCAAAATATTATATAATAAATAGGTAGAATTATAGTATTTTAAATACAGAACATATATTTTACAAGTTAATAAAAAATAATAGGAGGAAGACAAAATGGATATGCCTTTATGGTTAGCGATTCTTCTTATTGTTGTTGTGGCTGCATTAGCTGCTGTTATTGCGGGGTATATATTATTCCAACAAGGTAAACAAAAGACTGTTAAAGATTTTGAAGAACTTGGACAAAGTGCGAAAAAGATTATTTCTGATGCGGAAGCAGAAGGAACAAAACGTCAAAAGGAATTAATTTCAGAAGCAAAAGCAGAGATTGCAGGATTAAAGAATCAATTTAACGAAGAAGTTAAAGAGAAGAAAAAAGACTTACAAGAAGAAGCATCTAAATTAGATCGTCGTGAAAATAATTTAGAAAATCGTTCTATTAATTTAGATAAACGTGAATCAGGTTTAATTATTAAAGAAAATAAATTAGAAGAACGTATTCTTGAAGTTGAAAATCGTAACAACAAAGTTGAAGAATTAATTCAAGAACAAGAAAAACGTTTAATGGAAATTGCAGGTTTATCACAAAGTGAAGCTGCAGAAATTGTGTTTAACAAATTAAAAGAAGAAATGGCTATGGAAATGGCTATTTATGTTAAAGATGAAACAGAAAAAGCTAGATATGAATCTACTCATAAAGCTAAAGTTATTTTAGCTAATGCGATTAATCAATATGCAAATGAAACAGTTCAAGAAAAGACTGTATCTGTTGTAGCATTACCTAATGATGAAATGAAAGGTCGTATTATTGGTAGAGAAGGTCGTAATATTCGTTCAATTGAAGCTGTTACTGGTGTTGATTTAATTATTGATGATACACCGGATTCAGTTGTTATTTCATGTTTTGATCCAATAAGAAGAGAAATTGCGAGAAGAACACTAGAAATCTTAGTTTCAGATGGACGTATTCAACCACCTCGAATCGAAGAAGTATATAGCAAATGTACTAAAGAATTAGAAAATGAAATTAGAGAAGAAGGGGAAAAAGCAGTATTTGAAACTGGTATTGGTAAAATCCATCCTGAACTTGTTAAGTTAATCGGTAGATTATATTTTAGAACAAGTTATGGTCAAAATGCTTTAGCTCACTCTAAAGAAGTTGCATTCTTAGCTGGTAAATTAGCAGCAGAAATCGGTGAAGATGAAATCTTAGCACGTCGTGCAGGTTTATTACATGATATTGGTAAAGCTGTTGACCATGAACAAGATGGTAGCCACGTTGAATTAGGTGTTGAAATTGCAACTAAATTCAGAGAACATGCAACAGTTATTGATTCTATCTCATCACACCATGGAGACAAAGAACCTGAAACTGTTACTGCATTATTAGTTTCTGCAGCTGATACTTTATCTGCAGCTAGACCTGGTGCAAGAAGTGAATCATTAGATAACTATATTAAGAGATTACAACAATTAGAAGAATTAACAAATGAATTTAAAGGTGTTGATAAAGCATTTGCTTTACAAGCTGGTCGTGAGTTAAGAATAATTGTTAAACCTGAAGAAATTACAGATGCTGAAGCTTATATGTTAGCACGTAATATTAAAAACAAAATTGAAACTACTATGAATTATCCTGGTACTATTAAAGTAACAGTTATTCGTGAAACTCGAGCTCAAGAAGTTGCTCGTTAGAAAGAAATTAAAAAACAATGAGAATATTATTAATAGGTGATATTTTTGGTAGCACAGGACGTAAATGTGTTGAAAGAATGTTACCACAATTAAAACAAGAATATGGTATTAATTTCATTATTGCAAACGGTGAAAATATAGCTCATGGTAATGGAATTACCGAAAAATATTATCAATTTTTACTTGAACAACACGTTAATGTTGTAACCCTAGGAAATCATACATATGGTAACCATGATTTATTTAATTTTATTGATAAAGCTAAAAATTTAGTAAGACCATATAATTATCCTGAAGGAGCACCTGGTGTGGGATATGTTACTATTAAGTACAATAATACATCAATAACAGTATTCCAAATGTTAGGAAGAACATTTACTAATGAAGCATTAGATTGCCCTTTTAGAAAAACAGAGGAATTACTAGAAAAAGTAAAAAGTGATATATATATTTGTGATTTTCATGGGGAAGCTACAAGTGAAAAAATAGCTTATGGTCTTCACTTTGATGGCAGAATAAATATTATTGTAGGTACTCATACACATGTTCAAACTAATGACGCAAGAATCCTTCCTAAAGGAACAATGTATATGACTGATTTAGGAATGACAGGATCTTTAGATGGGGTTATTGGTGTTGAGCCAAGTCAAATAATCAAGAAATTTATAACTGGTATGCCTACAAGACATATTCCTATGGAAAGTGGTAAAAAACAATTTTGTGGTTTAATTGTAGATATTAATGAAACCAACCAAAAAGTAACAAAATTCGACATCATCAATATGATACAATAGTATTGTAAGGCTAATTACATTTTCAAAAATGGATTATTGCTGTACAAATAAAATACTAGGAGGATCATATTATGGAAGTATTAAAAGTTTCATCAAAATCAAAACCAAATTCAGTTGCAGGAGCGTTAGCTAATGCCTTTAGGGATAAGCAAACGGTTGAAGTACAAGCTGTTGGTGCTGGTTCTTTAAATCAAGCTATTAAAGCAATAGCTATTGCAAGGGGTTATGTTGCACCAACTGGTAAAGACTTAGTTTGTATTCCAGCTTTTAGTGACATAATGATTGATGGTGAGGAACGCACTGCTATTAAACTCATTGTCGAAACACGAAAATAAAGTTGGGCTTCGGTCCAACTTTTTCATTAGAGGTGAATTATGACAAAAACTTCATTTTATACTAGTAGATTACATATAAGACCAATTACTGTATTAGATGCAGATGATATGTATGAATATGCCAAAACTCCTTATGTAGGTCCAACTGCCGGATGGAAACCTCATGAAAGTAGAACTGATACAATAAGTGTTATTAATGGCGCTATATCTAATGCGGTTTATTATCGAAATTCTTTCGCATCATTTTTTGTAGGTACTTGGGCAATTGTTTTACAAGATACAGGGAAAATGATAGGTACTGTTGATTTATATGATTTTATTCCTCATCATAAAGCTGTTATGGGATATTCTTTAAATCCTCATTATTGGGGATTAGGTATTGCTCCTGAAGCAGCAAGAGAAATAGTTCATTATGCTTTTGATTTTTTAAAAATTAAAAGATTAGAAGCATCAGTAATAGTAGATAATAATCAATCAATAAGAGTATGTGAAAAGTTAGGTTTTACAAGAGAAGGAATTAGAAGAAAAGGTCATCAAAGATATGATGGTACATTCTTAGATACAATAGTATATTCATTAACAGATGATGATTATCGTGAATTATATGGAGAAGAAATAAATGAAAACAGATAAATATGCAAAAATAGTTGAACCATCTATTCAAAGTGCTAGAAAAAGATTAAATAAAAATACATTAATAAGAAATTTTAAATTAGAAGATAAATATTTACATTTAGGTGACAATAAAAAATATTTATTAAAAACATATGGCTGTCAAGGAAACTTAGCTGATAGTGAAAAACTAGCAGGTATTCTTGAAGCAATGGGCTTTGTAAAAGCAAATGAAGAAATAGAAGCTGATTTTGTTTTATTCAATACTTGCGCAATCCGTGAAAATGCTGAAGAAAGAGTATTTGGTGAATTAGGAAGATTTCAAAAATTCCGTAAGAAAAAACCAGATATGATAATTGGTATTTGTGGATGTATGCCTCAAGAAGAAAAAACAGTAAATATGATTAAGAAAAAATATCCACAAATTAATATTGTTTTTGGTACTCATAATATAGCTTCATTACCTGAATATTTATATGATGTATACACAACAGAAAAGAAAGTTATTGAAGTATTATCAATTGAAGGATCAATTGATGAAAATGTCCCTGTTGTAAGAGATCATCCTAAAAAAGCATGGGTTAACATTATGTACGGTTGTGATGAATTCTGTACATATTGTATAGTTCCTTATACAAGAGGTAAAGAAAGATCAAGAAGACCAGAAGCAATTATTAATGAAGTTAAACAACTTGCAGAAGATGGATATATTGAAGTAACATTATTAGGACAAAATGTTAATGCTTATGGTAAAGATTTTACTGATTTAGATTATACATTTTCTGATCTTTTAAAAGATTTAAATAAAACAGATATCAAAAGAATTCGTTTCACAACATCTCATCCTCGTGATTTAGATGATGCGACAATAGAAACAATGGCTCTTGGAGGTAATATTATGCCTCATCTTCATTTACCAGTTCAATCAGGTAATAATGAAGTCTTAAAGAGAATGAATCGTAAATATACACATGAAGAATACTTATCAAAGATTAATAAATTAAAACAATTAATTCCTGATATAAGTATTACTACTGATATTATTGTTGCCTTTCCTGGTGAAACAGAAGAACAATTCCAAGATACAATTAAATTAGTTCATGAAGTTCAATATGATGGAGCATTTACTTTTATTTATTCACAAAGAGAAGGTACTCCTGCAGCAAAGCTTCCTCTTGAATTTACTGAAGAAGAAAAACATGCAAGATTAAATGCTTTAAATGAAGTCATTAATGAATATAGTTATAAAGGGCATTTAAGATTCGAAAATAAAACAGTGGAAGTATTAGTTGAAGGACCAAGTAAAAATAATCCTAATATGTTTACTGGATATACTAAACAAAACATGTTAGTTAATTTTATGTCTAATGGTAAAGATATTAAAATAGGTGATTTAGTAAATGTTAAAATAACAAAAGCTTATTCATGGCATTTATTTGGAGAATTATAAGAACACAAGATTATATCTTGTGTTTTTTTATTCACAAAAAAGAGGCATTTGAATATATTATAATGAGGAGGGATATAATGAGTGAAGTAAGAGAAATAGTAACCAGAGCCGTTCTTGCAAAAGGAAGAAAAATATTTAGAATTCATGATATTGTTTCACCTAATAAAGATGCATATAGTATATTAGGATGTTGGGTAATAAATCATGAATTTGATGCTGCACTTTCAGAAAAAACAGTTACAATCAATGGTCAATTTGAAATCAATATTTGGTATGCTTATGATAATAATACTAAAACAGATGTATCAAGATCAACAGCTCAATATACAGGTACAATAAGAGTACGTGATGTAATTAGTGATAGTTTATCAGATGATAATGATGTTACCGCAAGAGTATTACAACAACCTACATGTGTTAATGTTAAAATTGTTGATGAAGGTATAGATGTAGAAGTAATATTTGAAATATTAGCAGAAGTCATTGGTGAAACTAAAATGTTAGTTACTGTTTTTAATTATAACAATACATTTGAAACTTGTGATGATGACTTTGAAGGAGATATTAATGAAGATTTCATCGAAGAAGATGAAACATAATGAGATATCATATTGTAAGAACAACAGATACAATTGAAAGAATTGCAAATATTTATAATATGACAATCTATGAAATAAAAACTAATAATACACATATAAGTGATTGGCGACATTTAATTCCAGGAACTAAAATTATGCTTCCAGCAATACCTGATTACGTTAAAGATGAATTAGATGACACTGAACCATTTATAGAAGATTATTATCCTAAAATAAATCATCGAATAGAAATAAAGAAAGAAGAAATAGAAGAAGAAAATATTGAAACTCATGAAGAACCAAAACCAGAAATAAATGAAAATAAAGGATATTCATATTATTATCCACCATATTACTTTTTACCTAGTCGTCCTATTAAAAAGATTAGAGGAAGAGGATAATCTCCAGCAATGCTGGAGTTTTTATTTTGTAAAAATATTAAATAAATGGTATAATATATATGAGGTATAAATTTATGAAAAATAGTAAAATTTTAATATTTATGTTATTAATATTTACTATCTTTTTAACTGGCTGTGAAATAGATAATAGTAATAATAATAACAATAATAATAATAATATTGAAGAAGTAAAATTATCAATATCAACAGAAAAAGAATCATATTATGTAAATGATAATATTATTGTAGATATAGATATTGATAATAAATCATTATATAACGAAGTAAGATTAGAAGTAACTACAAGTTTAGAATCAGTAGAACTTATTAATAATGTAGTTGTATCAAGAGAAGCGGGTAAAATATCTCTTACTGCAAAATATCATGATATTAAGAGTAATACAATTACTATTGATATTTTGCCTTCTATTTATGATAGTGATCCTTATTTAAGTGTTACTGAAACAGAATTTTATAATACATATTCTCCTTCTATAAATGAATCGGATGTTTATTATCGCTCATTATATGGATATATGTCAGGAGATTTATTATTACCTGATGAAAGACCAATTCTTGCTGATTATCGTCCAAAAGAAGAGGGAATGTTTATTCGAAATACATCTTTTTATTATTCATCTAATAATAATGTTTATTATATAACTGATGGATATGGAGAAATAGTAAACATGGTTATTAAAAAAGGTGGATATATATCATTAGATGAAGTTGCTGCGTATTTACTTGCATTTAATAATATACCAAGTAATTATTTAAGTAAAAAATCAGGTAGTCCTACAACATCTATTTGGGGTCAATATTTAAGATTGAATCATTCATCATTTAGTGGAAGTACTACTAAATATCCATATGAACCAATGTTACCTAATATTAGTGGTTGTGGTGGTGAATTGTATTATTATGAAATAGATTTCGGTACACAAGGAACTACATGTGATCCTAATTATGATGTTGAAGTGTATAATGATGGAAATAGAATTACTCGTGGAGCAGCTAGACTTGTTTATTCTCGCTTTGATAAAAATAGAAATGAATTGATTGATATTAATGAAAAATATGTGTTTTACACATATAACCATTATAATGATTTTCAAGAATATTTGAATTATCAAAATGGATGGGGACAAATGTTTGGTAATATAACAGGCGGAGGAGAAATATCTAGTAAGGTAAATTATAATCCTACTCCTTATGTTGAAACAATAAGAAAAAAATTAGGATTATAATATTAAAAAATACAAATAATAATAAAAAGGAATGAAGATATGAAAAAGAAAATATTATTAATATTAGGAATTTTAATTATTTCATTATGTTTAACTAATTGTAATAAAGACAAATTTAATTTTAAGACAAAAGAAGAAATCGTTAATTCTTTTACTAATTATGAATTAGAATTAAAAGTAACTTCTAATGGTTTTACATATAAATACTTAATAAAAGAAGATGATACTTTTGTTCTTTTCCAAGCAAACAATGGACATACAACACTTTTTGATAAAACAACAAAAGCTAAATATTTAATTAAACATCTTACAAAAACAAAAGCTATGTATTTATCAACTGATGATATTGAAAAACAACTACATAATATTAAAGAAACATACTTTGCAGCTCATGTAGGACTTTCACCAAAATATAAGAAAGTAGAAGATGAAGAAGTGAATGGTATTTTATGTGATGTATATAAATATGAAACTGAAGAAACATTACAAATGTGTTATGTTAGTAAAGAAGATGGTTTTTGTGTAAAAACATACTCAGATGTTACAGATGTTGTTTCTTATGAAATATTAAAATATCAAAAAGGTAACGTTTCATGTAGAGAATATTTTAATTATACTTCAACTACATATTCATTATGGCCAGACCATGAACTTGCGTTGATGGTACCAGAAGTTAATGATGGAACTTATGGTAGTCATAGTTCAGATGAAACAAGTCTTAAAATAAAATATGATAACTATAATATTGAAAATGGTGAATCATATGTCAATGAATTAAAAGCAGAAGGATTTACAGTAAATGAAACATATATTAATCAACCTGATTATATGGCTTTTACTGCATACAATGAAGAAGGATATAAGGTAACTGTTATTGTTCAAGGTAGTAGTAAACAAATATCTATTGAAATATATAATAAATTAAATTAAAAAAGAAGGCATTATGCCTTCTTTTATCTATATATATTATAAGGATAATTTGGATAATAATTATAAGGAACTGGATAAGGATAAGGATATGGATATGGGTAAGGATATGGATATTGTTGATTATTACCACAACAATTTCTGCCTAACCAAAATGGAGCTGTTACTATAGCGGCACCTGCAAGTAAAGGTAACCATATTCTTTCTCCTTTTTCGTTTATAAAAGAACGATATTGCATAAGAACCTCCTCTTTTATATTTTATGTTGTTTTTATAAAAAAGTTCTAAAAATTAAGAGGTAGATATAAATAAAAATATTCTTCTAAACAAATATTTTCATTATACATCCTTTCCGCAATATCTTTACCTACATATCTGATATGCCATGGTTCAAAAGGATAACCGGTAATATGTGTTTTATCTTTAGGATATCTTAAGATAAATCCATATTGATGTAAGTTATTAATTAGAATATTATAAAAATCAGTATTTTCTAAATGATTAGTTAAACCTATATCTAATAAAGAAATATCAATTGCATATCCTGTTTGATGTTCAGAATATCCTTCTTCTGCAACGTATTCTTTATTCACCGCATTTTCATATATCTTTTTTTGTTTTTCATAACTACGATAAGCAGAAAAGATATATATGTTGTATCCTAATGAATTAATATACAAATAAAGATTTTGATAGTTTATTAGTGTTTCTTTGTTTATTAACATTTCTTCATTTTCTCTTTTAATGTGTGGAATATTTTCTACTTTAACTAAATTGTTATTAATATATTCTTTGTTTAAATAAAATGATTTGTTAACTAGTAATATATTATTAATATTGATGGCTTGATTATTATAAGCAGCAGGAGTAAGAAAATGAGGATAGTTTATTTTGTTTAAAGAATATTCAATATTATTATTTGATGTATATAATTCATAATATTCATCTAATAAAATAGGGTTATAATTTGAATAATTGTTTACTTTTTTAATAAATTCTTTTTTATCATTTAAATAACAATTAGATAAAAAAAGAAGATTAAATATTAATAAAATGATGAATAAGATATGTTTCATTGTATCACCAAAATTATTTTTTCAAAAAAGATAAAAATTATACAATTTTTATCAAAAATATGGTAAAATAAGATTAAAGATAAAAAAGGAGAAAAGTTATGAAAAAGTTAGTTTTAATTGATGGCAACAGTTTAATGTTTAGAGCATACTATGCTACCGCATATACAGGATCACTTATGCAGACAAGTAATGGACTATATACTAACGCATTGTACGGATTTATTAATATGTATAATAAAATTGTTGATGTTCAAAAACCTGACTATATCTTCGTAGCTTTTGATAAAGGTAAAAAAACAAGAAGACATCAAATATATTCTGATTATAAAGGTGGAAGAAAACCAATGCCGGAAGAGTTTGCGGTACAAATACCTTTAATTAAAGAATTTTTAAAAATAGTTGGTGTTAAACAATTAGAATTAGATGAATTTGAAGCAGATGATATTATCGGTAGTTTAGCAGAACAAAATAAATCAAAAGTTGATGAAGTTATTGTTTTATCAGGTGATAAAGATTTACTTCAATTAGTTGAAGATTCTATTTATGTTTCTCTTACTAAAAAAGGTATTACTGATTTAGAAACATATACAAAGGATAACTTTTATGATTTAATGGGATTTCATCCTTATCAACTTGTTGATTATAAAGCTCTAATTGGTGATTCAAGTGATAATTTACCTGGCATTACTGGAGTAGGTCCTAAAACAGCAATTAAATTATTAAATGAATATGGAACAATTGAAAATATTGTTAATGCGGAAATATCTGGTAAATTAGGTGAAAATATTAAAAAGGATAAAGATATTGCGTTAAAGACAAAAGCTCTTGCAACACTTTATCGTGATATTAATTTTGATTTTACTTTAGATGATATTAAATATCAAGATGCAGATTTAATAAGTTTAAGAAAGTTTTATGAACATGTTGAATTTACGTCATTTATTAAAAAATTAGATATGTCTAAAGTATCAAATGAGGAAGTTAAAAAAGAAGAAAAAATTACATTAAATAATATTTATTTTAATGATTTAGATGCTTTTTTAAATAATGATTTTAATAATAAAGTATTAAATATTGAAGTTGAATTAGATGGAGAAAATTATCATAAAAGTAATCTTTTAGGATTAGGTATTGTAGTTGATAATAGAGGGTACTTCTTTGATAAGAGTTTCTTATATAATGATAGTATTAAGAATATTATTGAAAATAATAAATTATATGTTATTGATGGAAAAAAAGTAGCTGTTTCATTAATAAAGGTAGGTATTAATATTCTTAAAACAGATTTTGATTTAAGTTTAGGTGCTTATTGTGTTAATCCTAGTTATGGAACATCAAAAGATAAAATGTTATTTGATTTATTTATTGAAAATGATATTCCATATTTTGAAGAAGTATATGGAAAGAAAACTGTTTATCAAATACCAGATGAAAATATATATGGATTATATTGTTTAAATAAATTAAAATATTTAAATCTTGTTAAAGAAAAGATTGATGAAGAATTAAATAAAACTAATCAATTATCATTATTATATGATTTAGAAATACCTTTATCAATGGTATTAAAGGATATGGAATTAGTAGGATTTAATATTGATAAAAATAGATTAGAAGTAATTGGTGAATTTTTACAAGCTGAAATTAAAAAATTAGAAGAAAGAATTTATCTTGAAACTGGTGAAGTTTTTAATATTGCTTCTCCTAAACAATTAGGAATTGTTTTATTTGATCATTTAGGTCTTGGAAAAGGAAAGAAAAACAAAACAGGATATTCAACATCAGCTGATGTTTTAGAAAAATTAGCCGAAGAACATATTGTTCCTCGTTTAGTATTAGAATATCGTAAATATTCTAAATTATATTCTACTTATGTTGTAGGATTAATAAATGAAATCAATCCACAAGATCATAAAATTCATACAACTTTTAAACAATCATTAACATTAACAGGAAGATTATCATCAACTGAACCAAATATTCAAAATATTCCGATTAGAACAGAAGATGGTAAATTAATAAGATCTGCTTTTATACCAAGTAATAAAGAGGGGTTAATTTTAAGCGCTGACTATTCACAAATTGAACTAAGAATTCTTGCGTGTTTATCAAAATGTCAGTCAATGATTGATGATATTAATAATGGTATTGATTTCCATACTTCTACCGCATGTAAGATATATGGTATAAGTGTTGATCAAGTTACAAAAGAAGAAAGAAGAGTTGCGAAAGCAGTTAACTTTGGAATTGTTTATGGAATTAGTGATTGGGGATTATCTGAACAATTACATATTAATCCTAAAGAAGCAGCTGTCTTTATTCAAAAATATTTTGAAGTATATCCTGAAATAAAACAATATTTAGATGATGTTATTAATACAACAAGAGAATTAGGTTATACATCAACAATATTTAATCGTCGTAGATATATGAAAGATATAAATAGTACTAATGTTGCGTTGAGAAAGTTTACTGAACGTACCGCAATGAATTCTCCTATTCAAGGAAGTGCTGCTGATATTATTAAACTTGCGATGATTAATTTAGCTAAAGAATTTAAAAAACATCAATTTAAGAGTAAAATGGTAGCACAAGTACATGATGAATTAATAATTGATGTTGTAAAAGAAGAATTAGAAGATATTAAAAAAATCGTTAAGGAAACAATGGAAAGTGTTGTTAATCTAAGTGTTAAATTAGATGCTGATGTTGAAATTGGATTGAATTGGGATTTAAAATAAAGAGGTTAAAATTATGCCAGAATTACCAGAAGTTGAAACTGTAAGAAATACATTAAAAAATCAAATATTGAATAAAAGAATAATTAATATTGATGTTTTTTATTCAGGTATTATTGAAAATGTAAGTGTTCTTGAATTTAAAACATTAATAAAAAATCAAGTTATTATTGATATATTAAGAAAAGGGAAATATTTAATTTTTATTCTTAATCAAGGTTGTATTATAACTCATTTAAGAATGGAAGGTAAATTCTTTTTAAAAAATGAAAAAGAAATAAGAAATGTTCATGAACATATTATTTTCCATTTTGATGATAATACAACAATGCGTTATCATGATACAAGAAAATTTGGTAAAATGGCGTATTTATCAACTAATAAAATAAAAGAAATTATTGAATATCCTTCCTTAAAGAAATTAGGACCTGATGGAAATATTGAAGGAATTAAAAAAGAATATTTATACGAACATTTACAAAAAAGAAACCAAGCTATTAAAACAGCTTTATTAGATCAAGAAATTATTGCTGGACTTGGTAATATCTATGTAGATGAAGTATGTTATCGTGTTAAGATTAATCCTTTATTAAAAACAAAAAAAGTCACATTAGATATATGTGAGCAAATAATTAAATATAGTAAAATTGTTCTTGATGAAGCGATTAATCAAGGTGGAACAACAATAAGAAGTTATACAAGTAGTTTAGGTGTAACAGGAAGATTCCAACAATCTTTAATGGTTCATAATCGTGAAGGTGAAAATTGTTATGAATGTAACAGCATTATTAAAAAGATTGTAGTAGGTGGAAGAGGAACATATTATTGTCCAAAATGTCAAAAGGTTCCTTATAAAGTTATTGGTATAACAGGTTCTATTTCAAGTGGTAAAAGTGTTGTTACTGATTATTTAAGAAGTAAGAAGTATAAAGTTATTGATTCTGATGAAATATCAAAAGAATTATTTAATAATCCTCGAGTTATTAAAATGATAGTGAATGCTTTTGGAATTGAAGTATTAGAAAATAATATGATTAATAGAAAATTATTGGGACAAATCATTTTTAATGATAGGAAAAAAAGAATTAAATTAAATAATATTGTTCATCCATTAGTTAAAAAAGAAATATTAAGACAAATTGATGAATACGCAAATAATGATTTAATTTTTGTTGATATTCCTCTTCTCTTTGAAGCAAAATTTGAGGATTTAGTTGATTATATTATTGTTGTAAATGTTGAAAAAGAAATTCAAATAGAAAGATTAATGGCTCGTGATAATATTGATAGAGAGTATGCGGAAAAGAAAATTAATTCACAAATGCCTCTTGAAGAAAAATGTCAAATGGCTAACTTTATAATTGATAATTCTTTTGACATATGTTATACTTATAAACAAATTGATGAAATAATAAACAAAGTTAAAAAGGGGTAAGATATATGAAATTATCAGATTTTTTTAGTAATAGTTTTGAAACTAGTGACCAAATAAGTGATGATAGATTAAAAACAAGAATATACGATAATACTTATTTAGAAGTAAGAAATGCGGTAATATCAGTATGTAAACAAATGAATTTAACTGTTACGCATGTTGATGACAATTTCCAAGAATTATTAATAAATGGTAAAAAGTATGAATTAATTATAACTTGTATTAGTAATTCATATTATGAAACAACTGTTGATATTAAAATAACAACAAAGTATTTAATTTCATGTGGTAGAGGGATAAAACATATAGATGAATTTTATAGTGAAATTAATAGAAAATTAAGATATAGAGGATTAATGAGATAATGATTAAAGGTGTTCTGTTAGAAAAATATGAATTTATTGTCATGTTAGAAGAACCATTAACTGAATACAAAAGAAAGATTTTAACATATTTGTATTTACCTATAATTGGTGATAAAGCAGTGATGTTATATAATACATTATGTACATATGTTCCTTATAATAGTTATGAATCAGTTAGATGTCGACATCAACAAATATTAACATTATTAGGGTTTAAAGATGATATGGATTTTATCACAACAACAAGTAAGTTAGAAGCTATTGGCTTATTGGATACATATATTAAAGAATCAACTGGGACTATTGTATATAATTTAAAACATATTATGTATCCTGAAGTTTTCTTTAAAGATCCATTTATGTCTCAATTATTAAAATCAGTAATTGGTATTGATGAGTATGAACATATTGTATGTGATTTCTTAATAAGAACGGTTGATTTAACTACTTTTGAAAAAGTTAGTTCTACTTTTGATGAAGTATATGTTATTGAATTAGATCAACAATCATCAGATATGTTAAATACTTCAATTTTATATTTAAATAGTGAAGATAATGTAGTAAGAATTAATAATGATAATTTTGATGTTAAAGTATTTCAAGTATTAGTTAGTTCTTTAGACATTTTAGATGAAAGTATTTTAGTTGATCGTGAATTTTTAGAAACAATTAAAAAATATAGTTTCTTTTATCAATTAACAACTGAAGAAATGAAAGATGCGGTTGTTTTATCAGTAACTATTGATAAACAAATTGATATGGAAAAGTTAAATTATAATGTGAGAAGAATTTATGATAATAAAGGTAAAAATGTAACTGTAAAACCTAAAACAACAGTAGTATCACATAGTAATCAATTGATTCAGTTTTTAGAAAATAATAGTCCTTCTGTTATTGTTAAAACAAAATATAAAACAGCACTTACTAGTGCTGAGATAAATATGTTTGATCAATTATTACAAGCTACTGGTATTTCATTAGGTGTTTTAAATGTATTAATAATTTATGTTATGGAAAATAAAAATGGAGAAATTCCTTCATATAATTATTTCTTAACAATTATTAATCGTTGGAAACGTGCTGGTGTAAAAACTACTGAAGATGCATTAGCATATATAAACGGTACACACTCTTCACAAGTTAATAAACCTAAATCTTCTCCTAAGAAAAAGGAAAAACCAAAACCTGAATGGTATAATGAATACGAAAAAGAAGAAGTAAAAGAAGAACAACCAAGTGGTGAAAAGGAATCATTAGATGATTTAAATGATTTCTTTAAACCTAAAAAGTGAGGATTTTATGAGTGATTTTTTAAAATTAGTTAAATCTAATAAAGAAATAAGAGAATTACAATTATCAGATGAAATAATTAATAAGAATTTAATTACTTTAGTTAGATATGTTCAAAAGAAAAATCTATGTGATAAATGTAAAGGATTAAGAAATTGTCATCAAGAAATGACTGGTCAACAACCTATCTTAAAACAATATTTAGATATTTTTTCTGTTGATTATGCTCCTTGTGAATATTATCAAGTTATTCTTGATGAACAAGAAAGAAAAAATAGATTGACTTGTATTGGTTGTGATCTTGATGGATATAATTTTGATGATATATATGTTAATGAAAAAAGACAAGATGTTTTACAAGTATTAAAAAGAACTATTATGAATTATCAAAAAAAGACTTTATCAAAAGGTTTATATTTACATGGTAGTTATGGAACAGGTAAAACTTATTTACTTGGATATCTTGCGGATAAATTAACTTATTTAGGTGCTGAAGTTGTTTTTGTTTATTACCCTGATTTTGTTAGATTAGTTAAAAGTTCAATTAGTGATGGAACATTAGAGGATTTAATTAATTTAGTGAAAGAAGCAGAGGTATTAATTATTGATGATTTTGGCGGAGATTCAATGACTGCGTTTATTAGAGATGAAGTTTTAATGACTATTTTACATCATCGTATGGTTACAAATGGGTTAACTTTTATGAGTTCTAATTTAGATTATGTTGGTTTAAAGGCTCATCTTGCGAGTACTGCAACAGAAAATGATGAAGTTAAAGCTTCTAGAATAATAGAAAGAATTATTACTTTAATGGATTGTTTAGAATTAAAGGATGAAAATTATCGTCGAGGTAATTAAGATGGATGAATTAGTATTAGTAGTAAAGAAAGATATTATTAATGGTTCATTAGGTGAAAATAATCAATATTTAATTAATAGTAATGAAACTGAATTTAAAAGCTTAGTTTATCAAAATCAAGAGTTTTTACTAAGAAGTGTAGCGGAAAATGATTTTTCAATGAAACAAATTATTTCATATTGTTTAGTTGAATGTGATAATAAAGTATTTGTTACTCAAAGAACAAAGAAACAAACTGAAGTAAGATTACATAATAAATATTCAGTAGGAATTGGTGGACATATTAATCCTACTGATTTAGATAAAAATGATTTAGTTGAAAAAGGTATGTTAAGAGAATTACATGAAGAAGTAATTATTAAAGGTGATTTTTCTTATGAATTCTTAGGTTTAATAAATAGTAATAATGCGGAAGTTAGTTTAGTACATACTGGATTATGTTATTTAGTTAAAGTAAAAAATTATGATTGTGCTGTTAATGAAACTAAGAAAATGACAGGACAATGGGTAAGTATTGATCAATTAGATGAATATTACGATTCTATGGAAGATTGGTCAAAGATTGTATTAAATACTTATTTAAAAAAATAAAATAAAAAAGAGAAAAAAGTTATGGATAAAATATTAAATGAACAAAGTTTAAGAAAGGTCGCATCTGATGCCTTACATGAAGCATTACAACATATATGTAATAATCGATTAGTTTCTGTATGGAATAAGAAAGTATGTGGTTGGCAAGAAATGTGGAACAAATCAAAGTTTGCGGGGTTATACGCAACTGCTGATGCGTTGATGTTACTTGCAAAATATTATGATAAATATCAAGGTATTGTAGATGATGCGGTTGAGGAATTAACCTTTGTCTATGATGATCGTATAGATTATACCAAGAATCCTGATGATACTAAAGAAGAAGCTTTAAGAAAGGAAAGATGCCGTTATTTATTAAAACAAAATTATAATACGACGCTTAAAGCTGTATATTTCTTAAGAACTGTTGAAAAATTAGAATCATTAAATATTACTGTTTCTCATGAAAGTGGTTTTAAAGAAATTAGGGAAAGAGTATATCAATTTGTTGAAAGTACTTATTGTGATACTAATGGTTCTTTCTTTCCTGCAAAAAATAATTATACTGATTTTAGTATTTTAACAACAATGTATTCTTATTTATTGATGATTAATAGATGGGGAAAGACTTCAGAAAAGTTAATAAAAACAAAGGATTCTTTTATTAATTATTTATCTGAATATAATAAAGTTGTTAATAGTACAAAAGAAATAGATAAATTTGAAAGATATTTATTAAAAAGAAATGTTGTTGTTTCGATGTATTCATTATCTCATTCAATGGATTTATTAAATGACAATGAATTAGAGATGTTAGTTGATACTTTTTCAAATACAATGAAGGATGAAGAAATAAGAGAAGGCTTTAAGATTATTGATAGTTATACTATTCCTGAAACTACTTCTTCATGGGATTCTTATGTAAATGATTCTCGTATGTTGTATTTAGATACTGTTTTAACTTTAATAATGAATGATAAATTACCTCTTTCTATTTTAGAATATTTTTTAGATGATATTGAAGATATTATTGATACAACAGTTAAACAAAAAGAGTATGTTAACTGGGATAAGTCTCCTTCTTTTTCACAAAATTTAAGAGGATTAAATATTATTCAATTATTAATTGAATGTTTAGATAAAAAGCAAGTTGCTTTTTCAGCAATGAAAATATCTCCAGTTTCATCAGTAACTAATAAGCATTTATCTATTGATTCAAAGAGTGTTGTTTTATTTATGTCTTTTTCTCAAGATTATACTGATTCATTATATGAATCAATTCAAGAAGTGTTAGAGTATATGGGATTAAATTTATGGTGTGCTAGAAATGATGCGTATGATGTATCAGTTATGGATAGTATTTGGCATCGTTTAAATACAGCTCAAATTGTTATTGTTGATTGTACTGAAAGAAGTGCTAATGTTATGTATGAAGCTGGTCTTGCACATGGACTAGGTAAAAATGTCTTATTATGTGGCCCTTGTAAAGATGTATTCCCGTATGAGTGTGAAGATCAATATAATGTTTGTTATTATGTTTCAGATGGTGAAATTAATCCGCCTCCTTATCGTGATTTACAAGCAGGTATTATTAAATATATAATTGAAAATATTGATTTATTCTGTTTTACTCCACAAATGAAGGAAAAGGTTTTGTCTAAAGCAAGAGAGTTTGCGGAAGAAAAACTAAGTGAGGTAGAATTATGTATGTAATTCAAAAGACTTATAATAAGAAAAACATTGAATTAAGTAATACTCGTAATATTGTTGTTGTAGTTCCATCTGCTTCTAGTTTAGAAATTAAAAAGTTTAATGAGCTTGTAAGAGAAGCTGTTAATGAATATAACAATGATAACGAAAAGTATGAATTAATATTTTTAAATAATAGTGATACTGAAAGAAGTGCAGAAAAAAATTTTGAAAAGATTTATAATGCGACAATTGTTATTGCAGAATGTACTGAGAAAAAACCAAATGTATTTTATTTACTAGGAATTGCTCATTCAATTGGTAAACCAGTATGTTCTTGTTATAAGATTAAAAATGATAGTGCTCTTGATATTCCTTTTAATGTTCATGGACGTCAAAGCGTAACTTATACTTTAAAAACAATGAGTTTACAAAAGGAATTTAAAGAAAAACTAAAAGAATGGATATCTATGATATGAGAATAGTTAATGATATTAATGCTCCATATAAATGGATAAAACATTGTGTTTTAGTTCAGTGGAATTTAAGAACAAAGGAAAATTTAGTTAATACTATTATTCGTTTTAAAAAAGAAGATTTAAATGAATTATTAGATGAAATAAAAGATGATGTAATTAAGAATCCTAATAAATATGCTTATATTATTAAATTAGTATATAGATATGAATATTATAAACTTCCTAATATCATTATTAGAAAAGAAGAAGATTTATTAAAAGTAAAAGATGAAATGAAAAAATATGATATTGATCGAGTAGAAGAAGTTTGGTATTGTAAGAATTTAGTTGAAAATAATAGATGTATATTTGGTAGAGTATTATTACAACATGATGAATTGTCTCCTTTATTTAGTCCAATTAAAATGGAGTTTGCGTGGAATTCTTCAGCGAGAATTATCGAACGTTTTCCACTTGTTGATAGTTCTTTTGTTTCAGCGAAGAAATCTTCTTGGGCTTCTAATGTAGAGTATGAAAGTATGTTGGTTATTGATAAGTCTAAAGATGAGTTAATTAATACAACAGAAAAGATTTTTTATAGTTTAAGTAAGAATTATTCTAAAATAAATGATTTTTGTCAGTATGCATATTCTTGTGGATGTAAATATGTTTGTTTAGAATTTAAATATGAAAATGATATGATTCATTTTATCGATTGGGATAGTGATAATGATTCTTTATTATTATCTAAACAAGAGGGGATCAGGAATGAATAGTTGTTCAATATGTGATGAAATTCAAAAAAAGAATAATGAAGTTTATTTAAAGCTTAAAAAAAGTAGATTTATTTATCAAGATGAAGATTTAATATTATATCCTACAGTAGGTAGTTTTATTGAAGGATATGTATTATTATCTTCAAAAGAACATTATTATTCTTTGTATGATTGTTCTGATAAAATAATAAAAGAAATAGATAAGATTATTAAACCAATTAAAGAGTATTATAAAAATAATCTTCATTCTGATGTTATCTTTTTTGAACATGGTACTGTTGATGATAGTAGTTTATCTTCTTCATCTATTACGCATTTTCATATTCATTTTTTACCAGTTAAGGAAAAATTATGGGATAAGATAAATAATGAATATCATTTTGATTATTATGTAATAAATAGTATTATGGATATAAAGAATTTAATAAAAGAAAATAAAATTAAATCTTATATATTATTTAATGATATTGATGATAAGTGTTATGTTATAGATTGTTCTAGTAAACAATATCCTTCTCAGTTTTTAAGAAAAGTTTTATATAAGTATTATTATAATTTAGATGATGATTGTTGGAATTGGAGAATATATCCTTATTATGATAATATGTTAAGAACAATTGATTTGTTTAAGGATTTTAATTTAAAAAAATAGTCAAAGAATAGGACAAAAATATATATTTAGTGTATAATATATATGTATTAAATAATTAAAACGTTGATAAGGACACGATAATTAGTACTAATATTACAGTGATGTAGGATAGTGAGAACTACAATAGATAGGCTAATTTATTACTACCTTTGAGTGCCTTTAATAGAGGTCGCAAACCTAGCGTTATAGGTAATGAGGAAACTTTTATAGTTTTAAATTAAGGTGGTACCACGAACGTTATTTCGTCCTTAAGATAAAAATAATCAGTATTTTTGTATACGGTTATTTTTATCTTAGGGACTTTTTAATTAGAAAGGATGATAAAAATGATTAAAATTACTTTTCCTGATGGAACAATAAAAGAATTTGAAAAAGGAACTACTTCATCTGAAATAGCAGCTAGTATTTCTAGTTCACTTGTTAAAAAGTGTATAATTGCGCGCATTAATGGTGAATTAAAGGATTTATCTTATCCTATTGATGAAGATGCAAGTTTTGAATTAATTACTGCTTCTACTGAAGGTGTTGGCACTTTATTAGTAGATGTTTTAAATCACTCTTGTGCACATTTACTTGCGATGGCGATTAAAGAATTATATCCAAACGCAATGTTTGGTGTAGGTCCTGCAATTGAAGAAGGTTTCTATTATGATATGGATTTAGGTGAAGTTAAATTAACTGAAGAAGATTTACCTAAAATTGAAAAGAAAATGGTTGCGTTAGTAGGTAGTGGAGCTGAAATTAAACGTTATGTTGTTTCTAAAGCTGAAGCTTTAGAATTATTTAAGGATGATGTTTATAAACAAGAATTAATTAATGAATTACCTGAAGAAGAAACTATTACTGTTTATGAACAAGGTAAGTTCCGTGATTTATGTAGAGGACCTCATGTATCTAGTACTAAATGGTTAAAGAATTTTAAATTATTAAGTGTTTCTGGTGCATATTGGAGAGGTGATTCTTCTAAGGCTCAATTACAAAGAATTTATGGTACTTGTTTCTTTAACGAAGAAGATTTAAAACAACATTTAATTAATTTAGAAGAAAGAAAGAAACGTGATCATCGTCGTATTGGTAAACAATTAGAATTATTTATGATGAGTGATTATGGACCTGGATTCCCATTCTGGTTACCTAATGGTATGATTTTAAGAAGAACATTAGAAAATTTCTGGTATAATATTCATACTAAAGCTGGTTATTTATTTGTTCAAACTCCAGTTATGTTAAATAAAGAATTATGGGAAACTTCTGGACATTGGTATAATTATAAAGAAAATATGTATATTTCTAATATTGATGAAAAAGAATTTGCGATAAAACCAATGAACTGTCCAGGTGGTATGTTAGTTTATAAGAATAATATTCATTCTTATCGTGATTTTCCTTTAAGAATAGGTGAATTAGGATTAGTTCATCGTCATGAAGCAAGTGGTGCTTTAAATGGTTTATTTAGAGTTAGAAACTTTACTCAAGATGATGCGCATATCTTTATTACTGAAGATCAAATTGAAGCTGAAATTGGTCGTTTAATTGATCTTTATGATTATGTATATAGTGTATTTGGTTTATCTTATCATATTGAATTATCAACTAGACCTGAAGATAAATATATTGGTGCTATTGAAACATGGAATAAAGCAGAGGCTGCTCTTGCAAGAGCATTAGAGAATAAAAATATTAATTATATTTTAAATCCTGGTGATGGTGCTTTCTATGGTCCTAAACTTGATTTTAAATTAAAGGATTCAATGAATAGAATTTGGCAATGTGGTACTATTCAATTAGATATGAATTTACCTGAACGTTTTGATTTGACTTATGTTGATGAAAAGGGTGAAAAACGTCGTCCTATTATGCTTCATAGAGCATTATTTGGTTCTATCGAAAGATTTATTGGTATTCTAATTGAACACTTTGCAGGAGCATTCCCATTATGGTTAGCACCTAAACAAATGTTAATTATTCCAGTTAATAATGAATTACATGCTGATTATGCAGAAGAAATTAGAAGTTTATTAGCAGAAGAAAACATTAGAGTAAGCGTTGATATGCGTGATGAAAAAATGAATTATAAGATTCGTGAAAGTCAAACTAATAAAATACCTTATACTTTAGTATTAGGTGATAGTGAAAAGGCAAATAGAACTATTACATATCGTAAGTTTGGAACAAATCAATCTGTTACTGTTTCATTAGATGAATTTGTATCTATGACAAAAGATATGATTAAAAATTTAACTAGATAATTCACCAATTTATTCATCCTCTCATAATATAATTTAGGGGGTGAAATAATGAATTTATCTAAATATGGATTAAGAGTTAAGTATGATGAGTATACTGTAAAAAAAGGAGATACTTTATATAGTATTTCTAAAAAATATGGAACAACTGTAGCTGATATTATGGATGCGAATATGTTGACTACTAATACTCTTTATCCAGGACAAGTTTTATTAGTTCCTGCAGCTATGTCTAATGATTATTATTTTGAAAACTATATGACTAAAGAAGGAGATACAATTGAATCAATTTCGAAAAAATTTAATATCGAACCTAAATTAATAGGTGAATATAATGATTTTAGTAAAATGAAATTAGTTCCTAATCAAATGATTAAAATTCCTCTTGATAATGTTTATGTAGTTAAGAATAATGATACTGTTGAAACAATTCTTGATAATACTAATCGTACTGCTGAACAATTGTTACGTGCAAATGCGAGTACATGGTTAAAAACGGGAAATAGAATCTATTTATAAGAATTTGAAACATTAACAAATTGTTAATGTTTCTTCTTTTTTCTTTATGTAATTAATCATAAAAAAGACTTGTAAAAATATGAAAAAATTAGTATAATATATATAAAGAGGATGAATTATATGAAAAAAGTAACAGTAATAGGGGCAGGTTTAGCTGGTAGTGAAGCAGCTTATCAACTTGCAAGAAGAGGATATTTAGTAGATTTATATGAAATGAGACCGAAGAAGATGACTCCAGCTCATACTACAGGAGGATTCGCAGAATTGATTTGTAGTAATTCTTTGCGTGCTGCTGGTATTGAAAATGCGGTTGGGTTATTAAAAGAAGAAATGAGAATGTTAGATTCTTTAATAATGAAAGCTGCTGATGCGACAAGGGTTGAAGCAGGAGGTGCTTTAGCGGTTGATAGAGAAGGGTTTTCTTTATATATAACTAATGAATTAAAGAATAATCCTAATATTAATATTATTAATGAAGAGGTAACTAAGATTCCTGAAGGAGAAGTTATTATTGCGTCAGGACCATTAACAAGTGATTCTTTACATGAAGAAATTGGTAATTTGTTAGGTGAAGGATATTTATATTTCTTTGATGCGGTAGCTCCAATAGTAACAAAGGAATCAATTAATATGGATATTGTTTTTCTTGCTTCAAGATATAATAAAGGAGAAGCTGCATATTTGAATTGTCCGATGAATGAAGAGGAATTTAATAAATTCTATGATTATTTAATGAGTGCTGATAGGGTTGTTCCTCATGAATTTGAAATGAAAGTATTTGAAGGTTGTATGCCGATTGAAGAAATGGCAAGCAGGGGACGACAAACTTTATTATTTGGACCGATGAAACCTGTTGGATTAGATGATCCAAGAACTGGTAGATGGCCTTATGCGGTTGTTCAGTTAAGACAAGATAATAAAGAAGGTACTTTATATAATTTAGTTGGTTTTCAAACTCATTTAAAGTTTGATGCACAAAAGAAGTTATTATCTTTAATTCCTGGATTAGAAAAAGCTAATATTGTAAGATATGGTGTTATGCATAGAAATACATATCTTTGTTCAGTTAAATTATTAAATCATGGATATCAATTAAAAAAAGATAAAAGAATATTCTTTGCTGGACAAATGACAGGTGTTGAAGGATATGTTGAATCTGCAGCAAGTGGACTTATTGCTGGAATTAATATGGCAAGATATTTAGAAGGAAAAGATGTTTTAGATTTAGATTCTACGACTGCAATTGGTTCTCTTGCAAACTATATTAGTAATCATTATCATCAAATGGATGAAAATGATAAGTTCGATCCAATGAATGTTAATTTTGGTATTTTTGCACCACTTGATGGAAAAGTTAGAAAACATGAAAGAAAGCAGGCTTACGTAAAAAGAGCAATTGATTCAATTAATAAATTAAAAGAAAATTTATAGAAAGGAGAAAATATGAAACCGCAAGTAAGAAAGAATGTTAGACCTAAGACTAAACCAACAACTACTAAACCAGTTAAAAAAGTAACGGTTGATAGAACAGCTGAAGCTTTAGAAAAGTATCGTAATTACTTGTTGGTTGAAAGAAATTATTCTCCTTATACAGTCAAAAGTTATCTTGATGATGTAGAAGATTTTATTGATTTTTTAAAGTCTGATAGTTATGGTAGTATTTTTTCAGTTATTGATACTAATATTGCGACTAATTATATTGCGTATTTATTTACTAGAAAATATGAAAAAAGTTCAATATCTAGAAAACTTTCTAGTTTGAGAAGCTTCTATCATTTTTTAATGGAAAACGGATATTGTGATAAGAACCCGTTTGATGATGTTGATGGACCAAAAAAAGATAAACCTTTACCTAAATTAGTGTATCCTAATGGGATAAAGGAGATGTTTGATGTTATTGATACTACTACTGCAATAGGAAAAAGAGACCGTGCAATTTTAGAATTGTTATATGGATCAGGTCTTCGTGTAAGCGAATTGTGTGCTCTAGAAGAAAAAAATTTAGACTTTCCTAATGAGGTAGTTAAGGTATTTGGTAAAGGTCATAAGGAAAGATATGTTCCTTTAAATGAACAATGTATTTTATGTTTGAAGGATTATATTCATATGGGAAGACCTGAATTGATATTAAAAAATGAATTAAACGCAACAGAAATTTTGTTTGTTAATCATCGAGGAGGACCTTTAACTCCTAGAGGAGTAAGGGTTATTCTTGATAATATTATTGAAAAAACTGCGAGTAAAACTCATGTAAGTCCGCATATGTTAAGGCATACATTTGCTACTCAATTGTTAGATGGAGGAGCTGATTTAAGAAGTGTACAAGAAATGTTGGGTCATGCTTTTTTATCTAGTACACAAATTTATACACATGTGTCAAAAGAAAAGATTAAACAGGCTTATATGGGAAGTCATCCAAGAGAAACAAATAGAATTAAATAGGAAATATTCGTTAAGCGAGGAAATGTAAAATGAAGTTAGAACATGTAAATTTAGTTCTTGCTGCAGCTGAAGATGCGGTAGAATTATTAGAATTACAAAAAAAGGCTTTTAAAAAATATTCAGATAAATATGGGGATTTTGATAGTAATCCGTATCATATGAATGAAAAGAGAATTTTATTTAATATTAATTATCGATATGGTAAGTATTATAAAATTCTTAATAATGAAAATGGTGAATTAATAGGCGGTATTTTTTGGTTTTTAATTGATGAACAAGATAGTGTAGTAAAAATAGCACAGTTTTATTTAAAAGAAGAATATCGCTCTTTAGGATTAGGTAAAGAGGTTTTATCAGGAGTTTTTAAAGAAAATCCAATAGTTAAGAAGTGGTATGTTGATACAATATTTGAAGAAGAGTACAATGTTAGATTCTATCAACAATTAGGTTTTGAAATAATTGATTATGAAATTGAGCATGAGGGTTTAACATTTGTAACTTTATTGAAAAAATAGATAATATCATTTGTATTTTAAAGACAAATATGTTATAATAAGTAATGGCAAAAAATACACACAAGAGAAGAGTATGTCGTCTAGTGCTAAGGTGGCGGTATATGATGACTTTCTTGGAGGCCAAAAACAAAATAAAAAATGGAGGAAAATTAAAATGGCTGTAATTACAATGAAGCAATTACTAGAAGCTGGTGTTCATTTCGGTCACAATACTCGCCGTTGGAACCCTAAAATGAAAGAGTATATTTTTGGAGAAAGAAAAGATGTTTATATCATCGACCTTCAAAAAACTGCAGATAAGATTGAAGAAGCTTACGCTGCAATGGTAGATATCGTACGTAATAATAATAAAGTATTATTCGTTGGTACTAGAAAACAAATTCAAGACATTATTAAAGAAGAAGCTACAAGAGCTGAACAATTCTACGTTGATAAACGTTGGTTAGGTGGAACTATGACTAACTTCAAAACTATCCGTAGATCAATTGCAAAACTTTATAAATATGAAGAAATGGAAAAAGATGGAACTTTTGAACAATTACCTAAAAAAGAAGTAATCGCTATTAAAAAAGAAATGGCTAAATTAGAAGGATTCTTTGGTGGTATTAAAACAATGCAACAATTACCAGGTGCATTATTTGTAGTTGACCCTAAAACTGAACACAATGCAGTTGCAGAAGCACACAAATTAGGTATTCCTGTATTCGCATTAGTAGATACTAACTGTGATCCAGATGAAGTTGATTACGTTATTCCAGGTAATGACGATGCAGTTAGCGCTGTTAAATTAATCGTTGGTGTTATGGCTAACGCTGTATTAGAAGGTAACGGTGTTGCTGTTGAACCTTATACATTACCAGAAAAAGAAGTTGAAGAAGAAGCTCCAAAAGCTCCAAGAGCACCTAGAGCTCCAAGAGAACATAAAGAAAATAGAAAACCTCGCCCAAGAAAAGAAGGCGAAGCTCCTAAAAAAAGAGCTCCTAAAGCAGAAGCTAAACCTGAAGAAGTAGAAGCTAATGCTGAAGAAGCAAAAACTGAAGAATAAGAGGTAAATAAAAATGGTTAGTGCAGCTAAAATCAAAGAATTAAGAGATAAAACTGGCGCTGGTATGATGGACTGCAAAAAAGCTCTTACTGAATGTAATGGCGATATTAATGCAGCTGTTGACTGGTTAAGAGAAAAAGGTATTGCTAAAGCAGCTAAAAAAGCTGATAGAATTGCAGCTGAAGGTTTATGTGATGTTGTATTCGCTGGTAATACTGCTTATTTATATGAATTAAATTCTGAAACTGACTTCGTTGCTAAAAACGAAAAATTCATTACTTTATTAAAACAAGTTGGTGAAATTTGTGTAGCTAATAATTGCCAATCTGCAGAAGAAGCTTTAAAAGCTGGCGCTGAAGAATTAATCGTTGCAGCTACTGCTACTATCGGTGAAAAAATTAGCTTACGTCGTGTTGCTGTAGTTACTAAAGAAGATAATCAAACATTTGGTTTATATAAACACAATGGTGGTAAAATCGTTGTTGTTTCTGTAATCGAAGGTGCTGATGAAGTTATCGCAAAAGATATCTGTATGCATGTTGCAATGCACAATCCTCGTTATTTAGATAGCACAGAAATTTCTCAAGAAGAATTAGATCATGAAGCAAAAGTTATCGCAGCTGAAATTAAAGCTGATGAAGCTAATGCTAGTAAACCTGAAAATATTATCGAAAAGATGGTTGTTGGTAGATTAAATAAATTCAAAAAAGAAATTTGCTTAGTTGATCAACCATTCGTTAAAGATCCAGGTATGACAGTTCAACAATATTTAGCAAGTCATAATGCAAAAGCTGTTAAATTCGCTCGTTACGCTGTAGGCGAAGGTATGGAAAAACGTAATGATGACTTCGCTGCAGAAGTTGCTGCTCAAGCTGCTGCATATCAAAAATAATAATTTATAAGGAGGCTTATATGAAACGCATAATCTTAAAAATTAGTGGTGAAGCTTTAAGTGGAACTGATTATAAAGGAATCAATGCTGATAAAGTTCAAGAAATAGCCTCTGAAATTAAGGCATTATATGAAACAGGTGTTTCATTAGGTATCATTGTTGGTGCTGGAAATATCTGGCGTGGAAGAGATGCTGAAAAAAATCATATGGAACAAGCTAAAGCTGATTATATGGGAATGTTAGGAACTATTCTTAACGCTCTAGCTTTAGAAAATGCATTAAACAATATATCTGTTCCTACAAAAGTTATGAGTATGATAGCAGTACCTGCAGTTGTTGATACTTATACAAGACGTGAAGCTTTAGAACATCTAGAAAAAAGAACAGTTATAATCTTTGCTGGTGGAACTGGTAGTCCATTCTTTACTACAGATACAACTGCTGCGTTAAAAGCAGCTGAAGTAAATGCTGAATTAATTTTAATGGCTAAAAATGGTGTTGATGGAGTTTATTCATCAGATCCAAGAACTAATAAAGATGCTGTGCGTTTTTCAAAAATGTCATATGATCAAATTATTGAAGGCGAGTTAAAGGTAATGGATCTTACTGCCGCAACAATTTGTAATGAAAATAATATTTCAATGGTTGTATTTGATATGAACGTTGAAGGAAATATTAAAAGAGCTTATGAAAATCCTGAAATAGGAACTATTATTGAATCTAAAAAATAAAGGAGAAAATTATGCCACAACAAATTTTAAATCAATGTGAAGAAAAAATGCTAAAAGCAGTTGAATCAATGAAGAGAGATTTTCAAACAATTCGTACTGGTAAAGCAAATCCTGCAATTTTAAATAATGTTATGGTTGATTATTATGGTTCAGCTATGCCAATTAATCAATTAGCTAGCGTATCTGCAAGTGACCCTAGAACAATTCTTGTTAAACCATATGATAAATCAATTTTAAAAGCTATGGAAAAAGCTATTCTTGCTGCTGATCTTGGATTTAATCCAATTAATGATGGTGATGTAATTCGTATTCCTATCCCAGCATTAACAGAACAAACAAGAAAAGAATTAGTAAAACAAGTTAAGAAAGTTGCTGAAGAAAAGAAAGTTGCTGTTCGTAATATTCGTCGTGATGGAATGGAACAATTTAAGAAAATGGAAAAGAATAGTGAAATTACTGAAGATGAATTAAAGAAAAATAGTGATAAACTTCAAAAATTAACTGATAAGTATACTGATGAAATTGATAAATTATCTTCTGAAAAAGAAAAAGATATAATGTCAATTTAATTAAAATTAAAATATAACACCAACATTTTAAATTGAAATAGTCAAGTAAAAGTAGACACAAAAAAACAATCATGTAAACCCCTGTTCAGTTCTATACTGAATGGGGGTTTTATATTTTAGGGAATAAGCTAATCTTTGATTGTTGAAATAGTTAATATAGTTTTTTATTGCTAT
>JAZSNL010000015.1:0-2207 GCA_045536365.1 Bacilli bacterium | reverse complement strand
GATGAACAAGGCTATATCAAATTGGTGGAAAAAACCAATGACGACTTTGATATATTATATACAAAAGCCAGCTGGGACAGTGGAGAAAAAGATGATTTTATCAAACTCGATAAAGGGATTTTGGATAAAGGCAAATCTATTCCCCTTGAAGATGTAGAATATAACAAATATGATGTGAATTATTATTCAGTGAATGATGATGTAAAAGCAACAGACTTGTTTGAGTTCCTGGCAAATAATACAAATGTGGAATGGTCACAAACATTAGTAGGAAGCACTGACAGCAACAATAATTATATTTCTACATCCCATCATGAAAAGAAAGAGTTGTATCAATATTTTCTGTTTGTAAACGGATGGACAATTCGAGGTCATAATCATAGTCATCCAATGAATGCGTATCCATCTAACAATGATAAGAAGTGGGCACAAAATGTTACTTCAAAATTTCCAACAGCAACACTTAAAATATATCTCAATGGAATTTATTACGAATATGATAAATTTGGAATGTCAGAATCCAGTATCTTTAAATACTATATAAATTATTGAATTATGAAATATTTTTTAATAACGTTATTGAGTGTCACATTAGGTTTCAATCTGCAATCTCAAGAATATATATCCATAGACAAAACATTGAATCTATATGACATTGAGAGTGAGAAATTAGAACTTGTTATTGACACTGTCATTGGTTATGAGAAAAATGAATCTTATTACAATGACTCATTAGTATTTTTGGTTTCTGTAAGATTGTTAGAATCACCGGATATTAAGAAAGCTGTAGAAGGTGATTTGTTTGAAATATGCATTAATACAACAGAAACATTGTCAGATTTGGATAAGGTAACAGGCTATTTTTACTATCATAATCACTTGTTCCTTATTTGTAGTAATAATGATAAATTCAATCTATTTAGGAATACTTACGAAAGTGAAGAATTTCATTACGAGTGCAAAATTAATAGCAATGAAGATAATAATAAAATTATAACAACAAATTTGATAGCCATTGATGACACCCATGCCTCATGGTGTTATTTGTATTATCAAAAAACAGATGTGTTTAAAGGAATGTAAAATTTATACTGGAAATAAATATGAAAAAGATATTTTTGTTATTATAACAAATTTCAATAACTTTGTTGTCGGATAACATAACGTTTTGTTCTTTTGTTTGCACTTTAAAGATAAAATCATAAATCACTTGCAAAGCAATTTATAGAAGTCCCCTTAAATAATTATCTATTATGTTCTCACTTATATTAATAATATTATCAATAATATCTTTAATAATAGGTTTGTTTTTTGTCAGGCCAGATAGTAACAAAAAAACAAGGTATTTGTTTATCACAGCGTTAATTGTAATGTCTGTCGTATTTATTTTTATATTCAATTATGACAATGATACCATTAGATTAGGAAAAGGTATTTTTTATGATAAGATTAATAAACATATCTTATGCTCTTATGCTACTGATATTCCACCTTACGTTATAGCATACGATTACGACAGAAATTATATAATTGTAAAACAAAGACCTCAATATAAGGAATATGTTATATATGATAGAATCAACTATCCGTTAGGTAAAAATTATACATATTATTGGATAATTATAAAACGAAATAAAGAAGTTATAGGACCTTTGTCGTACGAAGATTTCATAAAGAAAAAACAAATCTATAATGTACCAGACAAACTTAAGTTCAAAAATAGAATATGTAATCATTAAATTTGCTGACAATAAAATAACGTGAGTTCGATATAATGAACTGTCATATAATCAAGTAATAATCTTCATCAGATGAATCTGAACCCTGTAAGGGTTTACAGATAGAAGGCAGACGATGGAGCGACAGCGTAATCTCTGCTTAAAATGAGCCGAGACCAATCAAAGCGCTGTAGGCGCGACAGAGTTCTGTCGTCCCTACAGGACTTCTATGATGGTCTGTTGTTGTTTGGCAGGCGTTCCGCTTCACTGCACACCTGCTTTGTAGTCTTGCGTCCTTACAAGACTGTTTGTAAGTGATTGGAATAATATCAATTGATTTTGCCATCTTCGATTGAATGTTTCTTAACTATTTCATTAAAAAAAAGCAGTAGCCGTATGCCATATAAAAAAATTCAATAACTTTGTTGCAGGATAACATAACGTTTTGTTCTTTTTGTTAGCACTTTAAAGATACAAAAATATCGTTAT
>JAZSNL010000012.1:0-2102 GCA_045536365.1 Bacilli bacterium | reverse complement strand
TTTCATGATGCAATTATTTTTGACACTGACTTTGACTCTAATAATTCAAACCAAAATACCAAAGAGGAATAACATTTCCATAACCATATTCGATATTATCTTTCACAACGAAAGAATTGGAAATGTCGGCAACTTGTTTTTTAGATTTATTCTTTCCTCCTATTTCAAACGTCATATCATCTATTTGAAAATCCGAGACATTAGATGAAATCACATCATGGTTGACTCTCATCTGGTTGCAGAAAAATGTTTCTCTTATATTTCCTATATTGACGTCATTTCTCCCCAAAACAAATGCTAAGTTTGGATTGTCTAAATATATTTTTTCTACCTTTCCCAAACTGCGAATACCACCTGTCTCATCGCGCAGTTGCATAATCATACCAGCTTTCTCTATATACGACAGATAATCTGTTATCGTATTACGGCTGACTTCTATCAATTCAGCCAACTTTGTCATTACAGGTTTGAATGGCACGCTCTCAGCAATTATGGCAAGAAGACGTTTCATTTTTCTTCCCGTTGAGACATTCAAATTTGCATACTGAGGAATATCGACTTCCATCGTTTGAGTTATAATCTGCTCTAACTCAATATTAAAATCCACATCCTTTGAAAACGGGTAATAACCATTTTTCAAATATTCACTAAACAAAGGCAGAGGATGTGAAATTTCCGGAATATCCACCTTATGACTTAAAATATCGCTTAACGAATATACAGGAATGCTAATATTATGAAACATGGATAGGTACTCTCTAAACGACAAGCCTTGCATCTCATAAATTGGAGCACGACGACTGAGATCTGCCATGCCTTTGTAAATGTCAAGCACAGATGAACCAGTAAAGAAAATCTGCATATCGGGATAAGAATCATATAACTGCTTCAGCTCTTGTGACCAATTTAAATATTTATGAATCTCATCTATAAACAAATGACTACCGCCTTGCTTATTAAATTCATCAGCCAAATCTATCAAAGTATGATTGGTAAAATAAAGATTATCAGCGGAAACATATAAAGTATCGTTAATCTCGAGATTCATTTTTATATACTGCAAAAATAATGTCGTCTTACCCACACCTCGAGGTCCGACCAAGCCTAACATTCTATTCTCCCACTTTATGTCATTGTATTTATATCTGATAAAATCGGTGTTTACCGACTTTAGCAACTTTCTAAATGTTTCATATAAACCGTTCATAACTTTTATTTTTTTGCAAATATAAACATTTTGCACAATCAATAGTGCAGTTTTTGTAAAATAATGCACAATTCATAATGCACAATTTATAATTCATAATTCATAATGCATAATTTATAATAAAATGTTTTTTACATATATTTGCAAGTAGTTTTGAATCTCCACAGAATGAAAAAAATATTACTAATCTTTATTATCTGCATGATTTCGACTTCATGCGTACACGTTTGTATTCCGAGCAAAAAGAATGTTCGTTACGCACAATCAAATGATTATATAGAATGTATAGACGCTGAAGATCTGAAAGCATTGATCACTTCAGACACTACAAAATATAAAATCGTTGTTTTCTATAGTGTGTGTTGCGGTCCATGCATGAGACATTTTGAGGAAACTTATTCTCCCGCATACAACAAATATAGTGACAGCATAAATTTCTATTTTATAAATTATAACACGGGCGGCGTAAGATATGCCCGTGAACATCTTGAACAATACGGACTGTTTGATGGAAAAGCATTGTGCTTCTTAGACCTTGAAAATCCTGATTTCCACTACGACAATATTCAATATCTCAATAATATAGCGAACTATGTTTTCGATAGTGAACCGAAAATAAATGGAAATTTTGGAACTCCATGTGAATTCATCATAAGCAAAGACAACAATGTGCTGAAACAGCTCACCACTACGCCGACATCGGGATCTGCTTTCACAACGATGCAGTTATGGCAAATCGAAATCGACAAGATAAATGAAATAAATTTTGACTCTATTTACAGACAAGACATAGAGTTTGATTTATTTAACGAACTACCTGTATGCACCGACGAACATTGTCCAATATTTTAAAATGAAAAGATTTTTATTACATATACCATTGTTAATTTCTATC
>JAZSNL010000017.1:0-3428 GCA_045536365.1 Bacilli bacterium | reverse complement strand
GTAATAATCTCAAGTTTTTGTTCTTTTGACCACTCTTTATTTTTACCGCCTTTTGGTCTTGACATACCATCATCTCCTTTCCTGTATTATAGCATAATAAAAAATGTAGACACGTTTTTTTGTGTCTACATTTATTTTATCATTTCACTTATGGACTGTTTTTTATATATAAACTTATGAAAAAAACTTGTGATTTTTATGTATAAAATTACATAATATGGTATAATAAAAAGATGATAAGGAGATGATTTTATGTTAACAAACGATAAAATTATTATTAGAGGGGCAAGAGAAAATAATTTAAAAAATGTTAATCTTGAAATACCACGTAATAAACTAGTAGTAATGACAGGTGTATCAGGTAGTGGTAAATCTTCTTTAGCTTTTGATACTATTTATGCAGAAGGACAAAGAAGATATGTTGAAAGTTTATCTGCATACGCAAGACAATTTTTAAATAATGTTGATAAACCTGATGTTGACGCTATTGAAGGATTATCTCCCGCAATTTCAATCGATCAAAAAACAACAAGTAGAAATCCTCGTTCTACTGTCGGAACAGTTACAGAAATATATGATTATTTAAGACTTTTATACGCAAGAATTGGACGTCCTACTTGTCCTGTTCATAATGTTGAAATTTCAAGTCAAACAATTGAACAAATGTGTGATCATATATATGAATATCCTGAAGATTCAAGAATTGTTATTTTATCTCCTATTGCTGAAGGAAGAAAAGGTACTTTTGAAAAAACATTAGAATCATTAAGAAAAGAAGGATATTCTAAAGTATATATTGATGATGAAATATATGAATTAGACGAAGAAATTACTTTAGATAAAAATCAAAAACATACTATTTATGTAGTAATAGATAGATTAAAACTTCGTCCGGAAATTAGATCAAGATTATATGAATCATTAGAAACAGGATGTAATTTATCAGATGGTAAAATTTTTGTTGATATTGATGGAGAAAGAAAATTATTTAGTGAACATTATGCGTGCCCATACTGTGATTTTACAATAGGTAAATTAGAACCTGCTTTTTTCTCATTTAATTCTCCTTTAGGCGCATGTCCTGAATGTAAAGGACTTGGATTTATATCTCAATTAGACCCTGATCTATTAATAACTAATCCAGAATTATCTATCGCAGAAGGAGCAATTAGATATTTAAAGAACATTGTTTTTACTGATAATATTGAATGGCAAACATATAAAATTTTATTTGATTATTATCATATTGATTTATTTATCCCATATAAAGATTTACCAGAAGAACATAAAGAAATTATTCTTTACGGTTCTAAAGAACCAATTAAATATGAAATCACTAGCAGTGGTGGAATAACAATGAGAAAAAATAAACGCATTGAAGGATTAGTTGAATTAATTACTCGAAGATATGAAGAAACTAATTCTAACATGCAGAAGGAATATTATGGTTCTTATATGAAAGAAATAACTTGTCCTGAATGTCATGGACAAAGATTATCAAAAAGAATCCTATCTGTTTTAATAGGTAAAAAAAGTATTCATGAATTTACACAAATGGATATTTCAACATCTCTTGAATTTATTGATAATTTAAAATTAACAATAATGGAACAAAAAATATCTCATTTAATTTTTAAAGAAATTAAAGAAAGATTATCATTTTTAAAGAAAGTAGGATTAGAATATTTAACACTTGATCGTCGTGCAGGAACTTTATCAGGCGGCGAAGCACAAAGAATAAGACTAGCAACACAAATAGGTTCACGCTTAACAGGAGTATTATATGTATTAGATGAACCTTCTATTGGTCTTCATCAAAGAGATAATCATAAATTAATTGAAGCATTAAAAGAAATGAGAGATTTAGGAAATACTCTTATTGTTGTTGAACATGATGAAGAAATAATGCATGAATGTGATTATATTGTTGATATTGGTCCATATGCTGGTGTAAATGGTGGAGAAGTTGTTGGACTTGGAACACCTGAAGAATTTGTTAAATTAGACACTATTACTGCTGATTATTTATCAGGCAGAAGAAAAATTGAAAAACCAATTCAAAGAAGAGAAGGAACTGGTAAAAAATTAGTAATGAAGAATTGTTATGAAAATAACCTAAAAAATATTGATGTTACAATTCCATTACAAAAACTAGTTCTTATAACTGGTGTATCTGGTAGTGGTAAATCAACATTAGTTAATGACACACTATATGCTGCATTAATGAAAAAGATTTATCGCAGTAAGATAGATGTTGGTGCCCATGATACAATCGAAGGATTAGAAAACATCGATCGCGTTATTAATATTGACCAAGCTCCTATCGGTAGAACTCCAAGATCAAATCCTGCTACTTATACAGGTGTATTTGATTCAATTCGTGATCTTTTTGCTACAACAAAAGAAGCTAAAATGAGAGGATATTCAAAAGGAAGATTTTCATTTAATGTAAAAGGCGGAAGATGTGAAACATGTCAAGGTGATGGTGTAATAAGAATTGCAATGCATTTTTTACCAGATGTATACGTTCCATGTGAAGCATGTGGAGGATCACGTTTTAATCGTGAAACTTTAGAAGTTAAATATAAAGATAAAAATATTGCAGATGTATTAAATATGACAATTGAAGAAGCGTTACCTTTCTTTGAAAACATCCCTGCTATTCATAATAAAATAAAAACAATGAATGATGTAGGATTAGGATATGTAAAACTAGGACAAAGTGCTACTACATTATCAGGTGGTGAAGCACAAAGAGTTAAACTTGCTAGTGAATTACATAAAAAAATAACAGAAAAAAGTATTTTTATTTTTGATGAACCTACTACAGGCCTTCATACATATGATATAGAACGATTAATGAAAATGATTAATAAAATTGTTGATTCAGGTGCAACCGCAATAGTCATTGAACATAATTTAGATGTAATTAAATTAGCTGATCATATTATTGATTTAGGACCTAATGGTGGTATTAACGGTGGAACTATTGTTGCAGAAGGAACACCTGAGGAAATTATTAATAATCCTAATTCAGTAACAGGAGAGTTTTTAAAGAAAGTTATAAATGATTAATTTATTCATTACTGCATAAAATATAATATGCTTTCCGCATATAAATTGAAAAAAGAAATGATGTATGTTATAATGAATAAAGAAAGAAGAATAAAAAATATTATTTATATATTAATGTTCTCGTTATTAATTTTTATTATTTTGGTTAATAATGAACTAATAAAAACAATTTTTAATATTAAATATTTAACGATAATTAGTATTTTAATTAGTATTGTTATAATTAATGTATTTCAAATTTTATTTAATATTAAAAATGGTATACAAATATTATTAATAAGTTATATATTATTAATAATAATTTGTTTATTTATTAGAAAACCATTTGAAGATTATAAAAAAGAAAACATTAA
>JAZSNL010000031.1:0-1630 GCA_045536365.1 Bacilli bacterium | reverse complement strand
TTATTGAGCCGTGCGTCCCACTCTGGTGTTTGTCCGATTTTCATTTTACTGAAGACCTCACGAGTATCGCAACCCTTGGAGTAGTATGCTGAGATTAGATTGCCAATCATGCTCTTTCCGAAGCGGCGCGGACGAGAGAGGCAAACGAAGTCATCCATGGTGTTGACTATTTTGTTCAACTCCTCTATAATCAGGGATTTGTCAACGTAAATTCTCGTATTTTTACCATTCGTAAATGCTTCCGCATTCGGATTGAGATATAAGCCCATAAAATTTCTATTTTGGTTAGTTCTACAAATGTAATATATTTTTTTGAGACTTGAAAATTTGTGTGTAAAAAGATTTTTGCTTTCTGTGCTTAGGTAGCAGTGGTTTATGCGGGCAGTCTCCCCTACGGGCGGAGAAAGTCGCCTTTGGTGCTTTTTCCAAAGATAATATTTTTTTCCAAAAACTATGCGCTTTTCCCGAACTATGCGCTTTTCCTTGCTCAAGCCGCAAGGGCTTTTACTTTTTCCCTGCAGCTGGAAAGAGTAAACAAAATTTCGTAAGAGTGAGAGCAGAGCGGAGCTTGCTCCAGCTATGCCGAGCCTGAGAAATTTGGATGAAATCAAAAAGAGCCGCCGCTTAGACTGCTTTACTGGACTCTCCGGCAGTCCCTCCGCTAAAAAGTTTTTTATTCCCTCCGCTCCTCTTCGGGCAAAAACTTTTTTTAACGCTACGTGCCTCCCTCCAAGTCCATCGCAGTCAAAGGCAGGGGGCAGCAGCTCGTTGTGCGGACAGTCTCCCCTACGGGCGGAGGAAGTCGCCTTTGGGGCTTTTTCCAAAGATAATATTTTTTTCCAAAAACTATGCGTTTTCCCCCAACTATGCGTTTTCTCTTGCTCAAGCCGCAAGGGCTCCTACTTTTTCTCCTTCAGCTGAGAAAAAGTAGGCAAAATTTCGTAAGAGTGAGAGCAGAGCGGAACTTGCTCCAGCTATGCCGAGCCTAAGAAATTTGGATGAAATCAAAAAGAGCCGCCGCTTAGACTGCTTTACTGGACTCTCTGGAAGCCCCTCCGCTAAAAAGTTTTTTATTCCCTCCGCTCCTCTTCGGGCAAAAACTTTTCTTAACACTCCGTGCCTCCCTCCAAGTCCATCGCAGTCAAAGGCGGGGGGCAGTAGCTTGTTGTGCGGACAGTCTTCCCTACGGGCGGAGGAAGTCGCCTTTAATGTAAGGCGTGGATATTAGTCTTTTGACTTTAGTCCTTTGTCTTTCGTCTTATTTCACCACCCTCTCTATCTTGCAAGTATGTTTTTTGTTCTTTTCATCGTAGTTTATGCCGACGAGGAGGATGTTGCCAGCGTAGAGGCTGAGGGCTTGGGTGTAGTTTTTCGCTTTGATTTGGGCGATGGCACTGCCAGTGCTGTGGTTGTGTTTTAGTTCGATTACTATGGCTGGGATATTTGGCTTGTAGGGGACCAAGACAATATCTGCGTAGCCATTGCCAGACGGCATCTCTTTTATGATGGTGTATTTCGATCTTGCGTAGAAATAGGCGAGAACGATTGCACTTTGGAAGCAATATTCGTTGTTGTAGGTCTTAGGATCTGTTACTATGGAATGGGCGTTTTCGAGAGCTTTGGCTACCGC
>JAZSNL010000027.1:0-92438 GCA_045536365.1 Bacilli bacterium | reverse complement strand
TTTTATTACCATTATCTATAATAGTAATTATTTTTCCTTTTCTAGAAAATATTTATCTTTTTATTATTAACTTATTTATTAATATTACTAATAAACTAGCTGGTATATCTATATTAGAAATAACAATACCAAAAGTTAATTACTTAGTTATAATAATTTATTTTATTCTATTGATATATTTATTATTAACTTTTGAAAGCAAAAAGAGAAGATTATTGTCAATAGTCTTATTATTGGTATATGTATTTGTAATTAGTAATAAAATTATTTTTAATAATAAAGATCAAATATATTTTTTCGATTTACCTGTAGGAGAATCAACTTTAATAATTAAAAAATTCAATCAAGGTAATATTTTAATTGATACAGGAGAAAAAGGATCAAATGATTTAATTACTTTTTTAAAGAAGAAAGGAATAAAAAGAATAGATTTATTAATAATATCTCATGCTGATTCAGATCATTGTGGGATGTTAGATGAGATAGTAAGTAATTTTAATGTTAAAAATATAATGTTAAGTAAATATGATTCCAAAAGTATGGATATATATAATAAATTTAAAAATAAATGTTTTTTTGTTGAAAGAAGTAATTCGTTTATATATAAAAATATATCTTTTGAAGTACTATGGCCATATTACCAAATGAATAGTAGTAATGATAATTCCTTGGTTATTAAAATAACAATAAATAATTGTTCGATATTAATGTGCGGAGATATTGAAAAAGAAGCTGAAGAAGAGTTAATAAGATTAGAAAAAGATATATATGTAGATATCTTAAAAATAGCTCATCATGGATCTAATACTTCTACAAGTGATTATTTTTTAAATCATGTTCACTTTAATAGTGCGGTAGTAATGAGTGGGCATAATAATACCTTTGGGTTTCCCACAAAAGAAATAAAAAATAAACTAAACAATTATCAAACATACTATACTCATGAATTAAAAACTGTTATATTAAACTTTTCTTATCAAAATAAAAAATACTATTTCACTTTACTAAAATTAACTTATATGTTATAATTAATACGTTAAAAATCTCGGAGGTTAAAATAATGGCAAATATTAAACAACAAAAAAAGCGAGACATTACTAATAATAAAAAAAGATTGATGAATGCTTCTTTTAACTCTTCATTAAAAACAGCTGTAAAAGCATTTGAAAAAGCTGTATTAGAAGGCGATAAAGCAAAAGCTGAACAAGCTTATAGATTTGCATGCAAGAAATTAGATAAAGCTATCACTAAAGGACTTCATCATAAAAATTACGTTGCACGTCAAAAATCTCGTCTTGCAAAACAATTAAACGCAATGAAATAATAAAAAAACAGGTTAATACCTGTTTTTTTTATTTTATTAAAAATAATTCAAACCCTAATCCTTTATCAATTTGACCACTTTTAATTAAATAGTCTAATTCAGCTAATCTAGTTACTTGTTTTTCTAGATCAGTAAGTTTAAATGTTTTTGCATCTTTAACTTTATAATAAGCATAGTTATTACTAATACCATAGAATTTAGCAATATCAGATTGTGTATATCCGGCATGTAATAAAGATAATGTTGAGAATAGTTCTTTAAATGTGTTAGTTACAATAGTAATAATACTAGTAATATCTTTTGTGTTAGAACTTAGGTCTTGATATAAATTGTTAATTAGTTCATTATCTTGTGCTATTATAGCATTTACAAGAGCAAATACTTGTTTAGAATGATCTCTTGAAATCATCTCTTTAATTACTTCAACAGTAACAACTCCACCTTCACCTAGATATGAGATTAGCTTGTTTAATTCTGTACCCATTCTTACTTGATCATCATTTAAGTATTCCATAAATAATACTAATGCATCATCTTTAATTTCGATGTTATGTGTTGCGAGGGTACGAACAACCCAACCTCGCACTTCGATTTCTTCGCTGTCTGAATAGTTAATAATCATAGCGAAGTTTTTAAGAGCTTTATAAATATCATTATTTTGAATATTAACATTTGTTGCGTCTATCATTAAAATAGTAGTTTCAACTGGTTTTTTAAGATATTTGATAAAAGCTTTTACTTCAGGAGTATTTTCTAATTTATTTGTTGTTAGAAATTTAGGGTGTCTTAGAATAATAATTTTATAATCTTCTAATAATGGTATTGTTATTGCATCACTTAAGACATGACTAAGTGATGTTGTTTCCATATCGTATTTTGAAATAGCAATTTTGTATTTACTATAACTTTGGATAATACGATCAATACGGTTTTTAATAAATATTTCGGAAGTACCAGTAAATAAATAAATTAATTCATCTGCCATTTCATCAACTCCTTTTATGAAATTATATCAAAAAAGATTAAAGTTATAAAGTAAAAAGTGAATAAACTTTTTAAAATGGTAAAAAATAACTTAGAGGTGATGAAATGAATAATTTAATGAAATGGCAAGTCAGAACAGATTTAGCTTATGATGAAGTTTTAAGTCAAAATAATGAAATTGAAGGTGTACAAACATCTAATTTTATTGTTGATGATTTAAATGTAATTAAACATTATGTTTTAGATAGTAGTAATATTAATAAACAAGCAGGTACTTATTATACTATTGATTTAAAAGATGTTGATTTTCATGATAGTAAAATATGTGAAAATGTTGAAAAATGTTTATCTAAGGTTATTAATGAATTATTAATAGAAAAAGGTTTAAAAAATAAAAAATGTCTTTTAGTAGGTCTTGGTAATATTAATGTTACACCTGATTCGCTAGGCCCATACGTAATGGATAATGTTATTGTAACTAAACATTTATTTGATATGAATAATATTAGTGAAGGCTTTAGTAATGTTGCAGCGATGTCTCCAGGAGTTATGGGGACAACGGGATTAGAGACTTTTGAAGTAATTAAATCTGTTATTGAAAATATATCTTTTGATTTTCTAATTGTTGTTGATGCTCTTGCAACTAATTCAATTGAAAGAGTTAATAAAACAATTCAAATAACTGATACAGGAATAAGTCCTGGATCTGGTGTTGGTAATAAAAGAAAGGAATTGAGTGAAAAAACGGTTGGTATCCCTGTTATTGCAGTAGGAGTGCCTACTATTGTTGATGCAGTTACGATTAGTAGTTGTGTTATTGATTATGTTTTAAAGTATTTGAATCAGGTTAGTAGCAGCAATAAACCTAGTGATAAACTTGTTGTTCATCATCAAATTGATTTAGATATTCCTACTAATAGGGTTGTAGATGAAGAATTGTTTGGTCAATTTGGTAAATTGACCGAAGAAGAAAAAAGAAGTTTGATTCAAGATATATTAACTCCTTCGGGATATAATTTAATGGTTACTCCTAAAGAAATTGATGCGGATGTTGAGGATTTATCAAAAATTATTGCTGGTGGATTAAATATTGCATTGCATGATGGTATATTAAAAACGATGTCTGAATAAGATATATTATGAAAAGTTTAATTGATTATGGATTATATGTTTGTTTATTTTTATTTATTTTGTCTTTTTGTATTAATTTAATTAATCATTTTGATGATTTAAAGATAATTAATCAAGAAGAAGAGATTATGACATTTTATGAATTAACTGATACTGATGTTAAGAATGAAAAGTTTAAAAAGGAAAGATTAATATATAAATATATAATCTATTTTGTTTTTTTTATTGATATTGATCATTTAGAAAAAATACTAAAATATTAGGAGGATATATGAAAAAGATATTAGTAATTGTTATCTTCTTATTTGTTTTTTTAATGGGAATAAAAATAGGTAATTCATATACAATAAGTGATAGTAATATTTTTGAAAATAATAAAAATGAATTTGAACAAGAAATTGTTAATCCAGATAATGATTATAATTCTTCAAATCATGTATTAGAAGAGAATTTATCAAATAAGATTGCACGAAAAATAGATGAAACGATTGAAAAAATATTGGGAAAAATATTGAATAGTTTAGAATAAATACCTTCAATTTTGAAGGTATTTTTTTTATTCTATTCTTGTTGAAAAAAGAATAATAATATGGTATAATATATATAGAAAGATTAGAATAGAAAAAAGAGGGCTTCATTATGAATTTACCTAATAAGTTAACAATTTTGAGAATATTATTAGTACCTGTTATTATGTTAGTATATGGTTTTGAACCATTAAGAAATCAATGGGTATTATATCCATCTCTTTCTCTTGCAAATTTCATTATTTTAATTATTTTTATTATTGCATCTTTAACTGATTATTTTGATGGACAAATTGCAAGAAGAAATAATATGGTAACTGATTTCGGAAAGTTTTTAGATCCTGTTGCTGATAAATTATTAGTATTTACAGTATTATTAATTTTAATGGATCAAAATAAATATTATACTATTAAATCAGGGGAATCAGCCGTTTTAATAGAATGGTGGATGATCGCTATATTATTAACAAGAGAATTTTTAGTAACAGCTTTAAGATTAGTAGCTGCTGGCAAAGGAAAAGTTCTTCCTGCGGTATGGCATGGTAAATTAAAAACAGTTATTCAAATGTTTACTATCATCATTATGTTACTAGGATGTGCTGTAGTTAGATTAGATGATGGAACTTTTAATGTTTTAAGTAATCGTTTGGGATATAAGATATTTGTTCAAATTCTAATATATATTATGTTGCTTGTTAGTATCTTTAGTGGAGCAGATTATTTAATTAAAAACAAAGAAATCTTATTAGATACTAAACCTAATAAAAAGAAACGATAAAGGAGAATAAGTATGGCTGAAAGTAAAGCTAAACAAATGAAAATTGATATTGATAATCAAAAAGATCCTGCTAAGGAAAAGGCTTTAGAGGATGCTTTTAAGAGTATAGAAAAATCTTATGGTAAAGGTTCAGTAATGCGTCTTGGTGATAAGGCTCAAGAAAAGGTTGATGTTATTCCGACTGGTTCTATCGCATTAGATGTTGCTTTAGGTGTAGGTGGTTATCCTAAAGGAAGAATTATTGAAATTTATGGACCTGAATCAAGTGGTAAAACTACTTTTGCATTACATGCTATTGCAGAAGCTCAAAAGCAAGGTGGTTATGCAGCGTTTATTGATGCTGAACATGCATTAGATCCTGTATATGCAGCGGCTCTTGGTGTTGATACTGAAAACTTAATTGTTTCACAACCTGATGATGGTGAACAAGCATTAGAAATTGTTGAAGCGTTAGTAAGAACTAATGCAATTGATATTATTGTTATTGACTCTGTTGCAGCGTTAGTTCCTAAGGCTGAAATAGAAGGAGATATGGGAAGTAGTTTTATTGGTTTACAAGCTAGATTAATGTCTCAAGCAATGAGAAAATTAGCTGGTATTATTAATAAAACAAAAACTGTTGCGATTTTTATTAACCAAATTAGAGAAAAAGTTGGTGTAATGTTTGGTTCTCCTGAGACTACTTCTGGTGGTAGAGCATTAAAGTTCTACGCAACTATCCGTTTAGATATTAGAAGAGTTGATCAAATTAAACAAGGTACTGAAGCTGTTGGTAATATTACAAGAGTTAAAGTAGTTAAGAATAAAGTTGCTCCTCCATTTAAAACTGCAGAAGTTGATTTAATTTATGGTAAAGGTATTTCACGCGAAGGTGAATTATTAGATATGGCTGTAAATTATGATATTGTTGATAAGAGTGGAGCTTGGTTCTCATATAAAGGTGAGAAGTTAGGCCAAGGTAGAGAAAATGTTAAGGAATTATTGAAAAATAATCCTGAATTAGCAAAAGAAATTGAAACACAAGTTCGTGAAAAAATAGCAGAATAATTAAATATAAAACCATTGCGGATGCAATGGTTTTATTACCCAAAGTGAGGAAAGTATGATTAAATATAGTTTTAGAAATGATTATAGTGATGTAGGTAATCCAGTTATTTTGGAAGAGTTATCTAAACATTACGGTGTTCAATATACTGGTTATGGTAGTGATACTATAACTAAAGAGTTATTAGATTTAGTAAGAGATAAAACAAAACATAATGTTGATATATATTTATTTAGTGGTGGTACTCAAACTAATATGACATTATTATCTAAAGTATTGCAAAATTATGAAGCAGTTATATCTCATAATGAAGGGCATATTAATGTTCATGAAACAGGTGCTGTTGAAGGAGCAGGAAAAAAGATTATTCCTGTTGAAGGTAAGAATGGCAAAGTTTATCCAGAAGATGTAATTAAAGTAATGAATTTATATACTGAAAATTATATGGTTAAACCTAAAGTGGTATATATATCTAATTCAACTGAAAGTGGAACTATATATACATTAGGAGAATTAAGTAATCTTTATAATATTTGTCAAAAGTATAATTTATTATTATTCCTTGATGGAGCAAGATTACCTGTTGCGTTGACATGTGATGGTAATGATTTAACATTAGAGTTAATAACTAAATATACAGATGCATTTTATTTAGGTGGTACTAAAAATGGTATGCCTTATGGTGAAATGTTAATTATTAAAAATGATGAAATAAAAAAAGATTTTTCATATCACTTAAAGAATAAAGGTGCTATGTTATCTAAAACATTTGTTTTATCAATCTTGTTTAAGAAATTTTTAGAAGATGATTTGTATTTAGAATTGGCAAGAAATACAAATGAGACAGCTAAATTATTAAGAGAATTATTATTAGAAAATAATTATGAAATTGTTTACCCTAATCAAACAAATCAAGTGTTTTTAAAAATCGATTTTATGGCCTTAAATTGCCTTCAAAATCTATATAATTTTGAAGTTTGGGAAAAACATGAAGATTATGTAATTATTAGATTAGTAACATCTTGGTATACTAAAAAAGAGTATGTTGAAGAGTTTATTTTTGATTTAAAAAAGATAGGAAATTAATGAAAAACAATTTTCAAATTGACAAAAATTCTCTTATTTAATGTCTTTACAGCAAAATATGATTTTGATATAATTTTATAACCTACACAAAATATAAAAAGAAAAGAGGATAGAATCATGTTATACGTTAAAAAGAGAGATAATACTTTAGTAGAATTTGATATCAAAAAAATTGAAAATGCAATAAGAAGAGCGTTTGATGCTGAAAATAAAGCATATACTGAAGACGTAATTGAATTACTTGCGTTAAGAGTAGTAGCTGATATTCAATCAAAAGTTGTTGATGAATCTGTTACTGTTGAAGATATTCAAGATAGTGTGGAATTAGTATTAATTCAAGCATGTTATGCTGACGTTGCAAAAGCGTATATTTTATATCGTCGACAACATGAAAAAATGCGTAACATGAAGAAAACTATCGTTGATTATAAAGATACAATTAATAATTATTTAAATATTATGGACTGGCGTGTTAAAGAAAACTCTACTGTTACATATTCAGTAGGAGGTTTAATTTTATCTAACTCAGGTGCTCTTACTGCAAATTATTGGTTATCAGAAGTATATGATCCTGAAATTGAAGAAGCTCATCGTAATGCTGATATTCATATTCATGATTTATCTATGTTAACTGGTTATTGTGCTGGTTGGTCTTTAAAACAATTAATCAAAGAAGGTTTAGGTGGTGTTCCTGGTAAGATTACTTCTTCACCTGCATCACATTTATCTACTTTATGTAATCAAATGACTAACTTCTTAGGTATTATGCAAAATGAATGGGCAGGCGCTCAAGCATTTTCATCATTTGATACTTATCTAGCACCTTTTGTTAAAGTTGATAATTTAACATATAAAGAAGTAAAACAATGTATCCAATCATTTATTTATGGTGTTAATACACCAAGTAGATGGGGTACTCAAGCACCATTTACTAATATTACTTTAGACTGGACAGTTCCTAATGATATGGCTGAATTAAATGCAATCGTTGGTGGTAAAGAAATGCCATTTAAATATAAAGATTGTGTTGAAGAAATGGCTATGGTTAATAAAGCATTTATTGAAATTATGATCGAAGGAGATGCGAATGGTAGAGGATTCCAATATCCAATTCCTACTTATTCTATTACTAAAGATTTTGATTGGTCTGAAACTGAAAATAATAAATTATTATTCGAAATGACTGCAAAATATGGAACTCCATATTTCTCAAATTATATTAATAGTGATATGGAACCTAGTGATGTTCGTAGTATGTGCTGTCGTTTAAGATTGGACTTAAGAGAATTAAGAAAGAAATCTGGTGGTTTCTTTGGTAGTGGTGAAAGCACTGGTTCAGTAGGTGTTGTTACTATTAATATGCCAAGAATTGCTTATTTATCTGAAAATGAAGAAGAGTTCTTCGCACGTTTAACTAAGTTAATGGATATTTCTGCAAGATCATTAAAGATTAAACGTAATGTTATTACTAAATTATTAAATGAAGGATTATATCCATATACAAAGAGATATTTAGGAACATTTAATAATCACTTCTCTACTATTGGTTTAGTAGGTATGAATGAAGCTTGTTTAAATGCAAAATGGATTGGTAAAGATTTATCTCATCAAGAATCTTTAGATTTTACTATTAAGACTTTAAATTATATGAGAGAAAAATTATCTGATTATCAAGAATTATATGGTGATTTATATAATTTAGAAGCTACTCCAGCTGAATCAACTTCATTCCGTCTTGCAAAACATGACCGTAAACGTTATCCTAAGATTATTACAGCTTCTCAAGGACCTAACGCGACTCCATATTATACAAACAGTTCTCATTTACCAGTAGGATATACAGATGATATTTTTACTGCATTAGATATTCAAGATAATTTACAAACATTATATACATCAGGTACAGTATTCCATGCTTTCTTAGGTCAAAGATTACCTTCATGGCAAGCTTGTGCTAAGTTAGTAAGAACAATTGCGGAAAACTATAAATTACCTTATTACACAATGTCACCTACATATTCAGTATGTGCTAACCATGGATATATTGAAGGTGAAGTTGCAAAATGTCCTATCTGTGGTAAAAAGACTGAAATTTATAGCCGTATTACTGGATACTATCGTCCTGTTCAAAACTGGAATGATGGTAAATCAGAAGAATTTAAAAATCGTAAGACTTATAATATTGAAACATCTCAATTAAGAGATAAACAATGTGATTGTAATACTTATGAAGAACAACAATTACCTGTTTTAGAAGCACAAGAAATTTTATTATTTACTACTAAAACTTGTCCTAATTGTAAGATTGCGAAAAAATTATTAAATGATGCAGGTATTAAATATACACCTATTGATGCAGAAGAACAAGTTGAATTAACAAGACAATATAATATTAAAAAAGCACCTACATTATTAGTACCTAATGGTGGAACATTAGAACGTTATGAAAATGTTAGCTTAATTAAAAAATTTGTGGAAGAATATAAATAACATGAATTTAATAGATATTATTGTTGTTGGAGCTGGTCCTGCAGGTATGACTGCAGCATTATATGCTTTAAGAGCAAATAAAACTGTAACTGTAATTGAAAAGGAAACAATAGGAGGTCAAATAGCTCAATCTCCTAGACTTGAGAATTATCCTTCAATTGTATCGATTAGTGGTAATGAATTCGCTGATCAATTATTTGAACAAATTAGTGATTTAGGTGCTAATTTAGAAATTGATGAAATTTTAAGTATTGAAAAGAAAGAAGATTATTTTATTCTTCAAGGTGATTCTGATACATATTATGCAAAAGCTGTTATTCTTGCAACAGGAGTAAAACATCGTATTATTGGAGCTATTAATGAAGAGAATTTAATTGGTTCTGGTATTTCATATTGTGCTACTTGTGATGGTCCTTTCTTTAAAGGTCAAGAAGTTGCTGTTATTGGTGATGCTAATAGTGCGTTACAATATACTATTGCTCTTGCTGGATATTGTTCTAAAGTTTATATTTGTACATTATTTGATCATTTCTTTGGTGATCAACAATTGGTTAATCGTATTAAAGAATTAAATAATGTCGAGATTATTCATAATGTTTCATTAAAAGAATTTATCGGCAATGAGTCGTTAGAAGCATTACGATTTGAAAATACAAATTCTAAAGAAGAATTAATATTAAAAGTTAATGGTGTTTTTGTCGCAATAGGACAAGTTCCTAATAATGAAGCTTTTAATAATTTAGTTGATTTAGATGAAAAAGGATATTTTAATAGTAATGAATCTTGTTTAACTAAAACGGAAGGTTTATTTGTTGCAGGTGACTGTCGAGTAAAGAGTGTTAGACAAGTTGCTACTGCTATATCAGATGGTGCTGTTGCAGCAACATTAGCAGTTGAATATATTAATAGAAAATAAAAAATACACTATGATTTATCATAGTGTATTTTAATATCCTCTTAAATATACATTTTTAATTGAATCAGAAAGAATATTTTTATAGTGATTTGCAGTATTAATATCAATTTCATTTAAAGATTGATTAAGACATGATTCTCTTAAAATGAATTTTTGTAAATAATATTTATTTGCACCTTTAATTAGTTCTTTAATATTTATAATGTTTTCTTCTGTATGTAATTCTTTTACTAATGTTGTTCTAAATTCATATTCGATATTTGAATTCATAATAATATTAATTGATTCTTTAATGTTTTTAAAATTAATGTATTCTAATCCTATTGTTTTAGGATAGTTGTTTTCATCATTTTTAATATCCATTGCAATGTAATCAATAAGTTTTTCATTTATTAATTCTCTTAAAACTTGAGGGTTAGTACCATTTGTATCTAGTTTAACTAAGTATCCAATGTTTTTAATTCTTCTTATTATTTTTTTTAAATTTGGATTAAGTGTTGGTTCTCCCCCACTTATACATATTGCTTCAAGAATATTTTTTCTTTTTTCCAAGTATAAGTAGAATTCATCTAAATCTACTTCATCTCCTTCAAAAGAGATTAAACTTGAGTTATGGCACCATGGACACATAAAGTTACAACCATTTAAGAATAATGTACATGCTATTTTTCCTTCATAATCTAATAGTGACATTTTTTCAAATCCACCGCATAGGTAATTTTTCATATGTACCTCCTATCTGAGTTGATATTATTATATCAAAAAAAAGAAAAAATAAAATATTATTGACTTATTTTTTTTAAAGTGATATAATATGAATGCGAAAGGGAAGTAGCATCTACGAAATGGTAGAGTTATATTCGTCAGAACGGTTTTAAACCCGGATATAATAAATCTTGTGATTAGCAAAACCTTTACCATTCAGATGATTTGAATGTGTAAAGCTTTTTTTTATGGAGGTAGAAATGTTTAATAAGAAAAAAGAAGAAGTTATTGAAACCTTACAAACTAATGAAACTTTAGGTTTAACTTCTGAAGAAGCTGAGAAAAGATTACAAACTAATGGTTATAATGAATTAAAAGGTAAAAAGAAAGAAAGTTTATTCGTTCGCTTTTTAAAACAATTTGCGGATGTATTAATAATAATTTTAATTGTTGCTGGTATTATATCAATAATAGCAGAACCTGAAGAGTGGATTGAAAGTTTAATTATTTTTGTTGTTATTATTATCAACGCATGTGTTGGTGTATATCAAGAAAATAAAGCAGAAAAGAGTTTAGAAGCTTTAGAGAAAATGTCTGCTCCTTTATGTAAGGTTATTCGTGATGGTCATGTTGTTCAATTAAATACTAGAAATTTAGTTGAAGGTGATATTGTTGTTATTGAAGCTGGTGACTATATTCCTGCTGATGCGCGAATAATTGAAGCATCTAATTTACAAGTTGATGAATCTGCTTTAACAGGTGAGTCTGTTCCTGTTGAAAAACATGCAGAGGTTATTGATGCTGAAGATGTTCCTCTTGGTGATATGAAGAATATGGTATTTTCTTCTACTTTTGTAACTAAAGGTAGAGGTGTTGCAATTGTTGTAAAAACAGGTATGAATACTGAAATTGGTAAAATTGCTGGTATGTTAATTAGTGAAGATAATACTAAAACTCCATTACAACAAAAATTAGCACAAGTTGCAAAAGTTATTGGTATTTTATGTATTGGTATTTGTATTGTAGTATTTGCTTTAGAATATATTGCAACTAATCATCTTTTAGAATCATTTAAATCAAGTGTTGCTTTAGCAGTTGCTGCTATTCCAGAAGGATTAGCTGCTGTTGTTACGATTGTATTATCAATTGGTGTTAGTAAAATGGCTAAGAGAAATGCGATTGTTAAAAAATTACCTGCTGTTGAAACATTAGGATCTACATCAGTAGTTTGTTCTGATAAAACTGGTACTTTAACACAAAATAAAATGACTGTTGTTGAAGTATATCGTGATAGTATTAAAAAGCCTAATGAATCTGAAAAAGCAGAAAAAGAATTATTACAATATTTTGCTTTATGTTGTGATGCGAAAATAAATGTTGTAGATGGCGTTGAACAAAGAATTGGTGATCCTACTGAAACTGCTTTAATTGAAGCTAATAATTTATATGGTAATCCTATTGATCATATTAGAAGATTAGCTGATGTTCCATTTGATTCAGATCGTAAAATGATGAGTGTTTTAGTAGAAATTGATAACAAGTTTGTTTTAATTACTAAAGGTGCTCCTGATATTGTTATTAAGAACTCAATTAATGATAATTTAGAATATGCATTACAAGTTAATGATAATATGGCTGTAAGAGCATTAAGAGTATTAGCAGTTGGTATTAGAGTATTTGATAAATTACCTAATCATATAGATGAAAATCTAGAAAAAGATTTAACATTTATTGGTTTAGTTGGTATGATTGACCCTTCAAGACCAGAAGTAAAAGATGCAATAACAGTTGCAACAAAAGCTGGTATTAGAACTATTATGATTACTGGTGACCATATCACAACAGCTACAGCTATTGCAAAAGATTTAGGTATTTTAAAAGAAGGTCAAAAAGCTATTTCTTCAGATGAATTAAAGAAATTATCTGATGATGAATTATTTGAACATATTGAAGAATATTCAGTATATGCTCGTGTAGCTCCAGAAGATAAAGTTAGAATTGTAAAAGCTTGGAAAAAGCATGATAAAGTTGTTGCGATGACAGGTGATGGTGTTAATGACTCTCCTGCATTAAAAGAAGCAAATATTGGTTGTGCTATGGGTATTACTGGTACTGATGTTGCCAAGGAAGCTGCGGATATGATTTTAGTAGATGATAACTTTGCAACTATTATTGAAGCTGTTAAAGAAGGTAGAGGTATTTACGATAATATTAAGAAGAGTGTTAAATACTTATTATCTAGTAATATTGGTGAAGTTATTGCAATCTTTGTTGCTGCTGTAATTTCATTATTCAATAAGGATTTTGGTACTCCTTTACTTGCAATTCATTTATTATGGATTAATTTAATTACTGACTCTTTACCTGCTATTGGTTTAGGTATGGAAAAAGCTGAAGATAGTTTAATGGATTTACCTCCAAGACCTAAAAATGAAGGTTTCTTCGCAAATCATTTATTCCTTCGTATTGCGTTTGAAGGTCTTGTTATTGGTTTACTTGCTTTAGGATCTTATATTATTGGTTGTCAAACTAGTGAAGCTGTTGGTCATACTATGGCATTTATGACTTTAGGTGTTGCTCAATTATTACATGCATTTAATACTAAGAGTGAACATTCTATTTTCCATAAAACAACATTTAATAATAAGACTTTAAATTTAGCTGTTGTTGTTGGTTTTGTATTACAATTAGCAGTTATTTATATTCCTGGATTAAATGATAAAGTATTTAAATTTACTAGTTTAGATTTAACTCAATTATTAATTGCTTTAGGTATTGCTTTAGTTAATGTTGTGATTGTTGAAATTGTAAAGTTAATAAGAAATGCGAATAAAAAAAGCAAATAATTGACTATTTTTCAAAATAAAAGTATAATATATATAATCAATAAAAAAATATAAAGTGTAACTTTATATTTTTTTAATTAGAAAGGAAGAAAATAATGAAAGAAATTAAAAATTATAAAATTATAGAATCTAGACATATAGAAGAATTAAATGCTGAAGTTACTTTATTAGAACATAATAAAAGTAAAGCTAGTGTATTAGTTATCGAAAATGATGATAATAATAAAGTATTTGGTATAGGATTTAAAACTACTCCTACTAATAGTACTGGTGTTCCTCATATTATTGAACACTCTGTTTTATGTGGTTCAAAGAAATATCCTGTTAAAGAACCTTTTGTTGAATTATTAAAGAGTTCTTTAAATACTTTCTTAAACGCGATGACATATCCAGATAAAACTGTATATCCTATCGCAAGTTGTAATGAAAAAGACTTTGAAAATTTAATGGATGTATATATGGACGCTGTATGTCATCCAAATATTTATTCTAAAGAACAAATCTTTAAACAAGAAGGTTGGCATTATGAATTAAATTCAGTTGATGATGAATTAACAATCAATGGTGTTGTTTATAATGAAATGAAAGGTGCCTTTTCTTCACCTGATTCTGTAATTTATCGCCAAATGTATCATTCATTATTCCCAGATAATACATATGGTGTTGAATCTGGTGGTGATCCAGATGAAATTCCAGAATTATCATATGAAGAATTTATCGCATTTCATCAAGAATATTATCATCCATCTAATAGTTATATTTGTTTATATGGTAATTTAAATGCTGAAAAAGAACTTGCTTTCTTAGATGAAAAATATTTATCTGAATATGATGCAATAGAAGTTCATTCTGATATTGAATTACAAAAACCTTTTAAAGAAATGGTAAGAGTTGAATTTGAATATCCAGTAGGACAAGACGCTTCTTTAGAAAATAACTCATATCTTGCGTATAGTGTTGCTGCAGGACATGCAAAAGATATTGTTAAAGCTTATGCTTTAGAAATACTTCAAGATGTAATTTTACAAGCTTCAGGTGCTCCTTTAAAACAAGCTATCTTAGATGCTGGTATTGGTAATGATGTAAGTAGTTCTTATGAATCTGATATTTTACAACCAATTTTTGGTATTATGACTAAGAATGCTAATCCAGATCAAGCTGATCAATTTGTTGAATTAATTGAAAATACAATTAAAGAAATTATTGAAAAAGGTATTGATAAGAAATCTTTAACAAGTGTTATTAATTATTATGAATTTAAAAATCGTGAAGGCGATTTTGGTAGAACTCCTAAAGGTTTAGTTTATTATTTAACTTCACTTGGTAGTTGGTTATATGATAAGAAAGATCCATTTACTCGTTTAGAAACTAGTAAAGTGTTTGCTTTCTTAAAAGAACAAATTAATACTGATTATTTTGAAAGATTATTAGAAGAAACTTTTATTAATAATAATCATAAATCTATTGTTATATTAAAACCAAGTAAAACTGTTTCTCAAGAAAAAGAACTTGCTTTAAAAGAAAAATTAGCTAATTATAAAGCTTCTTTATCAAAAGAAGAAATTGAAAAGATTGTTATTGATACTCAAGAATTAAAAGCTTATCAATCAAGTGTTGATTCTGAAGAAGATCTTGCAACTATTCCAACATTATCAAGAGAAGATATTGGTAAGGATGCAGATAAGACTAAGTTAGTAGAAAAAGAAATTAATGGTATTAAAACATTACATGAAGATAGTTTTACTAATGGAATTGGTTATTTAAGATTAATCTTTGATGCTAAAAAATTACCTGCTGAATTATTACCTTACGTTTCTTTATATCGTACTTTATTTGGTAAAGTAGATACTGAACATTATCAATATCGTGAATTAGAAGAAGAAATTAAATTAAATAGTGGTGGTATAGGTGCTGGCTTATCTGCAGTTGGTGAAGATGCTAAATGTCAATTTAGTGTTTCTGGTTCTGTATTATATGAAAAAATGGATTTTGTTTTTGATATGATTAATGAAATCACAAAAACTTCTAAGTTTGAAAATGATAAGAGAATTAAAGAAATCTTAGATGCAGTTTTATCAATGTTACAACGTAAGATTTTATCTAGTGGCCATGCTGTTGCAATGACAAGAGCTTTATCTTATCAAGATGAAAGAGCATATTTAGATGATTTATTTGATGGTGTTGCTTTCTATGATTTTATTAAAGAATTAGTATCTTCTTATGAAGAAAAGAAAGAAGAAATTAAATCAAATTTACAAAAGGTTGCTGAATTATTATATTCAAAAGAAAATTTAATCATTGCTTTTGCAGGTAATCAAGAAGGTTATGATTTAATGGAAAAAGAAGCTATTAAATTTATTGATAGTTTAGATGAAAAACATGAACAAACAAATTTATTTAAATTTGTTCCTAAACAATTAAATGAAGGATTAAAAGCTCCTGTTGATGTCCAATATGTTGCTCAAGTAGGTAATTATAAAAAAGCAGGATATGAATATCATGGTGCTGCTAGAGTATTAGGTAATATTATAGGACATGATTATCTATGGGTAGAAGGCCGTGTTAAAGGTGGAGCTTATGGATGCTTTGGTTCTATTAGTATGGGTGGAAGTGTATATTTTGTTTCTTATCGTGACCCTAATTTAGAAAACACATTAAAGATTTATCAAAATATTCCTGCTTATATTGATTCATTAGATTTAGATGATGAAAAAATATTTAAATCTATTATCGGATCTATTGGTGAATTAGATCAACCTAACACACCAAAAGTTAAATTTGCAGTTGATTTAAGCCGTTACTTCACTAATGTAACAGATGAAGACTTGCAAAAAGAACGTGATCAAGTTATTAATTGTACTCTTGAAGATTTAAAACAACAAAAAGAATTAATTGAAGCTGTATTACAACAAAATTATATTTGTGTTGTTGGTAACGAAACAAGAATTGAAAAAACAGAAGGAATCTTTACAAATAAACGTTCATTATTATAGAGGTATATACTATGATTAAAAAATGTATAACAATTCAAGATATATCATGTTATGGTAAATGTTCTATTACTGTAGCATTACCAGTAATATCATCAATGGGAATTGAAACTATTATTTTACCTACTGCTGTATTATCAACTCATACTAGTGGTTTTAATAATTTTACATATCATGATTTAACTAACGAATTTGATAAAATTAAAAATCATTGGAAAGAGTATGATTTAAAATTTGATTCAATATATACAGGTTATATTGGTAAAAAAGAATTAGTATTTAAAATAAAAGACTTTATTAAAGAATTTAAAACTCAGTATAATTATGTTGTTATTGATCCTGTATTTGCTGATCATGGTAAAATATATCCAGGAATGGATCTAGAATACGTTGAATCAGTAAAAGAATTAGTAAAAGATGCCGATTATATTATCCCTAATATAACAGAAGCTTGTTATTTAGCTGGTGTTGAATATTTTGAGAGTTATACAAGAGATGATATTTTGAATTTAATTAATGAACTTGTTTCTAAATTAAATGTTAAAAATGTTATTTTAACGGGGATATCATATAATGATAATCAATTAGGAGCTGTTTATTATAATACAGAAAAAAATGAGATATTTGAATATTTCAATGAAGAAGTCCCTATTAAATACCATGGTACTGGAGATTTATTCTCTAGTATCTTTGTAGGAGCTTTGTTAAATGATTTAACTGTTAAACAATCTGTTAAATTAGCAGTTGATATTACAAAAGAATGTATTAAAGTTACATATGATGAATTAAAAGATAATTATGGTGTTAACTTTGAATTATGTGTAAAACAATTAATAGAACAGTTGGAGACTTTAAAAAATGAAAAAGATATTTAATTTTATTGTGATGATTACATTATGTTTATTTCTTACTTCTTGTGGTGAAACATATAACGTTATCTTTGAAGTAGATGGTAATGCGTATGGAATTCAAGAAGTAAAATCAGGTAAACTATTAAATGAACCTGTTGCACCTAAAAAAGATCAACATGACTTTAAAGGTTGGTATAAAGATGGTGAGTTATATGATTTTAGTCAAAAAGTTAAAGAAAGTTTCACTTTAAAAGCTGTATTTGAAAAATACAAATTCACATATACTTTTAAGGATATCGATGGAACTATTTTAAAAGAAGTAAAAGATGAAATATATGCGGTAATAGAAGCACCAGCAGATCCTAAAAAACCAGGTTATATATTTACAGGTTGGGATAAAGAATTTATGTATTTAACTGAAGACATTGTTCTTACAGCAACTTATAAAAAACTAGTTTTAGAAGGAACTAAAGTTTCTATTCTAGGTGATAGTATTTCAACTTTCTATAGTTCAACATCTTTAATGAATAGTTATTATTCAGGCGAAAATCAATTCTACTATCCTCTTTATTCTTCAGAAGTTAAAAATGTAGAAAAAACATGGTGGTATCAAACATTACAAGCTACTAATACAGTTTTAGGTATAAATGAATCATTAAGTGGCTCAGATATGTATTATAGTGGTTCTAAAAATTCACGTATTGAAAATTTAGGTTTAAATGGCGATCCTGGTATTGTTATTATTTTCTTAGGAACTAATGATAATGTTAATGGACATTCAAATGAAAATTTCAAAAATGCATATGAATCTACTATTAAAAAGATAAAGGAAAAATATCCTGGTGTAGTAATCTTCTGTTGTAATTTAGGATATTCAGCATATTCAGGTTATAATTATACTGAAGCAAGAAGACAAGAATATAATAAGTCAATAAAAGAATTAGTAGAAAAATATGATTTAGGTTTAATAAATATAGCTGCTTTACAAAATGTAAATACATATTCTCAATATTTAGGAGATAGTTTACATCCTAATGCAGCAGGTATGAAAGCATATAGTGAAGTTGTAATTTCTGCTATTAATTCATATTATGGAATAGAATAAAAAAGAAAGAGTAAAACTCTTTCTTATATGGGCTAGTTCAGGTTTCGACGGGTATTGTGAAGTTGAGTAAGCATACCGTGGGCAGGCACGTTAAAACCTTAGGTTTTTAAATAAACGCAAACACAAATTACGCTTACGCTTGCTAGGCTAAATTAGGAAGCACCGCTTTAAGCGGTTCATCTCTAAAAAGGCTTTGTCTATGAGCATTTTAGGGTACAGAAAGTAGACTTTGATGAAAACATTAGCTTCGGTGTTGGATTCGAGATTTAGAGCTGGTAAATATTATGTTTTGTTTATTGTCTTAATATTTATGAGATTAATCAATAAAATAAGTATGTAGAAAACAAAATGAATCGGTATTCGGACGCGGGTTCAATTCCCGCCTAGTCCACCATTAGATCCCTATCTGGTTTGTTGAAGAAACAAGCCAGTTTTTAATTTTGTAGTAAATTTTTGTATAGTATGGTATAATTAAGTACAGTGTTTAATGGAATATAATTTATAAAATAGATTAATAACTATGAGATTTCATAGATTTAATAATAAGTTTTACAGGATGTGATATATATGATAGATAGAAAATTAGAGAAAGAGATAATTAATTTAATCCCTTCTAAAACATTAAAAGATGAAATTTATATGCGAAAACATAAATTTAGCGATTTAGAATTAGCACAAATAGTAATTGAATTTGCATCAACTTGGAAAGAAATGATGGATTATTTATTCATATTAAAAAAAGAAATTAAGGAAGCTAAAGTAGTTGAATATATTAGTCAATATATAGAAATAGAGCAAAAACAATATGAATTATTAGTCGCTAATGACAGTGATTATGTATATGAAGTGGATATGTATCCTGGTTCTCCAGGTGATAAATATTTATGCCCTTCCTACGAGTCAGTATATATTACAATAGGAAGTTATGAAAAAGCATATAAAGAATTTATAGATATTAGAGTTAAAAATAATATAATCATAAGTAAATGTAAAGTTGCAATAAGGGAAAATCCGGAAGATATTGATGAAGGTGAAGGACCTGTATATGCAGTACTTAATTCAGATAAGGAGATAAAGAGAATATATAGTTATTTAGAAGACGTAGATATCGAAAAAATAGGTATTGAGCTTAATACGATTAAATATCCGGATTGTTTTAAAGAGGGAGATTTAGTGTATATTAATACTCAAAACTTTCCAGAATTTATTTTATCATCTTATAACTATTATATTGAATTTGATGAAAATAAACGATATGGTATCAATAGTTTCGACAATATTAAAAAGTTTGGTGAAGAAGTTGATGAATGTTGCTTTCTAGATTTAAGTTCTGAGTATGTAGAATATAAAAAAATAGAAAATAACAAAGAAGGTTATTGTGAATATTTGATGGATCACATGCATATTGATTTTGGTTATTTAGAAAAAGCAAAATTAGAAGAATTACCTAATAAAATTTACGAGGACTACAAATATGCTGTAGAAACATTAAATCATTTAGGCCATTTAAAAACAAAACATAATAAATGGTAATAAATAGGAAGTGATAAAAATGTATAAAATAGCAAAAATATATTTTAAGCCATTGATTGAAAATCGTAATATAGCATTGGATAAAATAGATGATATACTATGGATGCTTATCAAAAATGGTCAAATATTAGATGAATGTATTGTTGAAGATCATAATGATCATTATATTGCAAATGTAATTACTACTGATGATGATTCCTTAGATACAAAATATTTTAATCAATATATCAAAAATGAAGTTAAAAATTTTGAAATAAATGTTCAAATAATATGTGATGATGCCCTTGCAACAGACAGTTGCCATTGTGATGAACATAGTTATTATGTTTTAGCGATAAATCCAGATGATTCATCAAGTCCAATAATTTGTGGAGACTGTGGTAAAGAAATACCATTAATTAGAATTCCATATTTATACAAAGAAGAAGAACATTATTCAATATTAAGTTTCCAAAGATTATATAGATCAGTTGATAATATATGGATGCAAAGTTTATCTGATAGATTTTCCAAAAGGCAAATAGTTGATTATAAATCACAACTTAATCAACGAGGAATTGAAATATGTAATGAATTAGAAAAGAAAGTTCAAAAACCGGTTTATTACCTATTATGTAATCCAATAGGCGGTTGGTTTGAATTTGAAAAGAATAATAAAGAATTACAAGTTTGTCCTAAATGTGGTGGGGAGTTTAAAGTTTTAAAAGACTCTTACGTTGAAAAAATTTGTGATAAATGCAGACTGGCTTTTATCACATATGAGAAATAAAGTAAAGTTTTTTGTGTTTGTTGAAACTTCAGAATGCGGAAAGGAATTTTCCAATTTTCCGTGTTTTGCTAAAACGATCCCGTCTCAATAGTTTAAAAATCCCGTAAAATTTAAAAATTACGGGATTTTATTGATTTTTTAAGATTGCGGACACGGGTATCGTAGGGTACGCCCTTAGTTCACCATTAGTATACACACCACTTTGTTGTAAGATGAAGTGGCTTTTTTATTTTGTAGTAAATTTTGGATATATGTATTATAATTAAGTAAGATTTTAAGTAAGATTTAAGCAAGATAACTTGATTAATTAGTTTTTTTGTAGTATAATATAATAGGAGATGATATTATGTACAAACCACCATATGACATAACAAATAAGATGTTAAAGCTTTCTATTTCTATTACAGAAAAAATAGGGATGATTAATTCTTTTAATTCTTTAAAAAGAATGCCTGTATTAAGAAAAAATAATAAAATTAAATCCATACATTCTTCTCTAGCAATAGAAGCAAATTCACTATCATTATCACAAGTTAGAGATGTTATTGATGGAAAAGCAGTTATAGGGCCACAAAAAGAAATTCAAGAAGTTAAGAACGCATATTTAGTGTATTCTTTATTAAATACATTTGATGGGTATTTAGAAGAAGATTTACTAAGAGCTCATAGTATTATGATGTATTTGATTGATGTTGAATCGGGTAAATATAGAAATCATGGAGAAGGTGTTTTTGATGGTAATAAAGTAATTTTTGTTGCTCCACCAGAAAATATGGTGCCTATTCTTATGAATGAATTATTTGAATGGCTGAAAAAAGACAACGATACACCAATTTTGATTAAGTCTTGTGTATTCCATTATGAATTTGTTTTTATTCATCCTTTTGGTGATGGAAATGGAAGAATTGCTAGATTATGGCAAAATGTTTTGTTGAGCAAATGGAATGCTATTTTTGAATATATTCCAATCGAATCACAAATTCAAAAGTATCAATCATTATATTATGAGAAAATTTCAGCGTGTCATAAAAATGGTAATTCAAATGAGTTTATAGAATTTATGCTTGAAATGATAGATAAAACTCTTGATGAAATTTTAGTTAGTGTTGAAAAGGAAAGCCAAAATATATCTGATCAAGTTAATAGATTGCTTGAGGTAATGGAAGTAGGAGTTCCATATTCAGCAAATGAGTTAATGAGAAAGTTAGGAATTAAGACTAAAGAAACACTAAGATCAAGTTATTTAAACCCAGCTATTGAGAATCATCTTGTAGTTATGACTTTGCCTGATAAACCGAATAGTAAAAATCAAAAGTATGTAAGACTTTAGAAATTGAGGGATTGAGGATAAGAGTTTATTTAAGACCAGATCCACCAATAGTACACACGCCACTTTGCCTAAAAAACAAGGTGGCTTTTTTATTTTGTAGTAAATTTTTTCGAGGATATTTCAATAATTGTTAGAAAATATGATTAAGTTGAAGATTCTTTTAAGCTATGATATAATATTCGTATATGCAACATTTATAATAACTTGTTTTAATAAAATTTATAAAGGAGATATAATATGCCAATATTTTACGAAAATTATTACAAAGATTATATGAATAAAGGGGAAATCGTGTGTATTCCTATTTCTGTACCTACTCCTAATGGTACAATTAATTTATTTTTGCCTTTGATTAATAATGAATTAGTTTGTGGTATAGATGTTCAAACTGTAGAAGATACCTATGGAATTGTACTTAAAGATGAATGGGTATGTTTTTATTATCCTATGGATAATACTTATGTTTATATGGGGTTTAATAAATCATATGATACTGTCCATGCATTAACTAAAACAGCACGCTTTTTCGTTCCTAAGTCTCTTTTTGATAATCCAAATGATCCTATAGTAGAACAGTTTTTAAATCAGTTAATCGAACATTTACAACATTTTGTTGAATCTACAGGTAGAAATCCTAAATTACAAGTTGTTAATTCCCTATCTGTGATTAAATTAATAAAAACAGGCAATTTATAATTTGTCAAAATAAAAAAGAGGTATGAACTTTATTAATGAAAATAATAACTTATGTTTCGCTAATTATTATAAGAAAGGATTTTTAATTATGAATAGATATATTAAATGGGAACTTATTTGTAAACATCCACAAATTTTTTTAATTGACTCTTTTCAAATATTTTCAAATGATGAATTATTTGATCCATTTGTTGAAAAAAATTTAAGTCAATTATTGGCTAATTCGGTTCCCGATTTGAGAAAAGATCAGTTATTTGAATCTTTATTAGATTATTTAAAAACTATAGCTCAACATCATTGTAAAGATGATTATAGTGATTTGATTAGGATAATACATTCAAACATTAAAATATTTTCTATTACTAATCTTGGAATTCGGGCTGGGGTAAAACAATTTAAACCAGATTTTGTATTAGAAACAATATGTCCTCTGTTTGAGGATTATTTTGAAAAACCATTAGGAACAAAAGATAATTGGTGTAAGTACGAAAATAATGAATTTAATTTTCATTCTTTGATATATTATTGTTTAATACTAGCCAATAAATATGGTAATTTATTAAGTGAAATAGCTCAGCTAATTACTATTTTTTCAAATTATTTAGATTTTAATAATTTATTTATTATTTATAAAATGGCACAGCGTCTACCAAATATTAGTAAAATAATGAAAAGTGAAAATTTGAATGGTTGTGAATTAAAAATAAAATATTTGTTATCTTGTATTGCATATTTTGATGTTACTGATAATAAGAGTTGCGAATTCGTTGAAAAATATTTAAAATCACCACTTATGATGAGTACAGATATTGGAGAATATGGTATATTTTATGATGTAATAAAACTTACCTATTTCATTGACAGTTGTTTAATGGATGAAAGTAAATATTTTTATGTAAATGGAATGTATATAAATAAAATAATAGATGAATCGTCTTTTATGGATTATTCAATAATCTCTATGCAATTTTACAAGGCTATAGAAGTTGAACTTAAAAGGCGTTTCATCCATCCAGCTTTAATTGGTATTAATTTTGATTCTTTGAAAAGATGCATTTCTTTAAATGTTAAAAATGTGGAGAATATTACTTTAGGCAATATAAATTATATGTTAAAATGGTTATTTACGAATTGGGACAATAATATAACTACAAATGTTGATGAAATAAACTTTAAAAATAAACTTAAAAAAATGTTTAATTTTGATAAAAGGTATGTTAACGAATTGAAAACTATAATTGACTCTAAAAATTTAGATAAATATAGAAATCCTCCAGCGCATACAAAAACGATGGAATATAGTTATGCAGAAGAATCACATAAAACATTTATATTTTTTGTATATTTAATAAATATGATTTCTGCTAAAATTGATTATTATTCCTTGATAAATAACGAAAATACACCTTTTTTGATGTAATGAGTTAAAATACATATTATATATAAGTTGAATTCGTTTTTCTAAAAATTATCATAAAAGAGTTTGAGAAACTAAATATTGATGTTGCCAAAAAATAAAAAGATTTAATATTAAAATGGAAACACATTTCGTTATAGGAGAAATTCGAACATCTAGTAGAATTAATACTGAGAAGTGAGAATTGGATTTTAAAGATTATGTAAAAGTAACCGTGAAATATTGATTCGTTTGTAGAGAGAATTTAGATTTGCGTATTTTCGGATTTTATGCAAAGAAATTAAAATCCTATAGAACAGCATAAATAAAAAATAATTTCAATAAATATTAATTGTGATTGTTTAAAATTCATTGAGTGAAATATGTTCTGTAATTTTTTGTTTTTTTAAAATAAATCATGTTTAAATGAATAAAATTCCCGGTTTTTATATAGAAACCGGGATATAATTATAATATATTTGACTTGGGTACAGTCAAGCATATGCCTAGTCCACCAATAATATACTAGTCTGGTTTGTTAAAGAAACAAGCCAGTTTTTAATTTTGTAGTAAATTTTTGTATAGTATGTTATATTATTCTGGAAATGGTGCTCCTTTATTACCTGATCTTTCTTCTAAATTAGCTAATGCGGGATTAAGACCAATATTTACATTAATAGTATTTATAATGTATATTATAATAACTGCAATTATAGTCGGTATTATAAGATTAATATGGTATTTAAAAAACTTAAAACAAAAAACATCATTAGGTAACTAATGGTGTTTTTATTTTATTAAAGATATTATGAAACAAAAAAATATTTATTTGTGGTATAATAAAGATAGATTTAATAAAGGAAAATAAAATCATGAAAAAAGATTTAAAAACTAGATTAATAAATAGAAAAATAAAAAAAGCAAATCCTTTTTTAATGACTATTGCAATGTTTGTATTAGGAATTCTTAATAGACGTTATAAAGTTAAATTTAATTATAATTATGATCCTAAATCAATAAAAAAAGAATCAACAATACTACTTGCATCACATTCTTCAAGAAATGAATTCATATATATGATTTACGGATTTAAACGTAAGGATATTAATATAGTATGTGGTTATCAAAATATAATTAAAAAAGGTATTTATAAAATATTAATAAGTCTTGGTGTTATATCTAAATATTTATATCAACCAGACATTGTTTGTGTTAAAAATATTATAAAAGTTTTAAAACGTAATGGAACAGTTATTGTCTTCCCTGAAGGAATACAATCAACAAGTGGAAGCACTCATCCTATTAACCCTGCAACAGTTCAATTTATTAAACATAGTAAATCAAACATTGTTGTTTCAACATCTAAGGGAGCCTATCTTGCTACAAACAGATATTCCAAAGATCGTAAAAAAGGATATATAGGAATAGATTTTAATTTAGTTTTAACACCTGATATGTTAGAAAAAATGAGCGAAGAAGAGATTTATAAAATATTATTAGAAAAAATAAGTTATAATGATTTTGAATATAATAAAACAGCTCGTAATAAATATATCGGTAAAAAATCAAATGCTTATGGAATTGATAAAATCTTATATAAATGTCCTGATTGTAAAGAAGAACATACTTTATATGTAGAAGATGATACAATAATTTGTAAACACTGTGGATTAAAAGTTCAAGTTAATGAATACTACGATTTAATAGGTATTAAATATAATAAACTTCCTAAAGACATTGATGAATGGTATAAATGGCAACGTAGATGTGTTGTTAAAGAAATCATTAATGATGATTTTGAATTATCATTAAATGGATCTTTATGTACTTTAAAACTAGATAAATTAAGAAAAGAACCACATGATAAAGAAACCTTAACAAAAGGTAAAATTACTCTTAATAATAAAGGGTTATTTATTAAAGGATATAATGAAGAAAATAAAGATTACTCTTTTGAAGCAAAAACAATATATTCATTAACACTTTCAACAAGAGGATACTTAGAATTCTATAGTAATAATGATTATTTTATGATAATTCCTGATGAATTAGATCAATGTTTAATTAAGTGGACATTAGCTTCAGAAGAAATTCATAATCTTTATGATCAAAAATGGGAATCTGCTTGTGCAGATGTTTATAATTATGAAAAAGGAGATACGTATGAGTAAATCTACAGAATTAAGTGTTAAAGTAAAAATAGGTCTTAGAAGTTTTATTACAGTAATTGCTATATTAGTAACAGTATTAATAGCAGTAGGTGTTTTAACATATGTAATACCTGCAGGTAAATATACAATATATACAACAGATGAATCGAAAATTAATCAACCTTTTTATCAATATACTGAAGATGAAGCTTTAAATAAACAAATAGTAATAGATTCATATCGAGTATTAACAGATGAAGAAAATACATCACGTATTCCAATATATAGATGGTTAACTTCACCAATAGAAGCATTATTATTTGGTAGTAATAATGCAAATATGATAATGATAATAGCTTTGTTATTAGTATTAGGCGGAACATTTAAAGTATTAGAAAAAAGTGGTGGGCTCGTATCACTTGTAAGAGTAATAATGACAAAACTTAAATCTAAACGATTTGTTGCAATATGGGCAATAACAGCAGTGATTATGATTTTATCAGCTGTATTTGGTTTACAAGAACAATTGTTAATTTTGTATCCTGTTTTTGCAATGTTGTGTACAGTACTTAATTGGTCTAGCTTTACCGCAATATCATTTATTTTAATTGCTTCAGGTGTTGGTTTTACAACAGCTATTACTAATCCTTTAACAATAGGAACTGCATCAATTGCAGCAGGAACTAGTGTAGTTGATGGATTATGGTACAGATGTATTATCTTTTGTGTTATGTATGTTTTAACATCTTTGTTCTTAACATATTTAGCTAAAAAAGATGAAAAGCGTGCAGTTAATAAATTTGATGAACAAGGATTCGTTTTAGTTTCTGAAGAAGAACATAAAGAAGATATTAGAAAAGCTACAATGATAATAGTTTTATTCTCAATTGCTCTTTTATCAGTCATAATAACAACATCTATTAAATCACTTAGATCACTTGCAATGGTATTTATGGCAGTTGCTTTCATAGTTGGAACTGTTATAGTAGGAAGAAAATTATTAGGTTCTTATAAAGAATTAGGTAAAAGCTTTTTAGAAGGTGTAAAAGATGTACTTCCTTCAATTGTTATAATTATGATTGCTTTTGGCATTACTTATATAGCTCAACAAGGTAACATATTACATACAATTTTCCATTATTTTTATAATTCTGTTACTAATATTTCACCTTATTTTGCGGTAATAATATTATATGCATTTGTTTTAATTATCGAATTCTTTATTCCTAGTGCATCTGCAAAGGCTGTTTTAATAATTCCAATGTTAACTCTTGCTCCTATTGAAGGAATTAGCGTAACTGTTATTATTTTAACTTATCTTTTTGCGGATGGATATACTAATGTATTATATCCAACTTGCGGAACTCTACTTGTAGGTTTAGGTCTTGCAAATGTCAGTTTTGCACAGTGGTTTAAGAAAACAATCTTATTCCAATTATTATTAATGGTTATATCTATTGGTTTCTTAATGTTAGCTGTATTTATAGGATTATAGTTATAAACCCGGTTTTAAACCGGGTTTATTTTTGTAAAAGTATAGTAAATATTTAATTTCTGTGTTATAATTATATTAAATATAATAAAGAGGTGATAATTATGAAAAAAGTATTTAAAATCTTATTTTCTTTAATTTTTATTTTTTCATTAATTGTTATTATTTTTGTAATAAGAAATATTCAAATTAAATCAACAGAAGAAATTAAGAACTATTTGATAGAAGAAGAATATAATAATATTAATATTGATGTAACAACAAATGATATTAATTTATATTTATCAAAAAATAATGAAAATAAAGTAATATATACAGAAAATAAAGGATTATCTTTTGATATAAAAGTTGAAAATGAAACATTAATCATTAAAGAAAACGATATTCGTACATTCTATGATCGCTTTTTAAATTTTACTACTTATACACTTGATATATATTTATCAAAAGAATCAATAAAATCTTTAAATATTGACTGTACTACAAGCGATTTAGAAATAGATAAAGGATTCATATTTGAAAATATTAATATTGAAATGACAACTGGTGATATCGAATTTTCTTCAAATGTTACAAATAATTTTGACATTAAAATAACAACCGGAGATATCGATATTGAAAACTCTGAATTAGGTCATTTAAGTATTGAATCTACAACTGGAGATATTGATATTGAAAATTCTAATGCTGAATCATTAGATATTAAGATATCAACAGGAAAAACAAAACTACAAAACTTAATTCTTTTAAAAGATTTAAAAATCGAAGGTACAACAGGAGATGTTATATTAGATAGTTTTGATGCAGAAAATATATATATAACACTTACAACAGGAAACGTTAAAGGAACTATATTATCATCAAAATTCTTTGTTGGAAAAAGTACAACAGGTAAAGTAAAAGTTCCTGATACACGTGAAGGTGGAGAATGTAGAATAACACTTACAACAGGAGATATTATTATTACATATAAAAATTAATAATAGAAATATAATATGATTGAAAATCAATGTTGGAATAAATTAGAATATAAAAAATTTATTGAATATCTAAAAACTTTTCAAGATAAAAAATATAAAGAATTTCATAGTAAATTAATATTAAATTCTAAATATGAAATAATAGGAATAAGAGTTCCTATTATTCGTGCTATTACAAAACAAATAATTAAAACTGATTATATTGAATTTTTAAAATACATTGAAAATAATTATTATGAAGAAGTACTGATTCAAGGATTAGTTATTTCGCATATTAAAGATGAAAAAATATTCTTTAATTATTTTAAAGAATATATTAATAAAATAGATAATTGGGGCATATGTGATAGTTTTTGTAGTTCAATTAAGCAAATAAGAAAATATGAAGAAAAATATTTTCCTTTATCTATTTGTCTTTCATTAAATGAATCTGAATTCATATCCCGTATTGGACTTGTTTTAATACTGAATCATTTTATTAAAAAAGATAATTTAGAGATTATATTTGATACTTTAAATAAAATTAATAAAGATGAATATTATATTAATATGGCTCAAGCTTGGTTAATATGTGATATGTATATTAAATATCCTAATGAAACATTAAATTTCATAAAAGAAAATAATTTAAATAAATTTACTCAAAATAAAGCTATAAGTAAAATACATGATTCATATCGTGTATCTAAAGAAAATAAAGAAATATTAAATCAATATCGAAAATAATAAAATTGCGGAGGTTAGTATGAGAATAATAACAATAAGTCGTGAATTTGGTAGTGGTGGAAGAGAACTTGGCAAGCGACTTGCTGAAGAGTTAGGATTTGATTATTATGACCGTGAAATCATTTCTGCAATATCACAAAATCAAGGACTAGATGAAAAATATGTAGAAAACACATTAGAAAATCAAGGGTGGAGAGATATTCCTATTGTATATAGACAAAGCTTTACAAGTTACTTGACTATAAATAATTCTAAGATTAATATCTTAGTAGAACAAAAGAAAGTAATAGAGAAAATAGCGAGTCTAAATAAAGATTTTGTAATTGTAGGACAAAATGCTGATATTATTTTATCTGAATATAAACCATTTAATATCTTTGTTTGTGCAAGCATGGAGTCAAAAATTAAAAGATGTGAAGAACGCGCAAATGAAAATGAGAGATTAACAAGAAAAGAAATAGAAAAAAATATTAAGAGAATTGATAAAAATCGTTCTAAAAATCGTGAAATAGTAACTAATAAAATTTGGGGTGATCGTGAATCATACCATTTAATTATTAATACAACCGATTGGGAAATAAAAAAATTAGTTCCTGCGGTAAAAGATTATGTAATAAATTATTGGGGTCAGTAAAATGAGTATTCAATTATCTGATCACTTTACATATAAAAAACTATTTAAATTTACAATACCTTGTATTGCGATGATGGTATTCACATCAATATATGGTGTTGTAGATGGTTTATTTGTAGCTAACTTTGTTGGAGAAACACCTTTTGCAGCAATAAACTTTATAATGCCTTTTATTATGATTTTAGGGGCGTTTGGATTTATGTATGGTGCAGGGGGGAATGCGTTAATATCTAAAACAATGGGAGAAGGTAATCTTAAAAAAGCTAATGGGTTATTTTCAATGTTAACATTAGTTTCTGTTATAACAGGAATTGTTATTGCAGTATTAGGTATTATTTTTGTTAGACCTCTTGCTGCTGCATTAGGAGCAGAAGGAGAAATGTTAGAAGATTGTGTTTTATATGCAACGATTATTTTATCCGCATTACCATTTTTTATGTTACAACAAGAATTTCAAAGTTTCTTTGTTACTGCTGAAAAACCACAAATAGGTTTATATACGACAATAGCAGCAGGTGTAACTAATATGGTTTTAGATGCTTTATTTATTGCGGTATTTAAATGGGGCGTTGAGGGTGCTGCTTTTGCTACAGCAATAAGTCAAGTAGTTGGTGGTATTATTCCAATAATTTATTTTATAAGACCTAATTCAAGTTTATTGAAATTAACAAAACCTGATTTTGATATTAAAGCATTATTTAAAACATGCACAAATGGTTCTTCTGAGTTAATGAGTAATATTGCGATGTCACTTGTTGGTTTATTATATAATGTTCAATTACTTGCATATGCAGGTAAATCAGGTGTTGCTGCATATGGTGTAATGATGTATGTTGGATTTATTTTTGTTGCAATCTTTATAGGTTATTCTATTGGAACAGCTCCAATTATCGGTTATCATTATGGAGCGAAGAATCAAAGTGAATTAAAGAGCTTACTAAAGAAAAGTTTAATAATAATGGCTATTTTATCTATATCTATGTTATTATTAGGTGAGTTACTTGCAGAACCATTATCTTTAATATTTATGAGTAAAAGCCCTGAAACACTTGATTTAACAATTAGAGGATTTAGAATATTCTCATTCCAATTCTTATTTTGTGGTATTGCGATATTTGGTTCTGGATTTTTCACTGCTTTAAATAATGGTCTTATTTCTGCTATAATGTCATTTTTAAGAACATTAGTATTCCAAATGGCAGCAGTATTATTATTACCACTTGTCTGGAATCCACCTGTTGATGGTATTTGGGCTTCAGTTGTTATTGCAGAACTCACTGCCGCAACCTTAACTTTCATTTTTTTAATTGCAAATAAAAAGAAATATAATTATTAATATATAGGAGAAAAATATGATTCTAATAAGTTCAATTGATGATTTAAAAAGACATCGACTTAATAATCATAATCAAAGATATTTTTACGTAATATTATTAAATCCTGATGATATTACTCCAGCAGGAGAAAAGTTATTAGCTAATTTAAATTTATTCCATATAGATTCAGGAAATAGATGTGATTATTTTTTACCAGGTTTTATGAATGATTTACATGGTTTATGTCTAAAACCTCCTTTTCCATTTGAAGGTTTTAAACGTGTATTACAAACTAAAAGGCTAGGGCATATATATTTTAATCCAGAACATTTTTGTGAATTTTATATGTATTTAGAAGATAATAATGATATTGGTTGGACATATAGTGGGGGATGTGAATTCTTATTATTAGATATTCTTTATGATGGACGTGTTGATTTAGAAAATATTATTTCATATAATCTTGATGATATAATTAGAAATAAACGATCATTATCTGAGTTTATTAGAGGTACTATTAATATAACTAGATTAACAGCAGAAAAACAAGAAATTAAAAATCAAATCGATAATTTATTTTATAATTTAATAATGCCAAATCAAAAAAATATAGCTGACAATGAATATTATAATCAATGTACATCTAAATTTAATTATCAATATGGAAATGATAAATATTGTTTCATTTCTTACAGTACAAAAGATTTTTATTTTGTAAATAAAATAAGAGAAGAATTACAAAAAAATAACATTAAATGTTGGATGGCTCCTTTTGATATACCATCAGGAACAAATTATGCTTATATTATTGAACATGCATTACAAAAAGCAGATAAATTTATCTTAATGTTATCAGAAAATTCATTAAATTCAGTATGGGTAGGAAAAGAACTAAAACGAGCAATTAATCTTTTTCAATTAGAAAGCGCAGAAAAACTATGTATAACATGGTTAAATAAACCATTCCCCTTAAGAGGAACACCATTTGCTTTACCATTAGAAGATGTTCAAATTGATTGTGTGTTAAAGAATAATATAGAAAACGTTAAAGAACTAATCGAAATTTTAAAATAATGAAAGGAAGAATATATGAAAAAACTTATAATCATACTTATAACAATAATTAATTTATCAATCCTTTCAGGATGTAATAAACATAAAAATATTCCTACCGCAATCAAAAATAATGATATTTTAGTTATTGATGAATATTTCAATAAATACCCTGAAAAAATAAATGAAGTAATGATTAATAATCAATATCCTTTATTGTATGCGGTGGAAACTTCTTCCAACATTGAATTAATAAAATTATTAGTTGAAAAGAATGCGGATATTAATATTTTGAATAATGATAACACAAGTTTATCCTTATCATGTGCTAATAATTTAGATGAAATAACAAAATACTTATTAACTAAAAAAGCAGATACTCTATATATAAATGATATGATAAATGGAGAATATAATGAAACAATAAATGGAATTAATATATATTCTAATGAAGGAATAAAATATATATTTAATTATCAAATATTGAATTTCATCTTTTATAATGAAACTTCAATAAATACATCAAAACTTGCGGTGAGAATATTAGATTTTATTAGTATTGAAATAAATCAATATATTAATGAAAATCCTAACCATTCTATAGAAGACTTGATATCATATTCAAAAAAATATTCTGATGTAATGCTTTTAACACTTACATGTCAACTAGATAAACAATACGCACAAGAAGCGGATACTAAGGTGTTAATTGAAACATTAGAGTTATTAAAAGAAAATAATGAAACAATTACAAAAGAAACACTAGAAAGTCTTTTTAAATAGGTGAGAATATGAAAAAACTTATAATCATACTTATAACAATAATTAATTTATCAATCCTTTCAGGATGTGATCGAAATGTTAGTAAAGTATCAGTATATGAAAATTGGTTACTATCTTCATATGAAGAAATTGGAATGGTTAAAATTACTAAAGAACCAGTTATTTTAAATGATTTTTCTTGTGTTGAATATATTTACACAACAGAAAAAACAGCAATAAAAAATATTTTTAATTCATATAAATCATTACGCATGAGAAAAGTAGAATCATTTGAACAAACTCCAGGAGCTGAATATATGATGGTTGAATTCTATTATTCCGATGATATTGTTAATTCAATCCATATTATTGATGGATATTATTCTAATAATGACGAACACTTTAAATTAAATTCAATTCCACAAATAAAAGAAGAATATGCAACACACACATATACTATTTCTTCATATATGAGTGAACATTCAGTTTATCAATATAATTATGATAATGATACTGTCGAATTAGTAACAAAAATCAGTAATTTAGATACTCTTGAATTTGAAAAATACACAGGTCAATATTTACCTGAAAATGACTTTACTCATTATATTGAAACAGAATTTGGTAATATTTTAATATTATCTGAAGATATCTTTTATTTAAATGATGAAGTATATCATTTAATAAATAATAAATCATTTTATGAAATATTCTAAAAAGAAAGGAGAAAAATATGCAATCTAAATTTACAGGAGGATTACTAGGTTTAATAGGAATCAGTATTCTACAAGGACTAATTATAACAGTTACTTTAGGAATAGGAACACCATGGGCAGTATGTCTAAAAGAAAACTGGTTAGCAGAACATACTATTATTGATGGTAGACAATTAGTATTTGATGGTACTGGTGTACAATTATTTGGTCAATATATTAAATGGTTTTTACTAACTATCATTACTCTTGGTATATACTCATTCTGGCTTTCTATTAAAATGAAAGCATGGGTAGTAGAACACACTCATTTTGAATAATATTAAAGTCATCTATTTCTAGATGACTTTTTTATTTTATATAAATCCTACAAAAAACGACAAAATTCGACAATTATAATATGTATAATATAATTGAAATTAGTAGAAGGAGGTAAAAAAGATGAAAAAAATATTTAAGATAATACTAGTAATTTCAATTATATTAAATAGTATTCCTTTTGGACCATTGGGAAAACTAACCGCATCATATTCTAACAATGAGATAGAAGAAATATCATCAGAAGAAGTAACAGGCTCTGATGAAATAGAATATGAAATAGAATCATTGAGAAAGGGAAATTTAAAAGTATTTAAGAGAAAAGATGGATTAATTGAGTATAATTATTATGATGAAAATATTCATTATTTTGAAAATAATCAATATAAAGAATACAATGTTGAATTAATTGAAAATAATAACTCTTATTCAAATACAATAAATGAATATGAAATTATTTTACCAAAAGATTTAAAAAATTCTAATGTTATAATAAGATATCATGATGATGAAATAAAAATAAAATATTTAAGTAATACTTCTAATCGATCTAAATCAACAAAAAAAATAAAAGAAAAAGAAAATATAAAAGATGTAGTAATGAGTTCAATTGTTGAATATAAAAATATCTTAAAGCACTCAACAATTGAGTTAATTCATACACCATATGGATTAAAGGAAAATATTATTTTAGATAAATATGTGGAAAATTACCAATTTAGTTATATTTTGGAAACTAATTTAATTTTGACTAATGATAATAACACATTATATTTACATAATGAGAATGATAAAGAAATATTTAAATTTACACCATATAACATCATTGATAATACAGGTAAAATATCATATGATGTGAATTTGCAAATTGTAAATTTAAAAAATGGTTACTTAATTACAGTAACCCCTAATAATGATGTATTAAAAGAATTAGTATATCCAATTGTAATAGATCCAGTTATTGAATATTCTGATACAGATATAAAAACTAATCTTTCTTCAAAATATTTTAGAAAGAATTTTAATGGTACACATGAAGGAGTTAAAATTGAAAAATATATTAACAATTTCGAAAATTCGGATGGAACATTTGGTAGCGAAGATATATCGACTCTTACAATAATGGAAATAAATGAAGAAATATTGACAGGTTGTCCTAATGTAGACACAATTAAATTTGCAAAATTGAAGTTGGAAGTGAATTCATCTACTTCAAATAATTCATATGATATAGCTGTTAATATGATTAAAAGTTATTATGTTAATGGTTTTAAGTTAACGAATTATGATTACGAAGATATAGATGGTTATACCCAATATGAAACCGAAAATGTAGGAACAATGAAAAGAGTTGGAAATTATTACGTAATAGATTTATGTAATATATTTAAAACTTCAACTACTGATCTAATAAGACTAGAATTAACAGCTGAACATATTCAAAATAATGAAGAAAACGTTATTTTATACGGACCAGATGATGAAAATCATACGCCTAAACTTACTATCGCGTATATGGATAATTTAGGATTAATCGATTTTTTAACATATCATAATGTATCTTCAGGGAAAAATACAGCATACATAAATGATTGTTTTGGAAATCTAGTTGTGGAATTAAATGATTATAATTTGAATAATCAAAAGCAACCATTTAGTATAAGTCATTATTATAATAACATAACTGACGCTACTTTGCTTCAACATGATGTAGGTTATGGATTAGGGTTTAGAGTAAGTTTTTTAGAAAAAATGAGTGAAGATTCGATAGACTCAAAGTATTATTATATAGATGAATCAACGGGAAGACGAAAATATTATAAAGAAGCTACTACAAATTTAGAATCAGAATCTGAAGATAATCCATCAGAAAGAAAATATGTGAGTGAGGAAGGTGATGATGAATATTTACTTATTGATGAAGATGCAGCGATAAAATATAAAAAAATAGTTCAAGAAAGATATGAGTATCAGTATGATACTGAGGGTTATTTGATTAAAATAATCGATTTAAAATATGATAATCTAACTATCAATATAACATATGCATCATATAAGTATCATAATAATAAATTAATAGATGAAATTGTAGATGCGTCAAATAACAAAATAAAATTTATATATTCAAACGGACATTTAGTTGAAATGGAAATATATAAACAAGTATACAATGAAAGTGAAACTCCTCAAAGTCAAATTGCTCAAACGAATACATATGAATACGACAATTTTTGGAGACTAATTAAAAGTTCGTGCTATAAAGGAGACGCAACATTATTAATAAGTGAAGAAAGGTATTCTTATTTGAATGATGATAAATTAGAAAAAATAGAAAGTTATAATTCAAATAGTGATGGATTAACATTTGTATCTAATATTGAATTTAGTTATCAAAATGAAAAAGTTTCGCAATATTCTTCTTTAATAGGAACTAATAAAATAAACGAATCAGATATTAATATGTATATCTCATATTATGATAGAAAAACGATATATACAAATGACTTGGGTCAAAGTACAAAATATTTATTTGATTATTTTGGACACACAAAAACAGTAATAGATAACTACGGAAATACAACTCATTATAAATATGCAAATTATAATAATGAATTATATAAAGATAATCCTAATTATGTATTAAAACATCAGATATTGGAAGTATCTAATCCTATTAACTTAGGTTATAATTTAGTAGATAATCATTCTTTTGAAAGTGGATATAAGGACTGGAATGTATATTCAGGAAGAATAGCTTATATTTCCGCATACGGACAAAAAGCTTTTGCAGTAACGCTAACGAATAATAATGAAAATCTTCTTCTTGCAAATCAAAAAATAACAATAGAAACAAATAAAACATATACACTTAGTTCAATAATAAAAGGAAGCGGAACAATAAAAATAACAACTAATAATGAAAACTTATCAATATATCAAAATGAACAAACATATGAAGAAGAAGGATATAATTTGTATAAAAAAGATTTTAATGTAACTAGTACAGACCCTAATGAATTATATGTAGATGTATATATAAATTTATATACAACGGAAACAGATTATTATTCAGAAGAAGTATATTTTGATCAAATAATGATAAACAAAAATAATGTTGATACGATATATAATATTTTACCAAATGCTTCATTTGAAGAAAATAACAGTTGGAGTGGCGGAACAAGAATATTAAGAACTACAGATACAGATGTGTTTGGCAATTATGAGATGAAAATAGAAGGTAATTCAGCTATTAATCAAACATTTGATGGAATAAATATACCTAAAAATACTAACATAACTGTTGGCGGTTTTATTAACGCAAATAGTTCGAATGTTCATATAGTAGTTCAATTTTTAAATTCTAATACCGGAGAACAATCAAAATCATATGTGTTACAATTTTACCCATATTTAACAGATTATCAATTTAGTCTTAGTGATTTTACAGTAACTAATGAAGAAAATACTGATTATTTTGATGTTCTGATGTTTACTGTATACAATACAGGAAAAAATCCTTGTTATGTAGATAATTTAATACTGACTTATGATTTATATGGCGTAAAATATGAATATAATGAATTGGGATATATAACTAAAAAAACTATAGGGACAGAAGTAACTACAACCGAGTATAGAGATGATTTAAGAACACCGGTTAAAGTAACATTAGATCAAAAAGAGGTGTTTATTAATCAAAATACCTTATCTACATCATATGTTTTAGATACTGTAAATATTACTGAAAATAATAACGAATATAATCAGACAACTACTACCACTATTAATAATCAAACAATCAGTAGTGTGGAATATGGATGTAATAATCAGTATGTGACATCACAAACAATGAACGACAATCAGGTAAGTTACACATATAATGAACTATACGGATTGTTAACATCAGTAAAATATTCAGATGATAATGAAATACAATATGAATATGATGAATATATGAGATTATTAACAACAAATTATGGAAAAAGTAAAGTAAGTTACGTATATAATGATTATAGTAATATACAAGAAATTAAAATATTAAATGAATTTAATAATGAAGTAATGAGTTATTATTTTGAATACAATGATCATCTAGATATAGAAGCCATATATGTTGGAAAGCAAAATCAGAAAGTAAGGATAGAAAAATACGAGTATTTATATCATACATTGAATGATGGTAAAAAATTATATACTGGATTAGTTAGTAAAGTAATAAAAGGAAATACTGATTTTAATTATGAAAGATATGAATATAATCAAGAATATGAAGTATCTAAAATATATATTAAAAACTCTGCGACTGAAGAAATACAGACAGCAGAATTACTATACGATAGTTATAAAAATCTATCAATATATCAAGACCTTATAAATGATAAAATATATATGTATAACTATGACTATCAAAATAGACTAATTAGTTGTTTAGATGAGAAAATGAGCGGTGTAAAATATGAATATATAGATGAAGAACAAATAAAAGTTAAATATATAGTAGAAGGAACTGATATCATAACTTTATTATATCGATATGAAGAAGATGAATTAGTGGAACTATTTTCAGATTCTATAATTTCAAAACCTAGAGAAACGATAGACGCATACGGAAGAACAACAAGTAAGATAATAGAGTCAACAACTAATGATGAAATTATGAATATTAATTATATATATAATCAAAATAAAATAAATGAACTACAAGCATATGAATTAGAAATTAACGGAGATATTATAAGATATACGTATACATATGATATATATGGAAATATAACTAGTATTAAAAAAGAAATAAATAATGTTGAAAAAGAAAACATAAATTATATATATAATAACAAACAAGAACTAATAGTAGAAAACATAATAAGAGAGGGGGAACCCATTCTCTGTACAATTTATGCTTATGATGAAATAGGAAATATAATACAACTTGTTAGAACAGTAAAATTACAAGAATACAGTAATTTACCATATAAAATTGAATTCACATATAATTCTAATGTAAAAACAAAACTAGTGACATATACAATTTTTGAATCAAACGAATCATCAGGAGTAACATACGATTTATTATATGATGAATTAGGAAATATTATAAGCGATGATGAAAATACATATATTTATGAATTGGACAAATTAGTAGCGATTCAAAATAATAGTAAAAATATTACATATGAATATGATTGTAATGGTTTTAGAACATATAAGAAAGTTTTAAATACAGATGGAACATATCAAGAAACATATTATAATGTGTCTGAAAATAAAATTATAAAAGAAACAAGATATGATTCTTCTACAAACACAACAACATATATAATATATATTTATGATGAATCAGGAGTAGCAGGATTTAAAACAGGAACAGATATAGATAACTTAACAACATATTACTATGTAAAAAATCTTCAAAATGATGTAATACAAATTATTGACATTAATTCAAATGTTGTGGTAGAATATACATATGATGCGTATGGTAATGTATTTGTATCAGGAACATTATCAAATACAATAGGAAAACTTAATCCATATAGATACAGAGGATATTATTATGATGAGGAAACTTCGTTATTTTGGTTATCCTCAAGGTATTATTCACCAGAATTATGTAGATTTATAAGTCCTGATGATGTAGAATATTTAGATCCAGAATCAGTAAATGGATTGAACTTATATACGTACTGTGGAAATGATCCTGTAAATTATTATGACCCTACAGGACATAGTGCTATTTTAATTGGATTAATTATTGGTGCTGTCATTGGTGCCGCTGTTGGATTTGGTACCGCAGCATACAGCGATTACCAAGATGATGGTCAAGTCTTTAATGGAAGTGTTGCTTGGTATGATTATTTAGGCGCAACTGTACTTGGTGGAGCAATTGGAGCTGGCATAGGTGCAGGAATTGGTTATATTGCTCCTCAAATTGGTAGTGCTTTAAGTTCATTTGCAAGCTCATCATTTACTTTAGGTGGTGGAATATCTATATCCGCCAGTGGAGCAGCCACAATGTCTGCTGGACTAACTATTACAGGAGCTCAGATCTTGCAAGGAGCTGGTATATTAGCCGGTTTAGGAATAATGTATTTGCTTCCTAAACAAGGTGGAGTTCCGAATAGCGTTGTAAGTAAAAATGGTTCAACAGGTGTATATGATGAAAATGGAAATTTGGTTTCTAGAAGAGACACCACACATTCTCACTTTATTAAAGAATTAGGAGACTATTTTAGACCACACACTCATAAATATGTATGGAAATTCATTAAAGGAGCTTGGCGACTTGTAAAGGAAATAGTATTACCATATTAGGAGGGATAATAATGAGTCAAATGGCATTAATTGAGATTAATTGTAGAATAGAAAATATTCAAGAAATTAATAAGTTTTCTCTTGATGGAATGACATTTTTAACTACTGACCAAAAATATCAACTTGATTTTATGAATATTACTAAAACATATATCCATATTTTGAATGATTATGAGTCAAATGAATTGGATATGCTATTGTTTGATTATAAAATAGATTTGGATGATTATGATAAGATTTTTCAAATAATATCTCCAATTTTTGAATTATCAATGTATTTGATTAAAAAGTATAAAATAGATATTAAGGAAATAAAATTATTTATCTCTGAAGATTGCAATGTAAAATATGAGGATTTCATAAGAATTAATATCAACCCTAATGATGTTAAAGGGTCATTCATTAAATATCTATCTAAAAATAAGATTTTAGAGATTAACTGTTTTCCCCCTATTATGTTTTGTTTTGACTCGAAGGGTTAAAAAGTAGTTATTTATTAACTTAATTAGAAAGAGCATAAGGAGAATATTATTTTATAATATTTCTCCAAGTGCTTTATAGATGCAAATTGGATACCAATTTCATTACCAACACATTATAATTAAGATGCAGTTATTATGAGGATACTCGTAATAGCCCTGTCGAAACATCGTTATTTTGGTTATCCTCAAGGTATTATTCACCCGAATTATGTAGATTTATAAGTCCTGATGATGTAAAGTATTTAGATCCAGAATCAGTAAATGGATTGAATTTATATTGTTACTGTTTGAATAATCCGATTTCTTATGCCGATCCTAGTGGGCATAGTGTTATATTAGCAATGTTGATAGGAGCAGGAATTGGTGCATTAGTAGGTGCTGGAGTAAGACAAGCGAGCGTTACTTCTAATGATTTAGGCATTAATGGTTGGGAAAAGTTTTGGTATTCTGTATCAGGCATTTTTGTAGGTGATTTTTTAGTGTCTTTAAATAATTGGGATAAAATATCACAAACAATTATGATGGATGGAAAATATAATTTTAAATTTGATCAAAATCCATTCTATAGTCTTTGGAATGCACCACTATATGCAATATATTTAAAAAATAACCAATATAAAGATGAAGATTCTAGAACAACATTAGGTTTATATTTAGAATTACAAGCTCACTATTTATTTTATTTGATTGGTAATGATCATGCATTAGATGGTGCTTATATGGGACCAACTGATGTAGATTCAACTGGAAAATTATTTGAATTATTAGCAAGCGCATTTAGAAATACCATCAAAGGAATTCCTCCTAAGTTGTGGAGGCCTAATATTTAAAGGAGAAAATAATGAAGAAATATATCAGTTTAATAATTATTTTTGTATTATTGTTTACTTTAGGCGGATGTAGATATAAAGGTTATTATGAAACAAAAATACCTACAGATAGTACTTTAAGAGGAAGTATTAAAATACCTAATGAATGGGAGTTTATTACTGAAGATGGAGTTGTGAAATTAATAGAAAAGGAAACAAAGAAAGTAATAGCAGAGCAAATAGTACAAGGACATATGAATTTTAGTCATTATCCACATAATGATTATGTTGATCCTATTTTTACAAATATTGAAAATTTAAAATTTAATCAAAACATTAATTTTGATATAAAGAATGTGGAAAAATATGATTATGTAAAAGGATATTCTAATGCAATTGTGTATTATGAGTTTGAAAGTGAACAAAAAAATTATATCGTTTTAAAATTTGAAATTTATGATGATAAAAATTTAAACCCTTATTACTTATTTATGTTTTTTTATGATATAGATGAAAAAATAGAATTAGAAAAAATTATAAATTCGTATTGTTTTGGTGGAACACTAGGATATGAAAAAAATCATATCTATGATGAAGATTACAAATCTAATTAATTGTTTAATGAATTAACAGAAACAAACATCACTTTTAACATTAAGGGTGGAACTGATAATCTCAGTTTCATCCTTTCTTACATTTAGTGGACAAGAGCGAAACTGGGTGTGCCAGTTGTCGCAAGAGTCGAAAATGTGACTTGTTGCTTTTTCCTTATCCTGCCTATAAAATAAGCAAATTTGCAACACCTATGAGTTAGTTGATTCAATTTATTATTTTTGTTTTTATGTGATTAATTTTGTATAAATGTAAAAAATGTGGTATAATCATTATGTGAAATAATTGTCCACAAGGATAATCAAGATTATGACGTCGAAACCAACCTATTTCTTGTATCCTCACGTTATTATTCACCGGAGTTATGTCGTTGGATTTCACCAGATGATATTGAATATTTAGATCCAGAAAGTGTTAATGGATTAAACTTATACTGCTACTGCTTGAATAATCCTGTAATGTGTAGATTAGGATACAACTTAGGAGGAGGAATTTCATCTCCAATTAGTAATATTAGTTCAAGAAGTAGAAGTAGTTCTGCTAGAAGTATGTCTAGAGCAAGTGCTTCATCTACACCATTTGCTAATGTAGTAGCAATGACTAATTATTCAACAACTCTTGTGGACAATATTTTATTTGGAATGGCTTTAGGAAATATAAGTCATACAACCACTATACAACATAATAATTCTGGAGTATTTTATAGATATTCAAATATTGGTAACTCTACATCATCAATAGGTGTTGGATTAAATATTAAAGATTGGTATGGATTAAATGCGTATGTGAGTTCTAATATTGGAATAGGTTCTAGCATGCAACTTGGATTAATTACATATGGTGCAGAAATAAGTGTTTTAGATGGAGTTTCATTCTCTTTTGGAACTGTTACAGGCAATGTTACCAATGAAACATCTGTTGGTATAGGTTGGGGAACATTAGCATTTGCATATGCTGCATGTGGAGCAATAGCTGCTGTATGTGTTGTTGTTCTAATAGACATATTTAATTAGTGGAGGTTTTTATGGATATTATTATTAAAGATGATATGGTAAAAGAAAGTAAAGTATGGAAGAATCCAATGATCATATTCTTCGTATTAGCTGCCTTATTTCCTTTAGTATTAATATGGAACAATATTAAAACTACTGAGTTTATTTTAGGAGAAGTATTTTTCATATTAGTTGGTTGTTATTTTCTTTATGGATATTTATATGCTTATAAATATAAAGTTGTAGTTACTAATGAAAAAATAGTTTTAAAAACTTTATTTAAAAGCGTTGAAGTTCAATTTAAAGATATAAAAACCTATAATTGTAAAAGATATAGAAAATCAGAATTTTATCAATTTCTTGTTTTTTGTAAAGAAAAGAAAATATTAATTAATACAAGATATAGAGATGATTTAGAAAAATTATTAAAAAAATAAAAAAATCATCGAATAAACTTGTTTTATGGGGCATTAGGAGTTTTTCTTAATGTCTTTTTTATATTCAAACATAAGTTAAAGATATATTCGTTACAAAATTCTACAGATAATTTTTTTAAGATATTAATATATTAGAAAATATTTAAAAATAATATTGAATAATTTTAAAATAATTTTATTTTAGTGTGGTTACTAAAAAAAATTTAATTATTTTACTATTATCATCATTGATTTCACTGACATCATGTTCGAAAAGAAATGATTTTTTTAATAATGAAGAATTAAGAAATTTTGGACTAGATTATTTAGCTGCGCCCGAAAATTCTTCGAATTATTATAATAAAAGTAATAATAAAATGTTGTTTTGTTATATGACGGTTTAAAAGATGATGATATGTATAAAGAAAATCGTAAAATATATATGTCAAATAATATAGAAGATTATCAGATTAATTCTAATAATTACTATGAAAATGGCGTTTTATTTAATTCATATGAAGTATATTATTCTTTAACTGATAAAACAAAGGAAGATTCAATGTATATTTTAACAATAACATCTTATACAGAGAAAAATACAATTTATTTAACTGGATATAATCTTATTATTTCTGTTGTTAAAAAAAATTATTCTAGGTATACTATAGTAAATGATTAAAAAAGGAGAGTGAAAATATGTTAACACTAAATAGCATTTGCAAAAGTTATATAAGTAAAAATAATCAAGTGAATGCTTTGACAAATATTAATATATCATTCGGAACAAATGGGTTGGTATTTATATTAGGTGCAAGTGGAAGCGGTAAATCAACGCTATTGAATTTAATTGGTGGTTTAGATACTCCGACTTCTGGTACTATGTCAATAAATAGCGATAAAGCATTTTCAGATAATTCTTCTTTAGAAAAATATAGAAATAATTATATAAGTTTTATTTTTCAAGATTTTAATTTGCTCCCTAATTTAACCGTGTATGAAAATATAAGTATGGTATGTTGTGAAAAAAATTCTGAATTTCAAAAAGAAAAAGTAAAGAATATTTTAAGCAAGGTTAACTTAAATGGATATGAAGAACGTTATCCTAATGAATTAAGTGGTGGTGAAATTCAAAGGGTTGCTATTGCTAGAGCATTATTAAAAAATTCTGCAATAATACTAGCTGATGAACCTACAGGAAATCTTAATAAAGAAAATAGTCAAAATATTTGTAATATTTTAAAATCAATATCATCTGATAAATTGATTATTGTTGTGTCACATAATGAAGACTTAGCACAAAAATATGCTGATAGAATAATAAAATTAGAAGATGGTTGCATTGTGGATGATATTATAATCAATGAAAATAAAAATAAAAATGTGAAATTTTTATCAAATGAATATGTTATTTCTAAAAAGAATATTTTGAAATTATCATTAAAAAATATTTTTGATAAAAAAATTAGATTTTTTGTTTCGTTGATGTCTATTATTTTAGCTTTTTCAATTTTATCATTATCACTCGTAATATCAGGATTTGAAAGGCCATATATTGATTCTAAAAATATTGATGATAATCACATAGAAAAATATTTGATTACTTCAAATCAAGAACATAATTGGATATATGATAGTACTGCGAAAAATATTATTCAATATGAAGATTTAAAATATATTAGAAATGGTACTATTAAATCAATTGAAGAAGTAATAGAAATGGGATATGATATGTATCCTAATTATCGAGAAATAGATAATGAAAGTATAATTTTGCCAGATTATTATCTATATGATTATGTTGAATCAGGTAAACTTTATTATAAATTAAACGGCAAAGAAGTACTTAAAAATGAATTTAATTTTGAAAGTATAGAACAATATTATATTAAAGATGCAACTAAAATATATATTTCGGGAATTTATCATACTTATTTTTTTGGTAATGATGATTTAGATATTGATAATCCCAATACTGAAGCATATGATAAAGCAAGAATGAATTTAAGCGAAAAAATTATTTTTCATACAGAAGATAGCGTATACACAAATGTACATTCATATTTTAATATAGGTAATGAAAATGGTGAGTTTTTACTGAAAGTATCACACGGTGATACGAATAGTAATATTACTGGCTTAAATAGCTTACATACATCGAGCATCTTATATAGTTCTTATTTTAATGATATAGAACATATAAAAAATAAATCAGAGCTGGTTCCAATAGAAAATGAAATATATCTCTCATTAAATGTATATAATAGTATTTTTAACGAAAAATCTGATATTGTTTATTATTTAGGAGAGCAGTATTTTACTGGAGAACTTTTAAGAACACCAGTACACATTAATGAAACTATTGATTTACAAATTATAGAGAATAATGAATTAAATGCAAAACTAGAACTGAATAATTTAGTTATAAAAGGTATAATAGTTGGAGGAGAAGATGAGATAATCGTATCAAAGGAAATCAAAAAGAAGCTAGATGATTTTACAATAAATAATTCAATATTAATTAAAACATCATCTGTTGATAATCAATATTCTTTTTTAAAATCTATTTATAATGATTATGGTTATTACGCAAATTACTATTATACTGAACGCTTAAATTCATTTGAAGATGATTTGTCAGTTGCGAGATTTATTAGTAATATACTTGTTCCTTTAATGATACTTTTAATAGTTTTGATTAATACAATAGTTATTTCTCAAATTGTTAAATCAAAAGATAAAGAAAACGGGATATTGAGAGCAATTGGTATTAAAAAGAAGTCAATACTTAACGTGTATTTGTTGCAAAGTATTTTTATTATTTTAATATCATTTATAATCTCTTTGGTCATAGGAATAGTTTTTATTAATGTGACTAATACTGCTTTAATAGGTGAATATTCATCAAGTATAAACTTATTAGTTTTTAGATATCAATATGCAATGATTATACTATTTGTAACAGTTTCAGTTAATTTTTTAATAAGTTATATATCTCTACATAGGGCAATCAGTAGAAATCCAATTGATGTTATACGACTAAAATAATTATGGTAATAAATTATTATGTATCTAAAAAAATACTGATAAATATATGTTAAATATAAATTATCTAAACTATTATAATGAATTGTATTTGTTGTAAATTGTTGCACATTCGAGGTAGGATAAGAAAAATGCGACTTGTTACATTTATTAGAGTGATTATATTTGAGTATTTATTATAATATTTAACTTCTGATATGTCTAGTTATTGAAATTAAAATACAAAAGGATAATTTATTGATATGAAAAGAAAAATCGAAAATTATTTAAATTCTAAAGATAAAAATGAATATAGTAATTTAGATAGAATCTTTGAATTATATTTGAGTGGAGAAATTAAAAAGTTATTATCTAAATACGTTGGAGTAGGAGTTTATCCTACAATCAATAAATTAGGTAAAACAATTCAATTAAATTATAATTATCATAATATTTATGTCATTATAGATTTTTTTGAAGATAAATATAATGTTGTAGTATATCATGCTGGAATAAATGCAGAGGATTTAGAAAAACTTTTTATTGATTATGATTATCAAGAAGATTTTAATTTAGAAAAATTAATTAAAGAAATTGATGAAAAAATCCAAAATCATCCAAAATTAAAAGATACAACTTTAATAGAAAAAAAGAAAAAAACATATACTATAATTACGTGGGTTTGTTGGTGTTTCCCTATTATAGTTTGTGGGGGTACCGCAATATATGGATATATTACTGAAAAATCAATTAAAGTTGATGCTGTATGGGCAGTAATATTTATAGCAGTTCCATTAATAGTTGGAGTTATGTTTGATTTAAAATCAAGAAGTTTAAAATAAAGTAATGTAATAAATAAAAAAGACACATTAGATAGGTAATCAAATATTGATTACTTAGAATCTAGTGTGTCTTTTATGTTTTGTTTTTTTTGAATATTAGTCCAATTAATAAAAGCGTAAATATCACTTACGAAAAAAGCAACAAAGCAAGCTAATATTGAAATATAAGATATGTTTTCTATACTTGCGAGAGTCCATAAAATAATTAAAACAATATCATTACAAGCGTATCCCACCGCATAAAAAGGGCTTCTTTTATAAGTTAAGTATACCGCAATAAAACTAGTAGTAATTGAAATAGTACTAAATATGAGATTAGCAGTATTAAAATATTTTAGGATAAAATAGAAAATAGAAGTAATAATTATAGCTACAATAAACATAAAAATAGTTTCTTTTTTAGATATTTTTCCAATTGTAACTTCACTTTTATTTCCTTTATAAGGGTTCTTAAACCATGATATCATCGCAATCACAGTCATAGGTAGAGTCATTAAAAGATATGTTAACATCTCTCCATAATAACGATATTTAACTGATATCACCGCATATAAAATACAAAAACCAATTCCAAAAACTTGGCTTATTGGATTAGCTTTTGCCCCAAAAATTAAAGAAGTAACACCAAGAATAGAAGTGATTAAATTAAAATAATTGGATCTATCAAATATACAAAAACAAGCGATTATAAAAATAACTGAACTTAACCATATTATTTTTTCTACCAAGGTAAAATAATTTAATAGTTTTTTAATCATTGATGTTCCTCCTTTCTAATGATATATTGAGTATATATTATTTTTATAAAAAAGTCAAAGAAAGAGGTTAAAGTGTTAATATTATAGGAAAAAATTGATTAACAAAGAGTAATTAAATAATAAAAAATAATCATTTTTATATAGTTAAATTGAATGCTGTAGTATAATATTTGTATAAAAAATAAACATAAGAGGTAGAATATGTACAATATATTTATTAGTTATCGCCGTGAAGGCGGATATGAATTAGCTCGATTAGTATATGAACATTTACTATTAGAAGGATACAATCCCTTTTTTGATATAGAAGAATTAAGAAATGGTGACTTTAATGTTAAGTTATATGACACTATTGAAGAATGCGATGACTTTGTTTTAATATTAAATAAAAATGCGTTAGATAGATGTGAAAATGAAAAAGATTGGCTCAGACTTGAAATTTCGCATGCGATAGAGCATGATAAAAACATAATTCCATTTATGGTGAATGGTTTTGAATGGCCTAAGGTACCAATACCGGGATTTGAAAAATTATCAAAGTATAACGGTGTTGTGTTTAGTAAAGACTATTTTCAAGCTACTATTGATAAATTAAAATCGATGTTGCGTAGTAAAACTAAGAAACTAATTAATAATACAAAACAAAAAGGACATCGCTTATCTAATCAATATTTTAGTTTAGATGATAAAAAGGAAGTAAAAAGATTAAAGATTCAACAAAAATTATTAGAAACATTTGATAGACCCATATACGATAAAGTCTTATTGAATATGAACAATATTAAAGTATTAGATGTTGGTTCAAATAATGGCGATTTTATAATGGATCGAATAGGAAATGTTTATGATGTGGAAAAAATAGTTGGATTAGAATATGACAATAAAGCTGTTGAATACGCAAATAAAAAATACGGAATTGATAATAAAATAGTTTTTTATAATTTAAATGTCGAAGATGAAGATTTAGGTGAACAATTAGAAACAATTATGGAAAATATTAGTATAGAGTCATTTGATGTTATTAATATTAGTATGGTTATTTTACATTTAAAGAATCCTTATAAACTATTAAGAGAACTGAAAACGAAATTAAAACCTGGAGGTTTTATTATAATAAAAGATATCGATGATGGATTGAATCTAGCATATCCAGATGAGAATAGAGAATTTGAACGTGTAGTTAATATATGTGGAAAAAATGAAACTGCAGGACATAGAAAAAGCGGAAGAGAAATCTATACATATCTTAAGAGATGTGGCTACAAAGATATTGTTTTAGAAAAATCAGGCTTATCAACAATTGGAATGGATAATGATGAAAGATCTGCTTTATTCCATACTTATTTTTCATTTATTTTAGAAGATTTAAAAATTATGCGTGAAAGATATCCGAATAATCAAGATATTTATAATGACCTAAAATGGTATGAATCTATCTATGATGATTTGGAAATAAAATTCCAAGAAGAGTCTTTTTACTTTAATTTAGGCTTTGTTCTTTTTACTGCAAAAAAATAAAAAAATACAAGATAATTTTGTCAAAAAAAAGCAAAAATTATCTTGTATTTTCTTTTAAAATATGATAAACTTGAATGTGCAAGTATGAAACGAAAAAAGGAGGATTTTAATGAGTTTTTATGATTTTATATCGAAAGAATTAAAGACAAATTTTTTAGATTGTAAAGATAAAACTTATGTTATTAAACACTTTGAAAAATATTGTCAAAATGAACACGATGTCATTCAATACATTCAATTACAAGAATTATATAGTTGTTGTAATTTTATTGAAATTCTTCTTAATGGAGTGTTAACAAAACAAAAGAAAGATTTAGCTGTTGCTGTAGAGAAAGTTTCTAATGAATTTGATAATAATCATATACCTGTTAGTGTATATGCTTATTATTTATATTGCATTTTAGAACATACAGGATTAGTTGATGAACCGATTAGTTGGGTTGATCCACGTGATTTAAATCATAGTGATTTAGGTAAAATTTCAACTAATGTAACATTTGGAGTAGGTGCTTTTAATGAGAGTAATACTGATTTTATTGTAAAGGATAATAAATTGACGTCTTTTAAAGATGATAGAATAATTGTTACTATTCCTTATGGGATTAAAGAACTTAATAGTAATATCTTTAAAGGAAAGAAAAAAATTAGAATGATTAGTGTTCCTAATACAATAAAAAGTTTACCAGATAATTTATTTACAGGATTATCTAGTTTAGAAGCTGTTGTATTACCTAATAGTATTACTGAAATACCAGATGGTTTTGTTAAGAATTGTAATAATCTTAAATTAGTTTTGGGTAGCAGTATTAATAAGATAAATGATCATGCGTTTGAAAATACGTCCTTAATTAGCGTTAAACGCTTAGGTAATGGTCATTTTACATATATAGGAGAAGCTGCTTTTAAAAATTGTAAATATTTAACTTATTTAGATCTTTCTAATACACAAATTAATGATGGCGCATTAGAAGGAACTAATGTTAGAAAATTAACTATTAATAAAAATACAAATGTTAAAAGATTAATTGATTTATATTCTGAATTTAAAATTGATTATAAAAAAGTTAATTTAGATAAAATAACAATTGAATTTACTGATGGAATAATACCTGAGGCATTCTTTGAGGATTGTCGTACTTTACAAGAAATTGAAATAATAGGTGATATTCATACAATAGGAGCATCGGCTTTTAAAGGATGTGAGAATTTAACAACTTTAAAGATGAATTATTTAGGTAATGTTTTACCTTCTTATTGTTTTGATGAATGTAATAAACTTAATTTAAATAATATTTTTTCTAATATTGAGATTTTAGAAAATAATAGTTTAACATTAGATAATTTTAATGGTTCTTTTGTTTTTTTACCTAAATTAAAAGTTGTAAAAAAAGATGCATTTAAGAATACGAAAAATAAAATTGATATTTTTGAGTTTCCTGATGGAGTAGTTTTTGAAAAAGGATCTTTAAGTGGACTAAATATAACAACATTAGTATTTAAAGATTTAAATATGAAAGATGATCAAGGATCAATTTTTTATCCTTATATGTTTTTTGAAGATTCTATTGATAAATTTAATCAAACATCAATGGTTAAAAATGTTTTAATTAAAACAAACGATATAATTCCTACAGCTTTTAAAGGATGGGAAAACTTAGAAAAAGTTAAATTTGATGTTGAAATCACAAGAATCCCTTCATCTTGTTTTGAAGGCTGTATTAAATTAGAAGTTGTAAAATTTGACTCTAAAAATGTTTCTATCGGTGATAAAGCATTCTATGGATGCGAAAGTTTACAAAGAATTAATTCAAAACCAGGTAGTAATGTATTAGATTTAAATAATTTTAAATCAATTGGTTCTCTTGCTTTTAACAAATGTTCAAAATTAAAAGACATTGATATGAAAAATGTCTCAAAAGTTGAAAAATTAATGTTTAATGGTTGTTATTCAATTGAATCAATAATTTTATCAGTTGATAAAACTTCATTACTTCTTTATACATTATTTGAAAATGATATTAAAATATTTAATTCTAAATATAGTGATTTAAAGAAAGTTACTATTTATGTTAATGAACGTATTCCTAATCATTATTTTGAAAATTGTATAAATATTGAAGAAATTGAAGTAATTAATGATGTAATATATTTAGGAGATAATGCATTTAGGGGATGTAAAAAACTATCTTCATTAAAAATGAATTATCTTGGTAATTCATTACCTGCTAATTGTTTTAATAATTGTGATAATTTAGATATTACTAATATTTTAAATAATATTGAAATATTAGAATCTAATAGTATTACTATTTCAATGATTAGTGGTGATTTAAATAATCTACCTAAGTTAAAATTAGTAAAAGCTAATGCTTTTATTAATTCAGATGAAGTTATTCCACAATTTGAATTACCAAAAGGTGTAGAATTTGAAAGAAATGCTTTAAAAGGATTAAAGATTACAAGTCTTAGTTTTAATGAATTAAAGAATAATGTTCTTCCTTATATGTTATTTGAAGATTCAATTGAAAAATTTAATGAAACAACACATATAAAAAATATTAAAATATTATCATCTAATCTCCCAGAAGAAGCTTTCATGAATTGGCAAACATTAGAAAAAATAAAAATAGAATGTCCAATATCTTTAATTCCAACATCTTGTTTTGAAGGGTGTATTAAATTACAAGGAATCAAATTTGAATCTGATGATGTAGAAATTGGTAATAGAGCCTTTTATGGTTGTAAGAAACTCGTAAGAATTAATGCTTTAACAAGTGAAGGAATGATTGATTTTAATAATTTTAAATCAATTGGTAAAGAAGCTTTTACTAATTGTGAAAGTTTTGAATCAATTGACATGAGTACAGTTAATGATTATGAGAATTTAATGTTTAAAGGTTGTTATTCATTAACAAATTTATCAATTGGGGCAGATAAAGATTCTAATTGTTTATATACAATATTTGAAGATGATATTAAAGAATTTAATTCAAAATATAACAAGTTAAATATCATTAAGGTTTATGTTAATAAAGAAATACCTAATGAATACTTTATGAATTGTTTAAATTTAAAGAATATTGAAATAATTAATTTAGTAGAAAAATTAAATAATTCTTGTTTTGAAGGATGTAACTCATTATTAACATTAAAAATAGATTATCGAGGAAATGTAATTCCAAAAAATTGTTTTAAAGATTGTCATCAATTAAATTTCTTATCTGATTTATCTAATGTTGAAATAGTAAGTAATAGTTCATTTGAAAACTGTTATCAATTAGAAAAAATTCATTTAAATCAAAATGTTAAAGAAATTGGTAATAATGCTTTTAAGAATTGTTTTAATTTAATAAGCTTACCATTTAATATTGTAGGACAAACAATAGGTGATAATTCATTTTATGGTTGTTCTAAACTAGTTTCTATTTCATTAGTTAATGTCAAGAAAATTGGCCAAGATGCGTTTAAAAACTGTTTTGGATTACAACATATCGACATTAACATTTTAGAAAATCAAAAATTAAGTGAAGTATTCCAAGGAGTAGAGTCGATTCGTAGTATTAAATTTATGGATTCGATTATTCCAGATAGTTATTTTAAGGATTTATCTTTTGTAACTAATATTTCTTTTGATCAACCAATTAAAAGGATTGGTAAATATGCCTTTTCAGGATGTAGCAGTTTAAAAACATTGCCTGATTTTAACGATGTTTTAACTATTGGTTCATTTGCTTTCATGAAAACAGCAATTGAAAATTGTGTTATTTCAAAAGATGCAGAATATGTTGGAAGAGGAATATTTGCAGAATGTTCTAATTTGAAGTCAATTGAATTACCATTACATACTAATCAATTTGGAATGTTATTTTCCATTAAGAAGTATGATGGTTCTAAATTGTTGTATCAAGAGATTAAAAATCAACAAAGAATGTATTATTTACCTAAAAATTTAAATAAGGTTAAAATTACAAAATTCTTAGGTGGAATTGGAGCATTTAGTAATTTATCGATTGCTGATTTTAAATTAGATTGTGATATTGAAGTAATTCCGAGTTATTGTTTTTATAATTTTAATGGTAATATTGATATTGATTTTTCAAAGGTTTTATCAATAGGTGATAAAGCATTTTTCAATACTAATTTATCTAATCTTGATTTATCTAATATTGAAAGAATAGGTAATTCTGTATTTGAAAATTGTTCAAATCTTGAAATTTTAAAGATAGGATATAATATTATGTATATTAGTCCTGATGTTTGTAAAGGATCTAGTATTAAGAAAATAGATCTTATTAGTAATGAATATTACCGTAATGAAGATGGAATGATTATTTCTAATAGTGGAACAAGCTTATTATTTGTTAATAAAAATACTGTAGGTGAAATTAATATTCCTAGCGACGTATTAGTTATTCATAGTAATGCTTTTGAAAATTGTTCTAAAATAACAAAAATTAATACTAATCATGTTCAACTTATCAAAAAAGAAGCATTCTGTAATTGTGATAATTTGAAAGAATTAATATTAACAGAAGAAGTAATTAATATAAAAGAAAATATTTTATTAAATTCTTGTAATATTCAAAAACTTGTTTTACCTTTTATTGGTTTAAATGTTGACAGACCAAACACATTAAATTATGTATTCGGTAATACTGCTTTAAATAATAAACTTGATTTAACTATTTTAAATGGTAAAATCATTAAAGAATTTACCGGACAAATTGCTTATTTTAATACTCTTGATTTAAGTAAGATTTCACAAAGTAGTTTTGAAGTAAATACTTTTAAATATTTAAATATTCAAAATTTAATTTTGTCTGATAAATTAAATACTTTAGAGGATAAAGTCTTTGTAAAAACATATATTCAAACATTAACTTCTGAAGGATTAGAACATGATAATAATATGATTTATTATCAAGATACTTTGTATTATTGTTATAATCAAAATTTAAATATTTTAAAGATTAATGAAAATATTAAAGAAATTAAGCAAGATGCTTTAGAAAATATTAGTATTGTTGATTCTATTATTGTTAACAGCAATAACCTTATCAGTAATAAAGAATTTAGTAAGATAAAAACAAGAAGTATTGAAATAACTGAATATATGGATATGAAACTTACTTTATCTAATGAATTTAGTGAATCATTAAATTGTCTTGAGAAAGTAATATATCATGGAAAGCATATTGATAATTCTTTCTTTACAAAAGCAAAATCAATTAAAGAAATTAAATTAACAAAAGTTTTTGATTTATTACCTAGCGTGTTTAATAATTTAAAAATTGAAAGACTTGAATTATTAGAATTAAATAATATTCGTGAATTATATGATTATCAGTTTGCTGGAACAAAAGTATCATTTGTAATTAATAAATTAGTATTATCAAATTATTTATTTAATATTCAACCAATGTCGTTCGCAAATACGACTATTAATAGTATTGAAATGGAAAGTAATGATTATTTTGAAGTAATCGATAATTTATTGGTTTCTAAAAAAGAAGAAGTATTATTATATGCAGCTAAATCTATAAATGGTTTAATTGTTATTCCTAGTCGTGTAAAACGTATTAATTCTAATGTATTTAAAGGTTGTAATGTAACAGAAATTAATACTAATAATGTTGAATATTTAGATGACTATTGTTTTAGTGAAATGATAGTTGATAATGTTGTTATTGAAAATAGCGTTTCATATATTGGAAAAGATATTTTATCTCAAACAGAAGTTAGAAAATTAAAAGTTCCTTTTGTTGGAAATAAATTAGAATCAACAATGAATAGTAATTTATGTTATTTATTCAATAATCAACATCGATATGTTCCAGCTAGTTTAGAAAAAGTAGTAGTTACTGATCAAATATTATATGATCAAACTTTTGCTTTTTGTTCAAATGTTAAAGAGATTGTTATATCTAATGGAACAAGACAGATTAAAAAGAATACTTTCTTGAATTGTAAAAATTTAGTTAGTTTTGTTATACCTAAACATATAGAATTTATTGAAGAATTTGCTTTCTTAGGTTGTTCAGAAAAATTAATTTTATATGTTCATCCTTCTTCAGATATAAATAAATGGGATGAAAAGTTTGCAATTGTTACTCAAGTAAAGGGTATATCAAAGATTTTCAAGAAGAACAAGTTTGCGGTTATTGATAAAGATAATTGGAAAATGATGGATTATGAATTATAAAGGAGGTTTTTATGGGATTAAATAATGTGTATGATGAAGATTTGATTTTTAATACTTCATCAAGAATACCGGTATGTATTTGTTTAGATATTAGTGAGGATTTAAAAAATGATGGTTCTTTTCCTAAAGAAAAAGAATTAGAAAGCGAAATTAATTCATTTTTAAATAATATTAATAATAGTTCTAAATTAAGAGATTCGGTTGAATTATGTATTGTCAGTTCATCTGATGGAAAAGTAATTAGAAGATTTACAACAGTTGAAGAAGATGAAAAGATTAATCTTCAATATGAAGGATTAAAGAATTTAGATTTGAGTATCTTAAAAGGATATGAAGAATTAGAACAACGTAAGTCTTTATATAATGAAAATGGAATAGAATATTCTACTGCATGGATGGTTATTATTTCAGGGGGGAATTTGAAAGGCGTTTCTTTCAATGGTGGAAGAGAAAAAATTAATTCAGCAGAAGAACATAATCAATTACATATAGTTACTGTATATTTAGGTGATGATTTGAATAATCAAAAAGATGAGTTAAAATCATTATCTGATGTAAATAATCCTATTGTTATAGGAAAAGAAAAAATAAGTGATTTCTTTATTTGGCTTGAGAAGAATATATATAATTTTCATTCTGTTGAAAATGTGGAATTAGATTATTCTGAATTAGCTGAATGGTCGGATATTTAAAAGGAGAAAAATATGGAATTTAATAAAAATAATAAAAATATAGGCGATGATGCTTTAATATATAATACTGCCGCAAGAATACCTGTATGTTTTTGTGTGGATGTATCTAGTTCAATGTTAAGAATTTTTGATACTTCTAATTGTGTTGATACAGGAAGAACAGAATTCCGTGACGGAAGAGAATGGCGAATTGTTGAAGGTGGTAGAACATTACTTGATGACATGGTAGATGGAATTAATAAGTTTTATGATGTTATTAGAAATGATGAAATGGCTAGTCTTTCATGTGAAATTGCGATTGTAACATTTAGTGACTTTGCACAATTACAAGAAGATTTTTCTGGTATTGATAGAAAAAATCCAATGACAGTAGAACAACTTAATATTGGTAATAATACTAATATGGTTGCGGGTGTTGAAAAAGCATTAGACACTTTAGAAGCAAGAAAGAAAGATTATCAAAATAATGGTATTGAATATTATCAACCATGGTTAGTATTATTTACTGATGGTGAACCAGATTCTTCTGAAAATATTCAAGCTATTCAAAATAGATGTAAAGAATTAGAAGCTAATAAGAAATTAGTTGTTTTCCCTCTTGCGTTGACAGAAGATGCAGATAAGAGTGCGCTTGCGGGGTTCTCAAGCAAGAGAAAACCTATTTCAATTAAAACAGATAAAATTGAACAATTCTTTGAATGGTTAAGTAAGAGTGTTTCTACTGTATCACAATCTCAAGTTGGAGAAACAGTAAGATTAGATATGACTACAGTCAATGACTGGGGAGAAATATAAAAAAGGAAAAGGAGAAATAGAAAATGAATAATAAATATTTAGGCGATGACGATTTAGTATATAACACAGCGGCGAGAATTCCAGTATGTCTATGTTTAGACGTAAGTGGAAGTATGTATGATTGTATTAAAGAACTTGAAGAGGGTGTTAATAAATTCTATGATGCGGTAAGAGGAAGTGAACAAGCTTCATTATCATGTGAAATTGCAGTTGTTACTTTTAGTACAGGTGCAAAATGTTTAGAAGATTTCTCTACAGTTGATCGTAAAGAACCACTTCGCTTATCAGCATCAGGTGGTACTGATATGACTGAAGGTGTTGAACTTGCGTTAAAATTATTAGAAGATAGAAAACAAGATTATAAACAAGCAGGTGTTGAATATTATCAACCTTGGATTGTTATTATGTCTGATGGAGAACCTAATAATCGTAACTCATTAAAAGTAGTTCAAGAAAGAATGAAAGAAATGGAAGCAGGTAAAAAATTAGTTGTTTTCTCAGTAGGTATTGGTAGTGGTGTTGATATGAATGTTTTAAATGATTTTTCACGCCGTGGAGCAAAACATTTAAAAGGTTTCTGTTTTGAAGAATTCTTTGAATGGTTAAGTAAGAGTGTTGAAATTGTATCTCAATCTAAAGTTGGTGAAAAGATTTTAATTGCTCCTACATCAGGATGGGAAGAAATCTAATAGGTGATAAGTATGGAAAATAGATATTTAGGTGATGACGATTTAAAGTTTAATACAAGTGCACGTTTACCTGTTTGTCTTTGTTTAGATACTAGTGGTTCAATGGCTAAAGATGATGCAATAACTCAATTAAATCGTGGTGTTGTAGCTTTATATGAATCACTTAATAATAGTGAACAAGCTCAAGCTTCTTGTGAAGTAGCAGTTATAAGCTTTAATAGTGAAGTTAGTGTTGTAGAAGATTTTTCTACTGTAGTTGATAGAAAAGCTCCAAAACTAACTGCTGAAGGTGGAACCGCTTTAGCTCATGGTGTAGAAAAATGCTTAGATTTATTAGAAGAAAGAAAACAAGCTTATAAATTAAATGGTATTGAATATTATCAACCATGGCTTGTTATTATTACAGATGGTAAACCTGGGGATAAAGAAAAGTTACCAGAAGTTCAAGCAAGAACAAAAAAACTAATCGAAGAAAAGAGATTAGTTTTATGGCCAATTGCGGTAGGTTCTGATGATAATGAAGAAAAATTCCATCAAATAATGGATGTATTAAATGGTTTTTCTCCTATTCCTAAAGCAAGACATTTAAAAGATTTAAAATTTGAAGAATTCTTTGAATGGTTAGGTAAGAGTGTAGAAGTTGTATCACAATCAAAAGTTGGGGAAAAAGTTAAATTAGATACAACAGAAATTGATAGTTGGTCAGAAATTTAATTATGGAAAACTATAAATATAAAATGTGTTATGGAGAACTTCGAGGAAAATCTCATATTAAAGGAGATATTCCTTGTCAAGATAAAGCTCTATGTGTTCAAAATAATGGTGTTTCAGTAGCAGTTTTATCAGATGGATGTGGTTCTTCTAAATATTCTCATATAGGTTCAGATATAACAACAAAAGTTATTGGTCAGTTATTTACTGAACATTTTGATGAATTATATGCATATGATTTAAATGTTGTTGAAGAACAAATTAAATATCGTAAAACAATAGTTGATACAATTGTTAATGCACAACTTGAATATGTCAAAGATCATCCTGAAGTTTTTGAAAGTTATAAACAAGAAAATCTTGAAAAATATCAAAAATTTGAAGAAAAAAATAACATAGATGGTTTTTATTTAGGTGCTATGAACGCAACATTATTATTCTTTGTTGAGAAAAATGATAAATATTTAATCGGTTTGATTGGTGATGGTGTTGTAGGTGCTGTAGTTGATGACAAATTAAAAATTGTTTTAGAAGAAAAAAAAGAAGGCGAAGTAAATGGAACATATTATCCAAGTAATATATATTCATTTGCGAGAAAAGATGAAATCAATTATTGTCATAGTGCATTTCAAATAAGAAAAACAGATAAAATTAAAATTAATGGTGTTATTTTAACAACAGATGGATGTGATGCTTTCTTCGAAAGAGTAGGAGATAATTTCCATAAAAGATACGCAGGCGTAACAAAATTATTTGAAAGAATTATCAGTTCAGAAAATTTCGAAGACGCACAAAAAATATTATCTGAAGATTATCTACCTAGATTAGTAGAAATGTCACCTAGTAGAGATGACTGCGGTGTTTCTATCTTAGTAAAAGAAGACTGTGTAATTAATGAACGTGTGATAAAAGAATATCCTCGTCCAGTAATTGAACCTCAAGTTGAAGAACAAGAAGAAATTGAAACACCTGAAAATGAAGAAGTACAAGAAGAAATTGTATATGATGGAGATATTCCACTATTAACAGAAGAAGAAGCAAAACTTATTCTTTCTAAATTTAAGGAAATCTGTGAATATGAAGATTTAGATTATGAAGAACTATATGATGATTATAAGACATTAATGATTGCTATTTCTAAAGAAGGAATATATTTATATAATATTTATGAAATAGAAGATGTTCATTTAATGTTCTTCTGTGATATTGATGAAAAATTATATTGGGATGAAGAAAATAATATTAAAAGAGCATAATTAAAAATATAAGGAGAGGATAATAATGAATACAAAAGTCGCAGTTCAAAATATATCAACATATTTTCAAAGATTTGGTAGAATCTTTCTTTCTGAAAGCTGTTTTACTAGTCCTTCTGCAAGTTTAATTTGCGATGCGTTAGTATCAGCTAATTTACCTAAAGGAATAATAGTATTAAATGAAACTGCATATCGTGCTTTGGCACAAAATAGATTAGTAACTACTAAATTATTATCTTCTGGATTATTAAAAACAGATCCTAAAACAGGTAAAATAACAGTTATACCTACAACTTATATTAAAGCTTTTGCAAATATTAAATCTAAAAAAGCAACTTTATTAATTACATGTAATGATAATGAAGGATATACATTTAAAAAATTCGATTATGAAGATAATCATGTAAATGATATTGAAGCTTGTACAATTGATTCTTCAGGTAAATGTTTTATTTACAAATATGAACCACCTAAAGAATTAATAACATTTAGAATTAAAACAACATTTCCAGTAGATAAATTAAAAGTTGTCTTTTACAAAACAACAATAACAGGATATTTATCATGTTTATATACTGAAGAAGATTCAAGAATTGATGCGGTAAAGAAAAACAATCAAGAATTTAGTTATGTTATTGATAAATCATTGTTGTTTGAATCAGATAAAATTCAATTCATTGCTGAAGTAGGTTCAACAAAACTTCGTTCTAATCAATTAGATTATTATTTTGAAGATGAACAATTATGGACAATTAAACAATTTGGTAATGGTTTACTATGTTCTTTAGATAAAGAAGAAGATATCGTAAAGAAAAAAACTGTAGAAGAAGAAAAAGAAGAAAATGATGTTCCTAGTAATGAAATATACCCTTATTATGGAGGTAAAAAAGTATCTTTACCAACTGATGTAAGAATTGATGCTGCTCCATTACAAGAAGGAAGCGTTGTTTATACAGGAAGAAAAGCTAAAATAGTATTAAGAAAAGAATTAGGACGAGGTGGTGAAGGTTATGTTTATGCTACCGATGATCCTAATATTGTAGTTAAAATATTGTTTAATACATCTTCTACAATAAATCTTTCAAGAAATAGAAAAAATAAAATAGAATTTATGACATCTCATCCGATTAATAATTCATTAATTGTTTGGCCTAAAGATGCTGTTTATAACTCTATTAATATTTTTGTAGGATTTACAATGCCATCAGCAATAGGTAAAGAAGTTAATCATTATATAAGTCAAATAAGACCAGATACTGGTTTTGGTATATATAATTTAACAAAAGTACAATTAGTTCAAATGATTGTTTCAATTTTAGAAACTTTTGTATATTTACATAAAAGAAATATTATTGTTGGTGATATAAAAATGGAAAATCTAATGATTAAAAATCAAGATTTTTCTAAAGTATATTTCGTTGACTGTGATAGTTATCAAATAGATAAATTTCCAGCAACTAAAACATCACCAGGTTATACAGCCCCTGAATTATCAGGCGATGTATCACAATACTATCGAACTTTTGGCAATGAATATTATTCTTTATTTGTATTATTGTTTAAGATTCTTTTAAAAGGAAATAATCCTTATCTATGTGTTGCGGATAACCAAGCTACAAATGAACTTAATCGTGCAAAACAAGGTAATTTCCCTTATACATTAAATGAACAACAAACAAATGCTAATATAAATCAAAATGTTTCTAAGATTGCATGGTCACATTTACCAGGATATATTAAAAAAGCTTTCATTGAAGTAGCTCATAAAACAGGTAAGAATTTTGGACCTAATAAGAGATTAGATGCTTCAGAATGGTTAAAATTATTCAATTGTTATTTAAGAGACTTAAAGAGTGGTCGATTAAGTAAAGACCCACAATATAATGTAGCATTACCTGATCCTACAATTTCACAACCTATTATGTATTCATTAGTCGATATTAGCGCTGCTAATGAAAAAGTAGGTATTCAAAAAGAATTTTCATTATCTTACGCAATAAATAGAATTATAACTAAAACTAAATTAAGTTATACACCAAGTCAAACAAGAAAAATATATTCAGATGTTTATCGTAAAGGAAGATATTCAGATGATATATTAAGAATTGACATTAAGAAAAATATTGGTGTGTATTATGAATTAGAATATGGATATGTAGTAGATGAATAAAAAAAATATCACCCGTGGATTGTCATGGGTGTTTTTTTATGCGATATGATTGAAAAAAAATAGAAATTGCAGTATAATAAAATATTATAATAGTAGAAAGGAGATATATATGTATAACTCAAAAATGTATTCTTTAGGGGCACAAGGCAGTGCAATAAGAGAACTATATGAATATGGTAAAAAGAGAAAAAAAGAAATTGGTGAAGATAATGTTTTTGATTTTAGTTTAGGTAATCCTAGTATTCCATCTCCTTCGATAGTAAATGAAACTTTAATTGATTTAATAAAAAATACTGATCCAACAAAACTTCATGGATATTCTTCTGCAAGTGGAGATGATGATGTTAAAAGATCAATAGTTGAATATTTAAATAAAAAATATAATACTGATTTAGATTATAAATATATATATATGAGTGTGGGTGCTGCAGCATCATTAACTATTTCTTTGAAAGCTTTAATTAAACCTTCAGAAGAAGTTATTATCATAGCTCCTTATTTTCCTGAATATAAAGTTTTTATTGAAAATGCTGATGGAATTGTTAAAGTAGTTAATTCGATAAAACCTTCATTCACTCCTGATTTTGATATGTTAGAAAGAAGTATTAATAATAATACAAAATGTATTATTATTAATTCACCTAATAATCCAACAGGTGTTGTATATAATGAAGAAATAATAAAAAAATTATGTTTTATATTAGAAAAAAAACAAAAAGAATATAACCATAATATATATCTAATATCAGATGAACCATATCGTGAATTAGTATATGATGATATAAATGTTCCTTTTATTACAAATTATTATGATAATTCAATTATTTGTTATTCATTCTCTAAATCTTTATCATTACCAGGAGAAAGAATAGGATATATATTAGTAAATAATAAATGTAATAATAAAGATTATATATATAAATCTATTTTAGGATCTGGAAGATCTCTTGGATTTGTATGTGCACCAACATTATTTCAATATATGATTCCTCATTGTTTAGGATATACAAGTGATATAAATCAATATAAAGAAAATAGGGATTTATTATATAATAAATTAACTGAATATGGATATGAAGTTGTAAAACCAGATGGTGCTTTTTATTTATTTGTTAAAGCATTATCAGATGATTCAATCAACTTTTCATTACACGCAAGAGATTATGAGTTGTTATTAGTACCAAGTGATTCATTTGGCTGTAGTGGATATGTAAGAATATCATATTGTGTTTCTTTAGATATGATTAAAAGAGCATTACCGGCGTTTAAAAAACTTATAGATGATTATAAGGAGAAATAATATGTCAGATTTAAAAGATATAAGAAAAAGAATAAATGAAATAGATAAAGAAATGGCAAGACTATTTGAAGAAAGAATGAAGGCAGCTAATGAAGTAGCTAATTATAAAAAAGAACATGCTTTACCTATTTATGATTCTACAAGAGAACAAGAAGTAATTAATAAAAATATTGAGTTTATTAAAGATGAAGACATTAAAGAATATTATGTTAATTTTCTTCAAAATACAATGGATATTTCTAAAAGATATCAAGCTAGTTTATTAAAAGGTTTAAAAGTAGCATATAGTGGTGTTCAAGGAGCTTTTGCGTATATTGCAGCAAGAAGAATGTTTCCTAATGCAGAATATGTTTCATATTTAAGTTTTAACGATGCTTATAAAGCTTGTGAACAAGGTGAATGTGATGTATGTGTATTACCACTTGAAAATAGTTATGCGGGTGAAGTAGGACTAGTAATGGACTTAATGTTTTCTGGTTCATTATATGTTAATCAAGTATATGAATTAGAAGTAACTCATAATTTAATTGGTAAAAAAGGGACTTCAATTGAAAAAATTAAAAAAGTTTATAGTCATAAGCAAGCATTAGATCAATGTATTGATTTTATTAATGAATATAAATTAGAAGTTGAAGAAGCACCTAATACAGCGGTTGCTGCAAAACTTGTAGCTGAATTAGATGATGAAAGTGTTGCTGCTATTGCATCAAGTGAGACAGCTGAAATTTATGATTTAGAAATTATAAAAAGTAATATTAATGTAAGTAATATAAATACTACAAGATTTGGAGCTTTTTGTAGAGTACTTCATAATCCAATAAGTAACAATTCTTCACAACAATGTATATTAGTATATACAGTTAAGAATGAAGCTGGTGCTCTTGCAAAAACATTAAATATTATTGGTTCTTATGGTTTTAATATGCGTAGTTTAAGAAGTAGACCAATGAAAGAATTAATATGGAATTATTATTTTTATGTTGAAATAGAAGGAAATATTAATAATAATGAAGGAAAAAATATGCTCAAAGCGTTAAGTATTTTCTGTGATAAATTAAAAGTTGTAGGAGTATATCAAAATTAAAGGAGGAGTTTTATGCTTTTTCAAGTAACAATGAAAAATGAACTTTATGATGTTGTTATTCAAAGAAATAGTTTAGATCATATTGAAGAATATCTAGATTTAAATAGAAAAGTATTGATAATAACAGATAATGGAATTCCATCTATATATATAAATAAAGTTTTATCAAAGTGTTTAAATGGTTTTGTTTATGTTATAGAACAAGGAGAAGAAAGTAAAAATTTCTCTAACTATGAAAAAATATTAGATTATATGATAGAAAATTCCTTTTTAAGAACTGACTGCGTTATTGCAGTAGGGGGAGGAGTTGTTGGTGATTTAGCAGGTTTTGTTTCATCAACATACATGAGAGGAATAACTTTTTACAATATCCCTACTACTTTATTATCACAAGTTGATTCATCAATTGGTGGTAAAACTGCAATTGATAAAAAAGGAATTAAGAATATTATAGGTGCTTTTTATCCTCCTAAGAAAGTTATTATTGATTCTAATGTTTTAGAAACATTAGACAAGAGACAGTTTTATTCAGGATTAGTTGAGGCTTTAAAAATGGGATTAACAAGTGATGTTGATTTATATCAATTAATTAAGAATTCTTCTGATATTTATAATGATATTGATAAAGTTATTGAAAAAGCCTTGTTAGTTAAAAAATCTGTTGTTGAACAAGATCCTGAAGAAAAAGGAATTAGAAAAATATTGAATTTTGGACATACTGTTGGACATGCGATAGAAAGTAGTGAAAAGTTTAATTTACTACATGGTGAATGTGTAGGAATAGGTATGTTATATATGTTAAATAAAAACTTAAAAGAAGAAGTTAAAAATATATTAGAAAAATATAATTTACCTACTTCATGTAATATTACTAAAGATGAATTATTTAAGTATATTTCTCTTGATAAAAAAAGAAATAGTGAATTTATTAATATAATATTAGTAAATGAAATAGGTAAATATGAAATAAAAAATATTAAATTAGATGATATTAAATCTTATTTATAGGAGGTCTTTATGAAGAATACTCTAGGAGATAATCTAAGAATAACTATTTGGGGAGAAAGTCATGGCCCCGCAATAGGAGCGGTATTAGATGGTATATGTGCAGGAATAAAGATTAATGAAGATTTTATTAAAGCACAATTAAATAAAAGAAAACCAATGAATAAAATAGAAACTACTCGTCATGAAGATGATGAATTTCATATTTTAAGTGGTGTATTTAATGGTTATACTACTGGTGAAGCTATTAGCATTATTATTGAAAATAAAAATGTTCATAGTAATGACTATGAACAAATAAAAAATAAACCAAGACCTTCTCATGCTGATTATGTAGCTTATGAAAAATATCATGGTTTTAATGATTATCGAGGAGGAGGACATTTTTCAGGTCGTATAACTGCTGTTATTGTTGCTTGTGGTGCTATTTTAATTGATGCGTTAAGACAAAAGGATATATATATTGGCACTCATATTAAACAATGTTTTAATGTTTTAGATCGTAATTTCGATAATGTATTTGAAGATATCAAATCATTAGATAATAAAAAGATTCCTGTATTAGATTCAATTGAAAATGAAATTATTGAAACTATTGAAAAGGCTGCTAAGTTAAAAGATTCAGTTGGTGGTATTTTGCAAACTGCTATTTGTGGTTTACCTGTTGGACTTGGTGAACCTTGGTTTAGTAGTGTTGAATCAAAATTAGCAGAGGCCTTATTTTCAATAGGTGGAGTCAAAGGTATTGAATTTGGTACTGGATTTGGATTTGCCGGTATGTATGGATCTACCGCAAATGATGAGTTTATATATGAAGAAAATAAAGTAAAAACGAAATCTAATAATAATGGTGGTATTAATGGTGGTATTTCTAATGGGATGCCAGTTGTATTTAATTTAGCTGTTAAACCTACTCCATCTATTGGTATTAAACAAGATACAATTGATTTAGAAAGTAAAGAAAATACTTCTTTAGAAATTACAGGAAGACATGATCCTGCTATTATTAGAAGAATGAGTGTTGTTGTTGATTCTTTAACCGCAATAGTTATTTGTGATTTATTATCTATTAGATATGGAAATGATTTTTTAAATTTTGGTGAATAATATGAAATATGGATTAATAGGGGAAAAACTAGGACATAGTTTTTCTAAACAAATTCATGAAAGTTTAAATGATTATAAATATGAATTAGTTGAATTATCAAAAGAAGAATTTGATGATTTTATGATTAGAAAAGATTTTACCGCAATCAATGTTACTATTCCATATAAAGAAAAAGTTATTCCTTATTTAGATTATATTGATTCGACAGCAGAAGAAATTCATGCGGTGAATACAATTGTAAATAAGAATGGTAAATTATATGGATATAATACTGATTATTTAGGATTAAAGGATTTAATTATTAAAAATAATATTGATGTTTTAAATAAAAAAGCCTTAATTTTAGGAACAGGTGGAACATCCAAAACTGCTACTGCTGTTTTAAAAAATTTAGGAATTAAAGAAATTATATATGCGTCTCGTGATAAAAAAGAAAACACTATTACATATAATGATATATATAAACATAATGATATTCAAATAATAATTAATACTACTCCTGTAGGAATGTATCCTAATATTAATAAATCATTAATAGATTTAGATCAATTAAATAATGTAGAAGCAGTAATTGATGTTATATATAATCCATTAAAAACTAAATTAATAATTGATGCTGAAGAAAGAAATATTAAAACCGCAACAGGTTTATATATGTTAGTATCTCAAGCTGTATATGCATCAAGTATATTTTTAAATAAAAAAATTGATAAATTTATTCAAGATAAAATATATAATAATATCCTTAAAGAAAAAAGAAATATTGTTTTAATTGGAATGCCTTCTTGTGGCAAAACAAGTATTGCGATGGAATTAAAAAGAATATTATCAAAAGATTTTATTGATACTGATTTTGAAATAGAAAAAAGAATTAATAAAAAAATAAAAGATTATTTAACAGAAGATAATGAAGAAGAATTTCGTGATATCGAATCAAGTGTAGTTGAAGATATTTCAGTATTAAATAATAAAGTAATTTCAACTGGTGGGGGAATTATTAAAAGAAAGAAAAATATTGAATTATTAAAAGCAAATGGATTAATAATCTTTATTGATCGAGATATAGATAAATTACATACAACTACTACAAGACCTCTTTCTTCAACAAAAGAAAAATTAGTTAAATTATATAATGAACGTTATCAAACATATATATCATATGCTGATATTGTTATTAAAAATGATGATGAATTTATTCATACTATAAATAAAATATTAGAAAGTATTTAAGAAAGAATATGAAAAAAGAATTTAAAATACTTGTTCTTAATGGACCTAATTTAAACTTTTTAGGAATTAGAGAACCAGAAATATATGGTAATAAGACATATCAAGATTTATGTGAAATGATTGAAAATAAAGCAAAAGAATTAAATATTGATATAGATATATTTCAATCTAATCATGAAGGACAATTAGTAGATAAGATACAAGAAGCCTATTATAATAAAATAAATGGGATTGTAATCAATCCTGCTGCTTACACTCATACTAGTGTAGCAATATTAGATGCGTTAAAATCAGTTAATATCCCTACAGTGGAAGTACATATTTCTGATATTAATCAAAGAGAAGAATTTAGAAAACATAGTTATATTTCATTAGTTGCTGAAAAACAAATTAAAGGTCATGGATTTAATGGGTATTTAGAAGCTATTAATTATTTATATCAAAAATATAACTAAGAAAGGAATTTGTGATGAGAATAAAAATAGAAAAATCAACCGCAAAAGGTATTATTAATGCACAACCATCAAAAAGTTATTCTCATCGCTTATTGATTGCAGCTGCATTATCAAATGAAGAATGTATTATTGAAAATGTTGTTTTAAGTAATGATATTACTACGACAATAAATTGTTTAAAAACATTAAAAAAAGAAATAATTATTAACAACTCTACCGTAACAATTAAAACATTAAATGAACCATTAGAAGATGAATTAATATTTGATTGTTATGAATCAGGAAGTACTCTTCGTTTTATGATACCTGTTGCAGCATTAACAGGTAAAAGATTAATCTTTAAAGGGACTAAAAAATTAATATCAAGAGGTATTGGTCCTTTTGAAGAAATATTAAAACAACAAGGTTTTAATATTGAAATATATGAAGAAAAAATAATAATTGAAGGAAAACTTCAATCAGGAATATTCAATATTGTAGGAAACATAAGTAGTCAATTTATTTCTGGATTATTATTATCTTTACCATTATTAAAAGAAGATAGCATTATTAATCTAACAACAAAGTTAGAAAGTAAAAACTATGTTGATATGACTATTGATGTATTAAGACAAGCTGGAATAGATATTAAACAAGAAAATAATAAATATTATATTAAAGGATCTTCAAAATATAATAAAGGATCTTATCTTGTTGAAGGAGATTATTCTAATTCTGCATTCTTAGATGCCTTTAATTATTTAAATGGTAATGTTATTATTAATAATTTAAAAGAGGATTCTTTACAAGGGGATAAAATATATAAAGAGTTATTTAAATTATTAGATGAAAAATATCAAATTATTGACATTAGTAATTGTATTGATTTAGGCCCTATTTTATTTGTTTTTTCATCATTAAAACATGGTGCTCACTTTATTAATACATCAAGATTAAAAATTAAAGAAAGTGATAGAATAAGTGATCTTAAAGAAGAATTATTAAAATTTGGTATTGAAGTTATTGATAGAGATAATGAAGTTATAATTAATAATCAAAATATTCATAACCCTATAAGAGAATTAGAAGGACATAATGATCACCGAATAGTTATGGCTTTGTCTATTATGTTAACTGTATATGGTGGAGTAATAAATGGTACTAATGCGGTTAAAAAGTCATATCCATCGTTCTTTAAAGATTTGGAAAAACTAGGAATTGAGGTTAAATATGAATAATGTAAGTTTAATAAATAAAAAAAATAAAATATTAATAGTTGGCCTTGGATTACTAGGAGGATCATATGCGGAAGGACTTAGTGATATAGGATTTGAAGTAGGAGCTATTGATATTAATCAAGAATCAATTAATTATGGAATAAATAAAGGAATTATTAAACATGGATATTCTTATGTAAAAGAAGAATATGTTTCAATGTTTGATTTAATTATTTTTGCAGTATATCCTCATCAATTTATTAATTGGTTAAAAGAATATCAATCATTTTTAAAACCAGGATCAATAGTAACTGATGTAACAGGTGTTAAAACTTGGGTTGATCAAGAATTAAGAACATTTATAAGAAAAGACATTGATTACGTATTAGCTCATCCAATGGCAGGTAAAGAAGTATCTGGTGTTGAAAATGCTGATAAAAATATATTTAAAAATGCTAACTATATTGTAATTTTAAATGAAAACGCAAAAGAAGAATCAATTAATGCAATTGAAGATTTAGGTAAAATATTAGGATTTAAAAATATATCAAGACTATCTAATGAAGAACATGATGAAATGATCGGATTTTTATCTCAATTAACACACTGTATTGCGGTGAGTTTAATGACATGTAAAGAATCAGATGGATTAGTTAAATATACAGGAGATTCATTTAGAGACTTAACAAGAATTGCTAAAATTAATGAAAATATGTGGAGCGAATTATTTTTACTTAATAAAGAAGAATTATTAAGTCAAATGGAATTGTTTTTATCACAATTCAATAAACTTAAAGAAACAATTGAAAACGAAGACATTGAACAAATGAAAGACATTATGAGAACATCAACAATAAGAAGATCTTATTTTGATAAGAAATAAAGGTGATATATATGAAAATGGAATTTTTAAGAAAACTACCAACTCCAAAAGAAATAAAAGAACTATATCCTTTAAGTGAAGAATTAGCTCTAATTAAACAAAAAAATGATGAAGAAATCCAAAAAGTATTTAAAGGCGAAAGCGATAAATTTATTTTAGTTATTGGACCATGTTCAGCAGACCGTGAAGATGCGGTAATAGAATATATTTCAAGATTAAGAAAAGTACAAGAAAAAGTAAAGGATAAAATTATTATTATTCCTAGAATATATACTAATAAACCACGTACAACAGGTTTAGGATATAAAGGAATGTTACATCAACCAAATCCTTTATCAAACCCAGATATGTTAAAAGGCTTAATCGCAATTCGTAAATTGCATATGCGTGCTTTAGAAGAAACAGGATTCTCATGTGCAGATGAAATGTTATATCCTGAAAATCATCGCTATTTATCAGATTTATTATCATACGTTGCTGTAGGAGCAAGATCAGTAGAAGATCAACAACATCGTTTAACAGCAAGTGGCTTAGATATTCCAACAGGTATGAAAAATCCAACAAGTGGTGATTTAACAGTAATGATGAATGCAGTACATGCTGCTCAATCATCTCATACTTTTATTTATCGTGGTTGGGAAGTAATTAGTGAAGGCAATGAATATACTCATTGTATATTAAGAGGATATGTTGATAAAAAAGGTGTTTCTCATCCGAATTATCATTATGAAGATTTAGTAAGTTTATGTGAATTATATAAAGAATCTAATTTAAAGAATCCTGCTGTTATTGTTGATACTAATCATGCAAATTCAGGAAAACATTACGAAGAACAAATTCGTATTGCAAAAGAAGTTTTACATAGCACAAGACATAATGAAGATATTAGAAAAATAGTAAAAGGATTAATGATTGAATCATATATTGAAGATGGTTGTCAAAAAACAGAAGGTGGAGTATATGGCAAATCAATAACAGATCCTTGTTTAGGTTGGGAAAAAACTGAACAATTGATATTAGATATTGCAAAATTAAGAGAATTATAAAAGACTAGAAAATTAATTTCTAGTCTTTTTCTTATTCTTAAATAAATTAACAAACCATTCTTGAATTTTATCGGCATTCTTGTATGAATAAATAAATGCCACAATGCCTAAAATACTAACTAATATTAATACAGGAATTCCCCATCCGTGATAAGGAATTATCTCACCAGACATAAAAAATAATGTTGCAGCAATAGAAGTAACTCTTGTTACTAACTGCATTATAATAAAACAAGTCCATGAAATAGAAGTGATTCCAGCTAAACAACATAACATATCATCTGGGAAAAAAGGGAATAAAAACATAAAAAATAAAACAACAGTTTCTTTCCCTTTAACTTTTCTTAAATATTCTTCAACTTTATCCTTATCTCCTGCAACCCAATAAACAAATCTTTTTCCTATTACTCTTCCTAAATAAAAAGCTAAAATTGAACCTATCATCATTCCAATATATGAATAAAGAAATGCTTTAAAAGGACCAAATAAATAATTTCCAGCAAGTATGGTGATAGAACCAGGTATAGGAATAAAAGTAACTTGTAGGAAAGATATTAATATATATATTATAGGCGCAAGTCCATTAGTAGAATTAATATAATTTTGTAATGTTTCTTGAGAAATATCAGTTAATCCAAATTTATCTAATATAATATAAATAATTAAAATAATTAATCCTATTATTACCGCAGAATAAATTAATTTTTTTATTGCTTTTTTTAAATCTTCATTCATTTTTTTAATAATCCCACCACCTTATATATATTTATATTATATGCAAAAAGAAAAATAAAAATGTGAAAGTGATAAAAAAATATTTTCAAAACCATCAATATATGATATAATACTTTATAGAGGTGATATTCATGGATAATCTAAATAATACATTATTAATGTTAGCTTATATTAGAGGATACTTGATTAATAATAATATAGATATTATAAATAAACAATTATTACATAAAAATCTATTTGATTTAAATGAATTAGAAGTAGAAGAACTAATATCCATTGGTAAAGAACACAAATTAAAACTATATTATTTTAAAGAAAAAAATGAATTACCTCGAATAACTAAAACAATCGGATTTTTAAAAAATATATATCCTTCAACATTATTAGATATTGGTAGTGGAAGAGGATTATTTATAATACCTCTTCTAAAAGTATTTCCTAATATTGAAATCACATCAATAGATATTCTACCGAAAAGAGTTGAAATGTTTAAATATCTACATGATGGAGGAATAAATAATATTAATTCATATTTAGATGATATAACAAATACAAAAATAGAAAGTAATTCATATGAAGTAGTTACTTTACTTGAAGTATTAGAACATATCGAAGATGTTAAAAAAGCAATTGAAAATGCGGTAAGAATAACAAAAAAATATATTGTAATAACAGTACCATCAAAACCAGATAATAATCCTGAACATATTCATTTATTAACAAAAGAAATATTAACAAATATATTTAATGAATTAAATGTTACAAATTTGAAATTTAGTGGAGTAAATGGTCATTTATTCTTACTTGCAACTAAAGAATGAAGGTGAGAAAATGGATTTAATAAAATACCCTAGAACCCATCATTTAGAGGGGTCTAGATTACAACAAGGAGATGAAGACTTAAGCCAAATTCCTTTTTCAACAATCAAAGGAAAATATTTAGTTATTGAAGAAAAAGTTGATGGGGCTAATTGTGCCATATCTTTCAATGAAAAGAAAGAATTATTATTACAAAGTAGAGGTCATTATTTAACAGGTGGATATCGTGAAAGACATTTTAATTTCTTAAAACAATGGGCAAGTATACATCAAGATGAATTATATCAAGTTTTAACAACTAGATATATTATGTATGGTGAATGGCTTTTCGCAAAACATACTGTATATTATGATAAATTACCTCATTATTTCTTAGAATTTGATATATATGACAAAGAAAAACAAATTTTTTTATCAACTTCATCAAGAAGAAAACTATTAAAAGATTTCCCCGTTTATAGTGTTCCTGTTCTTGTTGAAGGAAGATTTAATTCGATAGATGATATTTTAAAATATATTGGTAAATCTAATTATATATCAGATAGACATTTAGAAAACTTAAAAGAAACAGCAATCAAATTAAACTTAGATCCTGAAAGACAATTAAGAGAAACTGATAATACTGATTTAATGGAAGGATTATATATAAAATACGAAGATGATGAAAAAGTAATTGATCGTATGAAATATGTAAGATATTCATTTTTACAAACTGTTACAACATCAGAAACACATTGGTTAGATCGACCTATTGTTCCTAATAAATTAGATAAAGAAATAAATGAATTATTTTAGGTGAAATATGGATTTATATAAATACTTACCTATTAATAATATTATTGATTGGGATTTAATTGAAAAGGAAATTCTTCATCCTTTTGTTGATAAATTAAGAAATACAGAACAAGAATATATATATCATCAAGAAGGAAATGTTTTAATTCATACAAAAATGGTATGTGAAGCATTAATAAAATTAGAAGAATATAATAAACTTAATAAAAGAAAACAATTAGAATTATTTTTATCTGCTTTATTTCACGATATAGGTAAAACAGTTTGTAGTAAAATAGAAGATGGTAAAATAGTTTCTCCTCATCATGCAGGAACAGGGGCATTGATGGTAAGAGAATATTTTTGGAAAGAATTAAAATATTCAGGAAATAAGGAATATCAAAGGATTAGAGAAACAATATGTTTATTAATTAAATATCATTCTAAACCAATATTTATTTTTGATGAAGAAAGACAAATAATTAAGATATCTTTAAACAATAATCTTACAGATGATTTTTCTATTGAAATGCTATGTATTCTATCAAAAGCTGATATCATTGGTAGAATAGGACCAGATCAAAAAAATCAGTTAGAAAAAATAGAAATTTGCAAATTAAATTCAATGAATTTAAATTGTTATGATAAAGCCTTTGTTTTTAATAACAATTACACAAAATTTCAATATACATCAGGATCAAATATTTGGTATAATGATACTTTATATGATAATACTTATGGAGAAGTTATATTAATATGTGGTTTACCAGGAACTGGTAAAGACACATACATTAAAAAACATTATCCTAATTTAGATGTAATATCTCTTGATGATATTAGAAGAAAATTAAATATTGATCCTACAGATGAACAAGGTCTTGTTTATAATACAGGAAAAGAACTTGCAAAAGAATATTTAAGACAAAAAAAGTCATTTGTTTGGAATGCAACAAATTTAACAAATTTGATAAGACAAAAACAAATAAAATTATTTCATGACTATCACGCAAGTGTAAAAATAATTTTCTTAGAAACTTCATATGATGAAAACATTGAAAGAAATGAAAATAGAGAAAATATAGTACCTATTAATATTATTGATAAAATGTTAAGAAACTTAATGATTCCAGAAGCTTATGAAGCAGAAGTAGTAGAATGGGTAATAATTTAACAAAAAAAAGATGCAATAGAACCTGTTCGTTTCTAACGAACGAGTTCTAATTGCATCTTTTTATTTTTATTTTAATAATGCTTCTAAAATACCTTCAGCAATTAAAGTCATACCTGCTTTATTAGGATGAGCACTATCTACTAAATAATTTGAAATATCTACTTTAGATAAATCAATTAAAGTTGCTCCATATTTATTAGCACATTCGATAATTGTATTATTATATTTTGTTTGTTCCTCAGCACTATAGAAAATTGTTGTTGCAAGAGTACAAACAATGATTTCTGCATTAGGACATAATTTTTGTAGTTTTTCTAACATTCTTTCATATGCAGGACCGAATGTAGCATGTCCTAAATAAGGACTTGCACAGTCATTTGATCCCATATAAATAATAATAACATCTGGTGTTTCTTCACCGAATACTGTTGTTGCAAGACGAACATCACTTTGTGTTGCTGATGTTCCTGAATCTGATACACAACTTCCTGAATATGAGTTATTAACAAATAATCCTGCTCCTAGTTTATTTATAACTTGCATCCACCAAGTTTGGTTGATGTCGTTAACATCGGCTGTTGGATAAGGGTAGAAGCATTTATATCCTTCTGGGATATAGTCTTGATATGTAGAAATACTATCACCAATAATAGCTACTTTTTTACCTGCATATTTATTAGTTCCTTCTTTATATGTTGCAGTAATTGTAGTATCTGCTTGAATGTTGATGATTTCAGTGTCCCATCCATTAAATACATATCCTTCAAGAATTGGAGGAGTAGGAGGTAATGCAGCTTGACCTGATAGTACTTTTTGTTGTTCTATTATGTCGCCATTTTGGGCTTTGAATGTTACAGTGTAGATTTTTGTTGTTGCTTCGTCAGGAGTAGCATATGTTATTCCATCTGCTGATACTTTAATTAAACAGTTGATTGTAACTGAAGGATCAGCTGTTAGTGTTGCTGTTAAAACACAGTATCCCGCTTTTTTAGCTGTAATTGATGAATATGCTGATACTGTTGCAATACTAGAATCGCTTGTTGACCAAGTGTATGCTAGTCTACTTGATGTTGCAGCATCAGATGGCATAACTGGTTGGTATACAAATAAATTAGGATTTGATGAATGTGGTGTTTTAGTAATTCCTGTGAATTTGTATGTGCTTTCAGGTAGAGTTACATCTTCTGGAAGTTCTGTCATTTTTGCGTATAGAGTTATGTCGTGGTTAGTACCTTTATCAATTTGATGATAACGGTATAATGATATTTCGCCAACAAACCAACCATGGAAAAGGTATCCTTCTTTTTCATAGTCTGGTAAAATAATGTCTTTTGAACCATCAAATAAAGAAGGACTTAGTGATACTTCTTCACCGTTTACGATATATGTTATTGATAGTTTTTTAGAATCATATTTTAATGTATAAGTTATTTCATATTTATTATTAATAAGTTCTTTTGTTTCTTCCCAACTTGCATTAGTATATTTTTCAGGAATTTCAGGTTCTTGAACATTATTAAAGTAATTTGTTGTAGTTTGATAAATTACTTCATCATCAATAATATATGTGACTTGTTTATTATATTCTTTTTTTAGTAATTTTACTTGTGTATCTTCAACGATATTAGTTAATGAATCTTCTGTTTTATTCCATTTGTAATAATATCCTTCTGGATTAGTAGGAGTTTCTGGAAGAGTTAATGAAGAACCCGGTTTAACTTTTTCGGTTGTGATTATTTCATTATTTTCATTTAAAAATGTTATTGTTAATTTGTTTTTCTTAATTAAATTAACAGTAATATCTTGTTGAATGTTTTTAAGTTGATCGTTTGTTTTATCCCATTCATAGTAATGATCTTCTGTTTCTGAAGGTAAATTGATTAAATCAATTGATTCACCTTTTTTAACTTTTATTTCTTTTATCATTTCTCCTGATTCATTTAGAAATGATACTGTAAGTTTTTTACAGCTTGTTAAAGAAACTACTCCTATTAAAAGGATAAATATTGTAATTATTTTTTTCATTTTCTCACCTCTTTAGTATATTATACCATATTATTTTGCAATATTCTTTAAAAAGAATTAATAATAGTATATAATTATACACATAAGGAGGTATTTATGTTTAATAAGTTATTTTTATTATTATCAAGTGTTGAAGAACCAGTAGAAACTCCTACATGGAGTTGGGAAGAATTATTAACTAAAGTTATTAATTGGGTTCAAACAAGTGGTGTTAAGTTATTAATCGGATTAGTAGTTTTATTTATTTTATTTGGCTTAGTTAATGGTATTGCAAAAAGAGTAAGAAATAAGATTATTAAAAAGAGAAATGATAAAACAATTGCTATGGTAGCATATAAGTTTATTAGATATGGTGGTAAAGCTGCTTTATTCTTTGTATTCCTTGCTTACGTGGGAATTGATACAGCTGGTATTGGTGCTATTATTGCGTCTTTCAGTGTTGCTTTAGGTTTAGCTTTACAAGGATCTTTATCTAATTTAGCTGGTTGGGTAATTATTATTTTCATGAGACCATTTAAACTTGGGGATTATATTGAAGCACAAGGTATGGGTGGAACTGTTGAAGATATTAAATTATTCTATACTTATATTGTAACTCCTGATAATAAAGTAGTTATGATTCCTAATGGCACTCTTGCAAATGGAAATATTACTAACTTTAGTGTTAAACCAATTCGCCGTATTGCTCATACATTTGCCGTTGCGTATGACACAGATATTCCTCTTGCAATAGATGTTATTATGAAAACTTTAGAAGCAGATCCACTTATTTTAAAAGACCCTGCTCCGTTTGTTAAAGTTGAAGGATATGGAGATAATAGTATTAATATTGTAGCACGTGGTTGGGCTAAATCTGAAGATTATTGGACAGTACATTTCCAAATGTTAGATGAAGTTAAGAAAGCATTTGATGAAAATGGTATTGTTATTCCATTCAGACAACTTGATGTTACAATTGTTAATGAAAAAGAATAATAAATGAAAATAGTTGTTGTAAGCGATAGTCATCGAAATCATCCTGCATTAGAAATGGTTTTAAGACAAGAACCTGATGCTGATTTATATTTACATGCTGGTGACGTAGAAGAAGATCCAAAAGCAGTGTTTCCATTTATATGTGTTAAAGGAAATTGTGATTATTTTATATCTGATTCAATTAGAATTATTCCATTAGGAAAACATAGATTATATTTAACTCATGGTCATTTATTTTATTTAACAAGAGAAAATATTATAAAAATAGCTAAACAAAATGAGTGTGATATTTTTATTCATGGACATATCCATAAATATTATTATGAGTATGTTGATGGTGTTCATATTATTTGTCCAGGTAGCATTTCAAGACCTAGAGATAGTAAAAAATCATATGTTGTTATATTTATTGAAAATGAAAACGTTCTTGTTACTTATAAAGTAACGGAATAACAAGCAAAACATATTGCAATTTAATTTAAATGCGAGTATAATAATAGTATCTTTAAATAAAGATACTATTTTTTATATAAAAATAATAGAAAGGAACTTTAAAATATGAAGACAATTAGACAATTATTATGTGTTGTTACTGCATTATTTAGTATTTTCCTAGTTGCATGTGAAACTACTCCTAAAATTGATGCGCCAGAACTAACATTAGAAGGAGAAGTTCTTTCTTGGAGCGAAGTAGAAAATGCAAGTACATATAGTGTTTTCCAAAACGGCAGTTTACTTGAAAAAGAAATCGAAGGTTTAGAATATACTATTGATACAAGTGAATTAAAACCAGGAACTTATACTTATAAAGTAAAAGCATACCCAATAGATGAACAATTCTCAGCAAGTAATTATAGTAATACTGTAGAACTTGTTATTGAAGAAAAAGAAGAACCACTTGAATTAAAACTTGTTTCAAAAACAGTTGTTGCAGATGGTGGAAATTTCTCACTTGAATTAAATGAAGAATTACCAGAAGGATATACAGCTACTTATACTAATAACGAACAATCTGCACCAGGTAAATATTATATATCTGGAACTATTAAAAATGAAAAAGGTGAAGTAGTTCAAAATGTATATGGTATTTTAACAATTGATATTCCTAAGGATGAAGAGTTTGAAAAATTTATGTCAGAACTTTTAATCGCTATTTTTGAAGGTGATCAAATGTCAGTTAACTTCTTCTTTAATAATCCTGAAAACTTTGGATTAGAACATTATGAAGCTGGTTTACCAGAAGCATACTTTGGTGATTATGAAGAATCAGTAGCAGAAATTACAGCTATTTTAACTGAAATGGAAGCTTTTGATCAAGCTAAATTATCATCTGAACAAAAAGATACTTATGAAATTATGTATCGTTACTTTGAATATATCGCAAGTATTACTGAAGAAATGAATTACATGACTAATGGATACTTAGGTTCATATTTAGGATATCAATGTAATATTCCTCTAGAATTAGCAGAATATAAATTCAGAAATGAACAAGATATTCAAGACTGGATTGACTATTGTGTATCAGCAGAAGAAGCATTTAAAACATATTTCAAATTCACTGAAAAACAAGCTGAAATGGGATATGCAATGCCAGACTTTGTTATTGATAAAGTAATTAGTCAATGTGAAGAATTCGTTGCTGTAAAAGATGATAACTATTTAGTAGGAATCTTTAATGATAAACTTGCTGAAGTTACATTCTTAACAGAAGAACAAAAAGCTGCTTATGAAGCAGCAGCAAAAGATGCTATTACAGGTCCTTTAACAAACGCATATGCTTACATTCAAGAAAACATGCCTTCATTAAAAGGTAAAGCTACTATTTATGGCGGTATCGGTATGTATGAAGGTGGTAAAGAATATTATAATTTAATGTTACAAGATACTTTAGGTTATAAAGATTTAACAGGTGATGAAGCAATCCAATATGTAGAATCTAAATTATCAGCAGTTGAAAGAAATATGAGTATGGTTATTTCTAAATGGAATAAACTTGCAAATACTAATCCTGGTGAATATTATAAATTCTATACAGCTGTTACTGAAGGAACACCATTCTTCTCAGAATTATCTCCAGAAGAATTATTAGAATTATTTGCTGAAAAATCAGCTGCATTTGTACCTGATTTAGGTATGGAAATTAACACTACTGTTAAATTAGTACCAGAATCATTACAAAACAACTTCTCTCCAGCTGCATACTTTGTATCACCACTTGATGAAACTAAGAATGAATCAATTTATTTAAATCCTCTATATATTGATGATAAGAACTATATCTTCACAACATTAGCTCATGAAGGTTATCCAGGTCACTTATATCAAAGAGTATATACAAAAGGATTAGGATTAAATCCTATTCGTTCAGTAGTTAGAAATTCTGGTTATACAGAAGGTTGGGCAACATACGTAGAAATTAAATCTTATGATTTTGTTGATAACTATAATTCAGAAGGATTAAAACTTGCAATTGATTATATGAAATATAACCAAATGTATAATGGTTTATTAAATGCTAGATTAGACCTTGCAATTAGTTATGAAGGATTAAATATTAATCAATTTACTGAATTATTAAATGAATTATTAGGTGATAATTCATATTCTCCTGAAACTGCAAAACCATTCTTCGAACAATTAGTTGAAGTACCTACTAATACAATGAAATACTTCTATTCATGGAGTAAAATGGATGATATGCATACTAAAGCACAAAAAGCTTTAGGTGAATATTTTGATGAAGTTGCATTCAATACTGCATTATTAAGTTTAGGATCAGCTCCACTTGATATGTATGAAGAAGTTATTGATGAATTCATTGAAGATACTTTATTCTTAAATGGAGTAGAAAAATAATATTAAAACTAAAACACCTCGAAAGAGGTGTTTTTTTAATATTGAATTAATAATAAATATATGATATAATTATGTTAGAGGTGTTTCTTATGAATAAATTATATGAACAAATTAATAAAGCCATTAAATCATTTTCTCCTTTGATAATGAGTGTAGGTTATCAAATTGCTATTTTTAATGATAAAGAAATAGTATATAAAAAACAAGAAGGATTTGATAGCTTAAAACCAGCAATTAAAACAAATGATCACAGCATGTATATGATAGGATCTAATACTAAAGTATTTACAGCTGTTTCTATCTTACAATTAATGGAAGATGGGAAATTATCATTATCAGATGATATTAAAAAATATATTCCTGAATTATCATTTAAATCATTGTTTGATCAAGAAACAATAACAATAAAAGATTTATTAAATCATCGTTCTGGTATAACAAGTGATTTGTATAATTTTATGTTAGATGAAAATAAAGACTATCATGATGTTGTTGAAGCTTTGAAAGATTCATATTTAACTACAAAACCATCTAAGATGTTTTCTTATTCAAATGTAGGATATACATTATTAGGTATTATTATAGAAAGAGTATCTGGTTTATCATATGAAGAATATATTAAAGAACATATATGTAAGAAATTAGATATTCAAATTGAATTCTTAAAAACAGATGAACAAAAAGCAAGATTTGATAATTTATCTTTATGTTTTAACAAAAAGAATAAACCAATTAAAGATCAAGTAACAACTATGGTTCCAGCTGGATCTAATACATATATAAAATTACTTGATTTTGTTAAATTTGGACAAGTATTTTTAAATAAAGGATATCCGTTATTAAAAGAGTCAACATATGATTTAATGTTACAACTAGATTTAAAAGAAGAAATAGATAATGAATTATCAAATGTGGGATATGGTTTATTCCATAATAATTATTCTTTTGCTGAAGTAAAAGATGTATATGGACATGGTGGAGATACTCAATGTCATCACTCAATGTTTAATTTTATACCTTCTAAAAATATAGGAGTTATTGTTTTAACTAATACGGAAACTGCAACAATGTCATCAAGAATATTAGGTATTATGGGGTTATCTATTTATTTATCTTTAAATGGAGTAGATGTTCCTAAGAATTTAATTTGTAAACATAATTATGTTGAAAAAGACTTTTCTAAGTATTTAGGAAAATATGTCACTCCTTTAGGAATAATGAATTTAGAATTAGATAAAAAAGGAAAATTAAATACAAAGATTCAAGGTATTAAAGTAAAATTATGTCCTTGTGAAGATGGATATTTCCAATGTGTTACAAGAAATGTATTATTAAGATTATTAATAGGAAATACGGTTAAGAAAATAAGATTTAATTTTGTAGAATACAATAATAAAGAGATTGTTTTACTTGAACAAACTCAAAAAAATCAAGTTGATAAACTAGTTTTTGGATCAAGGTATATAGATACTTCAATAACTGAATCTTGGAAAAAAGCCATAGGATCATATGAAGGAGTAGACGGAATTAGTAAATTTGAATTAGTTGATGAAAACGGAATGTTAAAGATTATTATTGATTTTGGACTTGAAAAGACTACAAAATATTTATGGATATATAATGATAATCTTGTAGTAACGCAAGGTTATGGTAGGGAAACTAATGAAGTATTTGAATTATCACAAGAAGATGATGATTTATATTTAACTTGCTTTGGATTAAAAGGAAAGAAAAAGGTGAAATAATGTTAATATTAGTAGATGTTGGAAATACAAATATTTTATTTGGAATAGTAGAAAATAATGAAATTACTAATACATATAGATTAATTACTGATTTACACGGAACAAAAGAATATTATAAAGAAAAAATTAATAATTATTTAGTATTTAAAAAAGTAGATAATAATAGTTTAGAAGGAGTTATAATATCAAGTGTTGTTCCATTATTAGATAAAATATTTAATGAAATATTTGAAGAAGATTATAATGTTAAACCTATAATGAGTACTCCTTATTTAAAAAGTAATATTTTAGTTAATGAATGTAATAAAGATGAATTAGGCTCTGATCTTTATTGTGATGCGGTGGGAGGATATAAAAAATATCAAGATCCTTTAATTATTGTTGATTTAGGTACCGCAACTAAATTTATTATTGTTGATAGTCAAGGTGAATTAAAAGGCATTGTTATTTCTCCTGGATTACAAGGATCATTAAATGGATTAATATCTTCTACATCTAAATTACCTAAGGTAAATTTAAATGCACCAGAAACAGTACTTGGTACTAATACTATTGAATGTATTCAAATAGGTGTGGTTATTGGACATATATGTATGATTGAAGGAATGGTTAATAAAATTAAGAAAGAATTGAAAGAATCATGTACAAAAGTTTTATTAACTGGAGGAAACGCTCCTATAATAAAAGACCTTTTATCTATTGCATATTATGATGAACCTAATTTAGTATTAGAAGGATTATTAGAGTTATATCTACAAAATAAGTAAATAAAATAAAAAATCATTCATATACTTATATAGGTGAAAATATGAGTAATAAGAATGATTTAAATCCATTAATGTTTATTGATACAGTAAGTACTAATATTACTAAAACTTCTTCACAAGTTGTTTTTGATAGTCGTTATCATAAAAAGAAAAGTGATTTAAAAGTTATAGATGATACATTATATCAGAAGTTAAAAAACATTGTTTCTTTATATAATGATCATGAAATAACTTGTCAATTAAGAGTTAATACTCTAAAAGAAGAAAAGATAGTAATAGGTATTCCTTATTTAATAGACAACAATATATTATATATAAAAACAGAAAATAGAGAATTAAAAATAGAAATTAATAATATAGCAGAATTAATAATATTAAAAATATAATTATTCTGTATAAGAGGTTTATATGAATAAATATCAAAGATTTAAAAGAAGATTATATGAAATAATTGGACCATCTAAAAAAGGAGATAAGGCTTCATCGATATTTGACATTACACTATGTTCCTTAGTAATTTTATCTTGTATTGCGGTTGTAATAGAATTATTTAATATAAGTGGTCAATTAAGATATATATTAGAAACATTTGAATATGTTACTGTAGGTATATTCATTGTTGAATATTTATTAAGAGCATGGTTAAGTGAATATGAATATCCTGAATGTGAAAACAAGCTTCATTCTTTATGGGAATATATTACTTCATTTGATTCATTAATTGATATTTTATCAATAGTTTCAATTTTATTTAATCAAATTCCAAAGGAATTAGCATTCTTAAGATTAATAAAATTAATCAAATTAGTTCGTTTAGTTAAAATGTCAGATTATATTAAAAGTTCTGATAAAACACGTGATAGAATAGAAAAAGTTAAAATAAGAGTAAATGAAGTAATTGATAAGGGACACGAAGGAGATATATTCTCTAAGATTTATGATATTGTTTCAGTTACATTAGTATTATTATCAGTATCTTTCTTGTTAGTTGAAACTTTTCCTATTCCTGATATTGTGCATGAAATTTTATATATTTTAGAAATTATAATTGCGGTAGTGTTTGCGGTAGAATATGTTTTAAGAGTATGGACCGCTCCGCTTGAGTATCCTGATATTAAACGTCCTGATAAAGCGAGAATGAAATATATTTTCTCTTTTATGTCTTTGATTGATATTTTATCAATAGTTCCTGTTTTTGTGGCTAATTTACCTACTACAATGGGAATATTAAAAATATTTAAATTGTGTAAAGTTTTAAGATTAGTTAAAGTTAGTAGATATTTAAGTGGTATTGCTAATTTTGGTAAAGCTATTCAAATGAAGAAAAAACAAATTGTATTTTCTATTATTGCAATTGCAATTCTTATTTCAATAACTTCAGTTATTATGTATTCTTTTGAGAATAAAGCTCAACCTGATGTATTTGTTCATGGTTTTGTTGGTATTGAATATTGTTTATTATCATTGTTACAAACAGAAACTAATATTGCACCTGTGACTCAAATAGGTGAAATTCTCGCGGCTATAATGACATTATTAGCAGGTTGTATGTTAGGGGTTCCTATCGCAATTATTTCAAGTGGTTTCGGCAGTATGATACAAGAACAAGCAGGAGATAAGGAAGGTGCTAAATTGCATGAGGCTATTGAAAAATATGATGCTTTATCGGATGAGGATAAGAAACGCTTTGTTTCATTGATTATTAAAGATGAAGAAACCTTCTAAAAGAAGGTTTTTTTGTTTAAATAAATTGAAAATAAAGATGATAAATAGTATAATTAATATATGAAAGAAGGAATAGTTATGCCTAGTATAGTAAAAGATATATTAACTGATAATAATTTTATAGGTGCTATTATTACTGCATTAGGATTTATATTAATAGGTTTTTTATTAAGAAAGAATAATATTATTACTAATGAAGGGAAGAATGTACTAAAATATATAGTATTAAAAATTTCTTTACCAATGATGGCTTTTTCAGCTTTTATGACTGATTTTTCGGTTGAAGAGTTTAAAGGTAATATGGGTATTTTTATTTTTTCATTATTAATTTATTTATTAATGTTATTGATAGGATATATTATTTTTATTAAAAAAGAAAACAGAGGGGTTTTATCGATTTTTACTACGATTGGTCAATTAACTTTCTTTTCAATTCCTATTTTAAAAGCCGTTTATGAGTCTAATGAAAGTGGTGTTATGATGCCGGCTAATATGATGACTCTTGCTTTTAGATTGATATTATATATATATTGTTTCTTTGTTATTGCAAGACTTAGTTTAAATAAAGAAAATATTAAGAAATCAATTAAAACGTTATTATTAAATCCGATTATGATAACAATGTTTATTGGTATCTTTATTTGGTTATCACAAACATTTATGCCAACTATTGAAATAGAAGGTGTTTCTTATTCTGTTTTAAGAATAGATAAAATGTTACCATCTGTATATATATTTATTACTTCATGTGTGAAGCTCACTACTCCTCTTGCAATGATGATTATTGGGTGTATTTTAGGTGAAGCTAAGTTTACTGAGGCGTTTAAGGATTCTACCGCATGGATATGTTCAATTTTAAAAACTATTGTTATGCCTATTATAGTACTAGGAATAATTTTATTATTACAAAGTTTGCATATTATGAGTTTTAATGAATATGAAATAGCGGTATTAGTAATAGGTTTCGCTGCTCCTTTATCTGCTGTTGTTAGTACTTATTGTTCAACTTATAATAATAATGCGGAGTTATCAAGTAGGGTTTGTTTGTTATCAACTCTTATTTGTATTGTTTCTTTTCCAATTTTGTTTGTTATTGTAAAATTAACCATATCTTTACCTATATTTTAGCAAAATGTTAGTGTTTGTCACTAGCATTTTAATTTTAAGCAAATTTTTAATATTATTACATAAAAAATGGTATAATTATAATAATTTTAATAAAGGTGATAAATATGAATTATTTTAATGATATAAATACTAAATTTCCAATACGTAGAAATGATGAACAAAAAGAGTATTTTAGAAAATACATACTTAAAGAGACAAAAAAATATAATTATCAATCTAAAGTTGAAACTTTAGATAAAAGTAGTAATATAGTAATAGGAGATGTTGAACAAGCAGAGGTTGTTTTTACTGCTCATTATGATACACCTGCTTCATCAATTATTCCTAATTTAATGTTACCTTTAAATAAAGGGTTAAGTTATCTTCAAAAGTTATTGTTTTATATTGTTCTTGCGGTTATAGCGCTCGGTATAGCTAAATTAATAGTAATGACTTTATTTAATAATGATAATTTATTGTTTGTACTTTATTATTTATTATTTTATTTTGTATTAATGTATTTAATGGTTTTATGTGTTACTAATAAGAATAATTATAATGACAATACTTCTGGAGTAGCTAGTATAATGTCAATTGTTAGTGAAATAAAAAGTGATAAAGTAGCTTTTATCTTATTTGATAATGAAGAAAAAGGATTATTAGGATCTAAGGCATATAATAAAAAGTATCAAGATATAATGAAAAATAAACTTGTTATTAATTTAGATTGTGTTGGTAATGGAAATAATTTTATTTTTATTTATAAAGAAAAAGTTAGTGATAATAAATATTATTCATTGTTAAAAGAAGTATTTGTGTCAAATGATAAATATAAAGTTATATATGAAAATGACAAAATCGGAACATTTAATTCTGATAATAAATCATTTGATTTAAGTATTGGTGTTTCAGCATGTACATTATCAAAAAACAATATTTATTATACTAGTAGAATTCATACAAATAAAGACAATTTTATTGATTTAGATAATATAAATTATATTACAGATAAAATGAAGGAATTTATAGAAAGGATGTAAAGGATGTTAAGATTAAAAAAGATTGAAAAGATTTATTCAATGGGATCTAATGAAGTTCATGCTTTAAAGGGATTAACAATCAACTTTAGAAAAAATGAATTTGTAGCTGTATTAGGTCCATCTGGTTGTGGAAAAACAACATTATTAAATATTATTGGAGGACTTGATAAATATACAAGCGGGGATTTAATTATAGAAGGAACATCCACTAAAAAATATAAAGATAGTGATTGGGATATATATCGTAATCATCGTATTGGTTTTGTATTTCAAAGCTATAATTTGATTCCTCATCAATCTGTATTAGAAAATGTTGAATTAGCGTTAACAATTTCCGGATTAGAAAAAAGTGAAAGAATTGAAAAAGCAAAAATTGCTTTAGATAAAGTAGGTTTAGAAGGTTTATATAATAAAAAACCTAATCAATTATCAGGTGGTCAATGTCAAAGAGTTGCGATTGCAAGAGCACTTGTAAATGAACCAGATATTTTGTTAGCTGATGAACCAACTGGTGCCTTAGATACTGTTACTTCTGTTCAAATAATGGATTTAATTAAAGAAATTGCTAAAGAAAGATTAGTTATTATGGTTACTCATAATCCTGAATTAGCTGATAAATATGCAACAAGAATTGTTAAATTATTAGATGGTGAAATAAGTAGTGATAGTAATCCTTATACAGATGAATTAGAAGAAAAACAAAGTACTGAAAAAGTAACAAAGACAAAGATGTCATTTTGGACTGCGTTTAAATTATCAGGAAGAAATCTTTTAAGCAAGTTTAAAAGAACATTAATGGTAGGTCTTGCAGGATCAATAGGGATTATTGGTATATCGCTTGTTCTTGCGTTATCTAGCGGTATTAGAAACTATATTAATACTATGCAAGAAGATATGTTATCTGGTAATCCTATTAAAATTGAAGAAACAGCGTTTGATTTGAATATTTTAAGTGACTCAATGTCAGATAGTGAAAAAGCAGAAATAGTTATTAAAAACGGAGTTGTTAATGTAAGCAAATTATTAGAAACACTTGCTGAAAGAGCAGCAATGGTTCAATCTATTATTGTATCTAATGAAATAACACAAGATTATATTGATTATCTTTTAGAAATGCCAGAAGAATTATTAGAAGAATTATTCTTTGATTATGGTGTTTCAATGTCACCTAGTATATATACAGATTTAAGTGATGGTGTTAGTAGTGAAACTAAAATGACATCGTTAACAACAGTAAGTAGTATGTATAAATCTATTTTAGATGAGACTAAATTTAAAGATTCATCTGCATTTGTATCTACTCTTGCAAAAGGTTTTTCTCAATCTATTAATAATACTGATTATTTATTAACTCAATATGATTTATTAGATGGAGAAATAGCTGATGAAGCTGATGAATTGATGTTAGTTGTAAATGATAATCAGCAAATAAATGATTTAACTTTAATTAATTTAGGTTTTTATTCACAAAAAGATATGTTTGAAATTGCTGAAAAAGCCTTTGACTCAGAAAGAGAATATGTTCAAAAAACAGAATTTTCATTTGAAGAATTATACGCAAAGAAATTCATGTGGCATCCTAATTCGGTTATTTATACGCAAAACCCATTAACAAAAACTTTTTCTCATAATGCTATTGTATCTACATCTAGTGAAGAAAGTTTAGAATTACGTATTGTTGGTGTTTTAAAACCAAAAGACAATTTAACATATGGAACATTAAGTAATGGATTTTACTATACTCCTGCATTAGTAGAATATGCAAGAAATTGTAATAAAAATAGTGATATTGTAAACTACTTAGTTGAAAAAGATGTAGAAGGATTTGGTTTAATTGATGCGGTTAGATATACATATGAATATATTGTTAATGGTGAAACTAAAATGAAAACAGATAGCATTTCTGGTGGTTCATCATTTGCTTCAGGTAATATGATTACATTATCAATTGCTAATTTAGGTGGAAGTGATCTTGCAACAAGTATATCAATATATCCTACTAATTTTGAAGACAAAGAACAAGTTCTTGCTTATTTAAATGCTTGGAATGGCGATGGAGATATTGTTGTAAATGGTAAAACTATAACAAAAGATGAAAGAGCTAGAATAACTTATACTGATCCTTTATCACTTGTTATATCAATGGTTAATACAATGATTGATGTTGTTACAACTGCATTAATTGCCTTTACTGCAATATCATTAGTTGTTTCAACAGTTATGATTTCTATTATTACATATGTATCTGTAGTTGAAAGAATTAAAGAAATTGGGGTAATTCGTTCACTTGGAGGACGTAAAAAAGATGTTGCGAGATTGTTTAATGCAGAAACATTTATCATCGGATTAGCAGCTGGTCTTTTGGGTATTGGTATTACATATCTAATATCGATTATTGCAAATATTATAATAGGTGGTATTACTGGTATTTATACACTTGTAGCGTTACCTGTTTACCAAGCAATTATAATGGTAGTAATTAGTATATCATTAACATTAATATCTGGTTTATTCCCTTCTCGTGCTGCAGCAAATATGGATCCTGTTAATGCATTGAGATCTGAATAATAGGAAAAAATTATTAAGTAAAAAAAGAACAAGGACATTTAATATTATTTGTTCTTGTTTTTTTTATTAAAAATATGTTATAATATAACAAAATAGGAGGTTATCTTATGAAAGTAATTAAGAAACAGACTAATAGTAAAATGTGTTTAATCTGTGGAATTGAAAATGAAGCAGGATTAAAAGCTAGTTTTTATGAAATGGAAGACAAGACAGTTGTAACAATATTTGACTATAAAGAACATCATCAAAGTTATCCAGGTAGAGCCCATGGGGGAATGATAACATGTATGTTAGATGAACTTATAGGTAGAGCTATTTGGATAGATGAACCTCAAACATGGGGAGTTACAATATCATTACAAATTAAGTTTAGAAAACCTACTCCTCTTAATCAAAAATTAAAAGCAGTAGGGAGAATAATAAAAAATAATTCAAGAATATTTGTTGGTACAGGTGAATTATATGATATGGATGGTAATTTATTAGCCGAAGCTGAAGCTACGTATATGAAACTTTCAGCTAGTCAAATTACTGATGAACAATATCATGATGATATAAATATATATGTTGAGGATAATGTAACAGAATTATAAAATTAAATACAAGGGAGGGATATAATGGCTAATATACTTGATTATGTAGATTGGCGTGGTGATTTAAGTTTTGAACAAGATCCTTTTAATGGAGTTGACGCAACTTTGTTTTCACAGATTGCGATGTTAGTATTAGATGATGTATTTTTAGAATATGATAAGTTGACAGTATATGAAACATATCAAGTTATGAAAAAAAATGGTATTAAGAAATACCAAACTATGGGATTATATATAGCGGGTAAAATTGTAAAACTATTAGATAAAATGGCTCATAGTAAAAGATATAAAAACTTAGAAATATCACATTATGTTAATGATACTGATATAGAAGAACAAATACAGTTTTCCGCATTAACAATCAAATTAGATGATAAGACTAAGTGTGTTGTATTTAGTGGAACTGATGATACAATTGTTGGATGGAGAGAAAATTTTAATTTAATATGTGTTAAAAATATACCTGCTCAATTAGAGTCTGTTAAATATGTAGAGATGATTTCTCAAGAAGCAGATGAATTATATATATGTGGTCATTCTAAAGGAGGAAATCTTTCAATATTTTCTACTTATGAAGTAAGTGATGAAACGTTTAAAAAAATTAAAAAAGTATATAGTTTAGATGGTCATGGATTGACTCACTTACCTACTAATCCAGAAAATATTGAATTAAGAAGTAAAGTTATTATTTCGTTAATTCCTCAATCAGCAATGATAGGTAGATTATTTGATCATTATGAAAAAGTTAAAGTTGTTCATAGTAATGCGGAAGGCTTTTTCCAACATGATACTTTTTCATGGGAAGTATTAGGTAATAAATTTGTTATTGAAAAAAATGGTCTTGATGAAGATGCTAAATACATTGAGTTAAAGATAAAAAATATTATTGCTGATTTAACAATAGAAGAAAAAGAAGAATTTGTTAATATTATCTTTACAGCAATATCGGCTGCTCAAGTAAAAAGAATAGGAGATATTAATCGTAATACGTTACTTTTAATAAGATCTTTTATTAATTTAGATTCTACTTCACAAAAACATATAACAAAGATTTTATTAAAATTAGTAAAAGATAAAGTAATTTTTAAATATGCATTTGTGAATGTAAAAGAATATTTAAAAGAAAGAGATAAGATAAAAAAGGATAAAAAAGAAATATCATAAGGAGACTAACTATTAATAATCAAGTAAAATGATTATCATTTTTTTAAGAAAATGTAAAAAAGGTACAAAAAAGGATGTCACTCTCAAAATGATTAAATGACTGTCTTTTTTTAGAAAAAATGATAAAAGCTTATATTA
>JAZSNL010000011.1:0-2243 GCA_045536365.1 Bacilli bacterium | reverse complement strand
CGCCGCCGCCAAGAAGGCCGCTGCCGAAGCCAAGAAGGCTGAAGCAGAAAAGAAGAAGGCAGAAGCCGCTGAAGCCAAGAAGAAGGCCGCAGAAGAAAAGAAGGCAAGTCGGAGGCCAAAGCGGTCTTAGGAAGACAAAGCCCCAGGGCAACTCCTTGGCTCACAGAACGACATGGCTACGATCCGACTTCTCAGCAGGATAGCATCGCCGCAGTGAAGAAGGCCAAGGCCGATAGTGTTGCCGCTGTGAAGAAGGCCAAGGCCGACAGCGTCGCCGCCGCCAAGAAGGCCGCTGCCGAAGCCAAGAAGGCTGAAGCAGAAAAGAAGAAGGCAGAAGCCGCTGAAGCCAAGAAGAAGGCCGCAGAAGAAAAGAAGGCTGCCGCTGCTGCGAAGAAAGCCCAGCAGGATAGCATCGCCGCAGTGAAGAAGGCAAAGGCCGACAGCATCGCTGCTGTGAAGAAGGCCAAGGCCGATAGTGTTGCCGCCGCCAAGAAGGCCGCTGCCGAAGCCAAGAAGGCAGAAGCTGAAAAGAAGAAGGCGGAAGCCGCTGAAGCCAAGAAGAAAGCTGCCGAAGAAAAGAAGGCCGCCGCTGCCGCAAAGAAAGCTCAGCAGGATAGCATCGCCGCCGCCAAGAAGGCTGCCGCCGAAGCCAAGAAGGCCGAGGCTGAAAAGAAGAAGGCAGAAGCCGCTGAAGCCAAGAAGAAGGCCGCAGAAGAAAAGAAGGCCGCCGCTGCCGCAAAGAAAGCCCAGCAGGATAGCATCGCTGCCGTGAAGAAGGCCAAGGCCGATAGTGTTGCTGCCGCCAAGAAGGCCGCTGCCGAAGCCAAGAAGGCTGAAGCAGAAAAGAAGAAGGCAGAAGCCGCTGAAGCCAAGAAGAAGGCCGCAGAAGAAAAGAAGGCTGCCGCTGCTGCGAAGAAGGCTCAGCAGGATAGCATCGCCGCTGTGAAGAAGGCCAAGGCCGACAGCGTTGCCGCTGCCAAGAAGGCCGCTGCCGAAGCCAAGAAGGCAGAAGAGGCCAAGAAGAAGGCGGAAGCCGCTGAAGCCAAGAAGAAGGCCGCAGAAGAAAAGAAGGCCGCCGCTGCTGCGAAGAAGGCTCAGCAGGATAGCATCGCCGCAGTGAAGAAGGCCAAGGCCGATAGTGTTGCCGCTGTGAAGAAGGCCAAGGCCGACAGCATTGCCGCCGCCAAGAAGGCTGCTGCCGAAGCCAAAAAGGCAGAAGCAGAAAAGAAGAAGGCAGAAGCCGCTGAAGCCAAGAAGAAAGCTGCCGAAGAAAAGAAGGCTGCCGCTGCCGCGAAGAAAGCCCAGCAGGATAGCATCGCCGCAGTGAAGAAGGCCAAGGCCGATAGTGTTGCTGCCGCCAAGAAGGCTGCTGCCGAAGCCAAGAAGGCAGAAGCAGAAAAGAAGAAGGCAGAAGCTGCTGAAGCCAAGAAGAAAGCTGCCGAAGAAAGGAAGGCCGCTGCTGCCGCTAAGAAAGCCCAGCAGGATAGCATCGCTGCTGTGAAGAAAGCCAAGGCCGACAGCGTTGCTGCCGCCAAGAAGGCTGCTGCCGAAGCAAAGAAGGCCGAGGAAGCTAAGAAGAAGGCAGAAGCCGCTGAAGCCAAGAAGAAAGCTGCTGAAGAAAAGAAGGCCGCCGCTGAAGCCAAGAAGGCTCAGCAGGATAGCATCGCCGCTGTGAAGAAGGCCAAGGCCGATAGCGTCGCCGCCGCCAAGAAGGCCGCTGCCGAAGCTAAGAAGGCTGAGGAAGCTAAGAAGAAGGCGGAAGCCGCTGAAGCCAAGAAGAAGGCTGCCGAAGAAAAGAAGGCTGCCGCTGCCGCAAAGAAAGCTCAGCAGGATAGCATCGCCGCTGTGAAGAAGGCCAAGGCCGACAGCGTTGCTGCCGCCAAGAAGGCTGCTGCCGAAGCAAAGAAGGCAGAAGAGGCCAAGAAGAAGGCTGAAGCAGAAGAAGCCAAGAAGAAAGCCGCAGAAGAAAAGAAGGCTGCCGCTGCCGCGAAGAAAGCTCAGCAGGATAGCATCGCCGCAGTGAAGAAGGCCAAGGCCGACAGCATTGCCGCTGTGAAGAAGGCTGCCGCTGCTGCGAAGAAAGCCCAGCAGGATAGCATCGCTGCTGTGAAGAAGGCCAAGGCCGACAGCGTCGCCGCCGCCAAGAAGGCCGCTGCCGAAGCAAAGAAGGCTGAAGAGGCCAAGAAGAAGGCTGACGAAGCTGCTGCCAAGAAGGCAGAAGCTGAAGCGAAGAAGGCAGAAGC
>JAZSNL010000001.1:0-1816 GCA_045536365.1 Bacilli bacterium | reverse complement strand
ATGAAATCATACAAATAAAATTCGACAAAATTATACAAAATATTTTCGACAATTTTATTACATATGACAACAGGTAATAATAACATATAAAATAACAAAAACAAAAGCTTAACATTACTACATGTTAAGCTCTTTTTTTATTCCTTTCTTAATTCCCCACCTATATAACTATCATTAACAATACACATAGCTATATCAAATATCTTACTTCTCAACCTTATTAGTAAAAATTTATCAATTATATCTTCATAATCAACAAATAATTTATTACGTATCTCATTATAATCTACTATCTTACTCATAATCTACTCCTCACTATTATTACTAACTAAATATTCATCATTAATAATAGCTCAACCAATATCATAAATCTTCTGTCTAAGCTTATCTATTAACTCTTTCCCATATACTTCCTCAGCATTAATAAATAATTCTTCTTTTAGCTTTTTCATATAAAATCTCCTTATAATATATTTTCATATAATTTAGCACTTCTAATAATAAATAAAAGCTTAACAATTAACTGTTAAGCTTTTTTCTGGTTTAAAGAAAAAGTTATAAAAAATTTTAAACTCTTTTCTTTGACATTCATATTTTTTATTAAAAATATCAGAGTAACCAAAAAAAAGATTTTTAATATGTTCCCTCTTTTTACGCTCTAAAACAATAATGTGGTCATTTACTAATGTCCAACGATCATAACAACTGAACATTAATTGATCAGTGTGTTTACTATAAACGCGGAAATAGTCATAAGCTTCAGTAGGTGAAATATTTTTAGTTATTCTTTTAACCACAATATCATTTTTAGTTAACCTTTCAAAACGAAGATATTGATCAACACCATCGAACATTTTTTTAATGAAATTAAAGTTACGTTTAGTCATTTTAAATTTTGCCATATTTTTTTATCCTTTCCACAACATTAACCCAACCAACCACCCTTAAAAATTTTTATAAATATAAAATAAAATAATAATAAAAAATTAATATAAATACTAATTTTTATAAAAATAAATAAACCTCCCCCCTAAAAATAGATTTTAGTTGTAATTAATAAATTATAAATATTTTATTTTATACTTATATATACAATATTTTTTATTCTAAATTTTAAGATTTTTCAAAAAAAGTTAAAAAAGTTTTAAATTTACCTAATGAACTAGATTACTCTAGCTCATTAGGATAAGAAAACTCAATGTAATCTGGATCTTCAAGTTCTTCATCTATTTCAAAATCTGATTCATCTAGTCCATAGAAATGAATAATATCTTCAGCTGTAAGAGTATAATGTTTTTCATAGTATATTTCATAATCTAATTCTGAAGCAAAATGGGTCATTTTAGGTTTATCCATATTAAAAATACCATCCTTTCTTAAAAAATTATTTTTATAAATATAAAATAAAATAATAATAAAAAATTAATATAAATACTAATTTTTATAAAAATAAATAAACCTCCTTTCAAAAATTAAATTTTAATTAAAATTAATAAATTATAAATATTTTATTTTATATAATATAATACAAGATAAAAAATCATAATTTTAAAGATTTTCAAAAAAAAGTTAAAAAATTTTTTTAGTAATGTATTTTTAACGTAAACTTTAGTCAACGCAGCTTCACACTTAGTGAAGTATTTTTTAGTTAGTAAGACAACTAAGCCATTAAGTAGGACAAATTTGTCTTAAAGTAAAAACTAAAAATAATCTATCAAAAGGGTGTACAACAAAAGAAAAACACGACATAATATATGCGTGTTTTGAGTCGAATTATTTTTGTATGATTTTGTCTGGATGGGCTTGTGCATCTACA
>JAZSNL010000014.1:0-91347 GCA_045536365.1 Bacilli bacterium | reverse complement strand
TGAAGTTAAAGGCTTATATGAAATCGTTCAAATTGCTTCAGGTAGCAAAAATGTAACTGAAGAATTCGATTTAGTTATTACATGGCATAGTGCAAATACAGAAGATAATAATGCTGCATTAAATGCTATTTATAAAAATAGTGCAGATTACTTAGGTGCTTATGTAACATTTGAAGGTGTTCCTGCTGAAGCTGGTAAAGATCTTTCAATTACTACTAAAGTATTAGCTGCTGATTCTGTTAAATTCTCTACATTAAAAGAATCTTATACAATCGAAGACGAAGTTGAATTATTAGCTGCATCTAAAGAAGGTTATAACTTCTTAGGTTGGTATAATGGTGAAACTAAAGTTGAAAAAATTGAAAAAGGTACTACTGGTAACTTGACATTAACTGCTAAATGGGAAGAAATCTATGTAGCTCCTACTAAATATAATTTAACTTTAAATTTAAATAGTGGTGTATTAGAAAATATTCCTACTGAATACGAAGTTGCAACTGGTTTAGTATTACCTACTCCTACAAGAGAAGGATTTGATTTCTTAGGTTGGTTTGATAATGCTGAATTAACTGGTGAAGCAGTTACTGAAATCGCTGCTGGTTCAGAAGGTAATAAAGAATTCTATGCTAAATGGGCTGAAAAAGTTGTTGAACCTCCACTTGAAGGTGAATTTGAAATCACATATGAATTAAATGGCGGTCAATGGCCAACTGATAAAGTTGATACTTATGAAGAATTCCGTGAAGCTATTCTTGCTGACTTCGAAGCTTATTTCTCTAAATTAGCTGGTAAAGAAGTTAAGATTAACAGAGAAAGTGAAAACACTGATCCTGATAATACTAAATGGCACGTAACTGACTTTATGGGTGTTTCTTATGTATATAGAGACAACATTGAAGCATTCTTTACAACAGAAGAAGTTTATGCAGCTAAATGGGGTTGGTTATTTGACAGATTAAAAGCTGATGGTATCGAAGCTGATACTGCATGGTCTGGATATAGATCTACTGTATTAAGAGGTTGGACTCATGGTTTCATTTATCAAACTAAATATGACAAATGGCCTAAAGGACATGATTATTCAAGCAATACATTTGATACATTTGCTGATCAAGTAAATATTTCAATTGAATATCCTGGTGAAAGTAAATATGATTCAAGAGAAGGATTAGTATTAGCAACTCCTTCTAAAGAAGGTCATAAATTTGCTGGTTGGTATTTAGAAGAAGATTTCAGTGGAACTGCTTTAACTGAAATTAAAGTTGGTACAACTGGAAACTTAAAATTATATGCTAAGTTCCTTACTGAAGGTTCTGCATTAGAAGTTGGTGCTGATAAAGCATACAAAACTTTAGCTGAAGCTTTAGCAGCAGCTAAAGAAGGCGATACTATCGTTTTAGATGCTGGTGAATATGAAGGTGTTGAAGTTAAAATTAATAACTTAACTATCGCTGGTGCTAATGCTGGTATTAACCCTAATAAAGAAGAAAGAGGAGCTGAATCTGTATTCTTATCTGATTTAGTTATCTCTGCAAATGATGTTGTTGTTGATGGTATCTTAATCACTGGTAACGCTCGTGTAATGGGTGGTGCTGCTGGTTGTGAAAATGTTACTATTCAAAACGTTTGGGCTAAAGGCTCTACAATGAATCCTGATTCTTCTGCAAGTAATAATGCTCCATTCTATTTCTCATCTGCAACTGCAGGTGTTGAATATAAGAATATTACTTTATTACAAGTTAGAATGAGTGATCGTGAAGATGGCAGACCAATGGCTGCTTACTTTGACCAAGTTAATGGTATAACTATCAAAGATTCAGAGTTTATTGGAAAACGTTCTTATTATAACGATGCAGTTAAATTTGGTAATGCTTCTGATGAATTTGGTGTTAAAGGTGAAGTTCAAATCGTTGGTAACCATTTTGAAAACTTCGCACAATATGTATTATGGTTCTTAGATTACCAAGAAGGTAATTATGTAGTTGAAAATAATACTTTCCTAAATAATGGACAAACTTCTAGCTCACACTGTGCTATTAGATTTGCAAGTTATTCTGGTGCAGATGACGGTGTATCTTCAATTCAATTTAATTACAACACTGTAGATAACTCTTATATGTTAGTAAGAATTGATGCAACTGCAAGTAGAAATGCTACTACTCAACCTGTTAAAGCTAACTACAATAAATTATTTAATTGTGGCGCTACTTATTACGTTAAGAACGCTAACGCTTATAATATTGATGCAACTAACAACTATTATGATAAAGCTCCTACAGCTGATTTATTCTTAAATACAACTTGGGAACCTTATTATACAGATGAATCTAAAGTTCCTGCATACGGACAAGATTTATCATTTGGTTTAGTTGAATATGAATTAAACGGTGGAGAATTACAAGGAACTGCTCCTGAACAATTTGATGTTAACACTGGTTTAGAAAAACTTCCTGCAGCTTCTAAAGAAGGTTATGAATTCTTAGGCTGGGAATTAAACGGTGAAATCGTTACTCAAATCGCTGCTGGTACAACTGGTAAAGTTGTTTTAGTAGCTAAGTTTAAAGAAATTGGTTTATATGTTGGTCAAGGTGGAGATTACGCTACAATTGCTGAAGCTTTAGCAGCAGCAAAACCTGGCGATAAGATCATTATTCTTGCTGGCGAATATGAAGAAAATGTTACAATTAGTATTGCTGATTTAACTATTAAAGGTCCAAATGCTGGTATTAGTGCTGTAAATGGTACAAGAGTTGCTGAAGCTATCATTAAAGGTGTTATTTCAATTGACGCTAGTGCAACTGGATTAACTATTGACGGTTTAGCATTCACAGGTGCTGGTCAAGTTAAAGCTTCTGCAAATACTGGTACTTATGAAGGATTTGCATTCCTTAATAATAAAGTTTATGATACAAATGCTTCTGAAACTCCATGGGTTCCTGCAAGCAGATATGCTATGAATGCAGCTGTTGAATTCAAATTATCAAGTGGCGGCAAATGTTTAAATTTCTTATTCTTCAATAATAGTTTTGAAAATGTTGATGCTGTTAACTTATTAATTAATAGAGCTCGTAACTTATCTGTAGATGGAAACTTATTCAAAGACTTTGGACAAGATGCTATTCGTATCGAAGGTGGATATGCTACTGGTATTTTAGCTTTCACAAATAATAAATTCGAACAAACTACAGTTGGTCACGGATTTAATGCAATCTACTTATATTCTGGATCAGGTCCTGATGGTGACACTGATGTAATCGTTGAAAATAACGTATTCAAACAAATTGGTCAAGCTAATTCTGAACCATTCCACGGAACAATTAGTGCTAACGTATATCAAGAATATCCATTAACATGGAATATTACAAATAACGTATTTGATCATTGTTATGATTATATGTGGTTACGTAATAATGGTGCTGATGCTTCTATCTGGAGTTGTTCAGTTGAAAATAACCAATTCTTAGGTTTACCAAATAGTTTTTATTTTGGTACTTATAGAGGTTCTGATACTCAATCTACTAATCCACATTTAGCAGTATTTGGTGCTAACTATTATGAAGATAATAACGGTAATGTTATTACTGACTTAAGCGCACATGCTGATATGTTTAAACATTTAGCTTCTTATGGTACTGCACTTGCTGCAAAACCTGGAGAAAATGTTGCTGAAAAATATGAATTCTGGACAATTTCATATGAATTAGGTGGCGGCCAAGCAAAAGGATTAGTAACTGAATATAATAAAGATACTGGTGCTATTGCTTTACCTACTCCTACATGGAATATTTACCATGAATTCAAACAATGGACATTAGATGGTAAAGCTATTACTGAAATTCCTGCTGATGCAAGAGGTGATTTAGTGATTGTTGCTGAATGGACTGAAATTGAAGGTAATCCTGTTACTCTTAACTTCGAATTAAATGGTGGTAACTGGAGATATAGTTCTTTCGCTGATATTTCTGCTGATTTATTAGCTGACTATAACGCATATGGTGGTACTAATTATACTGCTGCAACTCTTCCTACAGGCGCATGGGTTAACATTAACATTCATAACTTCTATTATAGTGAAGGTATGTCTGAAAAATGGGCATGGCTTGCTGGTTGGTTAGGTGAAGTTGGAGGAAGTGCTAACAAACCTGGATGTAAAGCATTATTAGATTTTACTGATGCTGCATCATTCGCTGCTAAAAATAGTAACTATCCTTACGAAGTTTCTTATGAATTCAGAGCAATTATGAGAGGTTCATCTATTACTTCAAATGCTTCTTATAAGACTCCTGATTATTCAGAAGCTACTTTAAACGAACAAATTTGGGCACCACTTGTATTAGCTCAAAAAGGTACTTTAGAAACAACTGAAGGTAAGATTCTTACTCTTCCTGTTGCTCATAAACAATATTTATCATTCGTTGGTTGGTATGACAATCCTGAATTTACTGGTGAACCTATCACTGAAATTACAGTTGCTGCAACTAACCCAACTTATTATGCTAAATATATTGATTTAAATCCTGTAACTGAAATCAAAGTTGCTAATGCTATTACAACAATGAAACGTTACGAAACTCATCAATTAATTTGGGAAGTTCTTCCTGCTGCTGCTGCAAATAAAGCTGTAATCTTTACTTCATCTGATTCAGGTGTTGTATCTGTTGATCCTCAAGGTTTATTAACAGCTGTTGCTGGTGGTACTGCTACAATTACTATTACATCTGCTGCAAACGAAGCTGTTGTTGCAACTCTTGAAATTACTGTAACAGTTCCTACTTTAATTGAAGGTGAATATGAAACTACTTCATATGTAGAAGTTGGTAAAGACATTACATTAAATGCAAATGTTAAAAATGGTGAAGGAACAATCGCATGGTCAAGTGCTGATGAATCTATCGCTACTGTTGCAAACGGTGTTGTTACTGGTAAGAAAGCTGGTACAGTATTAATTACTGCTAAATTAGCAGAAGATGAAACTGTTAAAGTTGAATTCTTTGTAACTGTATTAGATGGTGAAGCAAGTGAATTATTATCATTCATTTTAAATAACCACAATGCTAATATCTTTACTTCTTACAATTTAGGTATTGGTTCTGGAACTCCTGCTTACTATGCTGATATTTATAGTAGTGTAAGTAAGATCCTTATGAATCATGAATTAACAATTGATGAAACTTACCTTGCAGCTGGTAACGCTTCTGGCGATTACTATGCAAATGCAAATACTGAATTTGAAGGTATCCAATTCGTTACATTCCACTATACAGCTGGTATGGGCGCAACTGCTGATACTGATAACCATGCTTCATACTTCACAGGCGGTTCTGCTGATGTTTCTATCCACTATATTACTGGTAATAAGGGTTCTAATGGTGGTGTTGCTACATCTGAAGTTTACAAGACATTAGATCATGAACATGGCGCATGGCACGCTGGTGACTCTAATAGTAGATATTATTCTAATAGTACTACTAAAGATGCAGATGGATTAAAACGTTTCATGTGGATTCCTACTGGTGTTGCTTATGATGGTAGTGATTTATTAGATATCGAATGGACAGCATCTGATGACTTCTATTTCGAAATCAATGGTAAGAAAACAACTATCAAACTTCCTGATACATATAATTATAATGAAAGAAATACTGATCATATTTACAATGCAGATGGAACAATCTCTTCTCAAGATGATTTAACATTCTCATGGGCTAAATTTAGTGGAAGAACTCCTGAATCATTCTTCAATGATCAAGGATTCGCTGTTAAAGTAATTGATGGTCAATATTATATGGGTCCAACATGGTGGAGTTATGGTCAAGTTGTTGAAGGCCGTATCTGTGCTGTTGGTGGTAACCAAAATTCAATCGGTATTGAATCATGTGTTAACGAAGGCTCTGACTTATGGTTAACATGGCAAATTTCAGCTCAATTAATAGCTAAATTATTAAATGATAATGGTTTAGGTGTTGAAAGAGTTAAAGGTCACCATTTCTTCGATGGTAAAGATTGTCCTCAACCATTACTAGAAAATGATCTTGTAATTTGGTATGAATTTATCGAATTAATTAAAGCTGAACTAGAAATTATTACTACTTATAAAGATTATGAAATTAAATTTGAATCTCATAATACTGAATTAGTAGATGAAATGGGTCGTGTAGTTAAAGCTCCTGAATTTGCTCAATCTGTTTCTTATACAGTTACTGTAGAAAAAGATGGTCAAAAAGTTGAAGAAATTACATTAGGTTCATTATTACCTGGTATCTACGAAAAATAGTAATTTAAGTTAAGCATAACTTATACAAAACACCCCACCTAAAAGTGGGGTGTTTTATCTATTTAAATGAAAAAAATATCATTTTTTGTTATAATAATATAATAGAAAGGAAGTATTGTTATGCAAAGATATTTTATTAATCTTGATGAATCAATAGTTGATTTAATTAATAACATATTAATAATAAAAGGTGATGATGCTCATCATATTATTAATGTAATGCGTATGAATATTGGGGAAAAAGTATATGCATGTTTTAATAATTCGACTTATATTTGTGTAATTGTATCTTTATCTAAAAATGAAGTTGCTTTAAATATTTTAGAAGAAGTACAAGAGGACAAAGAACTTCCTTGTACTGTTACTATTGCTCACGGACTTGTAAGAAAAGAAAAAATGGAAGAAGTTATTGATCATATTACTGAAATGGGCGCAAGTTTTTATTTACCTGTTATGATGAAAAGATCAAATGTTAAGGTAAATGATGAAAAGAAAGAAAAGAAACTTATTAGATATAATAAAATTGCAAAAGAAGCTAGTGAACAAGCACATCGAAACAAAATGTTAGAAGTATTACCAGTTTGTTCATTTAAAGAATTAATAAAACATAGTAAAGATTATGATTTATGTATAGTAGCTCATGTAGATAGTTCGAATCCTTTATATATTGGTGATGTTATAAAAAATCAAAATAAAATTCTTGTATTAATTGGACCAGAAAGTGGTATAGATGAACAAGAATTAAAAGAATTGAAAAATAATGGTTTTAAAATGGTATCACTAGGTAAAAGAGTATTAAGAACAGAAGTAGCTCCTAGTTATGTAATGAGTATAATTGATTACATCAGAGGTAATAATCATGAAATTTAGTATTATTACATTAGGATGTAAAGTTAATAGTTATGAAAGTGAAGCTATTTTATCTTTACTTGAATCAAAAGGTTGGATATATCAAAATAGTAATGAAGTGTCTGATGTTTATATTATTAACACATGTACTGTTACATCGACTTCTGATCAAAAAAGTAGACAAGTTATAAGAAGTTGTCGCAGAAAAAATGAAAATGCGGTAATAGTAGGAATGGGGTGTTATACACAAACTCATCCTCAAGAAGCTATTGAACTAGTTGATGTTTTACTCGGTACTGATCAAAGAAATAAAGTATATGATTTAGTTAATGAGTTTTTATTAAATAAACAAAAGATTAACTATGTAAAAGATATTAAAGAAATCAAATGTTTTGAAGAATTAGAATTATCTAAATTAACAACTCATACAAGAGGCTTTGTTAAAATTCAAGATGGATGTGAAAATTTCTGTAGTTATTGTGCTATTCCTTTTTCAAGGGGAAAAATCAGAAGTAGAAATCCAGAAAATGTTATTAATGAAATTAATCAATTGGTAAATAATGATGTAAAAGAAATTATTATTTCAGGTATTAATACAGGTACTTATGGACAAGATTTAGGATATATTAATTTAGCTAAATTAATAGAAAAAATTATGATTGAAACTAATCTTGTAAGATTAAGATTATCAAGTATTGAACTTATGGAAGTAAGTGATGAACTATTAGATATTATGAAAAAATATCAAAATAGAATTGCGATGCATTTACATATTCCATTACAAGCTGGTAGTGATGGGGTTTTACAAAGAATGAAAAGAAAATATTTAACTAATGATTATTATTTATTAATAAATAAAATCAGAAATATTTTCCCTGATATTGCGGTGACAACAGATTGCTTAGCTGGTTTTGTTGGAGAAACAGAAGAAGAATTTAATGAAGCTTATGAATTTATTAAAAAAATAAACTTTGCAGATATGCATGTTTTTCCTTATTCAAGAAGAAAAGGGACAGTTGCAGATGAAATGAAAGGACATTTAAATGGTAGTATAATTTCATTAAGAGCTCATAAATTACTAGAATTAGCAGAGATAATGAAAAATGAATATAATCATAAATTTATTAATACAGTTCAAGAAGTATTAGTAGAAAGAACAAAAGATGATTTTTATGAAGGACATACAAGTAATTATTTAAATGTTTTATTTAAATCAGATTGTGATGTAGTAAATCAAATAATAAAAGTAAAAATAACAAAAATAGAAAATAATAAAATATATGGAAAGGAGATCAAATAATGAAAAAGTTCTCTGAATATCGATTTAAATCTTATATTAATCAAGCATTAGAAAAAATAGGCTTTTATGAAGCTACTCCTATTCAAGAATTGACAATCGATCGAGCTTTAAAAAAAGAAAGTCTTGTTGTTGAATCAGCAACAGGAAGTGGAAAAACTCATGCTTTTTTATTACCTGTTTTTCAAAAACTAGATGAAAGTAATCAAAGCGTTCAAGCTGTTATTATTTCTCCAACAAGAGAATTAGCAAGTCAATTATATGAAGTTGCGATGGAGATTGCAAGTTGTAGTGAACAAGAAATCTTTATTATGAAAGCGATAGGTGGAAGTGATAGAGAAAAAGAGATTAATCGTTTACAAAAAAATCAACCACATATTGTTATTGGAACAATAGGAAGAATAGTTGACTTAGCTATTAATTCAAATGTTTTGAAAATACATAATGCGGAAATGATTGTAATTGATGAAGCAGATATGGTTTTTTCTCATAAGGAATTATTAGAAGTAGATAAAATTATGGGTAAAATTCAAGGTGAACCACAATTTTTGATCTTTAGTGCGACTATTCCAAAAGGTTTAAGACAATTTTTAAATAAATATTTAGAAAATGTTCAAGCAATCACAATAGAAGAAACAAACTTAACAACTGGAAACATTGAACATTATATGTTACAATGTAAAGCCAAGAAAAAAGATGAAGTTTTGTTACAATTACTTGAAATAATTAACCCTTATCTTGCAATAATATTTGTTAATACAAAAGAAGAAGTTGAAAGACTTTCAATGTATTTAGCTGAACAAGGATTTAAAGTAGGAAAAATGCATGGTTCTATGGAAGACCGTAGTAGAAAACAAATGTTAAAACGTATTAATAATTTGGAATTTAAATATGTTGTAGCAAGTGATATTGTAGCTCGTGGTATTGACATTGAAGGCGTAAGTCATGTAATTAATTATGATTTGCCAAAAGATATTGAATTCTATATCCATAGAACAGGACGTACTGCTCGTTTTACAAATACCGGAGTTGCGTATAGTTTATATGCTTATGAAGATGATAGTTATATTAAATTATTACAATCAAAAGGTTTAAAACCTAAATTTGTTAAAATAACGAATGGAAACATAGTTGAAGTTAAATTCTTTGTTAAAAAAGAACTAACTGTATCTCAACAAATAGAAAACAAAGTTCATCGCGAAATTCCTCTTCCTAAGAAAGTAAAACCAGGATATAAAAAGAAAAGAAATGAACAAATTAAAAAGAAAATTAAACAAGAAAAAAGAGCTCGTATAAGTGAAATGTACCGTAAGAAAGCTCAAAAGGAAAGAAGAAATGAAAATAGGTAGTCACGTTGGTAATAGTGGAATAAAAATGTTAATTGGAAGTGTTGAAGAAGCATTGAGTTATAACGCAAACTGTATGATGGTTTATCTTGGTGCTCCTCAAAATACATTTAGAAAACCTTTAAAAGATATGAATGCAGAAACTGCTTTAAAAATGTGGGTTGATAATGGAAATAATATTGAAGATATTATTATTCATGCACCTTATATTGTTAATTTAGCTTCTAGTGATGATGAAAAAAGAAACTTTGCAATAGATTTTTTAACAAGTGAAGTAAGACTTGCTGGTGAAATTGGAATAACAAAAATCGTTTTTCACCCAGGTAATCATGTAGGTGCGGGACCTGAAATCGGTATTGCAAAAATCAGTGATGGTATTAATGAAATAATAAGAAGAACACCAAATTCAAAAACTGTAATTTTACTAGAAACAATGGCAGGTAAGGGTACTGAATGTGGTAAAACATTTGAGGAAATCAAAACTATTATTAATAATATTAATAATAAAGAAAGAATTGGTGTTTGTTTAGATACTTGCCATATTAATGATGGTGGTTATGATTTGGTTAATAATTATGATGGTGTTATGGAAGAGTTTAATCAAATAATTGGATTTGAGTATTTACAATGTATTCATGTAAATGATAGTAAAAATATGTTAGATTCACATAAAGATCGTCATGAAAATATTGGATTTGGAAACATCGGATTTGATACTATCTTAAAAATTTTCAACGATCCTCGCTTTGAAAATATTCCAAAGATTTTAGAAACTCCATATGTTAATGGAGAAAACAAAAAAGATAGTTTCGCTCCTTATAAATATGAAATTGCGATGATAAGAAGCGGTGTGTTTAACCCTAATTTAAAAGAAGATATATTAGGACAAAAATAATATGAAAATATTAATAACTGCATTTGAACAATTTGGTAAGATAAGTAACAATTCTTCATTAGAAGTTGTTAAAAATTTAACTACAGATCATGAAATATATAAGGTTATTTTACCAGTAAAATTAAATAGTTCATATCAAATTTTAAATAAAAAAATAGAAAAAATTAATCCTGAAGTAATCATTTTATGTGGTCAAGCAGCAAGTAGAAAAGTTATTTCTATTGAAACAACCGCAAAAAATATTATCACTAAAAAGGTATCAGATGATGATGAAGTAGATGTAAATAATAGTGTTATTATTGAAAATGCAAGTGATTTTTACTACTCAAAATTCCCTACAAACGAAGCTTTATCAAGACTTATTTCACTTGAAATACCAGTAGAATTAAGTAGTAATGCGGGAGAATATATTTGTAATAGTTTGTATTTTAAGACTCTACATTATCATCCAAATATCCCTTCAGTGTTTATTCATTTCCCTTTATACAAAGGCCAAATAAGTGAAGAAGGAATTGAATTAGAGTTATTAATAAAAGGATTAAAAGAGATTATAAATTCGTTATAAAAAGGATAAAACAAGTGTTTTATCCTTTTTTAATATAGGAAAAAATCATTGAGTAAAAAAGATAATAAAATAATATGAAATAAAAAAATGTAAAAAAAATTTAGATTTTGATTGAAAACGCTTGCACGTATTTTTAAATTTTGGTATAATAAGTTGTAAAAGTATTGAAAAAGATTACATTTACAGGAGGAAAAAAGGATGAAAAATGTAAAGTCTCGTATTAAAGCTTTATTTATTCTTGTTTTTGCTGCTATCGCATTAACACTTGGATCATGTTCTTTAGATCATGGACCTGTTGATAGTTCAAAACTAGATACTTATAAAGTAGTCTTCATCTTTAATGATGCAGCAGGTACTGTTGTATCAACTAAAGAAATCGAAGTTGTAAAAGGAGAAACTCTTTTAGTTTCTCAAATACCTCAAATTCGTGATCAATTAAAAGCTGATGGTTATGAAATTCCATCTTCTTACGAAGTTTATTGGGTATTATTAAATGATGAAAAAGAACCTATCGATCTAGATCCAGAGGCTGAAGTTAATAATTTATTAAATATTACTGAAGCTATCTGTGATAACGAAGGTAAAGTATATGTACAAGTTGCATATAAACAATTTGGTGGAACAGTAAGTTTCATTTCAAATGGTGGAACTGCAGTTGAACCTATCGTTGAAGTTGAAGTAGGTCAAACATTACAAGGTAAACAACCAGCTGATCCTACAAGAGTTGGTTATACATTCCTTGGTTGGTATGATAAAACTTTAACTAGTTTATTTGATTGGAATACTGTTTTAACAGAAGAAGCAATCGAATTATATGCAAAATGGGAAGCTAATGATGATACTGCATATGCAGTTGAACATTACTTTGAAGCTTTAGATGGAACATATAAATTAGAATCAAGTGAAAAATTAGCTGGTACTACTGAAGAATTAGTAGAAGCTGAAGCATTAGTAAAAGAAGGATTTACTCATAATGAAAAACATCCTGAATCTTTAGAAGAAGCTCAAATTGCTGCTGATGGATCACTTGTATTAAAAGTTTATTATTCTAGAAATTCTTACAAAGTAACATTTGATGCTGCTGGTGGAGAAGAAAAAGAAGCTCAAACTTATAAATACGGCCAAGCATTAAATTTAGGTGTTGCTGCTAAAACTGGTTATACATTCTTAGGCTGGACACTAGAAGGCGAAGCATTTGCTGAATTATCTATGCCTGCTAAGGATTTAGAATTAGTTGCAACATGGACATCTAATACAAATACTGCTTATAAAGTTGAACATTACTTTGAAGCATTAGATGGCTCTTATGTGAAAGATGCAAAAGTTGAATCATTATTTGGTGAAACTGGTTCTGAAGCAGAAGCTGTTGTTAGAACAGTTACTGGTTTTGAACATAATGCTGAACATAAAGATGCTTTAGAATCAGCTACTATCTTAGCTGATGGATCTCTTGTATTAAGAGTATATTATTCAAGAAATTCTTATACATTAACAGTTGATGTTGATGGTGTTAAAGAAGTTGTTGAATATAAATATCAAGAAGAAGTTGCTGCTCCAGCTGCACCTGAAAAAGTTGGTTATACATTCTCTTCTTGGTCTGCTGCTATTCCTACAACAATGCCTGCTACTGATATTGAAGTTGTTGCTTTATGGACAATTAACCAATATACATTAACAATTAATGTTGATGGTGTTAAACAAACTGTTAAATATAACTATCAAGCTGAAGTTGCTGCTCCAGCTGCACCTGAAAAAGTTGGTTACACTTTCGCTGGTTGGACACCTGCTGTTCCTGCTACAATGCCTGCAGAAGATGTAGAAGTTGTTGCTGAGTGGACAATTAATCAATATACATTAACAATTAATGTTGATGGTGTTAAACAAGAAGTTGAATATGACTACTTAGAAGAAATTGCCGCTGTTGCTGCACCTGAAAAAGCTGGTTATACATTTACTGGTTGGATGCCTGAAGTTCCTGCTACAATGCCTGCAGAAGATGTAGAAGTTGTTGCAACTTGGAAAATTGTTGAATATAGTATTTCTTATAATACTAATGAAGGTATTTTAAGAAATTATGCGTCATACGAAGAAGCTGTTGCTGATTTCTTAAAAGATTATAATGCTGCAAGAGGAACTTCTCATACTGTTGAATCTTTCTCTTCTTTAGGCTCTTGGGGTGAAATTGGCGCTGCATCATTATTCTTATATAATGCTAATTATCGTGCTAAATGGACTTGGTTAGTAGATTATATTGCAAGTGTTGCTGGTTCTGCTAATAAGAAAGCTTGGGAAGCATTTAATGATCATGATAGTCAAGCTGAATTTAATGCTGTTAATAGTAACTATATTTACAGTATAGCTTATGAATTAAGAGGTTGGGTAGGACAAATTAAATATACTGAGAATGCTAACTATCATACAGCCGATTACTCAACTGAAGAAGTAAAAACTAAATTTATGGCTTGCTTAGCTGATTCTAAATATACTGTTGAGTCTGAAGATATTGAATTAATACAACCTATTAAAGCTGATCACATTTTCTTAGGTTGGTTTGATAATGCAGAATTTAACGGTAATGCAATCGCTAAGATTGAAAAAGGTTCTACAGGTAATCTTGAATTACATGCTAAATGGATTCATGTTGTTGATAATGCTAAGAATCTTGCTCAAGAAGCATTAGCTGAATATATTTTAACTGATGAAATCGTTAAAGCTTCTAAATATGAAGAAAATTATGATGAATTTGCTGCTGAATTAGAAGTTCAAAAAGGCTTAATCGCAGCTGCAACTTCTGTTGAAGGTGTTGAAGAAGCATTAGATGCTGCTAAGAAAGCATTATTAATTATTGTTGAACCAGTTGCTCCAACATCAATTACAGTTTCTGCAACTACAAATAAAGTTATGTTAGGTGCTAGTTTAGCATTACAATTAGCATTTGAAGGACCTGAAGGATATCAAACTTTAGTTTCTTATGCTTCTGCTAATGAAGAAATTGCAACTGTTGAAAATGGTATTGTTAAATTTATTGCTGAAGGTAATGTTATAATTACTGTTTCTTCAATGATTGATCCTTTAATTAAAGGAACTATTGAATTTACAGTAGTGGCAGCTGATGTTACTAATATAGTAGTAGCAGCTGATGCTGTTGAAAATGCATGTGTTCTATATAATGAAAATCATTATTTCTATGGTGTTAACTTATTTAATAACTTAAATGATGCTATTTCATCTGCAAAAAATGATTCTGTTATTAATATCTTAGATGGTAAATATACATTAGGCTCTGTTATTAATAAGTCATTAACATTTGTAGGTCAAAGTGTTGAAGGTGTTGAAATTACAGTTACTGCTAATGTATCTAGTAATGTTGCTGCAAGTGATATTAGATTTGAATCAGTTACTCTTAGAGGTTCTGCTGCTGCAACATCTGCAGGTGTTTATTTCCAACCTAGTAGTAAAGCCTATAATTTAACATTTAATAATTGTCATATTACTAGAATGAATACATTCTATAAAGGAACTATTTCTACTACTAACCCAGTTGTATTAACAGTTCAAAATTGTGATATTGATAATATCGGTCAATTCTTTGTATGGGTAACTGCTGGATTAGAAAAAGTTAACTTTATTTCTAATAATGTTGATGCTTCAACATGTGGTGGTGTATCTAACTCTGCAGCTGCATTATTAAGAATTAGAATTGGTTCTGCATTAGTTTATGATAATCATTTCACTGGTGATACTCAAAATATTGATGGTCTATTTGAATCTGGTGTATCTGCTACATTAGTTGATGTAAGATTCAATGTATTCGAAAATGTTACTAAGTATGTTCATATTAACGGTGGTAAACCAGTTCAATTTGATAAGAACTTATACTTAGATTCTGAAGGACAAGTATTAAATTCTGTTCCTGCTACTGTTACTGGTGCTGGTGTTACTGCAGGTAGTGCTTTAGCTGATGAAGAAACAAGAAAATATGAATATGCTTATTTCATGGCTCCTTCTAAATCATTAACATTAAATTTAAACGAAGGTACATTAGTAGATGCTCCTACATTCTATAAAGTTGGATTTGGATTAGTATTACCTACTCCTACTAGAACTGATTATACATTTACTGGTTGGTTTGATAATGCTGAATGCACAGGTGCTCCTATTACTGAAATAACAAAAGATGATAATAACGATATAGTGTTATATGCTGGTTGGATGGCTAACGCTATCTCTTCAAATCTTTCTTATGAATTAAATGGTGGTACTGCAGAAGGATTACCTACTGAATATATTGAAGGTGTTGCAACTGCATTACCTAACGCAACAAAAGATGGTTATACTTTCTTAGGTTGGTTCTTAAATGCAGACTTAACTGGTGATGCATTAACTGAAATCCCTACAACTGCTACTGGTGATTTAAAATTATATGCTGGATTTGAGGCTATTACTTATGCTGTAACATTTAATTCAAATGGTGGTTCTGATGTTGAAACTCAAAATGTTAACCATGGTTCAAAAGCAGAAAAACCAGTTGATCCTGAATTAAAAGGATATACATTTGTTAAATGGCAATTAAATGGTGTTGATTATGATTTTGAAACTCCTGTAGTTGGTGTTATTGAATTAACAGCAGTTTGGGAATTAGCAACTTATACTATTTCTTATGAATTAGATGGTGGTTCATTAATTCAATACGAATCATATGAAGCTGCAGTTGCAGATTTCTTAGCTGATTATAACGCTGCAAGAGGTAAAACTCATACAGTTGAAACATTCTATGCATTAGGTTCATGGGATGAAATAAGTGATGCTTCATTATTCTTATACAATGCTACTTATAGAGCTAAATGGAATTGGTTAGTTCAATATATTGCTACAGTTGCTAGCAGTGCTAACAAACCTGCTTATTCTAACTTCAATAAATATAATTCTCAAGCTGAATTACATGCAGCAAATGGTAACTATATCTATGAAATTGCTTATGAATTAAGAGGTTGGGTAGGACAAGCTAAATATACTCAAAATGCTAACTTTGTTACTGCTGATTACTCTGATTCTGCGATTAAAGCTGGATGTACTGCATTATTTGCTCCTGCAAAATATAACGTTAATTCTGCTGATATCACTTTATTAACTCCAACAAAAGAAAATCATACATTCCTTGGTTGGTATGATAATGCTGAATTCGCAGGTGAAGCTATTACCAAGATTGAAAGCGGTTCTGCTGGAAATGTAACATTATATGCTAATTGGGTTGAAAATGCTTATGAAATATCATATAACATGGGTACTGAATGGGTATACGACTCAGAAAAAGTTCAAACTACATTTACAGTTACAAGATATTTAACATATAATAGTGGAGGTGCTGGAAATGGTATGTTAACAACTGCAACTCCTAAATACTGGTACTATATTTTATTACAAGAAACTCAAATTGAAGATTTATATGTAATTTCTGAAATCGTAAGTGGAAATGCAAATATTACTAAACCTTATAATTATGCAATTACATGGTATGATCCTGCAGCTGCTGAAAATGAAAGCTTAGCAAATATTTATAATAATAAAGCAACTTATATTGGTTCATATGTAACTCTTGCTGGTATTCCTGCTGAAACATCTTCAAGTTGTACTATTACTGGTACTGTATATTCTCAAGAAGCATTTGATCGTAGCAATTACGCTGAAAAATATTTAAAAGCAGATGGAACTGCTTTACCTACTCCAAGTTTAGAAGGTTATATCTTTGGTGGTTGGTATGACAATGCTGAATTTACAGGTTCTCCATTAACTGAAATCGAAGCAGGCTCTCAAAAAGCATATCAATTATATGCTAAATGGGCTGAAGATGAAGTTATTGAATTAGAATTAACAGATGAAGAAGCTGCAACAATTACTGAAGCTGCTCCTACATTATTTGTAAATGCTGGATTCGAAGTTTCTAATTATAGAATTAATGGAACTAAGTATTCATATGGAACTCAAATCTTTACATCTATTACTGCTGCTTTAGAAGCTGCACAAGAAAATGATGTAATTTATGTATTTGCTGGAACATATTCAGAAGCATTAACTATTTCTGTTGCAAACATTAAATTAGTAGGTCCTAACTACGGTGTTGCTTATAATGAAACAAGAAGTTCTGAAGCAATTATTAAAGGTCTTGTTTCAGTAAGTGCGACTGGATTTACTTTGAATGGTGTATCAATAACAGGTACTGGATCTGCTATTTACGTAGCAACTGCAACTAGTAATTTAACAGTTAAAAATAATATTATTACAGGTACAGGTAAGTCAACTACTGGTGGTAGAACAGGAATCATTGCAAGTGATGTTGCAATCAACGGTTTTGTATTTATCGGTAACAATATAACATGTACTGGTGCCGCTGGAAGAAACGCAATGGCAATTTATGGTACACTTACTAATGCTGATATACAAAATAATAAATTCAGCAATGGTGGTACATCTCATTCAAATAGTGAAGTAGCAAGATGTAACGATGTACGCGGAACATTCGTTTTCAATAATAATGAATGTTTATGGGCAACAGCCAATTATACTTTATACATTAGACCTTTAATGACACAAGATGTTACTATTACTGTTCAAGATAATGTATTCAATGGAGGAACAGGAATTGGTTCAGGATTCTATTTCCCTAATCAAACTGCTAATTCATCTGTTACATTTATTGGTAATGAATTATATAATCTTGGAGGTAATATATTTAACTTTGTTGATTGTCAAACAGGATCTAAACAAAATATTATGTATAACTATTTAGATAGTCAGACTGCATTTAAATTAACTACAAAAGGCTCAGGTACAATAACTTATACTAATAACTATTATGCTGCTGCTCAAACTACAGCAACATCTGATTATGGTGTTCTTGCAAGTAAAGATGCGTTAGATGCTGCATACGCTGCTTATAAAGCTACATTAGAATAATATAAAAATAAAGAGAATTTAACGAGTAATCGTTTAAATTCTCTTTTTTATTGTTTTGAGATTGACTAAAGATGTTAAAAAATGTATAATGATAATATATAGGAGGATTTTATGTTAGTTATTTTATTTGGAACTATGGGTGAATTTGGTAATGAATGTATTGAATATTTAAAAACAAAACATAAGTTTGAATATGTTAATAAGTTGATATATGATCCTGAATTGGATAGAAAAATTGTTGATAAGAAGAAAAATCACGTTTCTTATGAAGAAGTAGATAGATGTGATTTTAAATATTTTAATCGAAAAAGATATATAGGTTTTAATTTAAGTCAATTTGAGGATGGAATAAAGGGTAAAAAAGATATTTTATTAACGTTATCTGCTCATAATATTGAATTAATTAGAACATTAAAACAAATGTATTCTAATTATGTAACTGTAATATGTGCATATGTTGATGCTGTAATATTAGAAGAAATGACTTTCGCAAGAACTGATTTATCAGAAGATGATAAAAAAGAAAGATTAGAAATGGCGAAAGAAATAAAAAAATTATATATTGATTATCGCTCATCGTTTGATGAATTAGTAGTATATGCTGGAGAGGATAGTGTATTAAATAAAAAATCTTTATTTAAACAATTTGATTATATTATTAAAAAAGGTAAACAAAAAGAAAAGAAGATGAATAATTTAAAATATGTTGATTTACCTTATGACGGTAATGATCCTTTTGTTTTTATCAGTTATAATCATAAAGATTTTAAAAGAGTTAAAATAATATTGTCAATGTTACAACAATTGAAATGTCGCGTTTGGTACGATGATGATATTAAAAAAGGAGCCGATTGGGAAAAAGTTTTAGGTAGCAAAATAAAACAAAGTGCAATGTTATTAGTTTTTACTTCTAAAAATTCAATGAAAGTTGATTCTTATGTTTATACGGAATTAAAAACAGCTAAGAAGTTGAAGAAAAAAATGGTTGCTGTAAGATTAGATAAAACAGAGTTTTTAACTGATTTTTATAAAGAATTATCTAAATATCAATATATTGATTATTTAAATAGTAATTTTGATATTGAAAGAATGGAAAAAGAATTACTTGAAGTTGTTGATGAAAAAACTATCTTAAAATAAAAAAAGCAGATTTTATCTGCTTTTTATTATTTCTATAATTTCTTGTTTTAAAACATTAATAATTTGATCTTGAGGAACTTTTTTAATTGGAGTTCCTTTTTTAAATAATAATGCTTCATTAACTCCGCCTGCAATACCAATATCAGCATCTCTTGCTTCACCAGGACCATTGACTGCACAACCCATTATTGCAACTTTTAAAGGTGTGTTAATAGTGCTTAAAAATTCTTCGATTTCGTTTACAATCGGTTCCATATCGTATTGTGTTCTACCACAAGTAGGACAACAAATTAGAGTAGGTTTATCGTATTTGTTAAACATTGAAAGAATTTCTTTTGCAACACCGATTTCATTTATTGGATCACCTGTTAAAGAAACACGAATAGTATTACCTATTCCTTCTTTAATTAAGGTTCCTAAGGCATAGCTTGATCGAATAATTCCGGCTTTTACTGAACCAGATTCTGTTAATCCTATATGAATAGGATAGTTTGTGTTTTCATAGATAAGTTTATTTACTTCATAGTTAGTTTGAATATCTGTTGATTTGACTGAAAGAACTAGGTTAGTAAAGTCATTGTCTTCAAAGAATTTAATATGATTAATTAATGATTCGTATAAAGAAGTGGTTGTGACTCCATGTTTATCGTATAGCTCTTTTTCTAGTGAACCGCTGTTTACACCTATTCTTATAGGAATGTTATATTCTTTTGCTTTATTAATAATATGAATAAGGTTTTCTTTTTTGATATTTCCAGGATTGATTCTAATTTTGTCTGCTCCGTTTTCGATTGAGAGAAGAGCAAGTTTATAATCAAAGTGGATATCTGCTACTAGAGGAACAGATACTTGTTTTTTAATTTCTTTTATTGATAAAGCATCATTTTCATCTGCTACTGCAAGGCGGACAATTTTAGCACCTTTTGAAGAAAGAGCGTTTATTTGATTAACTACGTCTTTGATATTTGATGTTTTAATGTTAGTCATTGATTGAATTATAATAGGATTGTTTCCTCCTATTGTAATATTTCCAATTTTGATTTCTTTTTTCATAGATTTTCCTTAAAATAAAACTCCGCATTATTCTGCAGGAGTCTTAGTTGTTTTTTTAGTTTTTGTTGTTTTTTTAGTAGTTGTCTTTTTTGGCTTTGGTTGTTCAACTGGATTGCCGTTTGCGTCAACTACTTGTACGATCTTTTTCTTTTTCTTCTTTCTTTGTGGTGAACGAATGTGTCCACGACGTAAGAAGTTGTAGATTGTACTACGAGAAGCTTCAATTCCGTATTCTTCTTGAACTATTCTTGCGAATTTAGAGAAGTTTGTTCCTCTATATTCACGACGATATAGTTTACAGATGAATGTTGAGATTTCTTCATCGTATGTGTTGTAAGGTTTGTATTGTTTGTTTTTATGAATAACACCTTCAGTTCCTTCATTTAAAACTTGACGTTTTAAGTTACGAACTTGTCTTGTTGTTATTCCTAGTTTTTTAGCTGCTTGAGTACCGTTGATTTCACCAGCGATTAGTTTGTTAATAACACGCAGTTTCTTTCTTTCGATTTTTGATAATTTTATTTTTTTCTTGGGTTCTTCAACAGCTGGTGTCTCAGGAGAGACAACTTGATTAGTAGTATCTGCCATAATAAAACTCCATTCTTTTATATTCACCTAATTATAACAAAATTAATTTACGATTTCAAGATAAATGATAGGAAATTTTTACTTAATATGTTTATTAGTAATTTATCAATATTAATGTTTTGATTTACCTTTAATGATAAATTTGGTATAATATATTAAGAAAGGTTGATGTTTATGAAGTTTAAAATTTTATATGAAGATAATCATATCATTGTTGTTGTTAAACCTAGTGGTATTTTATCACAGGCTGATAATACAAAAGATGATGATATGTTAAGTTTAATAAAAGAATATATTAAAATAAAATATCAAAAACCTGGTAATGTTTATTTAGGGTTAATTCACCGACTTGACCGAATGACAAGTGGTGTAATGGTATTTGGTAAGACTTCAAAAGCATCTTCTAGATTATCAAATGATATTAGAAATCATTTGTTTAGTAAAAAGTATTATGCAATTGTTAAAGGAACTATTTCAGATAGTGGTGAAATGGTTGATAGTTTAATGAAAAATGAATCAACTGGCGTTTCACATGTTGATAAGAATGGCAAGGAAGCTAAATTAAAATATAAAGTAGTTAAGAGATTAGATAATTTAAATTTAGTTGATATTGAATTATTAACAGGTCGTCATCATCAAATAAGAGTTCAATTTAGTAGTAGAAATAATCCTGTTTTAGGAGATGCCTTATATGATGAAAAGTATGATGGAAAACTTTATTTACATGCATATAGTTTATCATTTAATCATCCTGTAACGAAGGAAAAAATGGAATTTATTGAAAATCCAATTGGTGGGAAATGGGATTTATTTTTTAAAGAATAATTAAAAGGTATTGGTGCTTGCAAAAAAAGGAAAAATATAGTATAATATTAAAGAATGAAAAGAGGTATTATTATGGAGAATATAAGAATATTTACATCTGAATCTGTAACAGAAGGTCATCCTGATAAAGTGTGTGACCAAATATCTGATGCGATTTTAGATGATATTTTAAAACAAGATCCTTATTCTAAAGTAGCTTGTGAAGTTTGTGCAACAACAGGTCTTGTATTAATCATGGGAGAAATTACTACAAAAGGTTATTGTGATGTTCAAGAAATCGCGAGAAGAGTAGTTGATCGTATTGGTTATAATAGAGGTAAAATTGGATTTGATGCTGAAAACTTAGCAGTTATTACAAGTTTAAAAGAACAATCTCCTGATATTGCGATGGGTGTTCGTGATGGAGAAGGTGCTGGTGACCAAGGGATTATGTTTGGTTATGCTTGTAAAGAAACTCCTGAGTACATGCCTCTTGCAATAATGTTAGCTCATAAGTTAGCAAGAAAATTAACTGAAGTACGTAAAACTAAGTATCCATCTCAATTAAGACCTGATGGTAAAACACAAGTTTCTGTTGAATATGCAGAAGATGGTAGTGTTAGAAGAATTCATACTATTTTAATTTCTACTCAACATGATGAAAGTGTTGATCTTGATTGGATTAGACAAGTTATGATTAATGATGTTATTAAAACAGTTGTTCCTAGTGAATTAATGGATGAAAATACTATTATTTTAGTTAATCCTACAGGAAGATTTGTTATTGGTGGACCAAAAGGAGATTCTGGTTTAACAGGAAGAAAAATTATTGTTGATACTTATGGAGGATATGTTCCTCACGGTGGAGGGGCTTTCAGTGGAAAAGACCCAACTAAAGTTGATAGAAGTGCTACTTATATGGCTAGATATATTGCAAAGAATATGGTTGCAGCTGGATTTGCTGAAAAAATGCAAATTCAATTATCATATGCAATTGGTATGAGCCAACCTATTTCTATTTGTATTGAAACATTTGGTACTTCAAAGTATAATGAAGTTGAATTAATTGAAATTGTTAAAGCTAATTTTGATATGAGTCCTAAAGCAATTATTGCGGCACTTGATTTAAGAAAACCTATTTATGAACAAACTGCTGCTTATGGACATTTTGGCAGAGATGATTTAGACTTATCTTGGGAAAGATTAGATCGTGTTGAGACATTAAAAAAATATTTAAAATAAAGAGGTAAGAATATGAAAATTTGTATTATCGGTGCTGGTAGCACATATACTCCAGAATTAGTTGAAGGTATTATTAATAAAAGAGATACCCTTCCTGTAACACATTTAGTGTTTATGGATATTGATGAAAGAAAATTAAATATTGTTGGTAGTTTATGCCAAAGAATGATTTCTGCAGCAGGACTTCCTTGTAAAACAGAACTTGTTTTAAATGATTATGCTTATGCATTAGAAGGTGCTGATTTTGTTCTTTGTCAAATTCGTGTAGGTAAATTACCTGCTCGTGTTAAAGATGAAAAGATTCCTCTTAAACATAATTTAATTGGTCAAGAAACTTGTGGTATTGGTGGTATGTTTAAAGGATTAAGAACAATTCCTGTAATGATGAACATTGTTAAACTTATGGAAAAACATTGTCCTGATGCATGGTTAATTAACTTCTCTAATCCATCTGGTATGATTGCTGAAGCTTTATTAAATCATACAAATGTAAAAATGATGGGTTTATGTAATGTTCCTATTAATACAATTGATGGTATTAAACGTGCTATGAAGTTACCTAATGCTGAAATTGAATATATGGGACTTAACCACTTTGCATTTATTACAAAAATTGAACAAGATGGTAAAGATTATTTACAAGAAGCATTAAATGCTGGTTTAAATAGTGAATCAATGAAAAATATCCCTTCAAGTGGATTTACAAAAGAACAAATTGCAGCTATTGGTGCAATTCCAACAAGTTATTTAGAATATTATTATTTCAAAGACAGTAAATTAGAACACTTAAAACATGCTGAAAAATCACGTGGTGAAAGATGTATGGAAATTGAAGAAGAACTTCTTGAAATTTATCAAAATGCTGAACTTCATGTAAAACCTGCTCAACTTTCTCAACGTGGTGGAGCTAGATATAGTGAAGTTGCAATTAATCTTGTTAATTCTATTTGGAATGACGTAGGTGATATTCAAGTTGTTAACGTACTTAATAAAGGCGCAATGGATTTCTTAGATGATAATGATGCTGTTGAAGTATGTGCTCGTATTGGTAAAAATGGCGCTGAACCTATTAAAGTTACTGGTGTTGTTAATGATCACTTAAAAGAATATATTCGTCAAGTTAAAGCTTATGAAAAACATGCTGTTAGAGCTGCATTAGAAGGCTCAAAAATTGAAGCTATGCGTGCACTTGTTATGAACCCATTATGTGGTGATTTAAGAACTGCATCAGCTTGTTTTGATGAATTATTAGAAGCACATAAAGAATTCTTACCACAATTTAATAAAGAGGAAGAATAATGAAAAAATATGTAATTGGCGTAGATGGTGGAAACACTAAAACTGATTACATGTTATATGATGTTGAAGGAAATTATATAGATGGAATAAGAAGTGGAACTTGTAGCCATGAAGGTTTATCTGATAGTTTTGAAGGATCATATCGTGTAATGAGTCATAATATCGGACAATTATTAAGTCGTAATGGATTAACTATTGAAGATGTTGAAGCAGGTGCTTTTGGTCTTGCTGGAGTAGATTGTCCTTTTCAACAAAAGAAATTAATTGAAGTTGTTGAAAGAATTGGATTTAAGAATTATCAAGTAGTTAATGATGGCTTTTTAGGTATTAAAGCTGCTTCTCCTAATGGAACTGGTGTTTGTTCTATTAATGGAACAGGTACTGTTAATATTGGAGTTGATAATAAGAATAATTGGTTCCAAATCGGTGGTATTGGTTATGTAGCTGGTGATGAAGCAGGTGGAAGTTTCCTTGCACGAGCTGCAGTACGTGCTACATATGATGCTTGTTTTAGATTTGGTAAACCTACGTTAATTCAAAAAGATGTTTTTGAAATGTATGGTGTTGATAATTATTTAGATCTACGTGATGTAATTATTAATAAAAGAGTTGATTCTAAATTCTTAGTTCAATCTTTATTTAGAAGAGCTAATGAAGGTGATGAAGTTGCCATTGAAATTCTTGAAACTGCTGGTTGGAATATGGGAAAATCAATAGCAGGTGTTATTAGGGAATTAGAATTTATTGAACCTATTAATGTAATTTTAGCTGGTTCTATTTGGGCTAAAGCTACTAATGATAATATGTTTAACAAGTTTAAAGAAACAGTATTTGAATTAACTAAGAAAAAATGTGAATTTATTATTTTAAAAGAACCTCCTGTATTAGGAGCTATTCTATGGGCATTAGAACTTGCAAATAAGGAAATGCCAAGTAATGAATTAAAAAATAAAATAAATAATAGTATTATTGAATATCAAAATCAATTTAATTAAAATATAGAGGTGTATTATGCTAGTTTATTTAGTACAAAAAATAAAAGAAGAACTATTTAAAGCGGCTAAAGAATTAGGATACGTACCTAATGATATAATTAAATCAGTAGAAGATGTTTTTATTGAATCACCTAAAGATAAAGATCATGGTGATTTTGCGACTAACATTGCAATGAAATTAACAAAGATAGCTAAAAAAAGACCATTAGATATTGCGAATGAAGTAATATCTAAAGTTGATTTAGATGCTATGTATGTTGAAAAAATTGAAATTGCTGGACCTGGTTTTATTAACTTAACTGTTAAAAATAGTTATTTCTTAGGATGTATTAATAAAATCATAACTGAACAAGAACATTATGGAGAATCTAATGTTGGTAACGGTAAAAGAATAAATCTTGAATTTGTTTCTGCAAATCCAACTGGTTATTTACATATCGGTCATGGTCGTGGCGCAGCATATGGCGATTCTCTTGCAAGAATTATGAAAAAAGCTGGCTTTAATGTTGATAAAGAACACTATGTTAATGATGCAGGTAATCAAATTACTAATATGGCATTAAGTGTATATGAAAGATACAAAGAATTATTTGGCCTTCCTTGTGAAATGAAAGATGATTATTACCATGGTAAAGAAATCATCACTGTTGCAGAAAAGGTAAAAGAATTATATTCTGATAAATATTTAAATAACTTTGATTTAGATTTCTTTAGAAACTTTGGTACTGAATGTCTACTTGGTAATTTAAAGAGAGATTTAGAAAAATTCAATGTTACTTTTGATGTATGGTTTAGTGAAAAATCATTATACGCTGAAGGAGCAGTTCAAAAAGTATTAGATCAATTAGGATCAGCTGGATATACTTATGAACAAGAAGGCGCATTATGGTTAAAAACATCTTTATATGGCGATGAAAAAGACCGTGTAATTATTAAGAGTGATGGAAATTACACTTATGTATTACCTGATATTGCATATCATGCGAATAAATTATCAAGAGGATATGATCACTTAATAGATGTACTTGGTTCAGATCATCATGGATATATTGATAGATTAAAAGCTGCTGTTACAATGATTGGCGGTAGAAGTGATTTAATTGATATTGAAATGTTACAAATGGTTAGAATTATTGAAAATGGTGTAGAAATTAAAATGAGTAAGAGAAGTGGTAAAGCTATTACACTTATGGATTTAATTGAAGAAGTAGGTAGTGATGCGTTAAGATATTTCTATGTTGATAAATCATTAAATACTCATATGGATTTAGATTTAGGATTAATGAAACAAAAATCTAATGATAACCCTGTTTTCTATGCTCAATATGCCCACGCAAGAATTTGTTCTATATTTAAAAACTTTGCAGAATTAGGACATGAATTTAAACCTGTTCAATCATTTAATAACATTAATACTGACCGTGTTAAAGACATTTGTGTATTATTAATGAGATATCCTAGTGTAATTGAAGAAATTGCAACTAAGAGATTAGTTCATAAGCTAACTCACTATATCAGTGAAGTAGCGTATGCATTGCATAGTTATTATAATGATGAAAAAGTAATAACTGATAATTTAGATGCAACAATGGAAAAACTAACTGTATTAAAAGCTATTCAAATTGTATTAAATGATAGTTTATATCAAATTGGTGTTTCAGCACCTGAAAAAATGTAATAAAGAGTCATTGAAAAATGGCTCTTTTATTTTTATTAGATAATGGTTGAAATATATTAAATGTTTATGCTATAAAATTCTTGCAATGTAAAACATAATATAATATAATATAATAAAGTAAGTGAGAGAGATTCAAAGGAGATTAAAGTGGCATGAAAAAAATGATTTATATTTTAGTTTTAATTGGAGTAGTTTCACTTTGTCGATTTTCATCTGATGAAGTAAAAGCTGCTACTAGGAATGAAGTGATTGAAAATGATGAATTTATTAACAAAGATCAAATAGTTTATTATAATGATTATTGTTGGGATTTAGATATTGTATATGAATATTTAGAAGGTAACACTCAAATCAGTTTAAACGATATTTATTCTTCTGAACTAATTATCAGTTACTCAAACAACGAATGGTATTTGAATAATGTTGAGATGGAGGGCAATATTCCGTTTCCATGGCGCGACATTTCTAGCGATTGTTTGAAGTTTTATACAATTGAAGGAAATGATAGTAATGGAAATATTACATATAATTATTATTATTTTGATTGCATAACTGATGAAATTATACAATTAAACTACTATATTGAAGAAGGCATATATGTAGAGTCTGTATATGATGTATATAGAGCAGATGTTTATAACTTGTTTTTTAATATCGAAAGGACTTATGAAATACATTACAATTCAACTGATTTAAATCTTATTTTGTCTACATATTATGGAGAAAATATATCAAATGTATTATATAGGGAAATTGAAAATGCCTATTATTTAGAAAATTTAAACGAAAATTATCCTGTAAATATTGATGGTACTTGTTTATTGGTTTCTTTAATGCAAATTTTATCTTTTTATAATTATTTTTCTGATACTCGGTTGGTTAATGACGACTATAGCGAACATGGAATTATTTATTACGAAGAAACGTTAGAAGAAATGGATGAATTATGTGATGATGAATGGGTGCTCTATAACCAAAGCCCAGGATTCAATACTGGATTGAAAAATGAACTTCTAGATGACTATAGATCTTGTACTGGAAAAATTTATACCGGTGGTGGAATGTATTTTTCCATTGTTGATGATATATTACAGAAATATTGTGATGATAATGACATCGATTTGATTCATAATTTAGATGAATTAGGTGATGACTTAGCGGTTTATGTAGATAGTCAAAATATTAATTTTTCTCCTAATTTGAGAAATGATTTAATAATTTCTTGTATTGATAGAAACATTCCTGTACTTTTAGGGTTTGATGGCGCAGACTATATTTATCCTTTTTTTGATAATACATTGTCAATTGTTTTTGATCCTTTGATAGCACATGCAGTAGTAGCTTATGGATATGTAGAACTTGAAAATGGTGATGTTTGGTATAAAGTAAATTTTGGGATGCAATACTATAATTACGCATATGTTAAAGCGGATGGATATAATTTTTTTGCTATAAATGTGTATAATGAGCAAATTAAAGAAGAGAAAAAATGGGATATTTCGTGTTCAATGTTTGGGGAAACATTAGTGACAGATGAAATTAATGAAGATTCGAGTATCCATCAAATAGTTGAATCTCTGATAAGGAAGGATGTCACTTTCTTTGAAGGTTGTTATTTTATTAATGACTTTTGTAATGCTTGCCAAAGTTACCATAGTGACAGAGTTGATTATTATCAACCAACTATGAATACGAATAATTTGAGTCATGATTGCTCTGCTGCAGGCTGTTTTTATCAAGAAAGTGAACATGAATTTCAAATGTTAATATGTGAAGATCGAGATGGACCAGTTGGATATGCGTATTATTGTACGATCTGTGGCTTTTTATATGATCACGGACCGTCATTAGATTCGAATCATATGCCAATTGAGTATGATGAAGTTAGACATTGGCGAGTATGTCCTTGTGGTGAATATAATATTAATTCGTATCATAATATGTCTTATATAAAATTTACACATAATTATATTTGTTCCGGATGCCCTTTTACTTCATCTTATTGGTTTGATACAGGACAAGTTACCTCATTAGAAACAGATGAAGATATTTTGAAAATTAAGGAAACTATAAATATGTATAACTGTTTATATGTTGAAAATAATTATTGTGAAGAAGAGGAGAATTTAGATGTATAGAAAAATACTTATGATTTTAGTGGTATTAGGTTTAATACTATTATCGGGATGCGATCCTGTTTCTGTTGGAAACCATCCGCTTCCTCCATATAAAAAAGGAAATCATCCAAGTTTTATATTATATGATTTGTATGGTAATGTGATAGGTAGCGATTGTTTCGAGGAAGGTTCTGTGTCTGTTAAAACATCTTTAATCAATAATTTTAATGATAATATTGATATGAATGATTTGTTAGAATTATTAAATTACAAATATAAAATTAGATATAATCCTCATGACTTCTATTTACCTTATCCTCATCCTCATATGTATGAATATTATGTTGAACAAGGATTGTCTAGTATGATAAAATTCGATGCTACTTTTAGTTACGTATTTAAAAATATAAGCAATGAAGAATTGAAAAATTTAAATTTTTTTGATATAGAGTATACTCCACATAATAAATCAGATGACTCATGGAATGATTATCGTTTAGATAGTTATATAACATATATGGATATTGATTCTGTTGAAGAATATGTTAAAGTAGAATGTATAGATAACGCATTCCCTAAAAATAGCATTGATACAATTGTTAGTTTTAATGTATGTATAGAATTAGAAGAATTTCATTACCTTTCAAAGTATGATATGAGAGAAAATAATTCTTCAGATATGGATGAAAATGAAAGAAATGAGATTTTAATAATAAAAGTTGAATATTTGCTTGAAGGTAAAATTCCGCAAGGAGAAACGGTGAAAAAGATTTTGTCAGAATTACTTGGATACAGATGTTCAGTATTTGTTCCTAAGGGTATTTTTAAAGATGTAAATGGAGAATATTTAATACGATTGAATTCACTTCACAATAAGAAAATAAAGATTTTAAAAAATGACACATTTGAATAAAAAAGTAAAGCTATTAAGTAAAATTAATAGCTTTTTTATTAATAAATAAACTCAAAAATCAATATTATAAAAGCCTTGTAAAAAATATCAAAATATGGTATAATATATAAAAAGAAAATACGCAATAAGGGTGATAATATGAGTATCGCAGAACAAGTGAAAAAAATAAAAGAATCTTTGAAAGACTATCCTAATGTTAGAATCATAGGAGCAGTCAAATATTTTGATATAGATAAAACAATTGAAATAGTTAATGCGGGTATCAATGAAATAGGAGAAAATCGTAAAGATACTTTTCTTGCAAAATATGAAGCATTAAAAGATTATGATATTATATGGCATTATTTTGGAGATATTAAAATACCTCCTAAACTAGCTAGTAATTTTATTGATAGTATTGATTATTTACATTCACTAAATTCAATTGATTTAGCTAACGCAATAAATAAAGCTAGAAAGAAAAAAGAGCCTTTAAAATGTTTTGTTCAAGTAAATTTATCTAATAATTCAAATAAATCTGGATTTAGTGAATCAAAAGTAATTCCATTTATTAAACATTTAGGAAAATATGAAAAAATAGAAGTAGTTGGATTAATGACTACTGCTGTATATACTTTTGATGAAGATGTATTAGAAAGTTACTTTGAAACAATGCAGGAATTACAAAAAGAAATTCAAGCACTTAATTTACCTTATGCTCCATGTACTGAATTATCAATGGGAATGAGTAATGATTACTTATTAGCTGTTAAACATGGTTCAACAATGGTAAGATTAGGTAGTATATTGTCTAAATAGGAGTAACTATGTTTGGAAGAAAAAGAAAATCTGAAACAAGAATAGGAACAGCATTTGAAAGCTTATTATTTTATACAATGGATCCTAGTAGAGATATTGATGAACAAGCTTACGAACTTGCTGATTGTATAATAGCTCATCGAGCTGTAATTTGTAATTTTGAAAAAGTAGAGAGTGTTGATGATGTTAATCGAGTTGTCGCTTTTTTAACAGGAACTGTTTACGCAACAGATGGGGAAACTCATAGACTTGGTAAAGAAACATTCCTTTTTGGATCTGCTGTTGCGTTTGAAGACGGAACATTACATCAATATACAAAAGAAGTAACAAGATTTAATTAATATGTTTTTATATAAAAATGATTATGAAAAAAGAGCTTTAGATGGTGAATATGTTTTAACACCATTTTTAGATTTAGAAGAACAAAGAGAAATAAAATCTATTAATAATAAAGAACTAGAAATTATATTTAATGGTGGTTATGAAGATTCAGAAAGAAAAAGAGCAATTATTAAATATAAAGATAATATTGAACTAGTTCAAGATGATTTTGAAATAGTAATCTATAAATTTAATAGTAATTCTAAATTAAATGCTTTTAATCATCGTAATATATTAGGAACACTAATGAGTTTAGGAATTAAGAGAAATACATTTGGTGACATAATTGTTGGTAAAAATTTTGATTATTATTTAGTATGTAGTTTAACTATTAGTAAATATTTAGAAGAAAACTTTAATTCAGTAAATAATCAAAATATTGAACTTATTAAAATAAATAATTTAGACTGTTTAGAAACTGAAGAAATAGAAACAACAATTAATATTCCTAGTATGAGATTAGATGCGGTAATCTCAAGTGCATTAAGAATTAGTCGAAATGATGCATGTAAAATGATAACAACAGGTTTAGTTAGAATAAATCATGTTGAGTGTTTAGATATAGATAAAAAAATAAATGTATCTGATATGTTAAGTATTAGAAAATATGGTAGAATAACAATATTAGAGATTGTTAAAACAACAAGAAAAGATCGCCTTGTAGTTAAAATCGGCGTTAAACATTAGGAGAAAGAATATGGAAAATCAACAAAAAGATTACAAAAATACGTTATTAATGCCTAAAACAGATTTCCCAATGAGAGGAAACTTAGGTGTTAATGAATTACCAATTCAACAAAAATGGTTTTCAGAAGGACTATATGAAAAAGTTTTAAAGAAAAATGAATCTAAAGTTCCTTTCTATTTACATGATGGTCCTCCTTATGCAAATGGTCCTGTTCATGCAGGTCATGCTTTAAATAAAATTTTAAAAGATTTCTTAATTCGATATAAAACAATGACTGGTTATTATGCACCATACTTACCTGGATGGGATACTCATGGATTACCTATTGAAACTGCTTTATCAAAAGATAAGAAAATTAATAGAAAAGAAATGAGTGTTAGTGCATTTAGAACATTATGTGAAGAATACGCATTACGTCAAGTTGAAATGCAAAAAGAAGGATTTAAGAGATTAGGTGTTTTAGGAGATTGGGATAATCCTTATATTACTCTTACTCATAGTTATGAAGCTGAACAAATTAGAGCTTTCGCAACTATGGTTAAAAAAGGATTAATTTATAAAGGATTAAAACCTGTATATTGGTCTCCATCATCTGAAACTGCTTTAGCTGAAGCAGAAATTGAATATCATGATATTAAGAGTACATCTATTTATGTAGCTTTTAAAGTTGTTGATGGTAAAAATATTTTATCTTCTAATTGTGAATTAGTAATTTGGACAACTACACCTTGGACAATTCCAGCAAACCTTGCAATTTGTATTGGTCCTGATTTTGAATATAGTGTTGTTACTGCAAATAATCGTTACCTTGTAATGGCATCTGATTTAGTAGAAACAGCTATGAAAGAAATTGGATACGAAGAATACCAAATTATTAAAACTGTTAATGGTAAAGAATTAGAAGGTGTAACATACAAACATCCTTTATATGACCGCATTTCTGGTGTTATTTTAGGTGAACATGTTACTTTAGAAAGTGGTACTGGTTTAGTTCATACAGCACCTGGTCATGGTGAAGATGACTTTATTGTAGGTAAAAAATATAATTTAGATATTTTATGTCCTGTTGATAGTCGTGGCTATATGACAGAAGAAGCTGGTGAGTTTGCAGGTTTATTCTATGAACAAGCTAATGAAGCTATTTTAAATCGTTTAGCTGAAGAAGAAGCGTTATTAAAAGCTACAACTATTGTTCATAGTTATCCTCATGACTGGAGAACTCGTAAGCCTATTATCTTTAGAGCAACTCCTCAATGGTTTGCTTCTATTAAGAATTTCAGAGAAGATATCTTAGAGGCGATTAAACACGTTGATTGGCAACCTAAATGGGGTGAAGTACGTTTATCTAATATGATTAAAGATCGTGAAGATTGGTGTATTTCTCGTCAAAGAGTATGGGGTGTTCCTATTCCTGTATTCTATGCAGAAGATGGTAGTGCTATTTTAGACGAAGAAGTTATTAATCATGTTGCTGATATTTTTGAAAAAGAAGGATCAAATGTTTGGTTTGAAAGAAGTGCAAATGAATTATTACCTAAAGGATTCACTCATCCTGGCAGTCCTAATAATCAATTTAGTAAAGAAACTGATATTATGGACGTTTGGTTTGACTCAGGTACTTCTCATTGTAGTGCATTAAAACAACGTTATGGTGTTTCTAAAGCTGATGTTTATTTAGAAGGTTCTGACCAATATCGTGGATGGTTTAATTCTAGTTTATCAACTAGTGTTGCGATTAATGGGGAAGCTCCATATAAGACTGTTATTTCTCACGGATTTATCTTAGATGGCCAAGGTAGAAAGATGTCTAAATCATTAGGTAACGTTATTAATCCACTTGATATTTGTAAAGAATATGGTGCTGATATTTTACGTTTATGGGTTGCAAGTGTTAATTATCAATCTGATGTTTCTATTAGTAAAGAATTAATTAAACAAATTAGCGAATCATATCGTAAGATTCGTAATACATTTAGATTCTTGTTAGGTAATTTACATGATTTTAATTATAAGAAAAATGCGGTAAGTTATCAAAACATGCCTGAGATTGATCAATATATGATTTGTTTATTAAATAATGTTATTGAAAAGGCAAATAATGCTTATCAAAATTATGAATTTGATGAAGTATATCGTGTAATCTTAAATTTCATGACAAATGAATTATCTGCTTTCTATTTAGATTTTACTAAAGATATTTTATATATTGTATCTGAAAATGATCCAGCTAGAAGAAGTATTCAAACTGTTTTATATGAAACATTAATGTCATTAATTACATTATTAACACCTATTATTCCTCATACTGCTGAAGAAGTATATTCTTATTTACCAGGTGAAAAATTAGAAAGTGTTTATTTATGTGATATTCCTAAGGCTGTAAAACACATTAATGAAAAAGAATTATTAGAAAAATATGATGCATTTATGGCATTAAGAAGTGATGTTTTAAAAGCATTAGAAGTTGCAAGAAACAATAAAGTAATTGGTAAGAGTTTAAATGCTGCTGTTGAAATCAAACCTACAGCAGAAGCTTTAGAAACTATTAAATCAGTTGAAGCTGATTTAGCTCAAGTATTTATTGTATCTAGTTTTGATGTTGTTGAAAACCTAGAAGAAGGTGAAGAAACTGATTCTGGTTTAATTAAGGTAACTCCAGCAGAAGGATGCACTTGTGCACGTTGTTGGCAAATTGTTAAGAAAGTTAACAAAAATCAATTATGTAATAGATGTCAAGATATTATTGGTGAATAATATCTAAAAAGGAGAAAAATATGGTAATTCATTTTTTTAGAAATCGTAATGAAGAAAGAATTAATTTCTTTGAATTAGTAGATAATTATTTTGGAACAATGGAAAATTGTAAAATTGCTGCTAATGATGAAGTTGTAGAAATGAATTTTGAATATCCTGAATTTAGTTTTAGCTATCAATACTTAATTACTAAGAGAACAAGAGTTAGTAGTATGTATAGATTAAATTCTCAATTTGTTAATATTAATTTATTAGTCGAAATTCCACCGGTTTTACCACAATATTTAATTAAATTAATACTTGTGAATATGGCCGATTTATGTGATAAATTTAATTTATCTATTTACCACGATGGTATTGATAATATAACAGAATTTAATATGTATGATTTATTAGGAAGTTTAATTAAAGAAAGAGATGCATATTTAGAAAAACACTCTGAAATTAAAAAATATTATGTTCCAAGTGATCGATTAAATCAAATATTCAAATACCAAGGTAAACTTAATGAATTACCTCAATTAATAAAAGCTGATGTTATTGCATCACCTTATATTCCAATGGTAAATGAATTAAATGAACAAGTTGAATTATGTATTAATTATCCTGTTGGTCAACCATTTATTTTCCCTCAACATTTAACATATGTTCAAATTGAAGAAGAAGAAAATTTAATATCATTAATTAAAGCTGAAACTTTCTTTAAATATACTGAAAAATTTATGTATGAAGTAAAAGATAGCACATGCGATGTTAAATTATTATATGTTAATGAAAAAGGCAGTTTAAAAATTAAAAAAGTATTAAGAAAATTACGTAAATTTATGATTTCAAGTTCTAACTTTAAACATATTGAAATGATAGAACTTATTGAAGAAGGAGGAAAAATCGATGAAAATTAATAAATTAATAGACCATACTTTATTAAAAGCTTTCTCAACACAAGAAGAAATTAAAGTATTATGTGAAGAAGCTAAAAAATATGATTTTATGAGCGTATGTGTAAACCCTACAAATATCGCTTTTGCGAAAAAGGAATTAGAAGGTTCAGACGTTTTAGTATGTACAGTTATAGGTTTTCCTCTAGGAGCTAATACTTCTGAAGTTAAAGTAGTTGAAACATTAGATGCCATTGCAAATGGTGCTGATGAAATTGATATGGTTATCAATATTGGTCAAGCTAAAATGCATAACTATGAATACATTCAAGAAGAAATTAGAATGGTTGTATCAGCTGCTGCTGGTAAAACAGTAAAAGTTATTATTGAAACTTGTTATTTAACAGAAGAAGAAAAAATCGAATGTTGTAAAGCAGCAAAAGCAGCAGGTGCAACATTTGTTAAAACATCAACAGGATTTGGACCAGCTGGTGCTACAAAAGAAGATATCGCTTTAATGCGTGAAACTGTAGGACCTGAAATGGGAGTTAAAGCTGCTGGTGGTGTTAGAAATCTAGATGATTTAATGGCAATGGTAGAAAATGGAGCGACAAGAATTGGAACATCAGGTGGTGTTGCAATAATGCAAAATGCTTCAGTTGAAACTGATTATTAAGAGGTGAAATATGAAAGCTACTCCACATATTGAAGTTACAGATGCTTCAAAAATTGCTAAAACTGTATTAATGCCAGGTGATCCTCTTCGTGCAAAATATATTGCAGATACATTCTTAGAAAATGTAGAACAATTTAATGGTGTAAGAGGAATGTTAGGTTTTACAGGAACTTATAAAGGAAGAAGAATTTCTGTTATGGGTTCAGGTATGGGTATGCCTAGTATTGGTATTTATTCATATGAATTATTTAATTTCTATGGTGTTGAACAAATAGTAAGAATTGGTTCTGCTGGTGCATATAGTCCAAATCTTGACTTATATGATGTTGTTGTTGTAAAAGAAGCTTATAGTGAATCTTCTTTCGCATTAACACAAAATGGTGAAACAAGAGATGTTTTACCTAGTAATGAAGAATTATCAAATAAGATTTTAAAGATTGCTGAAGAATTGAATATTAAAACTCATTATGAAAGAATTCATTCATCAGATGTTTTCTATCGTGGAGGAGAATCAATTGTTAAAAAAATGTATGAAGAAAAAGAATGTGTTTGTGTAGAAATGGAATCTTTCGCATTATTCCATAACGCAAACGTACTTGGTAAAAAAGCTGCTTGTATTTTAACTATTTCAGATTCATTAGTTACTCATAAAGAAACTACATCTGAAGAAAGACAAAATGCTTTTACTCAAATGATGCAAATAGCATTAGAATTAGCAGAATAAAAATAAAACAAAGCAATTTGAGTTCAAATTGCTTTTGTTATATTATAGGAGGTAAAAATGATTAGTAGTTTTACATTACATGACGGAACTAAAGTTCATTTATATAATATAGATAAATTTAAAACTATTTCTATTAGATTCATTTTTCCAGGTGAACTTAATAATGATAAATATATGGCTGAAAATGTTCTAGCGTCAATGTTATCAAAGAGTAATAAAGAATATAAAGAAGAAAAAGATTTTGTTAAATATTTAAGAGGTTTATATAAAACAAGTTTTTCAACACATTATTCAAATCATGGTAGTATGGCACTATTTAATATTGGTTTTTCAATTATTAATAATAAATATATTGATGAAGATATTAATTTATTAGAAAAAGCATTTGATATCGCAAATAATGTTTTTACAAATGCAGATTTGACAATTGAAAAATTTGAAAAAGAAAAAAGATTATATGAACAAAAATATAATGGTAATTTAACAAAAAGATCATACGCATTTCGTCAATTTCGTAAATTAATGTTTGATTATAAATTAGAAGATCCATACCGTAATAGACAAGAAGATATTAAAAAAGTAACATACGAAGACATTTTAGATGCATATCAAAATCTATTTAATCGTCCTTGTGAAATTTTAATAGTAGGTGATATTACAGAAGAAGAAATTAAATCTGCATATGGTAATTATCTTTTTAATCATGGAACAAAAAAACCTAATTTATACTATACTCATCGATATGTTGATGTTAAAGAACCAAAGATTGAAATAGAAAACACAAAATCTCATCAATCACATTTATGTATGGGATTTAGAACTAATATTTTTAACTCAGTTAAAGAAAAATATGCATTTACGATCTTAAATTATATGTTAGGTGGAGATAGTTTTTCTACATTATTCCAAGAAATAAGAGAGAAAAGATCACTTGCATATAATGTTTCTGTATCTGCAGATACTAGTAGAACAATGTTCATTTATACCGCAATCAATAGTGAAGACTACGAAGAAACGGTAAAAGTAATTAATGATGTTTTAGAAGATTACCGAAATGGTAATATTGATAAAGAAGTTTTTGAAATGTCAAAACTAGCTTTATTTGATGGAACAATTACTGAATATGATAGAATAGGTTATTATAGTGAATTTTTATTTTCTACCGCAATCAATAATGGCCAACAGCCAATTTCTTTAGAAAAAAGAACAGAAATAGCAGAAAAAATAACATTAGAAGATATTTCAGAGTTATGTCAAAAAATTAAACTAGATACTAGCTATTTTTTAAGAGGTGAATTATGATTGAAATGTATAATAAAACACTAAAAGAAACTATTTATAAAGAAATATTAGATAATGGTTTAACTGTTTATTTATGTAGAAAAAAAGATTATAAACTAAAACAAGCTATTTTTTCTGTTGATTTTGGTGGTAATGATATTGAATTTATCCCTTATAACAGTAATGAATATTATAAAGCTCCATTAGGTGTTGCTCATTTCTTAGAACACAAATTATTTACTAAAGAAGATGGATCTGATGTAATGGAAGATTTCAGTAAATTAGGGTGCTCAAGTAATGCGTATACAACTGATATAAGAACAAGTTATTATTTTTCTGGAACAAATAATTTTAAAGAAGCATTAATACTATTATTAGATTTTGTTCAAACTCCTCATTTTACTGATGAATCTGTAGAACGTGAAAGAGGAATAATTGAACAAGAAATATTAAATTATGTAGATAATCCGTATTATACAGTTGATAAAAATCTTTTAATGTCATTATATGAAAAAAATGGTATTAGAAATGATGTAGGTGGAACTGTTGAATCAATTCAAGAGATTACAAAAGAAGTATTAGATTTATGTTATAAAACATTTTATCATCCTAAAAATATGTCTTTGTCAGTAGTTGGTGATTTTGATGTTAATGAAATTCTTGAAATTATTAAAGAAAATCAAAATAGTAAGACATTTTTAGAATATAAAAATCCAAATTCGATTGTATATCGTGAAGAAATGAAAGTTTTTAAAAAGAAAACAGAAATTGAATTTGATGTTAATGTTCCTTTAGTTGAAGTGGGATTAAAATTACCAGCACTTAATAATTTATCTTCAAAGGAAGTATGTAAAAGATATTTTAGTTATGCGATGTTAATAGATCAATCTTTTTATGATATTTCTGATTTTTATCAAAAAATGCTGGAAAAAGGAATCTTTAATAATTCATTTGAGTGTTATTCTAGTTTTAGTGAAGATTATAGTTATTTAAAATTATTTTGTGAAACTGAAAAGTATAATGAATTTATTGAATATGTAGTAAATAGGCTTAACTTAATTAGAACTATTGATTTTACGAAAGAAGATTTTTACTTTTTAAAACGTTGTTATTTGGCTGAACAAATCAATAGTTATTCATCTATTAGTGCTCTTGCTTTTTTAGCTGATTCATTACATGAAAATTATCAAGATATTAATGATATTATCGATTCGATAAAAGAATTAACATATGAAGAAGTTTTACTTGCGAGAAAAGATTTTATTGATGATGCGATAAGTATATGTATATTAAAAAGCAATAATAGTGAACAATAGTTCCTTTATTGCTTTTTTTTATTAATATAAAATTCATATTCAGCATTTTTATAATTTAATTTATCAAATGATTTATGGCTAACATTAAAAAAATCATTATTAGTAGTAATTGATAAATTAATAATTTCTAATAATTCTTCCTTTATTTCTTTATACAACATTGGAAGAGCATCTTTTTCGGTAATGTTTAAAGGATTGGTTGTAAGATAAAAACTAATATGAATTGATATTCTAAATTTGTTATTAACATATCTTTTCTTTATTTTATATTCATTTACTTTAAATGAACCAAAATGAAAAGTTTGAGTAGTATTAGAAAGGGGATTTAACCATATAAAATAAGGATAATCTTTAAAACTATAAAATTGAGGAGTATTATTATTTAATACTGATATCCCGTCTACAGCAATACTTTTTTGTGGTTCATCATATTCAATTAAAACATCTTCATGTAGTTTGATATAAGGGTAAATAGCAGTATAATTATTTGTTAAGATATCTTTACATAATTCATTAAAATATACTTTTAAATAATCATTTTGCGTCATACTGTTTACAATTAAAGTAAAATAAGAAGAAGTTTGTGAGTATGTTGTAATTTGATAAATTTCTTCTATTTTATCATTAGTAAAAAATATTACCGCATTAGGAACAACATCATTACTATTTAAAATATAATGACAAAGTTCTTCTAAGTTGTTTTTTACACAAAAGGTATCTTTAATAATAAAAGTTTGTGTATTAGAAAAATGATAATGAAGATTAGAATTATTTTTTATATGATTAATTGCTTCATCAATAGATTTACCTCTTCCAATATTAACATATGATTCGTCTTCATTATTACTTGAAGATATTTGTGGTATTGCGAGGTTGTAGTTATTTAAAACATAAAAATAAACAATGAATTCATTTTTTTCCTTATCATAGTCAACAGCCATACTATTAACAAAAATCATTTCTGATAATTCAGAATAATCATTAATTCTTTGAAGAGAATACATTGATGTAATAATAGTAACTAATATTAATAATTTTTTCATGATATTTCCCTCATATGGTTTTTAGGTATAAAGAATTCTTTAATTCTTCTAAATACAGCAGGAGTAAATGGTTCCATATACGGAACTTTAGTTGAATCTAAATTAAACAAGTAAGATGTTACAATTAAAGAAGATACAATAAAACCTATTAATCCCATTCCATAAGACAAAATAATAATAAATAATCTAAAAATATTAATAGATGTTATAAAATGAGGATTATTAGTAAGACCAAATCCAGCGATATAACTTAAAGATGCAAGCATAAGAGCTAAAGAACCAACTAACCCACTACTTATCGCATTTTGTCCGATAAAGACACCTCCAAAGATAATAACAATATTTTGAACAAAGTTATTTGGAGATCTACTTACAGTTAACCGATAAAATTCAAATAAAAATAAAACTATTAATATTTCTAAAATCATTGAAAATGAAGTTCCTTTATCTGATAATTGTATATTAGAAATAAGAGTTAATAATAAATCATTTGGATGAAAATTAACGATTGCGGTAAAAAGACCAAGAGAAAAAATTGAAATAAAATAAAAAGTCCAAATGAATAATCGATTAAAAATAGTAAAATATTTTGGAGCGTTAACTTCAGCTTTGTTTGATGTAAACAATAACATTGTGCCTGGTAAAATTGCGGTAACAGGACAATTATCAACAATAATTCCAACTTTACCTTTTAAAATACAATCAATAAAAGTATTAGGGGATCCTGTATTATGAACTAAAGGTACTAAAGCGTCTTTTTGAAATAAATTATTAATATCGTTAATAGAATTACTAGAAGTTAAAGAAGAAGATGATAGTGTTTCGATAATAGATTTATAATAATCTTCTTTCATTGTATCTTTTAAACATACAACAAAAGTGACATTTGAAGATAGATCACCTAATTCAAATTTAACGACATTTAGTGATTCGCTTTTTATTCTTTGTTTTATTAAAGCAATATTATCATTTGCTGATTCAGTAAATCCATCACCTGACTCAAATAGATTAATAGGATCAAATTCACTTTTACCAATACTTCGTTTTGCGGTAGAACGAAGGTTAAAAGAATAACTAATATCATTAATTATTAAAATTAAATTTCCTGAAGCAAGTAATACATTAAAATGATTAGTTGTATATAGTTTAATTTTTTGAACAATACCAGGTATAACTGTATCTAATGTTTGATAGTTTTGATTATTTATTTTTTGTAAATAATAATCATTAAACTTTTTTATATCAGCCATATCAGGAATATAAAAAATAGTTCCTTCTAAGTCATCAATCTTAACTTTACAATTTATTATTTCATCTCTATTTGAAAGATTATTTATTATCTCTTTATACAAGATCTTTCACCTTCCTTTTTAAATAGATTAAATAAAAATAGAATATAAACAATAAACCACTTAAAATATAACCTAATATTAAAACTAAATTTACTTCTAGTAGTTTTAAATAATAAATACCTGTTAATAATAAAGTAAAAACTATTGTAAAAGAAACAAAAACATTAGATTTATGTTTTAAGTTGAGTAATATTCTTAAAGTATATAAATTAATTGCGCCTTTGAATAAAATTAAAATAATAGTATCAGTAAATAAAATATTTGTTAAATTATCAAAATATTTTCCCCCTGCAAGTGCTTTATATTTAAATAAGACCGGATAGAACATTTTTGATAAAATTGTAGGTGGTAAATATAAAAAGTTTTCGAGGATACTGTAAGTAGTAAAAAAGGTAATAATTATAGAAGAATAAATAAATGTTTTTTTATTCATTAATGGTTTACTATCAGAAATAAAAAGATATAATATTAGTGTATCTAAATATGGAAATATTGTGCTAAGGATTATTAAAATAGGATTAGAATTAAAATCAATATCATCAATTATTAAAGATGTTCCTTTAGAAATGGTTATAAATTTTAAGAAATTATATAAAACTACTAAGATTAATATAAATAAGAATAAGTTTAACATTCTATTTAATGGCATTTTTGATAAAAATACCATTCCTAAAACGGTTGTTAAAATAATTAAAAAAATAGGAGTTTTAATGTAAAAGAATCTAGATATTAAATTAAAACAACTAGTTAAAATAAAGAGAGTTGATAAAGTTAAATAAATTATTAAAACAATTTTTATAAAGATGTTTTTATTCACATATTTTAGAATAGATTTTTTAAACTTTGGTAAGAAAAAACTAAGTAGAAGCAAGATAATTAAAGTGATTGCTGGTATAAAAATAGCCATTGATGGTATTTGTTTGATTAACAAGTTTGACATTGTTATCGCATTAGTAAAAATTATTAAAATTGAATTTATAAATAAGATTTTTAACATTGTTTGTTTATCAGTATTTTTCATATCTATATTTTTACCAAATTTACTAAATAAATACATTTTGTTAAAATGAAATTAATAAAATTAAAATATTTTATTTTTTATATTAAAATTGAACTTTTTTTCACAAAATGGAATATTTTATATCTATTTTACTATTTTTTCTAGTTTGACTAAATTATGAGTTTAATATATAATTTCCTTACTTCAAGGGGGGAATTATATGTTAAATAATGTAGTCTTAGTTGGACGTGTGGTTGAAACACCAACTATGAAAAGTTCTGAACAAGGATTTAATTTTTCAACTGTTACTTTAGCGGTAATGAAACCATTTAAAAATAGTGAAGGTAAATATGAATATGATTTCATTAGTTGTTATTTATGGGATGCAATTGCATCTAGTACTTGTGAGTATTGTAGAAAAGGTGATATGATAGGAATTAGGGGAAGATTGACTAGTAAGTCAAAGGATGTTGTATTTAATGGTGATGAACAATCTGTAAAAAGAATTCAGACATTAGAATTGGTTGCGGAAAGAGTATTTTTTATCAGTGTTACAGGAAAAACAAAGGATCCTGATGGTGTAAATGTTGATAATGTTTAAAGAGGATTTTTATAAAAAAGTTAAAGATTATTCTTTAACTTTTTTTCTTTCTTATAATGTTAAATTAATGAAATAAAATAAAAAATATGTTATAATAATTAAAGAAGGTGAATTATATGAAACAGTATTTAGACTTATGTCGATTAGTATTAGAAAAGGGAACAAAAAAAGAAGATAGAACTGGAACAGGTACAATATCATATTTTGGATGCCAATCAAGATATGATTTAAGTGAAGGTTTTCCTTTATTAACAACTAAAAAAGTTCATTTGAAATCAATAATCCATGAATTATTATGGTTTTTAAGTGGTGAAACTAATATTAGACCTTTATGTTTAAATGGAGTTAAAATTTGGAATGAATGGCCATATGAAATTTATTGTAAGAGCCCTGATTATCAAGGTGAAACAATGGAAGAATATGTTCAAAAAGTTATTGATGATGAAGAGTTTGCAGCAAAACATGCTGATTTAGGTCCTGTATATGGTAAACAATGGAGAGCTTTTGGAGTTGATGCTTTTGAAGTGGACCAATTAAAACGAGTAATTCAACAAATTAAAGAAAATCCAACATCTAGAAGATTAATTGTTGTTGCGTGGAATCCACTTGTTATTGATCAAATGGCATTACCTCCTTGTCATATGATGTTCCAATTTTATGTTTCTGATAATAAATTATCTTGTATGTTATATCAAAGATCAGGTGATATTTTCTTAGGTGTACCTTTTAATATTGCTTCATATGCATTATTAACAATGATGGTAGCTCATGTAACTGGTCTTGAGGTAGGTGAATTTGTTCATACAATTGGTGATGCACATATTTATTCAAATCATCTTGAACAAATTAATTTACAATTATCAAGAGAGCCTAGAGAATTACCTAAGATGAAAATATTAAGAAAAGTTGAAAATATTGAAGATTTTAAATATGAGGATTTTGAATTAGTTGATTATCATCCTCATGGAAGAATTAAGGGAAAGGTAGCAGTATAATGATTTCGTTAATTGTTGCAATGGATGAACATAATTTAATTGGTAATGGTAATCAATTACCATGGCATAAACCTGAAGATTTAAAATATTTTAAAAAAATAACTTTAGGTAAAGCTGTTTTAATGGGATATAATACTTATTTATCAATAGTAAATAGATTATCTCACCCTTTACCAAATAGAATTAATTATGTTTTAACATATGAAAGTGAATTACCTAGTGGGGGTATTATCGTAGAAGATTTAGATGCTTTACTAGATGAATATGAAAATAATAATAAAGAATTAATTATTATTGGTGGGAAAAGTGTTTATGAATCATTAGTTCATCGTGTAGAAAGAATATATTTGACTAGAATTCATGAAGTATATGAAGGAGATGTCTTCTTGAATATACCTTTAGAAGAATTTGATTTAATCGGAAAAACAAAAGGAAATGGAATGACTTTTGAAATTTATGAAAGAGCCTAGTCATAATTAGAAAATTGAAAAATAAAATTATAAGAGGTGAATAATATGAGAATGATCGATATTATCCATAAAAAGAGAAATAATTTTCCATTAACAAAAGAAGAAATTGAATTTTTTATTGATGAATATGTTAAAGGAAATATTCCTGATTATCAGGTTAGTGCGTTATTAATGGCTATTTGTTGTAATGAATTGAATTCAGATGAAATGTTCTATTTAACTAACGCAATGTTGCATAGTGGTGATATTATTGATTTATCTGAAATATCAGGAGTTAAAGTTGATAAACACTCTACTGGTGGTGTTGGAGATAAGACTAGTTTAGTTGTTGCGCCACTTGCAGCTGTTTATGGAGTTAAAATGGCTAAAATGAGTGGAAGAGGACTTGGCCATACTGGTGGTACTTTGGATAAGTTAGAGTCTATTCCAGGATTTAAAATTGAATTAACAGGAGAAGAGTTTATTAAACAAGTTAATGAAATAGGTTTAGCTATTATAGGTCAAACTGCTAATATTGCTCCTGCTGATAAAAAATTATATGCATTAAGAGATGTTACTGGCACAATTGAAGCTGAAGGTTTAATTGCATCATCAATTATGTCTAAAAAGTTAGCTAGCGGAGCTGATCATATTGTTTTAGATGTTAAAGTTGGTAGTGGTGCTTTTATGAAAGATAAAGAATCTGCTTTAAGTTTAGCTAAACAAATGGTAAGAATTGGTGAGGCTTTTAATAAAGAAACTGTTGCGACTCTTACTGATATGTCTCAACCATTAGGTTGTGCAATAGGTAATTCTTTAGAAGTTATTGAAGCTATCGAAACTTTAAATGGAAGAGGACCGAAAGACTTTGAAGAATTATGTATTAAATTAACAGCTGAAATTCTTTTAATCGCAAAACTTGCAGAAACTGAAGAAGAAGCAGAAAAAATGGCAATGGATGCGATAAAAGATGGAAGAGGATTAGAAAAATTACGTCAAATGATTGAGTATCAACATGGTGATACTCGAGTAATTGATGATTATAGTTTATTTAAACAAGCTAGTGATGTGATTGAACTTATTTATGAAGATGAAAGAGAAGTGTATGTATCGGAAATTGATGCGTTAACATTAGGTGAAGCTTCTGTTTTATTAGGTGCAGGACGTGCGACTAAAGAAGATGAAATTGATCATAGCGTAGGTATTATTCTAAATAAAAAAATAGGCGATAAACTTGAAACTGGTGATGTTATCGCAAAATTATACGGTAATGGTAAAAATATTGATAAAGCCATTGATATGATAAATAAGGCTATTATTGTTGAAGATCGAGTAATTGATCGTAAACAATTGATTATAGCAGTTGTAAGAAAGGAAGGAAAATAAAATGAAAGATTTAATTAAATTCTTTGATAACGCTCCTAAACTTGTAAAACTTATTTTAGCTTTACCTGGTTTAGATATTTGTTGGGTAGTTTATCGTATTTGTAAGAGTTTAGATAAAGGAAATAATCTTGGATTAATTCTTGGTATCGTTCTTTTAATCGTTGGTATTCCATTTTTATGGTTACTAGACATTATTATGATTTTATTAGATAAACCTGTTCTTTGGCTTGACTAATTAAAAAACAAAAACGTTTGATTTCTCAAACGTTTTTTGTTTTATTCAGTATATATTTTTAATAATGTAATTAATACTTCTGACATTTTATTCATATCAGTAATATCAGCATATTCATAAGGACCATGGAAATTACCACAACCTGTTCCTAGGTTAGGAGAAATAATTCCTGAGTATGTAAGTCTTGCTCCATCAGTTCCTCCTCTAATTGGAGTGAATTTTGCTTCAATTTTATGTCTTCCCAAAGCTTTTGTTGGAACAATTAAAACTTCTGGTTTTGTCATTACAATTTCTTTCATATTGTAATAACTATCTTTTAATGTTAATTCAAAAGTGTTTTTACCATATTTTTCGTTCATGAAGTTAATAGCTTTTGTAAAGAATTCTTTTTGTTCTTTGAACATGTTAGAATCATGGTTTCTAATAATATAAGCCATTGTTGTTTTACCTACTTCACCATTAATATAAGTTAAATGATAAAAACCTTCATAGTTTTCAGTTAATGATGGCAACATATTTTTTGGTAATAAATCATTAAATTCCATTGCAAGTAACATACTATTAATCATTTTACCCTTTGCAGAACCTGGATGAATAGAAAAACCGTTGATATTAACAACAGCAGAAGCAGCGTTGAAGTTTTCATAATTTATATGATCGATTTGATCTCCATCAATAGTATACGCAATATTACAATTATGTTCTTGATAATATTGATAATTAAAGTGATTTGTTCCTTCACCTATTTCTTCATCTGGTGTAAATGTAATAATAATATTTGGATGATCTACATTTGAAGTCATTATTTTCTTTACAACATCCATTACAATTGCAATTCCTGCTTTATCATCAGCTCCAAGTAGAGTTGTTCCGTCAGTTACAATTATACGATGATTGATTTTTTGTGATAATTCAGGATATTCTGATGGAGAAATAATCATATTTAAATCTGAATTAATTAATATATCTTTTCCATCATATGATTCAATTATTTTAGGTTTAATATTTTCACCTGAAGCATCAGGAGAAGTATCCATATGTGCTAATAATCCGATTGTTAAATCGGTTTTTTTATTGCCTTCGATATAAGCGTAAACATATGCGAATTCATCTCTATATGCATTTTTGATACCTAGTTGTTTTAGTTCCTCAACTAATATATCCGCAAGTATAAATTGATTATCTGAACTAGGTGTTTTACCTGAAGTATCATCAGCAGTAGTGTTTATTGAAATGTATTTTAAAAATCTTTGTTCTAATGTCATAAGTCCTCCTAATAAATAATAAAGATATAAATTATTAAATATTGTAATAGTAAAATAATAGTTTGGATTAAATTTGTAACTGAAAATACAGTTTTAAATTTATCAATTATATTAATTATTAAATTAATTATTCCATTAATAAATAAAGGAATAGAAAAAATAGCTGTTATTAAAGGAAAAATAACAAACATTTCTGTATTCGTGCCAAATCCAAATCCGGTTTTTATTTGTTCTATTGTATAGATTAAAGTAAAAATAAAGGCTATTAAATTACATAGTAATAAAGTAATAAAAGTGATTACTGAATAGATTATTGTTGTATTTTTCATAATTACTCCTTATTGATTATATTATATCATAAATACAATAATTTTATATAAAAAAAGATGAGTTAACTCATCTTTTTTAAACAATATAATAATCCAAGTTTAAGTAATAATATTAAACTTGATAATATTATACAAACGATACCGATATAATTAGTTGTTAATATTAAAATAATAATAGAAATTATAACTAAACTTATTTCTGAAAATAATAAATAATAAAATAGATTATTTTGTTTTTTAAATAAATTAATAATTTCAAGAAGAACTGTTATAAATGAAAATAAACTTATTAAAAATCTAAATAAATATCTTATTAAACCATTTACTGCATTATCATAAGCAATCCAATCAAGGGATATTATTAATCTACCTTCAATAAAAATCATTATAAAACTAAATATTAAACAAATAGAACAAAATATAGTTAACAGAGTTTTTAATAATAGATTAATTGTTTTCATATTGATAGTTCCTTTCATAAATATTTTTTGAAAGTTCATATGTTATAAAATCACAAATTAAAATTCCTACTTTTTTATCTTTGTTATTTTCTAAATATTCATTTATATATTTGTTTATTTTAACAGCAGGAGTTCCTGCATATGTTGGTGGGAAAGAGTTGTTTAAATAACAACTTAAGAAGTTTAGTACTAATATATCGTTATTTAAAGGAACTGATAGACCAGTATTTATATAATCTATTTTTTCTTGGACACTATCGACACTATATCTATCTTGAACATAAATTGAACCAATATTAAATTGATCAGAATCCTTCCAACCATTATAAGCTGGAATTCCAATCGAAGTAGTAAATCTTGATAAAATATAAATTTTACCTCTTGCGTCTATTAATTTTTCTGGTAACTGATTATCAGTACAAAAAATATCTTTATAGTTTTCTATAGATTCTAAAAATGCTTCTTCAAAGTATTTAGTTGAGTTTATGCTGCTTTCTTCTTCCTTAATTGAAATAATTAAAAATTCACTTGGGTGATTTTTAATAAAAGAAGTTAGATCTTTCAAAACTTTTTTGAATGTTAATTTTTGATCTACAAAGCTATGAACGATTTTAAATTGATTATTAACAAGTTGTAATCTTAAATCAAAGAAACGAACCCCAATATTAAGTTGTGCATTAATGGATAAATCTTGGCATTTTCCAGCAACATCAAAAATTGAACGAGTTGCTCCTGAATCATGTGTTCCCGGAATTGATAGGTCTGTTATTTTAGTTTCATCAGATACTTTATCCATCCAAATAGTAGGAGAAGTAGTTTTTAACCTGTCAATAGGGATAAAGGCAAATAATGAGATAATGATTGATAGGCATATTGTGATTATTCCAAGTTTTAGTGTTTTATTATTCATCTTCATCACCATCTTCTAGATATCCTACTAATATGAAATCTAATATACTATGCATAAAATCATCCTCGTTAATTGATTCTTCTAATGAATCTAGATAGAATTTTTCATCATTAGGAGAAAATGTATCGTTTATTTTAGGGATGTTTAATAAATCGAATTCAGTTGACCAGGTTGGTAAATTATTTGATAGGCATATTTCAGTTAGTCTTTTAAATGTTTGTTCTTCTAAATCATAGAATTTATTCATATCAATAAAACCAATAGGCTTGATTTTTTCAATTAGTCGATAACAAATATTTACTAAGTTTAATTCTAAAATATCAGTGTTTATTTCATCATTAAATAATGAAGGAAGAAGTTCATATATTTCTTTCTTAACTGTGTTTCCTGATTCTGTAAAATCGTGTTCTGTATATTTTACTGCAAGTTCTGTTTTTGAAATATTAATATTTTTATTCTCTAAATATTTCATTATTGTTTTAATACCTGCTTTTCCTAGGGCAGGAAAGAAACTGCATTTAATTAATGTTAAATATTCACATAGATAGGAATTTAAATTTAATTTGGTTGAAAGAATTGAAACATTATCAAGAACTATGCTTGAAAAACTTCGTTCTATTTTGTTAGATTCATATTCATTTTTCTCAGCTAGATATTGCCAACCTAAATTCCATTTTTGTCTGTTGATATCTTTTTTTTCTATATTAAAAATTTTTGGCATAATTCACCTCTTAATAAAAAAAACTTGCAATGCAAGTTAGAAAATGGTGCCGGTGGTCGGACTCGAACCGACACTCCGTAAAGAACTTGATTTTGAGTCAAGCGTGTCTGCCATTTCACCACACCGGCATATCTATATTATACGATATTTTAATAAAAAAATCAAGTATTATGAAAGTAAGTGACGTTAATAATATAAAGAGGTGAATTTATGGAAATTATTATTATTTTTATTTTATATAGTTTAATTGGTTGGATAGGAGAAATGATATATTGTTATATTTACGATAAGAGCTTTGTTAACCGGGGATTTTTATGTGGCCCAATTTGTCCTATTTATGGAGTAGGAGCTTTATTTATAATATTTTGTTTAGATGGGGTAAAGGATAATATTTTTTTAGTTTTTATACTTGGCTTAATAGGATGTTCAGTTTTAGAATATATTACTGGCTATTTAATGGAAAAACTTTTTATGGCTAAGTGGTGGGATTATTCTGATCATAGATTTAATATTAAGGGAAGGGTTTGTTTATTGAATTCAATAATTTTTGGAATAGGTTCAGTTATTATTATTTATTTAATTCATCCTCTTGTTATGTTATTTGTTAATGGATTAAGTAAAGTAGAAGTAGTTGTTTTAGGTGTTTCATTAATTATTTATTTTGTTTTTGATTATGTTTTTTCTTTTTTGATGACCCTTAAATATAAAAGAATAAATAGCAATAATGAAGAGTTTTTAAATGATTATTTTAATAAAAAAATCATAAAAATTACCAAGCAATAAAATTGTAATTTTAGATAAAAAATGTTATAATTAGTTAGTTTTAAAACTAACGAGGTGTTATATGAATAAGAAATGTGTAAAAACTCCGTTAATGAAGATTTCTTTAATATCAAGAGTATCACATAAGATGATGAGAAATGAATCAGAAAAAATGGGGTATAATCAAAGTTACCGAAGTATTATTTTCTTTTTAAATAATATTCATGATGGCGCAACACAAGCTGAACTTGTTGAACATTCTAAATTAAGTAAACCTACTATCAGTTTAACACTTCAAAAAATGGAGTCTGATGGATTGATAGTTAGAAAACAAGATGATGTAGATTTAAGAAATGTTAGAGTTTATTTAACTGATTTAGGAGTTAAAGCTGAAGAAACGTTTATAAAAATTGGAAATCAAACGGAATTGAAAGTTTTATCTGTATTAGATGCAGAAGAACAAGAAGTATTAGATAAAATACTTGACAAAATATTAGACAATATGAAAGAACATGGTGAAAAATAATGAAAATATTTAAGTATTTAAAACCATATTGGTTCTTGACATTGATGGCTCCTTTAACAATGTTAGGGGAAGTTGTAATGGATTTATTACAACCTCAATTAATGTCACAGATTATTAATATTGGTTTAGGTGGTAATAATACAGAATTTATATTAAAAACTGGTTTACTGATGTTATTATTAGTTGTTATAGGTGGTATTTGTGGTTTTGCTTCAGCGGGGTTTGCTTCTGCAGCAAGTCAAAATTTTGCAGATGATTTAAGACAAGAATGTTTTAAAAAGGTAATGAGTTTATCTTTTGAACAAACCGATGATTTTACTACTGGATCTTTAGTAACAAGAATAACTAATGATATTACAATGATTCAAAATATGGTTGCTTCATCTTTAAGAATGTTTGTTAGAACAATCTTTTTATTCACTGGTGGATTAATCATGATGTTAAGAATTGAACCTTCTTTTGGTATTGTTCTTGCGGTAATAATTCCGATTGAATTTGCATGTGTAATTTTCTTTATTAATAAAATGCCAAAACATTTTATGAAAGTTCAAGAAAAATTAGATGATGTTAACGCGGTTGTTCAAGAAAATGTTACAGGAAGTAGAGTTGTTAAAGCTTATTCAAAAGAAGAATTTGAAAGTGATAGATTTAATACTGCTAACTTTAATTTGACTGAGATTTCATTAAAAGTTCAAAAGATGATGTCTTTATTAACACCAGTTTTAATGATATTTATGAATATAGTTGTTATTTGCATTATTTATATTGGTGCAATAGAAGTTAGAATTCCTAATTCTAAATTATTAGTAGGGGATGTAATGGCTGCTATTTCTTATGTATCACAAATTTTAATGGGTGTTATGCAAATTGGCTTTATGTTTTTAACTGTTACTAGAGCAAGAGCAAGTATTATTAGAATTAATCAAATTTTAGATACTGATATTGCAGTAAAGAGTGGTAATATTGAAGAAGCTAATATTCAAGGTGAAGTTGAGTTTAAGAATGTTTATTTTGCATATCCTACAACTTCTAAAACGGTTATTAATGATTTCAGTATAAAGGTAAATAATGGTAGTACTCTTGCAATTTTAGGCTCTACAGGTAGTGGTAAAACATCGGTTATTAATTTAGTTCCTAGATTTTATGATGTTACTTCTGGTGAGGTATTAGTTGATGGTATTAATGTTAAAGAGTATTCTTTAAAATTGTTAAGATCTAATATTAGTTTTGTATCACAAAAAACTGAATTATTCAAAGGAACAATTGAGGAAAATATTAAATGGGGTAATCCTAATGCAAGTTTTGAAGAAGTAGAACTTGCTGCAAAAGCTGCACAAGCTCATAATTTTATTACTGAGTTTACAGATGGATACAATACAATGATAGGTGAAAAAGGTTCTTCTTTAAGTGGTGGACAAAAGCAAAGAATTGCGATTGCAAGAGCATTAATAAGAAGACCAAAGATTTTAATTCTAGATGATGCTACAAGTGCACTAGATTTAAAAACAGAGGCTATGTTATATCAAGCTTTAAGAGAAAATTATGGTGATACAACTATTATTTTAGTAGCTCAACGTGTTGCGAGTGTAACAGGAGCAGAAAAGATTATTGTTCTTGATAATGGTAGCATTGCTGCTGAAGGAACAAATGATGAATTATTAGAAACATCAAGTATTTATCAAGATATCTATAATTCTCAATTAAAAAGAGAAGGAGGTAACAAATAATGTTATTTCTTGTGTTATTTAGTTTAGTTTTATATTTATCAACTAAAGGGTTTGATGTTAATAAGATAATTAATCAACATAAAAATAATCCTAAAGTTATAGAAAGACAAAATAAAAGAGTTGAAAGAAAACAAAAAAGAATTGAAAGAAAAGAATTAGAACAAGAAGTATTAGATAAATATTCTAATAAGATGAGTAATCTTGAACTTATGCGTGCAAGAGGTAATAGAGGACCTGCAGGTGGAAGAATGTTTGGGGAGAAAGCTAAGGATAAAAAAGGTACTTTAAAGAGACTTGTTAAATATTTATCTTTTAATAAAAAATATTTAATTGCAATATTTGCAATTGTTATCTTATCTTCTGCAGCATCTCTTATAAGTCCTGTCTTACAAGGTAATGCGATAGACTCTATCGTTGTAAGTAGTGATTTAGAATTTAAATTAGATGAAAACGGTAATTTACTTGCAAATAATTCTAAAGTAGAAACTAAATATAATGGGTCTAGTAGTGATATTATCTTTAGCGATATGAAAATAAGTATTAATGAAGATTATTATTTTGTTATTAATGGAGAAACAACTGAATTTTTAGCATATTCTGCGGATGATAAAAGTAAAAATTTAGAGTTTGTTATTGATGTTAATCAAAATGGTTATTTGGTTATAAATAACAAACTAACTAATTATCGTTTATATCAATCCGTTAATAATTCTTCAATTGAAGAATTAGAAATTAGAGTTGGTGAAAATAATAAGTGGGAAATAAATGGTAAAACAATTGGTTACTATTCTATAGGTACTAAAAATCCAAATAAAATAGTAAGTATTTTGATTACTATGATGATTGTTTATATCCTATCTTCTATTTTTACTGGTATTTCTTCTGTTGTATCTGCTTATTTATCACTTAATACAGTTAGAAAAATGAGAAAAGATTTATTTGATCGTCTTGTTTATTTACCAATTAGATTCTTTGATACTAATAAACATGGTGATATAATGAGTAGAATGACTAATGATGTTGATAGTATTACAAATACAATTTCACAATCTATTAGTTCACTTATTTCATCAGTTATTACTATTATCGGTGCTTTTGCGATAATGGTGTATTATAGTCCTTTACTAACATTATTAAGTTTCGTTTCTTTAGGTTTAACTTTAGTGACTACTAAGGCACTTACAAAGATTATGAGAAAATATTACCGTGTTCAACAAGCATTAATTGGTGAGTTAAATGCACAAGTTGAAGAAATGGTAGTGGGTCATAAGACAGTAGCTGCTTATGGTAAGGAAGAAGATGTTGAAGCTAAATTTAATGAAATTAGTGGATATTTAAGATTATTTGGCTTTAAAGCTAGTTTATTTGGTGGAGCAATGGGACCTTTAATGAATATTATTGGTAATATTGGTTACTTATTAATTGTAGGATTTGGTGCGTTGTTCGTATTCTTAGGAATTAATAATTTAACAACTGGTTTAATTATTACATTCACTAATCTTTCTAGACAATTTACTAGACCTATTAATATGATTGCAAACTTATATTCACAAATTCAATCTAGTTTAGCAGCTGCAGAAAGAGTATTTGCAGTGTTAGATGAAAGTGTTGAAGTTAATGATGGAACTCTTGAATTAACTGAAGAAGAGGCAGTTGATACAATTGAATTTAAAGATGTTAATTTCTCATATGTAGAAGGAGAACCTGTTCTTAAAAACTTTAATTTAACAATTGAACCAGGACAAAAAATTGCTTTAGTAGGAGCAACAGGTAGTGGTAAAACAACAGTAGTTAATTTGCTAATGAGATTCTATGAAATTAACAGTGGTAAAATCCTAATTGGTGGAGAAGATATAACTAATTATTCAAAAGAAAGTCTACGTAATGCAATTGCGATTGTATTACAAGATACAGTGTTATTTAAAAATAGTGTTAAAAATAATATTAAATATGGTAATTTAGAAGCGACTGATGAAGAAGTTTATCGTGCTGCCAAGTTGAGTAATTGTGATAAATTTATTGAATTATTACCTGAACAATATGAAACTGTTTTAAGTGAATCTGGTAGTAATCTAAGTGGTGGTCAAAGACAATTGATTTCTATCGCGAGAGCAATTTTAGCTGATCCTAAAATCTTAATTTTAGACGAAGCTACTTCAAGTGTTGATACTAGAACAGAAAAGAATATTCAAGATGGTATGGTTCAATTAATGAAGAATAGAACAAGTTTGATTATTGCTCATAGATTATCAACAATCAGAGATGCCGATAAGATTGTAGTATTAGACCATGGTGAAATTGTTGAAATTGGACGTCATGAAGAACTGCTTGAAAAACAAGGAATTTATTATACTTTATATCAAACTCAGTTTGCTGGTAATCAAATCTAATAGGAAATATTTGTTTAATAATATTAATGAATAAAAATGACTAAATTTTAAATTTAGTCATTTTTTTATTTGTTTTATCATAAAATTTATGTCGAATAGGTTTAAAAAATCGATTTGTGAGAAGATGAAAAATAAATAGGTATAAAATAATTTATTTATTTTTTTTCTTTATCGTTTGTTTTGTTTTACAAAAAAGGCAATTTGTAGTATAATATACTATAATAGGGGAGAATGGTTTTAAAAAAGGAGATAGAAAATGTCTAAGAAAAATTCAAATAGTAATATTAAAATTCAAAAAACAAATTACTTATATTGGTTTATCTATAATACAGCTTCAAAAATTATAATGGCTCTAAAAAATGGATATAAATGTGATCGTAAAGAGTTTAAAGTAAACAGTAATAAAGAAGGATGTTTATTAATTTATAATCATGTTTCTAATATGGACCATTTCGCGTCTACTGCTGCTGTATCTAGACATATTCAATATGTAATTTCTAAGTATTTTTATTTTAACAAATTCTTATCACACTTTTTAAATGGTGTTTGCGCATTACCAAAAGATCAATTTTCTGCAGATATGGCTTCAATTAAATTAATGAAACGTGCTATTGAAAATAAAAAAATGGTTGCGATTGCACCAGCGGGACAAATAACAGTACATGGGGGCATGATTTTTATTGATCCTGCAATTGTTAAATTAGTTCGTTTATGTAAAGCTAATGTTTTTGCAATTCAAATAAGAGGTAATTATTTATCTTACCCTAAATGGTCAACTGCAAAAAGAAAAGCTAAAGTAAGAACTAAATTTGTTACAGTTATTAAAAAAGAAGATATTGCTACATTATCAGATGAAGAAATATACCAAAGAATCTGTGATTCTATTAATGTTCATGATATAAAAGAACAAGATGTAAATAAAATTAAAATTAGAAGTAAAGCACGTGCTGCTGGAATTGAAAATATTTTATATGTATGTCCAAAATGTCGAAGTGAGTATAAAATCGTTAGTGAAAAACATCATTTCTGGTGTACTGAATGTAATAATAAAGTATATTTCAATGAATATGGTGTAATGGAATCGGCAAGTGTTAATAATGTTCGTTTTGTTAATGAAGAAGAATGGTATAAATGGGAGACAAATTTATTATATAAACAAATTGAAAAAGGTACTCTTCATTTAGAAAGAGATTGTACTTTGTATCGTAACATTAATGAACCATGGAAGATGGAAGAATTTGCAAAAGGTAAAATTATTTTAACAAATGATGTGTTTTATTTTGAAGGTATTGATACTTTAGGTAATCAATATCATAAAGAATTTAATTTGGAAAGAATATTCCAATTACCTTGGAAACCTAATGTTCATTTTGAAATTACAGGTGATGAAGAAGGTAAATTTAAAGTTATGTGTGATAAACAACCTAATGCAGTTGTTGAATTTGTTCAAGCTATAGATGCGTTAAGAGTTTATAAAAACAAAAAATAGGAGGAAATATGGCTGATATTAAGACAGTAAAAGTTGATAAGTACAATAAAGACCTTCGTGGCTGTGTTAGTATCAACCGTAACAGTTATCCTGTTAAAGGTACTATTTTGGATGAATTAGTTGAGGTTGAAGTAATTAACGGTAAAAATAAGACAGCTAATTTAAGAAAAGTAGTTAAACCATCAAAGTATAGAGTTAAACCTCTATGTCCGATATACCAAAAATGTGGAGGATGTTCTTTACTTCATATTGATTATAATGAACAATTAAGAATCAAACAAGAACACGTTCAAAATCTTTTTAAAGAAAAATTAGGTATGTCAAAGGGAGTTTTATTAACAGTAGGTATGGAAAATCCATGTCACTACCGTAATAAAAATCAAATTGTATTTAAAAATACAAATACAAAAGAAAGAATTATCAGTGGATTTTATCAAGAAGGAACACATAGTGTTATTAATTTTGATACGTGTTATATTCAAGATGAAGTTAGTGATAAAATTGTTAAAACAATTAAAAAGTTAATGGTTGAAATGAAAATTAATGCGTTTGATGAAGATCGAAAAACAGGATTAATTCGTCATATTTTAGTTAAAAGATCTAATCAAACAAAAGAAGTAATGGTTGTATTTGTTATTGCAAGTACAGTATTTCCTGGAAGAACTAATTTTATTAAAAAATTAGTATCAATTCATCCGGAAATAACTACTATTATTCAAAATATTAATAATCGTTCAACAAGTGCAGTACTAGGAGAAAATGAAACTGTTTTATATGGTAAAGGATATATTTATGATATTTTACTTAATAAGAAATTTAAAATTTCATCAAAATCTTTTTATCAAATTAATTCTGTTCAAACAGCTAAATTATATAAACTTGCAATAGAAGCGGCAAAATTAAATAAAGAAGATGTTGTATTAGATACATATTGTGGAGTAGGTACAATTGGTATTATTGCATCTGATTATGTAAAACAAGTATTAAGTGTCGAAATAGTTAAAGATGCAGTTAATGATGCGATTGATAATGCGAAAACAAATAATGTAAAAAATATTAAATTCTTTTGTGATGACGCAAGTAACTTTATGGTTAATCTTGCAAAAGCAAGAGAAAATGTTGATGTTGTTATTATGGATCCTCCAAGAAAAGGATCGGATGAAAGATTTATTAACTCGTTATTAAGACTTTCACCTAAAAAAATAATTTATATTTCTTGTAATCCTGATACACTAACTGATGATTTGAAATTAATATTAAAAGGTAAATACAATATTACTTATATTCAACCTGTTGATATGTTCCCACATACAAGTCACGTTGAATGCATCGTTTGTCTGACAAGAAAATAAGCTATTAAGACCTTAAAATCGAACTATCTAGTATTTATAAAATTAGTATAGAGAATAATGAGATTGAACGAGATGAGGAGAGAATGTTATGAACAATATAAAACAAACAATTATCTATGAACAGGAAGGTAAATATCAAAAAGCGTATGGCAGTGCTATAATTCCAACTGAAATGGATGGTAATACATTAAAAGATATGAGAAGAAATGTTGAATTAAAAGTCATTTGTTTTCTAGAATATGGCAGACCTTTTAATGATCCATACACATATAACTCTTCTGTAGATCATACAATGCATCATTTAGCAGTATATTACGATATGATAAATAATGTTCCAAAAGAGGAACAAAAAAAGTATTATGTAGTTAAAACTGAAGATGATCCATATGATGGTGGTACTAATGATTATCATATTATTTATGATGATTTAATTATAGAGACTCTACAAAAAGAAGCATTAAAAAATGATGTCATTGCATTAGGATGTTTAGCAGTTCAATATACTATTGATCCTCAAAATTCATCTTATAAATTAGATAATATTGAAGACATTATTCAAAGACTATTATATGTTGCAGAAAACAGCAATCAAAAAGAAAGTGGTATGGCATATTATTTTTTAGGTCGTTACTATGAAGTTAGTGTTGAGCTTAATGAATTATTAATTAGAGCTTTTGATAAAGAAAATATAAATATAGCTAAGAAATATTTTAAATTAGCTTTAGAAAAAGATTTCCATATGGCGATAGTTCATTTATTTAATGATATTATAAATGAAAATACGAAAGAAGAAGCTTTGAAAATCCTAGAATCATATGAAAAATATATACCTTATATTGGTCAATATTCTAAACCTAATAAATATCACGCTAAACTAGAAGAATTAAGAAAATAAAAAACATACCTATTAACATTGTACATACAAGTCACGTCGAAACTATTTGTGTGCTAGTAAGGAGTTATTATGAAAAAGATAAATGTTGATTATAATAATAGTCTAATATCAGTAAGTAACTCATTAATTAAATATTATGGTAATAAAATTCATCATCAAACTTTAAAATTATTAGATAATGAATTAGATAAAAATTACCAACATATTGTTTTAATGTTATTAGATGGACTTGGAACAAAAATTTTAGAAAAGAATTTATCAAAAGATGATTTTTTAAATCAAAAAATGATTGATAATATAAGTAGTGTTTTTCCACCTACTACCGTTGCTGCAACAACATCTGTAACAACGGGATTAACTCCTATTGAACATGGGTGGTTAGGTTGGCATTTATATCTTTCTTGTGAAGATCCTTCTCTTACTTTATTTACTAATTTAGATTATTATCAAGATGTAAAATATGATTCTTTAAAAGTAAATGATATTATTGGATTTAAAAATTTTTGGTCAGATATTGAAAATCTTGATGCTGATGATATTTATCCATCTTTTAGAGAAAATGGCTATAAAACTTTTAATGAAGCATTAGATGCTTTGAATAAAAGAATAAATAAAGATAATCCTACTTTTACATATTTTTATTGGGATAATCCTGATGCTTTAATGCATGAAGAGGGTACTAATAGTAAAAATGTAAAAGAACTTATTAAAAAAATGAATGATGAATTAGAAAAGTTCTATCATTCAATGAATCAAGACACTTTAATTGTTATAGTTGCGGATCATGGACAAGTAGATATCGAACCTTTAAATCTATATGAATATCAAGATATTCTTGATTGTTTAGATAGATTACCATCTGCAGAAGCTCGTGCAACTATATTTCATGTGAAAGAAAACAAAAAAGAAGAATTTGAAAAGAAATTTAATCAATACTTTAGTAATGATTATATGTTATTTAATAAACAAGAAGTACTAGATTTAAATATTTATGGATATGGTATTCCTCATCAATCAACAAATATCTCTATGGGAGATTATCTTGCGGTTAGTAAAACAAAAAAATATTTTATTTTTAATCAAAATTCGAGTGTTCCTTTTATTGGACATCACGCAGGAACAACAATTGATGAATTAGAAGTACCATTAATAATATTATCAAAAAAATAGAGGTGTGTTATGTATAAATTTGACGCTAAAGACGCAATGAATAAATGTGTAGAATGGGTAAGAAATTGGTTTGAAGAAAACGGAAAAGGATGTAATGCGGTAATTGGTATCTCAGGTGGAAAAGATAGTAGTGTTGCTGCAGGAATTTGCGTTGCTGCTCTTGGTAAAGAACGTGTATTTGGTGTATTAATGCCACAAGGTGATCAATTTGATATTAATTATTCATATGAAATATGTGAATTCTTAGGAATTGACTATGTAGTTGTAAATATTAAAGATGCAGTAGATGGTGTATTAAAAAATATTCCTGAATCAATTAAAATTACTGATCAAGCTAAATTCAATTTACCACCACGTATTAGAATGTCAACGATTTATGCAGTATCACAATGTAAAAATGGCAGAGTTGTAAATACATGTAATTTATCAGAAGACTGGGTAGGATATTCTACTAGATACGGTGATTCTGTAGGAGATTTTAGTCCTTTATCAAATTTTACTGTTACGGAAGTTATTTCAATTGGTAGAGAATTAGGAATACCTGCTAAATTTATTGAAAAAACTCCTATTGATGGATTATGTGGTAAAACAGATGAAGATAATTTAGGCTTTACTTACAAAATGTTAGATCAATATATTAGAGAAGGAATTGAACCTCCTAAGGAAATTAAGGAAAAAATTGACAGATTACATAAAAATAACTTATTTAAATTAAAATTAATGGATTCATTTAAATATGAATCAAATGTAGGGGAAGAATAATGAAGGAAGTAAAAGAGTTTAAAACAGAATCGAAAAGATTATTAGATTTAATGATTAATTCGATTTATACAAATCAAGAAATATTCTTAAGGGAATTATTATCAAATGCATCTGATGCGGTTGATAAATATCATTATTTAACATTAACTAATCAAGATGTACCAAAAAGAGATAAATATAAAATACATATTGAAATTAATAAAGAATTAAGAACTATTACTATTTCTGATAATGGAATAGGTATGACATATGATGAAATAAACGATAATCTTGGTACTATTGCAAAATCTGGTACTTTAGCTTTTATGGAAAAACTAGAAAAAGAAAAAGAAGGAGCAGGTAATCCTGATTTAGAATCAATAGGACAATTTGGTGTTGGCTTTTATTCAGCATTTATGGTTGCAAGAAAAGTAACAGTTGAAACAAAATCATATTTTGATGAATCTGCTTATTTATTTACTTCTGAAGGCAGTGAAACTTATACAGTAGAACAAATCAAAGAAGCTAATCCAGGTTCTAAAATAACACTATATTTAAAAACTAACACTGAAGATTATGATTATGATCAATATTTGAGTGAATATCGTATTAAACAATTAGTTAAAAAATATTCTGATTATATAAGATATCCAATCACAATGTTTGTTGAAAAACAAAAACCTGTTTTAGATGAAAATGGTGATATTATTGAAGGAAAATATGAAACTGAAATAGTTGAAGAAACACTAAATTCAATGATTCCTATTTGGAAAAAAGCAAAGAAAGATGTAACTGATGAATTAGTTAATGATTTCTATATGCAAAAGTTTTCAGAATACGAAGAACCATTATTATATTTAATGTTTAATGTAGAAGGTAATATTAATTACAATGCGTTAATATTTGTTCCTAAAACAGCACCTTTCAATTTAAACTCTAATTCTTATGAAAAAGGATTACAATTATATTCTAAAGGTATCTTTATAATGGATAAATGTAAAGAATTATTACCTGATTATTTAAGATTTATAAAAGGTATTGTTGATTCAAATGATTTAGCTTTAAATATTAGTCGTGAAATGTTACAACAAAACAAAGTATTATCACAAATGGCTAAAAATATAGAAAAGAAAATTATTAATCGTTTATCAAGTTTAATGACTGATGACTTTGATAAATATAATGAATTCTTTGAACAATATGGAATTAATTTAAAATTTGGTATTTATGAAAATTATGGTGCAAAAAAAGATCTTTTACAAGATTTATTAATTTATGAAACATTAAATTCAGACACAAAAGTATCATTTAAAAAATACATTGAAAATATGTTAGAAAATCAAAAAGCAATATATTACGTTTCCGCTAAATCAAAAGAAGACGTTTCTGCGATGCCACAAATGGATTTAATTAAAAAACATGGATATGATGTATTAATATTAAAAGATGATATTGATGAATTTATTATGAAAATATTAGGAACATATCAAGATTATAATTTTAAAGCAATTAATCAAGATGAATTAGATGAATTATTAAATGATGAAGAAGATCAAAAAATAGAAGAAATAAAAGAATCTAAAAAAGATCTATTAAATGCGTTAAAAACAGCACTAAAAGATCTTGTAAAAGATGTTATTATTTCTAAAAGATTAACTGATTCACCAGTATGTTTATCTGCAGGAGAAGGAATTTCCTTTGAAATGGAAAAAGTATTAGCAGAATCAGCAGACGGTGAAGAAATTAAAGCAGATAGAATATTAGAGATAAATCCTTATCATGATTTATTTCAAGCTTTAGAAGAAATATATAATGAAAATCCTGATGAAATTAATGATATTGCGTGGTTATTATATAATCAAGCGTTATTAATTGAAGGATTAAAAATAGAAAATCCAGTAAGATTTTCTGATCTACTATGTAAACTAATAATAAAAAGTAAATAATGAATGGAAGTGAAAATATGATTAAAGTAGATATTATATCAGGTTTCCTTGGAGCTGGAAAAACAACAGTTATTAAAAAATTATTTGAATCAGCTTATCAAGGACAAAAATTAGTTTTAATCGAAAATGAATTTGGAGAAATAGGAATAGATGGTTCTTTCTTAAAAGAATCAGGTGTTAATATTAAAGAAATTAATTCAGGTTGCATATGCTGTTCATTAGTTGGCGACTTTGCGACATCAATGAAAGAAGTAATTGAAACTTATTCACCAGAAAGAATCGTTATTGAACCATCTGGTGTAGGTAAATTATCAGACATTGTTAAAGCGGTAAACGAAATTGAAGGAATCGAAGTTAATGTTCTTGCAACAGTAGTAGATGGCCCTAAATGTAAAGTTTATATGAAAAACTTCGGTGAATTCTTTGATGATCAAGTAAGAACTGCTAACACAATAATTATTAGTAAAACTGATAAAATGCAAAATGATGTTTTAAATCAAACAATTGAACTTTTAAAACAACAAAATGATCATGCAAATATTATCACAACTAGTATTTTTAATTTAGATAGTAAACAATTACTTGCATTACTTGAAGAAAAAACATCATTAAAAGACAAATTATTAAATGAATTAAAAGAAGAACACGAACATCATCACGAAGGAGAATGTTGTGGACACCATGAACACCATCACGAAGGAGAATGTTGTGGACACCATGAACACCATCACGAAGGAGAATGTTGTGGACACCATGAACACCATCACGAAGGAGAATGTTGTGGACACCATGAACATCATCATGAAGGAGAATGTTGTTGTGGACATCATCATCATGATGAGGAATGCGGATGTGGACATGAACATCATCATCATGCTGAAGAAGTATTTACAAGTTTTGGTGTTGAAACTGCAAGAAGTTATACTTATTTAGAACTTGAATATATTTTAACTGAATTAAGTAATGAAGAAAAGTATGGTATGGTATTAAGATCAAAAGGTATTGTTGCTGCTTCTGATAACGCAAAATGGTATTATTATGATTTTGTATCAGGTGATTTTGAAATTAGATTTGGTCAACCTGATTATACTGGTAGATTCTGTGTTATTGGTTCTAAAATTAAAACTGCTGAAATCGAAAAGTTATTTAATTTAAGAGGATAATATGGGACAAATACCTACGTTTATTATTAATGGTTTTCTTGATTCTGGTAAAACATCATTTATTATTAATACTTTTGAAAATGATGGTTTTGGAAGTAGAGGAAAAACATTACTTGTTTTGTGTGAAGAAGGAGAGGTTGAATATCCTAAAGAGCTTTTAGTTCAAAATAACATTGTTTTATTTAGAATATCTTCAGAAAAAGATTTCAGTAGTAAGATTTTTGATAAAGCTATTAAAGAACATAAGCCTAATCGTATTGTAATTGAAATGAATGGTATGTGGGATGTTAATAATTTAAAATTCCCTGGTGTTTGTCGTTTAGCACAATTATTATTATTTATTGATTTTACAACTTTTGGTATTTATTTCAATAATATGCGTCAAAGATTAGTTGATATGATGAAGGTATCTGATATTGTTGTTTTTAATAGGGTTAATAATCCTCAGGATTTGACTCCTTATCAAGTTAATTTAAAGATGATTAATTCACAAGGGCAAATCTTAATAATGGATGAGAATTTTGAAGCTATGGAAGCTTATGAAGATCCTCTTCCTTATGATATTGATGCTGAAGTGATTAAGATTGAAGACCAAGATTTTGGTCGTTTCTATATTGATACTTTTGATAATAAAGAAAGATATGATGGAAAAGTTGTTGAATTAAATGCAATGGTAATATTATCAAAACAGTTACCAGAAGGTACTTTTATAGCTGGTAGAAAAGTTATGACTTGTTGTAGTGATGATATTCAATTATATGGACATTTGTGTGATAATTTAATGGGATTAAAATTAAAGAATAATTCATGGATTCATTTAACCGCAAGAATTAGTTATCAGTTTTCGGAAGAATATCAAGAAGAAGAACTAGTTTTTATGCCTATTAAAATTACACCTATTGATCCAATAAAAAATCAAGTATTAGACTTTAGATAAAAGAGGGATTTTATGTTTTATATTATAGTTTGTAGTTTAGTAGTTGTTTCTTTCATTTATAATGCATTATTACATAATTTACAAAGTAAGTCTGTTAATAGACCTATTCCTGATAATGTAAAAGAAATTTATGATGAAGCAACTTATAAGAAATGGTTATCATATAATCATGATAAAAGTAAATTGACTTTTATTAATTTAATAGTTCATGTTATTATTATCTTAATATTGTTTTTAACTAAATCTTTTAGTTTCTTTGTTAATTTATTACCTGGCAAAGATGATTTTGAATTAACAACTATTTGGGTTATTTTAGTTTATGAGATTGCTTTTATTATTCCAGGAATTATATTTAGATATATTGATATTATGAAAATAGAAGAAAAGTATGGATTTAATAAAACTAATAAAAAGACTTTCGTTGGTGATACAATTAAAGGTATTATTTTTGAAATATTAATTTCATTAGGTATTATTGAATTATTTGCTGTTCTTCATGATAGTTTTGGTGTATGGACATTAATCATTTTTACAGCTATAGTATTTGCAATTTTAATCTTTATCTTTATGTTTAATTCTAAATTTGCAAAACTTAATAATAAGTTTGTTAGTTTAGAAGAAGGAAGTTTAAGATCTAAATTAGAAAAATTATTAACTGATAATGGTTATAAAGTAAAAGATATTTTTGTTATGGATGGATCAAAGAGATCTACTAAAGCAAATGCGTATTTTACTGGATTAGGTAAATTTAAAACAATTGTTTTATATGATACTTTAATTAATATTATGAGTGAAGATGAGATAGTAGCTGTATTTGCTCATGAACTTGGTCATGGTAAACATAAAGATACAACTAAGAATTTATTTACTAGTTTATTAAATATTGTTATTATTGTTGTTTTAATTTGGTTAATGACTTATTGTAAAGGATTATTTACTGATTTTGGCTTTGATGGATTAAATTATGGTTTTATTTATATTATTTTAACCGAAGTAGTTTTTGATTTTATTATGCCGGTAGTTGGGATGGGAACTAGTTATTTATCTAGAAAATATGAATATGCAGCGGATCGTTTTGCATGTGAACAAGGTTATGGAAGATATTTAATAACTGGATTAAAAAAACTTGCGAGAAATAATTTAGCTGATTTGAATCCACATCCATTAATTGTTAAATTATCATATTCTCATCCTCCTATGAGTGATCGAATTTCTGCAATAAATAAATTATTAGTAAAGGATAAGATGTGTTTTACTATTAATCAATTAAGAAGCAAGGAAGAAATTGAATCTTATTATTCTTTATTTGATCAAAATTTATTTAGTGGTATTGAAATATTCTATCCAATTCATACAAAAGAAGGTCAGTTTGAAGAGTATACTAGTTCAATTAATAGTTTATTAGAAAAATATCCTTATTTAGAAAGAGTTTTACATTTACCACATGGTAAAAGATATAGTATTTGTGATTTAGATAATTATTTAGAAAATGTTAAAATATTAAAAGATGCAATTGATTATGCAGCAAAGTTTAATGTTACAAAATTAACATTACATTTAGGATGGTATGATAAAGAAAATAATCGTGATGATATTATTAAACATTGTATTAAAGTTACTAAAGAATTAGCTGAATATGCAAATCTATATAATATGAATTTAATGATTGAAAATATGCCTGGTGATGGTGAAATTGGTTATTCACCAGAAGAAATATTATTTATTATCGAAGAAGTGAATGTTAATAATTTAAAATTCATTTTTGATACAGGTCATGCACATGTAAGTGAATATGATGATACTATGTATTTAACTTTATTAAAAGATTATTTATATCATATTCATTATAGTGATAATGATTCTACAGCTGATAAACATGGAAGAATGGGTAGTGGAACTATTGATTTTACTAAACATTTTGATGTGTTAGATCAAATTAAATATGATCAACTACATTGTTTAGAGATAATATATAAAACAAAAGAAGATTTAGAATTATATTTAAAAGATTTTGAAACTAAAAAAATAGAAATACAGTAGGTGATTTTATGGGTAAATCATTTGATTATAAAAAATACTTAAAATTACAAAGCGATAAAATATTAGAAAGAGTTAATCAATTTGAAGGTAAATTATATCTTGAAATAGGTGGTAAAATATTTGATGATTATCATGCTTCAAGGGTATTTAATGGATATGAAGTTGACTCTAAAGTAAAAGTATTACTAACACTTAAAAAGAAAGTTGAAATGGTATTAGTTATTAACGCAAATGATATTCAAGGTTCAAAGATAAGAAGTGATTTAGGTATTACTTATGAAGATGATATTTTAAGATTAATAGATAAATTTGAAAAATTTGAATTACCTATTAATAGTGTTGTTATTACACATTATGAAAATCAACCTATTGTTGATTCATATATTACTAAATTAGGTTACTTGGGAATTAAAACATATAAACATTATCGTATTATTGGATATCCTCATAATATTGATAAAATCTTAAGTGAAGATGGATTTGGTAAAAATGATTACGTTGAAACTAATAAACCAATTGTTGTTGTTACTGCACCAGGTCCTGGAAGCGGTAAGATGGCAACTTGTTTATCTCAACTATATCATGATAACATAAGAGGAATTAAATCCGGTTATGCAAAGTTTGAAACTTTCCCTGTATGGAATTTACCTTTAAAACATCCTGTTAATTTGGCATATGAAGCCGCAACGGTTGATTTAAATGATGTTAATATGATTGATTATTATCATTTAAGAAAATACGGTGTAGAAACTACAACTTATAATAGAGATATTGAAGTATATCCTGTATTAAGTAAGATTTTTGAAAGAATTTATGAAACTTGTCCATATGCTTCACCGACTGATATGGGTGTTAACATGGTTGGTGATGCGATAAAAGATGAAGCAAGTGTTTGTGAATCTAGCAAACAAGAAATTATAAGAAGATATTTAGATTCTTTATGCGCAGTTAAAGCTGGTAAGTTGAACGCTGAATGTGTTGATAAAATTTCGGTTATTATGAAGGAATTAAATATTTCTGTTGAGAATCGACGTTGTGTTGCTGCAGCAATAAAGAAAAGTGAAGAATATAAAACTCCAGTTGTTGCGATAGAATTAAAAAATAAAAAGATCATAACTGGTAAAAAATCTAGTTTATTATCTTCATCAGCTGCTGCAATTATCAATGTTTTAAAACACTATGCAAAATTACCTGATGAACTTGATTTAATATCAGTTTCTTTAATAAATCCTATTCAGGAATTAAAAAAAGATAAACTACATAGTTCATCTTCAAGATTAAATTTATTAGATGTTTTAATTGCGCTTGCGATTACTGCATCAACAAACCCTGCTGCAGAACTTGCACTTAATCAATTAGAAAAATTAAAAGGTGCTGAATTACATTCAAGTGTTATGTTAAGTTCAGAAGAGACAAATACTTTAAAGAAATTAAGAATTAATGTGACAATGGAACCTGTTCAAAATAATAAATTATTATATTAGAGGTATAAAATGGAATATCGTCATTTAGAAAAATTAAATATTAAAACTTCATTATTAGGTTTTGGTACTATGAGATTACCATTAACTAGTGATGGAAAAATTGATGAATTATTAGCTGAAAAAATGATTGATTATGCTTATCAATCTGGTGTAAATTATTATGACACTGCTTTTCCATATCATGGTGGAGAAAGTGAACCTTTTGTAGGAAGAGTATTAAATAAGTATCCTCGTGATTCTTATTTTCTTGCAACAAAGCTTCCTGTGTGGGCTGTTAATAATTTAGAAGAAGTAAAGCAAATGTTTGAAAATCAATTAAAAAGAGTTGATAAAGAATATATTGATTTTTATTTATTGCATTCAATGAATAAGATTCAATTTGAAAAAGTAAAAAGAGAAAATTTATTAAGTCATTTAATTGAATTAAAAAAACAAGGAAAAATTAAATATTTAGGTTTTTCTTTCCATGATTCTTATGAAGTATTTGAAGAGATGATTAATTATTATGATTGGGATTTTTGTCAAATTCAATTTAATTATACTGATACAGAAGAACAAGCAGGAATCAAAGGATATAGATTAGCTGAAGAAAAAGGCATTCCATTAGTTATAATGGAACCTATTAAAGGTGGAACTCTTGCAAGTCTTCCTGAAGATATTAATTGTTTATTATCTGAAAGAGAACCAAATATGAGCACTGCTTCTTGGGCTTTAAGATGGGTAGCTCAATTTCCTAATATTAAAGTTATTTTAAGTGGAATGTCAAATTTTGATCAAGTAAAAGATAATATTAATACTTTTAATAATTATAAACCATTAACAAAAGAAGATAATGAAGTAATAGATGAAGTAGTTAGTAAACTTACTTTAAGAATAAAAAATAATTGCACAAATTGTCGTTATTGTATGCCTTGTCCTAAAGGAGTAAATATTCCTAGAGTATTTAAATTATGGAATACTTATTATAAATTTGAAAACGCAAATGTAGTTAGATATGGTTGGAATGATATGATGAGTAAAAACGAAGGACCAGATTTATGTATTAAATGTGGTAAATGTGAAAAAGCTTGTCCTCAACAAATAAGTATCAGAAAAGATTTAGAAACTGCAAATGCACAAATTACTGCTGCATTAGGTAAAAAATAATGGCATACATTATCACTGGCGCAACAGGACATATTGGAAACAATCTAGTACGAAAATTAATATCTTTAAATAAAGAAGTAAAAGTATTAGTACGAAAAATAGATAGATCAATTGAAAAATTACCAATTGAATATTGTGTAGGAAATATCTTTAATGAAAAATTTTTAAATACTCATATTACATCAAGTGATATAGTAATTCATTTAGCTGGAATAATTGATATAAAAAATAAGAATAAAGAACAAGTATATAAAATTAATTATGAAGGTGCAAATTTAATAGCTAATATTTGTTTAAATAAAAAAGTTAAGAAATATATTTTTTGTAGTAGTGTAGACGCTTTAGAAATGAAGAAAAATGAATACATAAAAGAGCCTGAATATATTGATATTAATAAAATTGAAGGTAACTATGGTAAATCAAAAGCACTTGCAACTGCGTATCTTAAAGAATTAATAAAACAAAATCCTGATTTTAATGCTGCTATTGTTTATCCATCTGCAGTAATAGGACCTAATGACTGGAAACCTTCTGCAATCGGTAGCATGGTACAAGATAGTATTGATATGAAAATGCAATTTGGTATTAAAGGAGGATATAATTTTGTTGATGTTGATGATGTTAATGAAGCTATTATAAATTTAGCAAATTCTGACTATAAAGATGATTATATCTTGTCAGGGGAAATAGTAAGTGTATATAAAATGTATTCCTTAACTAATAAAGCTATTGGGGTAAATAGAAAAGTACCAAAATTACCAATGTTTTTAGTATGGTTAGGTATTCCTTTTGTTCCTTATTTATCACCACTTGTATTTAAATTATTAAAAACAAATCCTGAATATGATTGTTCTAAAGCAAAAAGAGATTTAAATTATCAACATACTCCATTTGAGAAAACAATTGAAAAAACGGTAAATTGGTTTAAAAACAAGGAGAATCTATGAAATTTAATGATATAAAGAAAAACAGTGAAATTAATACTTATATTGAATATGCTGATCAATATCTAGAAGAAGTAGGGTATACTGAACATGCCTATAATCATTTATATCGTTGTGTAAAAGTTACTGAATATATTTTAGAAACTTTAGGATATGATGAACATACCATTGAATTAGGTAAAATAGCTGCATATATGCATGACATAGGAAATGCGGTAAATCGTGATGAACATGCAAAATCAGGTGCATTAATGGCTTTTAATATTCTAACAAGATTAGGAATGGATCCAGTTGATATTGCAAAAGTTGTTTCTGCAATAGGAAATCATGATGAATCATCAGCTTATCCTGTAAATGTAATTTCTTCAGCATTAATAATTGCTGATAAAACTGATGTTAGAAGAAACAGAGTACGTCCTAATGCAGATATTAATGATATTCATAATCGTGTTAATTATGCTGCTATAAAAAGTATTGTATCAATAGATAAAGTTGAAAAAACTTTAACTTTAACATTAACTATTGATACTAGTATTTGCCCAATAATTGAATATTTTGAAATTTTCTTATCTCGTATGAATTTATGTAAGGAAGCGACAAAATATTTTGGACTTGAATTTAAATTATTAATTAATGAACAAGAAATTATATAAAAAAGAGCAGTATTAATTACTGCTCTTTTTATATACAGATTCTTTTAAAATACCAATATAAGGTAGATTGCGATAATATCCATCATAATCTAAACCAAATCCTACTACAAATTGGTTTTCAATAGTGTGACCAATATATTTAGGATTTACAGAAGAATCCTTTCTTCCGGCTGGTTTATCTAATAAAGTTGCAACTTCAACACTTGCTGCTCCACGTTTTTTAAGTGCTCCAACTACTAAAGCAAGAGTATAACCTGTATCTATAATATCTTCAACAATAATAATATGACGACCTTTAGGATCATGGCTCATATCTTTAATAATATTTACGATTCCAGATGTTTGAGTTCCTTCATAACTTTTAACATCCATGAAATCAAATTCAGCCATTATATTAACTCTCTTAGTTAGTTCAGCAAAAAAAGGTACAGCGCCGTTAAGAAGTCCTAAAAAAATGGGCTTTTTATCTTTATAGTCTTCCTCTATTTGTTTTCCTAATTTTTTAGTAATTTCTACAATTTCTTCTTCAGTAACAAATATTTCTTTTATATCTTGATGCATAAAAAAGTCCTCCATAACAAGAGTATATCATAAATAAAAAATTGATACAACAAAATTGAAATAAAATATTTATAATTTCATTTTGAAAATATGGCATAATTTGTTATAATATTGTAGAAATGTGGTGATAATATGAATACAAAAATAATAGGTATTGCTGGAGGAACAGCATCAGGAAAAACAACAGTTGCTAGAAGACTAAAAGAACTAACTGAAACATATGGTAGTGTTATCGCAATGCGATTAGATGATTATTATGTTGATTTAAAACATTTAACATTAGAAGAAAGAAGAAGAGTAAACTTTGACCATCCTGATGCATATGATTTTGATTTATTTATTAGTGATTTAAGAAAATTAATGAATGGAGAAAAAATCGAAAAACCAGTGTATGATTTTGTCAATTCAGTAAGAAGTGATATTACAGAAACAGTAGAACCTGCAAATATTATTATAGTTGAAGGAATTATGATTTTTACTCATCCTGAATTATTAAAACTATTTGATATGAAAATATATGTTGATACTCCTGATGATATTAGATTTATCAGAAGATTAAGAAGAGATATTCAAGAACGTGGTAGAACAATTGATTCTGTAATAAATCAATATTTAACAACTGTAAGACCAATGCATTTAACTTTTGTTGAACCATCAAAAAGACAAGCAGATATTATTGTTCCTGAAGGTGGTAAAAATGAAGTTGCGATAGATTTACTTACAACAAAGATTTTATCTATGTTAGAAAATTGCAAATAAAAGTATAGTTTACCTATACTTTTTTTATAAGAAAATGTGATTATGCGTTGAAATATAGATAATTATGTGGTATAATATAATAAAGGTAATAATGGGTAGGATAATATGAGCTTAAAGGATAAACGTGATTTTGTTATATTAAAAAAAGAAGAATTACTTTCTATTAAAAATAAAGAAACTAAATATGAAGTAATAAAAGAAATAGAAAAAGTTTTAAAAGAAATATACAACATCACAGTATTAAATAAAGATAAAATCGAATTAATTGAAATGTATTTAGAAAAAAGTTCTTTTGAGGAAAATTATGTTGAATTAGATAATAATATTCAAAAAGCATATAATACATTAAGAAAAGCTAAAAGATTAATTGATGAACTATTTTTACATAATCGTGATATTCAAGAAAGAAAACTTTTAATAAGATGTTATTATGACCATATTAGATTAGGAAGTAAATTAAAAATTAAGAAAAATAATAAAAATTTATTTAAGTTATATAATAATACATTAATAGTATATAATTTAACTAAATATGTTGATGACTTAAAAGATATTATTAAAACTAATTTATTAATAGCAGATATCGAATTTGAAATAAAACATTATCTTATAAGCAGATTATTTTATATTAAAGGATATAAAAAATTAAAAGTAGTATATGAAGAATATAAACATTCAGGTATGAAAAAAGATCTTAATGAAATTATTGTAAAAATTCTTAATACTTATAAAAGAAAAAATAAAGGGTTTTTAAATTGGAAAAACACTTTAAAATCATATGGAGGTAAATATGAATAATTTATTTTTATTATTAGAAGAAGCTGAACATTATGATTATAGTGATGGCGAAATATTATTAACTGTAGGAATATTATGTATTCCATGGTTTGCTTTAATTTTATATTCAATTCTTAAAAAATTTAAAATTGTTTATCATTACCGATATGAAGAAGGAGAAAATGAAAAAGTAGAGGTTAAAAAATATAAAGCTAATAGCCCTATTATTTTACCTTCAAATCCTGTAAGAGAAGGATATATTTTTGCTGGATGGTATTTAGATCCAGAATTTGAAACCACTTTTCCTTATCAAACTATGCCTGGTAAAAATTTACATTTATACGCTAAATGGATTGAAAAATAAAATGTGGTGAAATATATGGGAGAGTTTTTATTTGAGACCAGAGTAGGCCGATTTATATTACATTTAGTTGCTAATATTATAATCTTTTTTATTATGCGAAAAGTTGTAGATGAAGTGCTTGCTAAATATTATTTAGAATATTTTAATGAACTTTCAATACTTTCTTCTGCTTACACATTTGTTGCTTCAATTGATATAATAATGGCGTTTTTCTATGATATATTGGATTTTGAATTTTTAGAAAATAAATTTGGGATTATTCTTAAAAATATCCCGTTTACATACTATTTTATTGTCGCATGTATTTCACAATACAGAATAGTTGTACATTATATGTGGAATTTTATGATGTTGATTCCTAATCCTTTTATGAGAGCGATATTATATGGAATTCAAATATTACCGCTTTTAATGCTTAATCTTTATTATATTGCTTCAAAAACAGATATGCCTAAGATGGCAATGGTATTTGCCCCAATAATTGGTTATATAGTTGCATTTTTATTAGGCCTATTATTTGGATATATTTTCGCATGGACTCCTTTCTTTGCTACATTAGGCGGAGGTCTTATAACTGTACTTGGTCTGGGTGCTATAATTGTGTCGGTCAATATAAAAGGATTACCATTTGACCCTGATGAAGAGTTCACTCCAATTGCTAAATGTATTGACTTTGGTGCTATTGGGAATTTCTTTGGAGATATTTTCCTTGCTATCGGAGATTTCTTTAAATTTGTTTTTACAAAATTAGGACAATTTTTTATCTTTTTAGTTGCTTTTATAAAGAAACTTGCTGAAAAGAAAGAGGAAAATGAAGAGGAAGAAGAAAGCGAATCGAGAATAAATAGAAAAAGGGGAAGATCAAAGAATTATTCATCAGATAATTCTTCAGCAAGTTCAGAAGAGATTAAAAATTGTATGAAAAAAATTAATCGTAGAATCGATTCTGTTTGTATGAATTTTAAATTATATAAAAACTTTGTTGTATTGAACTCTTATTCAATAAAAACTAAAGTGTCTGCTATCTGTTCTACAGGATTTTCCCGCAATAAAACTATTATAAAAGTAACTGCTTTTTATTATATTGAAAAATTATATGGTGAAGATCAATATACTGTCGATTATAATTTTAATCATTTTGATAATGACTTTGATAGATATCTTGATGGTGTATTAGATCAATTGGAAGAAAAAATTAAGAGAGCCGTAGTCGCTGTCATTAACGAAACAAAATGTTATGAAGCTGAAAGATTGCATGGTTATAAAATAATTTTAGATGTCAAAGAAACAAGAGACTTAATTACTATAAATTCATAAAAAAGTAATAAACAAACTATTTAGTTTGTTTATTACTTTTTATTATTATATAGTTTAGATATTTCTATTAAGATTATAATAGAGAAAGATAAAGCGATACAAATAAGTAAATTATTAATAGAAAGGGGAACTAATTTAAAAATAGAATTTATTGGATTTGTATAAGTAATTACTAATAATAAAAAGAAACCAATTAAAAATGAAATAATTAAATAAGGATTATTAAAGATGTTATCTTTTAGAATACTATTATTAGATTTTTGATTAAATGAATGGAATAATTGAGTTCCAGATAATGTAATAAATGCCATTGTTTGTCCTGTTTTAATTGAGGTTTGTTGACCGATTATATATGCAACTATTGATAAAATTCCTATTATTATACCTTGAAAAATGATTTGTTTAAATAAACCATTTTTAAAAAAGCTTTCATTTTTATTTCTTGGAGGATATGACATTAAATCATCATTGTTTTTTTCAAAGCCAAGTGCAAAAGCAGGTAATGTATCCGTTATTAAATTGACCCATAGAAGATGAATTGCAAGAAGAGGTCCTTCAGTTGAAAATTGTGGAAGTTTAAATATTGCAAAAAGTAAAATTGAGATAAAAATTGTAAAAACTTCACCAATATTACTAGATAGTAAAAAGGCTACTACTTTTTTAATGTTTGAATAGATATTTCTTCCTTCTTCGATAGCAGAAGTTATCGTTGAAAAATTATCATCAACTAATATTAAATCTGATGCTTCTTTGGCAACATCTGTTCCGATTGATCCCATTGCACAGCCGATATCGGCTTTTTTTAATGCAGGTGCATCATTTACACCATCTCCTGTCATTGCAACGACCATTCCTTTTTTCTGCCAAGTTTCTACTATTCTTACTTTATCAGTTGGTGTTACTCTGGCGTATACTGTGTAATCATCAATAGTATTTAAAAATTCTTCATCTGATAGTTGTTCTAGTTCATTACATGAAATTGCTTTATGGTTTTTATCTAATATTTCTAATTCTTCTGCAATTTTTACTGCAGTTGTTATGTAGTCTCCTGTTAACATAATTGGTTTAATTCCTGCTCTTTTTACTTCATTTATTGATTCTTTTACGCCTTCTCTAATAGGGTCTTTTAATCCAATAAGTCCTATAGAATGAAGATTTGTCTCAAGTGTTTCAGAAGTTAATTTTTTAGGTAATTGAGTTAATGTTTTATATGCTACTGCAATGGATCTTAATCCTTGTTTTGCCATTTCTTCGTTTGCTTTTAACATATTTTGAGTATACATTTTATTGATGGAAATTTTGCTTATTAAATCAGGGGCTCCTTTAGTAATAATATAGTATTTATCATTTAAATAGATAACAGATGTCATCATTTTTCTTTTTGAATCAAATGGTATTTCAAATAATTTATTTTCATTAGGTAAAGTGTTGCTGATTTTATCTAGATATGTTTTAACTATTGCTGTTTCTGTAGGATCTCCTATTAAGTTATTGTCTTTATCAATCGTTACATTAGAACATATTGTTAAGAATTTTAATAGTTCTTTATCTTGATTAGAAAAAGAAGAAGTAATGGGTTTTAAGAAATCAGAGAATATTGAAGAAGCTTGCATTTTATTTTGGGTAAGTGTTCCTGTTTTATCTGTACATATAATATTTGTACAACCTAATGTTTCAACAGCAGGAAGTTTTTTTACTATTGCGTGTTTTTTTACCATTTTATTAACGCCTATCGTTAATATTACTGTTACAATAGTTGATAGTCCTTCGGGAATTGCTGCTACTGCTAAAGCTACAGCTGTAATGAAACTATTATTAATTGAACTACCTGTTAAATATTTTAATAAAAATACTGATAAACATATGATTAAACAAACTATTCCTATTATTTTGCCAATTTGGTTTAATTTTATTTGAAGAGGAGTTGTAGGTTGTTTGTTGGTGTTTAAATATTGAGCGATTTTTCCTACTTCAGTATTCATTCCTATTTTGGTTATGATAATTTTAGCATTTCCATTTGTTACGTATGTTCCTGCAAAGACTAAGTTGTGTTGATCTCCTAAGGGAATATTTTTTTCTGTATCTATGGTTTCACTACTTTTAGTGACAGTTTTCGATTCACCTGTAATTGAACTTTCATCAACTTGCAAATTTGAACATTCAATTATTCTTCCATCTGCTGGAATATAGTTGCCTGATTCAATAAGCAAAATATCTCCAGGAACTAAATTGCTTGAATCAATAATGATAATTTCTCCATTTCTAATAACTTTAGAATTAGTAGATGAAAGTTTTTGTAATGCTTCGATTGCCTTTTCCGCTGAAGTTTCTTGAATGTAGCCTAAGATACCGTTAAGTAATACGACAAATAGGATTATTAAACTATCTAACCATTCATTTGGGTTTACAATTACTGATATTACTGCCGCAAACAAAAGAATGATAATTAAGAAGTCTTTGAACTGGGAAAGAAATTTAATAATAAATGGTGTTTTTTTAGATTGTTGTAGAATGTTTTTACCATATGTTTTTTGTCTTATATTAACTTCTTTATTATTAATACCTTTTTCGATATTTGAATTTAAATGATAAATGATTTCTTGATAAGTTTTATTATAATTCATAATAACCTCCTAATATTATTATATAAAACTTCTTTGTCATTTTGTGTAAAGTTATTGGATGTGTTAATAATATTTTTATATTTGATAAAATGATTATTTTATGATATAATATTTTAAAATGGAGGAAACTGGTATGTCAAAGTTTAGATATATTTATATTGAAATAACAAATAACTGTAATTTATCATGCCCTTTTTGTCCTTCATCTAGTATGAATCAAGGTGAATTTTTGACAGTTGATAAATTTAAATTAATTATTAATAATATTAAAGAATATACAAAGACTGTGTATTTTCATGTTAAAGGTGAACCACTATTACATAATGAATTAGAAGAGTTCATTAAAATATGTAATAATGAAAATATTGATGTTTGTATTACTACTAATGGAGTATTGTTGGAAAGTAAAAAGGATGTTTTATTAAAATATTCTAATATTAAGAAAATTAATATTTCCTTACAATCTTTAATTAATTTTAATTTATATGATCAAATGACATATTTAAATAATTTAAAAGAATTTTTATATTTAAAACAAATTAGAAATCCTAAATTAGGTATTAATCTACGAATTTGGAATGATAAAAATAATAATAAAGAATTGAATAATAAAATAGAAAAATATTTAGAAGAAATAAATATTGAAAGTATCCCTAATGTTAGAATTTCTTATGATGATGAATTTGAGTGGCCTAGTTTGGATAACGAACCCAAATATAAAGTAGGCAGATGTTTAGGTGGGGTAAGTCAATTAGCTATTTTAGTAAATGGAATTGTAACAATATGTTGTTTAGATCACTTGGGGAAAATTAATTTAGGTAATATTTTTGAAGAATCTTTATCTGATATTTTAAATAAAAATAAATATTTAAATATTAAAGAAGGATGGAATAAAAATATATCTGTTGCGGGGTTATGCCAAAGATGTAGTTTTAAAAATAAATTTCGTTCAAACAAGGAGGTGAATTCATGAAATTAACAGTTGAAGAAGATGCTAGTCTCAAAGAAACCGAAATAACGATTAAATGTAGAGAAAAAAATGAGAAGATTAATAAGCTAATTGAAATGATTAGTACTTATTATATTAATGTAACTGGTAAAAAAGATGGTGAAAATTATCGATTAAGTTTAGATGATATTTATTATTTTGAAGCTGTTGAAAATCGTGTATTTGCCTATGTAAAAAAAGATGTTTATGAAGTAAACTATAAAATAGTAGAATTAGAAGAAGTATTAAAGAATACTTCGTTTATAAGAGTATCAAGAACAGTAATATTAAATATTTTAAAAATTGAACGTGTATCTACACTAGTAAATGGAAGAATTCTTGCGTGTTTAGATAATGGAGAAAAAATGATTATTACTAGACTTTACGCAAAAGAATTTAAGAGAAAATTACAAGGATAGGAGGTTGAATATGAAAAATAGATCAAAGCTTAGTATTTTTAGTTTATTAATTATTTTCACGGTTAGTTTTTCGTTTTTAACTCTTTCTAATGTGTTTTTATCTTTACTTACTGGTTTGTCTGGAGCGTTAACATTTAAAGATTTTGTTTTAATATTTATTATTTCAATTATAGTAACTTTATTAATATTTGTTGTTTTATTGATTGAAAAATTAAATCAAGTAGTTCAAGTTGATTTAATATATTTAATATTAAATATTGGTGTTTATGTAATGTGTTTCATTGTTAAAATGTATCATAATAAAGTATCTGCTATGTTAATTTCTATTTTAGTATCTTTTATAGGACTAATTATATTAACAGGTGTTGTTTATTATTTTAATAATCGTGAAAACCAAATATTAAATGATAGTTTATCTAATTACAAGGGGCGTGAATAAAATGAAAAAACTTGTAATTAAATTAACTAGTTGTTTAATTGTTTTAATGTTTTTATTTAGTTTATTTATTTCTAAACCTACTCTTTCTGCAAATCAAAAATCTAAATTATATGATGTTTCTGTTTCTTTTGAAGATGTTTATTTAAAGAATAAAGTAAGAATTAATATTTCTTTTAAAACTGAAGAATCTTTATCATATTTAAAAGTTACTTCAACTTTAACAAATGGTCAAAAAGAAGTTTCTTTTGAATCAGGTAGGGAAAATGAAGGTACTTTAAAAAGAGTAATTCCTGAGAATGTTGGTGATTTATGGAGTTATTACTTAGAATTTGATATTGAGTATATGCAAATAGGGACTTTACAAATAGAGTTTGAATATTCATTTGATTTATTAAAAGAAGAAGTTTATGAAAATACTTTTTATGTGCCTGGTGAATCTTGGATTGAAAAAGATCAAATTACTGGTGTTGTTGTCGTGATGGGAGGAATTATGGTATTTGGTTTATCGATTCTTGGAACTTATGTAATTGTAAGTTTTAGTAAAACAAAAGTATTCTATATTGAAAAAGAATATAATGAGGATAATAAAGATGAAAAATAGCGTTTATGGTGCATATTTAGAAGATTATCATTATCTAAAAATAATTATTCCTTCTAATGTTGAATATAATTCATTACTTATTAGAAGATTAGATGAACCTAATGCATCTTTTATTCAAGTTGATCGTATTGAAAAATATTATAATGAAATTCATTTGCATTGTTCTTTTAATCTTAAAATATGTTTACATAAAGACTATGAAATTATTGTTAATCCACAATTAAGATATTTATTATTTTTAGGGAAAATAACTAAAACAAAAAGATTTGAAGTTGAGAATTATTTTGATGAATGGTTAGGACATCGTTATCATAAAAATGAAACTACTTTTAGAGTGTGGTCTCCTGTTTCAAAAGAAATGTATTTAATTTTAAATGATGAAAAACATTTAATGAATTATTATAAAAATGGTGTATGGGAAATAACTATCCAAGGAGATTTAGATAATTATAAATATTATTATTTATTTAGAATAAATGAAGAATATGAAACAACAACTGATCCATATGGTATAACAACTAATGAATTAGGAACATATAATTATGTTGTTGATTTAGATAGTTTATATCAAAATAAATGTTCTTTTATTGATAATGAAAAAAATGTATTAGAAAATATGATTATTTATGAACTTAGTGTTCGTGATTTTACTTCAACATTACCAGTTAATCATAAAGGTACATTCATTGGAATGATTGAATCATTAAAATTACCAGGATATGGATTAAATTATTTAAAGAATTTAGATATTACCCATGTTCAATTAATGCCGATATTTGAATTTGGTGGAGTAAATAAAAAGGTTAAGAATTCATTTGATCCTAATTTTAAATACAATTGGGGATATAATCCAGAACAATACTTTGTTCCTAGTGGGTGGTATAGTACAGATTTAGAAGATCCAAAGGTAAGAATTAATGAACTACGTATGATGATAGACTTATTTCATTTATATGGAATAGGTGTTAATATGGATGTTGTTTTTAATCATGTTTTTGATCACGAAAACTTTTCATTAGGAAAATTAGTACCAGGGTATGTTTATCGTACTGATGAAAGAGGTTTTTTAACTAATTCTTCTGGATGTGGTAATGATTTAAGCAGTGAAAAGAAGATGATTAGTAAATTTATTATTGATTGTGTTTTATTCTATCAAAATTTTTATAAAATAGATGGATTTAGATTTGATTTAATGGGATTATTAAATGTTGAATTAATGAATGAAATATATAGAAGAACAAGTTTAAATAATAAATTTGTTTCAATTTATGGCGAAGGTTGGTGTATGAAAACATATTTACCAGCTGAACGTGAAGCTAATATGAAAAATTATTGGTTAATGAAAAATATTTCATTCTTTAATGATACTTATCGTGATTTCTTTCAAAAGAGAAATTTAGGTTTTCCTAAGTTTACAATAGGGGAAAAGTATGATGTAAAAAAATTAATTTTCTTACTTAAAGGATCAAAAGATGATGATCTTTTATTCCTTGATTCTAATCAAACTGTTAATTATATAGAATCTCATGATGATATGACTTTCTATGATACAATAAAAAGTCTTAATTTAACACTTGATGAGGAAAAAGAAATTGTTAAATTAGTATTAGGAACTTTAATATTAACAAAAGGAATTTGTTTTATTCATAGTGGAATGGAATTATTAAGAACTAAAAAAGGTGAAAGAAATACTTATAATTTAAGTGATGAGTATAATCATTTTCCTTGGGAGAATATGGAATTTTCATCTGATATTGTTGATTATATAAAGGAAATGATAAAATTAAGAAAAGAACTAGATTTTGATAATTTAAAATATGAATATTTTGAAAAAGAAAATGTTTTAAAAATTAGTGATGATTCTTATGATATTTATATTAAAAATGATTCTGATAGTGTAAGTAAAAAAGGAATCTATGTTGAAAATAAAAAACAGTAGAACAAGAGTTCTACTGTTTTTGTTATTCTCTTTCATTAATAACATCAATAATTTTTTGAGATGTTATTTTATAAAGTGGAATTAATGTTGAAATTAATGACATTATAACAACGAATATTGCAAGGAAGATTGGAGTTCTATATGTTAAAGAGTACATATAAAGAGTAATGATATTTAGTTCATCTTTAATTGTTCCATTATAAATAGGAATAACTTTAGATGCAAGATAAATACCTAGTCCATACGCACAAAGGTTAACGAATAGCGTTTGAAGTATAAATATTAATGATACTTGTGATCCGCTTAGACCTATTGAACGTAATATACCGATTTCTTTCTTTGAATCTACTATTTCAATTGTCATAATTGTCCACATTATACCCATTGTAAAGATTACAAATACGAATAATCCTGCTTTTGAAATAATATCAACGAATGGGTCAACTGTATATGAATCAATATCAGCTCGATATTTCCATACATCGATTACGTATCCATTATCAAATGCTTGATTAAAATATGAATATGCAAGAGCAGGAGAAGTTGGAAGTTCAAGAATAATGTTTTCTGTAACAACTTTGAAAGATTTATATAAATTCATGAATTCTTCAGAATATAATTGAACTGCAAGGGTATTTGTTGTAATACCAACTACTTTGAATGTTTTTTCATATGATTGTGTTCCATCTTTTGAAGTTATTGATAAAGTAATTGATTTACCTTCTACTTTTTCTTGGTATGTACGGAATGAACGATAGTTTTCATCTAAGTCACAGTTATATAATGTTTCTGCCCAGTTCTTAGGAATAACTATTTCATTATTTGCTTGAGGTGCACGACCGAAACTTCCGTACCAACTGTGTTGTTTTAATGGAAGTGTGTCATATTGTGTAACTATTTGTGTTTTTTCAACAACATTATTATTTGCTGATAATGACCATTTGTAAGTAGTTGCACCTGTTGTTTTGAAAGTAATTGAAGAAGGAAGGCTTGTTTTTTCCATATTAAAGTAGTATTCGTTAAGTACTACTGAACTCATCATTTCATAGTCATTAATAAATGAATAGTTACCTTTATTATTTTCGTTAATTTCAGTTTCTTTCATGTATTTAGACCATTTTTCATATGGTGTATCAATAATACCAACTATTTTGTAGTCTTCCATTTTACCTAAGTCAAGGTATTGATTTAAGTAATCATAGTATGTGTTACAATTAGGATAGATGTTGAAATATTTAAAAGCTGCTACTAGGTAGTCAGTTATTAATATTTCTTTAGTTCCAATTTCAGGAAGTCTTCCTGCAAGTAGAATGTAATCATTTGTTTGATCAAACATAATAATGTTTCTAATTGTTCCTGTATAGAAGAAGTTGGCGTTTTCAATACCTTTTTTTGCGAAATTGTATTCAACTTTTTCATATTTATGTAAAGTGAGTTGTGGCATTTCTTGTTTTAAAGTATTATATGAATTATCTGATAATGGTACACTGTTAAATTGACCATAGAAATCAGTTTCTTCTTCTAAAGGATAATGTTCTTCAATTGTTGTATAACGATATCCATTATTAATCATTGTATAAACATTTTGTCTTAGTTTTTCACCGTTTAATTCAATTGAGAATGATAAAAAGCCAAGAGATATTGCGGTAATAATGATGATAACAAGGAATCGTACTTTCTTTTTCCAAATGTTTTTAAAGGCAATCTTTAAAATTGTTCGAAATGGAACGTGAGCCTTTTTTAACACTAATTTATTTGGTTGATGTTGGGAAGAAGTTTTTTCTTCTTTATTTTCAGCTGTATCGATATTATCTATTTCTTGGTCAGGATTAGATGTTTTTAAATAATAGTTATCTTTATTTTCATTTATTTGATTAAATGAAATTGTGTTTAAACGATAGTTGTAATTTGATCTTTTATATAAAAGAACAAATAATGTAATTATTAATAAAATAAATAGCGCTAACATTATACTTGACCTCCATCTGGAGAAATTCTAATGATTTGATCATTAAATTCAAGTGCAGATTCTTCATCATGAGTAACGATTATAATTAATCTATCTTGAGATAATCTTTTGAATAATTCGAATATGTTTCTACTTGTTTCGCTATCTAAGTTACCAGTAGGTTCATCGGCAATTATTAGTTTTGGATCTTTAATAAGTGCTCTTGCGATAGCGATTCTTTGTTTTTGACCACCTGAAAGTTGACTTACTTTTCTTTTTTCAAGGCCATCTAGTTCGACATCTTTAATAATTTGTTCAAATTTTTGTTTAATTTTCTTTCTTGAATAGTTTTGGATTTCAAGAGGTAATGTAATATTTGATTTTAAGTTTAAATCTTTCAAAATATTATATTCTTGGAAAACGAATCCTAAGTAACTATTTAAATAAGAAGTTTTTTCGCTTTTTGAAAATGATGACATTTTTCTGTCTTCAATCCAAATTTCTCCTGAATCTGGAAGATCTAATCCACCAAGTAAGTTAAGTAAAGTTGATTTACCACTTCCTGAAGGACCCAATATGAATACTAATCCTTTATCTGGGAATGTGATTGTTAAATCACGGATAGGGTGAATTGTTTCACCTGCTGAATGATAATATTTATTTACTTTGTCTAATCTTATCATAAAGCCTCCTATGATTCCTTTATTACATCAATTGGTTTTTTCTTAGATAAATCAAGAAGAGGAGCTATGATTGCGATAATAGGAGAAAGGAATGCTATCGCAATGCTTCCTAAGATACCAATAAATGTCATTGTTATTATTGAGAAGTGGATTAGTGTTTGTGCGTTAAAGATTGAATCTAAAATGATAAGGAATATTCCAGTAAATAATAATGAAGCAACTGCTGATATAGCACTTATTAATAATACCTGGAACATATAAATCATTGCTATTTTGAAACCATTCATACCTAAAGACATGTAAATACCAATATCTCTAGTACTGTTTTTAATATTAATTATAACAAAGTTAAAAATCATTAAAATACTAAATAAACAGAATACAAAGAATAAACCTGCAAAGAAGAATAAGTTGTTATTAATAAAATCTTTAACTAATTTTAATTTTGCGAAAGAAATGTTATTAATAGATACATTACTTATAATATTATTTAATAAGTAGTCATATGCTTCAGCATTAATTAATTCACTTGCACTTGTTTGTAAAATTAAGAATGCACCTTCTTTAAAAGAAGAACTAATATAATTATTGTATAATTCTGATTGAGAAGTAGATGGAGTTGCAATGATAAGCTCATCACTATCTATAATACCTACTACTAATGCAGAAGAAGAAGCGGGAACACGAGAAACACCAGTTACTGATAAAGTAGAACCTAGCGGTAAACCATTAGGGAAACATGCAGCAACGAAACCTCTTGAAACAGCTATTTGTAATTGTTCACCAGGTTTAGGTTTTTCAGGAACAGCACCTGTTGAAATATCATAAGTTGAATTATAAGGTAGATGTTTAACTCCTTCTTGGTAACCTTTAACTCCGTTTGCACTAAAGATTACATTATCATAAAAATATGGCATGTAATTAGCGTTTAATAAAGAATGGAACTTTTCAGTTACCATGAAAATAGAAGAATAATATACTAAGTTATCTTGATATGCACCATATACTTTAGAATCTGACATGTTTGCACCAAGGAAATTTTCATAGTTTGTGTCTATGATTTTTTCAATATATAAATTAGTTGTTATTCCATTTATAGTTAATCTTTCACCTAATAGTTGAGAAATGTTTGAATAATTGAAATATTTATGTTCTAATAAAGCTTGTGCTAAATAGTCTGTAATATAACAAGTAAAAGCATTATTTAAATATGCTTCATGCACAAATGTGAAAGTATTTGCTTCACTAGAATCAAATGTAATAACTCTTTTTATTTCTCTTGAATAAAAATCACCTGTATATTCAGAATGATAATCAATTGGTGAATTAAATATCATACTTTGATATGTTTTTAAATCATTACTTGAGTTGTTAACTGCTCTAAATGCTTTTTCTAATTCATTTAATTCATGATTAAAGAAAGCTGAATTACTTGAAATACCGTTAGTGGTATAATTTTGACTTAAATCGACAACAAATGATCCGTATTGACGTTGATATTCAGAATATTCTTTCGAAGGATTTGCGACGAAAAGATTGATTACAATACCTGCAAATGTCAATGAGATTGTAAATAGGATTGTTATAAATATAAAACGTACTTTATGAAGTAAGAAAGACTTCCACGCAAGGTTAAAACTTACTGATAATTTAGGTTGAATTGGATCAATTGATAATTTACTTGATGATTCGAATTCAGCTTCGGGATTGAAAGTTACATCGCTTACAATTGTTCCGTCTTTAATTCTTATTTCACGGTCTGCGTATTTTGAAGATAAGTTTTTATCGTGTGTTACAATGATTACTAAGCGTTCTTTTGCAAGTTCTTTTAGTAAGTCCATAACAACGTCTCTATTTTTACTATCTAAGTTACCTGTTGGTTCATCGGCAATAATTACTTTTGGATCTTTAATTAGTGCTCTTGCAACAGCTACTCTTTGTCTTTCACCACCAGAAATCTCGTTCATTCTACGGTGTTCTTTACCTTTTAAACCTACTCTTTCAATTATTTCCATGATTTTATTGTGTTCTTCTTTAATATTCTTTTGTAATAAAGATAAAGAAAGAGCAATATTATCATAAACTGTAAGAGTTTTAATAACGTTAAATTCTTGGAATATGAAGCCAATGTATGTGTTACGATATGAATTATAATCTTTTCTAGTAAAGTTTTTTGTGCTAAGATTATCGATTAATAGTTCACCTGAATCGTATGAATCTACTCCACCAATTACATTTAATAAAGTAGATTTACCACTACCACTTTTCCCTACGATGAAGCACATTCCTTTATCTGGTAGTGTTAAATTTATATCTCGTAGGGCATGATATTTACCTTGGCCTGATTGATAATATTTGTTTACATTTACTAATTTTATCATAAGGACCTCTAATAGAATAATTGTTCATATATTGGAGAAATGATGTAAGAAATACTATATTGATTTGTTTCTTCATCAAAGTTTACTTCGACAACACCAAAATTATCACTTCCATATACTCTAATACAAGTAATAGGTTTTGTTTCATTATAATAACTAGATCTTATTAATTGTTCCATATAGTATGGGTTAGAAGAATAACTCTTTGCAAGTGATAAAGAATTGTTTTTAACACCTAAAATTTCAGATAAATCTTTTAACCAAGTTTCATCTAGTTCAGTAAAATTCCATTCTATTGGTTTGAATAATAAATCATCATGATATTGAATTTGCCATGAACCATATGCACCATATGTTCTTACCGCAAATACATGTGAATTTCCGTATTTTAAGAAATTTGTTGGCCAGAAGTTAGCAGGAGAACCATCGTTTTCTTCACCTGCACCTGCATAGTAAAGAGGTTCGTGTAAAACTTCATTACCTACTGAATCGATTACTTGATATTTTTTATAATACACTTGTTGAGAAGAAGAATAGTAGTATTTTCCTACTATTGCGTAGTCGTCAACAAAATCTGTTGCGTGATGGTATTCTAAAACAGTTTTATTTCTTGTTAAATATTTACCATTTTCGCTAATGAATTTATAGCACATTTGATCAGTTACACGACCACTGATAGTAGTTTTTTTCATAGTGCCTACGCAAGCATAGTAGCTATAAAAATGTCTTGCCTCATCAAAATATAAGTCAGCAAATAATAAATTACCATCTTGTTGAATGAAAGTATATTGTATTTTATCATTGATTGTTTTACCGATTATACCATATCCATTAATAAAATCGATGCAGTATTCAAACGATAAAGAATCATTTAATATACTGAATGAATTTGTTTCAACATCGTATTTTAAATATCCGAACAGATGATTATGATCAGTTATAGTTTCAATAACAAGGAAGTTTTCTGAGAAAGAAGAAGTAGAATAGATACCTTGTTCAAATTGATATAGTGTATTACCAGTATTATCAATTATAAAATAAGAATTATCTTTTCTTACGACTGCTTTATTTTCTTTCATTGGGAAAGCTTCAGTGTATTGAGGTTCGATTACTAATTTACCAGTACGGTCGATATATCCATATAAACCATCTTTTTTAACTGCTAAATATTCACCGAAGATATTGATTACTTCATCATATTCCTTTAAACTATATCGTTCATTATTTGCGTTTAAAAGATATGGAATACCTTCTTGATATCCTAATGCAAAAGCATTTTCGATATATTCTTGTTTATTTTTTGAACAGCTAAACAGTGAAAAAGTAATCAAAGTGATGATTAATAAATAAATGACTTTTTTAATATTTTTTATAAATTTCATGTTTGCATAACACCTCATTTTCGTATATATTATATCAAAAATCAAGTGATTTTACAAATAAGATACAATCGAAATGAAAAAAATTTTTAAATAGGTATAATATGGATATTTTAATGATTTTTAAAATAAATGTTAATGTGAAATTAAGATGATATTTTATATTATAATGTAGGAAATAATCAATTGTTAATTTACTTTTTTAAAAAATACTATTTTAAAAAAAGTAAAAACGTTTTCAAAAAATTATTATTTTTTAACACAAAGTTAAAAAAATTATGATATAATATATAGGACTGATAAAAAATATACAAAGGAGATTTTAAAATGAAAGAGTATTTAGCTAATCAAATCAGAAATATTGCTGTTCTAGGACATCTAGGAAGCGGAAAAACTAGCTTATGCGAGTCTATGTTATTTGTAAGTAAAGCTATTGCAAAAAAAGGAGAAGTAGAAAGAAAAAATACTGTATCTGACTATCTTACTGAAGAACAAGCTCGTCAAACTTCTCTTTCAACTTCTTTAATACCCGTTGAATGGAAAAATTGTAAAATCAATTTTTTAGATACTCCAGGTTCTGAAGAATTTGTTGGTGAAATTGATCAAGATTTAGCTGTTGTTGATGGCGCTGTTGTTTTAATTGATGCTACTAAAGGTATTGAGGTAGGTACAGAAAGAGTTTGGGATGAATTAAGAAAACGCAATATTCCTACTATCATTCTAATTAATAAATTAAATAAAGAAAATGTTAAATTACAAAAGATTGTTGAATCTGTTTGTGAAGGATTTGGTGGAAAAGCTATGGCTTTAACTTATCCTTTAGGAGCTGATAATAACTTACAAGGTTATTTTAACATTTTAACTCAAAAAGCATATATTAATGGTTCTGAAGCAGCTTTACCTGCTGAAGCAGAAGCTAAATGTGAAGAATTAAGAGCTGCAGTATTAGAAGTTGCTGCAGGTGCAAGTGAAGAATTACTTGAAAAATTCTTAATGGAAGAACCTTTAACAGATGAAGAATTAACATTTGGTGTTAAGACTGCTGTTCAAAATAATGAATTATTCCCAGTTATCGTTGGTTCTGCAACTGCAGATATGGGTGTTTCATTATTATTAGATATGGTTTGTGATTACTTTAATCCTGCTTGTGAAGCAGCTGCTAAAAAAGGTACAAACCCTAAAAATGGTGAAGTTGTAACTAGAAATTATAAAGATGAAGAACCATTCTCAGCTTATATTTTTAAAACATTAGTTGACCCATTCCTAGGTTCATTAAACTTCTTTAAAATTATGTCTGGTACTACTAAGAACTTAGCTGAAGCATATGTTCCTAATATTGACCAAACTGTTAAATTAGGTGCTATTATTGTTTTATCTGGTAAAAATCAATTACCTGTAGATTGTTTACATGCTGGTGATATTGGTGTTATTACTAAAACAGCTGAACTTGCAACTGGTTATACATTATCAGATAAAAAAGAAGTTGTATTATATGAACCAGTAGAAGTTCCTACTCCAGTATTATATGTTGCAATTAAAGCTAAGACTAAACAAGATGAAGATAAGATGTCTTCTGCATTACAAAAATTAAATATGGAAGATCCTTCATTTGAAATTAGACGTAATCCTGAAACTGCTCAATTATTAGTTGGTGGTCAAGGTACAACTCATATTTCTTATATTTTAGAAAAAATGAAGAATATGTTTAAAGTAGATGTTGAAACTGCTGATCCTAAGATTGTTTATCGTGAAACAATTAGAAAAACTGGTTCTGCACAAGGTCGTCATAAAAAACAATCTGGTGGTGCTGGTCAATTTGGTGATGTTTGGATTAGATTTGAACCACTTGCAGGTAAAGACTTTGAATTTGCAAGTGAAGTTGTTGGTGGAGCTGTTCCTAAAAACTACTTCCCAGCTGTTGAAAAAGGTTTAATTGAAGCATTAGAACATGGTCCATTAGCTGGTTTCCCTGTTATTGGTGTTCGTGCTGTATTATATGATGGATCATACCATCCAGTTGACTCAAATGAAATTTCATTTAAGATTGCTGCGTCTTTAGCATTTAAAGAAGCTACAAAAGTTATTAAACCTACAATCTTAGAACCTGTTATGGAAGTTTGTGTTACTATTAAAAATGAATATGTTGGTGATATCATGGGTGACGTTACTAAACGTCGTGGTGCTGTTATCGGTATGGAAGATGATGGTCATGGTAAAACTACAATTACAGCTCATATTCCAGAAGCTGAAATCATCAGTTATGCAACTGACTTAAAAGCTATGACTCAAGGTAGCGGACGTTTCTCTCGTAAATTTATCCGTTATGATGATGTTCCTGAACATTTAGTTGCAAAAATTGTTGAAGAATACAAACCTAAAAACTAATTAAAAATAAAACCGGTAGAAATTCTTGAAATGATAAAATAAATGTAGACACAAAAAAACGTGTCTACATTTTTTATTATGCTATAATACAGGAAAGGAGATGATGGTATGTCAAGACCAAAAGGCGGTAAAAATAAAGAGTGGTCAAAAGAACAAAAACTTGAGA
>JAZSNL010000020.1:0-161161 GCA_045536365.1 Bacilli bacterium | reverse complement strand
TAATATAAGCTTTTATCATTTTTTCTAAAAAAAGACAGTCATTTAATCATTTTGAGAGTGACATCCTTTTTTGTACCTTTTTTACATTTTCTTAAAAAAATGATAATCATTTTACTTGATTATTAATAGTTAGTCTCCTTAAAATAAGGGCACCATTGGTGCCCTTATAATTATCTAAAGTTTGTTAATGTTGGATCTGGTTCAAATGGTTCTCCATTTAATTCTTTTGTATAACGTTCAAGTTCTGATTTTGAAGCATATACAAAGTGTCCTGGAGTAATTTCTACCATTTGAGGTTTATCTTCAGTTCTAGGTCTTAATCTAGGGTTATAGAAAATTCTCTTTCTATTCTTTTCATAGATTGGATCTGGTAGCGGAACTGCTGATAATAAAGATTTAGTATATGGATGTAGAGGATGAGCGAATAATTCTTCTGCTGTAGCAATTTCTACTAAACGTCCAAAATACATAACACCAATACGATCACAGAAGTATTTAACAACTGATAAGTTGTGGGCAATAAATACTATTGTCAATTGGAACTTTTGACGTAAGTCATTTAATAAGTTAATTACTTGAGCTTGAATTGAAACGTCAAGGGCACTAATAGGTTCGTCAGCAATAATAACTTCTGGATTAATTACTAATGCTCTAGCAATACCAATTCTTTGTCTTTGACCACCTGAGAATTCATGTGGATAACGACCAGCATGGTCAGGTAATAGACCAACTAATTCTAAAGCATCATTAACTTTTTTAGTAATTAATTCTTGGTCTTTTTCGCCATTAATAATCATACCTTCAGCAATGATTTCTCTAACAGTCATACGTGGGTCTAATGAATCAATAGGATCTTGGAAGATCATTTGGATATTATTCATAATTTCTGGATTACGAACATTATCTATTTTAGCATCTGCTATCCATTGTTTTGCATATGAACCTAATAAAGCAAATTCTTGATATTTTAATTGTCTTACTTTTTCAACATAAGGATAAATTTTATTAGCTTCTTCACCTAATAGATGTTTTTCATCTGTTGTGAAGTCTTTATGTTTTTCATATTTATCTTCTAAAGCTTGTAAGAAGTTATTGTATTGAGCTTTAAGTAAAACTATTGTTTCTTCAATTTGAGCGATTTCACTGCGAATTTGTAAAATTTTATCTAAAAGGTTTTTATCAGAAATTACTCTTTCAACTTCTTCAACGCCAAATTTATCAGCATCTAATCTTTCAATTGATGAAGAATTAAAGAAAGCTTTAATATGTTTTTCTAATAATCTAGGTCCTTTTTTATAAAGTTTTAATAATTCATTATGAGCTCTAAAACCAGCAGAAATTCTTACGCCTTTAAAATAGATTTCACCATCAGTGATATTATAAAGTTTAATAATTGAACGACCTGTTGTTGTTTTACCACAACCAGATTCACCTACTAAACCAAATACTTCACCTTTGTTAACAGAAAAGCTTACATTATGAACAGCTTTAACTATAATCTTATTTTTACCTGCACCTACTTTAAAATATTGTCTAACATTTTTCAACTCTAATATTTTTTCTGCAGCTTCTGGAGTAGCTTGTTCTTGAACTAATACTTTTTCTTCCATTATTCAGCTCCTCCTTCTCTTTGACTCATAAAACGACCTTTAACAGGATTTTCAATTTTTGGTGCATCTGGATGTAATAACCATGTTGCAGCATAATGAGTATCTGTTATTTTAAACATTGGAGGTTGTTTTTCATAGTCAATTTTTAACGCGAATCTATTACGATCTGCGAATGCATCACCTTTTGGTGGATAAATCATGTTAGGTGGAGTACCTGGAATTGCAGATAATTTTTGTTTACTTTCTGCAAGTGATGGCATTGATTCAAGTAATGCCCATGTATATGGATGACGTGCATCATAGAATACTTCTTCTGAAGTACCATATTCAACAATTTTACCAGCGTACATAACAGCAATTCTATCTGCCATGTTTGCAACAACACCTAAGTCATGTGTAATAAAGATAATTGATAAGTTTCTTTCCCTTTTTAATTTATTAATTAAATCTAAGATTTGAGCTTGAATTGTAACGTCTAACGCTGTTGTAGGTTCATCACAAATAAGAACCTCAGGATTAGTAGAAAGAGCGATTGCGATAACAATTCTTTGTCTCATACCACCAGAAAATTGGAAAGGATATTGTGAGAAACGTTTTTCAGGTTCTGGAATACCAACTTCTCTCATTAATCTTAATGCTTCTTCTTTAGCTTCAACTTCATTAAAACCATGATTTAAAACTAATGTTTCAGTTAATTGTTTACCAATTCTCTTAATAGGATTTAAACTTGATAATGGATCTTGGAAGATCATACCAATATCAATACCACGGATTTTATAATATCCTCTTTCATTTTTTTCTAATAATTCTTGACCTTTAAAATAAATATGTCCATCTTCAATAACACCGTTTGTTGCAAGAATACCCATAATTGCACGGCTTGTTACTGATTTACCACTTCCTGATTCACCAACGATACATAGAGTTTCACCACGATGTAAATCAAAACTTACATCACGAACTGCTCTTACCATTCCACTTGGAGTTTTAAATGAAATAGTTAAGTTCTTAACTCTTAAAATTGTACCTTTAGGAAGTAGAGGAACTTTAGTTTCTCTATTTTTTAATTCTTTTGATAATAATTCTCTATTTGCCATACTATGAACCTCTTAATGCTGGATTTAAAGCATCACGAAGACCTAATCCCATGACACTGAATGATACCATGATAATTGAGAAAATAATTGATGGAATAACTAATAAATATGCTTGTGGTGAATTTACATAGTCATTAGCTGATGAAATGATTTGACCAATTGAGTTTTCAGACATTGAAGCAATACCTAAGTAAGACATTGAAGTTTCAAATCTCATTGAAGCAGGGATAATTGAAACTGCAGAGTTTACAAGTGGACCAATACCATTAGGTAAGATATGTTTGAAGATAAGTCTTCTATCTTTAGCACCCATTGTTCTTGAAGCAAGAACATATTCTCTATTCTTATAACGATAGAATTGGATACGAGTTCTACTTGCAATACCTACCCAACTTGTCATAATTAACGCTAATATAAATACTAAGACGCTTCCTTTATTATTACCTATATATAAATTTAATAATGTTAAAATAATCATTGAAGGAACATTTACTAAAATATCAGTAAATCTTTCCATAATAATATCTGCTAAGCCACCATAATAACCTGAAATAGCACCCCAACAAATACCGAATACAATTGAGAAAATACCAACAACTAAACCAATAATCATTGATAAGCCTAAACCTGACCAAATACGAGCCCACATATCACGACCAATTGCATCTGTACCAAAAATGAAATAAGTATGTTCATCAATTTCACCAGCAGCTACAGGATCAATAGTCATTCTAAAGTTAAAGCCCATATTAGTCTTAGCACCTGCTGTAATTTTTAAAGTCATATCAGAAGCAGATATACCTAATCTTGAAGCAATAACATCATTGATTGAAGTATATTCTTCGTAATAAACACCTGTTTTAAATGAAGTACCTGCAGATGTTTGAGGGCCTTTTCTGAAAATTTCTTCAGATAAAGTCTTAACATAACCTTCAGTGATAGGTTCTTTACCTTCATTTTCAAGTAATTTATTTAAATACTCTGTAACTTTTGCAGTAGAAAGTTCAGTTACATTATAAGGTTGCATTAAGAATGCATACTTATCATATGTGAATTTAACAGTATAATAACATTGTAATTCAAATGATTCAATTTCGCCTAAGCCTTTACATTCATCACAATGTTCTTTTTCACCATCTACATTATTACATGTAGGACAAGTCACATAGATTACTTTATTGTTTTCATCATATTTAAATACTCGACGTTCAACATAAGTAGGTTTTCCAACTTTAGAAACAAAACGTGAATCATATTGAACTGATTTAGTAACTAATTCTAATTCATAATCTTGTTCTTTATAAAATTCTTCTTTTACATCCTTGAATACTTCAGGATATTTTGCTTTAAATGCAGCCTTTTCTTCTTCATTAACGAATACGATTGCATTTAAGTTGATAGCTTCACTATTAATAGCTGTTTTACCATCTAAAATACCAAGTTTTTCAAGTAATGGCCATTTAGGAGATAATTTAACGAATCTATCATGAGCAGGTTGAGTAGGAGAATACTTACTCAATGAAGCACCAAAAATAGATAATAAAATTAAAACAGCAAGTAAGAAGAAACAAACTAAACTAGCTTTGTTACGGCAGAAACGTTTAACCGCATCAGCCCAATAACCAACAGCTTTTGTATCAAATTTCTTATCAAAGATTTTAGAATTTGCTTGAACTAATTCAAATGAACCTTCTTCTTCTTTTTCAAATTTATTTTCAATAACTTCATCAACAACATCTTCTGATTCAAAAGGAGCATATCTATCTACACTTGCTTCTGCTAAGAATCTTTCTTTTTTAGCAGGGTCAGTTACTAATTTAACAATTGCTTTAATTAAAATTATAGTCATTAAAATAAAAGCAATGATAAATAAGATTGTAGGAATAATCCAACCTTCTAATCCAGAAATTGATAAAACTAATCCAATTACACTCGCGATTAAAGATAATCCAGTACCGATAATTATTAAAAGAAATGATAATGTCATAATTACTCAGCCTCCTATCTTGAACCAATTCTGATACGTGGGTCAATAACCCCATACATTAAGTCTGCAAATAATCCAAAACATAGACCAATACAAACTTCGAACGCAAGAATTGTCATAATTAAGTTATAGTCTTTTCTGTTAATAGCTTCTAGGAATAATGGACCAATACCAGGTATACCATAAATTCTTTCTAATACTAATGAACCAGAAAGTAAACCGATAATTTCACCAAAAATAGCAGGAATATAAATAACCATCGCATTTCTAAAAGCATGTCTTACAATAGTTTGAGAAGTAGTTAAGCCCTTAGTTCTAGCTAATAATACGAAGTCAGAAGTCATAACTTCTGCTAACTCATTTCTAACAACACGAGTATAACCACCAATAGGACCAATCGCAAGAGCAGTTACCGGTATGATATAAGCAAGCCATGTCATATTATCTGATGTAGGGAATTGAGAAGGTAAACCAACATACTTAGCACCTAACATCATAAATGTGATAATAACGAAACTTGGTACAGAAGAGAATATTAATGATCCAACCATAACTACTTGGTCAATTAAACTATTCTTTCTTAAAGCAATTAAACAACCAATTAAAATACCAACAGGAACTGAAATTAATGATGCCCAAATGTTAATCTTAATATTAACCGCAAATCTAGGAACCATAATATCCCATGTAGCATGACCACGACGATATTGTTCTGATTGACCCCAGTCACCTTGAACAGCATTGATTAGCCATTTTCCATATTGTTTTAAAATTGGTGTTCTTGAATAAGTTGTTTTAACACCCTTCACATAATCATAAATAGTTACATATGAAATAGTTTCATCTTTTTCAATTGCGTAATTTTTATTACCTGCAGCTTCCATTTCTTCAGGTGTTAAATAATACACAAACTTTTCATAATAACCATTTTTTACTTCAACAGACATGTAAGTATCTAAAGTTGCAGGTTCTTCTAGTGCTTTCATATCTGTAATATATCTTGGCAATTTCATCATCAAAATATATGTGATTGTCAAGATAATTAATAGTGTAAAAAATATTAACACTAATCTCTTTAATGCATATTTTAACATAATCTACTAATCCTTTCTTTACATGCTTTTTAATAGCATTGCAACAATTATATTTGTTTGTTATTTTATATATTATACTACAAATATTAAATTGTTGCAATAATATCGAAAAACTTTTATTATTGCCTTTTATAAAGAAATAAGGCCAACCAATATAGTTGGCCTTAATTTTAATTATTTAGGAAATTATTGTTTACCAATAATTATGATGACCACATTGAGCTATACCAACCAGCTAAATTAGCAGCAGCAGCAGCTAATGCTTCAGAGTTAGCTTCAGTTTTTCCACCTTCAGCTTCCCAAGCAGCGATTGCAGCTTCAGCAGCTTCTAAGTAAGCTTTAACTTCTGCAGCATAATCAACATATCCATAAGCTTCTAACCATTCTAAAATAGAGTTAGGTTGTCCATCACCGTCGATGTCAGGATTTTCTCCAATTAAACCACCATCAACTGCATATAATGCTACCCATTGTAAACATGCAGCATAGTTACCAGCACCATAGATAGCGATTAAATCAGCGTCAGATAATTCTTGACCTAATTGAGCTTCAACAGTAGCGATAAAGTCTTCTAATACAGCGTAAGCTTCAGCAGGAGTAACAACAGCATCTAATTTAGCAACAGCTTTCTTATAAGTAGCTTCCCAAGCTTCAGCAGCTTCACCTTCAAGACCAGCAGCAACGTGTGCATTTAATGCATCCATCTTAGCAGAAGCATCAGAAACAGCTTCAGTATAGTTATCATTCTTAGCACCGCAAACGATCCAAGCAGGAGCAGATGCAGCAGCAACTAATGCATCATATGTCCAATATTCGCCATCCCATAAAATTAAGTCATCGTATTTAACAACTGATTCAGTGTTAACACCAAAACTTAATCTTAAACCGTTTAAATCAGAAGAAGACCAAACGTCGAATAAGCCAAGGATATCTAATGCACCACCAGAAATACCAGCCATAGCTAAGTCATATTGAGCAAGCATTTGTTTGCCATAATATGAAGTAGAAGAGTCAGTCATTAATACTTCGAATTCAACTTTAATGTTAGGGTATTTAGTTTGAGAATTGAAAATTCTTTCATATTCTTGAGCGATGTAGTTAGTTACGTTAACTTGAACTGTAGAAGTTGCAGGCCAGTTGTTAAGTTCAACTTTTAATGTAGTAGCTTTAGAAGGATCTACTTTTTGTGCAGCAACGATTTCATCTAATGCAGCAATGTAGAATGCTAATGCATCTTCTTCAGAATAACCATAAGATTCTTCTAATAGGTCAATACCAGTATCAGTTAAAGTAGTACCAGCAACTAATGCAGCAGCTTCAGAACTTCTATAACCTGTAGGAGCTTGAACAGCTACTTTGTAAGTATCGTTAACATAGAATTGGCAAGGAGAACCAGCAACAACGATGTTTTCTGCAACGTGTTTACGGTTAACACCAAAGTATAATGCCCATTGGAAGTTTCTATTTTGCATTAATACGTTACCTTCCCAAGCACCGCCAGTGAATTCTTTTAAGTATTCATCACTTGCTTGGTTAACAGATAAACGCCATACAGTTGCACCTGGAGAAACTTTAGCACGAGGGTCATTTACATAGTTAGCATATTCAGCAGATGGAACAGATGCAGCATCTAATTCACCAGCTAAGAATAATTCCCATGCAGCTTCAGCAGAACCAACTTTAGTTTCTGTAAATTTGCTAAATACTGTTCCATGATATCTTAAAGGATTTGGAATGTATTCAGGGTTTTTAACATAACGAACTTGTTTTTCATCTTCATAGTAATCAACGATAAATTCACCAGAAGCTTTAACAGATTTAAATTCAGTAGTACCTTGAGGGATAGCACCGAAACCATCTTTACCTAAAGAATCATGGAATTCTTTATCAGCAACACCAAATAAATAAGAAGAAGTGTTATACATGAAGTCGATTTGTGATAATTCTTGAGTTAAAGTATAGATAATGCAGTTATTTTCAGCATCAAAAGTGAAACCAACTTTTTCCCATGCAACTTCGCCATCATAATATTTTTTAGCGTTTGCAATAACAAATGAACCAGAATAACATGCGTTTGCACGATAGTATTTGTATTCAGGATCTAATAAGATCTTTAAGTTATCTTCAAAGTTCTTTAATGTGATAGCAGATCCATCAGAGAATTTCATATCAGTACGAACAGCAACTTTCCAAGAACGAGATAATGATTCGTAAGTTGGATTTTCTTCTGTTTCAACCCATTCGCCAGCTTCGTTTTGAGCAACAGGAACTGGGAATCCATTTGCTAATTCAGGTAATACTTCGAAACCAGTGAAGTCTTTATTCCAGTCAAATACGTATAAAGAAGCTTCGATCATACCAATAACAGCACTGTCAGAATCTGATCTGTAATCGAATTTGTTAGCAGAGTCAGCCATAGCAGTAGTTGAAGTACGATAGTTGTCTTCACCAGTGAATGAACCATAAGATGCACCATAACCCATGTATGCAACGTATTCTTCTGTAGCAGGAGTGATACGTTCATTATACATTACTAAACCGTTAGAATAGTATAGAGGAATTGAGATACCTTTATCAATTAACCAACGTTCTAATGTTGCACATAATAATTCACGATATTCAGCGTTAGCATATTTGAAGTTATATAATTTACCAGAAGTTCCACCAGCTAATACGCCGTATTCTTCTGCCCATTTAGCAGTTAAACTAACGTTACCAGTAACTGGAGCTGAGAAATCATATAAATTACCATTTTCATCATGCCAGCCTAAAAATTCTTTAATGCGTTCTTCTTGAACATATAGTGGGTCTGCAGGTTTGATAACTGTTTTTCCTTCTTCAACTGTTTGGAATTTAACAGGTGTACCACCAGCAGCGTCAAATGAAACTGTAAATTTGCTCTTACCTGGGTTAGGTCCGCAACTAGCTAATGCGAATAAAGAAGCAAATAATGCAGCTAAAACTAAAATTCTTTTTTTCATTAAATATATCTCCTTTCAAAAAGATACTAACATTATATTACATTTTTATACTAGTGTCAATCAAAAAACGCAATGTAAACGTTTTCGACAAAATGAAAACACTTACATTGTTTTTTGTTTTTTTTCTAAACTTTACTTTACTTTTTTATTTTCATTATAAATTTAAAAAAGAAAGGTAATTTTTACCTTTCTTGCCTATTTTTGTAAACGTGCTTTACGACGATAATTAAATAAATTTACTCCCGCAAAAAACACTTGAACTGCAGCACTAATTACTAATAAAATGAATTGATAAGATACTACAGTACTTACACCATTTGAAATATCCTTATGATCAATATTACCAACAATTTGTTGTAAAACAGATAAACGAGAAATTTCTGCATACTCTGGTAGTAATTCATTTAACTTAGCCATCATAAATACTGCTGATACTACTATTAATAATACAGATACACAAAGTTGAATCATATTAGCTTTTGAACATTTAAAAATAGGAACAACTGATAAGATTAATCCTAGAATAAATAAAATACCAAAAACTAATAAACCAGGAACTGTTGGACAGATAATTAAAACAGTTTCTTCTGTTGCCTTAGCAGCATTTTGATTAACAGTTAAAGTACCAACAATTTCAGTTTCACGATTATTTCCTAAAATAATATCTAATAAAGATACACCTTGTGTAGCTTCTTCATCAAATTCTAAAATATATTCTGTCTTTGAATCTTTAGTTTCTACTTTAATACCATAAGTTCCTACATATGAAATAGCATTTAAGAAAATAAATACAACACATAACACTAATGGTATTAACATAATAAATCTATTTTTTAAAATACTTTTTTCAAGATTTTTTAACTCTTGATTATTATTTTTTCTTTTCATAATCTACACCTCATCTAATTTGCTATTATTATACAAGTAATTTTTATTTTTGTCAAACGCTTGACTTTTATTTATCTTTTAATTATAATCAAGGCATAACTAAAACATTTGATAAGGAATAGTAATTAATAATGTTATTCATAGAGAGTAGTAGGTTGGTGGAATACTATATTAACAATTAATGAATGGGCCTTTGATGTGAAAAGAGGAAATGCTTTTCCGTAAACTATGCGTTAAATGTATGAGGAAAACTTTTAGTTTTCAAATTAAGGTGGTACCACGGAATTTTCGTCCTTTTTCTATAAAGGACTTTTTTTATTTTAAGGAGGTTTTTATGAAAACTATATTATCAGGAATTCAACCATCAGGCCAAATGACATTAGGTAATTTCTTAGGAGCAATCAAAAATTTTGTATATTTACAAGAAAATTTTGAAGAAGAATGCAATATCTTCGTATTTATTGCTGATTTGCATTCAATCACTGTTCCTCAAGATCCAACAACATTGAGAAAAAATATCCGTTCACTTGCGGCAGTATATCTTGCTTGTGGATTAGACCCGGAAAAAACATCATTATTTATTCAATCAGAAGTTAAAGAACATGCTGAAATGGGATATTTACTACAAACAATAACATACTTAGGTGAATTAGAAAGAATGACACAATATAAAGATAAAAAAGAAAAACAAGTAAGTGGTGTATCAAGCGCATTACTTACATATCCAGTATTAATGGCTGGAGATATCTTACTTTATAACGCCGATTATGTACCAGTTGGCGAAGATCAAAAACAACACTTAGAATTATCAAGAAATCTTGCTGAGAGATTTAATAATCGTTTCAGTCCTACATTTAATGTTCCTGAACCATTAATCTTTAAACAAGGTGCTAAAATAATGTCATTACAAAATCCTTTAAAGAAAATGTCAAAATCAGACCCTGATCAAAAAGCATGCATCTTCTTATTAGATGAAGAAAATATAATAAGAAAGAAAATCGCTTCAGCAGTAACAGATAGTGAAGGATCTATAATATATGATCCTATTAATAAACCAGGTGTATCTAATTTATTAACTATTATGTCATGTTGTAGCGGTAAACCAATTGAAGAAATTGTAAAAGAATACAACGGAAAAGGATATGGTGAATTTAAAAAAGCTGTAGCCGATAGTGTTGTTAACATTTTAAAACCAATTCAAGACAAATACAAAGAATATATTGATAGTCCTTATATCGATGAAGTTTTAAATCAAGGACGCGAAAAAGCAAGCTATTTTGCCGCTAAAATGGTTTCTAAAGTGAAACGTAAAATGGGTTTAGGTAGAAAATAATTTCCTTTCAAAAAAAGGCTAGGTAATCCTAGCCTTTTATTTTTTTCCTAAAAATCTTAATATATATTCATCAACTAATTCACGATACTCAACCTTTGTATAACAATGTGGAGAATTAGGAATAGTATACATAACACTATGAGGATATAAATCATCATACTTTTTACCATAAGAAATATCTACAGCTTGATCTTCTTCGCCATGAATAATTACAACAGGTTTTTTAAAAGTTTCAATATCTTTATACATGTCATATCCTACTAAAGTATCATAGAAATCACGATGTAAATAATATCCACCTAAATCTAAAACTTCTAAATCATTACCTTCAAAAGATCTTGCGGCAATTTTATTAATAGATCCGGCAGGTGATAATAAAATTAATTTATCTATTTTATCTTGCAATTCTAAAGATACTCTAGTTGCAATAGCACCGCCCATTGAAAAACCAAGAACAATAACATTCTTATAATTATTTAACATATAAGCTTGATTAATAATATTTCTTGCATCTTCAAGTTCAGTAAAGAAAGTCATATCACTAAATTCACCATCACTATCACCACTACCCATAAAATCATATCTTATTGTTGAAATACCTTTTTCAGCTAATAATCTAGATAAATGACGGAATAAAAATCCATTTTCATTCTTATGTCCTGTGTATCCATGGAACATAACAATTAAACTTTCACTAATTCCATCAGGTAATGTCCACAATCCACGAAGTGTAAATTTCTTATGTTTATGAGTAGAAACTAACTCCATTTGTCTAACTATCATTAAATTACTCCTCCTTAGCAAGTTTTAATGCTAAACGAATATTTCCTTTTGTTTTAGCTAAATATTCATCGATTACACTAATATTTTCAATACCTGTTAAATACGCAAACATTGATCTTTTAACATTTCCATATTTTTTAATGTATTCTTTAGCACCTTCACGGTCTAATCCAGTTACTTCCATTAACATTTTTTCTGCTCTTGCAACTAATTTTTCATTAGTAGGTTGCATATCAATCATTAAATTTTCATACACTTTACCCATTTTAATCATGCTAGCAGTAGTTAACATATTACAAACAAGCTTTTGAGCAGTACCAGATTTCATTCTTGTAGAACCAGTAATAGCCTCAGCTCCAGTAACAACTTCAATTGGATAATCAACAGTTTGGGCAAGAATACTATTTAAACTAGTTGTAATACATGAAGTCATTGCTCCTTTTTCCTTAGCAAATTTAATACCACCTACTACATAAGGAGTTCTTCCGCTTGCAGCAATACCAACAACAATATCATTTTCATTAACATTAACCCTTGTTAAATCTTCAACCGCAAGCTCAACGCTATCTTCTGCACCTTCCACCGCAAACTCTAACGCATCGATTCCGCCTGCCATTAAACCAATTACCATTTCTTTAGGTGTTCCGTAAGTAGGAGGGCACTCAACCGCATCTAATACACCAAGTCTTCCACTTGTTCCAGCACCCATATAAATTAGTCTTCCACCTTTATTAAAAGCTTCTACTATTTTATCTACAACTACAGTAATTTGATCTAATTTTTCTTCAATAACATAAGCTACTTTTTTATCTTCATTATTAATTTTAACTAAAATTTCTTTCGTAGATACGATATCTATATCCATTGTATTAGGATTTCTTAATTCCGTTGATATTTTATTTAAGTCCATAATTATCTCCTTGGAGGTAGAGTGATACTACCTAATATAACTTTTTCTCTTGCGTTTGTAACATTTGGAATGTTTGAAGGTTCATTATTTATTGTCGCATCACCTAAAACAACAAAACATAATGATTCTAACGCATCCATATATTCAGCTTTTTCAACAATATAATTCGTTTTTTCACGTAAATAATTCATAATATATTCATTATGAGCACCACCACCAGAAACAATTAATTTATCAATTTCTGGTAAATATAAGCTAATTTGACTAATTATTGACTCAGCAGTAAAAGCAGAAAGGGTTGTAATAACATCTTCTTTCGTTCCTTTTAACAATACTTTGTCAATAACTCTATTTAAATATTCTTCATTATATTTTTCACGTCCTGTACTTTTAGGAGGTATTTGAATAAAATATTCATCACATAATAAAGAATTTAAAACATCAATATTAATATTTCCTTTAAAAGCAATTTCCCCACCATCATCATAAGGTAAATTAAATAACTTTTTCATCGCACCATCAATAAGCATGTTACCAGGTCCCGTATCAAACGCAATAACATCATCTACTTTACCACTTTTTGGTAAATAAGTTACATTACCAATTCCTCCAATATTTTGGAAAGCAACAGATAAATCATCCTTTTGATATAATTTAAAAATCGCATAAGGGACAAGCGGAGCTCCTTCTCCTCCTGCAGCAACATCTGCCGTACGGAAATTATTTATTACCATCTTATTAAAAGCATAACTTATAACACTCGCATCTCCTATTTGTAAAGTACTAGAAACATACTTTTCTGTTCTGTTAGGATTATGCCAAATAGTTTGCCCATGATATGCAATAAAGTCAACATCTTTAATATCAAAATTAGCTTTTTCCATAAGTTTCTTAATAGCTTCTACATGAATATGGCTTATTTCAAAATTCAAACTACAAATTTTTTGAACATTAGATGTTTCAATTGAAGAAGCATCTAATATTTTATTTTTAATCTCTTCCGTATAAGGATATAAAATATATTCAACTAATTGATATTTTCTATCATCTGTGATCAATACTAAACTCGCATCTACTCCATCAAGAGAAGTTCCGCTCATTAACCCTACCGCATATCTCATGTTGTTCTCCTTTATTCTATGGGAATTATTCTAAAACTTTTTTTATTTTTAACGCTCTCTAATAAGAATTCTGTTGTATATAATTTACCAATAACATTAACTCTTTCATCTTTCGGTAAATCTTTTAATACAATACAAATTTCACCTTTATATCTTTTAAAATTTAGATTATCTATAGTAACATCTAAATAACATCTTTCAACTGTATTAAATTCTTTTATATCATATTTACCTCTTTTTGAAGTAACTCTAATCATGTATGAATTTAAATCAGGTCTAATACGATATATACCCTCTAAAATATCTAAACATTCTAAAGGAACATTTTGTTCCTTTTTCATATATAAATATAATTCTTCATTTTGATGTTCTTTTAACTTTTTAATTTCTAAAGTTGACGCATACGCATCACCAAATGCAATTTCATCAAATCCTATTGCTTTCATTTCTTCAATCGCTAAATCAAGATCAATATAACGATGATTTTCAATTGTTGGTAATCCTTCATATAAAGGAGGACGATGTCCTACTTTTGATGGAAGAAAACCAAGTACAGGAATATTATATTTATGACATTCATTTATAATATCTTGACATGTCTGTATATCATGTCCTGTGTAAAGCTTAGGATAATAATTAAAGCTTGCTCTGGTTCTTGAAATATTTAATCCTTTTTCAATTAAAACATTAATATCATTTTTATTTAAAACAGAAACATTTAATTCTACAAAAAACTCTGCATTATTAGACATTTCAACAATTTCATCTAATGAAAAACCATAATCTAATCTTAACGCATATAATCCTTTAGGAACATTAAAATTACTCATCATGGGTTTAGATACATCTAAACTAACTTTCATACCATAAGATGAAGCTAAAGTAACTAATTCTTCTAATTCGTTAATCTCTTTTTCTGCTTCATTAATATGTGCAGATGAAAAAATAACTTCACATCCCATTTCACTTGCAGTTTTTAAATACTTAAGATTTTCCTCTCTTGTGTAATCAGATAAACCTGTAAATATAGAAACTCCGTATTTATACATATACTCACCTAGTAAATTAAATAAGGTTTTCTAATTTCTTCAAACTTTTTAGAATCTTGTTCTACCTTATTTAGTTGTTCTTCAAGTGAAGTATTATTAAAAATAACATCATCACAACCAGCTTCAAATTCAAATAAACTAGGACGACCTTCAACATAAGGTTTACTAATTTTGAAATTATCCGCATATTTTGTTCTAATATGATGTAACATTACCCAACTAGTTTTTACACTATTAAACTTTTCACGATTAGTTATATGCACAAAAACCCCACCACATAATTCGCCTGCGTATTTTGAGAAAGTTGGAGTATAGTATTGAGGTCTAAAGTATACTCCTTCTAAATTATATGAGTTCAACTCTTCAGCTAATCTTTCTGATTTTATCCAAGGAGCACCCACTAGTTCAAATGGTGTTGTAGTTCCTCTTCCTTCTGAAACATTGGTACCTTCAAAAATACATGTTGCATTATATACATAAGCAGTAGAAATATTAGGAAGATTAGGCGTAGGGATTACCCAAGGTAAACCAGTTTCTTCAAAGTCCATTTTTCTTTCCCAATTTTTCATCGGAATAACATGTAATTTACAATTAATACCAAACTCTTTATTAAATAATAAAGCAAGTTCACCCATTGTTAAACCATGGCGTTGAACAATTGGATAATATCCAACAAATGAACGATACTTTTCAACATCTAAAATATTACCTTCTACCTTTAAACCATTAATTGGATTAGGACGATCAAATACAACAAACTCTTTATCATATTCAGCACAAGCCATCATACAATAAGCCATTGTGTAAATAAAAGTATAATATCTAGAACCATTATCTTGAATATCAATTGATATAATATCAAGTTCATCCATCATTTCTTTAGATGGTTTCTTAGATTTACCATATAAACTATATACTGGTAAACCAGTTTCTTCATCAGTATAAGTACTTAATTGTTGTCCTGCTTGAAGACTTGCTCGAACACCATGTTCTGGTGAAAATAATGCAACTAAGTTTGTTTTTTTAAGTAAAACATCAATAGAAGAAACAAAATCTCCTGTAATACCAGTAGGATTAGTAATTAATCCTATTCTTTTATTTTCAAAAATTTCTTTATATTCATCTACTCTTTCAATACCTAATATTGTTTTTCTAGAATTCAAGATCATCTAAATCATCCTCCTCATCATAATGCATAATTCTTTCAAATTGTTTTTTCTCTAACATATAAAAAATTGGTTTTGTAATTTTTGTTCCTAACATAATAGGTAAAGAGATACCTATCATCATCCATAATAATAACAGTATTGCCATTTGACTTAAAAAACATAAAATACCAATACCAACTGAAAATACTAATAAAACAAATAATATAAACGTAGTTAAGAAATATCTAAAAGCAAGATAAAATGCAGATCTAATTATTTCTCCTACTGTTAACTTCTTAAAATTAATAATAATTAAAGGCACATTTGAAGCCATTAATAATAAAAATATCATCGCAACAAACATCACTACTACACCAGCTGAAGATGCCTTTTCCCCTATTTTTTCAAATAAAGTCTGATCAATGTGAATAGAATTAAAATCTTGGAAAATATAGAATAATAATCCAAAAATAATAATAGATAGAATAATAAAGAAAATTATTCCCAACACAAAAGATTTTTTAAAACACTCTTTTAAATTTCTAAAATGAGTTTTAAATATAATATCAGTTTCAATACCATCTTTCATTGTTTTAGTACATGCGGTAATATTAGGGAATAATGAAACAGCAAATAAAGCTAAAGTAATTGCTAAAATCGCAACATTAACAGGACTACTTGCATTTTCTTCATTAACAAAAAACCTAAAATAAGCAACTGTAGGCACAATAGGTAATAATATTAAAACATTAGATACTAATAAATTAAATACCCATTCAAAAAATATAAACAACTTTGACTTCATCTTTTTTTCTTGTTGTTCCATATTTATCACCCTTTCTTTTATTTATTATACCATATTTTACAATTAGTTAGTTAAAATATGAGTAAAAAAGTAAAAGACTTTATTCATAATTGAATAAAGTCTAATTTTTACATTTTGCTTTCTTTTCAGATAATTTTTTTATTAAATAAATAATACCTTTTATAAGTTGATAAATTATATAAAACAAGATTGAACCTAATATATACCCTACCAAATCAAAAGCCATATCTTCAAACCTTCCGCTTCTACCAGGTATAAATAGTTGTATAAACTCTGTAATACCAGCACAGAAGGTTCCAATAGATACAAAACAAATAAAACTCTTTAATTTTTTATTAGATAAATTAAATACAATAAATAAAACAACAAATAATCCCTCTACCGCAAACAAGGCCATATGTCCCATAACCTTTGGCACAATAGTTGGCAAATATACTCTAAAGAAATATATAAATTTACTATTTTTAGTAACATTTAAAGTATATAATCTTTCTTCTGTTTTATATCCATCATCAACAACAATTTTAAAACTATGTGTACCTTCATGGATTGCGGTAAGTTGATATTGAAATTCACTTATTTTTTTAAGTTCAAGGGCTTCTTCATCATATATAATTTGATAATCAGTAAATTCAGCAGTTAAAGGAAATACAATATCAATTAAAGCAGATTCATTTGAATATATATCTACACTATTATTTTCTGTAAAATCTAAACCTGTTATTTCAGGTAAATATATTTTATTTCTAATTTGAATAGTTTTAGAAACTTTAACACCATTAAAAAGCGTTGCGGTAATAGTAACCTCTCCTGCTTTTTTAGGAACAATCGAATGATTAGATACACTAGCTATCTCAGGATTTGATGAGGCGAATGTATGAGGTGCAATAATATTATAATTACCATTATATAATTTTGCATAAATATTAGAACCAGTATAATATATGTCACCTTCATTTGATCCTTGATTCATAACAAAATTTGTTATTTGTGAATTTAATTCATACATTTCAGGATCATCAACAATATCAATAACTTTAACTTTGATTTCCTTTAAGAAATTATTCAATTTTACGCTAATTGTAGTTTCATCAACTTTTTTCTTAGGTAATAAAACATATGTACTTGTTTTATCAAACACTTCATGATCATAAATAAGTTCTGGTACTCTTTCAGTAATCTTATTAAGTTCACCTACAACTGAAAATAATATATCAACAGGGGTATTTAAATAGACAATATAAACATCATTTTCTTTTTTAAAAGTAGAACTAAGATTTAATAAAATATCATCCGGATAAGTTTTGGTAAAATTCAAATCAATAATTTTTTCAAATAATAAATCCTTTGAAGAAGTTATTCTTAATTTACCAGTTGTTTTATCAGAACTTGTTCTTAATCCTGTAATATATCCATCCTTTGATACACTAAATATTTCTGGATTCAATGATTCAAATTTTAATCCATGATCAATATTATTATGAGGGAAAACAGTATAATTCAAATGATATGAATTACCGACTAAATATTCTTCTTCAAGAATAAAATTTACATCTTCTATTTCAAATTCTTCTTGATTCAATTTTTCTAATACATACTGATATACTTTTGAAGCAACACTTGAACCAAAAGTAATAAATAAAATTAAAAAACTTGACCACAGGATTAACAAAAATGTTGTAATTTTTTTCATACTATTATGCATATAAATCAATCATCCCTGTTACAAAAATTTCTATTCCAATTAATATTAAAATAATACCTCCGATAAGTTCAGCATATGTAGAAAATTTTGTTCCAAATTTTTTACCTAAAATAACACCTACTAAACAAAAACCAAAAGTTATTAATCCTATTATTAAAGTTGAAATAAATGCATATGAAAATTGATAATTTGCAATATTAAATCCTACTGATAATGCATCAATTGATGTTGCAATACCTTGTATGATTATAAATGATAAAGTTGTTTCTTTAGAATTTTCTTCTTCCTCTTTCTTACAAAAGAACTCAAATACCATTTTACCACCTATATATAATAATAATACAAGGGCAATCCATGGAATAAAATAAGTTAATACTTGAATTTTTTCTACTAATGAATGAACAAAAAACCACCCTATTAATGGCATTAACATTTGAAATAAACCAAATATTCCGCTTATTAATAATATTTTCTTTAATTTCATATTTGGTTCTTTAAAACCATTCGCAAGAGAAACAGAAAAAGCATCCATTGTTAATCCTACACCTAATAATATACTATCTAAAAAGAATTTAAAATTCATATTATCCTCCTAAAAAAACTTATACATTAGTATAAGTTTTTTTACACTTTCATTATTATATCATACTTTTCATATATTTACAAAAAATACATTGTTTATTTTTTATCTACTTTTCTTGTTGAAATAATATCTACATCAGTATCTAAAATATGAGAAACTATAACTTCACCAATATTTATTGGAGCAGATACTTCAACATTATTTAGATATTTCATTACTTCAAATATTTTAGACTTAGAAATTGGTTTATTTGTTCTAATAGGTAACCTATCAATTTCACCATTTTTAATTTTAACAGTCGAAGTAATCATTCTTGTTGGATTAGTAACTTCATTTTTAGCGTAATCAATTCCTCTTTTACAACCATTTCCAGTTACATTCATTTGATCATCTATTTTTAAATGACATCCTTTTGGACATACAATACAAATTAATTCTTTCATTATTCTACCTCCAATTTAATTGGATTATTTGAAGTTATTAATTCTTTATTTATAATAATATTTTCCATTTCAGCAGGTAATAAATATTGTTTTTTAATTTCTTTTATTAATACATCATTTTGATATATTTTCACTTTGACATCTTTATATGGTTTATTTACTCTAAAACTAATTTGTAATTTATCAACATTTAATAAATCAACTTGTTGAGGCAAAACATAATTAATTCCATTACCATTAACAATAGAGATTTTTTCACCTTGATGTAATTCATTTAAAATATATTTAGCCGCATAAGCTCCTGCTAATTTCGCTTCATTAGTTACGAAATCAACCAAATCATGAACATGTAAACTATTACCACATGCAAAAACACCTTTAACTGATGTTTGATAAGTTTCATCTACCATCGGTCCTTTTGTCTTAGGATTCATAATAACACCTAAGGAACTAAGTAATGGATTGTTAGGAAGAAGTCCTACTGATAATAATAAGGTATCTACTTCAAATTCTTTTTCTGTTCCTTCAATGAAATTTAATTTTTCATCAACCTTACATAAAATAATTTTTTCTAATCTTTCTTTACCTATCACTCTTTTAACAGTATGACTTAAATATAAAGGTATATCATAATCTTCGAGACATTGAACAATATTACGGTTTAATCCATTAGAATACGGCATTATCTCCGCAACACCTAATACTTTAGCTCCTTCTAAAGTCATTCTTCTTGCCATAATTAAGCCGATATCTCCACTACCTAAAATAAAGACTTTTTTACCAATCATATATCCTTCGATATTTAAATATTTTTGTCCCAAACCAGCTGTCATTATTCCACTAGGACGATCTCCTGGTGTTGATATCGCACCTCTTGTTCTTTCTGAACAACCTGTTGCGGTGAGGACAGCTTTAGTTTTAGCTTTAATTAACCCATCAATAGTATTTGAATAAGTAACATATAACTCATCATTTTCTTTTTCAATATTTATTACCATTGAATTAACTTTATATAAAATATTTCTTTTTTCTACTTCTTCAACAAAACGATATGCATATTCAGGTCCTGTTAATTCTTCTTTAAAAGTATGAAGACCAAATCCATTATGAATACATTGAAGTAATATTCCTCCTAAATATGGTTCTTTTTCTAATATTAAAACTTTTTTAATTCCATTATCATAAGCAGAAATAGCAGCAGCCATTCCACCGCTTCCTCCACCTATTATAATAAGATCATATTGTTCAGAAAAATTCATCATATTATTCACCTTTAGTTCTTCCTTTTAAAATATATGATCCAGTTTTACCATAAGTAATCGTTTTTTTATCTTTATTTAACTCTCTTGATAATATATCTAAAACATATGATTGACAAAAACCACCTTGACATTTGCCAAATCCAGGTCTAATTCTTTTCTTAACACCTTTTATGGTTGTTGCTCCGCAAGAGCGATTAATTACATCAAGAATTTCACCTTCTGTTATTTTTTCACATCGACAAATAATTTTTCCAAATAATGGATTATTTGAAACAAATTCTTTTCTTTCTTCAAAACTCATTTTATTTAATCTAACAAGTGGTCTTCTTTTAGGATTCCAATTTTCTTTTTCTTCCTTATTCTTAATCATATCACAAACCATCACCGCAATAGCAGGACTTGAAGCAAGACCAGGTGATTGTATACCCGCTACATTAATAAAATGATAACTTGTTTCCTCAATAACAAAATCTTTTGTATCACTTACTGCTCTTATCCCCGCAAATTGTTTAATTTGTTGATCTATTCTTAATATATCAACTAAATCATATGCTTTTGATTTAACATTTTGTAATATTTCATAATTACATGAAGTATCATCTTTTTCTAATATTACTTCTGATGAAGGTCCTACTAAGTAATTATTACTAGTAGTAGGAGAAACAAGTACCCCCTTACCTTTTTTAGAAGGAACATTAAATAATGTGTGTTTAACATAATTCTTATCAAAATGGTCTAAAACAGTATATTCACCTTTAGTAGGTATAATAGTAAATGATTTAGGATTTATCATTTCATTTACCTTATCTGAATATAATCCACTTGCGTTAATAATGTAATTAGAATAATAAGTATTATTTGATGTATATACAGTAAATAAATCATTTTCTCTTTTTATGTTTATTACTTCTTCTGATAATTTCAATTCTACGCCATTATCAACCGCATTTTCCATCAACGCAACAACTAACTCAAATGGATTAATAATTCCCGCTGTAGGCGCAAATAAGGCCATTCTAGCGCTTTTTGAAACGTTTGGCTCTATTTGTCTTAGTTCTTCTTGATTTATTAATTTAACTTCTACGTTGTTTTGTTCTGCGCGTAAAACTAATTCTTTTAATATTTCATCTTCTTCTTCACTATTAGATAATGTCAAAGAACCAATTCTTTTAAATTCTACATCTAAATCACTACATATTTCATCATACATTTGATTTCCTAAAACATTTAATCTTGCTTTAAGGGTCCCAGGAAGAGGGTCATATCCTGAATGAATGATTGCGCTATTAGCAGAGCTTGATCCATCACCAACATCATTTTCTTTTTCTAATACTAAGATATTTAATTTATATTTAGATAGTCTTCTTGCAATCTGTGCTCCTACTACACCAGCACCAATTATGATAACATCATAATTCATTTCGCCACCTCCATATTATATATAATATTTTACCACAATTTAATAATTTATGCATTTAATCTATTATTTTATTGTTAATTATATATGTATATGGTTTTATATATGAACCTTTTTTAATCTTTGTTTTTCCTTTTATTACACAAAAAGCATCAATTGTAACAAAGTCTTCTATTTCAACAGTATCTTCGATAATAATTGTATCTGGGTTTATTAAATGAATTCCTTTATTAATAAATTCTTTATTTAAAAACATTTGATATTTTAATTCTAAATTAATTAAACTTTCTAAATCATTTACTCCTGTTAAATGAAAATTGTTATAAAAAGATAGTGAATCTATTTTATAATTATTATTAAAAAGTATTTCTATGATATCTGTTAAATAGAATTCTTTTTTACTATTATTATTTTTAATTAATTTAATATTTTTTGTTAAAACACTTTCTTTAATTATATATATACCTGTGTTAATTTCTTTTATTTTCTTTTCTTCAAAATTTGCATCTTTTTCTTCAATTATTCTAATTATCTTATTTTCTTTATTTCTTAATATTCTTCCATATCCAAAAGGATTATCAATAATATTAGAAACAATGGTTAAATCATTCGATGAATCAATATGATATTTTATTAATTTATTTAAAATATCATCATTTATTAAAGGTATATCTGAAGGAATAATTATAATATTATTATTTTTACCTTTATAAAATTTTTCAGCGCTTTCCACCGCATTACCTGTACCTAATTGTTCTTTTTGGTATATATATGTTACTTTCTTTTTTATGTGTTTTTTAATTTCTTCTTTTTTATATCCAACAATTAAACCAATATCAGTAAGTTTCATTTTATTTAATGTATTTAATATATATGATAACATTGGTTTATAATGAAATAATGTTAAACATTTAGGAACATTAGTTTTCATTCTTGTTCCTTTTCCCGCCGCAAGTATTAATACTGTAATATCTTCCAAAATAACCTCCTAGATATAATTATTAGTTATTGAATAAATTAAAAGAATAATGCCTATTATTAAACAATATAATGAAAAATATTTAATTTTTCCTTTTTTAACAATATTTAATAAAAACTTAAAAGAAAAATAAGTAGTAAAAATTGTTATAATAAAAGATAACATATAACAAATAAACAAATCTCTTTCCAAACTAAAAATATTCATTATATTATCCATTTCTAAAACAACAGCACCAATAACTGATGGTATAAATAAAAAAAAGGAATATTCAGCACTATCTTTTTTATCTAACCCAATACAAGATCCCCCTGATATTGTGCTACCACTTCGAGAAATTCCCGGAAAAATCCCTAAACATTGAAATAATCCTATTATTAATGAATCTTTAAATTTCAAATCTTCTTTTTTTATTTTAATTTTACAAAAAGAAAAGGTATATATAATAATCGAATTTATTATTAAACATATACTTACTATATATAATTTATTACAATCTTTTAAAAAAGGTTTTAAAATTAATGTAACTATAACAATTGGAATAGTTGAAATAATTAAAAAAAGAAAATACTTAAAATCATCATAACATTCATTATCTTTTTTAAACAGATATTTAAATATCGACATTATTATTCTTTTTATATGTTTTGATAAAAATAAAAATACCGCAATTAAAGAACCTAAATGCAGGAATATTTCAAATGATAAATCATTATTAGAAATATTAAATAACTTTTCGAAAATGATTAGATGTCCACTTGATGATATAGGTAATACTTCTGATATTCCTTGAACTAATCCAATAATTATATATTTAAGATATTCTAACACTTTCATCACCTTTGATTAATAATAGTTTTTCATTTATGATATTTTTAATAATAAGTTCATTCTTTTCTATTTCAAACAACAGTTTTAATTGATTTTTTGATCTTTCTAAATTAATAAATGGTCTATTTAATTCTTCATCAATTTTAAAATATTGATCATTATTCAAAAAATCAGTTAAAAACCTCATGGATAATTCTAATGTTAAAATATAATATGCATCATATAATAATTTTATTTCATTATCTGTAATAATAGATTTTACTGATTTTAAAAACCCTTCAACAAATGAAGAAACAAGTTCAAAATTGATTTTAACATTATCTAAATTTGTATCATCTTCCGTTGTGGTTGAAGCTCCTTTTCTTAACGCATCTCCAAAATCATATAACATTGATCCTTTCATTGTAGTATCTAAATCAATTAAACATAATGATTTTTTTGTATTTTTATCAAACATAATATTATTTAACTTTGTATCATTATGAACTACTCTTAAAGGAATTTGTTTATTTTTTAAGGCTTCAACTATTATCCCCATCTTATTTCTTCTTGAATTAATTTGTGTGATTTCTAAAGTACAGTATTTTCTTCTATCATATTTATTAGTAATTACTTTTTCAAGGAATTCCTCATATCGAAAGGGAGTATTATGAAAATTTCTAATATTGTCATTTAAAAGTGGTGTATGAAAATCTTTTAATAACAATTGAAATTCACCTATTATTCTTCCTGCTTCATAAAATATTTGAGGGTCTGTTGTTTCTTCATAAGTTATTCCTTCGATACATAAATAACAACGCCAATATTCATCATTAACAATAACAAAGTTTTCATTATGTTTTGTTTTAATTAAAGTTAATGTTAATTGTTGAAAATTCTTTCCTTCATAAATAAGTTTTCTTTTTAAATGATTAGTTATTAAATCAATATTATGCATAACGGCCATTGGACTTTTAAATACATTTGAATTGATTTGTTGAATAATATATTTTATATTATCAAATTCAATTAAATATGTTTTGTTTATTAAACCATTTTTAAATTTTTTAATGTTTTTAATCTTTCGAGGATTAAAAAATTCTTTAATAATCGGATATAAAAAATGATTCTTTTTCATATTAACTCCTTTTACTTGTTAATTCTTTGATTACTGATAAACTAAGAATACCTAGAATAATAAAAATAAAAGAAAGAATTATATGGAAGATTTTATTTTCATTAAACAATAAATAATTATCATTATATATATCTTTATATATTATAAAAGGAGAAACTATTAATAAGGAGAAAACACTTGACCATATGAGATTCGGCTTATTTAATAATACTTTCGTTATTAATTTAGAAATTAAAATTATTCCTATTATAAACCCAATAATAAAAGGTACTAATACATTTAAATTATTCCAATCACCACTTAATAATGATTTTACGCTGTAGATTACTTCATCATATAAACCAAAGATTAGTAATATACTCATACCTGATATTCCAGGAATAATTAATGCGGTGGAACTAATAATTGATATTAATAAAATATATATAAAATTATTATTTAAATTATTATTTATAATATTTAATTCCTTTGAAAAAGAAATTATTATTGAAATAATAAAAAAAATAAAAAACAATAAATAATGAATAAAAGTAATTTTATTCTTTTTTATTTCCTTTATAACAAAAACAATAGTTGGAATAATTAATCCAATAAAATAGCTAGATGTCATAAATGGATATTTAGATAATAATGATTCAACTAACATAACCCCTATTATTGATCCTATAAATGTTCCAATAAAATAAAATATTAATTCTTTAAAAGCTATAGTAATATTATTTGTTACTTTTGATAAGGAATTAGTAAAGCTTTCATATATACCTAGTATAACTAACATTGTTCCTCCACTAAAACCAGGTATAATACAACTTAAACCAAAGATAAATCCATATATAATTTCTTTTATTCTTTTATTCATATAATCATCTCAATAAATTATATTAATAAATTAAATTAAATATGAAAAAAAGTAAAACAGCATAATCTGTTTTACTTTTTAAAATATTCTTCTGTATCCTTTTTAATAACCGGACTTAATGCGAGTAAAGCAACTAAATTTGGTAACGCCATTAAACCATTAAAAATAGATGAAGTTGTCCATATTAATTCTAAAGTTAAATATGGAGCTACTGCGACAAATAATATATATATAATCTTATATATAAACACTGCTTTTTTATTATTATTAGTTAAATAAGCAATGCACTTTTCACCATATACATTCCAACCTATTATTGTTGTAAAAGCAAAAGTAGTTATACAAACTAAAACAATAATAGAAGCAAAAGACTCAGAAACATTTAAACCTTTTGAAAATGTTTCAATCGTACAAGGAATTCCTTTTAATGTTTGATAAGAACCCATCATTACAACTCCAAGCCCAATTGTTAAACAAAGTACCATTGTATCAATAAAAGTACCTGACATACAAACTAAACCTGTTTTAACAGGATCATTTGATTTAGATGAGGCAAGTGCAATCGGAGCACTTCCTAAACCAGCTTCATTGGAAAAAATACCTTTCGATATTCCTTCACGCATTGCGGAGATAATACCAACACCAGCTGCTGCGCCCATTCCTGCTTTAAAATTAAAAGCTTCTTTAAAAATAGTAACGAGAGCACTTGGAACAAGTTCAATATTAAATATAATAACCCCTATACATGCAAGAAAGAAAGTAATTGCCATAAAAGGAACTAAAATAACTGATACTTTAGAAATTCTTTCAATCCCTCCAATTACTGCTATTGCTGAAGGAATAGTAATAATAATCCCTGCTATTACCGCAACAATAGAAATATCATTACCTAAAACATTAATTGTATTTAACTTATCAGAATCAAATACCATTACTGCAGATTCAGTAATACTATTCATTTGTGTTAAAGTACCAATACCCATAACTCCTGCTAACGCACCAAAGATAGCAAATGCTTTCGCAAGCCATTTATATTTAGACCCCATACCCTCTTCGATATAAGTAAATGGCCCACCCATAACACTTCCATCATCATTAAACTTACGATATTTTACCGCAAGAAAACCTTCTGCATATTTAGTAGCCATCCCAAATATCGCAGCAACAATCATCCAAAATAGCGCACCAGGTCCTCCTACGAAGATTGCCACCGCAACACCGACAATTTTACCAGTACCTAGTGTTGCAGCCATTGAAACACATAATGCACCAAATGATGATACTTCCCCGTTTCCTTAATCATCGCTTTTAATCATATATTTTATTGATTTGCCTAAATGTTTTACTTGTAAAAAACGGAGTTTAATTGTTAAGACAATACCTACTAATAATATTAATACTATTAATGGTATCCCCCATACAATATTTTCTTCAACCCATTTTAGAGTTGAATCTACAGTTAAAGTTATCATATTTTATTTCCTTATTCTAAACGATTAGTTGTGATAAAATCTACTTTCATTTCTGATAATTTTTCGCCGATTTCTGGATCATCTACAGTCCAAACATTAATTTTTAAATTATTTTGATGTAAATAATCAATTCTTTCTTGATTTAATAAACTATAATGAATATCAATATCAACTGATTCTTTAATACATCTTTCAATTAATTCATCTTTATATTCAGCAAGTAAAAACTGAACATTAATATTAGAATCATATTTTCTAACAAAAGTTAAATTTTCATATACAAAAGATATAAATACACATTTATCTAAATAATTTCTTGATTTAACAATTTCTATTACACGATAAACATCTTCTTCTTTAAATAAAAATTTAAATTCTATTACCGCAACTTTATTATATCTGATACAACAATCTAAATATTCTTCAAATGTAGGAACTTTTAAATAAGGCCAATTATTTTCCTTTTTAACATCATATAAATTTACTTTTTGTATTTCTTCATATGTAGATTCTTCAATGATTAAATTAACACCTGATACTCTTTCTAAATTACTATCATGGCATACTACGATTACATTATCTTTTGTTACATGTATATCACATTCCATACCATAATATGTATGATTTCCTCCGGCTATGAATGCTGCCATTGTATTTTCTTTTTCAAAACTACTTAATCCACGATGTGCTATCATTAAAGGTTTTTTATTGCTAAGTTTTATAGTTTCCATAATGTTCCTCTTTTCTTTTTGGTATTATTATACTATATTTTAATCTTTTTTTCATTAATAATAAATAAAAAGTAGTGTTTAAATTAAACACTACTTTTTTGGAGAAATATACGCTTTTAGCTATCCCACATCTCTATTAATTTAACAGCCTATATAACGAATGAATAGAGATTTTAATAAAGGTAAAGCTTTTTCAACGAAACAAGGATAATTAGTTTTTGTGTAAAATGGGATAGCTATTGTTTACACATTCTCGTCTTTCAAGGCTGCTTTTGTTAATTAATAAGTTACGAGATAAACGGCAAAAAAATAACTTATTAATTAATTTTTCCCCCTTCCTAGGTTAACCCTCTTTTATTATATAATAGTAGTGGTTAACAAATAGTTAACATTTTAAGTTTTTTTAAAATTTACCATATTTTTACCAATTATGATATAATATATTTATAAATGGAGGAATTAAGATGAGAATATTAGTTGTCGATGATGAATTAAATATCTTAAAGCTCTTTACCGCAATCCTTACTTCAGCAGGTTATGAAGTTGTAACTTCAACTAATGGAAGTGATGCGTTAGATATATATTATGATCAACATTTTGATATGGTAATATGTGATGAAATGATGCCGATTATGAGCGGTAATGAACTTGTTGAATCAATAAGAGAAGATAATAAAAATATTCCTATAATTATGGTAACCGCAAAATCTTCAATTGATGATAAAGCAAAAAGTTATGAATTAGGAATAGATGAATATATCGTAAAACCATTTGATAAAGATGAATTATTATTAAGAATAAATGCTATTTTTAGAAGAGCAAAAATAAGTACAGATAAACAAATTAAAGTAAAAGATATTATTTTAGATTATAATACGCATACAATTACTAATACTGTTACTAAAGTAATTGTTAATTTTTCTAAAACAGAATTTGAAATATTATTTAAACTTTTATCATATCCAGAAAAAGCTTTTACTAAATGGCAATTATATCATGAATTTTGGGGATTAAATTCTGATACTGATGAATCAATTGTTAAAGTATTCATATTGAAAATTAGAAAAAAAATAGAACAATTTCCGGAAATTGAAATTCAAACAATTATGGGAATAGGATATAAAGGAGTAAGACATGAATGATAAAAAGATCTCTAAATTCTTTAGTTTAACTTTTTCAATATTTCAAGCTTATTTAATATCAATTTTAATTACTTTTTTAATTGTTTATATTTGTTTTTTACTAAGAATTAGATTAGATAAATTCGGTAGTCTAGTTTTCTTAATTCTTGCGTTAGGCATATGTTTTATTATCTCTACTATCATTACTCATTTTATGACTAAAAAATATAAAAAAGTTATGAATAAAACTTCTGATTGTTTCAAAAAATTATCACATGGTGATTTTAGTCAAAAAATTGAAGCTGATACTAATAATTTATTTATTAATGAATTAATAGAAAATATTAATACAATAATTGAAGAATTAAATTCTATTTCCTTACTAAAAAAAGACTTTATCAAAAACTTCTCTCACGAATTTAAAACCCCTATTTCTTCAATTAAAGGCTTTTCTGAATTACTATGTAACAATCCAGATTTACCTGAAGAAGAAAAAAGAAAATATTATTTAATTATTAAAGAGGAAAGTACTAGACTTGCAAATCTTGCGAATATGACATTATTACTTAGTAAGTTAAATACTGATTCAATTGATATTCAAAAAGAAAATATATATATAGATGAATCAATAGAAGAATCAGCTATTTTATTATATAACCAATTTGAAGAAAAAAATATTAAAGTTGAAATCGAATTAGATCACATCTATGCCCCCGCAAACAAAGAGTTAATTAAAGAAGTATGGATTAATATTTTAAATAATGCGGTGAAATACACAGAACCAAACGGTGAAGTTTTAATAACATCAACAATTTCAGAAAACGGGTATACTATTTCTTTTTCTGATACAGGAATAGGAATGAATGAAACAATTGCAGAACATATATTTGATGAATATTATCAAGGAAATAATATGAAAAATAATCAAGGTATTGGACTTGGTTTATCAATATGTAAAAAAATTATTGAATTACATAGTTGGGAAATATCAGTGAGTTCTAAAGAGAATGAAGGATCTACTTTTTATATATATATACCAAAAGAAAAATAGGAATAAAATTCCTATTTTTTTATTTATATTCAATTGTAATATTGGCAGTTGAATTACCTACTATATCATTAACAGTAATAGTAAAATTAGCAGCTTGTCCATTATACCATTTAACATTAATAAATTTATTTCCTTTTTGGAATAAATCACTATCTTCAGAATATCCATTGTTACTAATATCATTTTTACCATCTGCTTCAATTAATGATATTAATCTAAAATTAGTATATGAATTATTATATTTTGTTAATTCAAATATACTAAAACAATCCTTCGGATCATTTAAACTAGAAATAACATGATATATTCTAATACCAGATATACTAAATAAACCACTAACTCCTTTGCCAAATTCATTTAATTTAGTAGGAGTATAAAAATCAATAATATAATATTCATCAAAGAATGAGTTATTCCATTTCTTAAATAATATTACTACATCTCCCGATTCAGCAAAACTGTTTAAATTTAAAGTAGTTATACCTTCTTCAATAATATAAGGTGAAATCCATCCTAATATCAATTTACTATACGCATTATGGTCTCCAACATTGTAATCCATCATATCTCCACCACCGATACCTCCATTAGGTCCAACAGTTTCATCATAATCGTAATAATCGTCAAGTCCTAATAAATGACCTGTTTCATGAATAATTGTTTCAGTATTATATTTTACTTTTTTTCCTACAAGATCATCAAATAAGAATTGATAACTACAAAAAACATAAAAATCTGCTTCAACATTATCATAATATTCATAATCATCAGTAACATACTCAGTAGTATAAGCCCACCATAGTGTTTCATCTTCTTTTGAATAATTAGTTGTATATACAAAATAAATTGAATCAATGTATCCATCTGCATCTGTGTCATAATCTGCATAGTTAATTTGATTATCATAATATTCTAAAGCTGATTTAATTATTTCATTTTCCACATTTGTTGGATATACATCAGTTTTATAATCATAATAGTCATCTAAATCTTGAAGATATTGTTTATATAAATTATTATAATAAGAAACGGAATGATTAGTATTAAATGGTTCTAATACTGTCCCATCTATTGTTAATTTTCCGTATGATGATTTGTAATAATAACTCTTTAAACTTTCCCATCCTGTTTGTTCACTTGTTCCAAAGAAAGCAGTTTCTAAATCACTAACCATTGAATTACTTGCTGGACAATCAGTAAATTCAATTGGAATTACTAGTACTTTTGGATTACCTATTGAAGGAAGTCCTTTTGTTATTCCATATGTTTGTCCTGTGTATTCATCATATCCCATTTTGTCTAAAACACTTAAAATTGGTGGAGTTGTAACTTCTTCTTTAGATATATTAGAAGTTTCAACTATTTTAATATTACAAGTTTTTATGTAATTATTATATTTATATGTAAAAGTAAATTCGCCTTTTGATCCTACACTATAGTTATCAGTAAAAACTGTATATTCATTATTTTCTAATTTAACTTTTGATCCATCACTAAACGTTTCATAAATTATTATTTGGTTTAAAATATCATCAAGTTCAGAATTAATTAAGAATGAATAATTTGTTTTTTCAAATTCGATTCCTGTTGAAATTACTTCCTTAATTCCTTTTTGTATTTCTGAATTATTTGTTAATATAATTTGATAATTATTATAATATCCAATATGAACATTATATAAAGAAATACTATCACCTGCAGATAAATTATTTAATTTATCAATTATGTATTGTTTTGAACTTGAATCAAGATGTTTAGATATAAATACAACAACTTCATTTACTCCTATTTTACATGTAAATGAAAGATCAGAATAACCATTTTGAAGAGAACTAGGAATCGAAACAATTTCTAAGTTTTCAATATTAACAATATCATTAACATATTTACCTAAAGTATTTTGTAAAATATCTTTTAAATATATATCTACTAAGTTATATTTTTCAGTACTTAAACTAATAGAAGTAACATTTTGAATTTGATGAACTGTTTTATATATATTAACAATTCCACTAACAGTAACAACATTACCTATTTTGATAATACTATTAAAAGTATCATCATTTGACATATATACAAGTATTCCTTTAGTATCATCGCTAATATAGAAATTATTACCATAAATACCAGTAATAACACCTTCTATTGTTACTTCATCTTCACTATATAAATTATATACTTCTTCTATTTTTAATGTTTCAGAAGATGTATAGTTATAATGTTTTGCGGAAGGAAGTTCAATTGAAGAACTACCAAAAGAAGAAAATTCTAATAAATATTCAGAATTATATGTTTGATTTTCATATACGAATGAAGATGTAATTTCAATCTTTGATATATATCCATTTTTTAAATATAATTTAAAAGATTTAAAACTATCATTATATCCTGTAAATATTAAGCCTACTTCATCTAAATAATCACTTGTTACTGTATAATAATTATCTACTTTAATGAATTTATCTAAATTCACTTCTGATAAATCAAGAGTAAAAAAGTATTGTGTACAATATTCAAAATCTTCATCTTCTTCAGTTAAATAATACCATCCATCAAGATCTTCAAAATAATAACGATATTGATTATTAACATAGGCTAAGTATGAAGTCATTTCATCTGCATAATATGATGTATTTAATCCATCAACTACATATGATTCAATATATGTTTCTCCATTTGTTTTATCAATCATATCAAATTTAAATGAATCATAATTAAATGCTTTTCTTAATTCATCTTCTTCATTATTATAATTTTCAACATATCCAAATAGTTGCAAATTACCAGTTTGATTAACAAGTGATGTTATTTTATCACCTGATAAATCAGGATATAAATACCATCCATCAAATGTTTGATTATTTGATAATTCAGGAATTGGTAAAATAGTTGTATCTCCTTGATAATATGAAGATAAATCAAATATAACTTCAAATGAATTAATATAGTATTTTATTGTATATTCTTCTTTTTCTGTTAATATTGATCTTGCAAAAAACTTTTTATTACCAGTATCAAAAGAATTAACTTTTGTTATTTTTTCACCAGTATAACTATCATTGTCATACCATCCATCAAATTCAAGATTAGAATTAGAAGGTTTTACAATAGGTAAATTAAATTCATCACCTGTATTGTAGCCTTTTGGTTCCATATCTAATTTTATTCCATCTAAATAAAATGAAATACTATATTCATATGTTGGCGATATATAACATCCAAATAAAAATAATAGTGGGATTAATAATAAATATATATATTTTTTCATATTTAGTCACCTCTTATGGTGGTATTATAACATAACTTTAAATTATTAATATTAATATGCATAAAAAAAGAGTTTTGAATAATCAAAACTCTTTTATTTTTAATCTTAAGCTACAACGTAACCCATTGTTCTTAATGCAGCTTTATAGATGTCAAGAACAGCATTTAATTCAGTTCTTGCAGTAACATCTTTAGTGATGATACCAGGGATTAATTTCCATAATGCATTTTCACCGAAGTGAGAACCATTACCAACTGTCATAGATACGATTTCGATCATTTCATAATACATATTATTTTCAGTTGAAAGAATAGCTGCAGCATGGATAGGGTAGTCTAATTTCTTTTCTAATGTGTTCTTATAAGCTTCTTCTGGAGTTAATTCAACGTCAGCAGATGGATCTTTACCTTCAGCACCCATTAAATCGTGTAAGATATGGAATGCGATTTCAGAAGTGATACCATTTTTACCGTTTTGAACGTTTAAGATAGAATAGCAAGAACCATCAGTAAATGGAACTTGGAATGTAGAACCACTCATGTCTACACCAGAGATGTAGTTACCATCAGCGTCAGTTAATTTAGTACCATTAACAGTTTCTAAAGCTTCTGCTTCATCAGTTGTTAAGATTGGAGTACCACCTTGACCATCAGCTGTAGGATAAGGAACAGCACCGATCTTGAATGTAATTACTTCAGGGTTGAAACGGTCTTTATTTCTTAAGAACCAAATACTACCACTGTGTAATACAGTTTCACCGTTTAAGAAGTTAGTTGTAACGTCAGCAACACCGTGGTTATTATAGTAACCAAGTTTGTACCAAGATTGGATTTTGTCAATAACGTTAGTAACACCTGGACGAGTGAATAAGATATTAGCTGGAGAAGTGTTAGTTAATTTATTACCTGTTGAACCAACAAGACCAACTGTGAATTCAGGGTAACCGATATCTAATACGAATTTACCTTTTGCAGTATTTTTAATATTAGTTTGACCTTCTTGAATCCATTTATCAAATGTACTTAATGTCCATTCGCCTCTGAACCATAATTCAACTGGATCTGTCATACCCATTTCTTTAATTAAGTCAATATTATAATAAATCATTTGGTCAGCATGAGCATTACCTAATACATAACCGTAAACAGCGCTGTTAACGCTTGTGATTTGATTATAAGTATCGTTTTGGATATAGTGATCATCACCTTCATTAACACCATTAGCGTTCATGAAGAAACCAGTATCAGAAGACATGTTATATAAACTTGCTAAAGAACCGTTCTTAACTAATGTTGGAATCCAAGAACAAGCGATTTGAACAACGTAAGCTTCATTCTTAGTGAAAATTTCTTTTGATAAGTAGTTTTCATTAATATAACTTACACGTTCAGGACCCCACTTTGCAAGAGTTGACCATTCAAAATATTCAATATCAATATTGTAAGCTTGTTCAACTAATCTCATATGGTTTTGTTTAATGATTTTACCATTACCAGTTGCAGTGAAACCAGCTTCAAATGGGTCATATTCACTAACTGGAGAAACAAGGATTCTATATTTCATACCTTGACCATTCCAGTTCATCTTAGCATTTAAATCCCATTTTGGTTGATATTTAGTAGGAAGTTCTGGTCCATCGCCGCCATCAGTAACAGTTACTGTTGCAGTAGCAGTTTTCTTACCTGCTTTTGCAGTAACAACTACAGTACCAGCTTTTAGAGGAGTAGCAGTGTTTCCTTCGATTTTTAAAATTTCAGAATTGCTTGATTCCCAAGTAGCATCTTTACTTGCTGCTAATGTATATGTTTGTCCAACTTTCATTGTAGTTTCAACTGTAATAGTTAATTTTCCACAAGAAGAAAGAGCTACAACAAATAAACCAGCTACAAATAAAAGCATAAATGATTTTAATACTTTACGCATTTTTTTCTCCTTTCAAATTTTTATTTAAATAAAAATACGTTTTCCAAACTTCAAAGTCAAAATGACGATAAAATTCTAATAAACCTGTCCAATCAATAATAATTTCCGAAACAGAATTATTAGTTAAAATATTACATGCGTTAGCAACAATATCATAACCTAAATTTTGTTTACGATAATTCTTATCAATTCCTAAAGGTCCAATTCCGCCAAGTGCTTTGAAACGATTTCGCCAAGTTAAGTTATAACTTATTAATTTTGTATCTGTATTGGGAAAGTTAACCTTGGCGAATCCAATAACTTTCTCTCCATCCAAACAGATAAGGTATTCTCTACCTGTACCACCATTATCAAAATAATCAATAGCTTCTTTTAACCATCTACCTGGCCAATTAGTTCTTAATAAAGATAAAATGTTTTCTTTATCATTTATATTAGCTAATCTAAAACTATATTTATCTTGTTTAGGTGTTAGATAATCCTTTTCATTTCTAATCAGATCATATGTATCATATGGTCTTTCAAATCCTCGCTTTAAAAAGAATTCCAAATGGCTTTTTAAATCTACAGGTAGGCCAGGAAAATAATTATTATAATCTTTTCCTAAATATAAAATATTTTTATGTTGTTTTATCATTTCAGTTTCAACTAAATCAAGTAGTTTAGAACCAATACCTTGATTACGAAATTGTTTTTTTACATAAAATAAGCTAATCCATCCTGTATCTTGATAACTTGCAATAGGAAAATCATCTTCCCAAGTTTTTGCAAGTATAAATCCTACTACTTCATTATTATTTATGACTACAAACGATAAATCAACATTGATGTTTGACACGTTTCTTTCAAATAATTCTTTTGAAATAGGATAAATTTTTTTATACTCATCATTCCATAATTGAATGAGAATTTGACAATCATTATATTTTTCTAAGTAATCTCGATAAGTAAGAATTGTCATTTTGATTTAAAGAAGGTGGAAGATTTCTCCTCCACCAACCTTTCCTTGTTTTTATTTAGTTATTAGTGTTTTTTTCTTAAGATTAAAGCTAAAGCACCAGCAACTGCTAAGAATTCAACAAAGAATAAAGATTTAGATTTGCATCCAGAAGGTTTAACATATGAATTAATTTCTTCTAATTTTAATTCAATGTTTTCTAAACTTTCAAGAGCAGCTAATTTATCATCTAATAAACTTTCGATTTCTTCTAATGTAGCAGGAGCATCACCAACTATAACTGTGTATTGAACTTTAGTTTCATTACCAGCAGCATCGAATACAGCAACTGTAACTTTGAAGTCTTCACCAGCTTTAGATGTATCAACTTTATTAAGGGTTTGTTCTGCCCACCATTTAACACCTGATTGCATTAAGTCACCATCAACAGTGTCATAAGCAACTTCGATACCCATACGAGGATCAAATGCACTTCCGTAAGGAACTTTAAGAACGTCTTTAACAATAACATTTGGAGCAGTCATATCTAATACTTCAAGAGTAACATATTTAACAACTTTCTTAGTTCCGCCTAAGCTTGTAACTTCGATCTTAACTTGGTGTTTACCTTCAGCAGGGTTATCGAAATCTAATGTTTCAGATGTAACTACTGCTTGTTCAGTAATAATTGTACCTCTAATATCTTGAGAAGCTGCAGAATATTGACCATCGTAAGCTACGAATAAGTCATAACGATCGATAGCACCAGATCCTGGTTCAACGATTAATGCGTCTTCATTAACATCAACGATTGGAGTATATTCGTTAACAACTTGGAATAATACTGTTAAAGAGTCAGTAACACCAGTGATAGAGTTAACTACTGAATATTCAACGCTATATCTTGAAGGAGCAGCACCAACTGTGAAGTTGTAGCTAGGTTCTGTAGCAACTTGAGGAGTTTTATCTAATACAGCACCATTTCTCTTGTCAGGGAAATTATCAGTACCTTGATAGTAGTTTCTCATACGAACTGCAGAAGTCCAAGCACTTGACCAGAATGCACCGTTCATTAAGTCATCCATATAGTTAGTGTATAATAACCATTTAGAAGCAACGTGTTCATTGTTAAAGAAACCAGTATTGCTACCATTGAATAGACCCCAAGAGTCAACAACAGTTGCACACCATGCTTCGATGAATGCATCTAAATCATCAATTGCAGCACCGAATTTAACAGCAACACTTGGATCAGAGTAACCAATAACTAGAGGTTCACCGTTTTCATCTAAAACACCATCGATTGTTAAGTCACCTTTATACCAGTGTCTTAAATCATCGAATAAGTCTCTGTACATATCTTGAACTGTAGCATCGTTATAAGGCCAGTTGATTGGAGAAACAACTGTAGCACCGTTTAATTTAACAGTTACGTCTAATACAGATGTATCTGAAGAGTAAGAAGTAACGTCATCTTGACGAGTATACATCTTAGCTAAACCAGCATAGTTGAACATCCAACTTGGATAAATGTTAGTTCCTTCTAAAACTTCAACAACGTTAGTACCTTCTTTTAATTGTAAAGATTGACCATTTTTAACAACGTCAGCTGTATAGATAGGTTTAGCAGAGAAGTTAACAGTTTTAACTTCAGCAACACCGTGTTTAGCTTCTTCTTCACCGAATAATTGTCTACCATGTTTGTAACCACCATGTATAATGTTGAAGAATGCAGTTGTAGGGCCTTCTAAACCATTGTCTAAGTAACCAAAGTCATAGATAAAGCCGCCAGCAGGAACTCTTACATAAGAGATACAATCACGTTTAGGAAGATTAGTTTCTTCAGTTAAACCATTGTTAGCCATGTAAGCAGCTTTTTGAGCAGCAGTCATTGAATCTAAAGTACCAGCAGAACCATTGAATGCGATACACATATAACCGCCATCTTGTTCCCAGCAGTAATCCCAAAGAGTAGGATCCCAACCTTCAGAAAGGTAAGCAGCAGTGTTAACATTTTCAGGTTTTTCTTCGAACCATTCCCATACGAATCTTTCGTATAAGAAGTTGTCTTTATCAGTGTCTTTCATTAAAGGTTCGTTATTTTCGTCCATAACTGGGTTACCTGATTCATCAAGAACTTGTTCTTTAACTTTATCACAAACAACACCGTCTTCATATTTAGTTACAACACCATCAACGTAGCAGAATTCTGCTTCGAATCCGTAACCTTTATATGCAGAATCAGTTGGAGCAACATAGAATTCATTGATACCAACACCACGAATAGCGCGACCTTCACCATCGAAGATCATACTTCTGTTCATGATTTGAGAACCATAACCAGTAGATGTAGAACTGCTAATGTAGAATTGAGTAGGTTGAATTACTAAATCGTAATCAGAGATATTAACACTAATGTGAGATAATGATTGGTCTTGAGGGTGGTCAGCAACGATGTAACCTTCTTTATTAGTGTTACTTGTTCTCTTAGAAACAGCAGTAACTGTACCATCTTCAGCAACTTCAGCATCTAATAACATAATGTTATTACCAGCACCTGAATCAGTTGCATTTAATGCACCTGAGAAGAATATTGCATAATACATACCTGTAGCTTCACCATTTTCATCTAATTGAGCTACACGTAATTTTACTTCATTCCATGGATACATACGAGTTGAACCTGGCCAAGCTTCGTCAGCAACAGCGTTATTATCGTAGTATTGAGGGAAAGTAGTGTAAATACTATCCATAATATACACTGGAATTTCATCTTTTTCTAATGCGCCAGCTTCAACTGGATCTGTAAATAATGCACCAGATGCATTAACATTAGAAGAAAGTAATCCAATGCAAGCAATTGTAAGTAACAATGTACTTATAACAGCAAAGACTTTTTTCATAATTTATTTCCTCCTATTATTTTTTGAAAGCGTTTGCGATTATATTATAGCATAAATGAAAACGCTTTGCAAGGTTTTAACACATAAAATCAAAAAAATTTTATTCCTTTTTTTTACAATATAAAAAAATAAAGTAAAAAACGCTTTTTATTACATTTAAAAAGCGTTTTTTATTCAAAATTATACTATTATTTTTATTTATACTTTTTCTTAAAATTAACCGCTATTACTTTAGAAACAGCAGCACCAATTACAATATTTACCCCTGCTTCTACTAACCCATTTATACCTACAAAAGCAATAACAAACGCAAAGACATTAGATGTACCAAGACCAGTTCCAATTGATTGTAAATATTCAGTATTATAAAAACAAAGACATAACAAAGACATAAAGAATAAAGTATTTAAAATAGCAGATGAAGCACAAGTAATGATATGTGAAACAACACTATCTTTAAGTTTTTTCTCTAATAGCTTATAAATTAATCCAGTTAAATAACCCATTAAAGTTCTTGAAACAACACAAACTATAATAGTATAAATAGGATTAATAGTTAAAAGAGTTGCACCAAAAGGACTTGTTCCAAATACACATTGTAATAAACTTGTAAAACCAAATATAAATCCAAGTAACGCACCATATAAAGGACCAAGTAAAATAGCTCCTACCGCAACAGGAATCATTAAAAACGTAATTTCTAAACCAAGAGCAGGAATTTTAATAAACCCAATCGGTGTAAAAGACATTACTACTATTATTGTTGCAAGTAAACTTAATAAAACCATTTCATATATTTTCTTTTTTCTATTCATAAACTACCTCGCTATTTTAATTTAAATATCATTTCAACAGGATTATGATCAGAATATTCAAATTTCAAATCAATTACTCTAGAAGAAATTATATCTACATTATCAGAAACAATAAATCCATCAACAGTTAAAACAAACTGTTCTGAATGATAAGGTTCATCAGCATTACGACAAGAAGGGACTTTCGTATTCTCATCATACGCAAATACTAATCTTAAATTACTATTATCAAACATATCTTCAGGAATAGGTTGAGCCCATGTATATTCTTCTCCGGAAATACCAAAGTGAGACTCTACATCACCTGATAAATCTTTATTAAAATCCCCACCACAAACAACATAATTGCCTTTATTATATTCTTCCTGCATATCTATAATTAACATTTCTAATTGTTCTTCAGCAATTTTACCATCAGAAGTATAAGCAGATAAATGAACATTATATAAAACAAGTTCTTTACCATTTTCCATTTTAATTCTAGATACACTATAACATCTATCTAAATCAACAAATTTCATTAATGATGTCTCAATTGGCAAACTTCTTCTTTTTGAAGATAAAATATCAAATCTGCTTAAGGAAATTATACCAGCTTTATTTTTACCATGTGGTGAATGCAATGGATAAAACAAATATGAACTATCATAATTTTGAGCCCATACAGCTTCATAATCATTAAATGCATCAATAAACAATTCTTTTTGATTTACTTTATATGATCTTGTTCCTAATTCATCAACTTCTTGAAGTAAATAAAAATCACTATTTTGTTCCTTTAAAAAGTTTTTAATATTTTCTAAATTCTTTTCTAATCTTTCTTTAGAAAAAGCTCTTGAATATTTTCCACCATCCATAAAGAAACTATAATCATCTTCATAAGCACCAAAACCAATATTATAAGTTATTATTTTATATTCTGCTTCTAGTTTTACAACATTACTTGTTTGGTGAAAGATTGGTAACTCTTGATTATCTTCAACTCTTTTATAATCTAATAAAATATATGTTATGTATCCTATTACAATTAATAAAAAAGCACCAAATATAATACCAATTGATTTTAAGATTTTCTTAATCATTTAATCACCTCATATTTACTATTATTTTACTCTTTTTTTAATTTTTGTCAATTAATTCAGCGTTTCCAAGATAAAAAACTCACCTACAAAGGTGAGTTTTAATATTACATTTTTGAATAAGCAGCTTGATCGATAATAACAGTTACATTCTTATGATTATGTAAAACTGATGCAGGGAAAGAAGGATCAATTTCACCTTTTAATAATCTCACAACTGTATCAGCTTTAGCTTCACCGCTAATTAACATTAAAATACTTGAACTATTCATAATGTTTTTAATACCCATTGTAATTGCATGAGTAGGAACTTCATCAATACTATTGAAGAAACGTTTATTATCTTCTCTAGTTTTTTCAGTTAGTTCTACGATGAAAGTTTCTTGTTCAAATGGAGTGCCTGGTTCATTGAATCCAATATGACCATTTCCACCAATTCCTAATAATTGTAAATCAATTTTAACACTATTTAAAGCTTCATTATATTTCTTACAATCTTCTTCATAATTATCTGAAGAAATAGCAGGAATATGAACATTTTCTTCTAAGATATCAACATGATTAAATAAATTATCATGCATGAAATAATAATAGCTTTGTGGATGTGTTTGAGGAATACCAACATATTCATCTAAGTTATAAGTTTTAATTTCTTTGAATGAAATTTCTTTATTTTGATAAGCCTTAACTAAATTTTGGTATGTTCCAACAGGGCTTCCTCCTGTTGCAAGACCTAAAATTGAATCAGGTTTGTTTTTAATTTGCTTAGCGATTATTTCTGCACCAAGCTTGCTCATTTCTTGATAGTCTTTTACAACAATAACATTCATTTTTTATTTCTCCTTTATCGTTACTGGTAATTTACCTGTTGCCTTATTTTTACCGGATAAAACATTCGCAATTGCTTGAAAACTTAAAACACTTGCTTCATATGCACATAGGTATGTAGGTACATTTAATACATTAATATCATACGGTGTTCTTATCGCAACTACTATTAATTTATCCTTATTTAAACTATTAATTAGTTCTTCTTGTTCTTTATTAAAACAAGCATTATAACTACAATATACAATTACATCATAGTCTTTTTCTTTATCTCTAAGAAGTTTCTTTTCTTCTTCTGTAGGATCAATTGAAATATAATGTTTATCTACTTCAAACGGCATAAAATCACCTAATGAATTAAGAGTATTATCTTCATTTTCAACTAAAGTTACTACTTTAATTTGAGGGAAAACTACTAATGTTTTTTGTTCTTTTCTAATAGGGATTAAATGATTATCATTTTTAATTAAAGTCATACTATCTTGTGCAACTTTTTGAGCTTCCTGCATGCTAGAAGGTACTTCTAATTCATCTTTAATATCTTCGAATGAGTTTGCCATTTGACCTGCATTAAACATTTTCTTATATCGTAAAATTCTTTCTACACTACGATCAATTACTTCAAGTGGAATTTTTCCTTCTTCTGCAAGTCTTAATGCAGCTTCTGCAAATTGTTTTTGCATTTCTAATTGTCTTCCACCACAAAGTAATAAAATGTCACAACCAGAATTAAAACTATGTAAAGCTATTTCTTCAATGCTGTATCTACCAAAAACAGCTGACATTGTAAGTGAATCAGTTACTACTAATCCATCATATCCAATTTCTTCTCTTAATAAACCAGTCACTACTTTCTTTGATAAAGTAGTTGGATATGTATCATCATATTTAGTATATAATACATGACTTGCCATAATACCGGGAAGATTTTTTTCTTTTGCAAGTCTGAAAGGAACTAATTCAACTTGTTCTAATCTTTCTTTATCAAAATCAATAACAGGTAGCCCTACATGGGAATCTACAGCAGTATCTCCATGACCAGGGAAATGTTTAATAGTACTCATCATCCCTGCATCACTATATCCTTTTACAGCTTCATATACATATTCTTTTACTACTTGAGGATCTTCACTATAAGATCTTACATTAATAACAGGATTTTTAGGATTATTATTAATATCACCCACTGGAGCAAAATTTAAATTAAAACCTATTTTGCGGAGTTCAACGCCCATATTATAAGCCATATTATAAGCATTTTTAACATTTTGTGTTGCTGAAATTGCCATTGCTCCAGGTGATTGAGTAACACCTTGTGTAACCCTTGCTACCATTCCACCTTCTTGGTCTAAAGCGATAAATGGGGCTATTTTGGCGTGTGAATTGATTTCTTTATTCAAATTAAAGATTTGTTCAGGATTAGCACAATTGTCTTTAAAATAAATTATTAACCCTACTCCTATTTCTTCTACTTGATATTTTAAATCTTCATTATAATCTGTTCCAGAAAAAGCAAGTCCTATCATTTGACCTATTTTTTCTTTCAAAGTCATATTTTTCATATTAATGTTTCTTTCTTAATAATACACCAATTGCTGCAATTGCAGTTGTAAAACAAATAATAGCTTCTGCTTTTTTCTTACAACCTTTTTTAGGTTCTTGAACAATTTGATTTAATGTAATTGTTTCAGACTCAACTTTTACTTTTTCACCTTGATCATTTGTATATTCTAATACAAATTTAATTGTATAAGATGATTTGTTTAAATCAATATCAGCAATTCTAAAGTTTCCTGATTTTGCATCAGCCATATGTTTAACATCATTTACTAATAAATAAGCTTCTTCAACTTTTGAACTCTTATCTGCATATGTATATGCGAAAACATATTGTTCAGATATGATACCTTTTTCTTCAAATCTTGTAATAGATGGAGCTATAAATGAAGCAGTTTTCACTTTAACTGGATCAAGTGATCCTGGATAAAGTTTACCTGTTAATTCATCATAAACTTCATAACTTATTGAAACATCATATTCAGTATCAATAATTAAATCATTAATAACAAATTCCATCGCATCTCCCATTTGATATACGTTATCTCCTACTTGAATAACAACGTTTCTAATGTTAGCTGCGTGTCCAAAATCTTCTTTAATTACTTTAAATCCAACATTTGTAATACTTCTACTATCTATTTTCAATCCACTAGATGGCATAACAAATGGAGCAGTATAAGCAGTAACTAATGTTTCATTATTTAACCAATTTCCTGTTCCACGATAATCTTTAATTTGATATTTAACTTTTACTTGATATTTTGTATCTTCATTTAATCCATTAATTACTAATGAATTACTTGTAAATGGATATTCTTTTCCATCTACTACCGCAACAACATTTTGTAATGAACCATAAGTATTTTCATTAATATCAATTTTAATAGAAGATCTATCAGAATAACTTGCGTCAGTTTTAATTCCAGGATCTTCCATTACAAATAAAATGGCATTACCAATATATCTTTCAGTACCATCACTAGGTGTATTAATAACATCAAATCCACCTTGTTCATTTCTAACTACTAATGTTGAAGAACCTCCACCATCTAAGTTAAATCCATTAACACAACCAGCATGTTGTAATAATTCACCACATTGATATAAAGAAGCACCTTCTAAATAATCTGAAGCTTTTCCACGACCATCTACTACCATTAATACTGTTGAACCATCTTCTTTAAAACCTACTAATGTACGAGGATGAGTAGTATAAATGAAGTCATTATCTCTTACACCTAAATGATCATATTGAACACCATTATTTTCATATTTATGTTCATTATTAATTAATACTTGATAAATATAACCAACAGCACTATTAACATTCGCCCAATTTCCAGTTAAATCATATTGAACTTTTACAAAATCATCAGCTTTTAATCCATCTAATGAACCATCTTTTGATGCAAGATAGAAATAGCCTTTTTCTGCTTTTACACTACTTAAAGAATCTTCAAGAGAAACTACATAACCTTTAACAAATAATTTCTTATTTCCGCTCGCAACACGGTAAGCGCCATTGTCAACTTTATAAACTGTATAACCAGTTAAATCATATGCACTTGAAGCATCTACTGTTAATAAAGTAACACCTTCAGCTGCAGGAGCACTATTAACAGAATTAACTGTATATTCTTTATCTCCAACATGTAATGTCATTTTTTCATCATGAGTAGGTCTTCCAGTAATATATGAGCCATCATTATTCCAACCTAAAGTTAAACGATATCCAGCACCTGCATGATCAGGACGGAAAACTTCACCGCCATCTTGAACATAGAAACCTGTAGGTTCACTAGTACCACCAGATGAATTATCAAAGAAGTCGCCATTAACACCAGCTACAACAATCCATCCAGGATGTTTTGATTCAAAATCCTGCATTGTTTGTTTAACTGTAGCTTTTTGCCATCCATTTGTATTACCTTTACTCCAAGTAACTACTTTAACACCTGTATTACTTGCAGGTAAATCAACCCATTGTACAGTATGATTATTCCATAAATCTTTAATATTTCCACTAACACCTGTACCATTATAAAGAGTTTCTAATCTTTGTTTGTATAATGTTACACCACCAACAAGATTAGTAACTTTTGCTTCTTCAGCTTCTCTTAAAGTACTTGATGAATATAATGCATCTAATTTAGTTGTATTAACACCAACAAATACTAAAGTTAACATCACTAAAAAAGTAAGTAAATAATTTAAAAACTTTTTCATATTTATTCTCCATTTCTTTTTATAATTTACGATATATGGTTATATATTGCCTAAAAGGTATTTTAACCAACACATATATTGGAAGACTAATTCCAATTATAGCCATAAAATATACGACAGTTGTATCAATTAAGATTAATATTATTAACGAAATCATCATTAAAATTGTTTTCCAAATATTTTTATATGCCATTAAAAAAGCAGTTTTTATACAATCTATTAATCTTAAATTTTCAAAATACACTATTGATAAAGGAATATGTATTACCGCGAATAACATTACCAATATCACCGAAACACTTATAAAAAAGCCAATTACATTAATAACACCATATGAGATTTGACTATAAAAATAAATTGCACTATTTCCAAATAATAAACCAGATACTACTACTATTAAAGTTAATATTAACGATTTCACATAAAACTTTTTAAAAAATTGAAAAAATTCTTTAAAAATACCAGTACATCCACTATCTTCATACATTTTCACACAAGCAAAACCTGCAACTATACCAGGAATAAAATATAACAGCACAGGGATTAATGTAATATATAACCATATATCTTGAACATTTTCAAAATACGAATATATAAAAATAAAGGAGAATGAAGGCACGATGATCAAAACATTGATCATAACAAGCCTAAATAAATAATCCAAAAAATTTAAAATTTTCTCTTTTATTCTTTGACTTGTTTTCATACCCATTCTCCTTATAATTAAATATTATCCTACAATACCACTACGTTCAACGCCTTCAACGAATTGTTTTTGAACAAATAAGTAAGCTATTAATAATGGAGTCATCATTAATAACGCACAAGTATTGGCGATAACAGCTGAGAAGTTACCATTAGCTTTAATATCGTCACTACTTACAAGGCCGTCAACGAAATCTTTAAATTGTGGGTCCTTTAGTAGGTTACCAATCCATTCAGCAACGTTCAATAATCTAAACGTCATGATAGGGAAATCGTTACTATTTAATTGATATATTTGAATATAATAACTATCATTCCATTGCCATACAAATGAGAATAAAGCAACAGTTATAATTGCACCACGAGCATTTGGTAACATTACAGACCAGAAAGTTCTGAATACACCAGCACCGTCAATTTGAGCAGATTCTTCTAATTCAATAGGGATACCTCTAAAGAATTGTGTAAAGATAAACACTGCTAATGCTGCTTTAATACCTTGACCTGTTGCAGCCATTACATATAATACTTCATCCTTGCCTTGACCCTTTAAAGATAAACTACTACCTGTTAATGCTTTAAAGATACCGAAGATATCAAAATCAGCTAAGTATAAAGATCTTGATAAAGATACTGCTTGAGGTGGAACAATTAAAGTTAACATAACTGCTAGGAAGATAATATTAATTCCTTTAAATCTTAATCTTGCAAAAGCGTAACCCGCTAAAGCAGTTGAGAATAATTGGAATATTGTTGTTAATGTTGCCATTTTAACGTTATTAAATAATGAACGCCAATAATCCAATAATTTCATCGCAATTTGAATATTAATTGTAGATAAATTTTGAGGAATATAGTTTACAAGAGGATCTAGTAAATCATCAGGACTCTTAATCGCCATAACAAGTTGTTGAAAAATTGGGAATAAGATAATAAATGCTAAACCGAAGAAAACAAATCCTCTTAAGATACTACCTGCACCAGCACCAAATTTTCTACCTAACACAGCACGTTGAATTGGATTAGATAATTCTTCTTTAATAGCCGCATAAGTTTGTTGAGATTGTTCTTTAATGGTAAGCTTATTAGTTTTTCTTGTCATAATAGAATACCACCTTTCTTAAGAATAACATCATTACACCCAGTAAAGCTATTGCGGAAATCATATAAGACCAAGACATTGCTGAATAAATACCGTAATCTGAAGTACCAGAAGAACCATATTTATCAATGATATTGTTGATATCAGAACGTAAGAATGAATCCACAACTGAATATACAACAACTGGAATCATCATAGGAGAAACCATTGGTAATGTAATTTTCCAGAATTGCTCATATTTAGTAGCACCTTCCATAGTTGCAGCTTCATATAATTGTTTAGAAACAGATTGAATTGCAGCTAAGAAAATTAAGATTTGAACACCTGAATAAGAAATAACATCATAAATTGTAGAAGTGATATTTCCAAGGAAAGTTACTAGTGTTGGAGGAACATGAAGTCCTTGTAGGAACACTTTAATATCAAAGATACCTGCAAATACACCTTTGCCTGCCGCAGCCATTTGTGATACGGCAGATGATGCTGTTTCTGTTGCAGCTGTAACAGCTTCAGAGTTAAAGATAACTGGTAAGAAGAAGATTGCTCTTACAGCACCTCTACCTTTAAAGTTAGTATTTAATAAAACTGCTACTAATAAACTAAAGATAGTTATAACAACTGTATCAATAAATGTATCACCGATTGTTGTTGCTAATTCTTTTAAGTAGTAATCACTACTTTCAAAGAAAATATATTTATAGTTATATAATAAGTCATTAATTGGTTGTGTATAATCACCAGCATTCTTATGATCTAATAAGAAACCTTTACCAAAGTGAATAATCATTTCACCAGTTGCTTTGTCAATTTGTACTGTACTTAATGAATAATAAAGTGACATTATAAGCGGATATAAGAAGAATAATAAGAAACCAATTACCACAGGAGCAACAAAGATAATTGATACAACAACTTTTTGTTGTTCATATCTTAATTTATCATATGTCTTTGACTTTAACCATTTAAATGGCCAGAATATATAACTAAAATAATGCCAGAATATAGATAGACCTTTTTGTAACCATGAAGTACGATACCAACTCATGAACTTAGAGAAAACGTTTTGGAAAAATTCTTTAATTTTATTGAAAAATTTACCTATTTTTTCTTTCATAGCTACCTCCTATCCTACTACTCTGAAACTCTTTGCAGGAATTACCCATCCATCAACATTAACACTTACACGAGAATAGTTAAGAACAATTTGAATAGTTTCAACATTGTTTGTATATGTTACACGATATACATTTTCACCAACAATTTCGTGTTTTGTTAATTGACAACGACTAATACCTGTAGCTTCGATTGTATTATATACTTCTTCTACATCTTCTAACCATTCAGTATAAGTAGTATAGAAATAAGTATTATAATCAGTATTTAATAATTCAGAAGAATTATCATATGAGAATGTAAATGCGATATTTGAACCAGTTTCAATAATTCTCATAATATGTTCTTGAATTCCTTTTTCACTATTTGCGTTAATGCTTTGACCAGAATAATCAAATAAACCACTAACTACTAATTGATAGAAAGGAATTGAGTTATCTAATATTTCGTATTTTGTAGTTTCATACGGAATATCTTTCGCATTATCAACATATTTAAATGCATATGGATAAGGAGCATATAAATTCATCTTTGTTAATCCATTTGCATTTGCATATTCTAATACATTAATTTGTTCTTGAATAGCTTGGATTTTAAATACTTCTTGATTTTTCTTATAATCACCAGAAAGTTTTGATCCTAAGTAATCTAAAGAGATACTTTCAATACCTAATGCTTTTTCATAATTCTTAACTAGTTTTTCCATTAATACTTGATAGTAATGTGGAGAAACAGCCATCATTTTATTACCTTTTTTATTATAAAGGTTAGAGTTTAAATCATAAGGATAAGAAATAACATATTTACCATCTACACTTCTTGTAGTGTAATGAGCTTGACCAAATGATTCTTGATATTTATTAACTAAACCAAAACTTAAATAAGGATAAATTGTAACATTTCTTTTATTATTTTCAACTAATTTTAAGAAATCTTTCTTAGAACCTAAAAGATTACTAATTTTAATATTCTTAAATGTTTTATTTAATAAACCACTATCACGCCAGCCTAAATAGAATACATTAATATCTTTAACACCTAAATCTTTATATGCATCTAACATTTCTTGTAATTGAGCAAATGTTGTTAATGAATCATAATCAGTATAAGGAATACCTGCAAAGTTATTATCAAATTCATAAGCACCAACTACATCTAAATCAAGAACTGCTTTATCAGTAGTATCATTTTCTTCTAAATCATAACGATCTATTAAAATTTCACGATACTTTTTAGCAACAGCAGAATAATTTAATTCTTCTTCATCCAATACAATTGCGTTAAAGATGAAATCATCTGTAACTTTTGATGTTGTCCATTTAGCCATTTCCTTACGGGCATAAGAAGGACCAATATAAATATATTTCATTTCTCTTAAGAAGATAGTGAAACTTTGTGTATTATATTTACTTCCACCACGACCAGAAACGTCCGCATTTAATTTTAATTGTCCGCCACCTTGTTCACATTCATATAAGATACCTGAAGCAGGTTCAGTATTAACAACTGCAAACATAGGGAACATTACATCATTAGCTTCTGTTTGTTTAACTTCAGAAACAGTAGTTAAATCTGTTGAATAAACTCTTTGAGTATAACTTGGATATCCTTCATATTTACCATTATTATGATTTAATAATGCACCTGAACCATCAGGAATAATTGTATATCCTTCAGTTTCATTATCAACTGCTGTAAAGAATGGTAATACATCAACTGTAGTTGCAGGAGCATCTTCAGTATCGATAATTGAATTACCAGGAACCATAATCTTTAATCCTTCATCAGTTAAAGAATATTCAATTCCAGCACTGATAACATATTTAGTATCTTTAACTTGGACATCAAATTCAGCGTTATCTTTAGCTAAATCTTCTGCAGTATAACCCATCCATTCATACATCCAACGATATAATTCTTTCTTAGCTGTATAACCTAAACCAGTACTATATCCAGCTAATTCATAATAGTCATAACCTTTTTTATTTAATTCATCATCAGCATTAACGATACCAAAGTAAGATAATGTAAGTTTACCAAGAATATCTTTATCTTTCTTAATATCAACAATCTTTGCACCTTTACTATCAACTGCACCGCTTGCTGCAATTTGTTTATTTCTTTCTAATAACTCCTCAAAACGAGTCGCAGAAATATAACGAGGGAATGCGTTCATATTAATGTTACGGTCTTCCATAACATAATAAACTTGAATTTTATTACCAATTTTATCAAATTTAGTATAGAAATTAGGAACTAATGCATCACTTGTATTATCAATATCATGATCCGCAACAGAATCTTTATAGTTATTAAATGTACCAGCTACACCACCTAATTTAGAATAGTTAATACTTAAAATAACACTTTGTGCTGCAGATGGATCTTCAGGATTTGAATACCATTCATTGCCTGTTTCTTTATCTACAAGTTTAAAGAATGTGTTATAAACTTGGAAATATAATTCAAAACGATCATTTTCTAATACTTTTAGGTATCCACCATATAAAGTATCTCTTAAATATTCTATCCATCCAGGAAGAGCTAATAATCTTTGATCAACCTTTTCTACTATTGCAGTTAATTCAACTAATTTAGCTTGTAATTCTTGAAGTAATACTTCATCGTAAGAAGATACAATTTCATATGCTGATTTTCTATTTGCATTACCTGTATCATTAAGCAATAGGTTTGCAAATTCAATTTCAGTCATGAAAGCATACGCGTGATCGAAATATTTATCATTAAGCTTGTCAACATTTTTAATGATTTCAACAAATTCATTTTCTGTACCAGCATAACCTAATCCAACTAAAGTAGCATACATATCAGCAGGATTATTTTTAACAACACCAAGAATTTCTAATACCCATTGGTTAATATCACCTGTATAACCAGCTTCTTGAGAGATAGCATATAATGAACCTTCTTCTAAGAAACTATCATTAAATAAAATAGAAATTAATTCGTAGCAATTTTCTTCTTTAATTCCATTTTGAACTAATGTTTCAAAAGTCTTTGATAAATTAGCTAAGTCTTGAACTAATGCAACTAAATCTGCTTCAGTTCCAGTATAACCTAAAGCTACTAATTTTCCATGAGCTGCTGCTGCAGCACTAGGATTAGCTGCAGAATAAGATTTACCAAATACGTTTAATACGTATTCATAAATATTACCTTTATAATACGATTTCAATACATCTTCAATCTCATTTGAAGTTGTTGTTTTATCAACACGATATTGAGCTGTAACAGTGAATAACTCTTCATAATATCTTGCAGCCGCAAGAAGTTCATCTAATGTCATATTGTTTTTAAATGGAGATACATATTCAGCTTTTAAATAATTATATTTATGAGTTGGTTCTTCCCATTCTGAATAATGTTTGAATCCATCTAAATTTTGCCAATATTCATCAGCATATACATTTTCACCACCATTAATTTTCTTACTAGGATATTTATCAAGTAAGAAAATTGAACCTACAAGAACGACTGTTACTAATAAAACGAATAAAATAATTTTCTTAAGAAGTGAACCTAAAGCTGTCTTTCTCATAACGTCTACACCTCCTAGAAGTATCTTGCGGAAATTTCATCATATAAAGAATAGATGAAACCGTAAATTTGTTCTACTAAGTCAAATATTAATAGACATACGAACATAATTACGCAAGCCGCAACTACTGTCAAAATAATTGAACCAATTGTTTTAATAATACTATATTCATGGATTACTACTAAGCCCATGAAAGCCATATAAGCAGTTAATACCCAAGATATAATTTTTAATACTAAGATAATTTGTTTTTCATCTTCAATCATAACATTACTTAACGCAATGTGTAAGAAACCAAGCATAACTACTGGGAATAATGAATAACAACATAACATGAAGATTTCCTTCATTTTACCTTTACCATCCATTAGTGTTGTAACAGACCAGTTAGATACTGTTAATAAAACAACTGGACCAACACTGAATGCTAAAATTTCTAAACTGTTAAACTTTTGAGGGTTATTTGTATTGATAACAGGACCTAAATATTTGTAAGCGACTATTTCCTCTAATACAAATAAGATTAGAATAAATATTGCAACTGACATTCTAGCCTTTTTCTCAGTTTTAAATTCATTAAATCCTTGAATAGGATGGCTCATTAAATATAATGGGAATTTAAATGTGTGAGAGAAAAACTCTTTTACTTTAGCTCTGCGAGCTTTTTGTTTTTCATCATAACCATCATAATTTTTATCAATAATTTTACGAGTTTCATCAAGTGGATACTCGCGAGTTTCAACACCCAAAGCAGAGCTTGGAGTTAATTCTCTAGCACCTACTTTTGATGTTGTAACAATCATAGCGATTAATAATGCCGCTATTACAATTGCTGCAACTATAAATACTGTCATTATTCATCGCCTCCTTGTGGAACACTATTACGTTTTTTATTAACATACTTAATGTATTTATATACAAAGATACCTACTACACCGATAATGGCAACTGTCATTATCCAACTGAAATTTTCCTTTAATACATTGTCACGATAATTACTAAATGCTTTAGAATAATAAGTACCATTATGAGCTTTCTTAAAGTATTCCATAGCTTCTTCATAACGACCTTGACGAAGTAAACTCTTACCAATACCTAAATAAGCAAGTTCATAGTTAGTATTCATTTTTTCTGCTTTACGCCAATATTGTTCAGCTTCTTCAATCATACCATTTTGATATAAATAAGTAGCTGTATTAACTGTTTCACCAAATTCTGTAGTTTCATAAACAATGATACTTGAAGATTTTTGGTCTAATACTAATAATAATTCTTCTGAAGAACCATCTTCATTTGTACGATATAAATAATTAATTGCTGAAGGATTTAAGATACTATTTGATAAACCACCAGATCCAGAGTTACCTTGACCACCAGGTTGTTCACCAGCAATGTATAATAAGTTACCTTCGATATCATAAGTAAAAATACGACCTCTATTTGCGTCTGCAATTGTAAAGTTACCAGTTGAACTAATTGCAACGTCAATAATACTTGAAGCACCTGTTACGGCATCTTTAACATTTGAAGTTGATAGATATACAACGTCACCGTCAGGTAAAACATATCCATTTCTTCTCATAACGTCTTTACCAGATTTGTTGATTGCTTTTACAACTTTAGAAGCTGCTGTATCATCAGCATCTGGCTTAGATGTTGCATAAATAAATCCTTTTTCATCTGCACAAATATTTGTAAACATTGGAGGTAAGTCAAGTTCCATTGTAGAAAGTTGAGCTTCAGAGAATAATTTAGCCCAGAATTTCTTTAATGGGTTAGCAACTACTGTATTTGTACCTAAGAAACGATTAAATTCAGTGTCTAAATTGAACTCGATAATACCTTCATAAATATCTCTACTAATACAATAAATACTACCATCAGATACTGCAGTAACTTTTAATGGTTTAAATGGAATTGCAGTTTCATCTTCTTCGAACTCAATACCTTCTTTATTATATTGAGTGAATGCTGAATCAGCAGGTGTTAAATAAACATCAACACATACATATTCAGAGTTTAATTTTAAAATTCTTGAGTTTTCAGTATCTGCAATAAAGATACCTTCACTTGTAACTTCAACACCTTGAGCTTCATCTAATCTTAATACTGCTTTATTAGGATCAGTACTTGAAGCACTATAAGGAGCTTTATCAGGAACTTCTTGTGCTGTATATTGCGCAGAAGTAATTTCATTTAATGGAGTTGTAAATCCATAATATTTTTCTAATTTTTCTTTTACAGCATCAGTCATTTCAAATTCATCTAATTCCTTAACGAATTGGAAATTTTGGTTAAGTATAATTAATGAACTAACTGAGGCTACTGCTGTAGTAGCACCAGGTGCTAAATCAGCAAATGACATTTGTTTATTATATGTTTTACGACTATCTAATAAATAAATGTTACCTTCATAAACAGAGAAATCTGTTAATGTATCTAATACAAGATTTGTTTCTTCACCAAATTCATCTAAGATTGTATTACTATAATAAGTTTCACGATAAGCTAAACCTTCAGTAGAAGGGATAATATTTTTCCAGAAATCATATGTATATGACATAGCATTTACGCTACCATATGCATTAAAAACTAATAAAATTAATGTTAAACATGTAATAATTATTTTTCTTGTTCTTTTCATACCATCTACCTCCTATTTCATACCTGAGTGAGCCATTGTTTCAATAATTTGGCTTTGAGATAAGATAAATACTGAAATTGGAACAATCATCATAATTAACATGATAGCTGCTGAAGTACCTGTTCTTGCAATACCACCAGATACGATTTGGTGTAATGCATAACTTAAAGGTTTCAATTGTTCACTATAAATATAAGTACCACCATCTGTATTCCATAATTGTTGGAATAAAAGAATAATTAATGTTAACCAAGCAGGTTTAACAAGCGGCATAATAATCTTCCAATAAATTTGGAATTCATTTGCACCGTCAATCTTAGCTGCTTCAATTAATTCCATATTAATATCGGACATAAACTGTCTCATCAAATATAGACCTAATGAATAAGCAAAGGCCGGAACGATAATAGCTAATTGATTATCTATTAAACCAATACAACTAAATACGATATATCTTGGAGTAGAAGTTACTGTTGCAGAGAACATTAATGAATAAACTACTAAACCAAAGACAATCTTACTACCAGGGAAATTATATTTAGCAAGTGGATAAGCTGCCATTGACGCAAGTAATACGTGACCAACTGTACCTGCTAAAGTAATAAATACTGTATTGAATAAATATCTTGAGAACGGAACCCATGAATCTTCCATTAGAACTGATAAGTCTAAGAAGTTATCTAATGTAGGATGTTCTACGAATAATTTTGGTGGATAAATGAATAATTCATTTAAAGGTTTAAATGCTGCACAAATTGTATAAACAAGAGGATAAGCACTAAATGCACCAAATAATAATAACAATAAGAATAATGCAATGTCACCAGCTTTACTTCTGCTGACTCTCTTACGTCTTTTAATACGACGTCTTTTTTCTATTCTATAGAAGAATAATTCTAATTTACCCATTTCGGCTTCATTTCTGATACCGAATTTTTTTAACTTTCTTTCTTGTCTTTTTTGACGAGCAAGCTCTTTCTTAGAAAGGCCGACACCTTTGACTTGTTCATCATCTACATGGATTTTTTCTATAGCCATCTTATGAGCCCACCCTTCTTAAAATCTTTCTTACTAATAAGTTAGCAACAATCATAATGATAAATAGAATTGTCGCAATAGCTGATGCATAACCCATTTCCATTCTTAGTGAACCATAGTCCATTAAGTGAGTAATAATTGTATGACCAGCATATTCAATTGATGGGAAACCAGCAATCTGAGTCGATACTTCCGCAACACTCAAACTTGATGTAATTTGCATAACGGCACCGAATAATAATTGTGATTTCATTTGTGGTAAAGTAATATACCATAATTCTTGCCAACGGTTTTTAATACCATCGATAGCACCTGCTTCATAATAACTACGTTCACAACCTTGTAAACCAGCAATGAAGGCAAGGAAACTTACACCTAAACTTAACCATAATTGAACAATGATTAAGATCCAAATAATATATTTACTATCTTGTAACCAAGTAATTGGTTCATCAATAATATTAAGTCTTGTTAAAATCGCATTTGCATAACCATAAATATCACTACTGAAAATTAATTTCCAAACTAGATATACGTTACCTGAAATAGATGGTGCATAGAAAATTAATGTCATGAAACTTCTTAATAAAGGTTTTAATTCATTAATTAACCAAGCAAATACGAATGCCATAATATAACTTAAAGGACCTGTTACTACAGCTAAGATTGCTGTATTCTTTAAAGCGATTGTAAATACTTTATCATCTACAAACAATCTCATGTAGTTTTCCCAACCAATGAATGTTGGTGGTTCTAATAAGTTAAAGTATGTAAAACTTAATGCAAGTGACATTAATACAGGAATAACAGTAAAGATAATAAATAAAACTGTATATGGAGTAATTAAATAGTAATATTGTCTATTTAAGAAGATTTGACGACGAAGACGTCCACCACGTTTACTCCATCTTTCTGCTTTACGATATAAAGAAATACGATCTTTTTCTATTCTTAATTTTTGAAGTAATCTTTCATGAATTGTTAAATATTCACGATATGCTTGTTCATCTGCTTCAACTGTAGTTTCTTCAGTAGGATGTTCTTTTTGATATTTCTTAGATTCTTCCCAAGCAAATTTTAAAGCATCTAATTTAAGTTTACTTTCAGCAACTTGAATTTTTAATTCTTCAATTCTAACTTTAACTGCAGCTTCATATTCTGCATCTTCTTTTGCCCATTTTTCTTTTTGTTCTTTCATTGCTGCTTTTAATTCAGCTTTTTCTTGGGCTTTTTCTTCTCTTGTTTTTTCTTGAGCTTTCTTTTTAACTTTACGTTCTTTTAATTCTTTTTGAAAACTATGATGTTGTTTTCTATTACCACTTAAAACTTGAATAAATAAATATGTTATAGCGATAATAGTAATACCTAATAAGATATATAAAATGACTTCCATATTTACCTCCTATTCTCCTTTTAATGGTAAGTTAAATTCTTTACGTTTACGATCAATTTCATTATTGATATTAAATGCGTATTCGTATAATACTTCTCTAGCGTTATATAAGTTATTAATTACTTGACGGAATGCATTTTCCATTTCACGACCTGTCATATAACTACCTGCTATATTAGGCATTTCATGAGTTTGTTTCCATTGTTCCATTAAGATACTTAATTCGCCAGAAGTCCAAGATAATTCTTGTAATGCGATAACGTTAGCTGTATTGTGTCGAGCAGCAGCACCTAAGATACCTTCCATTTCACGACCAAATTGAGCTTGAATATCAGCTGATGTCCACCATTTTAAGAATTCCCAAGAGTCCATCTTAGCTTGTTCACTCTTTAATGCAGGACCTTTTAAGATAACACACGCAGAACCAGAAGTTACTGAAGTGTGGTCAACATAAGTAGTTTCATTTCCTTGTGCATCCACGATTACTCTTTCAGTACCAGGAATAATATGGAATGACCATTTACCTTTTAATTCAGGAGCAGAAACACTTAAAGTGTTATATAAATCATAATAAGAGATACCGATTGGCATTTCACCAGTACGGAAACGGTTTACGAAATTTGCTGATTTAGGGAATGAGTAAAGTGTATAAAACTCAGTCCAATATTCGAACGCATCCATTGCAGGTTCTGATAATAATGCAGTTTCACGGTTATCATCTGTATATAATTGTCCACCGTTTTGATATAAAAGACTTACAAAGATTGGGTTAAGAGCTGTCGCACCAGCATCATTAACTGGAATATAGAATTGTAATTGTTCAGTTTGTAATTCAGCAACTAAATCTAATACATCATCCCAAGTTTCAGGAATTTGATCTTCTAATCCTAAATCTTTTAATACGTCATCACGTACGAACATCATTAAGAAATTTTGTTTTTCAGGTAAAGCATAAACACCTGTAATATTTTCTTTCATATATTCAATAGATGAAACACTTGTACTATCAAACATTGCATCTGTTGTATAATCAGAGAATTGATATAATCTCATTGAGCTAGCCATATAAACATTTTCATAACCAGCTGCTTGAGCAGTTTTATAATCATTAGATCCATCAGGGATAATATAAATTGTATCCCAGAATTCATCAATTGTAGTTAAATCTAATACGGCATTTCTTAAACCATAGTTAACTGCAAGTGAAGAGTCAACGTTTAACGCAACTTCAGGTCCAATACCTGCTAAAGTTGCTTTTAATAATACGTCAGCACCAGTAAGTTTTAATTCAACATTAACTTCTGGATTTTGTTTTCTAAAGTTTGTATCTATTAAGTTACGAATAACGTTAGCTTGGTCACGACCAGCAGTCATCCATACTTGAATTGTTCTTGAACCTGTACTTTCTACAGTTTCACCGATTGCAGAATAATCAATAAAGAAAGATACAAAGAATGATACGATACCATCCCAAATTTTTCTAAAGAAATTAGCATTTGCTTTAGGTAATTCAACATCTTCTGAATGAGCTGAAATATAGTCGAATTGTAATGGTGCAGATCTTAAATCTAATAAGATTGTACCAAGTGAAGAAATATTAGTACTGAAAGTTCCTAAACGAGCAGGAATTGTTCCAGGTCTGTCTAAGAAGTCTTCAATTTGTACTGCTACTGCATCAATAACCCCTGTCTTATCATTCTTAGTTCCTGAAATAGCAGTGATATCAGCTGAAATACTTCTTAATTCTTTTGCATACATTTCAAATTCATCCATCATTGTAGGGAACTTTTTATTTAATTGATAGTCACGGTTGCTATCTGGATTAACAGTAGTATAAGAAATAATTTGACGGTAAATAGCACTTAAATCATCAATAACATTTTGAATTCTTTCAATTAATGAAGAATAAGCACCAAGTGAAACTTCCATTTTTAATGTATGAACACCTTTTTCTAAATAAATTAAGAAATCACCTTGTTCATTACCTAATGTATAATTATACCATTTATTATCATAAGGGAAAATAACACTACTTAATTCATCAAATAAAACTTCATCATCAATATAAACAACACGAGTAGAATACATACCTTTTACTGTGTTTTGTTTAACTCTCATTGAAATATTATAATAACCATCTTCAGGAACATTAATATTCCAACTAATCCAATCTCCAACAGTTGCCCATGATGTACCACCAATAGTATTTAACATTGTTTTATCATAACTATAAGGGTAAGTTTTTGAAGAAGATCTATCAGTTGTAGGATATAAAGTAGGAGAAGATTTAGTATAAGTATTTTCTGCTTCAACTCTTGCTTGTAATCCACCTTGGAATGAATCCACACTTCCGTGTAATGCTTCCATTTCTTGTAAATATTGAGCATATGTTTTTTCAGCTTTAACAGGTTTAATAGTTACAGTATCTAATAACATAGGTTCTTTAATTGAAATGAAAGTAATATAGTTAACACCTGAATCTAAATAGAATTGGAAATTTTCTGTTTCATAACCCATAGCATCTTTTGCATAAGTATTTAAGAAATATCTCTTTTCTACTTGTTGAGGTTTTGTTGCATTTCCTCTAAGGTCAGTTTTAAATACTTTATTACCATTTTCATCTAAAGTATATCCTGTAGGAGCATCAGCCCAAATTCTTGAGAATGCTACTGCAGATGCAGAACTAAAAGGAACTTCACCATTTATTGCAATAGTTCTTTCGATAGCTGAACTATAACCTTCAATTGGATAGTATCTGAAAACCATGTTATAAAAACCAGGTTCAGCAATTTCAACTTTCCAAGTAATTGTTCCATCATCTTCTTGGATAACTAGTTTATCATTAATAGCTTCTGTTGCAATATTTTCATAGTATTGTAATTCTTTACCATTTTTATCTACAACTTTAACACTTTGATATCCATTTTCATCCATTTCACTAGTATAACCAAATCCATAATACTCATATGCATTAATTACAATATCATTAACTTGAGGATACGCTGTTTTGTCCCCATATTTAGTCTGATGATATTCTTGTTTTTCTGCTTTATAGTCATCATAAGGATTATCAACATAAGATGAAATATCCCCAGCCGTGAAACCTGGTTCATCAGATGCCTTGATTTGATCCCCTATAGTTCCAACAACTAAACAAGTAATTACTAGAACTATTAAGGCTATAAAGGGCTTCTTAATTTTTCTCATACACTTTTCTCCTTTATTTGTATCATTTCTAAGATTCTTTGAACTTTTTTAATTTTTTGAATACTGATAAAGTATCCTTCTTCTAAATTACGCTCACACCAAAGTCCATAATGAGTTTGAGCATATTGATCTAATTTTTTAGATATTTTAACTAGTTTATGTTCATCATATTGATTGTTTAAATACTCACCAAAGAAAATATTTAATTCTAGTAAAGTTTCTAATATAAATATCGTATTAGACAACTCTTGACAAATTGTATTATTATACAACTTCTTCAATTTTTCTTTAGATTCATTAAACAATTTACTAATATCTTCAACCGCTTTTTTCTCTAAAATATTATTTTGTATTTTTTTAAAATAAACATCTAATCCTTGTTTTTCTCGTATAACATGTTCTGCCCATAAAATACTAGAGAACAACCTGCTACCGTAATCTCTATATTCGCCTTCAAGGCTTGTATATTGAGACAGATTATAAATTATACTCGCTAAATCTGAGCTTCCTAACAGATTACCTAAACATATTTTTAACTCTTCATCATTCATCGATCCCCAACTGCAACAAGCCCCTAAAATGAAGCCCGGCATACTGAAAGGTAAATATTGTAAGTGACCTATATCTCCCCAATCAGTTGTTAATATTCCAAGACCATTATATTGTTTAGCAGCCTCTGCACTATTTTGAATCGTTGTATACATATCTTCATATCGACATGTAAAATTAGACCATGTCGAAGTACCTGGAGCAAGAAGATAACTTATTCCTAAACTATTTAACATCTTCGCATGTTCTTCAAAATTATAAGCTTTATGATATCCCCAATCAACAAATATTACATCATGAGGCAGTTTATAAATCGCATCTTTATTGTGAATCAATACATCTCCCCACAACATCGGTGTTTTATGGAAACTCTTCACATAACTTGCAAGAGGAGTGAAATAGTTAATATATACATCTTCTTTACTTAATTCATCACATAATTCTTTACTTTTTCCATGGCCTAATTCATAAGGCTCATCAAAGTTCATATGGAAATACTTTGAAGTACTTATTGGAAGTAACTCATCATACAAACTCTTAACTAATTCAGTCGATCTTTCATCAAGAGGATTAAGCGTTGTAGGCGGTCGGTGACTACCCCAAATAGTAAATCCATCCGGACACTCAGCTAAATCTTTAAATTCATCTAACGCGAGCCACTCTTCCATATGTCCAAATCCATTTTGATTAGGTACTAAATCTATATATCGTTCATTTGCGTAGTTCTCAATTTCAATATATTCACTTTGTTTAAGATGATTCTTATGTGGAATAATATCTTGATATTTTTTATACTCTAACGCAAACCCTTCAATATAAAGCTCCAAATGATTAATTTTCAAACTACTAAATACATCTATCAATTGTTTTATCGTATCAACTAAAGGAACTTTATTTCTACTTATATCTAACATAATACCCCTGATTTCCAAATCCGGATAATCATAAATCTTAACACAATTAACAGGGGAAGATTTAAATATTTGTTTCAATGTCTGCACCGCATAATAAGCACCGACATCAGTAGAAGCCTCAATAATAATTTGTTCATCCTTCATCAATAATAAATAACCCTGTTGTTCAACCATTAGGTTATTGACAAAAGAAATTGTCTTTATACCAGGTTCATTAACATTTTGAAGCTTACCTTTAAAAATACTTTCTAATTCTCTTAAAAGGTTATAAGAAAAAGACCCTAATGATACTTTTTCTATTGTTGTATCAAATATTTTATCATACTGTTCTACAAACTTTGGTTTAGGAAAAATATACATTTTAAGGCCTCCTTTCGCGAGTTTTCTTAAGTTTAGAAAAAACCCCATACTACTTTACTTATTATACCAAAGAAAACGTTTTTATTCAAGTGAAACACTAGTTAAAATTTAATTTTAAGAAGAAAAAGAAAAAAGAACAATATAAACTAAAATTATTTTAGTCATATTGTTCTTATTTTTTTAATTATTTATTAGCTTTAAACAACTTTTTAACAGTATCTAAAGCCTCATTCTTAATTTCATTTTGACCTTTTACAAAATCTTTATAAGTGAAGAAAATAACTCCACTAACATTTTCAAATTGACAATTAAACTTTAATTGATTTTGAATTTCTAATGGATTATCCCATGCTGGATGTAATTCACCTTCCGCATTTTTAGAACCCATTTGATATATACCCATACCAATATAAAGTTTAGTTTTAGTTTCTTCACAAATATTATTCCACCACCATACTAAGTCATGATAAGTTACATCTTTTCTACTGAATGGGAAATATACTTGAGGAACAACATAATCAATCCATCCTTCTTTCATCCATAAGTAAATATCAGAATATAACTCACTATAACATTGTAAAGCACCTGCAGAATGATAAGATCCTTTATCCCAACCACCTTCTACTATTGAACTATGTGTACGATAGATTGCGAAAGGGCTGATACCAAAGTCAACTTTTCTATTATTTTTGTCAAACGATTTTTTCATAGCATCATGAATGCTTTTAATCATTTTATTAACATTGCTTCTTCTAAAATCATCAAATGATTGTTCTTCAAAATCACGATATTTTAAATAATCTTCTTGTTCGGCTTCTTCAGGAATCTTTGCGTAAGGATAGAAATAGTCATCTATATGAACACCTTCAACATCATAGTTATCCACTACTTCCATTATTGTTTCTGTTACAAATTCAATAACTTCTGGGTGAGATGGGGAAAGAATTACCTTACCAGCACCATCTAAAATAGTATGTTCTGGATGTCTTCTTGCAAAATTTAATTCATGTAAAGTTTCTAAATATTGTTCTTTTGTCATTTCCATTTTTTCTAAACTTACTTGCGCAACACGGTAAGGATTCATCCACGCATGTACTCTAATATTATATTTTTTAGCTTCATCAATGACAAATTGTAACACATCAAATCCAGGATCTTTTCCTTCTTCACCAGTTATAAAACGAGACCATGGATTTAGTTTTGAAGGATAATACGCATCACTACAAGGTCTTACTTGGAAGATAATTGTATTAAAATTATAACTCGCAATATTTGCAACCATATCTTTTAAATACGCTTGATATTCATCAATAGGTAAACCCCTAGGAGTATCTATATTTGCAACATTTGAAACCCATACACCACGAATATCATTTTTATTAAAATGATATCTTGGAATATTAATTTCTTCATTATTATGCCAATATTTTAAATATTCTTTACTATGATTCTTTTTTAACTTCATGTTTATTCATCCCTTTTTCTTATTAATATTAATGATAATCCTAAACTAAATAGTAGTGTTAGTGATTCTAATTGTTTCTTTTTACATCCTTTTTTCTCTGGTTTTGGAGTAGGAGTTGGTGTAGGTTCAGGTTCAGGTGTTACTTGATCAACTATTGAAACATCATATATTTTTTCATCTGATTTTTTACCATCTGAAACTACTATTTTTATTTGTCCTTTAAATGTCCAGAAATAAGGTCCTACAGTTACACTTTCAGTATTATCAGTAATTGTTCCTGTTTTAAGAACAGTTTCTGAATTATTTTCTATTATATAAACAGTATAAGTTAACTCTTCTGATTCAGTATCAGATGCTGTGAAAGTGAATGTAAATGATTCACCAGTTAAATACTCAGGTTTAATTTCTGATACGTTACCGATTACAGGAGCTTCATTAACTGGCTCAGGAGGGAAATCTAATAATACATAAGATTCTTGTAATTTATTACTTTCATTATATGCAGCAAGAACATATTTTTTACCGCTTGTTGGAATGATTGTAAATTGCGCATCTGTATCTATTTTTAAGAATTCTCTTGTTCCTTTTGTTAAATCAACTTCTTCATTTTCATCATAAGATAAAATCACATATGCTTTAACTTTATCAGTTTCTCTTAATTTAATTGTATATGTGTTTTCGCTTTCCCAAATTAATTCAGGAGCATTTATATTTTCAATTACACTATCATCATAAGTATAAGCTGCATAAAGAGGTGTCAAAGCATCCATTTTCCATAACGCTTTTTGAACAGTACCCATAGCGGCTTTACCTTTTTTCTCAGTTACGCTTGTATAGTCATACATACAATATCCATCTACTCGATGGCCAACTGATTGATTGTATCTAATTTGATAATATAATTCTAATGAGTCTCCCCAAGTATCAATTTGATATGAAGCAGTACCCATGTATAATTTAGTTTTACTTTCTTTTAACGCATTATGCCACCATCTTGCAATAGTGATATAATTACCATCTAAATTAGTATAATTTTGAGGTAAGATATAATCAATCCATTCATTCTTAGCCCATGTATAAGTATCAGCATAAAGATCAGAATAACTATAATAATCATTACAAATAGCAGTACCTACCATACCTCCTTCTGCACCACGAATTCCACAGCTTTCAGCTGAAGGAGCCCATCTTGCGGCAGGAGAAATACCAAATGCACATTTAACATCTTTTGTTTGATTCTTTTCTCTAATTAAATCACTTAATTCTTTAATTAAATTACTTACGTTACTTCTTCTCCAATCGTAAATACTTAAATCTCCACCTGTAGTAAGATAATTTTGATAATCAGCGTAATCAACATAAGGTTCAGATGAGAAAGTTAGCCCTTTAAAATCAGGATTAGTTCCTCCGTATGTACTATCATCTGGATAAAAATAATCATCAAAATGAATACCATCAATTTCGTAATTATCAACAATTTCACCAATTGTTAATTTTAAGTGTTCAACAGTTTCTTCAGCAGCAGGATTTAAAACATATTTACCTTCAGTACCTAATACAACATTATGATATAATTGTTCACCTTTTGCAAAAACAGGATTAGTTACACCATCAATTTCTTTTCCTTGGAAAACAATTGCTTTATTTTTATTTAAAGCAGCTTCATCATATTCAACTAACTTTTTAATTTTTGTAGTTGGATCAGTTGTACTATAAGGAACAGAATGAGTAGCAGCAGTAGCACGATAAGGATTTAACCACGCATGATATTCAATACCTCTTTCATGAGTAACTTCAATCATCCATTCTAATGGATCCCAACCCGGATTAACACCATAGCCAGCTAAGAATTCACTCCAAGGATTATACTTAGAAGGATAAAAAGCATCATTTGCTGGTCTTATTTGGAATACAACCGCATTCATATTATATGATTGAGCAGTATCTAACATTGCAAGATATTGTGCTTTCCATTCATTAATAGCTTGTTCACTAGTTCCATTTTGTTTTTTAATATCTAAATTAAACACACTCGCAATCCATACAGCACGAAACTCTTCAGTTTCTTGTTCATATGTTTTTAAATTAATTGGATTTTTCCATGCAGAAATTGTCGATACTGACAATGTTGAAAGGAATAATGCAATTACTAGTAATAAAACGAATTTTAATTTTTTCATATATCCTCCTATTTTATTAAGCCTTTAATCTTTAAGAAATTTTCATACGCTACTTTTTTAATATCATCATCAGTAAACATTCTTTTTTTCATTTCTTTAATGATATTTTGTGAATCACTATGAGTTTGTAAATCATCTAAATTAGCATTATTAAAATCAGTTAAATAACTCATCATATCAATACCTATCATTACATGTTCAATATCTAAATGTTCAATCATATATATCATTTGATCAACATATCCTTCAACATTTTGTTTTTCAGATAAATGAGAAACGAAATTTCTTGCTGCAACTATACCTACATAACCACCAGCTTCATGTAATTTTTTGATTTGATCATCATTTAAATTACGAGGATGATTTGCAAGAGCAAAAGCATTAGAATGACTTGCTATTAAAATATTGGGATTATAATCAACAACATCATAAAAACTCTTAATATTCAAATGAGAAACATCAGTTATCATATTATGTTCATTCATATAGTTTAGAAATTGTTTTCCTAAATCAGTTAGACCACGATCAGCACTACCTCTTACACCTGTTGCAAGATGATTTTCTTCATTCCATGTAAGCCCTGCATGGCGGATTCCCATTTGATATAATTTATCAAAAGTTTCTAAATCAGGAACATTTCTTAATCCTTCTAATCCATATACAACATCATAACTATCTTTAAATTTCTCAAATTCTTTTAAAGCTATTTGATAAGCATCAATAATATCGAAAACTTTATCACTATAAACCACCCAAATACCACCAGCAACTTCACCTTTCGATAAATCCTCAATATGGTATTTTTCAAAAATGTCTCTTTCACCTTTAATATATCGATCATATAAATTAGAAAAGACATCACTATGTGTATCATAAATTTTCATGTTATCACTTCCTTTAATGTCACTATATTATAACACATTTTTTACAAACTGTCTTTAATTATTTTCTTATGTTCAGGTTTTATATTAAAACACTCTGCATACATTTTTTTAGATAAAGCACCGCGACATCTTGCAAGAGAAGTATAATAATCATAATATTTAAAATCTTTACTATTCATAATAAACCAATGTTTTTGAATAGCTTGACACCATAAATCATATCCCCTTGTGATATCAACATAAATATACGGTTCAAAGTCTTTATCGTCTTCCCAGTTTTCACAAAAATAAACTGGAGCATAATGTCTTTTTCCTTCACTATTTCCAACAACACCAGCTAAAAATTGGGCATCTTGAACAATGTAGTGAGTAGCATTATGATCTTTATGCATTTGGCTATGCCAATGAGTAACAATAATATCAGGTTTATATTTAACGATTATTTCCGCCACTTCTCTTCTTACCTTTTCATCATTTGGCAATTCACCATCACAGTATTCTAATACCAAAGCCTCACCATTTACCATCTCAGCAAAAGCTTTAGCTTCATTAATTTTTTGTATGCGATATTCGCTAACTGTTAAATGTGGAGGGTTTCCTCGTTCTCCAGCAGTTAAAGCAAGAGTAATATTTTTACCTCCATCAACGGCATTACTAGCCATCAATCCACCAGCTGTTAATTCCATATCTCCGATATGTCCGCCTATTGCAAGAATTGTTTTTCCCATGTTAATCACTTCCTTTTATTTCTTCTTTTAACTCTTCTAAATGAGCCATAATAAAGTTAGCCAATCTTGCTCTTACTTCAATATGTTTACCATTTCCACGTGTAGGATGAACACGATTAGTTAACATCGCAAAACCAATTTCATTATCACGATCTATCCAAATATTAGTACCTGTAAAACCAGTATGTAAAATAGTATTATGACTAGTCAGATCGCCAGAAGGACCATTATTAGTTCTATTAATCCAACCAATTGTTCTTCTTTCTCCTTCAATCATATTACCATTTTTATCTTCTACCAAAGGTCGATACAAAGCATCAATTGATGCTTTAGATAAAATTTTCACACCATTTAAAGTACCATTATTCATAATCATTTGAACAAATTTAACAACATCACTTATAGTAGAAAATAATCCAGCATGACCCGCAACTCCACCTAAACAATAAGCAGTTTCATCATGAACTTTTCCTCTTAAGATACCTTGATACATTTCATCATTTCGATCTTCAGTAGGAGCACATCTTGAAACATCCTTCGGTAAATATCCAGAATCTACCATATTTAATGGTTTAAAAATATGTTCTAATACATATTCATTTAAAGGTTGTTTAGAAATAACTTCTATTACTTTACCTAAAATAGCAAAACCGATATCAGAATAAATTATTCTTTTATTTTTTTCATCTTTTAAACCCATTGTATAAGCTTGTTCCCAGAATTGAGCTTCACTTTTTAATTTGCTTACATTAAATACATCAGGGTATAATCCTGAAGTATGAGTTACCATATCAAATACTGTCATATTTTCATAAGGAAAATCAGGTAAATATTTTTTAATTGGATTAGCTAATCTTAACTTACCTTCTTCCATTAATTGTAAAATAGCAGTAGTTGTACAAATAACTTTTGTAAGTGATGCCATATCATAAATAGTGTTTAAATCATTTTTTTCAACATTAGGGAATAAAGCTTTATTTCCTAAACTATTTACATACGCTTTATCTTTAAATATTATCGCATAATTAGCACCAGGAAAAGCACCATCTTCAATAGCTTCTAAAACAAGATTTTGAATTTTATCTAATGTTTTCATATTATCTCCTATTTGTGAGTTAATAAATAATAATTCTTTTTACCACGTCTAATAATAGTATATGTATTACCAATTGCATTTTCTTTAGAAACAACAAATTCTAAATTCTTTTGAACTTCACCATTTACTAAAACAGCACCATTGTTAATAAAGTCTCTTGCTTCGCGTTTAGAACTTGCAGCTTTTACTAATACTAGCGCATCAATTAAATTCATATTTTCTTCGATTTCAACAGTAGGAACACCTTCAAATCCCATTTCGATTTCTTCTTTTGTCAATTCTCCTACTTTTCCGCTAAATAATGCGGTAGAAACTTTAACAGCTTGATTGTAAGCTTCTTCACCATGAATTAAAACTGTCATTTCTTTTGCAAGAGCTTTTTGAGCAACTCTTAAATGTGGTTCATTTTCAAAAGAAACCATAATTTCTTCAATTTGTTCTTTTGTTAAGAAAGTGAATTGTTTTAGACATTTAATAACATCAGAGTCAGGTGTATTAATCCAGAATTGATAAAAGCTATAAGGTGTAGTTTTCTTAGGATCTAACCATACAGCACCAGATTCAGATTTACCAAATTTAGTACCATCACTCTTTGTAAATAAAGGAACAGTTACACCATATGCTTTTGCATCAGCTCCATCAATTTTTCTTATTAATTCTAAACCGCTTGTAATATTACCCCATTGATCTTGCCCACCTATTTGCATAACACAATTCTTATGACTGTATAAATGTTCAAAGTCAATTGCTTGTAATAATTGATATGAGAATTCAGTATAAGAAATACCTGTATCTAATCTTGATTTAACAGTTTCTTTATTAATCATATAATTAATATTAAAGAATTTTCCATAATCTCTTAAAAAATCTAAAATACTAATATTACTAATCCAATCATAATTATTAACCATTTCACAATTGAATAAATTAGAAACTTGATTATGTAATGCGGCAGCATTAGCTTCAATAGTTTCTCTTGATAATAATTGTCTTTCAGATGTAGGACGTGGATCACCAATAAATCCTGTGGCACCACCAATTAATAAAATTGGATGATGTCCATGCATTTCTAATCTTTTAGCAAATAAGAATACTAATAAGTGACCTACATGTAAACTATCTGCTGTAGGATCTGTTCCTAAGTAAAATGTTAATTTACCATTATTTATTTTTTCTATTACTTCTTCATCAGTAACGCTATTTATTAAACCTCTCCATTGTAATTCTTCAAAAAAGTTCATTTTTATATTCCTCCTATTATTTTATAAAAAAATCCTTAAATAAAAATATACTACTACTTTTATTTAAGGACGAAATAAATTCCGCGGTACCACCTTAATTCACAATTTCTTGTGCACTTTAATATTAAGTTGTAAGTACTTCATATTATTAAATTGTTTATTCTCTCAGCAACGAATAAATCTCTGTCATTACCTTTAATAATACTACTTTTTAGTGGAATCTCTCCAAACGATATCATAATCAATATTTCGTTTAATTTCAATTTCTTCACTATCTTCATTTTCTTCTTTAATTAGACTAGTTAATAAATCCATCGCTTCCTCACCAATTTCATAAATAGGTGTATTAATACAAGTTAAACTAGGTCTTGATAATTCAGCATATTTTGTATTTTGGAAACCGATAACTTGTAATTCATCAGGAATATGAATATGTAATAATCTAGCTACATTAATAAAAGATACAGCCATTGAATCACGAACAACAATCGCAACTTCAGGATGTTCCTTTTCTAACGCTTCAGTATAAGCGGGAACATTTAATTCAGTTTTACCTGATACTGATAATACGTAAGGTTCTAAACCTGCTTCTTTCATTGCAGCTTCATATCCTTCAACTTTTAAATCGTTAACTACATATTTTCTAATAGTAGTAATCATCCAAATTTTTGTATTACCACGATTAATCATTTCCTTAGTCATTTCATAAGCAGCTTTTTTATAATCAATCGCAACACTAGGAATACTTGGATCACTACATACAGTATTAGTTAATACCACATCAGTATCAACATTTCTAATTAATTCTAAATTTTCATCAGTAATTTCATCATTGATATATAAAACGCCATCTACACCTGATGACATAACTGTACCCCATAATTCAAGTTCAGATTCATTTTTATCATCAGTCATTTTATAATTATTAACAAACAAACGTAATAAATAACCACGGCGATGTGCACAAGCAGCAATCCCGTCAACCATTCCAGCAATTGAACTTCTTGTTAATTCTGGAACAACAATAGCAACAGTAGTTGATTTAGAACTTGCAAGACCTTTAGCATTTAAATTAGGTTTATAACCAAGTTCATCAATAACACGTTGAACACGTTCACGCGTCGCTTTTTTAACTTTTTCTGGATGATTCAAAACCCTAGAAACAGTAGCAAGTGAAACACCAGCTTTTCCAGCAACGTCATAAATCTTGTTCTTATTTATGCTGTTTTTGTCTCCTTTCATATATATTACCTCGTTTCATAATATTAGACATATTTATTATACCACAATAAAAAATAAGAGGCAATGAAAATGAAAAAATTATTTTCATTTTCATTATCTCTTTTTCCGTTTAATATCATTCATTACTTCATCACTTGGTGTAGCTCCTATTATCATTATTACATTTTTATTATGATAATCTATATTATCAAAAATAGAACAATGATATTTTTTAAAAGTATTAAAATACCTATTAATTCTTTTTTGTTTTTTTATATTCACTTTTTCTCTAGAAGAAGAAAAAACATCTCTTATATAAACAACATCAACTAACTGTAAAACCTTTTTAAATTTTTTTTTAAATTTAAGTGTCCTAGAATATGTATGACTTTGAAATATACAATATGTTTTATACTCAGGATACTTTTGTTTAACAGAAGAAATTAAACTCTTAATTTCTGTAGGATGATGAGCATAATCATCAATAACAATAGTATTATATATATATTCTTCATTCATTCTTCTTTTAGGAAATTCAAGTTTTTTTACTGGAATATTAATATTTAATATATGTAAAGAAAGAATTGCTCCTACAAGATTATATATATTATGAATACCGGGTAAAGATATATAATTTAAATCTAAATCCTTGCCAGATATATTAATTAAATATCCTTCTTTGTATTTCTCTAATATTTTAATAACATAATCATTATCTTTATTGAATCCAAACGTAATTTTTTTAAAATGCTTTATTTTTTTAATATTTATATCATCACCATTAACTAAAATAGTTTTGCAGTTATCACTAAACAACTGAAAACTTTTAATTACATCTTTTATATTTTTAAAAAAATCAGGATGATCCAATTCAATATTTAAAATAACACCAAGGATTGGATAATATTTTAAAAAATGATTTTTATATTCACATGACTCTATTACAACATATTTATTATTAATATTAGAATAACCTGTGCCATCTCCGATAATAGCTGATATATTATTTTCACCTAATTGATATAAAAATGAAGTTGTTGTTGTCTTACCATGAGTTCCACTTACACAAATCATTTCTCTTTTTAATTGTCCTATAAAATCATTATAATAATAATATTCATAATTATTTTTTAATATTTCATTAAACTCTACGTTTTCTTTATTAATCGATAATCCTATTATATATATATATTCTCCATTAATATTTTCACCATTATAATTTAAAATATTAATATTATTTTCAATTAAATTAGCATCAGTAAAATATCTTTTGTTAACATCACTACCTATAACTATATTTCCTTCTTGTTTTAAATATACCGCAAGAGCCGACATACCTGTTCCTTTTATACCAACTAAATAAAACTTACTAGTAAGTTTGTTCATAAAAAATCACCATTACATTATATGCAAATGGCAATATAAAAATTATTTTATAATTGTATATTTAGTTTTCATGTAATTAATATTCATTAACATTTAGTAAACTATTTTTATCTATAACATTAATATTATTTTTTAATGTATTCCGGAAAAAGTTAACATTTTATATTTTTCAATACTAGATTTCTTTCTTTATATTTGACATTTATAAATATTCTTGATTTCTTATTAAATCCTAATAGTTTAGACTTATAATTTGACTGCACTTATATGTAGTCTTTTTTTATTCGATATAAACAAATAATTATCAAATGATGCCAGACATTCATGAAGTCCCTAGCCTTTTACACCAACTAAATAATACTTCATAAAAATCACCATTTTCATTATATGCATTCTAATAGTTAAAATATGCATTATGGTAAAGGTGATATTGTTAATCCAAAATGAATATGATATAATTTTATTATATTTTGTAAAATGGAGAAGTATTATGGAAATTAAAATGTTAACCGGTTTTTGGTACTACTTTTGGTTATTCGCTTCTATCGGCACTTTCTTAGGATTATATTTTTTATTAAGGAAAAAAAGCATTAAGACCCAGAAAATAGTTTTATTTTCTTTATTAATCTTTGGATTAATATTACACTTCTTAAAATGTTATTTTCCTCCATATTCAACTGATATTGATAGATTATATCGTGATATATGGTTTGTTAATATATGTGGTGCAAATATTTTATTATTTGTATTTATATATATTGGAAAAAATTCTACAGCAAAAGACTATATGTTTTTTCTAGGTATTTTAGGTGGTGCTATTGCGGTGGTGTATCCAATGGAACCTCTAGAAAAACCTAATCAATTAACTGATACATTAGATATTATTAGATTCTATATCCATCATACATTATTATGGGTAGTACCTTTATTAATGGTAATGTTAGGTCATCATAAGATCAGTTACAAAAACGTATGGAAAGTTCCTGGTTGTTTAATGTTGGTTCTTGCGTTTATAATGTTAAATCAAATCTTCCAAAGTGAACTTGGTTTTATTCCTTTAAGAGGAAATGATATTATTAATGTAAATTACAAAAACACTTCATACATTTGGAGTTCAAAGGATGACGCAATAGGAGGATTTCTTTCTCTATTCTGTCCTAATATTTTTAAAACTATACCTGTAGGACCTCATGCGGGTGAGGCTAAACATTGGCCTTGGTTTTGGTTATTAGTTCCTGCATATGTATTATTAACTCCAATTTGTTTTTTGATATCTTTAATTTTTGATTATAAAAACTTTAAAACAGATGTAACTAATTTATTTAATAAAACTAAAAACTTTATAGGAGGATTAAAGAAATGACATTTCATCAATGGATTTTTAGTGAATCTTCAGTGAATCCAGAAATTGACGGCGCTTGGGGGCCAGCCCACATTATCACTTTAGTATTATGCATCTTAATAACAATAGGATTATCTTTTTTAAGAAATAAAGATTATAAAACAAGACTTTGGGTAATTAGAGGATTAGTATTCGGACTTTTATTTTTTGAACTTACAAGAAGAGGCATCTATATAGCAAAGGGAATCTTATCTAAATCAGGAGACTATTTTGCAATAGAACATTTAATGTGGAATCTTTTACCACGTCCTTGGTGTGCTATGTCAGTTTGGTGTATGATTTTATCAATAATAATAGATAAAAAATTCTTTTATAATTTCACTGCAATATCTGCAATATTAAATGTACTTATCTTTTTCGCATATCCTGCAGCAGGATTCTGTAATAAATATTTTCAATTTGAAAATATTTATTCAATTGTAACTCATTCATTACTATTTATCACATCAATTAGTATGATAACATTAAGATTTACTGATTTTAAATATTATGATGGTTCTCTTAAAAAAAGCGCTTTGCGAGAATTAATTTGTTTCTTGGTTATCTTGGGATATACATTCTTACAAATCTATGTATTAAAAATCTCAACAGATCCGATGTATTTTAGACCAGGTAACGATGTTCAAAATACATTAGGTATGAGTTATCCATTATTCTTATTTATATATATTGTATTCCTTGCAATATTCTATAATGCTTTCTATATAATTCAAGGATTAAAAACTCATACATTAATTTTCAATTTCAGAAAACCTCTTAGAATGTATTCAAGAAGATTAACAAGATATCCAAGAAATGCAAAATAAAATTGAGTCAATGACTCAATTTTTTTTATTATTTATGATATACTTAATAAGGTGATTTTATGAACAATAAAAAAATTTTCATTTTCTTCATCCTATATTTTCTATTTGGAATATCAGTTAACATTGTTCACCCAATAACAGTTGAATATGTAACATTACTTAATTTACCCGATGAATACTTTGGATTTTTCTCATCATTAATGTCACTAGGTCAAGTTGTAGGGGCAATATTATTTGGATTTCTATCAGATAAGATAGGGAGAAAATGGTTAGTTATATTAGGATTAATAGGCTATGCTTTATCACAAATAGGTTTTGGTTTTATTAACTCAATCCCTTTTATTATTTTAATATTTAGATTTCTTGCGGGATTTTTCATATCTGCTCCTTCTACGTTATTTGTGTCTTTATGTATTGATTATTCAAATAAAGAGACAAAAGTAAAAATGTTATCTATTCTTACATCTTGTTATATTTTAGGAACATCAGTTGGTTATGAAATAGGGGGACTATTAAAAGATATTATCGGTTTAAGTATTGATAATATATTTATTTTCCAAGTTTGTTTTACTACTTTAACTGCAACTTTATTCGGGATTTTTATTAAGGATGTATATAAAAATAATAATGATCAAAAAAATATTGTTATTAATGAATCTTCAAAAACAAAAAATAATTATTTAATATATTTATTACTTGCATCTTTAATGATTTTAACAATAGGTCAAATATTAATAAACAAGTATTTGGATACATATATTATTCATATTGGTTTTAAAGCTTCTATTTTAGGACATTATGTTTTAATTACTGGTATTTTTAGTGCTGTATCTAATTTATTAATAATTCCATTTATTAAAAGAATTAAAGGTAATAAACTAGGATATTGTTTAAGTATTTTTATTTTTATATCTTCAATATTAGTTTTTGTAACTTTTTCAATTAAAACTAATATTTTATATTTATTATTTTCTACTCATTTAATATATATTATTATCAAAGGTTTAATAACACCTCTTGAACAAAATGAATTATCTAATTATATTAATAATAACAATAATGGTAAATTAACAGGAGCTAGACAAACTATTATTTCAATAGGTAATGTCTTAGGTCCATTACTAGGTAGTTTAATATATTCTAAAGGTTCTCCTACTATATTCATTGTAGCTAGTATCATATTATTAATATCATTAATTATGTATATTATTTATTTTATAAGTAAAAGAAAAAAGCACTATGTATAAAACATAGTGCTTTTTGATTATCGACGTTCTTTGATACGAGCTGCTCTTGCAGATAAGTTACGGATATAACCTAACTTAGCACGGCGAACTTTACCTAAACGAGTAACTTCGATTTTTGCAACCATTGGAGAATGAACAGGGAATGTTCTTTCAACACCAACACCTGAAGACATTTTTCTAACTGTATAAGTTTCGCTAATGCCTCCTCCACGACGGCCAATTACTAAACCTTCAAATACTTGGATTCTTTCACGGTCGCCTTCTTTAATTCTTACGTGAACTTTTACTGTATCACCTGCTCTAAATTCAGGGATATCATTTCTCATGTAAGATTGAGTAACCGCTTTAATTAATTGTTGACTCATTTTTTTACACTCCTTTATTATCTTCCAATTTTCATACGTATCCTACAATTATTAGATACCAGCGGAATATTGTGTTATGACATCGGACAATTCCAACATCCTATATATTATACCATATTTTAACTATAATTGCAAGTAACATACAAATAGTTTTGTTTTAATAATTGAAATATTTATTATTTTTTGATATAATTAATTTATAAAGAAAGGTAGTGATAAAATGTTAAAAGTCGGTGCAGTTAATGAATTTATTGTAAAAAGAGAAACTGATATCAGTTATACTTTAAGTCCAAAAGATCCTGAATTAACAACCTATGTCTTTTTACACTTCAATCAAGCAACAAGAAAACTAACACCGGGAGAAGAAATAAAAGCATTTTTATACTATGATCAAAAGAAAAGACTTTGTGCAACAATGGAAGAACCTTTAATCACTATCGATCAATATGGTTTTGTTGAAGTAGTCGGAATAAATGACGCAGGAGTATTTGTTAATATTGGTATTACAAAAGATATATTACTATCAGCAGATTACTTACCTAATTACCGCAAAGCATGGCCAATGGTTGGTGATAAATTACCATGTATATTAAAGAGTAAAACAGATCAACTTACCGCAAGAATTATTAATCATGAAGACAAAATAAAAGAAATAATTAAATTAAGTAAAGGAGAATCATCATCAGGCACTGTATCTAAAATTAACAGTGAAGGACTAGGTATTTACACAGATGATTATAATTATGTTTTTATTCATAAAAGCTTAATCAGAAAAAAATACCGTTTAGGTGAAAGAATCGAATTTACCATTAACCATATTAATGAAAAAGGATATTATTATGGTACTACTATTGCACAAAAAGAAGTAGCAAGATTAGACGATAGCCAAATAATATTAGATTATTTAGATAAAATGGGAGGAGTATTACCTCTTGGTAATGCTTCAACTCCAGAAGAAATATCAAAATACTTTCAAATGAGTAAAAGTGCTTTCAAAAGAGCAGTGGGTAATCTATACAAAAAACGTTTAATTATTATAGAAGACCACCGCATCATAAAAGTAAAATAAAAGTGTTTAGTGAATATTCACTAAACACTTTTTTATATTTTGTAATACCTACTAAATTACCTTTTTGTTTTTAATAACTAATAAGATACCTATGTTACATTCATAATAATAAAAACTTTATGAACATCATAACCAATAAATTTATATGTCAACATCATAATCTCATCTTATTAAAAATTTTATTTGCGCTTTAATTGTTTATTTGATAAAACAATAATAATAATAGAATATATAAAACAAAACAAGCTAATTATTATCAAATAAAAACCAAACCGACTAGATGAAATTGGAAAAGAATCAACTAATTTTATGGTAGATGTCACAATCAACAATCCTAACGTGCAGCCAAAAATAGCTAAGACCAGAAGAATATAACTTAAAACTTTATCCATCATAGAATATTTTCTTTTGTTCATAATATTATCACCTCTTATTATTTTATTTTTAATTTTTTAATTAAATTGTTACCTTCTAACAAAATATAAGAATTGCTCTCTTTTTGTTTAATTGATATTTTTTTTTGCGAATCATAATCTATCATATAGTTGCATTTTCTACAATAATATACCGGAGTAACAACTATCCTCTTCGCTTTTTTCTCTTTTAAAAAAGGTAGGCAAAAGGGTCTATATACATATATCTGATCTATACATATAATTTTTCTGTTAAGTTTTAACCCGCATAATGCGCAATATCTTTTTTTTAATATACCTAGTTCTATACGTAATCTTATTTCCTTATTATTTACCACTTATACTCTTCTCCCATTTTTTAAAACGTCTTCTATCTCTCGAATAATAGCAACAATATCAATATTAATATATTCTTGTGTAAGACCTAAAGCTATGTTAAAATCAATAAATTTTCCATCATATCCAAATTTAAAAATACTGCAAGCCACACTAAACAAATCCTTTTCACTTTTCATATCTTCTGATATTTCTATAGAAACCTCTAAATTAAAACCACTAAAATATATCGATCTTTCTTTACTCTCGTCTAAATACCAATCTTTTCTACCCAAATTGCCTCCCGCAGAGAAAATGGTAAATCCATATGCATAATTCAGGCGAATAATATCTAGAGTTGCAATAAAATAACTGAGTTTCGCCGTCATAATCTTGGTTATCCTTAAATATTAACTAACAAATATATAGATAATATTGCTTCTTCATTCTTATAAACTTGAAATGGGTATCCCATTTGCGGAATCAGAGTTGTACCCAAAATTTGAGCACAACTCTTATCCTGTTTCTATAATATCGACTTTTTAACCAATATAGATAATCTCTATAGGCACGCTATCAAATGGAAATGCTAATAATTTGTATTCCAATGTATTTGAATCAAAATCATATTCAAAAACTAAATGTGGATAGTTCCATCCATCTCCTGCACCTATTCCATATGTTAATAAAATATGTCCGTTAGATATATCAACTCTTTTAGGACTATAATTAAACTTCTCCATAGACTCAATATATATTGTGTTCCTTAAATATTCATCATCTATTATATTAGATAAACCTGTTTCTAAATCAGTGACAATAAATTTTCCGTGTTTTTGAGGTGATATATTTTCTATTACTTCAATACTATATCTGCTTTGTTCTTCTTTTGGCATATAATCAGATAGACTACAATCTTTGCCACTAGCAATATTTTCGTAAATTCCTGTTGATATTGTGTATTTATCAATATAAATCAACTTTTCTTTTTTGTATTCAATATAATAAGAGTCTTTATTTGTTTTTAATGTAATATTACTATTTGTATTTATCTCTTTTGAATAAATAATATTTGTATTTTCGCCATAGCAATCACAGGTATAAATGTTTATAAATTCATTTCTATATTTTTTCTTTAAACTATTAATTGATACATAATAAATTAAGTTTTCGTGAAAAACTATAGAACCATATGAATTTTTTAAACTTTCACTCTCTAAAATATGATTTTCAAAATAAAGATTGTCTTCAATATTTAAGACAACTTCGTCTTTCCCATTATAATATTTCGAAAACTCATCTTTTGCTAATTGCGTTGTATCTTATCTACAAGAAGTTAAAAGCAAAGTTAATATTGTTAAAAATAATAGGCATATCTTCTTCAATTTAAAATCCTCCATTCACAATTAAATCCGGAATCCAAAACATAGGGTTACCAAACCTAATATAAGCTATCCTCATTCTAATGACATTACTCGACGTCATAATCTTAATTATCCTTGTGGATAATTATTTCACATAATGATTATACCACATTTTTTATATTAATACAAAATTAATCAACTAAAAACAAAAATATTAAATTTAAATATCTAACTCAAAAGTGTTGAAAATTTGCTTATTTTAGAGGCAGGATAAGGAAAATGCAACAAATTGCATTTTCGACTATTGCGACAACTAGAATACCTAGGTTTCGCTTCTTTCCCACTAAATGTAAGAAAGGATGAAACTGATATTACTCAGTTCCACCCTTGTTAATAATGATATTTTTTATATTAGTCTACAAAATTATTAATTATGTTTGTAATAATCATCTTCGTATCCAAGTGTCTCCTAAAAGTAATATTAATTAATAATATTCTCAAACAATATTACTTCATCTATATTATAAAAATCAAAAGCAATTGTTTTACCAAAATAACTTTGGTTCTATTACTTTTTCTCTTGAATGTCAAATATTTTGAGTTTTGTTTGGTTTTTATTAGTACACGAGAATTTAAAATTTAACCAATGTATATAATTTTTACATTCATCAAATCATCTGGAAATGCAAGTAATTGATATTTTAATTTATTCGAATTAAAATCATATTCAAATATCAAATGCGCATTATTCCATCCATCTCCTGCACCTATTCCATATGTTAATAAAATCTTGTCATTTGATATATCAAATCTCATTGGACTATAATTAAATTTTTCCATAGACTCAATATAAATCGTATCTTTTAAGTAATCATCATCTATAATATTAGTTATTCCATTTTCTAAGTCAGTAATAATAAATTCACCATGTTCTTGAGGAGATATGTTTTCTACTACTTCAATACTGTATCTACTTTGAGAGTCACTTTGAAAATAGTCAGATAAAGAACAATCCTCTCCACTAGCAACATTCTCATAAATTCTTGTAGATATTGTATATTTATCAATTAATTTACTTTTTAAATCAAAAGCATTATTTGAATAAAATTCCACATAAAACATTTCATCAATAGCATAGACCCAAGGATGAGTTTTATACCCATCTTTGGAAAAAATCATTTTTACATTCGTGCCTTGTAAATTTGCCTCATAAATATTTAAAGTGAAATCATACATTGAATTTTCTGTAGAGGTTGAAAAAAAGAATTTATCTTGTTTTATAATCAAACCATTATTAAATTCACTCTTTTCTATCAAATCACTTAAACTAAGGATATAATTTTCAAAGTAAAGATTATCTAAATAATTTAAAACAACTTCATTTCTTCCATTATAATATTTCGAAAATTCATCTTTTGCTAATCGTGTTGTGTCTTCTCCACAGGAAGTTAAAAGCAAAGTTAATATTGTTAAAAGTAATACGCATATCTTTTTCATTTTAAAATCCTCCATTTATAATTAAATCCGGAATCCAATATATAGGGTTACCTGATAAAATATAACCTATCCTCATTCCTAGTGACATCACACCTTCTTTTGTGATATCACCATCTTTATCCCTTAATGGATGAGCTTCCCCATCCGCAAATATAGTTTTTCCAACATCAAGATGTTTAGCTGGCTCTCCACCAAAACCCAGCCAAGCAGCATAATTATGCAATTCCCATTCAAATTGAACTCCTGCTGTACTTCCCTGAATAACATCTTTAGTATTAGGATTAAAATGATTCAAATAGAAACTATAACCATATCTCATCCAAGGGGTTAGTATTTTATAGGAATTTTCAATATGAACATTTTCATTATCTGTTTTATTCATATCTACATACACATTTCCACTTGCAATTTGATAAATATCATTAGCGGTTGCCGCCAAAGCACCTATACCAAGAATTATTCCAATAATTGTACTAATCGCGATGTGACCTGTAGGATCATACTTATTAACGGGATCATTTCCACAGTACGCATATAAGTTCAATCCATTGATACTTTCAGGATCTAAATACTCAATACTATCTGGACTTATGAACCTACAAAGTTCAGGTGAATAATATCTAGAGTTGCAATAGAATAACTGAGTTTCAACAGGGCTATTACGAGTATCCTCATAATAACTATATCCTAATTATAATATGTTAGTAATGAAATTGGTATCCAATTTACATAATTAAGCACTCGGAGAAATATTATAAAATAATATTCTCCCTATGCTCTTTCTAAAATCAATACGTTCACCAAGTACAATTTGTATTTTGAAATACATCATTAAATTTATTATCTATGGAATGTTCTATATTAACATAGTATACATATCTAATTTTTATATCTTTTTCATTTAAACATAACATTCCTAACGCATACGGCATATATTCACCATAATAATATTGAGTAATATCTTCATTCAAACACAAATAACATTCATAATTATTTTTTAAAATGATTGAATTACTATCATATTCATATCTTGTGTACTCATATTCTAAAAATTCATTATAGACTTTTTTAGTTGCAAATTGTAATTCTAATACATAAGAAACACTTCCTCCAGAAAGTGTATTAGAGGAATCATATGTGTAAAACCCGGTAACATTTTCTTTATATTCAAATTCATTATAGTTAGGTAAAAAATAATATTCATTCATCTCATAAAGCGATTTATCACTTGTTTTTATGACGTTTTTTGAGTAATCAATATCGATTAAAAATCCGAATATCAATGTAACTATAAATCCAGAAAAAATTAATAATGCAATTAACTTTATTTTTTTCATATGATCCCTACTCCTTTAATATACAATTACCAATTAAGAATATCAAAGCTTTTAATTTTATTAATCCATTTATAAATCTTTGATACAACTCTAACTATTCCTCTTTTTTCAGAGTCTATATTTGGACCTATATCAGTATGAACACTTCTACTGTGTGCGTTATATAATTTTGACCAAAAATAATCTCCATTTGATAATGATGCTAAAGGAATAAAACTCAATACCATTAATGAACCTGTTAAATTAGCCGCAAAATTATGTGCTTGCCATTCACCAACAATATCATAAGGATCACCTGTAAAAAAATTGCTTCCATCTTTATTCTTTACATTTTCATATAGATAATTAGAATAAATTAATTGAGCTATTGGGTTATTAAATGCAGCAGAATTAGGAATATGTACATTTCCCTCACCAGTTGATGGATTAACATGATAAACATTCTCAGCTTTATATTTGTCTGAATTCATCAATATAGCAGTTTCTGCAATTGTATCTATAGCTAAAATTCCCTTCGCAATTAAATTAGCTAAAATTGCACTATGCCCGCTAGGATCATACTTATTAACGGGATCATTTCCACAGTACACATATAAGTTCAATCCATTGATACTTTCTGGATCAAGATAACTTACATCATCAGGACTTATAAATCTACATAATTCTGGTGAATAATACCTTGAGGATAACCAATAAAGCTGAGTTTCCTCATCATAATAATACCCTCTGTATCTATATGGATTAAGTTTTCCTATTGTATTTGATAATGTTCCTGATATAAATACATTGTGTACATATTTATTAGTTATTTTACGATTTTAATTATTATCTTTCTATCCATCTGTTTGGTCGAGGAATTCCATCTACATATTTCCATGTTCCTCCCCAATAGACTTTACAATTTTCTCCTGCAAAATTTTTATGCCATCCTATAGGTTTTTCCTCTATTTCACAATAAATCGTTACATTTTGAAATGCTTCAGCACCAATTAACTCAACGCTTTTTGGAATAACGATATATTCTAAATTATGCATGATAAAGCACTCTCCGCCAATTTCTTTTAATCCATCATTTAATTCTACTTTTTCTAGTGCATCAAGATAACCAAGCGAACAACAATATAAAACCTCTAACTCATCATTACATTTAATAGTTTTAACTTTCTTTGAAAATAAACTCCACATTACTACACATTTTACACCTTCTGGTATGACGATATCAGTTCTTGTTAGTGTTTGACCATCATATAATAAAGCTTCACCATCAGGACTTAAATAATATCCATCAACTTTTATATAGCGTCCATATATAAACATATACGCAGGAGTAATCGGAAGTGCTAAAATATTTGCTTCTCGCAAATATTTTTGCGAACCATATAATTCATAGGCTTCTTTTGCAAGTCTAACTGATTTATATTGTAAAGCAACAACAAATGGAATCTCATCAGTTCTTTCATACTTAACATATAGAACTTTTTCTACACCATCTAAATTATATGGAGAACAAAGTCCAAGTTCAAAATCAGTAGCATTTTCAGGTTCGAAGATAAATAATTCGCACTTATAATCATCTGCACCCCATCCTGGAAAATAACTTGTTGCTACTTTAGCATTTTTTTCATATAGTGTTTCTAAATCTAATTTCTTATTTTCACATCCAGAACATGATATTATTAACAGTATCATGATTATCATTAAGAATCTTTTTTTCATATTTTACTCCTTTTCTATAGGCTAATTATAACATAGTGAAAACTTGAATGTTTATCACCATATGTTTAGACTTAATATAACATCAAATAAATCTTCTTCGTAAGTTGAATCAAAGAAAGCTCTTCCACCGCTATACCTACTATAATCACCATTAGGGATTTCGTAACCTCCAGCTCCATAGGGTTGTATAGGCAATGAATTAGCTGGATAGTTTACTATATCATTCGTTATAATGGTATTAATATTATTAGCCATACCTTTTGGATTATATTCAGGCATAATTGTATCAGAAAAATCCGCCAATAAATCATCCTTTTTTTTACCTTCTGAATTTTTTATTTTATCATTTTCTTTTAATGGATTTTTTTTAGAAGTACAATTTTTCACTCCTAGAACCACAATAACCGAAGCAACCGCTCCTACAGCAATTCCGCCTATAATAAATGCTATAACAGGAAAATTTCCTGAACTATCAACATACATAACAGGGTTGTTCACACAATAGCTGCATAAGTTCAATCCATTTACTGATTCTGGATCTAAATATTCAATATCATCAAGACTTATAAACCTACATAATTCAGGCGAATAGTAACGTGAGGATACCCAAAAAAAGCTGAGTTTCAACATCATATCGAATGGTGTCCTAAATATTCAGACATAATAAATTTATAAAATAATGTCTAAAATAACTAGTTAGGTAGCCTGTAAGGTGGCTATTAGAGATAACCATCTTTACCGGCCTACTTTTAACTAACTATTTATATTTTTTATTTCAATATTCTTATAATTGATTCTTCAAAATATTTTTTATAATTATCATTTACTTTATATAAATGTTCATTATCATAATATTTTGTAAAATAAATTTCATTGTTCATATAGTATATATCATATTGAATAGACATAAATAAATAATTTTCATATATAATAAATAACCAGAAACTATATTTGTTATCTATTTTAACTTCATCTATTGGGCATTCATTAATTATGTCATCTAAATAAACTGAATCTGAATTATTAAATTGTATAACATCTGTTTTTTGAAGTTCATCATCAAAGTTCCCTTTAAAACTCATTGTCATATATATTTTAGAAATATTATCTTTATTATCATTTGGAAGTAGAAAGCCATCTTTGTAAAATCGATTTTTATTGTCATAAATAATATTGCTATCAACATCTAAAGAACTAATATAATATTTGTGCAATCCAAATATTCCTAAAATTCTATCTATTTCAATCATGTCTCCTTCACAAACGATAGGTAAATAATTTTCATCTAGTGAATAACAAGTGTCTTTATATATTAATTGTTCATTTTCAAATTTTATTTTTCTTTTTATAGAACATCCACTAACGATAAAAATAAATAAAAATATCAATAGTCCCAATTTATTTATTATTTTTTTCATAAATGCCTCCTTCAATATAAATTTAGTTGAAAATACCTTTTATAAAATTATAAACTTTATTTCCAGTATCAATTACATCATCAATCACACTACATAATGTAGTCATATTTGTAAACATGCATGGAATAAAAATTTTTGAATTCTTAAAATAATTATTCGTAACTGAATCAATATTTGTTTCACTTAAAATCGATTTAACGTAATGCAAGCAATTATTTGTAAATGCGTGATATCCACCAAAATCCAAACCATTTAAGCTTTGTGCTTTACTTAAACTGTTAGAATAATCACCTTTTAAATAAACTGATGAATTCCCTGAAATTTGAAACAGATTTTTAATAGAGTTCCAAAACCCTTTTTGCGGCTTAAATCTTTCCCAATCCGACTGTGTAGCTTTTCTACAAATAACATGAGCAGTACTCTTATCAGGAAAAGAACCTGAATATTCAGTAATCCACCATTCTCCATTTTCATCTTGAACGAATAAAACAGAGTGACCTACAATAGGTAACCCCATTGGTAAATATTCAGTTATTAAAATTGCATCATTTCCATAAGGATCAATATACATAATAGGATTGTTCACACAATAGCAGTATAAGTTTAATCCATTTAATGATTCTGGATCTAGATATTCTACATCATCAGGACTTATAAATCTACATAATTCTGGTGAATAATACCTTGAGGATACCCAATAAAGCTGAGTTTCCTCATCATAATAATACCCTCTGTATCTATATGGATTAAGTTTTCCTATTGTATTTGATAATGTTCCTGATACAAATACATTGCCATACGCATCATAAGTATATTCTACCACAACATTTTCATTTGTGTCAATAATTTGTATTATATCATTTTGGAGATTTTTTACAAAATAGTATGTTGTTAAGTTATTTATATCTGTTCCTACTTTGAATCCTACTACTCCTGATTCATCATAAATATATATTATATATGTTGTTGTGTTTGTTGAAGAATCATATCTTGTTTCTTTTAAAATGATATCTCCTGATACATCATAATGTACTTCTTCATATGTGTCATCTAAATTTATTATTTTTTTATAGATGCGTACTCCATCACTATTATAATCATAAATTATATTATTATTATCATTTTGAATATTTATAAGTTTATCTATATCATATATAAACAAGTTTTTACCATCATGTCTTATATTTCCAAATTCATCATATGTAATGTTGTATGTTGTATAAGATAAAGAACCATGTAAATATACTCTATAGTATAATAATTTCATTCTAACATTAGTATCATACATAAATTCGATTTTATATGGTAAATTACTATATTCTCCTTGTTTTGTAGTTCTTGTTATTGATGTTATGTTACCTATAGTATTATATGTATAATTTGTTACTAATACTATTACATTATTTCTTGTAATTTTTTCTTGTAATAGCTCTTGATTATTATTATATTGATATTCTATTTTTTCAAATTCTACATTATTTTTATATTTTATTATTTGAATTATATTTCCATATATGTCATATGAATATCCATATTTTAATGTATCATTACCTATTTTTATTTCATAACCATCTAATTGACTGATTTTGTCTTCATTGTATTGATAAATATATTTTATCAATTCATTATTATCCGTTGTGGTTAATAGTTTTTCAGTCACTCTATCATAATCGTCAATAATTGCTTGAGGATTTGACTTTATATCATTTGTCAAATATTCTATTAATTCATCTTCTTTATATATAAACGTCATAGTCGTTAAAACAGTATTATCAACAATATATTCAACTATTACTTTTTCTTTTTGGTCACTGTCTATTGTTAAATATTGATATTTTACACCATTACCTTTTTCATCAAGACAACTTATTAATCTATTCTCTTTATCATAATTATACATATATATTTTGTTATCAACATAATCTTTATAAAATGATAAATTCTTGTAATTATCATATAACAACTCTGATATTAATGTTTCTTCTATATTTGGCTTTTTAATATATGTTTTATATAAATTAAATTCTTTATCGTATTCGTATCTTTCATAATTATCATCATTATTTCCTTTAATAACTTTATTAATTAATCCAGTATATACTTCATTACCATTTGATAATGTTAAATACAAATATTCATATTTAATGATTCTATCTTTATTTGTATCTTTTCCTACATATATAGTTTCTATATCAAAATGTTCATTATATTCAAAATAATAACTCATTAATATATTGCCAAGTTGTCCTAGTATTTCTATTTTTTCAATATTACCATAATCATCATATAAATAACTAATTTTTCCTTTAGTGAAACTTGTTTGTAATAATCTATTGTAATCATCATATTGATATTGAATGGTATTACCATCAGAATATTCAACAGAGTTCAAAAGACCATATAAATAATCATAAGAATATTCTACTATATTGCCGATAATTGTTTGTGAAGTAACATATTGATTATTATAACCGTATTCTGTCTCACTAACTTGCTTATCATTTATTATAGTAGATGTTACTTGATTATATGAGTTTTTATTTTCAGTTATATTAACATTATCAAATTCTATTGATGTAGAGAATGTTTGTATATCTAATGATAATTCTTTATTATCTTTTGTTATTTTTACCGGTGTTCTATTATCACTCTTATATTCTATTGACGTAACTGAAGAACCATATATGCTTTTAGTTTGATAACCAAGTTCATTATATTCATATTTTATTTCATATAAATCATATGTTAATATTAAATTATCAACATAACAATCAATTTCTCCCGTATTAATAATATCAAAGAAAACGACATCATAATATTCAGTACTAAATTCATCTTCTACTGAAAACTCACTTAGATTAAATTGATAATCTGTTAAATATGGGTAAAATTGAACTACATATGAATTAGACATTGATCCTGTTTCTGAATTCAAAAATTGCACTCTTAAACGTACACTTGTTCCATTTGTTCTTACAAATCCACCTATGGTAATAGTTGTATCTTTTAGAATATGAACACCATCAAATTCTTGATGAACTATTGAGTTACCACTCACTTTCATTTCATAATTACCAAACATTGATTGGTCAGAAGTTCTTAATATCCTTTGTCCTCCACTCCAACTATTGTTTTCTTCAAACGATGGATTAATTAACATATTGTATATTGTATCAATATTATTTTTATCTATCATTATTTGATCAAAGTATACTTGTTCAGAAAATTGATCTGTTTCTTTTGTACATAAATTAATATACACTTCTGCATATTCTTCATCTGGATCTATGCTGCTTACACTAAATGTTTTTTTATATAAAAAATAATCATCAGTAGTTTCAGTCAACTCGCTTTGGGAAACAGTATAATTTTCATTATCTGATACTATCAAAATATCACCGCTTCCTTTAATAAATGCGGTAAGGGTATATACTTTATTTGTCTGTACACTAATTTTTTGGTTTGCTGTAACGGTATTCTCATTACTATTTGATAAATCTACTTTCAATGCTTTTAATCCATATGCAGAAGTATACACTATATCCCCAGAATATATATTCCAATGGTTTTCTCCTTCTTCAAATGAATGATTATCAATTAAATTATAACCTAAATTCACAGGACTTGATACTTCCTCAATTTGATGTTTCAAAACATAATTTGGATTATCCTTATATAGTTCATTATTGTAATTTGCATATTTATAATGTGTTGTATTACCATAATTATCAATTACTGTTTTTGTATGTCCGAAATAATCAAATAAATATTTTGTGCTTTGTCCCAGGCTATTAGTGAATGTAGTTGTTCTATCTCCATACTCAATATACATCTTCATAGTAGTTTCATTTTCTTTGTTACTACCTAAAAGAGAAGAATATTCTACTACTTGTTCATTTAAATATAAAAACTCCATATTTGATATGAAAATATATTCAGTTCCATTATAATTATAACTCTCTATTTTTAATAATGTATCATCTGTTGTATTGTATTCATATTCTTCTTTACCTAATAGAATTTCTTCATTTCCTTTATAATATAAAGTTTTTATCATTCTAAATGAACTATCATATTCATATTTATTAGTTTGTGATATTTCATATCCTATAACATTTTCTCCTTCGTATGTAGCTTTATATATTTGAATCTTTGATAAGTGATTATTTTCATATATAAATTTTGCGTAGTTATTAGAAGAATCCTTTATTTCATCTATTAATTTATTACCCCTATATGTTGTAGTTTTATAAGTGATCTCTATAAAAGTAGTCAGAGTAAAGCGTTCCATTATTTTTACTAAATATCCTTCATTATCATAACAATACGCATATTTTTCTTGAATGACTTTTTTATATGGTACTGAAGATGCTAAATTTACTATTAAGTATTCATCATCTCCCTCTTCACTAACATAGGTAAATCCATTTTGAGTAATAGCTCCTTTTTTATAATACTTTTTTCTACCTGTTGATTCAATAACAGAATAATATTCAGTATTTAACGTTTCTGGAACAACCCTTTCAAGGTAACTTAAAGTCATACCTCTTCCATATCCTACATCATAATCCGATGTAGTAGAAGAAGATATATTATAATAATGACTTATATCAAATGATATTTTTTCTGAATTTGATAAATAATCAGTTTGTTCAACGACCAAATTACCAAAACAATCATTTACGTAAGCTGTTGTATTACCTGATGTTACTGTATGATAAGTTAAAAAGTCAATTAATCCCATGCTGTCCATATATGCTATTGTTAACATAGGTCTCTGACTATTATCTGTATAAGAAGAATCATATAAAATAACATTTTCTTCATTATTAGGTATGTTTTTTGCAGTAAGTTCTAACACCATTGTGTTATGTTTTGTTTCTTTGATTACATTTGTTAAATCGAGTTCATACGCGTTTTCAACTCTTTTCATAGTTCCTATCGACTTTGTTTCATAATTTGTGTATCCATCTATATTATCATATGGATATGAAATAAAAGGCACATCACCAACATAGAATCTCGTTATTCTATTTACAGCTATATCATATGAATTATCCTGTGTTGAAGATTTAATCCTAAATTTTAATTTTGCAAATTTAATTGTGTCTACATTAAGATTATCATCCAATATATCTTCATCTATCTCCATTATGGTAAGAGTAGAAATATCTTCACTACCAAATGTACCATCTGCATTTTGGAAAGTATTAACATATTTTTCTATTTTAATTCCTGGTGTTGTTCCATTGAAATTTTTTCTGAAATACTTAGTTTTTATATTGCTGGCTATTGTAGAACTCGAATATTCAATTACTGGATCAATTGTTATTGGATAAGTAAATTCTTTTAATACTTCATCACTTGGTATAACATCTACTAAGTAACCTTCTTCTGTAATTGATATATTTAACTCTACATCATATGATATCCTATTTTGACTATCTACAATATTATAAGGATTAAATCTAAATATTTCTTTTTCATAATCATTATAAAAATATAAAGTATCATTTTCATTTACTAATTTTAAACTAGTTTCAATTATATAACTAAAACTATAATTTTTAACATACTTTTCTAATATAATATTTTCTTTTAATCCTGTAGGTGTATGGATTAATTCAATAATTGAATGTTTTAAAACATTTTTATATTCTACTTTAGACTTTGTAGTAATTACATCTTTTTTATTTTCTTTTTCTTCTTTTATTTTTTTAGATGAGGAATTACTTGAAGTATTACTTAAATATTTTATTTTCAAAACATCCTCTTGATGTCTTAATATAATATTAGACTTTTTTAAATTCTTGGGAAGCACTACTTCATATCCATTTACAGTATTAGAATACGAACTATTTGATTCATTAAAAGAAACATCATATTCTTTATATATACCATCTTCTAAATAATGAACATTTTCTTCATAATAGTTATATTCTATTAATCCATCTTTTCTTTTAAATACTTTTAAATTAGGTTCTCTTAATGATTCAATTTCATATTCAATTTCATCTGAACCCTCCATATTATTTGAAACTATTGTTTCCTCAATTGAATTTGATTCCGCTGCTAGTAATTTTCCTAGTGGTGCAAACGGAATACTGTTTAATATTAGCGATATAACTAATATTATAATAAAAATTTTCTTCATATTATATCTCCTTTCTTACTTTTACAACTTTATTATACTATTATCGAAAGAAGAAATTTGTCGTTTTTTGTCGAAACAGTAAAAATTAATTAAAAAAGAATCTGTAATACAGATTCTTTTTTAACATCCACAATTATCTAAACCAGTTTCAATAAAGAAATAATCAGATGAAAGACTAATTAAACTATCATATCCATCTAAATAAATATATATCTTCTTATACCCGTTTTCTTGTAAAATTTTTGACACTTCAAGTATCAAGTCACTTTCATCACTTAGTAAAAAGACTACTTTATCTTTTGAGTACATTCCTTCCATATAAGGGATAAACCCATCAGGATCTTTTAAATAATCATAACTAATAAAACCTTTAATATGACCTTCTGCATATATATCAATATCCCTTAAATCAATCATAATTCCATTTTTCTTTTGACCTATTTGATATTTATACAGTGTTTCTATATATTTATCAGCACTATTTTTATCAGTTGTTATAATTTTTTTACAACTAGATAAACAAGGAAAAATAAATAAGAGTAACAATATTATATATATACTACGCTTCATTTTTTATTTCCTCTAACATTTTTAAATCTTCTTTTGATAGTTCTACTTCTTTTAATAATTCCGGCCTATTTTGATAAGTTTTCTTTAAGGCTTGGTATCTTTGCCACTTTTTAATATTCGCATGATGACCTGATAATAATACCTCAGGAACCTCATGACCATCATAAACAGGGGGTCTTGTATATTGAGGGTATTCTAAAATACCAGTTGTAAACGATTCTAACATAATTGATTCATCTTTAATAACACCTGGAACTAATCTTGAAACAGAATCAAAAATGATTGCTGCAGGAATTTCACCGCCTGTTAAAACATAGTCACCTACAGAGATTTCTTCATTTATATAATTAGTAATACGTTCATCAATACCTTCATAATGACCACATATAATAACAATATGGTCATTTTTTGATAATTGTTCTGCTTTTTGTTGACTCCATAAATGGCCTGACGGAGTTGTTAATATTTTATAAGCTTTATCAATATTAGGAATTTCTTGTAATGCTCGATGAATAGGATCAACACGAATTAACATACCTGCTCCACCACCATATGCATAATCATCAACTGTCATGTGTTTATTACCAGAATATTGTCTAAAATCAATAATATTTATTTTTATTAATTCCTTTTCTATTGCTCTTTTAATAATAGAACTATTAATAATACCTTCAAACATCTCAGGAAATAATGTTAAAATATCAAATGTCATCATATTAATCCCTCAATTTCATTTATTACTATTTTTTCATTTGTTATTTCAACAATAAATTCATCAACAAAAGGAATTAAAATTTTCTTTTTTTGATCTGTTATAATCTCCATAACATCACCTTGAGGTAAATCCAAAAAATCATTAACAGTACCTAAGTATTTATCATTTTGATTATAAACCTTTAATCCAATTAAATCATCTAAATAATATTCATCTTCATCTAAAACAGGTAAATCATCATTAGATGCATATATATCCTTACCAACATATTGTAAAACCATATTAATATCTTTTATATCATCAATTGTAATTAAAACCATATTTTGATGATTTCTAAAAGATGATACAATATGTTGTTTATTATCAATATAAATAATAGCACCTTTTTGATAACGATATTCAATAAAATCACTTTCTGAATATATTTTCAATTCACCTTTAATACCAAAAGTATTAATAATTTTACCTATATATGCCATTTTACTTCTTTGCATTTTTATCACCTTTTTTAAATTTCCTTTGATCAATTAAAATTGAATTAGAAATTGCAATTAAAGATAAACCTACATCTGATATTATCGCAAGCCATAGAGGAACAGTTATATTTGGAATTGCGGTTAAAAGCATAACTACTATTTTTACACCTAAACATAAAATAATGTTTTGAATAACCTTACGATGAATCTTTTTAGAAATCTTATAAGCATCAACAAGTTTATCTAAATCATCACCAACAATAACAATATCAGCTATTGCGATAGTAGCATCAGCAGCCGAAGATGCCATTGCAATACCTACATCTGCTTTTGATATAACAGGAGCATCATTAATACCATCACCAACGAAAATAGTCTTATGTTTATTATCTTTTGACATAACTTCTTCTAATTTTTCTACTTTTTGATTTGGTAATAATTCAGAATATACTTCATCAATGCCTAATCTATTAGCTACATTTTCTGCAATACCTTTACTATCACCAGTAAAAATATAACTCTTTTCAATACCCAATCTTCTTAGTTCTTGAATAGACTCAATAGCATCATCTCTAATACTATCACCTACAACAATATAACCAATATAATTTCTTTCTCTTGCAAGATAAATTACTAATCCCATCGCATCAATTTCTGGAACATCAATCTTTTGTTTTTTCATAAAGCGAAGACTACCAACTAAGATCTTATTACCATTAATAGTAGCTTTAACACCACCACCTACTACATCTTCAAAATCATCAATTATTCCAGTATATACTTTATCCCTACCATATTCATCAACAATAGAAACACCAATAGGATGATGAGAATAATATTCTGCATAAACAATTAAACTCAAAACTTCTTCTTTTGATATTTTTTCATTATTAGAAACAACATCAATAACTTTAAATTCACCCTTAGTAAGAGTACCAGTTTTATCAAAAACAATTTGTTTAGATTGAGATAAAGCTTCTAAATAATTACCGCCCTTAACTAAAATACCTTTTTTGCTACTCATACCAATACCGCTAAAGAAACAAAGAGGTATTGAAATAACTAGTGAACAAGGACAAGATACTACTAAGAATACCATTGCACGATAAATCCAACTATAAATTTCTTCAACATCACCTGTTCTTAACCAAGATATACCACCAAATAACGCAACCATTACTATTGCTAACGCAACAACTAACGGTGTATAAATCTTAGAAAATTTAGTAATTAAAGTCTCTGTTTTAGCTTTTGATATACTAGCATTCTCAACTGAATCAATAATTTGTGAAATCATTGATTCATTATAAATTCTTGATACTTTAATTTCGATTGAATTACCCATATTGACAGTACCAGCTAATACTTCATCACCAACACCAACTTCACGGTTTAATGATTCTCCAGTAATATTTTTAGTATCAATAATTGTTTTACCTTCAACAATAATACCATCAAGTGAAACGACTTCACCTTTATCTATAACAATAATATCATCTGGTAAAACACTTTCTACTTCAGATTCAATTATTTCACCATTAATTTTAATTTTCGTTGTTTTAACACTTAATGTTAATAATTCATTAATTGATTTTCTTGAATGATTAACTGCTCTTTGTTGTAATTTATCACCTATTACATATAAAGCAAGAACTAAAATACTTTCAATGAAATGTGCTGTTGCAAGAGCACCAATAGATGCAATAGCAGTTAAAAAGTTTTCATCGAAAAATTGTTTTTTAAATATACTCTTAAAAAATCTAATCAATACTGGCATACCTACACATATATATGAACAGATAAATAAAACTATAGTATGCTCACAATATACCATTTCTTCTGAATGAAATTGTTTAATTATCTCAAGTAGTCCATGGAACGTGCCATGATTTACTTGAACAATAATACCGGCTATTAATAAACATAAACCGATAATGAAAATAGCAATAGAAATAGGATTAGATTTAGGAACTTCAAATTTATATTCTTTCTTTTGCGTTTGTGAATCATTAACAATAATTCTATCATCTACACGATGTGCTATACTAGTTACTATTGCAACAGCATTATCAACAAAATCTTTATCAGTTGTCTCAATAATAAATCTTGTTGTCGCAAAATCAACCACAATTTTTTCATGATTTAATTCTTTTTTCGCAATTGTTTCAATTCTTGAAGCACAATTACCACAATCTAAACCTTTTAAATATAATACTTTACGATATACCTCTAAATCTTCTTTTCTTAAAATATTAGCTTTCTTTTCATATATTCTAATGGCTTTTAATACACTTTCTTCCGCTAATTCCAGTGTAATGTTTTCATCTTCATTATATTCTATTTTCATTACACCTTGAGATTTAGAAATATTTACAGTTTTAATGAAAGATAATTTTTTAATTTCATTCATTATTCTCTTAAAATTATTTTTATTTTTAATATTCGATAATTGATATATTTTAACAGAACTAGTCATGAATAACACCTACTTCCATCATTTTTACACTATCTTCTACTATACCACGTACATAATCACTGCTTATACAATAATATGTACATTTACCCCTTTTATATGATGATAATATTCTCGCATCTTTTAAAACTCTTAAATGATGAGAAACAATTGGTTGACTTAAGTTTAAATGTTTTGTTATATCAGTAACATTTGCTGGTTCATCTAATAAATAAATTACTATCGAAAGTCTTGTAGGTTCTCCTAATACTGATAATATATTAGATAATTCACATATTATACTATTATTTTGAATTTCCATATTATCCTCCTTTCATAAACGTATAAACATATATTTATACGTTTATTATAAACTATTTAAATTATTATTTCAAGAAAAATAAAAATAGTAATACAATGTATTACTATTTTATAACAAAGTTTAGTTATTTAAATTTTCTAAAGAGTCAAATTCAATTTCGATAGAATCACTTTGTCTAACAGCAGCAGCGTTAGCAATAGTTCTGATCGCACTTGCTACTCTTCCTTTTTTACCAATTACTCTACCTAAATCACTAGGATTAACGAAAGCTTTGATATGATATTCACTATCACCTAATTGTTCAACAACAACCTTTACATCCTCTGGGTGAGTAACAAGTGGCTCAATTAATTTCGCAACTAAAGATTCGTAATTAATTTCGCCCATGAGTTCACCTATTTAGCTTCTTTGTTATTAAACTTTGCGTAAATGCCTTCTCTAACTAATAATGATTTAACAGTATCAGTTGGTTTAGCTCCACATTCTAACCATTTTAAAGTTTTTTCTTCATCAAATTTAACTTGTGCAGGATTAGTTAATGGATTGTAAGTTCCAACGATTTCAATAAAACGACCATCACGAGGATTACGAGAATCTGTTGCAACAATACGATAGAAAGGTTTTTTCTTAGAACCAAATCTTTGAGATCTTAATTTAACCATATTTTTATTCCTCCTAATTTTTTTCTATATATATTATACCATAACAAAATAAAACTGTCAAGTAATTTTACTTGACAGTTAATCTCTTCGATATACTTTTGTCCAATATCTTATTCTTTCACTTGTATATTCACTTAAATCTTCTTTTTCTAATCTCCATACCCAATTTTTACCTGTAGTAGAAGGTTCATTCATTCTAGCAGAATTATCTAATTCTAAATAATCCTGCATTTGCACAATTACAGTATGAGCCTTAGTATTTAAAGCAGCTCTTATAACGCGAGGAACAACATCATTAATATGATGTATTTCTAAGTATTGATCAACATATAATCTAGTTTCTTCATCAATACCTTCTAAATACCATCCCTTGATGGTCATATTATCATGAGTACCAGGATAAACAATTGAATTTTCTCCGATATTATAAGGCATATAATCATTATCATTTTCCGGATCAAAAGCAAACTCTAAAATTTTCATTCCTGGATAACCTGTTTTCTTTAATAACTTATGAACTTCTTCAGTTAAGAAGCCTAAGTCTTCTGCTATTATTCTAAATTCACCTTTAATATTTAACTCATTTTCAATTGTTTTAAATAAACCATACCCCGGACCTTTTACCCATTTACCATTAATAGCAGTATCATCTTCGTAAGGAATAGCCCAATATGCTTCAAAGCCTCTAAAATGATCAATTCGCACAATATCAAAATTATTTAACGCATGTTTAATTCTAATTACCCACCATTTATAATTGTTCTTTTTCATTTCTTTGTAATCATATAATGGATTCCCCCATAATTGACCTATATCTGAAAAAGCATCAGGTGGTACCCCCGCAACTTTCTTTGGAACTAAATCTTCATTTAATTGATAGTTTTTAGGATTCGACCATACATCTGCACTATCTAAAGAAACATATATAGGTAAATCGCCTATTATCTTAATTCCATTTTCATTTGCGTAAAATTTTAAATTTTTCCATTGTTGATAAAATTTATATTGAATAAATTGTTGAAATTCAATTTCCTCTTTATTTTCTAAAATAAAATTATCGATTATTTCTTTTTCTTTATAACGATATTCTCTAGGCCAATATAACCAACTTGAGCCATTAAATTTCTTTTTAATCGAAGAAAATAAAGCAAAGTCATTTAACCAATATGATTCCTCATTAATAAATTTATTAAAATCATCATCTTTTATTGATTTAAAATTATCATATGCTTTCTTTAAAACTATATATCTAGTTTCATACAAGAATCCGTAATCTATTTTAGAATTAGATGTTTTTAAATAATCATAATCTTCTTCTTTTAATAATCCTTCTTCTTTTAATAAATCAAAATCAATAAAATATGGGTTACCTCCAAAACTACCAGTTGTTTGATATGGAGAATCACCAAATGAAGTTGGACATATCGGTAGTACTTGCCATAGTTTTTGTTTAGATTTTACTAAAAAATCAACAAAATCATAAGCTTCCTTACCTAATGTTCCAATACCATATTGATTTGGTAAACTACTTATATGAAGTAATATTCCCGCTTGACGCATATTTTCACCTTCTTTATAGAAATTGTATCATATTATTAAAAATAAATCTATGAATTTAAATATTTTACTATTCCATTAATAAAATCTATTTGTTTTCTTAAATTATCAATTTTATCAGCTGTTGTTAATTTTAAATTAACTTTCAATTCTTTTTCAAATTCAGAATATAAGTTAGGATTATCATTTAAAATAATATACCATTTAGGATGATATCTTAAATAAGTTAAATACATATCATTTGTGTATAATAAATCTAAAATCTCTTTTTTCATTAATCCCACCAACTATTATAATTAGCATTATATAAACCACTTGGTTTAGATCCGAAACTTTGGGTTATCTGTAACACTTTTTGAACTGTATTTAATGTTTTACTCAAATTATCCGGATTAATTTTTTTAACATAACCCCAAACATTCTTTAAATTATCTCCTGATAATAAATCTTCTAATTTCATATTTTTTATATCATTTAATGTTGTCTTATTTAAATTAATTGAATCACTATTAGTAGTGCTACTAGCAGTACTGTTACTAATGCCTTTATATATATTCCATATATCAGAATTCTCACCAAATAATACCCAGTCCTCATATATATTTTGCCATGTCTTTTTTCCATTTAAAACATCATTTCTTATACTAGGATACTTAGATACAAATACTCTAAATTCTTCAAGTCTTTTTGACACTTTATCACCCCTACTATAATTTATTAATTTTTTCATTGTTTTGTGACAAAAATCTAAGTTATTCATAAAATATATTGAAAGGAGTAGATATATGTTTGGAAATAAAAAAAGATTAGGATATCCTAATCAATATATGCCAATCCCGAATTATCCAGATATGTCTTTTAATTTTGACGTTAATCGTTTATTAACAGAAATAGAGGAAAACAAACGTTTAATTAACGAATTAACTAAAAGAGTTAATCGATTAGAAACATATCTCGGCATTAGAGATGGAAATGAACATTTATATTAATTTATTAATTTCTTGATAAATTGATATTCCTGTACATTTTTCAAATTCTTTATTATACTTTTTTTCTAATGATATATTATTAATAATATTTTTATATTCACGATATGCGGCTAAGACTTTATCCTTATTCATTGGCTTCTTATGATGTTTAATCATTAAATTATAAAAATTATATATTTTGATTATTTCATCTGTAGTAAACATATCATAATCAATATCGAATAAAATTTGTTCTTCTTCTTTTCTTTTCATTTTAATCACCTTTTATATTATAACACAAATTTATAAAAAAAACTAAATAATAGGTAATTGTCTAAACATTTATGAATACTTTACATATTATAGAATGAACAAAAAAGGAGGTAAAGTATGTATCAACCTAATTATGGATATAACTGTTGTCAACCTGTTAACACTGGTTGTTGTGGTAGTAACTTCGGAGGTTACGGCTACGCATTAATTCTTGTTTTATTTATTTTATTAGTTATCATCGGTACAGCTAGATGGTAAAAGAATAAGGGAAGTTACTTCCCTTTTTTCTTTAGTTTATCACTTGAATAAAAGTTATTAAAAAGATATAATATATATATCGAGGTATATAATATGAAAGAACAAAAAATGATATTAATGAAAGACATAATCAGAGAAGGAAACCCAATATTAAAACAAAAATCATTACCTGTTGAATTACCTTTATCTGAAGAAGATGAAAATACTTTAAATTTAATGATTGATTATATCTTTAATTCTATAGATGAAGAAATAGGAAAAAAATATAATCTTCGACCTGCTGTAGGGTTAGCAGCACCACAAATAGGTATTTTAAAGAAAATGATAGTTATTTATGCTTTTGATGAACATGATAATGAACATTTTTATCCTTTAGTAAATCCAGTATTATTAAGTTATTCAAGTGAATTAACATATCTACCAGGAGGAGAAGGGTGTTTAAGTGTTGATCGTGAAGCAAGAGGTTTAATACACCGACCTAAACGTGTAACTTTTAGAGCTGATGTATATGATCCAGAAACTGGGTTATTGACAAATCAAGTTATTAAGTTAGAAGGATATATGGCTGTTGTATTCCAACATGAATTTGATCATTTAAAAGGTACTTTATTTGTTGATCGTATTAATAAAGAAGATCCTTTTTATATTCCAGAAAATTCTACTCCAATTAAATTTGGTGATGAATAAAAAGCAGGTTTTAAACCTGCTTTTATTTTACTCTTATTACCGCAACTATTAATGGTCTTCTTCCTATTTTTTGATATATATAATTATTCAAAAGAATAATTATATTTTTTCTTATTTTTTCAGTATTTAATATTTTAGTATTACTAATACTTTCATTTAAAAATTCAATTGCTTTAGATTTAATTAACTCCTCTATTTCATTAGATGTAGCTGTATCAATAAAACCTTTTGTTTCAATAGATAAATTAGAAACTTGTTTTTTATTTTTGTTAATTAAACATAACATACTAATTACACCATCATCTGATAAAATTTGACGATCTTTTAAAATATTAGATTCTACAATATTTAATTCTGAATCTAAATATACATCATTAGCAGGAACTCCATTTTTAACAACTTTAACTCCTTTTTTATTAAATCTTAATACATCTCCAGATTCTAAAATGAAACAATTTTCAGAAGGAATTCCTAATCCTACTGCGATATCTTTATGATCCTTCAACATTGACGGTTCTCCATGAATAGGAACAAAATATTTAGGTTGCATAAAAGATAACATTAATCTCAATTCATCTTGTGAAGCATGGCCTGTTGTATGTGTATCTGTTAAAGTAGAATTTTTTATTACATGTGCTCCAGCATGAATAAGTTTATTTATATTTCGATTAATAAATTGTTCATTCCCTGGTATTGGTTTTGATGAATAAATAACTGTATCATTAGGTAATAATTTTATTTGTTTATGTGTTCCATTAGCAATTCTTGATAATGCGGCCATAGGTTCACCTTGTGAACCTGTACATAAAATAGTAATATGATTCGTTTCAACTTGTTTTTTAAATTCTCGAGAATTAAGAATTGTTCCTTTAGGAACATCAATATATTTTAATCTTGTTGCGACTTCAATAGTTTTTTCCATACTATGTCCAAATACAACAACTTTTCTTCCGCTTGCGACAGAAGCTTCAATTATTTGTTGAACACGGTATACATTTGATGCAAAAGTTGCGACTATAATTCTACCTTCAATACGATTAAATAATTGTTTAAATGTTTCTGATATTTTTCTTTCACTTGGTGAAAATTGAGGAATATCCGCATTTGTACTTTCTGATAATAAACATAAAACTCCTTCATGACCTAATTTAGTCATTTTATGATATTCAGACTTAGGACCTAAAGGTGTAAAATCGAATTTAAAGTCACCTGTGTTAACAATATAACCTAATCGAGTTTTTACAGCAATACCAAATGAATCAGGAATACTATGATTTGTTCTAAAGAAAGAAATTTCAAAATTTTTAAATTTAAATTCACTATCTGCATTATATAACTGAAGATTATAATTAATATCTGGATACTCCATCATTTTATTTCTAATTAACCCTACCGCAAGGCCACATGCGTATATTGCGGGGATAGAAACAGATTCAAGTAAAAAAGGTAAAGCTCCAATATGATCTTCATGTCCGTGAGTAATAAATAGACCAACAATTTTATCTTGGTTTTCTTTTAAATAGGTAAAATCAGGAATAATATAATCAACACCTAATACTTCATCATCTGCAAATAAAATACCAGCATCCATTACCATTATTTCATTACCACACTCGATAACATACATATTCATACCTACAACACCAAGACCACCTAAAGAAAAGACTTTTATATCATTTTCTTCATTCTTATGTTTGAACTTCTTATACTTAGGCATATTCAACCTCCTTTCTATTAATATTTTTACATTAATTATATTATACTATATTTTTGATATTTTTAAAAGTCTTTAAATGAATTTTTTTATAATTATCCTTTTTTATTTTTTAAAAAAAGATTATAATATATATAGTTTAAATGAGGTATTAATATGAAGAATAAAAAAGTATTATTTTTTGATATAGATGGAACCTTAATAAGTGGAAAAACAGGACTTCCAGAAAAAACAAAAAACATTTTAGAAGAATTATCTCAAAATGAAAATGTTGATATGTATATATCTACCGGAAGAGGATTTTGTACTCTTAATGAAGTAAAAGATATATGTAAATACTTTACTGGTCTTGTATTATCGAACGGACAATCTCTTTATGTAGACAATAAAAATATTCATAATAATTTTATATCTGAAGAATTGGTTAAAAAGTTCATTAAATATTGTAGTGATAATTTATATTCTCTAGGTATGATTACTCCTTCAGAATTGTTTTTAAACTTTTATGATGAAAAAGCAAAAAATAATTTTTTGTCATATTGTAAATCAGATTATAAAGAATTCAATGAAATAGATGATTATAGTCATATTACTCAATTTTGGTTATTTGTTGATAACATTTTATTAGATGATATCAAAAAAGATTTTCCTGAATTATCATTATTAAAATGGGGTAAATACGGAGCTGATGTTATTATGGCAAATAACGGTAAAGGTGATGGAATTAAAAAACTAATTGAATTAATGAATTATGATTATAATAATACATTTGCCTTTGGTGATGGAGAAAATGATGTATCAATGTTTAAAGAAGTAAAATGTTCTATTGCGATGGGAAATGGTTGTGACTACGCAAAAGAAAATGCTACTTATGTAACTAATCATATTAATGAAGATGGATTATATAACGCAATAATTAAATATGTATTAAAATAAAAAAGACACTTAATGTGTCTTTTTTTCTACTTTTATTCTCTTTTTAAATAAACGATATATTTCAGATGTAGCAAGTGCATCATTTAAAGCATTATGATCTTGTTCCATAGGCGGAGTTGAATTAAACATTTCATAAGCTGAATATAATCCGATATCTGATTTAATTCCATAATAGTTTTTGATAACTTGCATTAGATTAACAAAATTTTGTCTTGTTGTAATAGGTTTAAATTTATGTTGTTCATAAAAACTATTTAACATTAATATATCATTTCTACCCCATACAAAGATAGTAGGTTGATACATCATTATTATATCAGCAAGTGTATTATAGAATTGTCTTGGAGTTTGTGCATGTTTAAAGTCTTTTAATGATAATCCTAAGAAATCAAATGTACGATCATTTAATCCATCTTGATACATAGGTTTAACAAGCGATTCAGCTGTTTTGACAAAAGCTCCATCTGATGATTCTAAATATATACCATATTGAATAATTTCAGCTTTAAATGGTTCACCATGTTGATGACTATATGGAGGCATACTAAATTCCATATCCAAGAACATTCTGTATCCATCTTTATTTAAGACTTTTTCAACACCATTTTTAATTGCATATATATCATAATATACCATTATTTGTCTTGGTGTTCTTCTTATTATTTTTTCAAAGTTTACTACTTCGTATGCAAGAAATTTATTTCTTCTGAATTTAATTTCTTTATGGTTTAATACGACGTATAAACCTTCTTGTAGATATATACTAAATTTCTTTTGGTGACTTCTTGTTATGTAAAAATATTCAATTTTATTTTTTACTTTTATTTCAAATACTCGTTCTTTTTCATGATAAGCTCGTATTCTTCCATATACTTGGCGCATATTTCACCACACCTTACTTTAATGTTATTTCGTTCATTTTTATTAGTTCTAAGATAGCTTGACTTCTACCTTTTACTCCTAATTTTTGAATAACGTTAGAAATGTGATTTCTAACTGTTTTACTACTAATTTTTAGTTTATCTGCTATTTTATCAGTATCATATTTCTTAACTAATAATTCAAAAATTTCTTGTTCTCGATTTGTTAAAAACTTCTTTTTTGCCATTATTCCCCTCCATATTCATTTTTATAATATGCGGGGAATGATTTAATTGTCACGATTCTTTAATGTTTCTTTTATTGTTACCGCAAGTTTTTCAGGGATTCCAAGTGATTTTAATTTTTCTATCGAAGCGTTTTTAATATCTTCAATTGTATCAAAATTTTCTAAAAGTTTTTTCTTTCTTTGTTTTCCTAATCCTGGAATATTATCTAAACTTGATGTAATTGTATTTTTACCATGTGTTTGTTTAAAGAATGTAATTGCATATCGATGAACTTCATCTTGCATAGCTTCTAAAAGAAGATATAGGTTTGTTTTTTTATCTAATATATATTCATCATATGTATTAGTTTCTTTATTATATTTAATGATTCCTCTTGTTTTATGATTATCATCTTTTAATAAGCCAATTAAATCAATATCTGTTATTGATAGTTTATCTAATATTATCATAGCCGCATTAACTTGTGTTTTTCCACCATCGACTATTATTAAATTAGGCTTACGAAGATTATCTTTTAATACTCGTGAATATCTACGTTGTATTACTTCCTGCATTGTATGATAATCGTCTGCACCCTTAACTGTTTTTATTTTGTATTTACGATAATCCTTACGAGAAGGAACACCATCAATATATACTACCATACCAGAAACTGCACTTGCGCCTTGAATATTGGAATTATCGAATAATTCAATTACTCGAGGGTAATTGATATTTAATATTTCAGATAATTCAATTAAAGGTTCTTTTGTTTTTGATAATTTAATTAGTCTTAGTTTTTGTAGATTGTCTAAGTTGTTTTTGGCGTTTTCACATACTAGATCTACTAATTGTTTTTTAGTCCCTTTAATTGGCATTATAATTTTAGTTGGTAGTATTTCTTCTAGTATTTTATATCCTTCAAAATAAGGTATTAATATTTCTTTTGGTAATGTATTATTATCATAAAAATGATAAATATAATATTGTAAAACATCATTTATATCATCATAGATATCGAATACTTCTCCTGTTCTTTCAATGACTTTTCCTTCTCTCATATGAAGTACTTGGATTGCGATAATACCATTTTTTTCATAATAACCAAAGATATCACGATTGATACCATCTGTTAATGTCATTTTTTGTTCAGATTGAAGGTTTTCAATACTATTAATTATATCACGGTATTCTAATGCTTTTTCATAATCCATTTCTTCTGATGCCGCAAACATTTTTTGTTTTAAGTCTTTTAATAATTCATCATTATTGCCATTTAAGAATTTAATGACACTGGAAATAAATTGTTCATAGTCTTCTTTTGTAATATTATTTATACAAGGGGCTAAGCATTGTTTAATATCATAATATAAACATGATTTTTTAGGAATTGTTTTACATTTTCTAAAAGGATATATTTTATTCAATACTTCTACTGTTGATCTACAAGATGTTGCGTTAGGAAAGGGACCAAATAGTTTTTGTTCCTTTTTTTTCATTTTTCTAACATCTCGTACCATTAGTAAACGTGGGTGTGTTTCATTTGTTAAACATATATACGGATATGATTTATCATCCATTAATAGAATATTATATTTAGGTCGATATTCTTTAATATAATTACATTCTAATAAAAAAGCTTCTGTTTCTGTTTTAGTTATAATATATTCAAAGTCAACTACGTCCATTAACATTCTTGTTGTTTTTGCGTCATGGGTTCCAGAGAAATAACTACGTAATCGGTTATGTAGTATTTTAGCTTTACCAACATAAATTATTTCTTTATGTTTGTCAAACATTTGATAACAACCTGGAAGTTTTGGTACTAATGTTAATTTTGTTTTTATGTATTCAAGTGTATTTTGATCCATAATGCACCTCTTATAGAAAAGAAAGCTGTCAAAGACTCTTGACAGCTTTTAATTATTCAGCTTTATATTTACGGAATGGGTTAGCCTCAGGAGTTGGTTGATTATTTTTTGTAAATTCTCCATCATTTTCTTTTGTTTCAACTTCTACTTGTTTGAAAACTGAAATAATATCTTCTGCTTTTTCAGTTACTGAAACTGTTGCGTTAGAAAAGTGAACGATTGTTTCACTTTCAAGTTGTTCAAAATATAAAACTCTATCAGCGTTAATTGATATTTTTGTTCCTTCTTTTGTAGTTAATTTAATGAATTTCATTATTAATTCTCCTTACTTTGTCTTAATATTTCTTCGATTCTATTTCCTTTTTCTAAAGATTCATCATATTTAAATCTTAATTCAGGTGTTTTTCTTAAATCTATTCTTCCAGCTAGTTCACTTCTTAAGTAACCTCTTGCTGAAATAAGTTCCTTTGTTGTAGCTTCGATTTCTTGAGTAGTACCCATTATTGTATACCATACTGTTGCGTATGATAAATCTGAAGTTATTGATACTTTTGTTATTGAGATAAATTGAAATTTAGGGTTACGTGATTCACGTAAAACAAATGTTAATTCTTTAAGAATAATACTTTCGATTCTTTCAATACGATGTCCCATATTAATCTCTTTCTACTTCTTCCATAACGAAGCATTCGATAATATCGCCTACTTTAATATCGTTATAATTTTCAATTGTAATACCACATTCAAATCCAGCTTTAACTTCTTTTACATCATCTTTAAAACGTTTTAAGCTTGAAATTTTACCTGTATAAATAACAATACTATCTCTTATAATTCTAGCACCACCTGAACGAACAATTGAACCTGTTGTTACATATGATCCTGCGATCATACCAATCTTAGATACTTTATATGTTTGTCTAACTTCAGCTTGACCAGAAATATGTTCTTCTAATACAGGATCTAACATACCTTTAACAGCTTTTTCAATGTCTTCTTGTAGTTTATAAATGATGTTATATAATCTTATTTCTACACCCATTTCTTTTGCATAATCAGAAATTTGAGCTGTTGGACGAATATTAAATCCAATAATAATTGCTTTAGATGCAATTGCAAGACTAACGTCATTTGTATTAATACCACCTACACGGGCACTGATTACATTAATTTTTGTACCTTCAATTTCAATTTTATTTAATAATGATTTAATTGCTTCAATAGATCCTTGAACATCACATTTAATAATTAAATTTAAATTTTTTAATCCTTCTTCAGCTTGTTCATTATATAAATCATTTAATGAAACAGGTTTACCTACACCTTTTTCATCATTAAATTTATTTGTAGTTCTAACTTCAGCAATTTCACGAGCTTTTCTTTCATCGTTAATAGCCATGAATTTTTCGCCAGAGAAAGGAACTTCAGCAAGACCAGTAATTTCCACAGGTTTAGAAGGACCTGCTTGAGTTAATACTTTACCAGTTTCATCAGTCATTGCGCGAATCTTACCATATGTATTACCTACTACGATAATATCTCCAACTTTTAATGTTCCGTTTTGAACAAGTAAAGTTGCAATAGGACCTTTACCTTTATCTAATTTAGCTTCAACTACTGTACCCATACCTAAACGATTTGGATTAGCTTTATAATCTTTTATTTCACTTAATAATACTACCATTTCTAATAGTTCACTAACACCTGTTCCTTTTAATGCAGAAATGTTAACAAAAATAGTATCTCCACCCCAAGCTTCAGGAATTAAATTATAAGTAGTTAATTCTTCCATAATACGATCAGGTGTTGCACCAGGTTTATCCATTTTGTTTACCGCAACAATAATAGGAACATTTGCTGCTTGAGCATGTTCTATCGCTTCTCTTGTTTGAGGCATTACACCATCATCTGCAGCAACAACTAAAATAACGATATCTGTGATTTGTGCACCACGAGCACGCATTTCAGTAAACGCAGCATGTCCTGGAGTATCAATAAATGTAATTAATTTACCATCTTTTTCTACTTGATAAGCACCAATATGTTGAGTAATACCACCAGCTTCTCCTGTAGTTACATGACTGTTTCTAATAGTATCAAGTAATGTTGTTTTACCATGGTCAACGTGTCCCATAATTGTAACAACGGCTGGACGACTTACTAAGTCTTCTGGTCTATCTTCGATATTGATTTCATCAAATCTAGTCATATCTGTAATTTGTTTATCTTTAACTTCATAATCATATTCGATTGCGATAAGTTCTACTGTATCACGATCTAGTGCTTGTGAAGCAGATGCCATAATTCCCATTGATGTAAATAGTTTTTTAACTAAACTTGTTACAGAGATATTCATTGCTTCAGCAAGACCCATAACAGTCATACCTTCTTCAAAATAAACTATTTTTTCATCTGAATTTTTTTCGTTTTCTACAGGTACGTTACTAGCACGTTTTTCCACTTTACGATTATTGTTTTTATTCTTATTACTATTTTTCTTTTTAGATTTAGCACTTTCTTCAGAAGAACCTTTTTTCTTATTACCACCACGTGATTCACGAACTACATTATATTCATCTTCTTCAAAGTAATCTTCGTATTTACTTACAATTGGATTATCAATAGAAGCTTCAATTTTTTCTTCTTTTACTGAAGGTTTAACTTCTTGAACTCGAATAGGTTCATCTGCCTTATTATCGTTTGTTGATTGTGAAGATTTAGTTTCTTGTTTTTGAACTTTACCTTCATTTTCATTTTGTTTATTAGCAGAATGATGATTTTTACCTTCATTATCATTTTGTTTATTAGTTGGTTGTTGAGCTTTACCTTCTTTATTATTTTGTTTATTAGTTGGTTGTTGAGTTGATTTACCTTCTTTTTTGTTCTTTTCTTCTTGTTTTTGATTACTACCTTGTTTAGATTCAGTTTTAGCTGCTTTTTTATCAACACCATCATTGCCTTGTTCTTTAGTAGTACTTTCTGATGATTTAGATGAAGTTTCTTTTTTATCAGTTTTAACTGCTTTCTTATTATCTTCTTTAGGTTTATCAGTTTTAAATGGATATGGAACACCGTATCTTTTTGCAAGTGTTTTTTCCATTTCCTTACCTACTTCAGTTTCAACACCAGCTGAAGTATCAACGTCAACATTTTCTAATAATTCAAGTAGTTCTTCTGCACTTATATTTAAAATTGGAACTAATTCTTTGACTTTCATTATAAGTCACCTCTTTCTAATTCTGCTTTGATTGCCTTTGTAATTCCTTGATCTTTTATTCCAATAACTTTGATGTGTTCTACACCTAAGGAATTAGAAAGTTCATCAGTAGAATAATTTTTAATTACTGGAATATGATAAAACATTCCTTTTTTTTCGACTTTTTCAATTGTTGCTGTTGAAGAATCAGAAGCAACAAAAATCATTTTTATCTTTTTATATTTCAAATTATCTAATACGGCATCTGTACCCATTACTACGAATCCTGCTCTACGAGCAATTCCTAAATAATTTAATACTTTACTCAATATTACTTTCCTTCTTCTTCTAAAAGTTGTAATAATTGTTCGTAGATTTCATCTGGTACAGGAGTTTCTAAATGACGATCTAAAGTTTTCTTTTTTTGCGCCATCAAAATAACTTTTTTATTTTTAACTAAATAGCAACCATGTCCTTTAGCCTTTCCAGTAGTATCAATAATTACAACACCTTCTGGATCTCTTACTATTCTAAACATTTCGCCTTTAGGATGTTGTTCATTTGTAACAACACATTTTCTCATTGGTACTTTTTTAACTTTCATTGGTTGAGCCATTAAAACACCGCCTTTTAATATACGTTTGGTTTAAATCTTATTCCTTCATTATAAGCTGATGATTCATCTTTAATATCAATCTTCCAACCAGTTGTTTGAGAAGCAAGACGAGCATTTTGTCCACCTTTACCGATTGCAAGAGAGAATTGTTGATCTGGAACAATAACAACTGAACGATGTTCTTCTTCATTTAATAAAACAGAAATAACTTTCGCAGGAGTTAATGCTTCAGCAATTAATTTAATTGGATCATCGCTCCATTCAAAAATATCAATTCTTTCGCCATTTAAAGCAGCATTAATTTGTTTAATTCTTGCACCACCAATACCAACGCAAGCACCTTTTGCATCAATATTAGGATTATTACTCTTAACGCCAATCTTAGTTCTACTTCCTGGATCTCTAGCAATTGCAATAACTTCGATCATTCCACTTGCTACTTCAGGTATATACATTTCAAATAAACGTTTAATGATATCTTTATGAGCTCTTGAAACAGTTACTCTAGGACCTTTACCTGTTTCTTCAACTTTAATAATACATACATTTAAAGTAGTACCAGATTCATAAACTTCACCTGGTAAAGTTTCAGTAATAGGCATAGCTGATTCAATATTCATACCAATATTTAAAATTAAGAACTTTTCAGTAACTCTAACTACAGTTGCAAGAACCATTTCACCTTGTCTTTCAGCAAAATAAGCACATGCTTTTCTACCACTAGCTTCTTTTAAATTTTGATTTAAAATAGATTTGAAACGAGTTGCTGCACGACGACCAATACTATTCATTGGAATTTCGCGTTTAATTACAGAACCAACTTTAACTCTTACTCTAATTTGTTTAGCTTCTTCTAAAGTAATTTGACCGCTAGGTCCTTCAGGATCAACTTCATCAACTACATAAAGAGTTTCGAAAATTCTAATTTTCTTTTGTTCTTCATTAAATTCAACACTAATATCGCCTTTATAACCTTCTAATTGACATGCTTTAATTAAAGCGATTTCTACTATATTTAATACATCTTCTACTTCAAGAAAATGTGCTTCCGCAATAATTTCTAATTGTTCAAAAAATCCTTTATTTACCATTTTTAATTCTCCTAAAATTTTACCGCAAGTCTAATTTTTGCAATCATTGACTTAGGTATTGTTATTGTATATTCTCTTGCTTTAATCATTGTTGTAATTTCTATTTCTTCTTCATTAAAATTCTTTAAATATCCGTAGAACTCTTTTTCACCTTCGTTATTTTTATTCTTCGTATATTTAATCTTTTGATACGTTTTAACATATATATATTCATTCAAAGCACGATTATAATCATCTATAGTTTTCAGCTCTCTTTCAATACCAACAGATGAAACTTCTAAATAATGTCCATCAGGAATAAGATCATTCACTACATCAATTATTTTTTCCGATATTTCACTAACAACATCAATATCAATAACATAAGTAATAGGATCATCAATAATAACTTCTACTGTATTAATACCATATTCACTTTTCTTTTTAACACTAACTAAAACTAAATTATACGAACTAATAATAGGCTCAATTAATGTTTTAATTTCCTCGATATAACTCATAATATCACTCCTTTCACTATTTCATTTAAAAAGTGAGCCCCTTTAATTGCTCACCATCCCGTACATATATATGCAATAGTTATTACTAACTATAATTATTATACACCAAATACCTAAAAAAGTCAAGAGTATAAAAAAGGTTTTTATATATATAATAAATTTATCAAAAATATAATATTTTAAAAACTAATTTGATATAATAATTTAAAGGAGGTTTTAAAAAATGATACAAATAAATTTAATATCAAATACTAAAACTACCCCTATTAACGTAAAAATAGGAAGTAGAGTAATTGATTTATTACCCGAAGAAGACAAGACAAAATACTGCGTATGTAAAATAGGTCATTCAATAAAAGAATTGCGTTATCAATTTAGTTCAAAAGATGCGGGTAAAAATGTATGTTTTTTAGGACTTGAAAATATCCAAGGTGGAAAAGCCTACGAATCAACACTAAGATATGTTATCGCAATGGCATTCTTTAACCTATATCCAGATGTAAATATTCAATTTAGTTACAACATATCTCGTTCAATTTTTTGTAAACTATTAAATAATGATTTACATATGTCTTCTTTTATAAATAATGTTATAGAAGAAGTAAAAAGAATAATCAAAAATAATTATCCAATAGAAAGAGTAACAGTAACTATTGAAGAAGCAAAAGAAATTTACGCAAAATACAACCATCTAGATAAACTAGAAATGCTAACATACCGACCAGATAATACTGTTCACTTATATAAATGCGATAACTACTATGACTATATGCACGGATATATGCTACCATCTACAGGATGCATCAAGAACTATAAAATCAAACCATATAGCCCAGGACTAATCATCCAATATCCAAGATACGAATTAGACGCCTCAATACCAGAATTTATTGATGAAGGTACATACGCAAAAACAATTATGCATGCGAGAAAATGGAGTGAATCCATTCACGCAAGAACAATATGTGAAATTAATAATAAAATAATTAATAACCAAAACGATTTCATTCAACTATGTGAAGCAAAACATTACCATATGTTAACAGAATTAGGTCAAACAATCAGTGATCAAAAAGAAACAATCAGATTAATAACAATAGCCGGACCAAGTTCAAGCGGTAAAACAACATTCTGTAACAGATTAAGAATAGAACTTTTATCAAGAGGACTACAACCCGTTATGATTTCCATGGATGACTATTATTTAACAAGAGAAGAAATAATGAAAATCCAAAACGTTTCTCGTGAAGAAGTAGACTTAGAACATGTAAACTGCTTAGACATTGAACTATTCAATCAAAATATATATGATCTTATTAATGGTAATGAAGTAACACTACCTAAATTCAATTTCAAAACAGGAAAAAGAGAACAAGGAAGAACATTAAAAGTAGGTCCAAATTCTCCTATTATCATCGAAGGAATACATGCTTTAAATGATAAGCTAACATCTTCTATTCCTAAATATCAAAACTTTAAAATATATATCGCACCACAAATGCAAATAAACATCGATGACCATACTCCTGTAAGCACAACTGACATTCGTTTAATTAGAAGAATAGTAAGAGATATGAAATACCGTAATAGCTCACCACAAGAAACAATTAGCATGTGGCAAAGCGTAAGAGAAGGTGAATTTAAATGGATTTATCCTTTCCAAGAAGGAGCAAACTACGTTTATAACTCTGAACTAACCTATGAACTTGCAGTAATGGCAAATGTTGCCCTACCAGCATTAAAACTAATAACTCCAGAAGAACCTGAATACTTAGTTGCAAATAGATTAATAAAATTATTAAAATATTTTACTCCTATTACTGATCATTCTGTAATACCTAGTAATTCTTTATTAAGAGAATTCATCGGAGGAAGTTGTTTTAAAGTATAATAAAAGACGTTAAGATTTTATCTTAACGTCTTTTTTATTTAAATAATACTTTTAATACACCTGCAACATCTTCTAATATTTTAACATCTTCTTCAGTAAAATTATTATACAAAGTACTATCTAAATCAATAACACCAAGTACAATATCTCCTTCCATAATAGGAACAACTACTTCAGAATTAGTTAAACTATAACATGCAATATGATCCTTAAACTCATGTACATTAGGAACTAAAATTGACTTTCTTTCTCTTACACATGCACCACAAACACCTTTATCAAAAGATATCTCAGTACATGCAACAGGACCTTGAAAAGGACCTAGATACATAGAATTACGATCTTTATAACATATATAAAAACCAGCCCAACATACATTATCAAAACTATCATATATTAATTTAGATACATTTGCTAGATTAGATACAAGTGGTATATCTAATGAAATAATATTTTTAACTGATTCTACTAAATATTTCTTCATTACTATTTATTTACTTTTTCTCCTATACATCTTGCAATCTTAACACCATTAGCACCTGCTTGCGCAAGACCTCTTGTAATACCTGCACCATCTCCACCTACGTAAAGATTCTTAATAGCAGTTTCAAACTTATTATCAACAACAGGTCTATCGCTGTAGAATTTAGCTTCCACACCATAGAATAATGTATGATCACTCGCAATACCAGGAGTAACATAATTTAATGCTTCAACCATTTCAATTAAAGATTTCATTACATTATATGGTAATACTAATCCTAAATCACCAGGAACAGCTTCCTTTAAAGTAGGTTTAACAAAACCTTCATCAATTCTCTTTTGAGTAGAACGACGACCTTTTTTAATATCACCATACTTTTGAACAATAACAGATCCATTACTTAATTTATTCGCAAGATGAGAAATTTCTAAAGCAAACTCATTTGGATCTTTAAAAGGTTCATCAAACTCTTGAGAAACAAGTAAAGCAAAGTTAGTATTCTTACTACCTAAAACAGAATCATTATAAGCATGACCATTACATACCATAACACCATCATAGTTTTCAATAACAACATGTCCGCTAGGATTAGAACAGAAAGTTCTTACAACTGTACCTACACTTGTATTATATAAGAATTTACCTTCATATAAATTCTTATTAATTTCATCCATAATAATATCATTAGTTTCAACACGAACACCTAAATCAACGCGATTATTTTTGAATTGAATACCATATTTAGACAAAGTTTCAGATAACCAAGAAGATCCTCCACGACCTACACCTAACATAACATAATCAGCATATATTTCTTTGTCTGCTAATTTAACACCTTTAATTGTATTATCTTCAACAATAATATCTTTAACATCTTGTTTAAATAAGAAGTCAATATGCTTGTTTAATTCTTCATAAATATTCTTTAAAATTTGTAAATTAACTTCTGTACCTAAATGACGAACTTGACTACGTAAAAGTTTTAATCCTACAGAAATACCTCTTTTTTCAATATCATAAACTTCTTTTGTATATGGATTAGTAAGTTCAGGATGAGCACCGTGTTTTAAATTAATTGCATCAACATAATTAATTAATTCTAAAACTTCTTCATCTGGTAAATATTCTCCCATCCATCCACCAAATTCATTAGTAATATTAAACTTACCATCTGAATAAGCACCACATCCTCCAAAACCACTTGTCATAGAACAACTAGGTGAACATGCCGCAAAACCATTTTTATTATGAGGACATTTGTCGATTTTCTTTAATAAAATCGGACATTTACGATCATAAATATTATGTCCTTTATCAATTAATAAAACTGATAATTCAGGACTTTTTAACATTAATTCATATGCACAAAAGATACCTGCAGGTCCAGCTCCTACTAATATTACATCATATTTATTTTTTAATTCTTTATTCATATTATCACTCTTTCTTTATTATTTGAAAAGTTCCTCTCTTATAAACTCATACACTATAATACTTGCCGCAACACTAACATTTAATGATTCAACATTATGTTTCATTGGTAATACAATATTATAATCAGTTAAAGATAAAATATTATCTCTTACACCATTAGCTTCATTTCCTACAATAATGACAAATTTATCTGATTTATCAACTTCATTAACTGCTTTTGCATTTTTTAATGAAGTTCCATAGCATATAAACTTATTATTTTTTAATAATTTTATTGCTTTTTCTAAATCAGTTTTAATAATAGGAAGTTTATATAAACTACCTTGTGTAGAACGAAGTACTTTATCATTATATATATCCACAGTATCTTCAGACATAATAATACAAGACATACCAAGACCGGCAGCTGTTCTTATTATTGTTCCTAAATTACCAGGATCATTAACGTTATCTAACATTAAAATTTTAACTTTTTTATTTTTCATAATATCATCTAATAGATTAATACTATGATCTAACATTTTAACAACACCTAAAATATTTTGAGGAGTTACTGTATTTGATAATTTTTTTATTATTTCATCTGTTACTAAATATGTATCACATGAATACTTTTTTAATAATTTTTCATCTGTTGACAAAACAGCAACTAAACGATCCTTTGATTCTTCTACTAAATGTAGACCTTCAACAATAAATAATTGTTGATTTATTCTTTCTTTTTTATTAGAAAGTTTTTGAAGTTTAATTATATATTCATTTTTTACTGAAGTTATTACTTTCATTAGAAACCTAACATTCTCATAATTTCATTAAATTTATCAGGATCAGTTTCATATAAGTGTTCATATAAATAAATAGGATAACCATAATCAACAGTTTCTTTAAATGTACCTTCAAAATCAGGTCCTAATGTTCCGATAAATAAAATTAATGTTACAACTAAAGTTACCGCAATTTGAATCATTAATACCCAGAACAAAAATTTACTATTTTCCAATTTTCCTTTTTTCTTATTAACACCTTTTATGATTAAAGTAGCAATAATTACTAAAATAGGTAATAATAAGTATGACATGAAATAAATACATCCATATGCAAAAATAGGCATATTTTCCATTAGTAAATGATTTTCTGTCTTTAACATAAAGAAATATATAATATTCATTACGCCATTATAAATTGCAGTGCCTATTAAACTATTTAAAATACCAGATGATAGAAATACCGCAATGAATGAATATATATATACACCAATACCTATTTTATCAAAGAAACCTTTAGGTTTTTCAACTACACCATCTTCTGTTTCTACATATTCAACATCTTTTTGTTTCTTTTCTTCTTTTGTTAATTTTAAAGAATCATTAAGAATTTGATACTCTTCAGACATCTCGTCTATTTCTTCTTCTGTATATGGTGGTTCTTTGCCTTCTAATAAAGCAATGTTATATTCATTAATCTTTTGAAGTAATTCTTCTTTTCTTTGAACTGCTTCTTCATATGTTAAATTATCTTTGTATGACATAATTAACTCCTTTTTATTTTTACTCATCTTTTTATATTATAACATATTTTAGATTTTTTTGTTATGTATTAATAAAAAAAGAATATTTGAATAATCAAATATTCTTTTTGTTTTTATTTATTTTTTATTTTTTCTTCTAAAGATTTGTCTTCTAAATAATATTAATAATAAAACTATTAGTAAAGCTATTACAATAAACCAAACAATAATAGAAGTTTGCCTACTTTGAGGAGCATATTTAGCTAACATCAATATTGGAAAACCAAGTACAATAGCCGGGAAATTTTGATACACTAGATTATCAGAAGCTGGAGTTTCAAACTTCGGATCAATTTCTCTTAATAAAATAATACCTGTACTAGCAGTACCTGTTAACATACCATACATTGCGAAGAATTGTTCATAAGCATAACCTTTGAATAATTTCTTTGCAACAAACCAGTTAAATAAAAATGTAACCGCAGCACCTAAAGCACCTAATATTAATAATAATCCCCAATATTCTTTTATTAATTCTAAATCAATAACCGCAATACCAGCAACAATCATAATATCAAATGCTACACCACCAATAGAATTCATTAATTCATCATCAATATAATCTTGTTTTAAAATATTTCTTTTTCTAAAAAATTTTAAAACAGATTTAACCAATAAAGCAGCAAGAGTTCCAAACAAGAAATTAAAGCCATAAATTGTACTCTTTAATCCTTCACCTACTATATTACCTAATAAATACATTAATCCGTAAGAAATAGCATAAGTACAAATTATAATCGCAACACTAGTAGTTAATTTAGGCATTCCTGGTCTTTTATTTATGTTTTCATCATTTAATTCTTTATCTTTAATATCAGCAACTTTTATTAAATTCTTTCGTTTTAAAACATTCAAACAAATAACTCCACCAATACTTGCAGATAAGAAACCTAAAGCAGCAATAGCTAAACCAAAGTCTTTACCACCTATGAAACCATAATCACTTTCATAAATGATACCCCAGTTCATAGCTTGACCAGTTCCTTGACCATAACCAAGAGCAAGAATAATACCAGCAGCTTCAATTAAACCCTTAATAATAGGTGCTGCTATAATAGTAATACCTAAACCAATAATAACTTGGATTAAATAAGTACTAACAGTTGTAACTCCTGTATCAATTACTTCTCCTACTCTTTCTTTTGTTAGTTTTTCTTCTTTACCACGACGTAACCCCATCGCAACAAAACCCAATCCTAAGCAGTGATAAGTAATAACATCTAATAATTCAGTTCCAGATAAAGCAGTACCTTTAATTACCTCACCTGTTTCTGTAGTCTGTTCAAACATTATTGATAAAACTTCTAAATTAAAGAAAGTATCACCAGTTATCAATTTAAATATTGAAGTGAAAATTAATACTATAATACCACCTAATACAGAACTAGGAACCAAAGATTTTCTTAAAAAAGGTACTATTTTCTTTAACCAATGTGCAAGAATCATGCTGAAAAATAAAATACCTACTAATAATAATATTGACCAAGCATTAGAATTTAAGAATATCATTTGAGTAGAATCCGCTAATAAATTATATTCCGAAAAATTCATCTTTTATATCTCCTTTTTCTTGTTTTGCTTTATATATGAAGTGTAAATACTTCATTGGATTGAACCGTTTATCATTTTTAAATTGATATGTATCAGATTCAGTAAAAATATTTAATTTATTTCTACCAAAAATACCGGCTGATAAAATATCATTAAATAATAAAATTATTTTATTATTATCCTTGTTTATTTCTATCCTATTTGAATAAATAGAAACATCAGCTTTTTCATATAATAATTCTCTTCTTTTTCGTGCAATAATCTTATATACATCAATAGTATCACTAATAATACAATTATTAGGATCTAAAGAAGATAAATTAAGATTCAACACATATTGTTTTTGATACTCATACCATTCATTAACATTTTTAAATTTTACATCTTGATTAATTTTTTCAAATTGTTTATACTCATTATATTTAACTTCATAATCACAAGTTGTACATTTTAAATTTTGATTATATGAGTAAAATTTAGTTATGCCACAATTAGGACAATTATATATAACTCTTTCTAAATATTCCGCACTCTTTTTAGACTTATAAGGTCCACTTGGAATAGATTCATCTACATATAATTCTTGTTTAATAACATTTAATATTTCATCACTTGATAAATCTTTATATTCATCATATTTCCATACTTTAACAACTTCTGCTGTTATTTTGCCATTTCTTCGTTTATCCGCAAATCTCGGAAATACTCCAAAACCACCTTTAATATTAATGAATACAACTGGTACTTTTAAGAATTGAATAAATTTAGAAATAGTAGGATTAATATATTCAGTTTTACCACTAAAAGTACGATTTCCTTCAGGAGATATAACAATACCACATCCTTCAGAAATAACCTTTTTACATGTTTTTAATAATGCAAAATCAGTTGATGCTTTTTTATATGGAATTGGACGTATTGCAAAATTTAATAATTTAGAAATAAATCCATTTACAGTAATATCATCACTCATTACATGATATACTTTTGAATTACAAATATACCCATTTAAGAATTGATCATAAACTGTTTGATGATTATATAAATAAACACAAGGTTCGTTAGTTTTAAACTTTTTCCATTTGCATTTTGCAACGAGTTTCATATATGGATATACTACCGCTTTTGCAATATTTAAAATTACACGATGTCTGAATTTTGACCATTTATTTTTCATAAAACAACATCTCCTTGGTTTATTATATCACTTTAAAGAAATATTTTCCAAATAAAATACTTAAAAAATATTATTTATATATATATAAACAAATAAAAAACACAAGAAAATCTTGTGTTTTTAACTAACTTTGGCTTATTATTTTGTTAATTGAGATTGAGCCATAGATACTAAACGACGAGTAATTTCACCGCCAACAGAACCATTTTGACGTGCAGTTGCATCAGGTCCTAAATTTACACCAAGTTCATTAGCGATTTCATATTTCATTTTAGAAACAGCACTTTCAGAACCAGGTACTACAAGTCTATTTTTATTATAAGATGAGTTATTCACAATTTTCACCTCCTGTCAAAAATATTATTGACAAGAATAGATAATTTATACACCTTATCTATGGTAATTTTTAGAAAATATCTTCAGTATCTTGATTAAATAAACTATGATGTCTATTTACTCTTAAACCAATTCTTTCAACATTTTTAATTGTTTCTTCAATTAAAGATTCATAGTCAAATTTATTTTCCTCTTGAATAGCCTTAGATAAAAGAGGTTTTATTTGTGGATGTTTAGGAACAAATACTGTACAACAATCTTCATATGGTCTTATTGAAATTTCATATGTTCCTATTTTTTGTGATACTTCCATAATATCTTCTTTATCTAGAGTTGCAAGAGGACGAATAACTGGTATTTTAACTACTTCTTCAATAGTTTTCATACTCTCTAATGTTTGGCTTGCTACTTGTCCAATATTTTCACCATTTATTAAAGCAAGACAATCTTTTTCTTCTGCTATTCTTTCACATATACGATACATCATTCTTCTCATAATTGTAATGCCATAATCATCACGACAATTATCATATATTGCTTTTTGAATATTAGTAAATGGTACTATATATAAATTAATATTTTGAAATTCTGTATAAGGAGTTAACTTTTCTAATAAATCTATTACCTTTTGAACAGCCATGTCACTAGTGTATGGAGGAGCAGCAAAATGAACAGCTTCAATTGACATACCTTTTTTAATTGCCATATATCCTGCAACAACACTATCAATTCCACCTGATATCATTAACACAGCTTTTCCCAAGCATCCTGCAGGTAATCCACCAAGTCCTGGAATAGAGTTAGTAAAAATAAATGTACCTTCTAATCTAACTTCAACATTTAAAACATAATCTGGATTATGCACATCGGCTTTTAAACCTTCAATATTTCTAAATAAATTACGACTTACTTCTTTTGTTATTTCAATAGATGTAAGTGGAAAATTTTTATCCGCACGATGTGTTTCTACTTTGAATGTTTGACCTGGCTTTAATTCATTCTTAACTATTTCTAATGTTGTTTGTTTAATATCTTCAAGATCTGATGAACATCTTGAAACTAAACTAAATGAATGAATACCTGGTATTTTTTTAAGTATTGGAATTAACTCTTCAAAATTTGTTCCATTTAACATTATATAGAATCTTAATCCTCTTGATTCAAATGTTAAGTCTTTATATTCTTTTAATGCTCTTTTAATGTGATTATTAACACGATGGATAAATTGTTTACGATTTGTTTTCTTTAAACTTAATTCTCCGTATCTTATTAAAATGTGATCTGTCATATTATATTGTTTCCAATTCCTTTATTTTTTCTAGTAGTGTATCTACTTCTTCAATTGTATTTTCATGAGAAAAACTAATTCTCACCGCATTAATAGCTCTTGACTCATCATTAAAAGTTGCAATTAAAGTTTTATCTAAATCTTTTGTTGTTGCGGTACAAGCTGATGTTGTAGATATATATATTTGATGTTTTTCTAAAAAGTGAACTACAGTTTCACCTTTAATATTCTTAAATGATATGTTTAAATTATAAACGGAATAATTAGCATCTGGAGAGTTAATAATAATATTATTATTAGATATTAATTTATTTTTTAAATAATGATATATCTTACTAACTTTTTGATAATTATTATCTATTGATAAAACAGCTTCTTTTAATGTTTTAGCTGCACAAACAGCTCCTGCTAAATCAACAGTTCCCGGCATAAAATTATATTGTTGATGCCCACCTTTAACATTAGATATAAGAGTTATATTATTATTAACTAATAAAACACCTGTTCCTTTTAATCCATGTAATTTATGAGGAGTAAAAGTTATTAAATCAATATCATCAAAATTAAAATCATTTTTAATTTTACCGATTCCTCCTACTCCATCTAAATGGAATTTTAATCTAGGATGTTTTTTAACAATTTTAATTACTTCTTTAATTGGTAAAATACTTCCTATAATATTATTAACCCACATTAAAGATATTAAGATTGTATCTGTTGTAATAGCTTGTTCTAATTCATTTAAGTCAATATTACCTTGATTATTTACAGATAAATATGTTACTTTAAAACCTTTTGTTTCTAAATCTTTATAACAATTTAATACTGAAGGATGTTCTATTTTAGATGTTATTATATGTTTATTTTGACCAATAAAAGAATTACATATACCATAGATAGCTAAATTATTTGAAGTTGTTGCTGAAGAGGTAAATATAACTTTTTTATTTTTACAATTTAAAGTATCTTTTATAACATTTATTGATTGTTCTAATAAGCCATTTGCTTTTTGACCTAACATATGAATACTATTTGTATTATACCAATATTCATTACTTATTCTTTGATGTAATTTTAATATTTCTAATGTAGGTTTAGTTGTAGCTGCATTATCAAAATAAATCATATTATCACTTCCTTAAATCTTTATATATTATACTAGTTAAGCAAAAGTTTTGCAATCGTTTTAGAAAAAATGTATAATTAAGTAACAAAAGGAGAATATTTTATGAAACATATTACATATATAACTCAACAAGTTTGTGCAAGACAAATTGATTTTGATATTGATGAACAAGGATATATTCATAATGTTGTTTTTACAGGTGGCTGTAATGGTAATTTAAAAGCTATCGCAAAATTAGTAGAAGGTAAAAAAGCTGAAGAAGTTGCAGGTATCTTAAAAGGAAATACTTGTGGACCTCGTTCTACTAGTTGTGCTGATCAATTATCTAAAGCATTACTTAACGCTATACAAAATGCATAAAACACATTAGAATTACGATTATTCGTAGTTCTAATGTGTTTTTTTAATTCTATAAATATATGCTTTTTTAACTTTATCAATTCTTTCTACAACATCTAAATAATGTAAAACATTTAATATTGTATTAGCTTTATTAGGAGAAACTTTTGTTATTTTAGAAAAATCTTTACTTGTGAAATCACATTGTAATTTTGGATATTCATTGAATAATAAATATATATCATCAATTTTATTTATATCATATTCTTTCACTAAGTTAAGAGGCACTTGTACTTCTTTTAAAAAGCCTTTAGAATGATAATGTTTTTTAACTACTTTAGTACGGTATTCTTCCATATCTATTAATAAAGCTTTAAAAGTTAAATTAGAATCTTTTAAATAAGATTTAATTTTATATAATTCAATAAATAATGAAAAACTACTTCCTTTTTTAGGTGATTTTCTAGTAACTACCTCACCAGAATCATCAATTAAATGAATTGTTTTATTATACGCGATAGGATAAACAACACATACTTTATAATTAGGTAAAAATGTATCTAATTTATGACGTAATGCATTAAAATGTCCTGTTTGAATTTCATATATTAAATCATCCTTTTTAATATCGGCATACATTTTACCAATTTTTATTTCATGGAATTTTTCATTAGGTTCTAAATAATATTTAATCGTACGATGTAATATTTTTTCTTGTCTTACTCCTATTGTTAATTTTTCTTCTTCCTTTTGTGCTGAAAGAATTGCTATTTGAAAATTATCCATTTTAAAGTTTATTCACTATTAATTTTTTAATAAATCCAATTAAAACAAATAAGAAAAAGACACCTAAATTAACAACAACAATACTTGCTGCAGAAGAGAAATTCATAAAACAGAAAAAGGCAATTAAGAATGATACTATTGAGATAATTGGTGTAGCAATAATAACTTTCTTAAATTTTGTAAATACTTGCATTGCAGACAAAGCAGGTAAAATAATAATAGCACTTATCAATAATGATCCCATTATTCTAATACCTACAACAACAGTTACCGCTGTTAATACAGCAAAAAACATATTAAATGCTTTTGTTTTAATACCTGTTGCTTTAGCAAACTCTTCATCAAATACAACAACAAATATACGATTATATAACAAAATAAATGTTATTAAAATAAGTGAAGCTACAGGAATTAAATAAATTAAATCTTCTCTAGATGCAAAAGCAATACTACCAAACATATAACTATCAATATCCGTAGTAAAACCATTCTTTGATCCAACTAGATAACCAATTGCAAGAGAAGCACTCGAAATTAATCCTATTGCCGCATCTCCTTTAATCTTTGTACTTTCCCCGATTCTTAATAAAACATAAGCAGCTACGATAACAACAGGAATAACAATTGCATACGATGTTTTAACAAACTCAAACGATAACGCAATCGCAAATACCCCAAAAGTTACATGACTTAAACCATCACCAATCATTGAATATCTTTTTAATACTAAGATAACACCTAAGATACCAGCAGAGAAACAAAGTAAAATACCAACTATTAAAGGATACTTAAAAATATCCATATTATGTAAAATGTCAGTTACACTTGATAAAATAATATTATTTAACATCTTTAGTTTCCTCCTTTACTGGAGTATTTAAATGATATTCACTAGGATGACAACAATATGTTTTATCCTCTGATAATACTATTAGTTTATTTGAATGTTTTAAAGAATCTTCAATATAGTGAGAAACAATTACAATAGTAACACCTAATTCTTTATTAATCTTTGTTAATGATTTTTGTAATTGTTTAGTAGAATAATCATCTAAGCCAACAAAAGGTTCATCTAAAACTAAAATTTTATCTGTTGCACAAAAAGCTCTTGCCAACAAAACTCTTTGTTGTTGACCACCAGATAATTCACGATATGGTCTTTTTGCTAAGTGAGAAATATTTAATAATTTCATCGCATCTGCTACTTTTTCTTTTTCTTTCTTTGTATAGAAAGGTTTCCATTTTAATGTATTAACACATCCTGATAAAACAATTTCATAAACAGAAGCTGGGAATTCTTGTTGAATTTTACTTTTTTGAGGTATATATCCCATTGATGTTTTCTTTATTGAATTATCATAAATAATTTCACCTTTAAGTGGAGGAATTAAACCTAATAATGTTTTTAATAATGTTGTTTTACCAACACCATTATCACCTAAAATAAAAACATATTCGCCTTGATTAATTTCAAAATTAATATTTCTTAATACTACTTTATTTGCGTAACCAATTGACATATTTTTACATTGGATTTGACTCATTATTTACCTCCTCTCTTAAAACGAAATTATCAATTTTATTAACATCAACTTCTAAACCTTTTGCAAGATTTAGAATATTTCGTTTCATAATATTTATAAATGAATATTCTTCTAAACCAACATGTTTATTAGATATATTATGTCCTGAATGTAATTCTAATACTTCAGCACCCGTTTTTTCAGAAATCATTCTTGCAGCTTGATCTGACATTAATTCTCTTGAATAAATAACTTTTGCGTCATGTTCTAACATTTCCTCTACAATAGAAGCTATATCTGTTAAAGAAGGATCTATTTCAGTTGAACATGTTTTATATGTTAAAACATAATCTAAATTATAGTAATATGCCCAATAATAGAATGCAAATGGACTTGCAAAATACATTGTTTTTGTCTTTGCTGCACTTACTATTTGTTTTATTGCAATATCTAAATCATATAATTGATCAATATATATTTGTGCATTATCAATTATTGTTTGTCTTATACCTGAATCAGGATAATATGGGTCTGGTGTTATATCAATTAATAAATCTCTTATTTCTTCTACCATATATGCTGCATATACAGGATATATCCAAATATGAGGGTCAAACTCATGACTATGATTATGACCGTGATCGTGTGTTTCATGATCATGTCCTTCATGTTCTTCAGCTGATTCAGTCATTTCAATTAATTCTATTCTTTCGTCAGTTTCTAGATTTAAAACTTTTGTTTCATTGCTGAAATTAAGTAATGAAACCCATTTTTCCATTGAATCAGAAGTATAAATAAAAGCATATGCTTTTTTAATAGTTAACAAATCATTCATACTAGGATCATAGTTATGAATATCACATCCGTATGGAATTATTAAATTAACATCATAAATGGAATTTAAAACTTTATCTGATCCAAGAATTGCTTTTACCATTTGATATTCAGGATATAATGTAACAACTATTTGTTTTTTATTTATTGTGGGAGTAATAGTGGTACATGATGTTAATCCTAAAATTGAAATAAACAAAACAAGATAAAATAATATTTTTTTCATATTATTTCTCCGAACATTCTTCACATTTACCGTATAATACTGATTTAGTCATATCAATATGAAAACCGTACTTACTAGTAACTGCACTATCTACTTTATTTAAAACTGGCATTTCTGCTTTTATTAGTTTCCCACAACATTCGCATTTTAATTTAAATTGAGATTCATCTTCACCAATATATTGATAAGATGTTTTATTATCCAATTTCCATTTTTTAACAATTCCCAAATCCATAAAGGAATCTAAACAACGATATAGAGTTGCCTTTGCAACAGGAGTTTGGCGAATAATTAAAATATTAATAATTTCTTCTATTGTTAAATCAGTATTTTGATATTCTAATAATAGAGAATGAATAATATTTTTTTGTTTTGTTTGATAACTTTTACAACTATTCATAATTTATCTTCCTTTCGTAAATTTGAGAATCATTCTCAATTTATTATACTACTTTTTAGTAAAAAAGTCAATGGAATAAGGTTATAAAAAAAGCAGTAAAAATTTTATTTTACTGCTTTTTTTAATTAATCCTATTTATATAATTTTTATTTTTACAATTAGGACAAACAACATTTTTTCCTTTGTTAGATCCTAATGTAATTAAATCCTTAAAGAAATTTATTCTAAATTCATGTTGACAATGAGGACATTTATATTTAGATATTAATGAATGATATAATACTAATCCCAAAAAACCAAATACTAAAAAGACAAGTAAAACAATTAAATATGTACCAACCCATTCTTTATTTGAAAATATTGGAAATAAAACCATACCTATTAATGAAATAGTAACATAAGAAATTGTTAAGATAAAATGAATTACTTTATTTTTCATTTTCTTCACCATCATTAATTTCTTTTATTTGTTCTATATGTGTATTTATTAATTCTTGAGAAATAGCCATTTTTTGAATAATCTTTTTAACTACTGTATCTAACATACTTCCGTTTGTATAATCAGCAGGACAAGCATAATTTACTCTTCCTTCTTTTAATAATTTATTAACTATTCGTTTATCATTACGATGGAAAATAGCAATTGATTCTCCTCCTCGTTCTTTAACTAAACGCATACAAGGTACATCTGTTAGGCCATCTCCAATATATATCATATTATGATATGGTATTCTTCTATCTTCTTCTGAAATAGAACTATTTAATGTTACATCATCCATAACATCTAATACACCTTTAGATATTCTAAATAAGAATTGTGTCTTTGTAGTATAGTTAACTGCTTGTTGAGGCCAGTCAGCATTGCCTCTTTCATTGTAATGAAATTGACATGCATATATACGTTTAAAATGTTTTGCAATAGGTGTTCCTTCAATTATTTCACTTAATCCTGATGATAAAATATAATGTTCTATTTCAACATCATATACTTTACCATAAGCATTAATTCGGTCAAACCATCCTTTAACACCTTTTAATAAAACAACTTCTTCTCCTAATTTAGTAAATGCTTCTTTTGTAATAGGAACATCATTTTTCTTGGCTGTTTTAATCATCAAATACATATAAGCTAATATCTTATCCATATTTGTTTTTGTTGCAAGTTTATTAGCTTCTTGCCAAAATTCACTTGAATTCATTCCAATACTAGGAATAAAGCTGTAATCTTGCATATCTTTACCACATAATGTTTTATCAAAATCATACATTAATGCAATAATAGGTTTTTTATTTTTTTCCATAGAACCTCCTAATTTTTTCCTCGTTTCACTATAACTTGATATAAAGAATAAACAATACCTGGAATAACTGCTATTATTGCTGCTGCACCAGCTAAACCAATAATAAATTGTACTAAGAATATCATCCACCATTGTAGTCTTATTTTTATGTTTTTAAATACAAATATAATTAAATATACTAATGTAGGAAAAGCACAGAATAAATATGCATAAGTAAAACATCCTAACATTGCTTGTTGTTCAGTCCATTCAAATAATTCCATCATTACTTCTTTTTGAGGAAGTAAAAAACAAAATAATGTTAACAAGAATGTCGCAGGAATAATAATAAGATATGATATATAAAAAGCTATTTTAGTTTTACTTCCTAAATACCAATTATAATCTCCTCTTGTTTTATCCTTTTTCATATTCTTTAATGCTTCTTGTCTTTCTGATACTATATCTCTTGTTTTAATATCTTCAAGACTTATTCTTAAATAGACACACATTTTTTCAAGTAATCTATCACTAGGTCTTGCAAGACCTTTTTCGATATCAGTTAAAACTTGTTCAGAAATTCCCACTTTTTCCGCAAGTTCTGCTCTTGATAATCTAGCCTCTTCTCTTAATAATTTAATATTATCGCCTAACATATATTCTCCTATTTTAAAACTTTTTTAATAATATCATCTTTTTTTGAATTATATGGTGCATATCTTAATTTTATATCAAATAAATTATTTTGTTGTAAAATTGATTTTGTTACAGTAAATGTTTCAAAAGTTGTTTTACCGTGGTATCTTCCCATGCCGCTTGATCCAACACCACCAAAAGGTAAATTTTTATTTGATAAATGCATTATCGTATCATTAACACATCCACCACCAAAAGGTATATTATTTAAAATTTGTTTTTTTGTTTTATTATTGTTTGTAAATAAATATAACGCAAGAGGAATAGGTTTATTAATTAAATTTTCTTCTACTTCACTTAATTCTTTAAAAGTTACAATCGGTAAAATAGGTCCAAATATTTCCTCTTTCATTAATACATTATCAAAATCAACATTATCAACTATTGTTGGAGCTATTTTTTCTCCATCTCCGAATCCACCTAAAATTATTTTTTGATTTTCTAATAATTTTAATAGTCTTTGATAATGTTTTTTATTTATAATTTTTCCATAATCTTGATGAATTAACGGATTCATTCCATATAATTCTTTAGATGAAATAATAAGTTCTTTTATTAATTCATCTTTTATAGATTCATCAACATATAGATAATCTGGAGCAACACATGTTTGTCCAGAATTTAATAATTTTCCAAACATAATTCTTTTTGCTGCTAAATGTATTTTTGCATCCTTAGTAACTATACAAGGTGATTTACCTCCGAGTTCTAAACAAACCGGAGTCATATTAGCAGCTGCTTTGTTTAAAACAATTTGACCTACTCTTGTGCTTCCAGTAAAAAAGATAAAATCATATTTGTAATCTAATAATTCTAATGCCGTATCACTATTTCCTAATATTACAGATATATATTCAGTATCAAATATTTCTTCTATTAATTGTTTTATAATATTTGAAACATTCACTGATATTTCTGAAGGTTTAATAATTGTTGTATTTCCTCCAATTATTGAACCTATTAATGGTGACATTGTAAGTAAAAATGGATAATTCCATGGAGATAATATTAATATATTTCCATATGGATATCTTGTTATATAACTTTTCGCACCAATGTTTGCGATTCCACTGTTTACTTTTTTAGGTTTCATCCAATGTTTTAAGTTTCTTAAACTATATGTTATTTCATTTAAAACTTGACCTATTTCAGTCATATAGGATTCTGTTGGCGATTTACCTAGATCTACTTTTAATGCTCTTTCAATTTCTGGTTGAAGACGAATTATTGCTTTTCTTAATTTAATTAAAGCTTCTTTTCTAAATTGATATGATAATGTTTGATGAGACATATAGTATCTTTTTTGTGATTCATATATATCTTTAATGTTCATCAAATATCACCTCTTTTATAATTCTAATTCTTTAATGTTTCTTATTACTTCTTTTTTATATTTTTTTAATCTATCATAGCTTTGATGTCCATCAGCAATTAAAATAGAATCTATTTTTAATTTATTTGCTACTTCGGCATCATGTATTGTATCACCTAAAATAATAGTTTTTGATAAATCTATATTTTTTTCTTTAAAGTATTTTTCTGCTACTTCAATTTTGCTTTTTGCAAGAATATTATCAAGTCCTAATATTTTTGTAAAGTATTTGTCTATTTTGAAATGATATACTTGTTCTTTTAAATTATCTAATTGACTAGCAGATAATAAAATTATATTTTTGTTCAACTTTTTTAGTTTTTCTAATAATTCAATTACTCCATCATATAATGAGCATTCTAAACTTGCTTTTTGATAAAGATTAATAAATTCAACTGATAGATTTTCAAATGAATGTTTATTAAAATCAAATCCTGCTAGTTTATAATATTCTATTATTGGAAAAGTAAATATTTCTAAATATCTTTCTTTTGTTACTTTCTTATATCCTTTTGATTCTAACATATAATTTAAAATATTAATACATAAATCTAAATCATTAATAATTGTTCCGTTAAAATCAAATATAATATTATCATAATTAGTTAATTTCATATTAGTTTCTCTTAATGATAAATTTTCTTATATCATGATTATCATTTTTTTGTTCTTTACCATTATTTGAAATAATAACGCCTGCACTTGCGTAATTGTAAGTATCACATGTTAACAATACTTCATTAATTCCCAAATTATCAGTTTGAACAAGAGCTAACTCTAATATTAATTTACCATATCCTTTTTGTCTTTCACTTGGTACAATTGAATAGCCAATATGACCGCCAATTTCTTTTAATGAATCATTTAAATAATGTCTAATATCAATAATACCTAATATTTTAGTAGTATCTGAATCTATTAAAAAATATACATCAGAAGGAACATGTCCTTCTTTTACTATTTCTAGATTATCAAACCATTGATTTAAATCATCATAATGATGTAATCCTTTTGAACCATGAATGTGTTCTTCTTCTGACATTTCTTGTTTAAATTTTAATAATTGTTTGTAGTATTTTCTATCAGCTTTAGTAAAGAAAACTCTAGCCTTTTGCAGCCTTAAAGCATTTTCAACTATTTGTTTTTGATTTTTATAACTATTAAAATGTTTAAAATCATCTATATCTAACCATTGTGCTAATTTAAAATTCTCTGGTTCACTAATATTAGTAATTCTTTCTTCATCAACATTAAATACATGAACATATATTTTTTTATCTATTTGTCCGACTTTGAATACATCATAGAATGTTGAGTTTGTGTAGTATTTACAGTTAGCTCCTTTAAATGAATAACCAAAACCTTTTATTTCAGCAATATGGTCTTCTTCTGTAATTATAACTCCTGTTTCTTCTTTGCATTCTCTAATCGATGTTTCTAATGTTGATTCTTCACCTTCTATATGTCCTTTAGGTAAAACGTATTTATTGTCACTTGTAACAAGTGTTAATATTTTATTTTTACATAATACAATACTCATTGAAGAATATTCTTTTCTTATTTCATTTTCTCTTGATAAATCAATAACTTTATTGATGAAGTTTCCACTATAATCGTAGTTATATTTATCAAAATAGAAATTTAAGATTTCAAAATTCTTATGTTTTCTTTTAATTCGATCTTGAAATTCTTTATATATTTGTTTTAACATTTCTTCTTTATCACTATAAATAGGATATTCTAATAATTTTTCTGTCGTATTACTTGGACATAAATGCCACATACCATACATTTTTGTTACTGCAAAACCTATTGCGAATGTATATTTTTGATCCTTATAATACAAGATATATGTTTCAACAATATGGCCATGGTTTTCCATATATGCTTTAACTAATTCAACTACATCAAATGATATACCAATTCCACTTTCAAGTAATTCATTTGGTGTTTGAGGCATATAATTAGATGGAAGCGTTAGCGGATTCATCATTTCTTGATCTTTTAAACCATATTGAATATTATTCATTAAATATGATTCTAATTTTGAATATGGTAATTTAAAAAGTCTTTGTAAGCTATTCATGATGAATCCTCCATTTTTATTTTATAGTAATTGATCGCTTATTATTTTTCCATCTTTCATAATGATTTCGCGATCTGCCATTTTAGCATCTTCTAAGTTATGTGTTACAATTAACACAGTTTTATTTTTCTTTTTTAATCCAATTAATAAATCCATAATGATCTTACCATTAGCAGAATCTAGTTTTCCACATGGTTCATCTGCAAAGATTACTTCAGGATCATTAACTATTGCTCTAGCAACACAACATTTTTGTTGTTCTCCACCAGATAAGAATCTTGTTTTTTGATTTATTTTATGTAATAGATTTACTTCTTCTAATACTTTTTTAATTTTTTCTTCTCGTTTACTTTCTTCAACGCCTGCTATTATTAATGGTATTTCAACGTTTTGATATACTGTGTATTCAGGTTCTAAATAGAAGTGTTGGAAAATAAAACCTATTTTTTCACTTCTAAATTTAGCTATTTGATGTTGATTTAAATATTTATAATGCATATTTAATACTTTAATATCACCTGAAGTAGGTTGATCTAAACCACTTATTAAGTTTAGTAATGTTGATTTACCACTTCCTGAATGTCCTGTTATTGCAAGAACTTGTCCATCAGGAATTACTAATGATACATTATCAACAGCATTAGTTTTTCCACGAAAACTGATATATGTTTTAGTAACAAATTTTAATTCAATCATATTATTTTCCTTCCACTATTTTCTTTATTGCAGTAAATGTTTCTTCACTTAAATCATGTTCTATTTTACATGCATCTTTCGCAGCAATGTCTTCTGGAACTCCTAATGAAATAAAATATTTTGTTAATATTTGATGTCTTTCATACATATCATTAGCTTCCTTATATCCTAATTCTGTTAATGTTATATAATCATTCTCATCAATAACAATATATCCTAATTCTTTAAGTTTTTTAAGTGCTCGATGAACACTTTGTTTAGTTACATTCATTTCAACCGCAATATCAATATTTCTCACATGAGGTAGTCTTTTACTTAAAATTAATATTGTTTCTAAATAATCTTGAGATGATTCATAAATTTTCATATATTACCTCGATTTTATCATGATAACTTATTATAACACATTTTTATATTTTTAGGGAAATAATTGTATTTTGTTTTTATTGAATAAAATAATAGTTAAATGAATATTTCCTATAATAAAAAAAGCATCAACGATGCTTTTTTATTTTTATCATATAAGTTTTAAAAGAAAGACTTATCATTATTTTTCAACAACAAATCTATTAATAAACTCAATTAATATATTAATCTACATTAACTCCTTTGTTGAATTGTTTAACATTCACAATGAAAAATATAACTATATACACTATATAACAAGAAATAGAAATAATTAAAAGAGTTGTAAGAAGAGAATTAGACATTACAAAGTTGTTAGAATCAAAGATTACAGATCTGATACTATCATTAAATAAACTTAAAATAATCATCAATACCAATGTAATTAAATTAGATACAACAAATCCTCCAAAGCCATATAAAACGCTCTTTAAAAATCTATTATTATTATGTTTATGTCCTAATATAATTCCAAAATAACCAATTGAAATAATAAATACAAATTCCAATATTAACAATATTACAAATAAAATTATTAATAAAGTAACTCTAATATTTTTATCTTCTAAGATATTAAGGATTTGTTTTATATTTTCAATTAGATCGGAACTTAAGTAACAAATTGATAGAGAAATTAGTGAAATAATTACACCTGCTGCCATTGTAATTATTGAAGCAATAAATTTAGATAAATAGATTTGTTCCTTTGTTACAGGAAGTGTATGAGTTAAATAAGATTCATCTTTGTAACAATTATGAATAAATCTTACCCATGATCTAATAACTCCATTAACGATGGCGTTAACAACAAATGAAATTGTTATACCGAAACAGATTTTTGAAATTATTGAAATAAGAATAGAGTTTTCTATTAAACTCAATAAACGTCCTAAAACAGCAAATATTAAAGCTATTGCATAAAAATATACAAGGTTATTATTAATCCACTTTAAATCATATTTTAATAACTTCTTTAACATTTAAACATCCTCCTAAAAATTTCATCAATGCTGATATTTTCTTTTTGACGGAGAGAATCAGAATCGCTAGTTAAAACAACTTCTCCCGCATTTAAGAAAATAACCTCGTCTAAGATTCTTTCTATATCATTTATTAAATGAGTAGAAATTAAAATACTAGCTCCTTCTTTAAAGTTTTGTAATATAGTATCAAGAATGTAGTCTCTTGTGGCCGGATCAACTCCTCCTAAAGGTTCATCTAGAATATACAAATCCGCTTCACGTGACATTACTAATACTAATTGAAGTTTTTCCTGCATACCTTTTGACATTTTTGAAATTCGCATATTTAAGTCTAAATCTAAATCTTTTAATAATGTATTAGCCTTTTCTAAATTAAAATCTTCATAGAATTCTGCGAACATCTTAAATACACTTGAAACAGTCATACTTTTATCTAAATATGTTCTTTCAGGAAGGTAAGAAATTATTTTTTTACTATTTACTCCAACCCTTTCACCTTTAATATAAATTTCTCCACTAGATGGTGTAAGTAAATCGTTTATCAATTTTATTAGTGTAGATTTCCCACTCCCATTTTTTCCTAATAAACCATATATTTTTCCACTAGAAATAGATAAATTAACATTTTTTAGCGCTTCTTTCTCGCCATAATTTTTACATAAATCAACGCATTTAACCAATTCCATAATTATCTCCTTTTTAAATATTCAATGATTTCGCTTTTATTTATACCTAAGTTACTCAAATCATTAAATAAACTTTCTATTTTACTATCTATTAATTCTTCTCTAATCTTTTTAATTAGATTATCATCATTAGTAACATATTTCCCATTTGTTCTTTCTGTGTATATCAAACCGCTTCTTTCTAATTCAGACAATGCTTTTTGTACTGTATTAGGATTAACTTTCATCATTGCCGCATACTCTCTTACTGAAGGAATTTTGTCTCCTTTTTTCAAGCGATTAGAAATTATATCTAGTTTAACATATTCAATTATTTGTATATATATCGGTCTAATGTTATCGAAAATATATTTCATAATAACCTCCACTGTGTTACTTAACTAATACAATTATACAATAAGGAAAATGATATGTCAAGTATTTAACTCTGAATATGAATATAAATTTAAAAATAAAAGACCAAAATAAAATCTGGTCTTTATAATTTATTTTAATTTATTTCCATCAAAGAAAGCATTACCTACTCTTCCTTGAACCTTATAATATCCATGAGTTGCTGGATCATAAGAAATAGGAACAAACTTTTCAAGTGATATTTTTCCTTTTTCATCTAAAATTGATTCGTCTACACTAACGTTTATAATTTGTCCAATATATAAATCTTCTTCTACTATTTTTAATAATTTACATTCTAAACAAAGTGGTAATTCATTAATAATCGGAGCATTTACATATTTAGATTCTGTTGTTGTAAAACCTGATTTTTCCATTTTATTTGGTTCTTTATTTTGTGATACAATTCCAACATAGTCACATTCAACAACATGTTTTTCATCACCTATTGATACAGTAAATTCTTTATTAATTTCAATATTTTCAGTAGTTTTATGATTTGACATACAAACCATTATTTTATCGTAATCTGCCATTCCACCCCAGGCAGCATTCATAACATTTGGTTTTTTGTTTTGATCATATGTACCTACTATCATTACTAATTGTGGGTATAAATAGGGTTTAGACCCTAAATCTTTTCTCATATTTTACTCCTTTTTATATAATTCAACCATATAATATGATTATATTTTTTAATTTCTTTTAGTTCATATTCTACTATTTGTGTTTTAGAAAATAATGGTTTATCATTATTTCCTCCAATAACTGGATCAATTACTAAACTTAATTCATCAATTAAATTCTCTTCCATAAATGATCCATTAATAATACTGCCTCCTTCTAAGAGGATTTTTTTAATATTAAAATATTTATATAATTTATCTAAAAGAATATTTAAATCAACTTTGTTTTCCCCTACAAAAATATATGATATATTTTTAGATTGTAAATATCCTAAATATCTTTTATCTACTTGATGAGTTAAAACCTCAATTATCCCCGCATTATCATATCCTGGATCATGGTCAACATCAATAACGCGATTTGTTTTCCATCCAAGACGTCCGTGAGGATCTAAGGAAACGGCGTAAAGAGTTGTATCAAGAGAGTAAATATAATCATCATAATTATCAATAATTGGATAATCATTTAAATTTGGATAATATTTATTAGTAAAACTTTCTTCCATTGTAACTCTTCCACACATATATGCATCAGCTTGATATTCTCTATTTATTTGATAGTAGTATTCACTCGATTCTAAATGGTTATTTCTTTTTAAAAAATCCCCTGTTACTTTACCATCTATTGACATTACCATATGGCATATTATATAAGGTTTATTCATTTTATTCTCCTTTTTAATTAGTTATTAAAGAATGAAATATAATAACAAATAACCGCTGATGTGTACGATGCAACAGTTAAAGTTATTAAAATTGCTTTAATTAATTTTTGATTTTTTGAAAAAACAATATGTTGATTAACCAATAAATCAAAAATACTTAAAACTATAGATATTACTCCAAACATCACCGGTATTACTGTGTATCCACCTAATATATTAGAATAAGTACTTAATACCGCAAATGAATCATAAGGATTTAAAACAATATATGTTGGGATAAATAACATAATAATTAAGAATACAGATAAGATCATACATATTATATCAATTAAACACCATATTGATATAAACACACTACCTATTATTTTTTTGAAATCTTTTTTATTTAACATCATAAATATAGTATTTGCGGTAGTAATCATGAATAAATTCAAAATTGATGATAATTGTGATAATGCTATTTGTGCATCATTAATCGAACTAAATATTTCAAATATCCTAAAGAAATTAGTTGGTTCAGGAATCGCTGTTATAAACCAATTGATTATACTTAAAATCGTACTTATAACGAAAGTTACAAAACATAATGTTTTACTTATCTTACTCTTATATAAAAACAATTTTGATACAAAATAAACTATAGTAAACACTATTGCAATACGATGCATCCAGTAATTTCCACCTATTAATAAACATATTAATAGTATAAAACTTATTGATAAAAAGAAAACAATGCTCATATTGTTTTGAATATCATCAACTGTTTTAATTGTTTCTTTTAAATCTTTTCTATCTAATAACCATTCTTCTTTAACATCAAAGAACTTACATATTGCGTCTAAATTGACATCACTTGGAATACCATTTCCATTTTCCCATTTCGCAATAGCGCTTCTAGAAACAAATAATTTATCAGCAAGACTTTGTTGTGACAAACCAGCCTCTTCTCTTAATTGTTTGAGCTTATCCTTAAACATATGAGTCACCTCCGCTTATATATATCATAATTATAACAAAAATAATATAAAAATGAATGTTACTTTATTTTTTTGATTGTTACTTTTGATATTCAAATAAACGATATAATTTTTTTGACATTTTTCCTGCGTATATTTTCGAAAAAATGAATTTTTCAAATCCTCTTAATTCATCTATATACTTGTGAGGCATCATTATGTGTTCATTAATAAATCTTAATTGTTCGTTTTGATAAAGCGTAGGGTCATCAATTCCATATACTTTAGTTGCTCCTACATCTTTAATTGGATTTTTATACTTTGACATTTTTGCAGCAAACGTAGTATAACAATCAACTAAAAGATAAATATTTTCGAAATGATTACATAAATTATCAATTAACGTTTTCATTTCATTAATTGATAAATACATGCTTACGCCTTCCATAACGATAATAGCAGTTTTATTTTCCAATATATTTTTTAACCATTCATTATTTCTTACATCACCAACAATCATTTTATAATTGTTTGTTTCAGTATAATATTTTTTTCTTTCGCTAATAACTTCTAAAAAATCAACGTCATACCATTTATGATTATTAACACCTACTCTTAAGATACGACTATCCATTCCACATCCAATATGAACTATTGTTGAATTAGTTAATAAATTCATTTTATCTTTTAACCTATCATCAAATACTGCAGAACGTATTCCCATATAATAAGCTAACCATTTAGATTTTGATTTTCCTTTTAATGAAAACCCTTCTTTATCCCAAATTTCTTCTGCCTTTTTATCGTTAAGAAATAAGCCTTTCTTACTAACAAAAGATTTTCCATACAAAGGAATATACATAGTTTTATTTACATTGTTCATATATTCACCTATTAATATAATTTACTATTATATTATACACTATCAAAATATTTTTTTCATTAATTATATTTAAATAAAAAAGGAACTAGCAAAATTATCACTAGATCCTATAATTTTTATATAATATTTACTTAACTCTATAATAGCAAATGTTTTTTCCATTACCTACTCTATTGATTTCCCCTAGAACAATAAGTTTTCGTAAAGCTCCCTCAATTGAACTTATGCTTAAAGATGGGCAAAGCTCCTTAATATCTTGTTTTGTAAATTTTCCAATTTTAATATAAGTTGCTTCTCTGACTATTTCTAGTGCAGATTTTTTTGTTTCAATTAAATTAAATCTTTCTTCAAAATCTTTATATGCGGCAAGAATAGTTCCTAATATATATTTAATAAACGGAACCTTATTATCATTACCATCATGCCAATTATGTTGTGAATCATTTAATGAAGCATAGTATAGGTCTTTATTTTTTGCAATTTTTGCTTCTAGTGAAATATACTTACCAACATAAAAACCACATCTATATAATAATAATGTTGTAAGTAGTCTACTCATTCTACCATTTCCATCATTAAATGGATGAATACACAAAAAATCATGAATAAAAGTTGGAATAGCAATTAGTGGTTCTACTTCCATATTACCAATTACTCTATTATATTCAATACAAATATTCTCCAGTGCAATAGGTGTATCAGTAGGACTTAGTGGAGTGAACAATGTTTCTACATGACCATCTGGATATGTTGCACTAATATAGTTTTGAACAGTTTTAGTTTTTCCTGCAATAGGGTTATTCATATGACTATATAATATTTTGTGTAACTGTAAAATATAATTCTTTGTAATTGGAATTGAGTCAAAACTGTCATGAATAATATTTAGTACATCTCTATATCCTGCTATTTCTTGTTCATTTCTGTTCTTTGGAGTTGTCTTTTCAGTAACTAGTTGTTTAATTCTTGTATTAGTAGTTACAATACCTTCTATTGCATTTGATGCTTCAGTACTTTGGATTTTAGCTATTTCAACAAGTTTTTCTAATTGTTCAGGTCTTTGTTTTAAACACATTTCTTGTTTTCCTGCTTCTTTGTATATTGCAGCAATTAAAGAAAGTATTTCTGAATCCCATTTTTCTTCTTTAATTTTAGAATAATTAAAAGTTCTCATAATCTTACCCTCCAAACTATTCCCTCAAATTATAGCATAAAATAAGGGAATAGTCAATTAATTAAGGTTATTTTTTATACCATTATTAATATTATTATATAAGATTTTCATGAAAATATGTGATATTAAGAAAAGACCAGATTATAATCTGGCCATACTTACTGTGCGTGTTGGATGAAAGTTTACGTTGCGATATATTACTAATATTAGATGGAATAATAAGAATGTATAAAAAATAGGATATTCTAACCTAAAATGACTAAAACACCTTATAAAAAATAGATCCTCTTTTCAGAAGACCTATAGATTTCAAAAAATGTGTCATTACGACAAAAAGTGTTTTTTTGATGTTTTATAAATCAGAAAGTGCTTTTTCTCTAATTTACAAAACAAAAAGTATCAAATGTATCTTTTTGTAGTAATAACCAATTTTAGCAACTGAATAAAAAGTTACTTATCATACTCAATTCTAAAATAATCAAGATACACTTTAAATTGATCTTGAGCTGAAAGACATGTATCAATCAAATATCCTTTTTCTTGTTCCCATTCTTTTAGCCCTCTATAATAAAACATCTTTAGTTTTTCATCTATTATAAAAGGAACTATGTTATATTTAAGACATTCCTTGAACATTAAAAGCCTACCTACCCTACCATTACCATCTTGAAAAGGATGGATATATTCAAATCTATAATGAAACTCGATTATATCATTTAATGTTTTATTTTTAATATTATTATACCATTCAATTAAAGATTTAACTTCATCTTCTACTTTTTCTGGACTTATTGTAACTTTTCCACCAACCTCATTAGGGAGTTTTTTATAATCGCCTACAACGAACCGATTTTTTCTACTATCAGTTGTTCCATTTTTTAAAATGAAGTGTAGTTGCTTGATTAAATTTTCTGTAATATTAAGATTAGCTTTATCTATGATTAAATCTATACATCTAAAGTGATTAGCAGTTTCAACAATATCATCAACATTAATAACTTCATCAGTTAAACCTATTGTATTAGTTTCATATATGTATCTAGTTTGATCATGTGTAAGACGACTTCCTTCTATATGGTTAGAGTTATATGTCAGTTCTATTTGAACCTTGTGATATATTCCACCTTTAAGTTTAGATTCTTTTTCTAATTTTAAAATATCAAGTAATGTTTTTTTATTATTACTAACTCTTGCTTTTCTATCAGGTTTAACAGCATCACTTGGTATCATCCAAGTTTTACCAACAAGATAAGCACCAGGAATTCTTCCTTCAGCACAATAATTTCTAACACTTCGTTCTGACACATTCCATAGTTTTGCTGTTTCAGCAACACTTAAAAATTTCATAATAGCACCTCATTTTACTATTATTATATCATATTATCGGCAAAATATCAAACATATTGTATTTGTTTTTTGTTATATTTTGCCGATAAAGGAAAATTCATCATTTGAAAATAATTATAATCATGCTATAATTACTTATCATTACATAAACAATAATACTCTTTATTACTTGATAAAATAAGAATTTGTCAAATACTGATGATCTCTCTTATTTTTTGAGCATAATCGTTGCCGTGGTTTATGGAAAATTCGCCGTGATACAATTTTGGCAAAACTTGTAGTGTACTTTTTGGCAAGGCGTTGTGAATATCCACGGCTGATTTTCTTATAGAACTATTTTCCTTTTCACCGATATATATATGTACTTTTGCGGTACATTCCTTTATTGATTCTTTTAGGGAATACAATGAGTTAGCTTGCAAAAACGCAATCATATCTTTTTTTGAAATCGCACAAGTATCCCTAAAATAATGCTCAAACAAATTCGCTTTTATTTTTAACGATTTGAATTGAAGCGCAGAAAACCATTTATGTTTAATCAAGCCATAACAGCTGCCAAATGCCGGTTTTATCATATAATACGTTAGTTTTGATGGTCTAACAAGAGTACTTTCAACGACGGCATATTGGCAGATATCTTTCCGTTGGGATAAGATTTCTAACAGAATCTGCCCACCCAAAGATAAACCGCCAATCATCAAAACCGAACCGCCACAGTGCGCATCGATATATTCAATAATCTCCTTGGCATTATTCTCTATTGTTGTAAAAGCTTTGTCGCTTTCGGCGTGACCGTTCAGTATAGGTAAAATGATATGATAATCATTTTGAAGCGCATTTGCTACATCCTCATAATTCCACCACGACAACCCACCGCCGTGTAGAAGAATAATTGTATCAAGACAATGCTTTCCATATTCTATATACTTCATTTTTACACTCACCTACAAATTCTAATTTATCTGTTATTATTATACATTAAAACTAATTTTATTTCCACCATTATCTCTTATAGGTTCGAGTCCCATCAGAACTAAAGGTTCGACGCCCGTAAGTTAAGGGTTCGGGTCCGTGGTAGTCTCCCTAGATGTTTAAATCTAAATGTTTCATAAATATATAAAAAAATAGGATATTCTAACCATATTTGGCTAAAATACCCTATAAAATGCAAAAAAAAATAAGCCTTACTAGAAGACTTACAGATTTCAGAAAATGTTTCATTACTACAAAATGTTTCATATTTGAGTTTTACGCTACAAAATGTTTCATAATGCAGCTTTTTGTTCATCACTATAATTTTATTAATAATCTATAAGTCTTTTATATCAATGAACGCAAAAAAGGGAACCAGGACGATTTGCTCTGGTTCCTATAATTTTTCTATTATATTTAGGTTGCAGTTGAATTGGAATTCTACAGTGTGTTTATCGATTACCTTAATGCAGTTTAGTAGTATTCTCATAATTTGAGAATCAAATAGGTCAACTGACTCATCACTTAAGATGTTATTAATTTCCTTTAACTGCTCTTTTCTCATGTAATCTGTTGTGTTGCTATCTTCTAGGTTTTTCTCTTCTTCTAGTTGTCTAACCATCTTTGAAAGTTCATCATATTTTTGGTTATATTCTTCTGCACTGATTATTAATATTAAAAACTAATTATATTTTCCCCTTAATTTTGTTCATTATAGGGGTATTGATGTTTATCATAGAATATATATAAAACATTCTCATTTTTATCGTGAAGGATATATAGATCAACAAATCTAACAACCGTTACTGTATCTTCACTCACTTTCTTATATTCATAGCCATACCAATCATAATTTTCTAATTCAGTGACAAAATATTTTTCTTCATCTCTATTAATCATATTTTCAAAATAATACTTAGCCAATGCAACTTTTTCGAAAATATTTACTGTATCATACTTTGCGTAATCAGTAAAAAACTGTTGTTCATATTCCAATTCATACTCTTGATTTAAATCAAGTACGATATAGCACTCTCTGGAATCAATTGAAGATAATGATTCATAAAATAGACAAGAATATTCAGTTGGTAAAACAATATTAAATTCTGTGTTGATATGTTCAATCATATTTTCTACTCTATGTTTTTTTATACAACTAGTTAATAGAAACAATCCAATTATAAATAAAATTAAACACAAAAAACTTTTTTTCATAATTAACCCTCCTCGTATAACAGTATTGGATAAATCAAGTTTTTATTGAACTATTTTATTTATTTATATTATAACATATAATTTTAAAATCTGCACTAGAGTACTATCTCTTCTTAAGAGAACTTTTATCCTTTCATATATAAAACAATTTAAACTAGTAAAAGGTGACAAAATGTTTTATATCTTCATATCTATTATACCATAAGTAAATATAGCATGTTAAATTATAAAACTGTTATGGTTCGAGTCCCATCAGAACTTAATGTTCGGCACCCGTAAGTTAATGGTTCGAGTCCGTGGTCAGTCTCCTATAGTTATTAAATCTAAATGTTTCATAAATATATAAAAAATAGGATATTCTAACCATTATTGGCTAAAATACCCTATAAAAATAAAAAATAGATCTTCTTTTCAGAAGACCTACAGATTTCAGAAAATGGTGATCCGTACGGGATTCGAACCCGTGAATGCATGCGTGAAAGGCATGTGAGTTAAGCCGCTTCTCCAACGGACCAAGATGGCGGAGCAAGAGGGATTTGAACCCTCGCACCAGTTCCCCGGTCTATACCCTTAGCAGGGGTACCTCTTCAGCCTCTTGAGTATTGCTCCAAATGTTATTGCTATATTATTATACTATTTTTCATACGATTTGTCAAATAAATTAATGTAAAAGTATAAATAAATAATTATTCCGAAGAATAATTATTTATTTATTTTATCATTAAAGTGATTTAAAATGTTTGAATATGTTTTATATGTATTTTTAACAGTACCATTTGATACATATAATAATGTTGGTGCTTTATATGTAGATCCAGAATTTTCTCTTTTATTAGTATAAATAATATAAATTCTTTCTCCTGCATTTATTCTTAAGAATTCAGCAAATTCAGAAACTGCAGTTTCTAATTCATTTGAATCTGCATTATCTTCATTTGCGAAGAATACGTAATATCCTTCTTTTTCATTCTTACCTTTCTTTAACATTTCATCATATGTGATTTCTTTAATATCACTATATGAATCAATTGTAAATACAGGTAATACTGTTATTAACGCAAAAACTGCAATAAATAAAGTTAATGCTGCGAAAGCACCTAATATAATATAGTTTTCTATACGTTTTCTTTTAGCGATAGCCATTATTTTTCCTCCATTTGTGATGTTAATAATTCTTTAATTTCTGACATTGGTCTCATTGTACTTTTACTTGAAATAGCTCTAACTACCATCCCATTAGACACCATTATTAATGCTGGTGCAGTAGTAAAATGAATATCTTGATAATTTGTTGTTCCTAAAAAATTTGCATATTCGTTATCACTACTCGCGTTTATTCCTTCATTTTTCTTCTTATCAGATAGGTTTAAAACATATATAGGATAGGCTTTTTTATTAGTTTTAACATAATTAGCGTATTTAACAACAGTAGTTTCTAGTTCAGCACAATATGCACATCCTACTGCGTAAAATACCACAAAATAATTATCAGCTTTTTGATTTAGAAGATTTTTATATTTAATCTCTTTCATATTATCATAAGATGTAATCTTACATCCGGATAAACAAATAACCGAAAAACATAATAAAAGACATAGAATTATTTTTTTCATATTATCACCATATTTCTTATATATTATAACATAAATGTTTTTATAATTCAACTTTTTAAAATATATATATTTTTTGTATAATTTTACTAAATGTATAAATAATAATAATATATAAAAGAAAGGATGATTTTATGCCTAAATTAATTTGTAACGTAGGTCAATGTGCATATAACACTAATTCATTATGTAAAAAGCAATCTATTGATATAGATGGTCCAAATTCTAAATCTAAAAAAGAAACTACATGTAAAAACTATATTTTTAAAGATGTTGAAACTTTTAATTATGAATTTGCAGAATTTAAAGAACCACCAAAACTCAATACAGAAGTATATTGTGATGCGGTAAATTGTGTATTTGAAAAAGATCAAAAATGTTATGCTGATAAAATAGAAATAAAGAACATTAATAATGAAAAACACGTTGGTTACAAACAAGCTAATCGAAAAGATATAACTCATTGTCAAACATTTGAAAGCAAAGACTAAGAAATAAGTAATTGTATTAAATACAATTACTTATTTTTTTGTAAAACACTTGCAAATATATAAACAATTTGATATAATAATTAAGCATAGGGGCTTCGTACAACGGTAGTACACCGGTCTCCAAAACCGTCAATGTGGGTTCGATTCCTACAGCCCCTGCCATGGCGAATGTGGTGAAGTGGTTAACACAGCGGATTGTGGCTCCGTCACGCGTGGGTTCGAATCCCATCATTCGCCCCATTAGAATGTGTCTATAAGTCATCAGATTTATAGTGAAAATATAACGATTTTATCATCAAAATCATGGAATTATGCATCTATTTAGGTGCATTTTTTTATTTTCTAATGAAATTATTAGATTTTCGCAACTAATGGGATTTAAACTATAGCATACATTTATATAATTTGACATCACAGGTAATATTTGGTATGATATATGTGTGGGAAAAAACTCATACTCTAAGATAGTTGTAATAATTACCTTAAAGTCTTTAGAATTAAATAAGGAAAGAAATTGCTAGACTCTCTTAGAAATAAGAGAGTTTTTTGCGTTTATAACATATAATATAAATAATAGGAGGTGTTATACATGATTAAAATTTATTTAATGAATATGGTGATTATATTTGAAAATGAATTATTAAATAATAATGTTAATATGATTGAAAGGAGTGATGGGAAATGAAAAAATTATTTGTAGTTTTTATGAGTTTAATGTTTATAATGTGTTTAGTGGGGTGCGGTGAAAAAGAAGATAAAGATATTATTAAAATTGAATTGACACAATATGTTAATAATTTACCTAAATCGGAGATAATTAAAAATGATATGAAATATGTAACTAATATAATTGATTCGGTAGATAAAATGGAAAATGTAAAAGAAGAAAAAAATGAAATAATAAATAAAGTTAAAGAACAAATTGATAAGGTTATACTTACGAAAGAAACTGAAGATATAATTAAAGAAGATTTTAATAATTATGAAAATAAAGAAAAGTATGGATATGAGATTAATCCAAATGCTAGATGCTATGGCATTTATAATAAAGCTGTTGTAATGTTTATTTTATTACCATCCGATGTTGTAACAAATATAGATGTGGGAGGTATTAATTTCTATTATCCTTCAGAATTTACAATACTAGTATGGCATGAACATTTGTTTTATTCTTTTGATAATTTGTATGATGTAGAGAATATAATAAAAAAAGAAATTTTAAATATTGAAGATATTAATTTAATAAGAGATATTCATGAACAATGGGAAAAATAGGAGGTTAGAATGATTAATAAGATAGTAAAACGAATAACTTTGGCTTCAACATTGTTACTATTTTTTCTGATTTTTATTTGCAATGCTGGTACATTAGTATTTGCTAGTGAAACAAATTTAGAAATAAATGTAGATGAATTATCATTAATTGATAAATATGAAACAACAGTTGATGATGATTTTGATGAAAGTAAAGTAATAGTTACGTTAACTAAAGAATATAGTGATATTAATAAAGAAATAAATTATAATGATTTTGAAACTGACAAAATTATAACATTAAATACAATAAATGAGCTAAATATTCCATTTGAAGATTATTCAGATAAAATTGTAATTAATGATATATATGATCTAACGTATTTGGATAATCCAAACATGATTTCAAACCCTGATGAATATAGACAAATTTTTTTAATAGAATTAATGAATGATAATAAAGAAGATGTTATTACGGTAATTGAAGAACTAGAAAATAAGGAATATATTATAGCTGCAGAACCGCAGTATATGTTTTCTATTGATTATGAAGATGAAGAATTATATTTAAATGATGCTGAATATGGAAGACAATGGGGTTTAAATGGAGAAAATGGTATACAAATTGAAAACGCTTGGAGTTTGATAGGTGATGGTTCAGTTGAACAAAGAATTCGTGTAGGGATTTTTGAATCAGGAGTTCAAGCAAATCATCCAGATTTAAGAATCATTACTGGAAATAGAACAGGAGTAGATCTTCATGGTACTCATGTAGCGGGAATAATAGGTGCCATTGGAAATAATGAAATTGGAATTTCTGGTATTGCACAAGTTGAAATAGCGTTATTAGATTATGGTCCTATGACAACCATTGAGTGTGTTGAGTTTGCTCAAAGTTTAACTTGGGCAATTAATAATAACATTAGAATAATTAATGCAAGTTTTAAGTTTATATATAACGGAAAATTTGCACCAGCAGTTATTAATCATGTTACTGCAATTCAAAACTTTGGCTTAGCAAATGGTTTATTTGTATGTTCTGCTGGAAATACTAATGTAAATAATGATGTAGATACACATAAGTGGTTGCAATATCCTGCAGGATATGCTGATTCAAGATTATATCCTGAAGTTACCAATATAATTTCTGTAGGTTCTATTGACGAGAATGGAGAAAAAAGTAGGTTTTCTAATTTTGGGGAGAATTCGGTTCATTTATTTGCACCAGGTGGGGATATATATAGTACCATTACTGGTAGTTTGTATGATTATAAGTCAGGAACTTCAATGGCTGCACCACATGTTACAGGAGTAGCTGCGTTATTATTATCAATAAATGAAAATTTAACAAATAATCAGTTAAGAGAGGCAATACTTAATAGTGTTACTATACCAAATAATAGTGGAACTAATCCATTAAATAATTTGTGTATTACAGATGGCAGACTAAATGCTTATAATGCTGTAAAATATGTGTTGGAACATTTCTCGAACACGGCATATACTTTAGGTAATTATAGTAGTACGATAAATACAAATAAAACAATAGCTAGTGATGTATCATATTTTGATGAATTAAATGGATTCTATAAGTTAAATGTAACATATTCTAAAAATTATGAATTTATTTCATCATCAACAAGTGGAATAGAAGTGACTTTATATGATGAAGATTTTACTAAAATCCCATTTAATGATTTAGACTCAACAAGTAATAAAGTGCATTTTATTGAGAACTTAAGTACAGGAACATATTATTTAAGAACTAAGTATGTTAATGAAGATAGTACTGGAACAATTAATACTCAGATTGTTTCAAGAACAACAACTTATATAGGAGTTGGAGATAATGATGTATTATTAAACACTTATAATAACATTTCTGAATATGTTTATACTAATAATCAAGGGCCAGGAATTTATAGATTTAAATTATATGGTGCTATTATTGATGAAACTTTTATAACATACCCATTAAACTCTTTGACTTTATATACTGATTCTACAAGAAGCATTGAAGTTGAAAAATTATATTTTGATGAAGACGAGATACTTGTTTATTTACCTTCTAATGGTGCATATTATTTAAATATTAATTTAAATGAAGCTAACTATTCAAGTTTATTTATTAGTGTAGATAGTATAGAAAAAAATAATATAGATTATATTAATGGATTAACTAGTGTAAGTTTTAATATCTTATTTGAAAATAAAAATACATTGTATCATTACGAAGAAGTTACTATTAAACAAAAATCTGAAATACAATTAGATATAATTACTAATGGAACAATCACTAATTCTATACCTGTATATGTATATTCAAGAATATATGACGATGTAACGAGAAAATATAATTTAGTAGAAACATTTATTGGTGAAATTACTCCTATTGATATAGCACCACTATATACTTTAGTTTTAGATGCCGGAACATACTATTTTGGTTATAAAAATAATGAAGATAATGTAAATATAAAATTTGCTTTAAGAAGAATGGTTGATTATAATATGAATATGGAAGGTATTTTAGTTGCTGATCCAGATTCTACAGGATATGACTTAGGAACTGAAGTTTTATTTAACGAAGGAGAATGTGATGAATATTATATCACTGAAGGATTTACTAGAAATATTTATTTAATGGTTGAAGATAGACTAAGAGACCCTATGTCAAGACTTGATTATGATTGGTATTCAAGTAATGAAGCTGTTGCAACAGTAACAAATTATGGTACAGTACTTGCTATGCCTGTAACCGAAAATACTGAAGTAACGATTTATGCTGTTCTTAAAGATGATCCTAAAATTGTTTATTATAGAACATTTACAGTTTTAAATGATGATAAAGAAGATTTAATTGAAATAGAACTTAATATGTCTTATTCATATGTAGCAGAAAATGGAACATATCAGTTAGAATTAACTAATATTAATTGTCCATATCCAATGATTCAATATTACTCATGGAATATAATTAATAATAGTGAAGAAACAGTTACAATGAATTATTGGGGACAAATATCTTCAACAGGTACATGTACTGTGCTAATAGAAGGTACATATAATTTAAATTCAAGAGTAAGATTATATATAACATTAACAATTGAATAAGCAAATAAGGTAGTTAACCAAATATGGTTGCTACCTTTTTTCTTTGAGTAAATAAGAGATAATAGAAAAAAAGACTTATAGTCCCATACATCATTATAAAAGATAGATATCGTAGCAGTAAGGCATTTTCTGAAATCTATAGGTCTTCTGAAAAGAGGATCTGTTTTTTATTTTTATAGGTTATTTTAATCATTTTAGGTTAAAATATCCTATTTTTTTATACATTTATGAAACATTTAGATTTAAACACTAATAGTTGTAAATACAACTATTGGAGACTGACAACGGACTCGAACCATTAACTTACGGGATTCGAATGTTTGTTTTTGATGGGACTCGAACCTATAAGAGATACTGGTGGAAATATATTTGGAATTATGGTATAATAACTATAAGATAAATTAGAATTTGTAGGTGTGTTTATGAACAAAGAGTGGTCAGAATTAAATAAAGAAGTTAAGATTTTATTGAATAAAAAAACATCATTTAAAGATGGAATTGATAAACTTATTGCACTTAGAAGTTTTCTTTTTAATGAATGGAAAAAAGCTATGAGTGATTTATCTATTGAAGATTATTCAAATCAACCATTTTTTAATAGAGATGGATACGAATCTAAAACGATCGCATATTCTATTTTTCACGTGTTTAGAATTGAAGATATTGTATTAAATACATTGATAAATAATAGACAACAAATTTTTATTCGAGATGATTATCAATATAAGATGAATTCATCTATTATTACAACGGGAAATGAATTAAAAGGTGGAAGTATATCTGATTTTTCTAAAACCCTAGTAATAGAGGAACTATGGGAATATGCTAAAAGTGTATTCGAAGAATCTAATGATTGGTTATTGTCAATCGAGTATGATGATTTGAAAATAGTTTATTTTGAAATTGATAAGGAAAGAATTCGAAACACTAAGACAGTTGCAGAAAGTGAAATATGGTTAATTGATTATTGGTGTGGAAAAGATATCAAAGGATTATTAGGAATGCCTTTTTCACGCCATTGGATTATGCATTTGGAAGCTTCTCTTAGAATTAGAAATAGATTAGTTAGATAAATTCCTATTTATTGATCAAAAAAATTTATACTCGAGATATAATGATACAGTAAGTACGACCAGATTATATTCTGGTCTTTTATTATAAAATATATAATTTGTACATATAATATTAATATACTAACTGCTTGACAAATTTAAAAGCATATGATATCATATGTATAGAAGGAGTGATATTATGGCATTTAATCAAACTGAATACATTTCAAACTTTAATAAAAATAATTATAAAATGTACCAATTTAGAGTTAAAAAATCAGACATTAATATTATTAATCATTTAGATAATATTGAAAATAGAAATAGTTATATTGTATCTTTAATTAATACCGATATAAATAATTCCATTTATACAATTAAAGAAATAAAGAACATAATTAAACCAATCCTTAATAAATATGGAATAACTGAAATTTATCTTTTCGGATCATACGCTAGAGGAGAAGCAAAAGAATCAAGTGACATTGATATTTATTGTGATAAAGGAAATATTAAAACGCTGATTGATCAAGGACTACTTGAAGATGATTTAGAAGAAGCTTTAAATAAAAAAGTAGATATTATATTTGATTCATCTTATATTGATGAATATTTTAAAAAGCAAATAATAGAGGATATGATTAAGTTATGTTAGGGGTTAAAGATAAAGGGATATTATTACAAATTATTAAAAGGTGTAATCGAGTTATTGAAAAAGTATCAAATATTAGTGAAAATGATTTTTCTTTAAATGATGACATTAAAGAAGTAGTATGTTTTAATTTATTTCAAATCGGTGAACTAGCTAATGGTTTATCTGTTGAATTTATAAAAGAATATAATAAAATACCATGGAAACAAATTATAGGCATGAGAAATAGAATAGTACATGGATATGATACTATTAATCTGGAGATTGTATGGAGCACAGCAATAGAAAGTATTCCTGAATTAGAATCATACTGTAAGGAAATTTTAAGTTAAGAATCTTTTTGTATTATTAGTGATTTTTATATTACTACTAAAAGTTGCATCGTGAAACATTTTGTAGTGTGAAACTCGTATATGAAACATTTCGTAGTAATGACACATTTTTTGAAATCTATTAGTCTTCTGAATAGAAGGCTAATTTTTTATTATATAGATTATTTTGCTTGAAATATAGTGAAATAGTCTATTTTTTATACATTTATGAAACATTTAGATTTAATGACTAATAGTTGTATACAACAATAGTTGTATTTACGACTATTGGAGACTGACCACGGACTCGAACCTATAAGAGATAATGTTGGAAATATATTTGGAATTATGGTATAATAACTATAAGATAAATTAGAATTAATCGAGTAGATGGAGGAGTTAAAGTGAAATTAGTATTAATTGTAGGATCAGGCGCTGTAGGGAAAATGACAGTAGGACAAGAATTGATGAAGATAACAGATTTAAGGTTATTTCATAATCATATGATGATAGAACCAGTTATTGATATTTTTGGATATTTTAAAGGTGATACAATTCTTAAATTGCGTGAAATTATATTTGACGACTTCACTAAAAGTGATTGCTACGGAATGATTCACACTTTAATGTGGGCATTTGATATGGAGTCAGATTGGGAATATGTTGAAAATCTTGTCAGTAAATTTGATGAAGTGTACTGTATAGAATTAATAGCTTCACAAGAAGTTCGTCTTGAACGAAATAAAACAGAAAATAGATTAATTAATAAAGCTTCAAAACGTGATATAGAAGCATCTAATAAACGTGTATTGAAAGAAGATTTACATCGCCTTGTTAGTAATGAAGGTGAAATTCCTTTTAAAAATTATTTAAGAATAAATAATGAAAATATAGAAGCTAAAGACGTGGCTAAAATGATAAAAGAAACATTTAATCTTTAATAGATAAATTAGAATTAATCGAGCAAATGGAGGTATATAAATGACAAAAAAAGAATTAAAACAAATCCAAAATGAAGTATCACAACAATTACTTGGAATATATGCAGGAATTCTATTTAACAACCAAATATTTACTGAAGGAAACAATGATGAAATCGTCTATAATTTTGATTGCCCTGAATTAATAACTTTAAAAGAAAAATATGATTTAGAAGAAATTGCAGGTAAAGGAACAGACTTTAAAAAAGCAAAAAGAGTATTACATTATTTAGCGCCTAGACTAACTCATTCATCTTGGTATGATAATCATGTTCCTTGTAACGCTCTAGATTTGCTTGAATATAGTTTAAATAATCCTGAACAAGGAATTAATTGTTTGAATAAAGCTAAAATTTTAGAAGAGTGTTGTTTAGCTTTAGGTATATATGCTAGAAGAGTATGTATAATGCCTTATTCGCCATTTGACTTTGATAATCATGTGGTTACTGAAATATATGATAGAAAGCTAAGTAAATGGATTATGTTAGATCCAACTACTGATGGTTTATTTGTAGATGAAAAGAAAACACCTTTATCTTTATTAGAAATAAGAGAAAAGTTCGCTAATGATGAATTTGTTACTTTTGTACAATCAAATGATAGTCTAAAAGATTTAAATAAATTAAAAGATAAATATATTGGCGAAAGTGCGTATATTTGCAAAAATCTATTTTATTTTTATATTGATAAAAATTCAACATTTGGAACAACAGGTAATACTTTAGCTTTTGTACCATCAAATTATTCAGTTAAAGCAAAAGATATTGCAAACGCAAAATATAGAATAAATCATCTTCCAGAAGAATATAAAGATTGGAAATGCAATTTAGAAAAGAGACTTGAAAATTTAACTAATTCTCCAGAAATTGAAAGAACAAATATTGATTCAATGGCGAAATCACCAATCAAATAAATTCCTATTTATCGTTCAGAAATAGGAGTATGCAAAATATTTAACTTTTTAACGATTACAAGGCTTAGGGTATGCAATTGTATTAAAATTGTGTAACGTTGCCATTAAGAACAATAATCTTGATGTTTAAATTGCATCAAGATTTTTTCTTTTAATACCTTGAATATTAATTTTTTATGATATAATAAATTGTGATTTAAATAACAGGTGATGAATATTTATGAAAAAAATAGAAATAATCAATAATGAATTTATAATGTTTGGGTCATACCCTCAAAATGGTACAGAAAAAGAACCAATTAAATGGTTAATTATTAAAAAAGAGAATAACATTATTACTCTTATAACTGAAAGAATACTTACTAACTTTATGTATGATAGATACTATAGCGATTATTCAACTAGTGCAGTAAGAAAATATATCCATGAAGAATTTATACCTATTGCTTTTACTAGCGAAGAACTCGAAATAATTCTACCAACTGAGTTAGAAGGAGTTACTGATAAAGTATTTCTACCTTCAGTTGATGATTTAAAACCTTTACCTAGAGATAAAAGAATTAAAAAAGTTACGCCTTTTGCTGTTGCAAACAAAGCATCAAGCTATCCTATTTATTCTAAAAAAGAAAAACATTTAGAAGGAAATGGGTGGTATTGGACAAGAACTCCTTATAAACCTCCATATAATCCTAGAAATGATCGTCAAGTATGGTATGTTGAATACAATGGAGCACTTAATTTTAGAGTTACCGTAGGTCATGATATAGGTATCGTTCCAATTATAAGACTAAAAATAGATGAATAAACTGAGGATTTTTTTATGAAAATAACATTAGAAACTAATAGACTAATTCTAAGGCCTTTTAATATTGATGATGCAGAAGATATTTTTACAATGTGGGCAAGTGATGATGAAGTTACAAAATACTTAACTTGGAATTCACATAAAACTATTGAAGATACATACCATATTTTAAACATCTGGCTTGATCAATATGAAAAACCTGAACGATTAAATTTTGCGGTAGTTTTAAAAGAAGAAAACACTTTAATTGGTGGAATTGATGTTGTTGGATATTTAGATAGCATTCCTGTTATCGGTTATGTATTATCTAGAAAATATTGGAATAATGGTTACATGACTGAGGCTTGTAAATGTTTATTGAATCATTTATTTTCTCTGGGATACAAACAAGTAAGGATTGATGCTGTGGTGGATAATGTAGGCTCTAATAAAGTAATTCAAAAGTGTGGAGGAAAATTAATCAATACAGTTGAAGAATTTATAGAAGCTAAAAATACTTATTTCAAAATAAATCAATACATTGTAATAAAAGATTAGATTAAATTCTAGTCTTTTTTTTAAATAAAGTGTATAATATTAATATAAGATTATATTATGCCCCTATAGTTAAATGGACATAACAAACCCCTCCTAAGGGTTAGTTGTGAGTTCGATTCTCGCTGGGGGTGCCATTTTTTTAATATATATCTTTTTTTTATATATTAAGTGTGATATAATATATATGATTAAAAAATATAGGAGAGTATTATGAAAACATATTTAAAAAATATTTTTAGTACAAAAAGCAATTATAATAGTTATGGAAAAGAAATTTTATTTTATTTTGTAACTTTAGGATTATTATTCTTATTTGGTGTATTTGTTCATGGTATTATACATATATTGAACAACGCTATTCTAGTTCGTGTTGTAGCAGGTATTTTTTCAATTGTGTTTATTACAGTGTCTGCTTTCTTATTTATTAGACTATTATCAATTACTGATAGTAAAAAAACAAATGAATAAAAATAAAAAAAGCATTTAATGCTTTTTTTATTTTTCACTTGTTACTCTTAATGATTCTGCAGTTTTCATTATTTCATACATACTTAATGAAGATGAAGCAATAGTATATTCAATACCATTATCATAAAATTTCAAAATATTTTCAGTTATAATTCCTGCAACTCCGCCCATAATATATATATCACCATCAATATATTCAGTTTTTGTTGTTTCTACATCTGTTACAAATTTTTCAACAATTGTAAAAACAGTTGAACCGGTATATTTCATTACTACTTGTTTATTTTCATCATCACCTGTAATTATTTCAGATCCTTTAGATGTTCCTTCCTTAAAATATGTAGGATATGTAATTGTTCTTTCATATTCAATAGGTAATGTTTCATATGATAATCTAATTGTATTAATTGTTGTATTAACAACAAATAAATCATTTGTTAATTTTGGATTTTCTTCAACTATATTAAAGACAAATCGAGAGAATAAATTATCTGATTCATCATACATCAAAACTTCTGTAGGTAATGTTGTTTTGTTATCAAAAATTATTTTTTGTTTTGTAGGATTTGAATTATTAAATACTTTCGCTTTAAGTTCTAATGTTGTTTGATTACCATTATTATTTGTGACTAATTCATTATCATTCACGATATCTTTTGATAATGATTGTAATAAATAGGGATAAGAAGAATTAATTGGCCAACTTCCATTAATTTTAAATGTTTTATTAATACTAGGTACTATTACAAATACACCGTCTGCATTTTTAATAATTACTTGTACTTCTTCTTCATTTGGATTTTTTATTTCTACACGATATAAATTTGGTTTTTGGTAATATGCGGTAACTTCACATTCTTTTGTTCCGGTAGGAAACATTGTTTCTAATTTGCCAACAATTCTATAACTATTTAAATTTGTTATTTTTTCAGGAAATTTTTCTACTACATTAGTTTCTTTTTTACAAGATACTAATAATGTAGTTACTGTTAGTAAAAGTAATAATATTATTTTTCGCAATCTTTTCATAAATACACCTCACAATAATATATATGTTTTTAGTTTTAAAAATATAACTATTATGATAATTTTACCAATTATATTTATTTATAATAAGGACATAATAATAATGTAAAATTTTAGTTAGGAGGTATATATATGCACATTTTACGTAAAATTGCGTTAGCTATTTTAATTATCGGTGGCATCAACTGGGGTCTTATTGGTCTATTTGATTTTAATTTAGTAGCGTTCTTGTTTGATGGTTTTAGTACTATGGTATCAAGAATTGTTTATGCGCTTGTTGGTATTGCTGCAATCGTTAGTGCTGTTTCATGGGCAATTCCTGATGATGAATATTCCTACACAAAATCTTATCAATAAAAAATAGGAGTAGAATGCTACTCCTATTATTTTTCTTCATTAATTGCCATTGATACTGTATATTCATCACAATGACTTATTGATATTAATATATGTTCTTTAATTAAATCAGATTTCATATATGGTCTTCCTGTTTCATCATTTAAAATAGATATGTCTTTATAATTCCAAGAAGGGTATTTGTTTGTTATTGATTTAATAATTGCTTCTTTAGCGGTAAATCTACCAGCTAAATATTCAACTTTTCTTTTTTCATTTTCTATATTATTAAATATTATTATTTCTTCTTCTGATAAAACTTTTTCAATAAAACCTAATTTGTTCATTAATCGTTTTATTTTTTTATTTGTTACTATATCAATACCAATATTATTAATCATATATACCTCGCTTTTGCTACTTTTAGGCTGTTGAATTAATTTTCTTTTTATAATAAAATTTATGTAGATTTTGTGTGAAAGGAGTGATTTTATGAATGAAAGTATCAATATTAAAGAAACTTCATTAAATGTTTTAGTTGGCTTAAAAATCAAAAGTATCAGAAAATCACTTAATTGTTCACAAGAAGAATTCGCATGGCGAGTAGGTCTACATAGAACTTATCTAGGACAAATAGAAAGAGCAGAGAAAAATATTTCAATTAAAAATATAGAAAAGATTTGTAAAGCTCTTAATATCGAACCTAAGGAATTATTTAATTTTGATGATTTAGTATAAAAACAGCAATTATTGCTGTTTTTTATTTTTGACAGATTTATAATAATCCATTAATGCTTTCATACAATGAGCTATTCCAGATTTACTCATTAATTTACCAAATTCATTATCAGAAAATGTCGCAAGTTCATCAAATGATGATTCTGGATACATTTCTCTTAGTTTTGCTATAGATTGTAAGCGAACTGGCATTTTTTCAAAAAAGCCATTTTCTCTAATATAATCAATTGCTTCTAATTGTGCAAAACAACTTTCTAAACATCTTCTTTCATTTGCAATATCACAATTAGCTATTCTATTAGCCATATTAGAATAGTCTCGGTATATTCTTGAATCTTCAAAGTAGAAAACTCCACTATTAGCTTTCATTAAAGCTAAACAATTACTTATATGTTCACTTCTTTTAACGTATACAACATATGAGTTTTTTCTTTCAACAATTCCTGATGATATTTCAAATTCTAAAAGAATATGTGATAATAATTTAGCTATTTCTTCATCATAACAACTTATTTCAAAATGATAAGCTGTTTTTCTTGGATCACTTATTGATCCTTTTGATACAAACATTCCAGCAATAAAAGATCCTTGACAACATTCTTTTTTTAACATAGGGTGTTGTCTTTTTATTTCATAAAAAGGAGGTAATTGAAAATCATTTATTATTTCTTCTACTTTTTCTGAAATCTCAAAATAATAATATTTTCTAACCTTATTTATTTGTTCATTTTTAACTATTATATCACCAATAATTTCATAATTAGTTTTTAAAAAATTACTAACAAATTTAATTAAATTTAACAAATAAGATTTAACTACTAATTTAGCACCCTTATTAGTTATATGAATAGTACTAGATCCATGAAGAATACCTAATATTAATGCTTGTTTACAGCAGAAGGATAAATCTTCATTAGATAAAATTTCTTTTTTTACTTCTGTTGTAAAACTCATTTTCTTTCTCCTTTAGATATTTTTAGAAATTGATGTTGCTGCAACAGCTCCATCAGATGTTGCTGTTACGATTTGTTTTAATACTTGATTTGAACAATCTCCTACGGCATATAATCCTTTAACATTTGTTTCTTTATGTTCATTTGTTATAATATAACCATTTTCATTTAAAACATTAAAATGACTAAATAATGAAGTGTTTGGTTCTGAACCTATATATATAAAAGCACCTTTTACTTCTATATCAAATATTTCATTTGTTAAAGTATTTTGACATCTTACTTTTTCTAAATGTTTTTCTCCGATAAATTCAAGAGGTTTAGTATTTTTACATATTTTCATATTTGGAGTATTTAAAGCCTTTTCGATGTAAATATCTGTTGCACGGAAATTAGCTCTTGCTATTAAAGTAACTGATTTACATATATTAGATAAATATAAGCCTTCTTCAAAAGCTGAGTTTCCTCCACCTATTACGATAACATCTTCGTTTTTATAAAAACTTCCATCACAAATTGCACAATAACTTATACCTCTTGTATATAGTTCTTTTTCATTAGGAATACCTAATTGTCTTTGTTTTGTACCTGTTGCTGCGATGACATTTTTTGCATAGTATTTATTTTTCTCTGTCATTATTTCAAAGTATTCATTTTTTTCTACAGAAATAACATTTTCAAATACATTAGGAACATTTAATTCTACTATTTGCATATACATTCTTGTAGCAAGTTCTACCCCTGTTACTTTTTCAACGCCTGGGTAGTTTTCAACATATCCTGTTTTAATAACTTGTCCTCCAGGAGCTTCTTTTTCGATTAATAAAACATTCAAATTAGCTCTTTTTAAATACATTGCAGCTGTCATACCACCTGGACCTGATCCGATTATTACAGCATCATAAATCATATTAAGCCTCCAAAATATTTTTTATTTCACTAGGGTGATCAACAACATAATTAGCTTTTGCATCTAATAATTCCTTTTTTGTTGTTACACACCAGGTAACACCAATAGTAGTAATATTAGCATTTAATCCTGTTTGAATATCAGTTACTGTATCACCTATCATATATGCATCTTTGGTATTAAATTTTTCCATTGCTATATATATACCACAAGGATCAGGTTTTGCAAATTTCATTAAATCAGCACCTATAATAATATCGAAATATTGATTTATTTTACATCCTTGTAGTCCTTCTAATACAACTTTAGAATCTTTGTTAGATACAATTCCAATTTTATAATTGTTTTGTTTTAAATACTCTAATAAATCAATTATTCCATCATATACTGTTGTCCATTCAAGACTTAATTCGTCATAACATTGTTGGTATACTTCTAAAGCTTTATTTAATTCTTCTTCATTTTTTACATATTTTTTTAAAGTATCAACAATATAAGGTCCAAAGAAAGAATGTGCTTCTTCTATTGACATTTGATAATCTGGGTATAGTATACTAAATGTTTTAAAAACAACTTTTTCAATTAATTTAAATGTATCTAATACTGTACCATCACAATCAAATAGAACAAGTTTCATATTATTCTTCATTCACCATATTAATCATTCTATTTTCTAATTCAGCACCTGTATCTTGGCCCATTCTTTTAAGTCTTCCGTTTAATGCAGCTGCTTCTATTAATGTCGCAATATTTCTATTTGCACTTGCGTAAATATTTAATGCTTGAATTTCAGTATTAAATAATTTTTCTTTCTTATTTAAATCTGTTTCAACATCTTCTTGAGTCAAATTAATAATTAATTGAACTCTCTTACTGCTATGGTAAGCTTGTACACCATAAAGATTTACAACATTAATCATACCTACATTTTTAATTTCCATTAAACGATCTGTTAATTTAGGAGCTTCTCCTAAAACCATTCCAGGTTCTCTTTCATAAATTACAGTAATATCATCAGATACTAAAAAATGTCCTCTTCTTACTAATTCTAATGCAGTTTCACTTTTACCTATTCCGTCAGGTCCTTTAATCAATACACCAACTCCATGAATATCCATTAATGTACCATTAATCTTTTTTCTTGTTGCAAGTTTGCTTGATAAATAGAATGTTAAATTACCAATTAAAGTAGATGTTGATAACGGACTTTTTAAAATAGGAATATTATATTTAATAGCTGCTTCCATAAATTCTTTTGGTGCATCTACATTTTTTGTAAATATATATGCAGGAGAATCATAACTAAACATTTTTGCTAGTCTTTCAACTTTTTCTTCTTCATTTAACATATTAAATACAGCTAATTCTTTAGAACCAATTACTTGAATTCGATCAGATTCAAAATAATCAAAATAATTGATAAATTCAATACTTGGTCTTGATAACATAGCTTTTTTCACTTTTCTAGCTAATAATTCACTACCCCAAAAAATATCTAAACCTAAATCTTCAACAATTTGTTTTAATGTAACATTACTCATATTTTTTACCTCTTTTCTTTTTAGTGGTTATTATTATTCCTATTATTACTCCAATATAATTTAATAAAATATCTATATAATCAAATATTCCTCTTTTAGTTATATATTGAAGTATTTCTAGTATAGTTATAATTAATAAAGATAATATTAATTTAACTATACAATTCATTTTGTATTTATTTATAATTATACCAAAAGGAACAAATAAACAAATATTACCTATAATATTAATAAAT
>JAZSNL010000021.1:0-7361 GCA_045536365.1 Bacilli bacterium | reverse complement strand
TTCAGTTTCTTGTAATACAATGTAGTACCACCAAGTTAAAGTATTTTTGCCGAATAATGAAGCTTCTAATCCATTAACATCGTATGCTAAATAGTTAGTTAATGTGAATTCTTGTAAAACTTGAGCAGCAGATAAATCAGCAGATGCTTCAATTTCACCACCAGCTAAATCAAATGATAGAGAATATTCTAATTTTCTCCATTTAGCTGTTAATTCAACATTTTCAGCTGTACCTTCAGCGATTTCAGTTACTAATTCTTCACCGATATACCAACCTAAGAATTCATAACCTTCTTTAGTAGCAGGTTTTAATTCAAGTGGTAAATTATAGATGTTGAATGCTTCAGGATTTTCTCCATTAACACCACCATCTAGATTATACGAAATAGAGAAATCTGTTTCTAAAACTTCTAATGCGAATTCATGTTCTTCACTTTCATCACCATTAGAAACTGTAGCTGTTAAAGTAACTTTACCAGCAGAAACAGCTTTAATTAAACCTTCTTCAGAAATTGTAGCAACTTCTTCATTAGAAGATTTCCAAGAAACACTTGATTCAGCAGTTGCGCCTTCTTGTTCTGCTAATGCATAAGCAAGTAAGTGTTCTTCTCCTTTGTATAATTGTTCAACAGCGTTAGTTACGTTAAGTTCAGGTAATAAAGTTTCAACTACAACAACAGTAATCTTATCGAAATTAACGATATTTCCTTTTAAAATAGCCTTAACTTCAGCTTCACCTAAAGCAACACCAGTTACTACACCATTTTCAACAGTTGCAACTTCAGCATCAGATGTACGCCACTCTAATTCAACAGTGCCTACACTTTCGCCTTTTGTAATTGTTGGAGCAAGTTTAATAGTGCCACCTTGTCTAACATAAACAACGTCTTCTTCAAATCTTATTTCGATAGAAGTTGGACCAACGCCTGTACAAGATGCAAGACCAACTAATGCGAATAAGACCATAACAAATAAAAATAATTTGTTTTTAAGTTTAAGCATATATTATAATCCTTTCTTTAATATTTACACCTTATTATAACACTTTCTTTATTTTCTTGCAAGCGTTTTCTATTTTAATTTCATCATTATTTTAATTTATTAAAAAATAATAAGTTACTTTATTATTTTTTATATTTTTAAAAGAAAAGTCGACTATTTCTAGTCGACTTTTTTGTTTTTTTATAATTATCTACCTACGTATAAGCCATTAATTACAGATGATAATGTAATAGACTCAGATTGTCCATCTTTACTGAATGTTACAGTATAAGATACACATGTTGTTTCACTAGGTTGAGCAATAATTCTACCATAGTTATCAACGATTTCTGGGTTATGAGATTCAAATGTAATTTCATAATCGCTATATTCAGTTAATAATGTGCGTTCAGCTTCAACTAATTCTAAGAATTTCCACCAAATACATAAGTTATTTTCTAACATTGGTTGAGGACAATCTTTTGCAGTGAAGAAATGGTGACCTCTAACTCTAGTAATATCTAAACCGTATTGAGTCATTAATCTTGCTACTAATTGAGCAGTGATTTGCCATGTTAACCATAAGTCAGAGCCTTTATCAACACATGATTCAATACCTAAAGAGTTTCTATTACCACCAGTTGAACAAATTCTTCCTTCGTAAACTTGAGTGTAACACCACCAAGTTGTACCCATATAGTATTCACCATCAACAATCTTGAATGGTAATGCCATATCATTCATGAATGATTCAGGTTCTCTATTTGCGAAACCGCTTTGACCAAATCCTGCGTGAGAAGAAATAGTACCATCAGCATTTAATGTATGATCAGTTCCTCTTCCACTATAATTCCAAGGTCTTGGCATTGGAATAGTAGTCTTTTGACCATTAATTTCATAATAGAAATCAGTAGAAATTGAGAAGTCAGGATACATAGGATCACCTTCAGCAACTTTAACACCAGAAGGAATCCACTTGAATTCACCAACAACATCCATAGCACCAGAGTCACCAGCATGGTAACCACCTAAGTCATGAGTTAATGCTTGGAAGATACCATCATTACCAGTACAGTAGTGAATTGATACAGCGTTATCTCCAACGAAGTATTTAGCGTTAGCTTCAGCATCAGCACCAGAACTCATATTACCAGTGTAGTGAACAGTAATGAATTCGATTGAAGTAATAGGATCAAAGTAATCTCCAGTATTAGCTTCTTTTTCTTTATTCTTTAATGAATCATCTACTTGATATTCACGAGTCATAAGAAGTTTACTTACACTTCCGAAAATATCTTTATAGTAAACAGGAACACCAGAACCAATACCTAAATTGTATTGAGAGAATACATTACTTTCATGGCTATCTAATAAGAATTTAGCAATACCACTAGCTTCTTCTGATAAAACAGTTACTAAGAATTCAACTTTTAATTCAGCATTAGTAGGATCACTTGCAACAATCTTAGCAATACCAGCTGATTTAGCAGTAACAGTACCATCTTCATTAACAGTTGCAATTTCAGGAGTTAATGATTCCCATTTAACATCTGCAGTAGATCCGTCTTTACGAACAACATTTGCATTGATTTGTAAAGTTTCACCTACAACAGCGTAAGATTCACCTTCAAATGAAGCTTCAATAATATCATTTGTATATACAACAACATCAAATACAAGGTCTAATTCACGGTTACCATATACTTTAATAGTAATAGTAGCTTTACCATTTGCATGAGCAGTTAATAAACCTTTTGCAGAAACAGAAACGATACTTTCATCACTTGTGAAGAATTCGATTTCTTTATTTGTTGCATTTTCAGGAGCTAATGTCCATTCTAATTGATGAGTTGTGAATAATAATAATTCAGAAATTTGATTTACAGTGAACACTGTAGGAACAATTTCAGCTTCCCATTTAGCGTAGAATTTCTTGTTACCTGTATCAGTTGAAACGATTGCGTTAATAGGTTCACCTGTAAATTCAGGATTATCATACCAACCTAAGAATGCTAAACCATTCTTTAATGCTAATTGAGGAAGTTCGAATGTTTGACCACCACGATATGAATCAGGAATTTCTTTAGCAACTTGTGTAGCAGCACACATCTTGCTTAAATGACCATTGAAATAACCTTGACCAGTACTACTCCAAGAGATAAATTGATATAATCTAACCATTGCAGCGTAAGTATCTGTATAGAATACTTGACCAGAGTTAACAGCTAGCATAGCAGTATTAAATACTTCAAAGAAACCTTTCCATTTTTGATAATATTTAGGAACGTTGAAGAAATATTCAGTACTTCCATCTTCTGCTGGATAATTACCTAATTCAGTATTACGTAATTTAATATCATTATAAGCTTTTAATTCAGCTTCGATATAAGCTACATATTCATCATATGATCTAGTTTCACCATTACCTTGAGCCCATTCATATAAATCAGCATATAACTCAGCGATAATTTCTTCTCTGTTATTAGCTGCACGAGAAGGCCAAATAGGAGTTTCTTTATTAGGTTCAAATTCAATTGTATAAATTTCACCTTCTAAAACAGTAAAGTCAGCCACTAAATATAAATCTCCTTTCGCATTTGCAGGGATTTCACTTACTAATTCACCGTTTAATAACCAACCATTAAAGTTATGATTAGCTTTTTCTAATGTAGGTAAAGCAATAGGAGCATCATTTAAAGAATTATATTCTTTAACAAATGTTTCATAAGTTTTACCACCATTTAATTCATAAGAAATTGTATAGAACTTAACAGCTTCAACTTCACCATTAACAGGTTTTTCAGCTAATGCAGTTCCATAAGATGCTAAATGTTTAAACATTTCTGCATATGCACTTAAATCAGTAATTACGTTACCTTCATTATCTTCATAATAGTTAGCGCCAAATACTGTTAAATGAGGGTTAGTAGATTCAGAATCAGTACCTCTATAAGAACCATAATAATAATTATGAGGTAAACCTAAGAATTGGTTATTTTCAACTTTACAACTAAAGTTAGCACTTGTTGCACCATTATTTCTTAACCACATAATATCATAACAATGATCAAATACATTACCTTTAATTGACCAATTTACAGCTTTTTGTTCTTGGAATCTACCAGCAGCAATTGCACCAGTAAATACATCTGTATGAGCTTGACCAATTTGTTTGAATAAGTTATTTTCAACAAGAACAGTTGTATCTAATGTTTGATGTGAAGATGACATTAAATAGAAAGCAATATGTCCATGTTCAGCAGTATTTTGAACGAATTCATTATTAGTAACTGCGATAACACCACCAACATAACCACCTTCAACACGAATAGCATCTTGACCGAAATCAACAAATGAGTTACCATCAACAACTAAATTTTCAGCTCTGTTAATTAAAGCAACAACAGCATCAACATTTTTAAATTCATTATTTAAAATTTCGAATTTAACAGTTTTTCCACCGCTTGCTAATTTAAAATCTAAGAATGCATCTAAAGCATATCTTGTCCATGCATCATAAGCAGTTTCAGAAGCATTAGTATCATAAACTTTATTGTTTTGGAATACTAAACCTTCATATGTAGCAGAACTAGCAGTACCCTTAATTTGAGCAGCACCAGTAAATGCTAAACCATCAATTGTTACATTTTTAGCAGCTGCATCAAGTGTCCATACACCTTTAATAACAGCTTCAGGATTTCTTGTTCCGTTTACAGCATTGATACCAGCATTAGGACCTTTAATAATTAAATTAGAAATACTAATTGTAGCATCATCAGCATATTCACCAGCAAGAATTAAGATAGTGTCACCTTCTTTAGCTGCAGCTAAAGCATCAGCTAATGTTGCAAAGTGACCTTCTTCAGTAGTACCATCTACTACTAATGCATCTTCTTTCCAAGAAGCAACTAATTTTAATTCACCAGTTGTTCCAGCAGGAATAGATTCAACAACTTCACCATTTAATAACCAACCTTGGAAAATATATCCAACACGTTCTACAGCAGGTAAGCTAGCAATACCAGCTTCACTGTCATAAACAACTGGATAAGATCCACCAAATTTACCACCAGCAGCATCAAAAGATACATTGAAGTAACGGTCAGGATATTGAGTTAATAAATATTTATTATAAGCATTTTGTAATTCTTCTGCAGATGTGCATACAGCTTTATCAGCAGTAATAGTGCCTCCACCAACTAATTCAGCAGGAGCAGCTTCTAATACTGAACCACCAATAGAAATATACATATTTTCATCAAATACGATATTATTAGCAGCAGTAGGATGTACGAATAAACGAACACCATTAAATACATTATATTTAACAAATGATTGTTCAGCTGAACATTCGAAATAACCAGGAGTGTTAGCTGAATCACCATTAAATACGTTATTATAAGCTTCTAAAGAACCAGTTCTGATTCTGAATAATGCAGCTGCAGCATTTGTTACAGCACCGCAAGTATTACCATCAATAACGTTTCCTAAAAGAATAGTTTTGTTAATTGATTTAGTTGTCCAAACGATAAATTGACCAATCATATAGAAATGACAATCTTCGATAACTAAATCTAAATTAGAACCTTCATTAATAAATTTAACGAAAGTATTCATATCAGAGATTACACAACTCTTGAATTTTAAAGATTCAATATTTCCACCATCTTGGAAGAATACACCAGGAATACCAGCGCCTCCACCAGTACCAACTAGGTGAACACCATTGAATTCAATATTAGCAGCTGCTAAGTTACCAGCTACGTCTTTTGCAACATTAATAATAGCTTCAGGATTTTGAACTGCTGGAGCAGGTAAATCAGCGTTAGGACCTTTAATAGTTACGCTCTTATTGATAACTTCGCCTAATGCATATTCACCAGCATCTAAAACGATAATATCGCCTTCATTTGCTGCTGCTAAAGCTTCAGCAATAGTTTTATATTGTTTATCAGCACCAACTAATAATTCAGCACCGTTTTTATTAAATTTAGCATATAAAGTGATATTTCCAGTAGTACCAGCTTTGATTTCTTTTAATGCTTCACCGCTGAAATCAGGAGTTGTATACCAACCAGCAAATTTATGATCTTCTTTATAAGCTTCATCTAATTTAACACCAACTTTTGCATCATACATACTAGGACCAGGAACTTCAACTTTTGCAGTGATTTTACCTTCGATTAAATCAAATGTATTATTAGAATAGTCATTACCTTTAGGCCATTTATCATACTTAGTTTGATAAATGAAACCATGAGTCCAACCTCTTAATACAGTAGATCTGTATCCAGCCCATGCTGCATCAGCTTCGATACCATCAGCTTTTAATTGATCAAATACCCATCCCCATTTAGCTGCATAAACTTCTTCTGTTGTAAAGAATGCTTCAATGTTATCTCTGTAAAGATAAGAAACACCCATAAAGTCAGTGATATGCCAGTTATCTGTGTTAGGATCTGTATTTTCACTTATTCTGTTAATTGTAACTTCTTTACCAGCTAATTTAGAGAAATAAGCTTCGAAGTCAGCAAGAATAGCTTCACGGAATCCTTCATAATTTGTAATATCGTTTTGAGCCCAGTGTCCACCATTTAATTCATAAGTGATTTCAAATTCACCTTCAAGTGGAGGTTCAACAGTTTTTTCAGCCCATTTAGCATAGAATTCTTTATTACCTTCTGAACCAGCAGCGATTTCAGTAACAGCTTCACCAGTTAATTCAGCATTATCAAACCAACCTAAGAAATCAAATCCTTCTCTTGTAGGAGTAGGTAATACTAAACCAGTTGCAACTTCATATTCAGTAGGAATGTTTTCTAATACACCACTATTTAAATTTAAAATTAAATTATATTTAGTAGGAGCAACAACGATTTCTTCCCATTTAGCAGTTAATGCTAATTCACCAGTAACAGTTTCAACTTTAGTTTCACCAGCATACCAACCTAAGAAGTTATAACCTTCTTTAGAAGGAGTAGGTAAAGCAGCACCGTATGTCCATTCTTCAGGTAAGTTAATCATAGCTGCCATAAACTTAGCTTGATTTTCTTCTAATGTAAAGTCAGGAACAAACTTAGTATAAGCGCTATTTACAGCTTCATGGTTTTTATTAATGTAGTTATGTAAGAAGTGACGGAATAAAGTTCTTCCGTTTGCATATGAACTACTACCGATTGCAGTAGTATCACCTGCGATCATCTTATCTAACATTTCAACTGTTTCAACTACATAACCATTATCTGCACCTAAAGCTGTGATTTCAGCTTTAACAAATTCAAATAACCATTTATGAGCTTCTAAGTTTTCAGTTTTGTTATAAACACCTTTAATATTAGGATGAGAATTACTATGGAATGTTTCTTTAGTAACTACTTTAG
>JAZSNL010000006.1:0-109487 GCA_045536365.1 Bacilli bacterium | reverse complement strand
TCTTGTATAATATAAACGTATAATATAGTTTATAAGTTTATATTATATCCTTTCTTTAAATTTTTATATAAACATAATAAATTATGTTATAATCTAATCGTACTGTGGATTTGTTTCTGTATGAGTACAGCCAAGACTGTTTAAGGAGACTCTCACCACAGTTTTTATTTTATTGTCAATAGTTAGTTAACACTTTGATGTTTTATAGGCAAGGATACATTGTAAAAACTTTGTGGTTCATACCCAGTACAACAAATTTATTAACAAGGAGGTACAATAGATGTACTTAATCGGAATTGACATTTCCAAATTTAAACATGACTGTTTCATCGCTACTGAAACCGGTCTTGTTATTGCAGAATCTTTTTCTTTTGATAATAATCAAGAAGGATTCAACAAATTTCTAAAGTTATTATTATCTTTAGATCAATCAGAAGAAATAAGAATTGGTCTTGAAGCCACAGGACATTATGGAACCAATTTAAAATTATTTCTTCATGAACACAATTTTTCATTTATGGAGTTTAACCCTATTCTAAGTGACCGATTCCGCCAAGTTTCTTCTCTTAGAAAAACTAAAAATGATAAAATTGATGCTAAATTAATTTCAAAAATGCTTTTATCCTATGATTACAAGACCAACTCATCTATATCATATCACATTTCGAAATTAAAATCACTTACAAGATTCAGAAAAAAATTAGTTAAAAATAGAACCATCTATAAAGAACGATTAATTAATATTTTAGATATTGCTTTTCCTGAATATTCTAAACATTTTACTCAAGTTTGGGGTAAAGTATCATTTTATATTCTTAAAAACTATCCCACAGTTAATAGTATAGCTAATATTAACATTGAAGAAGTTATGCCTATCATTAATTCTCTTTCAAAAGGCCATTATTCAATGGTTAAACTTGTTAAGTTAATTGAGACAGCTAAAGCTTCAATTGGTTTAAAAACTGATTCTCACGTTTTAGAATTGCAATTAACTATTAATCTAATTGAACAAATGGATAAGGCTATTGAACAAATCGAAAATGAAATAACTCACATTATGAAACAATATGACTTTAAAACAGCCACAATTCCAGGTATTGGATTAATAAGCGCTGCTTCAATAGTTTCAGAATTTGAAAATTTTTCTAAATTCAGTAGTAGTAATCAATTATTATCTTTTTCGGGATTAGAACCTGCTATCTATGAATCTGGTACGCAAAAAACATATGGACATATAGTTAAACGCGGCTCTTCTTATTTAAGAGAAACCATTATGAATGTTACACCTTTCATTATGAATTATAATCCAATATTTTATCAATATTATCTTAAAAAGCGAAATGAAGGTAAATGTCATCGAGTAGCTTTGACTCATTTAGCAAAAAAACTTCTACGAGTAATTTATTACCTAGAAATTAACAATATTCCTTTTGATTCTTCAAAACTTAAATAATTTATATTGTAGCGAATAATAAATTATTAATATAAGCTTTTATCATTTTTTCTAAAAAAAGACAGTCATTTAATCATTTTGAGAGTGACATCCTTTTTTGTACCTTTTTTACATTTTCTTAAAAAAATGATAATCATTTTACTTGATTATTAATAGTTAGTCTCCTATAATTTTAAATCATTATCTTTTATTAATTTAAACTTTCTAAAAATAACATCAGTAATAAAAACAAGAACAATCGGTAAAACAATCAATAAAACAACAACCCCTAACCATGCTTCACTAAATCCTCCCATTTCCTCAATTGTTCCAAAAATACCAACTAATCCACTAGTTCCCATACCAGCACCCCTTGAATTACATTCAAGTTTAAATAAACAAGTACCAATAGGACCTAAAATAGCACTTACAATAATAGTAGGTAACCAAATAATAGGCTTCTTCAAAATATTCTTAAACTGTAACATACTAGTACCAATACCTATAGAAATAACAGTTCCAATATTATTATCCTTTCTACTCATTACCGCAAAACCTAACATTTGAACACAACAACCAATAACAGCAGCACCCCCCGCAAGACCACCTATATTAATTGAAATTGCGATAGCAGCAGATGAAATAGGAGCAGTTAAAGCCATACCCATTACCACCGCAATAATAATTCCCATAATAAAAGGATGATATACAGTTGCACTATTAATAAAATCACCAATCATCTTAGTAACATAAAATACCGGTCCACATAATATAACAGATAAAAATGTTGAAACAACAACTGTTAATAAAGGAATAATGATAATATCAACCGGAGTCTTTTTACTAAGTACAATTCCAACTATTAAGATTGTTAATACAACAACAATATAAACACTTAACGGATCACCACTATTAAAACCAACATTTTCAGAAAAATACTTAGTTAGTGTAACTTCACCTAAATCAAATAATTTCCAGAACTGAAACTTTTTAAAACAAGCCGCAATCCCTCCACTAATAATTGAAACAATCAATTTCAATCCATCTAACTTCAAACTCCACGCAATACCAAGCCCAATACCAACTCCAGTTAGATTAGTAAGAATACTTGAAATTTGATTTAGAATAATAAAGATAAAAGAATTTTCTGGAAAAAAACTTCCTATTGTCGAAATAACTGTTCCAATAATTAAAGTTGAAAACAATCCATAAGCCATACCATTCATTGTTTTTGTTATAAAATCTAAAAACTTCTTCATATAATACCTCTTCAATATAAATTTTATTAAACAATTAATTCCTACTAATCAGGAACCAAATGATATAAATTTAACATTTTTAAAATTCAAATTCTTTAAATCATTCTCCTTAATTAAGAAAATATACCATCCATCAGGTTCACCTAATTGACAAATTCCATTAGGTAAATTAAGCGAATCAATTTGCAAAAGCGTAACATAACCTTCTGTATTTATTTCACAATCTAAATCTAAATCTTGATCAATATCACCTAAAATAAAATGTCCGTCTTCACTATTATCACCAAAAACAAGCTCATATCCATGATAATCTCCCATCTCTTCAAACACTTCATTTATATCATCATATACTGTGGTAATCTCTTCATTAGTATAAAACACTTTAGGAATATAAGGATATTCTAAAATATTTAAAAAGAAATATAAATAACCTTCTTTAGGCAAAACATCTTGTAAGTCTTTAATTTCAGCTAAATTAATTTGTATTAAAAAGAAATCATCATTCAATTTATTCTTTTCAAAGAAATCAGTTGGAAATACAGGAGATCCAAACATCTTTGATATTTCATAATTTGAAGAATTTTCTTCTTCTATTTTTCTAATTTTAAAATATAATTTTTCCATATTTCCTCCTTATAATAATATTATACTCCTTTTTAAATAAAAAAACCTTTTGATTACTCAAAAGGTTTAATTTTTTTAATAAATTACATCATTTTGATATTCATTATAAATCTTAATTAACTCAATAAATTCTTCTTTATAAGGATCAGATTTAAAAATTTCATTATCAATTCTATCTAAAATATTTTCACAAGTTGCATATCCCATATATTCAGAGTTACGTAAAACAAGACCAAATTCAACAACAGCACTTGCGAAAATGAAGTCATTAGAAGGATTATTAGATAATGAATAAACCTTATTAATAATTTCCTTATTCATTTCATTATCTCTTGCATCCTTGTATCTTAATACACAACGAGCAATTTCACCCTCATAATCTTCATAGCCAGGTCTCATAATAACTTCTAATAAACAAATAGTAGTATGACCTGCTCCAATTTCACCAGCATCAGTTTCTGAATCTTCAAACTCTTCATCAGTTAACTCTTTATTTTCATAACCAATTAAACGATATCCAGCAACAACATCTTTATTAAACTCAACTTGTGCTTTACAATCTTTTGCAACAGTTTCTAATGTTCCACCAAGTGAAGAAACAAATACTTTTTTAGCTTCTAAAATAGAATCAATATAATAATATTGTCCATTACCAGCACTTGCTAAAGTATCCATAACATTAGATTTTAAATTACCTGTACCAAAACCAAATAAAGATAAATAAACGCCTGTTAATCTCTTAGATGCAATAAATGTTTTTAATAATGCAGTACTAGAAATACCTACATTAAAATCACCATCTGTTGCAAGGAAAACACGATTATTTCCCCCTTCAATAAAATACTTATTAGCTAACTTATATGCAGTTCTAATACCATCTGCACCAGCAGTTGAACCACTTGCAGATAATTCACTTATTGCTGCACTTATCTTTGTTTTTTCATAACCATATGCACCTTCTAAAATTACTTGTTCTCTTCCTGCATAAGTAACAATAGAAACACGATCATCATCATTTAAATTATCAATTAAAATCTTAAAAGCTTCAACCATTAAAGGTAGTTTATTTTCTTGATTCATTGAACCACTAACATCTAACAAAAAGACAAAATTACTTGGTTTTTGATTTTCTAAACTATATTCTTTTGCTTTTATCGCAACACTTAATAACTTTGACTCATCATTCCAAGGACAATTACCAAGTTCTAAAAAACTCTTTAATTGTTCTTCACTATCGTTTACATATGAATAATTGAAATAGCTTAACATTTGTTCAATATTAACCATATCATGTTCAATATAACTACGATGTTTAATTCTTTGTCTAATATTACTATAAGCTGCCGTAGAACTATCTAAACTAACATTAACTTTATTATTAACATCAGTAGACATATAACCTTTTTCTTGTAATTCTAAATATTCTTCTGAATTTAAAATATCTTCTGAAATACTCCCCATATTAGGATAATAACCATTAGGACTACAACTAACTAAAAACAAACCAAATACAAATACAAATAAACAAGTAACTAATTTTTTCATTATTTAAACCTCCGTTAATTTAATTTAACAGCACCAGATGACATAAATAAACTATAATTAATATTAATTTCTCTTTCTTCATTATAAGAAATACATAAATTGTTACTTAAATCTCTATATGCCTGGAAGGTTTTCACAGGAACAAAAACAGTATAAGTTTGATTATCATCAACAATTCTAAAAGGTAAATAAACATCAATTAATAATATTGATTGGTATAATTCAATATTTTCAAATGTATATTCCTTTTCTAAACTTGTATTGTTATAATATGTTTCAAATTCAAGATCCAACAAATCCTCATATTCAACTAAAAGATCTTTAATTTTATCATAAAATTGATTTAATACTTCATCACTCAATTCATCATCAATAATATATTGATATTGATCTAAATAATTAATTTTCCAATTATTAATTTCATCAACTTTATATTCTCGATATTGATACTTTGTTGCCATTCTAGCAGGATTAAGTTCATCAAATTGTAAATAATCAACATCATTAATAACAAATATTCTATAAGACTCATTATCAACTTTAATGTTATCATAATAAATAAATGCACTACCACTTGATGGATTATGTATATTTCCATTAGGGCTACATCCATATAATAACATTATTATTAATGTTAAAGAACATATTATAAGAAAAGTATGTATTCTTTTTCTCATAAAATAAGAACCACTCCTTTCTATTTAGCTTTATATACTATGCCAGAATATTCAAGAATAGTATGATCAACATCAACGTTTTTAAAACATTTAAAATCTTTTATTTCTGTTTTAGGACTAACTGTCAATACAACTTCAATTGTATTTTCTAAATTATTAAATGTAATACTTTGTGTTCTTTCATAATAAGAAACCATCCCTAAATTACCATTTTGATCATAATAATAATAATTAATTTCATACAAAATAACAAAATTCAACTCATCATCTTCTTTTAAATAATATTTATTATTTAATTCATAAGTAGATGTAATAATCATTGATTGTCCTTCAGATATAAAACTAGTCATTGGATCAATTTTAATAATATCACGATAATTTTCTTCATTAAGAACAAATTCTTCCTCTAAATTTTTATAATAATCAATATAACAAATAGAAGAAATCAATATTCCAATAGTTAAAACAGATAATACAACAACAAGAGTTAACAATAATTTATTAACCTTACTTACTTTTCTTTGTTCTTCTTTAACATCAGTCTGTGTCAATAATTCATCTACACTAACGCCTAACTCCTCTGCTAATTTTCTAATAATTGTAACATCAGGTAAAGTTTCTCCCACTTCCCATTTACTTACAGCTTTATTAGTAACACCAAGTCTTCTTCCTAATTCATCTTGAGTTAAACCTCGTGCTTTTCTTTTTTGATAAATAAACTCACCAAACTTATATTTATCCATGTGACCTCCTTGCCAATAGTATATAATAATGTCTTTTATTTGTCACTAGAACTAAATCTCTTAACTAGAGAACTTTAATTCTCTTACTATTTGATAATATTATATCATAAAATACTTTTTTTTAATAAAAATAGAATAAACCAATTAAGGTTTATTCCATTTTCTTAATAATTTTTTTATTTATACCAAGTTCAAATTTACTTAATTTATCATTAATCTTATTAATATAATTATTAGTAATCTTTTCACATGATAAATCAATTGTATTAGCTGCTTTTCTAATTCCTTCTGTTTGTTTTTGAATAGTTTCAATTTCATTAGATAATTGAGTAAGAGGCTTATCTAAATAAGTATCCTTAATAGAATTAAATTCTTCTATTAATTCTAATTTATCTCTTAATTCTAAGTAAGATTCTTTTTCTGATAAAATCAAATTAGCAAATCTAGTTGTAAGTGAAGTAATCATATTTAAGAACGCCATCATATAGTTAGGTCTTACAACATACATATCTGGATATTCTGAAACTTTAAAAATTGGTGTAAATTTAGGATTTTCCATTTCTAGTTCTGATACTAATAATGCGTATTTACAATTTTTCTTATTTCTATTTTCATCTAATTTTTTATAAAATTGTTCATTTGTTTGTTTTTTCTTTGTATCAGGATTTTCTGATTTCATTTCTAAACATACTGATGTTAATAATCCTTCTTCTTCATGATTACTATCTACAAATATTTTAAAAATAAAATCTGCTTTTGATCCTTTTGATTCATCATCATTTTTAACTACTTTATTATCTTTTTCCCATGTACAATTTGAAAAACCATTTTGCATATATTGTGATACTTCACTATCACACCATATTTCTAAATCTTCACCTGTTACTTTAGTTTGAAGGCTTGTTTTTTGTCTATTTAGTGTATTAATCGTTTCATCTTTTCTTCTTATTTCTTCATTATGTCTTTCTTTTAAATCAGAAATTTCTTTTTCTTTTTCTAATTCCTTTTTATTTCTTAAGTCAATTTCTTCTTGATGTAATTGCTTAATTTTTGCAATTTCCTTTTCTTTTTCAAGTTCAGCAAGTGATTTAATCTTTTCTAATTCGGCTTGATTTTTAACCTTTTCTGATTCAGCTTTATTCTTAAGTTCAGAAATTTCATTTAAATATTTATTTTCAATTTCATTTGCTTTTTCTCGAATCTTCATATCCATTTGAGATTCTAAAATTTGATATTTATTTTCTAAAGCATCATATTTTCTTTTTTCTTCATTTACAGCAGTTAAAACATCTAATTTATTTTTATCTTCTAAAGAAAGAATTTTTCTTTTTAAATCGTTTATTTCTTCACGATGTTTTTGTTCTGCTTCTACTTCTAATATTTTTCGTTGTTGTTCAAGTTTATTTTCATATACTTTATCTTTTCCTGATTCAATAATATGTTCAATATATGAAAAATCTATTTGTTCTAATTGTGTTAAGTCGATTTGATCACCAACTAATCCTTCTTCGATAAGTTCTAATGTTGTTTTGTCTTTAATTATTACTTTTATTTTTTTCATAACAGCCTCCATTAATATTAATTTAATTTTATCATTTTAATGATTTTTATTCAATTTATTTTATAAATAAAAAAACTATAATCCATTGATTATAGTTTATTCTTTAATTACTATTATCTTATCTATTGTTGTATGAAAAATACTCGCAAGAATAATCAAATTATCAATAGTAGGTAAGCATTCACCACGTTTCCATTTATAAATAGCTTGGGGATGTTCAAATCCAAAGATTTCTTGTAAATCTTTAACACTTATACCATTTAATTTCATTAATCTTGTAATATTTTTACCCGTTTCAACAAGATCGATTACAGGATATTTATACATAGCAAATGCCTCCTTTCTTTTATTTGATTATAATTTCATCGAAACAAGAATATTTTTCTAAACATTTAATCATGAATTGATATGTATCAGAAAATTCTCCACTTGTTACCATTTCAATAATTTTAGGAGAAGCTCCACTTACAAGTTTTACACCCATACTATTCACTACAGGAAAATGAATAGAACGTGCACGAACGTTCCAGAATACTACTTCTGGGAATTTGTATCCATTTTTTTCAAATAATTCTTTGAAATATTCAAATGTAGTTTTTTTAACGTCTACACCTTCATCAAATTCCATATCAGAAATAATAACTATTCTATCAAGTTCATCTTCTTTAGAGAAATTTGGATGCTTATACACATCTAAGATAAGTCTATAGACTTTTTCAATATTAGTATTAGTATAATCATCATAGGTTGAAATGTAATTAAACTTTTCAAAGATAGTGTTACCTTTAATTTTAACAATTTCCGGTCTAGATGAAAAAGTAATAAAAGTATCTTTAAACTCACCTGTTAACATTTCCGCAAATAAGATTGCAAGAGAAGTTGCAACAGAACTAGCAGATACACTATTTCCATCCTGCATTGAACCACTACCATCACGAACAACAATTGTTTTAGAATTAATACTAGTACGATCGAAATTTTTCCAAATCATATCTAAAGTATTTCTTTCTTCAACTGATGATCCGTTTTCTAAACGACGAATGACTTCATATGGATATAATGCTGAAGTATTCATTTTAGTTTTACCTTTAGATAAATCAGATAAATATTGGTTAAATCTTTCATTATCATTACGGTAAAAAGCATCACGATACTTAAACATTGAACCACTTGGAACATTTTCGTATTTGAAAGTATAATCTTTTTCTCTTAAATTATTTTCAATAATAACACCTTTTCTTAAAAAAGATAAAGTTTTACGATACTTCTCTTTAGTCATTCCAAGATTTCTAGATAAATTACAAGCTAAATATCTTACTTCATCATTAGAAGTATTAATAGAAGGTAACCATTTAGCTAATAAGCTAATTGGTTTATTGTTATTTTTATTTTCTATATCTTCTTCTAGTTGATTTTTAATAAAAATAACAACATCTTTTTTGATAGGTGAATCAAGGCATACCAACAAATCATCATATCTTCCATATTCTGGAACATATTTAATTAATTGTTTTGCAACTTCAGGATACATATTTGCAAGAGCATTAAACATACAACGGAACAAATTTCGTTCGCCTAAGCCATTTCTAATATCACGAACATAAAATAATATTTTGATAGTCATAATAGGATCTTCAAAATATGATCTCATGAATAAATTTAATGCGTCTTTTAAATTATATCTCATTGCTCCAACAATAGAAAAAAAGTCAAGACAAGCAGATCCTGTTGATAAATATGCTTTATCACCATTTTCTGTAAAAGCGTTATTTAAAATTTGTTCAGAAATTTTATAAAAGCTCATAATATTTCTCCTTTCTATATTTATATATTTTTAAAATATTTTTTCCTTTTAAAGGAGAATGTTTAAACAAGATACAATTGTTTTAAAGTTTTAATTTTATTTTTAATCTATTTTTCTCATTTTTTTTATCAACATATGTAAATCGCTGTACGTATCTTTACATTCTCCACAAGACACGAGATACTTTTCTTCAAAAATGAACTAAAATGCATTGCTGTATGTGTCTTTACACTAATATTATATCACTTTGAATTGACAAATTCAATAAACTTGTGGTTTAAAATTAAAAAAGTCAATTTAAACAAAAGTTTAAATTGACTTTTTTATTAATAATTAGATTCCCATATACAATAAACTTCACACTTTGTAGTTAAACGATACTTCTTCGCTCCAGATTCAAATAAAATCAATAACTTATCATTTAAGAAACAAATTCCTTCACTCATTGAAGGAGCTAATAAACTACTTATTCTATCTTTTTCATCAATAATATATAAAGGTAAGTTTAAATCTTTATATGAATAAGAATCACGAGGATCATTTAATAAGATATTTTGATATTTATATAAATAAGAATCATTATTTCTTCCGTAAGATGTAGAAAAATAAATAACATCATTTTTAACATAAATACCTTGTACTTTATCAGGAATAGAAACCGCACATAAAGGAATATTTGATTCAAGACCTGATACTTCTTCTTCATTTATCATATAACCAAAAGCAAGAGCTTTATTAGTACCATTTGATGTTTGAATATAATGAGATAAATCAGTTTCATATTTCTTTGGATAATAAAATTCAGTTACAAATAACATATTATTATACACAAATAAAGTTGCGCCATCTAAATCAACCTTTGTTGTTTTATCAACATTTATACATTCATTATAATTTGCTGATAATATTTTGTTAACATCTAATTTATAAACCTTTTTACCAGATGAAACAAAAACAATATCATTAAATGATACAATTCCTCCAGCATGACCAGTATATTCTTTACCTGATTCTAATTTGAAAGTAACTCTTTGAATTTCATTTCCTTTCGAATCAAGAACATAAATAGGACTAGCCGTATCATCAGAATTATATCCTACAATAAATAATAAATTATGTTGTTCATTATAACTCATTCCTTGAGGAACAAATTTTGTATCAAGACCAGGAATTTCACAAAATTCTTCACTTATATTTCCAAAGTCTTTATAAGCTTTCTTAATATTTTTCTTACAACTTGTTAAAGAAAAAACACTTGTTAAAATAATCAAAAATAAAACTATCTTTTTATACATACTATACCTATCTATTCTTTCTATATCCATCAAAAGAATTAGTTATTTTCCTTCCACTTTTTATTATTTCTGGTACCAAATATGAGTACCAAACATTACCAAGACCATATGATTTATCAACAGCATAATCATTTTGATCAATTTTCATTGTATCTTTCCAAATATATTCACCTGAATAAACACCTAAGAAAATAAATTGTTTACTAGATGAATATTTTAACTTACCATCTATTATCGCAATATCTTTTGGTTTACTTATAACTAATCCACCTGAAGAACCAGGGAATAGTTGCGCATCAATTTCAAATAATTCATCTCCCCAGAAATTCTTTCCCCAAGCAGATGCAATAATACCAGATTTTACAATAGGGAATTTATTACTATAATCATAAAAACCTTTAGGATAACTTGCAACTAAAATATCATCAGATACTTCTATTTTTAATGGTTGATGATCTGGTAAATTATATTCACTTAAATGGAAAGGTAAAATAATATTATCATCTTTTATTCTCATAATATCTTTAATATATGAAGAAATATTAATAGCTGCTACATCGACATTATCTTTTGTATGAACTTTTGCATATCTTAATAATTCAGATTGTAATATTTTAATTGGTATCCATTCAATTGTATCATTTACTTTTCTTCTTAAATGAAAAATTAAATAATTAACTAAACAAGGTATCTTATTTTCCTCTGGAAATAAGACATGTTTATTAGTAATTAACCACCATTTATCTAATATAACCATTCCTTTTTCATTTTCATCAGTACTTGGCTTAGTTTCCGCATAAAAGAAACCTGATGCACTTAATTCATAAGTATCAGAACCGAATGTATATTCAGCATTTATTAATGTTGTCATTGAGTATAATTTTTCTTGAAAACTTGTATTTTGTGACATATTTTTATCTCCTATTAAGCTATTTAATTCTATCATATTTTAACAAAATATACAAGTATAATTTTTAATTTTCTCTATATTTGACAATATATATTTTTTTTAGTAAAATAATCAAGGGATATAGAAACGAGGTAATTATGAAAGACTTTTTCCGAGGAAATGGAAAAGCACAAGGAGCTTACTCCCCAGAACATCTTATATTTGTAACAACATTAATGATCATAATGATTCTTACAGCAATATATTTAGGAGTTAAGAACAAAAATAAAGATGTAAAAGAAAAAAACAAAATTCTAATATATTCAGCTATCTTAATAGATGGATTTGAACTTGTAAAAATAATCTTAGCCTGTGCTTTTGAAAACTCATTATCACCAATAAGAACAATGTTACCACTGTTTTTATGTAGTATTCAATTAATTGCAATCCCAATAGCTGCTTTTACAAAAGGTAAAATTAAAAACGCAGCCCTTGACTTTGTAGTAATTTTTGGTATTTTAGGAGCTGTAATGGGAACTTATGGTGCAGCACAAAACTATGATGCTTATCCGGTATTATCATGGCCTAATATTGTATCAGGTATTACTCATTCAATATCTGGTTTTGCTTCACTTTATATTATTATATCAAAAATGCATAGCATGAAAAAAGAAAATATTCCTTTCTGTTTAGGAATACTTACTGTTTTTTGTATATTAGCTTATATTGCAAACATAACTTTAGATTATAATTATATGTTTTTAATGAGAGGAGATGGCACTCCTTATGATATTTTCTATAACTTAGTAAATGGTAATCAAGTATTATATCCTCTTATTGTCGTATTATTATTCTTTATTTATATTTCACTTTTCTATGTTATTTTTATTAAAATAACAAATAAGAAAAAAGCATAATAAAAGGAATAGATTAATCTATTCCTTTTTATTATCTTGTTCTTTATAATAATTATTACATGCAAATACAAATTCTTCATTAAATTTTTTTATTGCTAATTTACTCATCTTTTTGAAAGGAAACAACATATCAAAAGCATGATAACAATTATCATAAATATCTACTTTTGCAGTAATATTGACTTCTTTTAATTTATTTTGATAACTTATTGTTTCATCATAAAATAAATCATTACTTCCTATAAATGAATACATAGGTGGTAGATTATCAAAATCTTCTAATCTACTAGGAGAAGCATACGAAGGAACTGTAGATAAATTGCCTAAATATTTTTTCCATGCAGACTTATTATGCTTAACTTTCCATATTTTTGCTTTTTTATTTAAATTACTCTTTGTATCATAACAATCAATCATTGGATAAATTGGCATTTGATACGCAATATTAACTTCTTTCTTATCTCGTGCAAGAATACATAAAGCACAAGTTAATCCTCCTCCTGCACTTTCTCCACCAACAAAGATTTGATTAGGATTAAATCCTAGTTCTTCATGATGTTCTTTTAAGTATTTTAATGCTTCATAACAATCATTTAAAGGCGTTGGATAAGGATATTTCGGAGCTTTTCTATATTCTACTGAAATAACCACCGCATTATGTTTTTTTACTAAGTCAATTCCACGAGAGAAAAAAACCATTTCGGAAAATCCGTAAAGATACCCTCCTCCATGAATCCATAATACCCCTGGAGTTTGATCTTTACTTTTTTTATTTTTTGGTTTAATAATTAATATTTTAATTTTATCTTTTGTTATTCTTCTTTTTTCTATTGTATATTTCATCAAATCACCTTATTTTTATTATATCAAAATAAGGTGATTTTTTCAACTTTTAAGCCATTTCATATAATGATTTAAAAATATAATTATTTTTCATTAAAGTATCAAAATTACCATTTTCAACTATGTAACCATTCTTTAAAACAATAATTTCATCAAATTGTTTTAAAATATTTTCTTCTAATCTATGAGTTATAACAATCTTTGTCATATTATCCATTTCCATAATATTATTCATTACAGATGTTGATGTTTCATTATCAAGTGATGAAGTTGCTTCATCCATTAATAATATCTTAGCTCCTTTTAATATCCCCCTTGCAATACTAATTCTTTGTTTTTCACCACCGCTTAGATTACATCCATTTTCACCACATTGATAATCTAATCCTTTTTCATTAACTAACTTCTCTAGTCCTGATTTTTTTATTACTCTCATTAATGTTTCGGAATCTACTTCATTATACATTGTAATATTATTAAGTATTGAATCATCAAATACAAAAACATTTTGTTCAACATATGATGTTATTTCAAATAATGAATCAATAGAAATATCTTTTAATTCATTATTATCATATAAAATATTACCTTCATAATTATTATTTCTACCAATTAATAAATTTAATAATGTTGTTTTACCTGAACCCGTAGTTCCAACTATTGCATATGATTTATTTTTATTAAATGTATAATTAATATTATTTAAAATAATTTTTTCATCATAACCAAATGATAAATTTTTAATTGTAATATTATTATTTAATGTTATATTTACTTTTTCAACCTTTTCTTCTTTCTCTTCTAAAATATCAGCTATCTTTTTAATTAAAGGTAAACTTGCTGATCTTTTAGAAATCATTGTAGGTAGTGTTACTAAAGGACTCATAACATAATTCATTAATTGAACAAATATTATAATTACAGATGGACCAATATTATTATTTTTTATTGAAATATAAGCTCCTATAAAGAATACACCTATTTGAGCTGTTAATTGAGCTATTGTTTGAATAAATTCTATAACCGCAAGAGTTTTTACTTTTTTTGCTTTTAAAGATTCTAATTTATCATTTTTCCCTTTAAATTTTTCTTTCATTTCTTTTTCTGCTTTAAATACTTTAATAACAGAAAATCCCGTAAAATTATCTTTTATAAAATGCAAAAAAGAACTATTTTCATCACTTATAGCTTTTTCTTGATCAGATAATTTATTACCAAAAAGTAATGCAATAACAAGTGGTAATAATGATAATACTACCGCAAATAATGTCATTAAAGGATTATATAATAACATTAATACAATTGTGCCAATAAATAATGATACTTGTCCTATTATTCTAAATACACTAAAAATATAATTTTCTTCAATATAATTAATATCATTAGTTAAAGAAGAAAGATATACTGATGATTCATTTTCATTAAATTCATCTATTGATTTATTTAACAGTAAACTATAAATATTATTTTTATATTGTAACATTGCTTTTTTACGATATTTAGGTTCAATAAAAATCATAACAATAGAACAAAGAACAGTTAAGATAAATGTAAATAAAACAAAATATAATTGTTCTATTAATAAATCTAAACTTCCTTCTGTTGCTGCAAAAAGGATTCTTTCTAATAAAATTGAAACACATAATAACAATAAACTATTTAATATTGATGAAATAGTAATAATAATAAAATTAAAAATATTATTTTTATATAATTCCTTTTTTAATTTTTTTGTCATAAAAACCTCCTGTATCTTTAATATAATTATATTCATAAACAGTATTTAAATCAATACACTTTTGTTTACAACGAAGAAACTTTAGGTTTCCTTGACCCCGCAACCAAAATATGGTATAATTATTAATAATAATCAGGAGGTCATTATGGATTATTTAGAATTATTTGGCTATATAGGAACAGCTCTTGTTATCATATCAATGATGATGTCATCAGTTACAAAATTAAGAATTATTAATATATGTGGTTCTATCATCAGCGCAATCTATTCATATCTTGGTTCGGCATGGCCTATTGTAGTTATGAACATTTGTTTAATAATTATTAATGTTTATCATTTAATTAAAGAATTTTCAACAAAGAAAACATATGCTCATGTAAAAACTAATTTATCTGAACAAAGTGTATTATATTTTTTAGAATATTACAAAAATGATATTTTTAAATTCTTTCCTAATTTTAAGAAAGAAAATATTAAAAATGAAGAAATTCATTTAGTATATATTCAAAGTGATATTGCAGGTATACTAATAGGAACAAAGAATAATGATAATTTTACTATTTATTTAGATTATGCAACTCCTAAATATCGTGATCTTTCTGTTGCAAAATTTTTATTTCCATTACTTAAAAATGAAGGCATTAATTTATTAATAGCTGAAAAAGGAAGTAAAGAACAAAATAAATATTTAACAAAAATGGGATTTATTGAAAATAATCATAAATTAACAAAAACATTATAAAAGGTCTGTTATTAAACAGACCTTTTTTATTGTAATTCTAAAATACCATTAATTCTATTTCCACCATAACTAGTAAGAGATTGTAAAATACATTCTCCATTACCAGATGTTGTATTATGTAATAAATAAGCAACATTTGAAGCATCTTTACCCAAATACATCATAACATGACTACTTGTAAAAATTAATGTTCCTGGATTATATGATTCCATATAAGAAACAGTAACACCGTTTACTTTTTTACCATATTGAGGTATCGCAACTTGATTAGTTGTGTTTCTCGGCATCATAAAACCAAATGATTGATAAATTCCATTCATTGTTGAAGAACAATCTCTTCCTAATTTTGATTTATCTCCCCAACTATAATCAATACCTAATAATTTAAATGCTTGAGTAAAGATATTCTTATAAGTGTAATCTAAGAAACCTTCTGAATAATCATCAGTTTTACTAAGCGTAATTTCTTTTAATTCTAAAGAACCATTATTATTAATTGGGAATGAAATAGTATAATTATCATCAGTTTTAGATAATAATGGGAAATATTGTCCCATTCTTACATGAGCATTTTCAATTAATACGTAATCACTAATTACTACTAATTTATTTTCTGTTTCAACAAAACTATACATTGTATCATAATCAGTTAATCCAACATATTGTTTTTCGATCCAACCATTATAATTTTGAGCTTGAACAAAATACCAATTTCCATCATGACTTGTATGGTAAATGACAACACCTTCACCTACATTAAGTGATGTTTCTTGGAATCTATCCATATCATAATCATTAGAATAATAATTTGTAGGATATGATCTTAACCATGCAAAATCAACAACAATACCATATTTTATTTCACCAGTAATATTATCAATATCACGGTTATTTAAAATACTTAATTGTTCTTCTCTTGAAAGAGGTACTTTTTGAGAATATAAATCCTTGTAAACTGTATATTTATACATATTTTGATATCCACAAATCATATTACTTACTGTTTCGATTGTTGTTGTCTTTGGAAGTTTTGTTACATCAACAACTTCTGTTTTATTATAATCACTAACAATCAAATCATTATAATTATTTATTTCTTCTTCAGTTAAAAGTATTTTATTTATATCATATTTTCCAGCAAGAATTCTTAACCAATAATTAACATTTGAATTAGGATAAGAGTCTGTTGTCTTATTATATATTGGTCTAATAGTAACATCCCCTTTAATTTTTTTATAATCATAACTCCATCTTTCAAAAATATGGAAAGGAACTTCAGGTGCACTTGGTGGTGTTGCGGAAGAATTATGTTCAACCATTTCTTCTGTTAATAAATTTCCATATAAATCAAGAAATTTAACATTATAACTATTAATTTGATATATTGGATGAACTTCTAAATCAGATAATATATTTGTTAATTCTTGATCCCATTTAATAAACTTATGACCTTCTAATGTAGGAGGAGTTATATTTTCCAAATCTTTTCCATATTCAACTGTTAATTCTTCATAAACATCTCCATTTGCATCATATAAAGTTACAATAAAAGTAATCGCTTTATAAAGAGGTTTAACAATTAAATCAGAAGTAACATTTTCAATATCTTGATCCCATTTAATAAATTCATATCCTTCTTTTTCTTCAATATTAGGGGCAGTAACACTATCTCCATAATATACTTCTTTTGTTTCAATTAATTCATCATTAGAATTATAAAATGATACACTATATTTTAATCTTTGATAAATTGCGGTAACAGTTAAATCACTCTCAGTATATTCAACTTGTTTATCCCAACTAATAAATTCATATCCTTCAACAACTGGAGCAGCAGGATAATTAATTTTTTCCTTTTTTGTTACTTTTAGTGTAGTAATTTCTTGATTATCAAAACCAATAAATGTAACTTGGTATTTTTTACCACAACTACTTAAAGTTATTATTAATGTAAATATTGTAATTAACATAAATATTCCATTTTTAGTTTTATTCATAAATAATACCTCCGATAATTATATTGTACAATATTTAACTTTTTTTGTGTTGTTACTTAATTAATATCATTGTTACTTTTTTTCTTATAAAATAATATTCCTATTACCATTACGACAACAAAAACAATTAAATAAAATAAAGCCGGAATTTGGAAAACACCATCTTCTAACCCTTGTTGATATTTAACATATCCATGAGAATATGCGGCAGAAAAAACCATAAATAATGAAGCAATTACTCCTAGTAAAGGCATAACAATATTTTTAAATATATTCTTCTTTCCTTCTTTTACCATAAACATTATAAATATTGGAATATATAAAGCATAAACAGTAATAATAGGTAATTCTGATGAATCAAAATTAAATACACCAAATATACCATCTACGCCATAAACACTACGATCAACTAGATTTCCAGCAACGAAATAGAAAAACCAAAAACCACACATTAATAATGATAATATAGATGCGTTATTAGGCATATTAGTATTATTTGATACTTCTTTAAATACCTCAGGCTTAGGTCCTTGATTCCTTACAGCCACAGAATAAGCTGATCTTGTACATGCGATGATAAGACCATTTAATGTACCTAAACAAGATACAGCAACAAAGACATTAAATATAGTACCTACTACTGCATTTTGATTAAATAAATTATAAAAAGCTTTACCAGCACCATCTTTTAATAATTCACTAATTGGACTACTACTTGTTAATCCAATAAAATATGTAACATAAATAATCATAACAATAGCACATCCAGCAATTAAAGCAATAGGTAAATTCTTCTTTGAATCCCTTAATTCTGAATTAATTGATGTTGCGACAATCCAACCCTCATACGCAAAAGCACAAGTTACAATCGCCCCAAAAATACTATCAAATCCAACATCTTCTATTACAACACTATCATTAACAATATTTCCATTACTTCTATTAATAATACCAATAATAGTACCAACTACAGCCATTATAATAACAGGTATTAATTTAACAACTGTTGCACTAATTTGGAACTTCCCTGATATTTTAGGAGCAAGTACATTCATAGCAAAAACCGCACATAAATAAAAAGCTCCTAAAGCGATACATAATCCGCTCATAAAATTATTTGGTCCATCAGGAACAAATATCGCAAGTGTATATCTTGCAGAAACCCAAGCTAAAACACCTGTCATTGCAGGGAAATAAATAACAGAAACAAACCATCCCATTATATAAGCATATTTAGGTCCTACTATAGCTTCAGCATAATCTACAACACCGTTTACTTTTTCATACTTATTCGCAAAAGTTGCAAAATTATAAGCACAAATCATCATAACGATTCCGCCTATTACCCAAGCAAGAATACCTAAACTAACGCTTCCTCCAGTATCTTTTAATACATCTGATCCTTTTACAAAAACACCAGATCCTATTACTATTCCAACTACCATACAAATAGCTGTTAACAATCCATATTTCTTTTTTAACTTATTTTCCATACCTTTACATCCTTAACTTTATATTCTAGTTACATTATACACTATAATACATCTTTATTCAACTATGATACATTTTATAAAAAAAAAGATACTGAACAATTGTTTAGTATCTTCAATATATAAGTTTGTTAATTATTTATTTTTTATTCAGCTTCTTCTTTTACTTCTTCTACTGGTGCTTCATCACGTTCTAATTTAAATAAGAACATAGGATATAAAACAATTAATAAAGTATCAATCATCATACCAACAGCAGGTAAACCATCATCTGGATCAAGACAGAAAAGAACCATAATAACTAATAATAAAATTCCAAATAAAGTTCCTTTGAAACCTAATTTTTTATAATTAGTAGTATAATCTCTTTCTACTTCATCTAAAATGAATGGTTTGAAAGTAATTCCAGCTAATGAATATATGTAATAACTAATAGTTAAACCAAAATAACTAATACCAATCCACAAACTAAAGAAAGCAAGACCCACTTTTAAACCAAAAACAAATGGTAAGCAAACTAAATAAATAGCAGTTTGAGGTACGAAATGCATTTCCTTTAATTCTTCATCTAAGAATTTCTTTAATACATCATAAGGCATAGAAAAGAATTTATAACCAACAACTAATAAATAATATAAACCAGTACTAACTAATGTAGTAATTAATAATGGTAATGTAAAAATAAATACAATAATTCTAATTACAATATTTAATCTTTTATATTGTTTAAATGTAAAAGCTTCTTTTACTAAACTATTCATTTTTTCAAAATAATTCATTTTAATATTCCTCCAATTATTCTTCTTTTTCTTCTACAGGAGTTTCTGCTTTTTCTTCTACAGGAGCTTCTGCTTTTTCTAATTTAAAATTAAAAATAGGATATAAAATCATAGTAACAAGTAAACCAATTATTGCCAAATATGCTAAAACTAAAGCAATAGGTGTTGATTCAGTGCCACTACAAAGAATAAATACTAAAACACATGCTAACATAATTAATAAATATAATGTGCCTTTAAATCCTAATTTTTTGTAATCTGTAGAATAATCTCTCTCAACTTCATCTAAAATGAAAGGTTTAAAAGTAATACCAGTTAGTGTTTGGATATATAACATAACTGTTATACCAAAATAATTAATTCCTAATCCTAAAGCGATAAAGGCAGCCATAACTTGTAATCCAAATACAAATGGTAAGCATACAAGAATAATAGCAGTTTGAGGTAAGAAATGTTTTTCTTTAACTTCTTTATGTAAGAAATCTTTTAATACTTCAAGTGGCATTACCGCAAATTTATAACCAACAACACCTAAATAATATAATCCTGCTGAAAATAATGCAGCGATAAATAAAGGTAACATTAAAATAAATACAATAATACGTACAACTATATTAAGTCTTTTATATTGTTTAAATGTAAAAGCTTCTTTTAATAATTCATTCATTTTTTGAAAATAATTCATTGTTTATTCCTCCATTTCTTATAATTAACAAACCATTACTAATAATATAAATATTATTTGTACTTTCTGATTATACCATAAAAAAAAAAAAAAAAACATATATAATAATAAAAAAGGACCATTTTACAATGATCCTTTTTCATTTTCATATTGTTCTTTTGTATACCCATAGAATATTCGATATTCCTTAAGCCCATTACTCCAACCTTCTTCCCAACCTTCAGGTTTAGATGAAGCTTCACAATAAAGATCAAATACTGATACATTTTTCATCTCTTTAAAAGCATTAGGTTTAATTGTTTGAACACTCTTAGGAATGAAAAGTGTTCTAAGATAACGTGTATCTTTTAAAATATATGATCCTAAATATTTAATTGTACTAGGTAATATTAATTCCTCTAGTCTTGAAATATCCATTAAAGCATAATCTTCAAGTTTTTCTACACCTTCATTAATTATTAATTCTGTTAAACGACAATATTCAAATAAATATGAAGGTATTATTTTAACAGTTCCTGGAATAGTAAAAGATTGTAAATCAACACATCTTCTAAAAGCAGACTTTCCTATTTTTGTATAATTAACATCTAATTGTTGAACTCTTTGAAGATAACTACATCCTTCAAAAGCTGATTCGCCAATTTCTTCAAGGCCTTTTTTTAATTGTATATCCATTAAAAGTGGACATTCATAAAATGCTTTAGCTTTAATTACTTTAACTGTACTAGGTATCATTATTTGTGTTACATAAGTAGCGTAGAAAGTTTCTTCTTCAATTGTTGTTAAACCTAGAGGAATTTTAAATCCTGTTACTTTTGTATTTTTAAAAGCAGCACTACCAATATAAGTAATACTATTAGCTAGATTAATTGTTTCTAAGTTTATACAATTTTCAAATGCTGAATCACCAATTCTTATCATTGTTTCTGGAAGTTCTATTGTTGACAAAACATTACTATCTTTAAACGCGTTATTACCTATTTCTTCTAAACCATTTATATTTATAACACTTCGTAATGAAATACAAGATTCAAATGCTCTATTTGGAATTATTGTAATATTTTCATTTAAAGTAACTGATTTTAACACACGGCATCCAGCAAACGCAGCATCGTAAATTATAATTGTCTTTTCATTTAATTCAAATGTTGTATTTCCTTTTCCTACCGCATATTGAACTAAAATAGAAAGGTCTTTTGAATATAAATTACCTTCAACTGATTGATAGTATTGATTATTTTCATCTACTGTAATTCTATGTAATGCTTTACAATAAGCAAATACACCTTTTCCTATTTTTATTACATTTTCAGAAATATTAATTGTTGTTAATTTACCACAATTTTCAAAAGCATAATCTTTAATTTCTTTGATATTATTTGAAATATTAATTTTAGTTAAAGTTGTTGAATCTTTAAATGCTTCAGTTCCGATTGTATCAATATATATTTTTGAATCATTAAGATTATAATAATAAGGAATAGTTACTTCTTTTAAATTACCAGTGTATTTAATAATTTCAGTATCTTGAATTTCAAAATTAGAAGTCATATCAATCCATAAAGCTGTAAGAACTAAATCATTATTTGGCATTATTTTAGGAATTTCAATATCCCAACCGATAAATCCATATCCTTCTTTATATGGATCAGGAATAAATATTTCTTCACCACATTCAATATTCATTGATGGAATTTCAATTCCCCCATCTGTATTAAATGTAATTGTGTGAATTTCTCCTTGCCAATTGGCGATTAAATGTAAATCTTGGGCCGGCATTGTTTTAGGTAATTCTTGATTCCATCCTTTAAATTCACAGTTTTCTTTAGTAGGATTTTCTATTATTATCTCAGTTCCATAATCTTGAGTTATTGATTCAATTGGTGTTCCACCTTTTGTATCAAAAGTAATTGTATATTGATTAACTTGCCATTTTGCAGTAAGGGTAACGCTTTTTCTTACTACTGATTTATCAAAATCCCATAAACGTCCATTAGTTTCCCATCCAATAAAAGTATGCCCTTCTTTTGTAGGAATAAACTCTTTAGGTAGTGGTTCATAACTACGAATGTAAATCGGATTAAATATAGTTCCACCGGCTGAATCAAATTCTATTTTATTCGTATTGTCTTGTATTTTCCCACATTCACATATTCCATATTTAAATTGATGAGTATGTTTTTCTTTACATGATATTAATGACATACTAAATAATGTTATAAATATTAAAACAAAGTATTTTATTTTTTTCATATAAAGTCCTCCTGTTACTAATATTATATAATTATTATATAATAATATCAACCTTTTATGTTGTTACTTAGAAAATATCATTGTTACTTTATTATTTAGACATACTATTTTTATGTCCTTTTTGATTAGAGTAATTAACTACTTTATGTTTTGGTAATTCAACTGCTAGGGTTGTTATTTTTTCTTTTAAATAATCATTAATTATTTTTCTTTGTTCTTCAATTGGAATATTAGGATCATATTTTATTCCTTTTCCTAATATTACTTTTTTTAATTTTACCGCATTATACATTGGAACAAATTCTAAACATTTACCTGTTTTACGGTAATATAATACCGCAACATCAATATATTTATCTTGAAATTGATTTACAATATTATTATATTCTTCTTCACATTCAGGGAATATAATAATATTATATCCTTCAATTAACGCATTAACTGTTTGTTTAAAAGTGTTTCTTAATCTTGCGTCTTTATATACACCGATTACATCAGCGCTATTAAAAACACTTGATCCAATGGGAGCAATAATATGAGCAAATATATTGAATACCCATTTAATATATTTTGGTTTTTTGCCCCAAAAGTCTGTTTTTGCGTGTTCAATAAATTCTTTTTTTGTTAATACATTTCCTGTACACCATGTTAGTCTTTTTAAAGGAAATTGTAATTCTGCAACTAAAGGTCCATTAGTTCTTGCGTGATTTGATACAATTATTACAGGATCATCTTTAATATTATCTAATCCTTCAAAGGTTCTTTTCTTATAAAAAATATTGACAAAGAATCTTAATAATTTATACCAGAAACTTCTTCTTTTCATTTCATCATCTCCATTTGTTAAATTATTAATTCAATTTCTATTTCAAAATATTTTTCTTGAAATTCTACCGCTTTCTTAATTTCTTCTAATGTGTATGTTTTATTTATATCACATACAACATATTTATCCTCAACATCATTTAATCTATGTATTACCGCAATTACTTTACCTTCAAATATTTCTAAGGGATAATCGATGCCAATTATATAAGCATCTTGATATTCTCCATCCCCCGCAATCATTCCTTCAATGTATCCATAATTAATTTGATAAATCAAATTAGGATATTTTGGATGAACTGATCCAAGGGGTCTATCAATTATAACTGTTACCAATTTATTCATATATTTCACCTTAACAATTATAACATATTTTTTGGTTTTTTTATATTTTTTTATTTAAAAATTATTTATAATATGGTATAATATAGCAGTAAAAACTACATATTAAATAGGAGGATATAATGGAACAAAAATTTTTAGAATGTAAAAAATGTGGTAACATCGTTGCTGCAGTAAAAGAAAGTGGAGTAAGTGTAATGTGCTGTGGGCAAAAAATGGAACAAATTATTCCAGGTACAGTAGACGCATCACATGAAAAACATATTCCTCAATTTGATGTAAAAGAAAACAAAGTATATGTTAAAGTAGGTTCAGTTGAACATCCTATGATTGAAGCTCATTATATTGAATGGGTATCAATTCAAACAAAATTTGGTAATCAAAGAAAACAATTAAAACCTAATCAAGAACCAGTAGTATGTTTCTCTTTATGTGAAGGTGACGAAGTTGAAGTTGTTTATGCTTATTGTAATCTTCATGGATTATGGGAGAATAAATAATGAAAAATGTAACTAAAGACATCTTTTACGTAGGTGTTAATGACCATCAAGTAGATTTATTTGAAGGTCAATATGTAGTTCCTAATGGAATGGCTTATAACTCTTACATCATTAAAGATGACAAAATTGCTGTTATTGATACAGTAGATAAAAACTTTACTCATGAATGGCTAGATAATGTTGGCGAAGTATTAAATGGTTCTAAACCAGATTACTTAATTATCCAACATATGGAACCAGACCATTCAGCTAACATTATGAATTTCTTAAGAGTATACCCTAATACTACAGTAGTGGGAAATACTAAAACTTTTAAAATGATCGAACAATTTTTCAATACAACAATTGAAAATAAATTAATTGTTAATGACACAGATACATTAACATTAGGAAAACACACTTTAACATTTGTATTTGCACCAATGGTGCATTGGCCTGAAGTAATGGTTACATACGATTCATGTGATAAAGTATTATTCTCAGCTGATGGATTCGGTAAATTTGGTGCTCTTGATGTTGAAGAAGATTGGGCATGTGAAGCAAGAAGATATTATATTGGTATCGTTGGCAAATATGGCGCTCAAGTACAAAGCTTACTAAAAAAAGCTGCAACTTTAGATATTCAAATTATTTGTCCATTACATGGACCAGTTTTAACTGAAAATTTAGGATACTATATTAATCTTTATAATATTTGGTCTAAATACGAAGTTGAGGAAGAAGGAATCGTTATTGCCTATACATCAGTATATGGTAACACTAAAGCTGCCGTTCAACTATTAGAAGAAAAACTTAAAGCCTATGGTTGCCCAAAAGTAGTAGTAAACGACCTTGCAAGATGTGATCTTGCAGAAGCTGTTGAAGATGCTTTTAGATATAGTAAACTTGTTCTTGCAACAACAACATACAACTCAGACATTTTCCCATTCATGAGAAACTTCATTCATCACTTAACAGAAAGAAACTTTAGTAACAGAACAGTAGCATTCATTGAAAATGGTACTTGGGCTCCTACTGCAAATAAAGTGATGAAACAAATGTTAGAAAAATCTAAAAACTTAAAATATGCTGAAAATGAAGTTAAAATCATGTCTGCAATGAACGATGAAAATAAACAACAAATCGATAATCTTGCGAAAGAACTTTGTCAAGAATACATTGCAACATCAACAACTGCAAATAAAAACGATTTAACTGCTCTATTTAACATCGGATACGGATTATACGTTGTAACATCAAACGATGGTAAAAAAGACAACGGCTTAATCGTCAACACAGTTACACAAGTAACAAATACACCAAATAAAATAGCAGTAACAATTAATAAACAAAACTACTCTCATCATGTTATTAATCAAACAGGAATTATGAACGTAAACTGTTTATCAATTGATGCACCATTTGAAGTATTTGAAAGATTCGGTTTCCAAAGCGGTAGAAACGTTAATAAATTTGAAAACTATAATGTAAACAGAAGCGATAATGGACTTGTATTCTTACCAAGATACATCAATTCATTTATGTCATTAAAAGTTGATCAATACATTGACCTTGATACACATGGAATGTTTATCTGTTCTATTACTGAATCAAGAGTTATTACAAACCTAGAAACAATGTCTTACACATATTATCAAGAAAACGTTAAACCAAAACCTGAAACAGAAGGTAAAAAAGGTTATGTATGCAAAATATGTGGATTTGTTTATGAAGGTGAAAACCTTCCAGATGATTACATTTGCCCATTATGTAAACATGGAGCAAATGACTTTGAACCAATAAAATAAAAAGGAGAATTAATTATGGATAAATACGTATGCCAAGTATGTGGTTATGTTTACGATGAAGAAAAAGGAGCACCTGAATTAGGTATCGCCCCTGGAACACCATTTGAAGAATTACCTGAAGACTTCGAATGTCCTCTTTGTGGTGTAACAAAAGAAAATTTTGAAAAAGAATAAAACAAAAGTAGCAAGTTAACTTGCTACTTTTTTTCTTTTCTACCCTTTATAATCATATTAATCGATAAAATAAAAATAACAACAGAAACACATAATCCAGTTATCCCTAACATAATCTGATTAAATAAAACACCTTCATGACCAAAAGTAGTCAACATCGTCGATTCTAATGTGATAATTGATACAATCGCAGCAACCAAAGAAATTACTTTTGTAGCTGAATAAATAGGACTATTATACTTACGATACTTAATAACATTAATAATTGCAAGCGTTAAAGAAGTAAAAGTATAAGCAGCCATCGCAATTGTTGTAATTTGATGATGAACAAATGTTCTATTCCAATAAATCATAAAAAACATCATTATAGAAATAGTAATATTCATAAGTAATAATAACCAACCACAAAATAAATACTTACCAACTTCTTTTTCTCTTTCTTCATTTGCTTTATATAAAATAGTATGTCTTACCAATATCATTCTCATTATGACCAATAACAAATAATATCCAAATAATGAATAAAACCAAAAAGACTTATGATAAATACCTAAAACCAATTGAAATATTGCATATATTGAATTAATAACAAGGGAAGAAAACAATGAAATATTAACTTTTAAATGTGTATCAGTTAAATATCTTGTAATATATTCATTTTCTACTTTTACCTTATTAAAAAACTTTATTATATCCGGAGTTTTAAGACATAAAGTAAGTAAAAAATAAAATGATACTCCATATACTATACAACTTATAAAATGAGTAGATCCTAAATAGATCATTGAAACAACCATTAGAATCATTGATATAATAAAACCAATAACTACTATTATTAATTTAGGATACAATAACTTTAAACAAATATTTTTAAACTTATCCATTTTATCACCTCTTAGATTATACTCTATTTTAAGATAAAAGAAAACAACATATTTTAAAAATATGTTGTTTTCTTCTATTTCATTATATAATATAAAGAATACCAATTAGGTCTCTCTTTTGCATATCTGCTATTTTTCATAACATTAATTGAGTAATCAATTGATGTTCTTTCAAATATTTCTGTTATACGATGTTTTAATAATTTTTCTTTGAAATTATCAATTAGCATTTCTCTATTAGGATAATTTAATTCTAATCTTACCAAATATAAATATTCAATACCTAATAATAATTTTTCAATTCTTTCTTTATAAATATGATTATTTGTTAATAATAAAGCTGTATTTAATAATTCAAAAGATTTATTAATAATTTCTTCATTAAACATTTCACTATCTGCATCATCATATAACCATAAATCATAATCTTTAACTTGTTCTTCCCATATGTTAATATAATCAATTATTAATTTTGATGATTCAATACCGTAATAATTATCACAGAATTCTTGAATTAATTCTTCTAATTTTCTTTCATCATCACGAAGAAAACGGGAAACTACATATGATTTTAATTCATCTAAATAGCCTCCTCCTCCATGAGAGAAATTACCCTGCATAAGAATTCCTTTTACTTTCATTTTTCGATATAGTTTAATGTTTTTTTCCATTGTATGTAAATTAGGAAAAGGTAATAAATAATTTCTGAAATTCACGGCGTAATCCCAAATATATAATCTATTTGTTATTTTACTCCAATCAATTAAATCTTGATAAAATTTAGCTGATTCACTTGTTTTATTGATTTTAGCTGATTCTTCAATTGATCTAGACCAAGAACATTCGATATTACATAATCTAACAATTACATTTTCTAAAGGGATTACTTTTGTAGGTGCTTTTCTTGAATATTGATAAGCAAATGTATGAATCAATTTATCAGGAAATTCTTTTTTTATTTCATTTGCGAGTTTATTAACAAAAGTTATAATTGATCCGCTTTGTGAATTGTTTTCCTCATCTATTTTTTTACAATTTTCGCATTCACAGGCCATCTTAATAAAATGGCCCATCCATTCATCTTGTGCAACACTAAAGATTTTACAATCGGGATTTTCAATTATCCAAGTTCTTAATTTATTTAAACAAAGATTAAAAACATCTTTATTTGATAAACATAATTCAGTATGTTCTTTTCTTCTTTTTCCATCAATTAATGAAAAATATTCAGGATGACTATCAAAATACTCATTTGGATTAATTAAATCAGAAAATGAATGATGAAAATTAAACCATTTTACTTTATTACCATAAATATTACTTAAGTTTGCTAGATTACTGTTTAACATATTTTTACTTGCAAAATCACCATTAAATGCATTGGTAAAATAAACTTCACGATATTCAAAAGAAAAATCAAATATTAATTGATAACCTTTATTTATACTTAATATATTTTGTTTTCGATATGTTTCACAATCAATACTAAAACATCTAAATCCAATGAAGTCTTCTAAAAAGCGGTATACACCATATAAAATACCTCTTGGTGAATTACCAGTAATAATAATATTATCATTTTCTTCTTTTATAATATAAGCTTCTTCTGAATAATTATTAATTAGATTTTTGATATTATTGCCTCTTGCAGCACCAATTAATATTTCCGGTCCTCTTGATGAACATTTATCAGAAAAAATAGGAATTGGATAATCTAATGATTCATATAAATATTTTTGTAATTGACTACATGCATATCTTTCACATTCAGTTGAATTAACACTATGAACGATATGATAGTTAGTCTTTTTATTATCTATTAAAACAATCTTGTTCATTTAATTATTCCTTTATTTGATCACTTATAAAGTAAACAAGTAAATTACCATATCCTATTCTTTTACCATACACATTATAAGTATATGTTCCATCATAATAACCTAATTTTTTACCATATACATCATAAATTACTAGTTTGCCAAATTCACTTTTAATAACACCTATTTTTCTTCCATAAACGTCTTTTAATACTTCATCCATATTTTTCTCCTATTCTGGTAATTTACCATTTAATTCAATTTCATTTTTTAATTGTTTAATTATTGTTCTAATACTATTTGGTGTATATTCATATAAACAAGCATAGTTTTTTAAATTTTTAAAGTAACTTTGATCAATTGGTCCTTTTATTGATATTATATTAACTTCTTTATCAGTTAATAATAAATAATTAATAACATCTTTTTGGACATTATCCTTATATGCATCATAAGAATATACTAAGATATGTTTATGATTTTTGATTTTTTCTTTAATTTGATCTAAGAAATTAGGATCATTACAAAACTCAATCACTTCATTATTAGGAAAATTTTGTTTAATAACTTTTGTTAAATTTCTTTCATTAAACTCATCTTCTGCTATACTCGCAACCTTTACTCTTGATAATATTACTAAAGTATCGGATGAAATATAAGGTTTTTTCCCTTTAATTAAAGTATATGAATTATCAACAATCTCCTGCATTAAATCATGTTCTTCTTGATTAACAATATATTCTTCACTATTAAAATACTTCGTTAAACCAATTCGCACTTTTTCTTTAGATTGGTTTATTCTTCTTACTTTATCTTTTAATTTATCAATCGATAATCTTCCTTCTTCAACTGCTTTTCTAACATGAATAAATGCTTCTTTTTGTTCATTATATTCATGACATAAAAGTAAAATATCACATCCAGCATTTAATGCCATTACACATCCTTCACCAATTCCATAAAAATCAGCTATAGCTTTCATTTCCATGCCATCAGAAATAATTATGCCTTCAAAACCTATTTGTTTTCTTAAAACATCGGTTAATAACACATTTGATAATGTTGAAGGAAGCTCATCAAATGATTTATATAAACAGTGGCTTGTCATCACCGCATCACTTTCTAGAATATGCATAAAAGGATACATATTATAATTTAATAAACTTTCTTTTGAATCTTCAATAATTGGTAATTCTAAATGAGAATCTTTTGTGCTTGATCCAGCTCCTGGAAAATGCTTAATACAGCTTAGGGCACCACTTGTTTGAATACCTTTTACAAATGATTTAGCTTTTTGTAAAACATTTTCTTTAGTTGCGCCATATCCACGAACATTAACTAAAGGATTAGATAGCCCTTCATTAATTTCTAAACAAGGAGCTAAATTTAAATTAATACCAATTTTTAACATATCTTTACCAATAATATATCCTGTTTTATAGGCTGCATCTTTAATTAGGGTTGCGGAAGTAGTAAGTGGACTTGCTGGAAAAGTAACATCTTTAAATAATCTTACAACCATTCCACCTTCTTGGTCAATTGATACTAAAGGAAATGATCCTGTTATTTTATTAGTATAATCATATAATTCACTCATTAATGATTTCATTTGTTTCGTATTATCATAATTACGAGAAAATAAAATGAAATTGCCTATTTTATATTCTTTTATAAATTCACGATATAAATCATCTAATTTTAATCCCGGTATTCCTACCATTATAACTTGTCCTATTAATTCATCAATAGTCATTTCATCAACTGGTTTAATGTTATAATTCATATTTACTCCTTTTGGTATATAATATTACCATTTCTAATAGTCAAATAAACATTTATATCTTTATCAACAACAACTAAATTAGCTAATTTTCCTTCTTTAATACTCCCCATTAAATGATCTACTCCTAAATTAGTAGCTGGATTAATAGTTGCGTATTTGATTGCGGTAGAAAAGTCAACTCCTGTATATTCTATGATATTTCTTACAGCTTCATTAATTTTTAAAACACTTCCTACTAAAACACCATTTTCTAATCTTGCTTCGTTATTTTTTAAAATAACTTTTTGTTTCCCATCATAATAAATACCATTATTTAAATTTTTCATTCTTACTGAATCAGATATTAAAATAACTTTATCAGTAGGTTTATTTTTAAATAACAATTTTAATGCGGGATTGGATACATGAATACCATCACAAATTACTTCACAATATAATTCATCAAATAATAAAGCAGATCCTGCTGTTCCTATTTCACGGTGATGTATCCCTTTCATTCCATTAAACGTATGAGTAATACAACTTACTCCTTTTGAAATAGCTAACTTGACATCTTCATAGTTTGCAGAAGAGTGTCCAATAGAAACAACAATATTTTTAGATTTTAAATATTGAATTAAATCATCATCCTCTTCTGGAGCTAATGTTACTAATTTAATATTATTATTACTATTTTTTTCAAATTCTTTAAAATTCTCTTTATTTGGTTTTAAAACATATTCAGGTAATTGTGCTCCTAAATAATCATTAGAAATAAAAGGTCCTTCTAAATGAATACCTAATACTAAAGAACCATCTTTATTATCTTTATTAATATATTCATTTATACATTTAAGAGATTTATTAATAACTTCAATTTCTTCTGTTGTTGTTGTAGGTAAAAAAGCAGTAACTCCTTCTTTAGGTAATTCAGATGCTATTTTTTCAATTGCTTCAACTTTTCCATCTATTACATCATATCCACCCAAACCATGAATATGTTGATCAATAAATCCGGGAATAATAATTTTATTTTCATCTAATTCAATTAAATCATTTGATTCAATTTCTCCAATAAAATCAATAATTCCATCTTTTATTATTAAATTAGTTTTTATTAATCCTTTTTCTGTAAGAATTAAGCTATTTTTAAATCCTTTTATTTTCATATTTTTCACCACTATTATTATTCTATCATAAAAGACAATTTTTTTCTATAATAAAAAGACAATTAATTAGAAATACTCTAATTAATTGTCAGATCTAACATCACCAATTGAAATCTTATAATCAGGACTTGCACTTCTCACAAACTCTAATGTTTCAAGTTCTTTTATAATTTCTATTATTCTTTCTTTACTTTGAGGAGTTATATGTAAAAAAACTATTTGATTATATGAAGCTAATAAATGTTCATTTCCTTCTTCATAAAAATGAGAAGGAGGTTCAGAGCTAAGATATTCTACTTTAGTAATACAATCAATACCAAAATATTCCTTTGATAAAATAACATATGTTGTAGTATGTCTTAGGGTTAAACATATTAGATCATCAGCAAATTCATCTTCTAGTGTTACGGAAGAGAAAATTTTACGATCAGTTAAATCAAAATTTGTATTTAACCATACTCTATTAATGTATCCACATTCACATAATCCTTCAGTAAAAGAATGTTCATGACTTAATAATAATTTAATATATTCAATATCAAAATTACCTTTTTTAATTTTATGAAATTTTCCATCAATATCAAGCCACCCTTGGGCAGTTATTCCAATATTTTTTATATTTTGATTGTTATCATAAAACAATAACTCATAAAGTATTTGAGTAGGTTCATTTTTACTCATTTTCTTTAAAGATAAACTATTAATATTATCTATAATATATTTAATACTTTCATAATCTTTAATAATAACTTCATTTAAAATATTTGATGAATTTATTTCATATTCTTTAATTACAAGTTTACGAAAGTTTGAAGAATCAATTTTTTTACTACATCCTATTAATGAAAATGTAATCAATAAACTAATAATTAATACTACTATTTTTTTCATATATTACTCCACATCTATCTTTATTATAACTTCATTATACTATACAAAGATTAATTATTCAAGCATTATAAAAAAAGAATTAAATTGAAATAATCAATCTAATTCTTTTAAACTATTTATTATCTTTTAAATCAATTCCTAATTCCATTCCTTCATACATATGTTCATTCCATTTGAAATTCTTATATGTATTTACATGATAACGATGCATTTCTTCAACTAATAAACAGAATTTTCCAACCGTTTGATGTTTAGGGAATATATCAAAATATTCACCTTTCAAATAGAAATTAAAGAAACTTGAATCAACTTCAGTTATTAATGTATATAAACTTTTATAATCAGCAGTAAATTCATAAGGTTCACCATTTCTTGTTCCTTTATAATGCATACCTTTATGATCTACTCTTATCTTTCCTTCACCAACAATAAAACTTGTTTTATTATTACCTACTAATTTATATTCATCTAAATTACCGATTTGACATTCATCTTCAAAATAGTAATCAGGATTTTCACGTATTTCTTTAATAATATCCATACGTTCTTGTTCAACCCAATCAAATGGTGATTCTGGAATAACTGCATTTTCATAAGGATGAAATTGATAATAATCATCCATTGTTGCTCCATTGCCACAATTAGAACATTCAATTTTATCTCCTTCACCTTTCATTGTAAATTCTTGGCCACATTTAGGACATTTATAACAGAAATCTTCTAAACGATGACATATTCTACCACGAGTATCCCATTTAATTTTCTTTTCTTTATTCCATGCGTATTCATTTCGACGGAATTTTTCATTTATAATATCATCCATTTCTTCAACAGATAATCTTTCAATGTCTTCTTTAGTAAAAAGTAATGACATTGTAGCATGAGTTTCACCATATCGTTCATCTAAACATACTTTTGTATTTTGTAAGTATTGTCCTTCTAAATAACATAAATATACCGGAACATTATAATGTTTAAACAATTTACTTGTACCTGGAACAATAGGTTTATTACCCCCGTAATCACTCGCAAGTCCTTCCGGAGCAAATGTTACACATCCACCTTTTTTTAATACTTTACCTGCAGCAGGAATAGCAATTCTATCAGGAGAATAATTTTTCTTTGGAATAACTTTATTTAATCCAAAAATAAATGAAAATTTCTTACGATAAAATTCAGAATAACCTGCCATCATATTTGTAATTCTAGGATATGTAGCCCCACAAACATACATATGATCTATTCTAGATAGATGATTAAAAATTACAAAACAAGGTCCATCACAATCATTAACATCATCGATAATATGAAATTGTGGTTTATATTTTCTTCCTACAATATCAACCATGATTGTCTTATATATCCATGCGATAATTCTTGGAGCAGGATGATACTTCCTTTTTGCAAGTTTTTTTGACATTGGTAATTTTTTTGCCATATTTCTCTCTCTTTCTTATAATAATAATTTTTATTATTACTATCTGTTTAATTATATCATTTTTTGATATTTATTGCAATAAATGTCATTATTCGTTTATATTATTAACAAAAAAAATAACAATATAAATTAAAAAGGAAACAAAGTTTCCTTTTTAATGTCTCTTTTTAAACAAAAAAACAAAATTAAATATTAATTTTACTCTTTACTACCATAAATATATTCTTGAATAATTTTTGGTTTAAATTCTAATTCATAAGAATCATTAGTTGAATAAACAAGTTTTATCAATATATTATTTTTTTTACAAAAATCAGAAATGTATTTAGATTTACAAAAGGAAGCGAATTGTTGTTCTAAAATATTATATTCTTCATTAAATTCGATTACCTTATCAGGTTTAAAATATAAATAAATTAATTCTTTATTTTCAACAGATGTATTCGCAATTGATAGTAAATGACTAATGAACTGTTTAACATTTAAAAATAATCTTTCTGTTTCTGATAAACCAAAAGCTTCTCCTTTCACTTGAACATCCATTTCGTTCATTATAAGATATTCTTCATCAATGTTTAATGAATATTGATAATTTTCAGTTAAAGCATTGCCTTTTAAATAAGCGTAAGAAAAAAGTATTTTATGAGTATTAAATAATTCATGGCATTTTGCTTCAACATATATGTGTCTATCTGGAGTTTTATATGAAGCATCCAAATTTGCAGTTGCATTACTCACATTTTTTATCTTTAATTTATCTTCGAATCTGAATTCACCATCTTTTTCTAAATCATTTGTAATAAGTGATAGTTTGTTATAATAATTCTTATCTTTAAAAGTACAGTAAATAAATCTTGATGAAGAAGCAATTGAAGCCATTTTGGGCGGAAGGCTTTTTTTATTAGATTTAAGTTTTTCCTTTAACTCTCCTCCACTACCTAACGCATAAGCATTATAAGCTTTTTCATCCTTTAACATTTCCTTACAGAACTCATTCCATATTTTATTTTCAAAATACACATCAAATATTTCTCCATCGGCAGTCACATATCCAAAACACTTCTCATCATATGGTGATAGTTCTTTTAATATTTTATCAAAGTTTCTTTTCTTTTCATTATAATTCATAAAATTTACACCTTTACTATTCTATATAAATTAAAAGGATCATAAGATATAATTTCTTCCCATTCATACAGTTCACCATTTTCCAATGTTTTTTTGAATACAGCTATCTTATTTCCTTCTTTATCAATTTTTATTTTTTGACATAATTTTCTTTTTTGTATTGCTTCTTCTCTTAAATGATTATTATATTTTGATATATTATAATTTTTAATTATTGTTAAAATTGATTCGACAATAAAAAATCCTTTAATTATGTTAGCCTCTTTACTATTTTTATTCATTCATTTCTCCGTCTAACAAATAATGTTCATCAAAAAGAAGTAAATAAGGTGATTTGCTTGTATCAATATTAAAATGTTTTAATAGTTGTTCACCAAAAAATGGTTTTGTTAATAATCGAGGATTGGTATAGATTTTAAAAATTTTATTTTTATTATCATATAATACTCTCCCTCTTAAATAATTACCATAATCGGAATCATTATTTAAGCCTAAGCTTTTATCATAAATCAATTCATCATAAAACCAATCAAAATGACTTGTTTCATTATCAAAGAATTCTAATTTTTTATCAAAATCTCCTAGTTTTTTATTTTTAGAATATATTTTATCATCTATATAAAAGAAGGGTCCTACTGTTGCGTGTTCATCAACACATAATAATTGATTAAGTTCTTCTTTTGTATCATTAATCTTCTTTATATATTTTGAAGTTTCTAAAGACACCTTTTCAGCTATTTTCATTCTTTGTTCAGAACTTTTAATAACTTTATACAAATAATACATATAAGGAGATAAATACATTCCTTTAATATAGTAAATATAATTTCCGCTATTATCAAATATTATTTCAATATTTTCTTTTCTCATATTTTCACCTCTCATTTTCTACAAAATGCAGACGCACTATTTAATACATACATAGTTTTTTCATTATAACGCACTTGAATTTTTTTACCTCTTACATACTTATTGTCTAACATAAATTGAAATAAATATCCAAAATATGCGCCTAGTTTTTGTTTTTCCCCTTTATTTACCATGAAACTTTCTTTAATAGGATCAAATAAATCTTTATTAAGTCTAGTAAATAAATCAGCAGGTGGAATACAATATTCATCATTGAAAAAACAAATTTGTTCAATATTTTTTTCATCATCAATAAACTCCAAAAATCTTAAAAAAATGGGATTTTGTTCATCCACCTTTGTTTTGTAAATCATTGTAAACTCTTCAATATTAAAATTTTTCATAATTATCACTCCCACAATATTATAACACTTAATTTTTCAAAAGTCAATAGTTCAGTTTGATTTTTTTAAAATTTTTTTGTAAAATAAAAAAAATAGTCAGTTGACTATTTTTTTACATTTTCAACTATTTCTGCAAAACCATAAACAAGTGCACCAAATAAATAACCAACGTATGCGCCAAGAACACCTAAAACTAATGAAATTACAACAACAGGTGCAACACTTCCTAACAAATAAGAACTCATATCTAAAAAATCAATAATAGGTAAAATAGCAGCAGCACCAATAAATCCCAAAATAGGCATTATTTTAGCTAACTTTTTAATAATTTCTTCACAATTTTTATACATAACAATTCTCCTTATTCATATTTACAAAATAATTTCATCAAAATTTTAATTTATTGTCAACTTATTGTTTCCTTTTAATATACTGTAATATTCCTTACTTACTTTTTTAAATTTAGTTGTATAATTTAATCTAAAAAACAAATTAATTAAATCTTATATTAAATAAAAAAAGGAAACAATGTTTCCTTTTTTTCATTTTATTATGCTTCTACAGGTTCTTCTGCTGGAGCTTCAGCTGGTTCATTAAGAGCTTTTAGACGTTCATAATAACCAACATAAGTCATTTGCATATAAGGAATTAACCATAAGTATAATAAACCAAATGTAAATGCTGCAAGAATATGCCAGCCAATAAAGCTTAATTGTAATAAGAAGAATTCCATCTTATGTCCATCCATCATTTTTTCACTAGCTCTTAAAGCTTCTTTTGCAGACATTTCAGGATGATCTTGTCTAATATAGTAAACTTGAGAATATGCATAAGATTTGATTAATCCTGGAATAAAGAATAAACATGACCATAAGAATACTTCTGCTGTCATTAATAAATAAGTTAAGAAAGCAGCACCAAATTGTTTTTTACCTTCTAATAAATCATCATACTTTGCATTATTACCTCTCCATAAGTTTAAGAATAAAGCTGCGCTACCTACTGCAAGAGGGCCTGCGATAACTAAACTAAATACTGAGAATGCCATAGAAATTAATACAGTTAAAATAATCGCCATTAAAATAAAACCAATTTTACCTGACATTTTAGCCTTAGCTTCAGTTTTAATTGAACCAAATTTCATAATATTTCTCCTTTTTTATTTTATTTTCAAATAATTTCTTATTTGACCAATCTTAAATGAAATTATTATTTCAATAATTTCATGTTTATCTAATTAATATATAATAATCAATTAGATACAATTAGAAAATTAACCTATATAAATAATACATATTAATTATACCATTATTTTACTTTTAGAACAATTAAATAATAAACTTTTCAATTCTCACACTATCATCATATGAATGGCATGCAATAGCTTTTCCCATTTCCATATTAAAAACTAAAAATTGTCCCCTCATACCACCTTTTCCATACCATCCATTTTTAACTTTTTTAAACTCATATCCATTAGATAAAACCATATTAATCCATTCTTCTGATAATATTCTTTCATCTTTCCATATGCCTTTATTTAAGTATAAAATACCTAATTTTGCCATATCTTCAGTTCTGATATAAAGTCCTGTTGCTGCAATAGAATGACCAAATGGACATTTACTCCAAGCAACTTCTTTAAATCTCATTTTATTCATTAATAAATCTCTTAATAATTCTTCTATATCCATCCCTGATACTTCATAAATAACTCGAGACAATAGATAATATGCAGCATCAGTATATTGATGAATAGTTCCTGGTTCGTATTTGAGTCTAGTACTTAAAACCATTTTCAAATAATCATTACTAGGATATAATGAAGCATCTTCACAATCAATGTCTAACATACCACAACCAAAGCCAACTTGATGTAATAATAAATCATGAATTGTTACTTTTTTCCATTTTTCATCAATATCTATAGGTAAATATTTATATAATATATCCGTAACATATGAATTCATTGATAATTTATCTTGATCATATAATAAACCAATCGCAGTAACTGTAAATGCCTTAGCAACAGAATAGCAATTGCAATTAGGATTTGCTGGAATAACTTCCTCTTTTTCTATATTATATTCTTTATCCGCAACAGATAAAAAATATACATTTAATTCATTATCTTCCGCAATTTTTTTTAGTTTCTTTATCATGTAAATAATTTTTAATTTTTTATTATTTTAAATAACTAACTACTTTGATAGCTTTTTTGTCAGCTAAGAAATCAAGAATTTCTTCTACATATTCTTCACTTAACTCTGCTTTATCTAATTTAGTATATAAATGAACACAGTTATTTTCTTCTTCAAATATAATACTTTGGAATATACCTTGTTCTTCTTCAAAAGCTTCTTTTGCGATTGTTTCATCAACTCTATTATCAGGTTCAAATATTGAACTGAAATTGATACAATCATCTGCTAACGCATAAAATAATGAAAAAGCAGCATAATGTTCATTTTCAATATCGATTTGAACTTGAGGTGATGGTTCATCATGTGATTCATCGTCAATACTTAAAAGTAAATTAGCGTCTAATCCTTTTTCAAATGCTTTCTTAATTACTAAATTAGTGAATTTCATTAAATCCATATTGTTCTCCTTTTATATTCTCTGTGAATTTTTTGCTATTTCAAAAACAGCTCTTTTATTATATCAAAAAAAAATTTATTTGTCAAATTTCACTCTAAAACACCTTTTTCTATCATCAACATACAACAAAGTAATACTATTTATAAATAAAAGATCAGATTTAATCTGATCTATTTTAATTATAGATTACCAAAACCAGTTTGCTGTAACAAGGACAAAAAATAAAATTGAGAAAACTGAAATACCTAAAAAAATTAAATTTTTAATAAATACCTTTTTTTCTTTAACAGTTAATACTATTGATAAAATAGATAATACAATAGAAAAAGGACTATAAAATACTGCCGCAAATCCAGCTAAATGCCATGGGGCCCACAATCCTAAAAGATTAAAAAGGAAAATAAGAAAAGATAATACCCATAAAATACTAGAAAAAATTAAATTTAACTTTGTTAAAATTTCGTTATTATTTGACATTCGTTATATCTCCATACAGTTCTTTAAAGGTCTTTTTTTCTACTAAAAAAATAGAATGCCGCAAAATATACGCCTATAAATAAGAAATATAAAATCAAATAAACAGCATGATTACTAAGCCCTATTATTTCTTGTACTTCATTACCCGGCAAAGTATAAAATGGATCTGCTTCAAGAGGAGCTCCTGTTGAGTTTTTTGTAAGAATAAACATTTCTAATATTGCGTATATAACAATTACCCCTAATGTTATTAATTCTTTAAATATTTTTCTATAATCAAATTTAGACATATTTAACGTAACTATCAAAAATGAACCAACTAAAAATAAAGAATGAGATACAATAGAGTATAAATTTTCAAATAAAATGTATTTATTTAAAAATCCTGCCCCTGGATAAGCAAAAAATATTACAGCACATAAAATAGCTATCATACTTGATATATTGTAAAACCATTTCTTATTAATTAATGGTGCTAATAATATCAACCACACTGATATTGCACAGCCTGGTCTAGGTAATAAAACCCATAAAACATTATATTTAGTAAAAGTGATAGGATTAGTTAAATTTACAATTCTTCTTGCTATTTCAAAGAATAATAAAATTCCTGAAATAATTAATAAGATTTTTCTTTTAGTCTTTTCATTTTTATTTTTAAATAATAAAGTTATTCCAACTATTAAACCTATGCATACTATTAAAGTCACAATATGCAATAATTTCCATTGTCCTTCAAAAGAAGGATTATTGAAATCTGTTCCGTATATCCATTGCTTAAATGTCATATTTTTCTCCTAATTATTTATATTCAATTCACAAAGCTTATTTTTATTATTTTGTTAGTAATAAAAAATTTAATATCCTTATCTATATTATAACATTTAAAAACATAATGTGTCAAATTATAAAGCTCTTATCGATTTAAATCAATATCAAAATTATTTGTTTAAACTTAACTAATCTTAAATATACAAAAAAAACTTATAGGCAACCAATTATAGGTTACTTATAAGCTCTTTTACATCTATAACATCATTTTTGACTTTTGAACACAATTTAGACAAAAATAGCAAAAGTGTCCAAAAGTATTTAAAAAATTGGACACTGAATTATATAACAATGATACGTAAAGCGTAGATATTTTACATTTTTTTAAAATGACCTCAAAAAAACCTGTTAAAACACCATTTATAATTATATATATTTCTATTGATTATTCTATTCTTAACATCCTATATCCTATACCAATATGCGTTTGAATATATTTTGATTCTGTAGAATTTGGTTCAATTTTTTTTCTTAATGTTGTCATAAAAACACGCAAAGAAGCAATGTCACTTTCCCATGTAGTCCCCCAAATTTCCATTGTAATATATGTGTGTGTTAACACTTTTCCTATATTTTTTGCAAGAAGACATAATAATTTATATTCAATTGGTGTAAGATGAAGTTCTTTATCATATAGATAAACACAGCCTGCACTGTAATCTATAGTTAAATCCCCATTTTTAAACACTGATTCAACTTGTTTTTCATTCATACAACTAAGCCTTCTTGTGGCTACACGAATTCTAGCAAGTAGTTCCTCTACGGAGAATGGTTTAGTTATATAATCATCTGCTCCTAAATCTAACGCATCAATTTTATCTTTATCATCACTTCTTGCACTAATAACAATAATTGGTATATTTGACCACTCTCTTACATTTTTTATTATTTCTACACCATCCATATCAGGAAGTCCTAAATCCAAAAGAATGATATCTGGTTTATGCGAAACAGCAAGCATAATCGCTTCATTACCTGAAGTAGCAAGTAAATAACTATATTTATTAACTTTTAAAGTTGTTGAAATAAGATTTTTAATATGATTATCATCTTCAACAATTAATATTAAGGGATTATTATTCATGTATTGTTACCTCCTTAATCGGCAAATCAAAAGTGAAAATCGTGCCTGTTGGCTTATTGTCAGATACTTTAATTTCACATCCATGTGCATTGATAATAGATTTACATAACGATAAACCTAATCCTAAACTCTTTCTACCATCAACTATAATGTTATCTCCAACATAAAACATCTCAAATATTCTGTTTTTATCCATGTCTTTTATTCCTGGACCATTATCAATAACATTTATAATCACTTTAGATTCATTTTTAGTGACACTGATAATTATTGTTGATCCTTCTGGTGTATATTTAATCGCATTATCTATTAAATTGATAAACACCTGAATAACTAATCTAACATCAACATTAACTAAAAGTAAGTCTTTAAATCTTTTTACAATAATATTATGTTTTATTTCATTTTTATTAATGTGTTTTAATGCTTCGTCAATAATATCATCAATAAGTTCAGTAGTATAATTTAATTTAATTTTTCCATCTTCTAATTTTGTAATTGATAAAATATTTTCTACCAAATTTAATAACCACAATGAATCTTCATGAATTTCTGAATACATCTGCATTTTAATATCTTCATCAAGTATTTTACTATTAACTAATAAATTATCTGAGTTTCCTATAATTGAGGTTAAAGGAGTTCTTAAATCGTGTGAAATTGCTCTTAACAAATTAGCTCTTACTTGCTCATTTTTTGCTAATATTTCATTTAACTCTTTTTCTTTTAAATTATAGTAATTTTCAATAGCTAAAGAACATTCTCCAATTATTGATAACATAATACTATTCTCAAATGGTTCTATTGGATTTTGTTTTAATTTTATCACAACAACACCAAAGATATTTTTATTACCACTAAGTGGAATGTATGCAAATTTATCATTTTTGTAATATTCAGTACCATATCCAGCTTTCATGTTCTTATCAAGAACTAACTGAATGGTTTCGTTACTAACTTCTTCCAAATCTTTTATTTCCTCTAAAGATTCTAATACTTTAGTATAATATTTTTTATTTTTGGATAAATATACAAAGGTTTCCTTATCTAATAATTTTTTAATTTGACTGATTGTTACACCAATTATTTCTTCATCATTTTTAGCATTTTGAATTAATTGATTTGCATCAAATAATATTTTAGTTCTATAAGCTGTTTCAGTTGATTTCTTAACTTGACTTTTCATTTTATTAGAAATACTACCTGTAATTAATGATACTATTAGCATTACTGCAAAAGTAATTGGGTACCCTTCCCCATAAGCAACTAAAGAAAAATGTGGAAAAGTAAACATGAAATTAAATAAAACGACACTTAAAATAGATGAAGCAATCCAGCAAATCTGACTATTTGTTAAAATTGCAGTTACAAGTACTCCTACAATATAAACCATAATAATATTAGATTCCGTAAATCCTATTTTCATAAATAAATAACCGATTAACGTTTCTATTATTAATAACATAACAGTAATTAATATATCTTTAAATGATGGAATTATGGTTTTTCTTTTTAATAATGCTTTACCTTCTTTATACTGAACATTACTATCTGGAACTATATACATTTCTATATTTGTCACTAAAGGCATCAATTGATCTACAAGTGATTGCTTTTTTATTAAACTTCTTTTATTATTAGAACTTTTACCAACCACTATTTTTGTAATATTTGATAATCTAGCGTATTCAGAAATTTGAAAAGGAACGTTTTCACCAGTAATAGTGACAATTTTAGCTCCAAGTTTTTCTGCAAAAGAAATATTATTTTGCAATCTTTCTTTATCAACTTCGTCCATAGCATTTAAGTCTTCCGTTTGAACATAAATAGCAGTCAATGTCCCATTAAAAGCTTTTGCCATTTTATAAGCAGTTATAATAATCTTTTCATTTGAAGGAGATGATGAAAGTCCAACTAAAATATGTTCATCTTTTTTATTTATTTGAGATTCATTTAAATTAACAGCCATAATTGTTTCCTTTTTTTAAAAAATTTGCATATATTATTATAACATTTTTTTAGTATAATTACTAACTTTTTATTTTTACTTTTTATTGTTTTTTTTGTTGTCATCAATAAATTTATCTAATTTTTTCATTACAAAATAGCCCATTATTCCATATATTATAAATATTATTAGTAATATTATATCTTTCATAAGCTATCCTCCTTCTATATGAAATATTTTAAATTTTAAAACATTTTTGGAGTTTTTTATAATCACCTATTACTAATAAAGATAACTTAGAGTTAAGAACTTGCGAAGGAGTAACATCCACACTTAACTTATTCTCATCTTTTATACCCAATATATTAATACCATATCGTTTTCTAATATCTATTTCCCCAATAGTTTTACCTATCCATTCTTTAGGGACACTTACCTCAAATATAGCATGCTCATTATCTATCTCAATATAATCTAAAATATGGTCAGCACTATATTTAATTGCCATCCAAGATGCAAGTTGTTTTTCTGGATAAACAATTTCATCTGCACCATTTCTTAAAAGAAATTTAGCTTGCCCATCTCTTTCAGCTCTAGATATAACTTTTTTAGCTCCTAATTCCTTTAATAGACTTGTTGTTTCTAGTGAACTTTGGAAATCATCACTTATCGTTACAATACACAAATCATAATTATTAATTCCTAAAGATTTCAAAAAATCTTCATTTGTACTATTTCCAATCTGTGCATCTGTTACAAATGGAACTGCTTGATTAATTTTTTCCTCATTTACATCAACTGCCATAATCTCATGCCCTAACTCGTGCAATTTTTTTGCTATATGTAGTCCAAATCTTCCTAAACCAATTAAAAGTATTGTTTTCTTTTTCATACTAACCTCCTAACCAACCATAATTTTTTCTAGTGGATAATTATAAAATTGTTTTTTTCCTTCTCCTAAAGTTGCATATATCAGTGTTAAACCACCTATTCTACCAAAAAACATCAACATAATTAATATTATTTTAGATACTAAGCCTAATGTAGGAGTAATACCTAAGGTAAGTCCCACTGTACCAATTGCAGAAGCAGTTTCAAATAACCCTGATAATACTGAAACATTTTCAATCTTACTAATTATTAATCCACTAAACAAGAATATAAATAAATATAAGAAAAAAATAGCAAATGCTTTTTTAACATTTTCATCACTAATTCTTTTTCTAAATAATTCCGCATTTCCTTTATTTTTAAATATTGAAATTATTGAAGAACATATAACTGCTATAGTCGATGTTTTCATACCACCAGCAGTAGATCCTGGTGAACCTCCAATTAACATTAAAATTACTAAAATTATTAATCCGACTTCACTTACACCATTAAGATTGACTGTGGAAAATCCGGCAGTTCTAGGAGTAATTGATTGAAATATTGAAACTAATATTCTTTCTTTTAATGGAAGTTCATTGAATTCAAAAAAGAAGAAATACATTCCAGGTAAAATTATTAAAATTATAGACATTATAATTACAACTTTTGATTGTAATCTATATTTTTTAAAATTAAATTTATAATCATATATATCTTTCCATACAATAAAACCAATACCGCCAATAACAATTAATAAGCACACGATTATGTTGATTATAGGCATTGATGAAAATATCGTAAGAGATGAAAACTCTCCAGAGTATTTCCCCATTATATCAAAACCAGCATTACAAAAAGCCGATATAGAATGAAATATCGACATCCATACCCCATTCCAGCCAAATTCTTTACAAAAAAATGGCATCATAACTATTGCACCTAATAATTCAAAAAATAGTATTCCTTTTATAATAAACTTTGTTAAACTAGCAATTCCACCAACACTGTAAGCTGATATTGATTCTTTTAGAGCATCCCTACTAAATAAACCTATCTTTTTTCCCGATAACATAAGAAATGAAATTGCCACAGTTATAACACCCATTCCTCCGATTTGAATCAATAATAAAATTATTATTTGTCCAAATATCGACCAATGAGTCGCAGTATCAAAAACAACCAAACCAGTAACACAAACTGCCGAAGTTGATGTAAAAATAGAATCTATAAACGAAGTCCATGTTTTACTAGCAGACGATATTGGTAACGAAAGTAAAAACGCTCCCATCATAATTACAAAAAGATAACCTAATAAAATAGTTTTAAATTTTGATAAATGAAATCCTTTTTTGAACATAATTAGCACCTTTTATTTTATAATATAATTTTATCAAAAATTCTATAAAGAAGGTGTTAAGGTTATGGGTTAAATGTTAAGATTATATTAAGATGAATTATATTATTTTATTTATATAGGATTAATAAATAGCAGCTAAATTAAATATACATATTAGAATAAATTATTTTCTACTTTAAAAATAAAATTTTTTTGTTTTTATGATTATTGTGTCACATTTTTATAATTTTTGAAAAATAAAACGAAATATTTCAAATATTATCTATTCGCACTATGATTAAGGAAACAAAAAATGCCTCATAAAAATAAAAAAATGCACCTGAATAGATGCATAATTCGTTGATTTTGATGTTAAAATCGTTATATTTTCACTATAAACATCATCAATCATAGATTGATATTGATGACTTATAGACACATTTTAATGGTTGTACACTATGTGATTGTAAGTTTTGTAGTACCTCTACACTATAGACTTGACAATAAGTTATTAAAAATATATATACTTATTTATTTGTTCAAAATATTTATACTATATTCAAGTATTTTTTCTTTTCTTTCTTTAATGATTGTTTTATAAAATGTTTTTTCTAATTCTGTTATACACTCAATATCATCAATTAAATTATTAATTTTAATTAAATCAATCTTTGGATAAATTCTAAATAAAGCCTTAGTGCATTCATTATCATAGTTTGAAGAAATAAACTCAAAATAATTAATTCTCTTACCAACATTAAATATAGCTGATGTTGGAAATTCATATACTCTAACTTTTAATTCATTTTCATCAGTTAATACTTTTTCCATAATTTTATTATCTGCTTGAGGATATAGACTACTACCACAGTCATACACTGGAGCAATTGTTACTTCATCCGTTAAAGTGTTATATAAAAAACCCCAATTACCATTATGCCTATCCATATTTCCAATTAATGCATCAACTATAAACATATCCCAAAATCTGTTTTTCAATTCAACTTGATCAATAACTTTTTGTGAATCAATTGTCTCTAATATAGTTTTAAGCTCTGTTCCATAACCATTTTCATCAGAATCAATCATTGTATTTTTAAGTGATGCAAAATCTTGAATTATGATTCCAGGCTTTGTAAAATCTTTACAAGCTACAACTATTTTAGTTTTATCTTTCACTTTATACTCACCTAGTATAGTTTCTTGAACTGGAATTCCTATTAATTTATATATGTTTGAACCGATATATTCAGAAATTGTGCTATTACTATAACTCATATTTTTATTCTTTTTTGCAACGGGAGCAAACTTCAACATATATTGTTCATCATTATAGATTATTGATAATTTATTTCCACCGGCACCATTAAATGTTTTATTTTTACGAACCATATTTGTGAAATCAATCATAATTATCTACCCCCAAATACTTTTTTCTTAAAAACCATGCTTGGTTTGGAGAAATATAACCCCCAACTTCAGCAACGTTAATATCACTTTGTAATGTACAATAATAAATATCATAAAGAGATGTTTTAATATTTCTATTAAACATATTAATAGAATATCTTAAAAAATCTGGAATATTAAATTCCAAATAATCTTTATTTACATTCTCTAAAGACATAATATATTCCATTGATACTCCTAATGTATCCGCAATCTTTTTTATTGTAATAGCTTGTGATTTATAAATACTAGTTTTTCCACTACATAAATCTAGCAATGTAGTTTTAGGAATCTTACTTTCCTTTGAAAATCTGTATATTGTGTAATTATTCTTTTCAATTAATTCTTGTAAATTCATATGTATCACCTATCTATATTATATCGGAATTTCGACCTATTGTCAAGTATATTATTCCCACTTAATAAAAAAGAATAATATAGTGATCTATATTATTCTTAGTATATCTTTTATCAAAAAGAACTTTTTGTAGTGTTGAGGTCAATAGTTAAAATTATATTAGTTCTATCTCTCCACTCTCTATATCTGTATCCATTTGGACATACCACATATGCTAAATATCTATATTTATACACTAAATTACAAATTTTTATATTATTTTCATCTAAATTCAGAATATCAACTCCGTAGTCAACACCTATCTTACTGCTACAATATCTATCTTTTATATAGGTATATGGGACGATAAGTCTTTTCTATATATTATTTAGTAATTTTGTTATTAATCTACTTTCTGATTGGCTAATTGAAAATATCTTTTTCCCTAAATCTTTTATTGAATGTCCTAAATGATAAATTTTATTTTGATCTATAATAATAATTGCAAACTAGTTTGCATTGCTATCATGCACATTTGTAGTATATCTTACATCTAATCCACCATATTGACTATTAAATGTATTTATATCTCTACCTAATAGTTTTGAGTTTATACTAGTATAAATAATAACTTGAACATTTTTATTTTTAACTACTAATCTATCTAGTATTGTTCTATCTACATAATTATCAATAATAATAATTTCATTATTAGCTGATTCAAATAATGATTGTATTAAAGTATATGCATCATAAAACTCTCCATCAAAAAATAGTTGTGAATTTTTAAATTCTTGAGGTTTATAATTATTCTCAATATTACTAACTCTTTCATCAAGTGACTCTACTTTATTTATAAGTCTCACTTCTATTTTTTAGTTTTTTTATATAATGGAGTATCATAAAATGCATGTTCACCTAAGTTTGCGTTATAATAATTACATTTTCTTAATTTTTTGTTATTTGCGAAAGCACTATCTTCAATTTCTCTTATTTTAGAAGTAAAAATTACTTCATATAAGTTACACTGTTTAAAAGCTCTATGTTTAACAACTTCACAATTTGATAGATCTACTTTATTTAATGACTCACATTGAAAAAAAGCTTGATCCTCAATTCTAACAATGTTGTTTAAATTTATTTCTTTTAAATTAGAACATGTAAAAAAAGTAACTCTTGGAACAATTTTAACAGAATCTGCTAACTTAACTTTTTCTAAATTTTTACAATAAGAAAATAATCCTTCTGATAATTCACAATTGATAATAGCTTCCTTGATATAAAAATTATCAGAAAAAGCATAACGATACGGTTTTATATCTATTTGTATTTTTTCTATTTCTAATTTAGGAGGACATTTAACTATTGCATTAGTATTTTTATTATATAAAATTCCATTATTTACATATAATTTTTCATTATCATCACTTACTGTAATAAGTCTTAGATTACTTACAGAGTACATATCTTCAAACCCATTTATGGTTGATGTTCCACCTAAATGTAACTCTTCTAAATTATCTAAATGAGAAAAACTATTTATTATAATTGGAGTATTAGGTAAATATATTTTTTTTAGATTATCACAATAAGATAGATCTCCAAAAGATGTAATTGTACTAGGAATAACTAGTTCTTCTCGGTCATTCGCGCTTAACGCACCACTTCTTATTGAGTTTATATATTCTCCATAATTTAATTCACCAGTTAAAGGACATCCATAAAATAACATTTCAGGAATAGATCTGATATGCACACTTTCAAATTTAAAACTTTCAATTTCATTATTTTTAAAAACGCCTATTCCTAAATGAGAAAGATTTTGTGGAATAATTATATTCTTTATCTTATTATGAGTAAATGCGTAATCTTCTATTTTTAATGCGGTATTAGGTAAATCTAATTTTTCTATTTGACTATTTTCAAATGCATATTCTCCAATATTAACTACATTATTTAATGAAATATTTTTTAATGATGAATATTGAAATGCATAATCTCCAATAATTGTAATATTATTAGGAATAAAAATTTCAGATATATTAGATTCAGAAAAAGAAAATTCACCTATTTCATTTACAATTGTATTTTTATGCTCATTATGAATTGTAAATTCACTTGAATAATTAAATAAAACTTTTGAAAAACCATCATTTTTTATCTCATAAACGATTCCATCATAACAATCCGATCTATCAACATATTTAACATTCAAATCTTCCTTAGGAGATAAAAAATAACATCGAACATAATGACTAGCTCCTCGCCCTTCCCAATCTATTTTTGATAAAGGCTGTTCAGTTTCAATCAATAAAAATTGATAATGATCAAAATATATTGATTTTATATGATTCTTCACAACTAATTTTCGAATATGACCAAATTTAATTTCTTCTTTACCGGCCCAAATACCAAGACTTCGATCAGATCCAAATCCATAAATTTCATATTGACCAACATGAGTTGGAATTTCATATATACTTTCATTTCTTGCAGAATCAGGTATTTGTGCAATATAATATTTTCCATCTGTTTTATGAAGAATATAACCATCTACTTCTATAATCCATTTACGACCACAAGATGTTAAAAATATTAAAAGACTTAAGAATAATATAGAAAGTAAGGAAATTCTTTTCATATAATTCAGCCTCCACTCTTATTATATATTCATTATATCATAAACAAAAATATTATTCATTTAAAAAAGAAAAAAGATTCATCATATCAATCTCTTCTTACAATTTTAAATTTTTATAAAATATAACTTTTTGTAGTGCTGAGGTCAAGACTTAAAACAATATGTGTTTTGTCTTTCCACTCTCTTGATCTACAACCATTTGAGTCTATTACATATGCTAAATACCTATATTTATAGGTTAATTTGGCTATTTTAATAGTGTTTTCATCCAAATTTAGTGCTTCAACTCCATAGTTAACACATGCCTAACAGCTACGACATCTATCTTTTCATAAGGTGTGGAGGACTATAAGTCACTTATAATAAAAATAGTGATAGACTATACACAAAAATTTTATAGTCTATCACTAAATTATTATTCACTTACTTTCCAATAACCACCTTTGTTAGCGCCACTTCTTTCAATTAATTCTTTTTCTTTTAATCTAGCAATTATTCTTTCAACTGTTCTTCTAGATATTCTTGCTTTTTGAACAATTTCAGCAATAGTAATCTGTGGATTTGCTTTCATCGCCCAATATACAATTTTTTCATTTTCATTTAATGCGCCATTTGTTACGCCATTTATTACGCCATTTGTTACGCCATTTTCTACGTTATTATAATTTACATTATAAATAACAACACTAAAATGTGTTTCAGTAGCATAGAACTCTAATCCTAAGTAGGACTAATGGTGTTTTTTGCACTTTATATAATTTTTAATATGAACGTCTCTTTATCTTTTTTGGTAAACCCTAATTCTAATAAACATCTTTTATAGAAATCATATCTTCTCATCAGTATAGTATACTTATTTAAACATACCTTTATATGTTCTAAATTATGGTTTTCTTTTTTCTCTTTATAAAAGTTAATAGCTTCTTCTACCATTTTAAAAATAGCACTTTTAAATAAATAATTTTCATCTAAATAGAATTCTAGAGTAACTGAATGCTCACTATATTTTGGATCATCATCATAATCAGTATAATAAATATGAGCAAATCCTACAGCCATTTTACCACATCTAACTGTTTTTACTATCGCATTTTCTTTTGTTGCATATGACATTATTGTATTTTCATATTTAGTCACACTAGGTAATAAAAGATATGGTTCTTTATCATCTTCACGGCATTTATAATGTTTATAAAATTCATTATTCATTGATATTGATACAAACCTAACATCATCTTTATTTAGTTTTGATAAATAAAAGTTACTTTCAAGATTTAGTTCATAATAAACCGCATCATCATCTCCAGGATAAGTACTACCGAACGATGTTACGCTTTCATCTTTAATAAATCCTAACTTTTCAAATAATCTTTTACTGTTATCACATGCAAATGCAGCTATCTTTATAACATTTTCTTCTTTCAAAATAGTAATAACACTTTTAATAAAACTAGTGCCATATCCTTGTTTTTGATAGTCTTTATCAACAATTAAAGATGATATTAAATATTCATCATTCTTTTCTATGGGTTCATCTAGTTCATAGTTTGCATATGATGAAACAAAACAACTCGCGATGACCTTATTATTTAATATTCCTAAAATATAGAAATTATGTTTAGAATCAAGATTCATATGACGAACATTATAATACATATATGAGCCTTTATTTGTGTTCCATTGTTTCTGGTGCATTAACGTAATTTGTTCTGCCCATTCATCTGGAAAATGGATTGTTTTATATACTTTAAAATCATTCATCATTAACACCTACTTTCTTAATTTAAATCTTTCAATAATTCTTCCAATGTACAATCAAGTATTTTAGTAAGTGGAACAAGATACAAAATACTAGGATAACTTATACCTTGTTCCCACTTTGATATTGACTGTCTGGAAATTTGTAATTTTCTTGCAAGGTCTTCTTGAGATAAATTTCTCTTTTCCCTTAAAGCCTTTAAATTAGTTCCAAAACTAATAGTCAAATACCTCTTTTCTTTTTAATATTATATTTTTCATATATATCAACCTCCTTTCTTGTAGCAACAAAAAAAGCACCTCTAATAAACTAGAAGTGCTTATAGTTTCTATATGCTTGCTACTGGATGCTATTCATCCATACCTGGAAAGGTTAATACCTGAAAGGCAATGATTACTTCTAATTTATTATAAAACATATTATTCATAATAATCAACTCCTTTCATTGTTTAAGGTCTTTTTACACTAATATTATATATCAATCTTGATTAATTATCAACTTATTTAACTATATTAACCGCACCGATTAGTTGCGAACTATATATTCTCAAACGACAAAAGGCATTATAGCCTTTCATCTACATTAGTAGTTTAGAGTTTCTTCATTAACGTATTTCCATACTTGTCTTTCCATTTCACTTAATATTTCTTGTCCTTATATATACACATCATGATCTTTGATGTAAACAAAATAGTCCAAGTAATATCCACCTTAATTCGTGAATAATTCTTAGTCTTAACTCTGAATCCATAAGCCTATTCATCTTATCTTTTTATTTTCTTCTTTCTTCATCACTTATAAGATTATTCTCCATCATCTGCTCCTTTCTTAAGTAGTTCAAGTAATTATGTACTAAAACTTGATTTAAGTCCAGACAAATGAGAAAGTAAAAAGCCAGCTAACCTATTGTTAGTTAACTAGCTTTTCATTATTTAATAGTTTAGTTTGATCATTGTTTTTTGTAAATGATATAAAAATTAGAGATTGTAACATTAGTGGATTGTTTATGATCATACCCTTCTATTTTATCAATTAATAATCCAAATCGACTATTATTTAATTCGGTATGACCACGAGTATGTTCTCTATCAACTAACTTGCCATCTTCATCTTTTACTTTATATGATATTTTATAATTAAAGCTATAATTTACAACTTCTTTTCCAATATCTTTAACAGTTATTGTGCCGCTAATTAAATCTAAATAATTAGCTTCAGTAGACTGTTCAACTGTAAAATTAATGTCAAAAAAATCACTTGGGTTTACACCATATTTAGCAAAGTAAATTTCATATTTATTTGATGTAGAATATATAAGTTCTTTTGATGTTATATTTTGACTTATAGCATCATAATTATATTCATCACTAACTGTTACTCTATATATGTCAAATACAGCTTTGTCTTCTTCTTTATAAAATTGAACTAGATATTTGTAATATCTATTATTTAAACTTGTTACAATTGTTGGTGTATCGAAACAATATAGTATTCCTTTTATACTAATTTCATCATGATATTGTTTTTTAAAATTAATTCTTAAACTATCCATAGTTATCTCATCCATAAATTTTGTATTAATTTCTGATGGATGTAAATCATATGGATAATCACTTGAACCAATAGTTTCTGCAATTTGTTCATTTTTATTTATATTAGTATTATAATAAATAAATTTTGCATTTCCATTATCATCTTCCCCCAAAGCAATATAACAAGCAAAGTATCTGTACATTCCTTGAATATCATGACCACCATTTTTTCCTGCAAATGATGTTAATGCTTTCTCTAGATTATCTGGATTTTTAATATTAGTAAATATTCCGTTACAAATATAATTACTATAACTAAAGCCTTCAACGGGATCATAACTTTTTCTTGCTTCTACGCCAGTATAATAAAATTTTTGAATATTATATTTTTCTTTTGCAACTTCAAGTATTTCTTGTTCAGAATATTCTACCATATCAGGAAATCTAGTACTCGTACCAAAACAAGAAGTAAAAATTATAGATAATATAAATAATATTATTATTGTAAAAAATCTTTTCAAATAGATTTACCTCCTATCATAGAATGTATCTTCATTTATATTATACTATATGCAAAACCTTGATGTCAAATTATATAGATTTACCTATATGTTCAAATCCCATCAACCGACTATTTTTCCAACTACTATAAAACATCTTATATTCAAATCACATTAGTTGCTAAAATCTAATAACTTTACTGAAAAATAAAAAAATGCACCTAAACAGATGCATAATTCCTTGATTTTGATGTTAAAATCGATATATTTTTACTATAAATATCATTAATCTACGATTAATATTGATGACTTATAGACAAAGTGAACTATAGTTCACTTTTCTAATGGTGCGGCGAAAGAGACTTGAACTCTCACGATCGCTTGATCACTACCACCTCAAAGTAGCGCGTCTACCATTCCGCCATCGCCGCAGAAAGTCGGTATTATTACCAACTTTAAAAATTACCTGTATATGGGTAAGAAACTTTTTCCTTTAAAGATTTCTTTAGATATTCTTTTGCTTTTTTATCTAAAGGTTTTTTTATTTCTTTAATTTTTTTATTAATAGTCTTATCAATAATATTTAATTTTTCATTTACTTGTTTCAAATATACAACTCTTGAAACTTCATGTCGATCAAATGGATATGATAATTCTAATAATTTTTTTGCTAAATGTCCATCAAATTCTGGATGATCATTCAGATAAAAATATGCATAAAAATATATAACTGTACTACAAGAAATTTCTTTTGCTTCATTTATTGATGAAAGAATAATTTCTTTAGCTTTTTCAATATTTTTTTCTACACCAATACCTTTAATATAAGCATGAGCTAAATATCCTGCTGAACAATTACATAAAGGTTTTATTTCTTTGGTATATAATAAATATGCTTTATCATATTCTTCGAATGCTTTTTGATGATTATTATTAAATTCATAAAATCTTCCCATAGTTGAACGATAACAACTTATATTTGGATATTCTTCTAAAGCATCTTCAATATATGATTTTGCAAGATCCATATTAATAGGATAATCATTTTCACCATATAGATATTTAATTCCTATTCTTCTTTTCATCCAACCTGATAGTAATTCCTTACTAACTAGTTGGTATTTTTTTATTTTCTTATTTAATTTATTAGGATTTTCTACTAATGGTAATAAATCATCTAAATATTCAAATTCACTTATCCATTTATATTTATATGCAAGTTCATAACATCTAATTATATCTTTATAAGGATAATTTAATCTTTGAATTGTTTCACCCATTAAATTATATAGACCTCCATTAGTTGGATTTTCTAATAATAATGGGGTTAATAATTCTAAATTATCTTTATCTTTTCTTAATTGTTTATTAACACGATATAAATCTGATACAATAAATAATTTCTTACTTTCATTATAAGCTGAATCTAATAATTGTTTTCCTTCTATTAAATCTTCTTCAGAATTTGGTGTTATTTCTAATGCGTAGCCTAGTGAATATTCAATTTTCCATGATTTATTTGTTTCAAGGAATTCTCTTGATAATTTCTTAACTGTATCAAAATCTTGAATTTCTTCATATATCTTAAGTTTTTCTACTAAGACATCATCTTTATCAAACCATTTTGTTAATAAATCAACTAATTCAATTGCTTTATCATATTGTTTTATTAAACAATATAAATCTACTTTCAATGTTATTATTTTATATTCTTCATCAGGATTATATGTCACCGCAATATCCGCATTATCTAATGCTTTAGTTACATATTCTTCTAAATATTCTTTTTTTATTTTTTGAATATATAATCTTACATTTAAATAGTAATAATTGAATCCTCCACCAAATTTTAAATAACAAGTATTAAGTAATTTTTCAAATTCTTCAGTATCTTCTAATGCAGCTAATATTTCGCATTTACAATAATAAAAATCTTCGATATCTTCTTCTGCCATGCTTAAACATTTATTAATATATTCAAGAGCAATTTTATATGATTCATATTCTGCTCTTGCGTAATATGCGCGAGAAAGAGCCCAGTTAATGTCTAATAACATTGGATTATCTTCATTTGTTTTACATAATTCACCATATTTTATTACTCTTTCAGGATCTTCATTGATATCTGAAAGAATTGTTAAAAATGGATATAAAACAGATGTTAATTTTTTAGATTTATTTACTATATATTCAAAGTCTAATATTGTTTGACCGATGTGTTTTTTAATATGAACACAGTCTATTATTCCTCTTGTATATAGAATATTAATATCATTAGGTGTTTCTTCTAATTTATTAGATAAATAATCATAGGCTTCTTCGTATTTTCCTTCTTCTAATAGTTTTCTTACTTCTGGAAATTCTTTCATTATCGATTAGCCTCTTTTTCCATTTCTTTTTTCTTTAAATCTTCTCTTTTATCATAAAGTTTTTTACCTTTTGCGATGGCAATATCAACTTTTGCAAGAGAGTCTCTAATTACAACTCTTAATGGTATTAATGTAAATCCTTCTTTAATAATTTTGTTACTTAATTTTAAAATTTCTTTTTTATGTAATAATAATTTTCTCACCGCATCAGTGTTATGGTTAAAAATATTGCCTTTTTCATAATGAGAAATATGCATTCCGTAAATAAACATTTCACCATTTTTAATTTGGCAATAGCTATCTTGTAAATTAACATGGCCTAATCTAACAGATTTAATTTCTGTACCTGTTAAAACAATTCCACATTCATATTCTTCGATAATAAAATAATCATGATATGCTTTTTTATTTTGACAAATTATTTTTTCTCCGATTGTTTTTGGCATTATTCATTAACCTTTCCTAATATTTTAAAATTGATTTCTCTTTTTTTAACATTTACACCTATGACTTTAATTAATACTTTTTCACCAACATGATATGTTTTTTTACTAGGGTAACATTTAACATATCCTAAATTAGGTTCTGCATCATATTCAAAATCATTCATATCTTCATAACTAACTAATCCTTCAATTACATCTTTAATTGTAACAAAGATTCCCCAATTAACAATTGAAGATATAACACCAACATATTTATCTGTAATATGCCCCTGCATGTATTTAACTAATTTTAATTTAACACATTCTCTTTCTAAACTTTCAGCTTTTCTTTCTGCCAAACTTGATACTACACCTGCTTCGTGTACTTTGTTTTGGAAGTATAAATAATCATTTTCTACGTTAATTTGTTTATCGTTCAATAAAAAATGTTTAACAATTCGGTGTACTAACAAATCAGGGTATCTTCTTATATCAGAAGTAAAGTGTGTATAACATTTACTTGCAAGTCCAAAGTGACCAATATTTAATTCTTGGTATTTTGCTTTGGCCATTGATCTTAATAGCATTTGATTAATTACTGATTTTTGTATATCATCAAATTCATTTGATTCAAGTAAAATTGATTGTAATATTTTCGGCATTGATTTTTTATTTTTTATTTTAATATTATATCCTAAATTAGAAATCATTAATAGAAAATTATTAATTTTTTCTTCACTTGGTTCATCATGAACACGATATAAGAATGGAACATCTAACCATGTCATACTTTCCGCAACTGTTTCGTTTGTAATTAACATGAATTCTTCGATTAGATTTTCAGCTGTCCTTTGTACTCTTTTTTCAACATCAATAACATTACCATATTCATCTAATATTAATTTAGGTTCTGTTGTATTAAATTCAAATGCTCCTCTTTCTACTCTCATATCAAATAATATTTTTGATAATTCTTCCATTGTAACTAACATTGGATAAATATCACTATATTTATTTATTAATTCTTCATCATGTTCTTCTAACATCTTGTTAACATTATTATATGTCATACGATATGATGATTTAATTAATCCTTCAAAAATATTATGAGATATAACTTTACCTTTATGATCAATTTCCATTTCACATCCTAATACTAATCTAATTTCATTTTCATTTAATGAACATAGCCCATTAGATAACTCCTTAGGTAACATTGGAATAACACGATCAGGTAAATAAATACTTGTTCCTCGATTAAACGCATCATTATCAATACTAGTATTTTCTTTAACATATTCACTCACATCTGCAATATAAACGCCTAACAAATAATTACCATTATCTAATTTTTCAATACTCACCGCATCATCGAAGTCTCTTGCGTCATCTCCATCGATTGTAAAAATAGTTTTTTTAGTTAAATTAACACGATTAGGATAATCTATAATATTTACTTCTTGTGATAAATTTTTTACATAGTTTAATGTTTCTTCAGAAAAATCTACTAATACACCCGCATTTTCAACTAATGTTGTAATATCCATACCTGGTTCATCACTTGAACCAATGATTTTTATAATATGTCCATCAGCAGTATGATTTTCATAAAAACGATCAATTTTAACTTTAACAACAGTTCCTAGTTCAATATTATGAAATTCATTATTTTCTTTAATAAATACTAAAACTGTTATTTTTTTATCTATACTTTTTACTACTTTTTTTCTAAATTTAGTCTCAACTACACCTACTATTTCTAAAGTATTTCTCTTAATAACTTTTTCAACTCGACCTTCATACCTACCACTACGATCTAATTTATAAGTTATTAAAACTTCGTCTTGATTAACAGCAGATGATGTATATTTTTCAGGGATAAAAATATCTCCTAATACACTTAAGACAAAGCCAAAACCTGCTTCTTTAATTTCTATTACACCTTTAGTATAACCACATTTTTCTAAACTACCAAAAGTATCGTTAGGTAAATGAATAATAATATATTCATCAACTAAATAATTTAATGTTTTAATTAATTCAACAAATTCTTCACTTGTTTCTAATTTTAACATATTATAAATTTGATGGACTGTTGATGGAGTATATTTTTCTTTATTAAATAATTCTAGTATTCTATCTTTCATCAACATCACCTCCTTTATTATATATTAATGAAAGAAAAAAGGACTCATTTACTTTGAGTCCTCATGTTAATTCTTATCGTGGCAATACAGCTACTAAAATTGCTAATACAAAGAACACAACAGATAGTACTGTAGTTGTTTGATTAATTAATTTTTCTAATCCTCTTTGTTTTTTATTAGCGAATAAATCTGATTTTTCACCAGAGAAAGCTTTTGATGCATCTTCTTTTGAAGATTGAACTACTACTAGTAAAATCATAAAGATTGAAACAACTAATAAAATATAATCGTACCATTTTAGAACACTCATGTTCAAGGCCTCCTAAATATATATTTTTATACCATAACGTAACTATTATACCATATTTATATAGATATTGCAAATAGTTTACTAAATTATTTTAAAACTGTAGAATTTAAAATAAGGAATACCACATATAAAACACAAGTGATTATAGATGGTAAGATATACAAGAATTTATTTTTAGACTTAGTTCTTAATAATGAGATCATTAATAACCCTGCAGATACAAGGCCAAAGAATAATAATGTAATAATTGTTTTATCAGTTAAAACATTTCCAAATACACTTGTATTAAAGAAGATAACATCCACTACTGATATAATTGTAAAATTAAATACATTACTACCTATTATATTACCTACTGCAGCATCATAATTATGTAATTGAACTAATCTAATTACTGCTGTTAATTCAGGTAATGAAGTTGCGATTGCAAGGAACAATGCACCAGCAAAACTATCACCTAAATTTAATGAATCAGATAATGAATCAACTGATAATGTTAATATAAAACTTAATGAAACTAAAAGAACACTTAATAAAACAAATTTAACTACTTCCTTAGAAACAGTTGTATTAATTTCCTTTTCTTCTTCATCATCTTCTTCACTTACGCTTTGATCACCAGCAAGAGCTTTAATTGAAATACCATATACAATAATAATTAGAACAGATACAAAACTAATTCCAATTGGTAATATAGTAAATAAATTAACCTCACCTTGAGAAATAGCTGATATTAACCAACTAATTAATACAGGAATTGCAATTATTAAATACATAATAATAGTAAAGAAATTAGTTTTTCGCATTGTTTTAACTTTATTCATAAACATTAATTTAATAAAAATAACGTCAACTATTGCGAGAATAAACATATTAAAGAAATTACTTCCTAAAATATTACCAAAAATTAAATCAGGACTTCCCACTGCTACTGATGAAATACTAGTAATTAACTCTGGTAAACTAGTAACTGCTGCAAGAAAGATACCACCAATAAAAGCAGCACCTAAATTAGTTAATTTATCTAAATTATCAACACAATCTGAAATTTTACTTGTTGTAAGAACAACACCTACAGCAAGAACTGCATATATAATTAATGCCCAATACCATTGTAATGACATAAAAAACTCAGTTAAAGCTTGCATATAATTCTCCTATTTTAATGCGTATTTTATTACTTCTTCTATAGTACTTACTGGAATAATTTTTAAACTATTTTTTACACTATCAGGAATTTCTTCTAAATCTTTAACATTATCAATTGGAATAAGAATTGTTTGTAATCCGCTACGATGAGCCGCAATTGCTTTTTCTCTTAATCCACCAATTGGAAGAACCATTCCTCTTAATGTAATTTCCCCTGTCATACCTACAGTATGATCAACAGGACGATTTGTAAATGATGAAATAATACCAGTTGTTATTGTAACACCTGCAGAAGGTCCATCTTTAGGAATTGCACCTTCAGGAACATGTAAATGAATATCATTTTCATTAAATAAATTATAATCAATATTAAATTTATCATAATTCGATTTAACATAACTTAATGCTGCCTGAGCAGATTCTTTCATTACATCACCTAATTTACCTGTTAAAACAAGTCTACCTTGTCCTTTATAATGAGTTACCTCAACAGATAAAGTATCTCCACCAAATTGTGTATACGCAAGACCAGTAACAACACCTACTTGATCAGTATTTCTTACTTTACTATAAGTATATCTTGGTTTTCCTAAATATTCTTCTAAATTATCAACATCTACTTTAATTTGTGATTCTTGATTCATTAAAATATTTTTAATCGCTTTACGAATAATTGTTCCAATAAATCTTTCTAATTCACGAACACCAGATTCTCTAGTATATTCTTGAATAATTTTATAAATAGCTTGATCAGTTAAAACTAACTTTTCAGCTTCTAATCCGTGTGCTTCTAATTGTTTAGGTAATAAATGAATTTTAGCTATTTCATATTTTTCATATTCAGTATAACTTGAAATTTCAACTATTTCCATTCTATCTCTCAATGGAGCTGGAATATTACCTAAATAATTCGCTGTTGCAACAAAGAAAACATTAGATAAATCAAATGGTTCTTCTAAGTAATGGTCACTAAAGAAATGATTTTGTTCTCCATCTAATACTTCTAACATTGCACTTGTAGGGTCACCTTTATAATCACTACTCATCTTATCAATTTCATCTAACAAGAATACTGGATTATTAGTTCCCGCTTTTTTCATTGCTTGTAAAATTCTACCTGGTAAAGCTCCAATATAAGTACGTCTATGACCTCTTATTTCAGCTTCATCTCTTACACCACCTAAGGCAACTTTAACAAATTTTTTACCCATTGCTGTTGCAAGCGATTTTGCAAGTGAAGTTTTACCTACTCCAGGTGGACCTACTAAACAAAGAATTGCTTGTGGGTTTTTACCTGTGGCGATTTTAACAGCTAAATATTCTAAGATACGATCTTTTACTGCATCTAAACCATAATGATATTTTTCTAATTCTGCTTTTGCAATTCTAATATCATTAGTATCCTCAGTTTGTGTATTCCAAGGAAGAGCAATTAAGAAATCTAAATAACTTCTAATAATTCCTGATTCAGGTGAAGATGTAGGAGTTGTAGTATAACGATTTAATTCATGTAATGCTTTTTCTTCAATATTCTTAGGCATATTTGCATTTTTAATTTTTTCTCTTAACGCATCGATATCGCTTTCTTTCTTAGCTTTATCACCTAATTCATTTTGAATAGCTTTCATTTTTTCACGTAAATAAAATTCTTTTTGTGATTCGTTAATACTTCTTCTTACTTCCGCATCAATTTCATCTTCTAAAGTTTGGTAATAATTTTGTTTATGAATATCTTCTAAGATCATTAGTAATCTCTTAGTGATATCAATTTCAACTAAATAATTAGTTTTTTCTTTAGCTGATATTCTTAATGTAGATGCTAGTACTTCACTTAATTCATCAAGAGATATCATTTGTGATTCAACTAATTCTTTTGGATCTGCTAAATCAAATGGATTATTTTTATTAATTCCTTCTTTAATTTCTTCTCTAATTAATCCTCTTGCCGCATTCGCACGATCAAGATCGCTCATAATTGATGGCATTGTTGTAAATTCAGCTAATTTTACAGGTCCATCATCAATAAATCTTTGAACATTACAACGAACAATAGCTTTAACTTTAATTTTTCTTCCATCATTAGGGCTAGTCATGTTAAGTAAAATTTGGACTACAATCGCAGTTGTAAAGTATTTAGTTTCTAAATCTGTACTATGTTCTTTATCCTTAATCATAATAACCATATGATTTTTATATTGTTCAGCTGCTTTTAAAACTAATAAATGTTTAGACCCCTTTACTCCAAATCGATATTCATTATATGGTAGTGGCACAGGTTGTTCTAAAAATAATACAGGTAACTGTGCTGTAATTTTATCGACACTATTAAACATATTCTCCCTCCTTATATTTGATCTGCTTTAATAGTTAAGTCTTTTTTGTTTTCGAATGGCAAATCAAACATATAATTTAACATTGTATTTTCTAGTATTTTTCTTAATGAACGAGCTCCTAATTTTTCTTCATATGCTTTCACCGCAATTTTTTTAATTGCTGAAGAATCAAATTCTAATTTAACTCCATCTAAAGCAAATAATTCTTGATATTGATTAACTATTGCACCTTTTGGTTTAGTTAGAATTAATTCTAATTCTTCAACGGTTAAATTGTCTAGTTTTGTAATAATAGGAAGTCGACCTAATATTTCCGGAATGATTCCATATTTTTTTAATTTTTCAGAATCAATTTCTTCTACTTCATCTATTTTTTCAAATCCTACTATTTTCTTACTTTCGATATTTAATCCATCAAAAGCACCAGCACATATAAATAATACATTTGATGTATCAAATTTTATATATTCTTGATACGGATGCTTTCTTCCTCCTTGAGGTGGCACATTAACAATATTTCCTTCTATAATCTTTAATAATGAATTTTGAACTCCTTCACCAGAAACATCTCTTGTTATCGAAGGGTTATCGCTTTTTCTTGCAAGTTTATCAAATTCATCAATAAAGACTATTCCTTTTTGAGCTAGTTCTAAGTCATAATCGGCATTTTGTAATAATCGTAATAAGATATTTTCTACATCTTCTCCAACATATCCTGCTTGTGTATATACAGTTGCATCACAAATAGCAATTGGTAAATTAATAATTTCTGCCATTGTTTTTGCAAGTAAAGTTTTTCCTACACCTGTCGGACCAATTAAAAGAATATTTGATTTTTCTAGTTTTGAATCCTTATCATAATTTATTCTTTTATAATGCTGGTATAATGCAACAGATAATACCTTTTTCGCATGTTCTTGACCAATAACTTTTTCACATAAATGATTATAAATATATTTAGGAGTTATTAAAGGATTAATTGTTTGTTGTTTTCTTTCAATCTCTTTTAATTCATCTAAATCAAATCGTGATATTGAATAGAAGATATCTAAACAGTCCATACAAATATAACCGTTTTCTCCTTCAAATCCAAATACATCATCATTTATGTCTTTATTACAAAATGAACATTTTTTAAATTTCATATAAATCACACTCCATATATTTATTATGGAGTGTTTTTAATGAATTTATTAATTTTTTTATTATTTAATAATAGCGTTATCTCTTAAGAACTTAACAGCCTTTTGCATATTTAAATGGTATGCAACTCTGCTGACTGGATAACGTTGAACAACTTCTTGAAGTTTCTTTTGTTTAGCTTCTTCACTATCAGCTTCAGTAATACCAGCTACTTTTTCGTATTCAGCTAAAATTTCTTCTTGAGTAGCATCAAGTTTTTCAACTTTAACAATTTCTGATAATACTAATTCTTCTTTAATTGATTTTTCTGCTTGAACAGCTGCTTGTTTCTTATAAGCTTCTACACTTGAAAGACCCATGTATTGTAATAATACTTCTGTAGGAACTTTATATTGTGCAGCTTGTGCTTCTAAGTCTTTAACCATTCTTTCAACTTCTTGATCAATTAAACTTTGAGGAATTAAAACTTTTGCGTTAGAAACAGCTTTATCAACTAATTTAGCTGTTAAATCTTTTTCATAAGCTTCTTCTTTTTGTTGTTTTAATAAGTTTTCTACATAAACTTTATATTCAGCTACAGTGTTAACATTTTCAACATTAAATTCTTTTACTAATTCATCAGTTAATTTAGGATAAACTTTTGATTTAACTTCATGAACAGTAACTTTGAATGTTGCATCTTTACCAGCTAATGATTCATGATAATTAGTAGGGAAAGTAACTTTAACTTCTACTTCTTGTTCAGATGTAGTACCAACTAATTGATCTTCGAATCCAGGAATGAATGAATTTGAACCAAGTTCTAATTCATAGTTTTCAGCTTCTCCACCTTCAAATGGTTCATCACCTAAGAAACCTTTAAAATCGATAACAACTGTATCGCCAAGTTCAGCTGGTCCTTCTTTAATAACATTTTCAACTTTACCTTCTAATTGTTTTTTAATGTATTCATCAACATTTTTCTTAGTTACACGTTTAGATAAAGTTTTAACTTTTAATCCTTTATATTCACCAAGTTGTACTGGTGGAATAACATCAACTACTACAGTATAATCAAATCCTTTAGTAGGAGTTAATTTTTCAACTGCTAAATCAATTTGGGGTTGGCTTACTGGATAAATATCAGCTTGTTCAATTGCTTTAGGATAAGATTCTTGTAATACAAAATCTAAAGCATCATTATATAATGATTCCCATCCAAAACGTCTGATAAATAAAGCTTTAGGCATCTTTCCTGGTCTAAAACCATCTACCTTTACTTCTTTAACAACTTTTTCAAATGCTTTGTCTAAAGCACTTGCCCATTCTTCAGCAGAAACTTTAACTACTAATTTCACTGAAGTTTCAGTAACATATTCCATTTTCTTTACTATTTTTTTCATATCAATTTTCCTCCATTGTAATTGTATATATTATAACAAATATTAACTTTTTTATCAAGTAAAAACTATTATAAAGAAAAAACAACAAAAATAACTTAATATTTTTGTTGTCTATTTTTTATTTAATTTATCCCAAATTGACTCTTTACTCGTTCTTCAACCTTTTCTAATCTTATAGGTCCACAATCAAGAACAGCTTTATGGAAACTAACGATATCAAAATCATCACCTAATTTTAACTCTACTTCTTCTTTTAAATCACTTAATTTAAAATAAGTAAAAGCATAATATTGACAATTAACAGGAACCTCTACTAATTGTTCATATAAAGCTTGAACAGTTTCATCAGTTAAATGAGGTAAATATTCAAGTAAAAACTCTTTAACTTTTTCAATTTTCCAACCTTGATAATGAATTCCCATATCAGCTCTTGAATATAGTGCGTAAATAAGTTCATCATTAAAAATTAAATAATCAATAATTTTTTGATCATAACCTTTTAAAAAATTATAACTATAAATTTCTGTATAAGTAGCCCATCCTTCAGTATAACCAATATTACGAACTAATTTTCTTATTGGATTAACTTCTAATTGTTTTAAATAATTATTTTGATACAAATGTCCAGGAATTCCTTCATGTGCAAGCACAGTATATAAATAGTTATAATCCCAAACTCCATCCGGCATTACTGATTTTTTATTTAAATAAATATTTTCAACACCTAACTCATCAATTGGTGAAACCATATAAGCAGCAGGAGAAAAATTATTTTCCATTGACTTATCTACATAATTGACAACGACAGTTGGTCTAGTTTGAAGTAAAGGATAATGACCTTCTATTAAATCAAAATACTCTTCAATTTGTTCTTCAGGTGTTGAATTCATCAATTGTAAACTAGAAATTTGTTCAACGAATTTTTCATCATCTGCAAGTGATCTAAAGTATTCTAAATCCTCTTTATAACCCTCTAATTTTTTATCAATATATAAAATTGCTTCATCAATAGAAACACTATAACCTGTTTGATGTTGGAAATATAGTTCATAATAATTCTTTCCAATTTCAACTCCATCACTAGTTACATAATAATATAATCCATCATTATTTGTAGCTTTACCAAGCACAACAGAAAGGTTATTTTTGACATATTCATACCCCGCAACAAGAGGTCCTAAAACTACTTCTTCATTGCGTTTTTTATACATTTCTTTCTCACTATCAGATAAAAAATCACAGCGATCAATCTTTTGATTAGTCACTCTAATCATATAATGATCTTGATAATTATGTTCATCTAAACCACTTAAGAAATTCTCACATTGTCCAATTACTTTATTAATAGTTATATCATTCATTCCATAACCTTTATTTGCTTTTTCTATTTCAAAATCAACATAAGCTTTAAAAGTTTCAGGAACTAATTCAACCGTTTTGAAATAATTTTCAATATCTTTTTTATTTCTAAAATTATATTCCGTTAATAATAAAGGTAATTGTGCTTGATATCCTAAGTAAGATCCTAGATAATCACTACTTAAGTATGACATTTCTGTAGTTTGATTATTAATATAATCCAAAAGTTCAACAATTATATCATAAGTCATTTGTTGATCAGTATTTAATAAATTATAATTATATCTTTTAATTGAACCAAAATATAGATTTAAAAATAACTTACCAAAGCCATTACTTACACTAGGAGTAGGTAAACTTACTTCATAATCTTCAAGTCCAAAGTTTTCTCGATTTTGGAAATAAAAATTACAAGTCATTTCATCAGATCCAATTAAACTAACGAAAACACTATAAGAAAACTCATCAAATCCTTCAGGCCCTTTTACTCCTTCTTCATAACATCCAGTAAAAAATATTCCTACAAAACATGATAACAAGCAAATAAAATATTTAATCACTTTTTTCATCATATCACCTCTTTATTTTATTATATACTAAAACTATAAAAAATTCAAGTTTCTTAATGAAATATATAAATAATATAACATTTTACTTTACAAAAATTAAAAAATATTGTATAATAGTAATGCAATAAATGTCCCAGTAGCTCAGCCGGATAGAGCAACGGCCTTCTAAGCCGTGTGTCGGGAGTTCGAATCTCTTCTGGGACGCCATCTTGAAAAATTCCTATATTTTTATAGTTTATATATATTTAACGTTGTATCCAGCTGGATACATTTTTTTATTTTCTATAAATATTAAGTGAAATGGAAAGACAAGTATGGAAATACATTAACGAAGAAACTCTAAACTATTAATGTAGATGAAAGGCTATAATGCCTTTTGTCGTTTGAAATATATAAACGTTTAAAAAAACACCATTAGTCCTACTTAGGATTAGTGGTGTTTTCATTTTTTTCTTATTTTAATAATTCAATTGTATCTTTGATAATTTTTACAATTTTATTTTTATCTTTTTCACTTAATTCTTCAAGTAATTTAATAACTTCATTAATTACATCATCATTAGTATCTTGTTTAAAATGATTTGTTACAATTTCAAACTCTTCTTCATTATTTACCATTATTATATCTTTACCAAGTAAATAATCAGTAGGTACATTAAAATAAGTAGATAAGAATTTAATTTGTTCAATGTTAGGTTCTGATCTACCTATTTCCCAACTTGATATTACATATTGTTTAACATTTAATTTTTTTGCAAGTTCATCTTGTGAAATATTTTTTCTTTGTCTTAGCCTTTTCAAAGTTTCTCCAAAAGTCATATTTACATCTCCTTATACTATTATTATAGCACATAATTTTATTTTATGCAAAATAAACATATTTCTTTACAAATGCATAAAATACTGATATAATATAATATGTAATAAACACATAAGGAGTATGCTATGAGTGACAAAAAATATGAAATTGTAAAATTTATAGATAATCAGTTTGAATTAGATGTTTATGTGAATCCAAATGAGGAAACAATTTGGTTAACTCAAAATGAAATAGCAGAGCTATTTGATAAAGATAGAAAAACTATTACAAGACACATACAGAATATAATAAAAGAATTCGAATTAAATGAAAAACAAGTATGCTCAAAAAAAGAGCATACTGCTCAAGATGGTAAAAAATATATTGTAAGCATTTATAATCTTGATATGATTATTGCTATAGGATACAGGGTTAAATCTAAAAGAGCTATTATATTTAGACGATGGGCTAGTGAAGTATTAAAAGAATATCTATTAACTGGTTATGTTATAAATGAAGATAGAACTCTTGTTACTAATGAAAACTATATAAGACTTATTAATAAAGTAGAATCTCTGGATGAAAGAGTTAGTAATATTGAAAATAATTATAAACCACAAGAGTTAAAAAACTCTCAACTATTTTTTGATGGAGAGTTTTATGATGCATATACTTTAATACAATCAATATTTGAAAGTGCTAACAATGAAATAATTATAATTGATAATTATGTAGATAGAACAATACTAGATAGGTTAGTAGTTAAAAATAGAGATGTTCAAGCTATTATTTATACTAGTATTAATACTAGACTATTATGTAGTGATATAAACACATTTAATAGTCAATATGGAGGATTAGATGTAAGATATACTACAAATGTGCATGATAGCAATGCAAACTAGTTTGCAATTATTATTATAGATCAAAATAAAATTTATCATTTGGGTTATTCTATCAAAGATTTAGGTAAAAAGATATTTTCTATAAGTGAATCAAATAGTGATTTAATACCTAAATTATTAAGCAATATTTAGAAGTGACTCATAGTCCCATACATCTTTTAAAAAGATAGATATAGTAGCAGTTAGGCATTAGAAAAGTGAACTATAGTTCACTTTGTCTATAAGTCATCAATATCAATCGTAGATTAATGATATTTATAGTTCAAATATATAGGTTTTAAGCCTAATTTATAAGATTTTGTTCCTTATTTGGAGCAATTTTTTTATTATATAGTGATATTTATAGTTTTCTTCAATAAATGGGATTTGAACATATATATATTTTTATAGATATAATTATATATTTGTGGTAAAAGAAAATTACTAAATGAATCGTTGTATTCACATCAATTAATTGATCATTGTATAAATGATTTATATTGAGTATAATGTAAATGTTAGCTGACTTTTTTTATGAACTCATAAACATATACGTTTTATATTGCAAAAAAATGCGTAAATACGCAAAAAAATATAATGTATTTATTGATTTATTTTTTGAAATAGGGTATAATAGTATTGTAAAATCATTGGAGGTATTGCTATGATTATTAAAAGAGATATCTATTTAAATAAATTAATTGATTCTATGAATAATGGATTAATTAAAGTTATTACAGGAATACGTAGATGTGGTAAATCTTTTTTATTATTTAATTTATTTGATGAGTATTTAAGAAGTAATAATATTTCTGATCCTCATATTATAAAAATAGCATTAGATGATCGAACTAATAAAAAATTAAGAGATCCAGATGAATTATTAAAACATATAAGAGAAAGAATTCTAGACAATGAAATTCATTATATTTTATTAGATGAAATACAAATAGTTCCTGAATTTGAAGATGTTTTAAATAGTTTATTACATATTAGTAATGTAGACGTATATGTTACAGGAAGCAATTCGAAGTTTCTTTCATCGGATATTGCTACTGAATTTAAAGGTAGAGGGGATGAAATTCATGTGTTGCCACTTTCTTTTTCTGAGTTTACATCCGTTTATTCAGGTACTTTAGAAGAAGCATTTAACGAATATATGCTTCATGGTGGTATGCCACTTTCTTTAGTTTATAAAACCGACGATAAAAAAGAAGACTATCTTAAAAATTTATTTCAAATGACCTATTTAACAGATATTGTAGAACGTCATAAAATTAAAGATTCTCGTAAAATAGATGAATTAATAAGAGTTTTAGCATCTTCAATTGGTAGTTTAATAAATTCAAATAAAATTGCAAATACATATCAAAGTATTGTTGATAAAACAATAAGCGTAAATACAATTGATGATTATTTAAAATATTTAGAAGAATCATATATTATAAAAAAGGCAGAAAGATATGATATTAAGGGTAGAAAAAATATTGCTGCATCTAAAAAGTATTATTTTATTGATCCAGGATTAAGAAATGCAAAATTAGATTTTTTACAATCAGATTTTGGTCACGTTATGGAGAATATTATTTATAACGAATTAGTATATCGTGGATATTCAGTTAATGTCGGTGTAGTTGTAATTAATTCTAAAAATGAAAATAATATTTCAACAAGAACACAATTAGAAGTAGATTTTGTTGCAACAAAAGGAAGTAAAAAATATTATATTCAATCTGCTTATAAATTATATGATGAATTAAAAGTTGAACAAGAAAGAAGATCGCTTATTAATATAGATGATTCGTTCAAAAAGATAATTGTTGTGAGAGATCCAATTAAAGTTATGCATGATGAATATGGTATAACTACAATCGGGATTGTTGAATTTTTGTCTAATGTTAATAGTATGGATTTATAAGATAAAGACTTATAGTCCCATACACCTTATAAAAAGATAGATATCGTAGCAGTTATATATTAGAAAAGTGAACCATAGTTCACTTTGTCTATAAGTCATTAATATGAATCATAGATTCATAATACTTGTAGTTCGAATATAGAAGAAAATATCCGTTTTAAAAATTGAAGACTATAGGCTTTGACGCTTGTAGTCTTTTCAATTATTAAAGAAAGAGACTTATCGTCCCATACACCATATAAAAAGATATATATTGTAACAGTAAGACGTCTTGAAAAATTCCTATATTTTTATAGTTTATATATATTTAACGTTGTATCAGCCGGATACATTTTTTTATTTTATAACATAATCGTTAACCTCTTTTCATATATTTAATAGAAAAGAGGTTTTTATTATGATTATTATCGATCCAGGACATGGAGGATGGGATCCAGGTGGTGGAAGTAATGTTTATTTTAAAGAAAAAGATCTCACTAAAAAAATAAGCGACTATCAAAAACAAAGATTTGATCAATTAGGAATTAATTCAATTCTTGTAAGACAAAATGATGAAACTCTTTCTCCAACATCAAGAATAAATAAAATTGCCGAAATAGGTGCTGCACCTAATGATATTTTAATATCTAATCATATTAATAATGGTGGTTCAGGTGGAGGGGAAGTAATTTATGCGTTAAGAACTAATAAAGAACTTCCTAATTTAATAGCAGGAGGATTAATGAATTCAGGTCTTCCAATTAGAAATGTTTATCAAAAAACAGGTAGAACCGGAAAAGATTATTATTTCATTCTTCGTGATACAGTACCTAATAATTCAATGATAATAGAATATGGTTTTGCGGATAATGATGATGATGTATATCGTTTATTGTATAATTGGCCTTTACTTGCAGAAAGTGTTGTTGAATCTATAGCTAATTATTTACAAGTTCCTTATTCCAAACCTAGTCAAATTACTTATATTGTTAAACCAAATGATTCATTATATAATATTAGTAATCAATATGGTGTATCAATTGATAAGTTAAAAGCTGATAACAATTTATCATCTGATGTTATTTACCCATTAGCTGAATTAAAAATTAATTTATGAAAAAAGTAATTGGTCTTCTTCTTTTTATTATTTTAATTTTTTTAATTATTAACTTTAATAATACTAAAATATTAATATTAAATAATATTGATATTTGGCTTAAATATATTGTTGTTAGTATCGGCCCTACTTTTATTATAAGTAATTTACTTTATCAGTTTCCCTTTATTAGTTTTCTTCTTTATCCATTATTAAAAAAGATCATGCATTTTGAAAATCAAAAAGCATGTTCTTTATTTTTAATAAGTATTTTAACCGGTAATCCAACTACTTCTATTTTAATATCTAATGCTTATCATAATAAAGAAATTAGTCTTTTTGAAGCAAATAGATTATTATCTTTTACATCTCATGTATCATTTATTTTTATTATTAATTTTTTTGGATTGAATAGAGGTATCAAAATAATAATAATTCAAATTTTGTCTTCTATAATAATATCAATTTTTTATAAAAATAAAAATAATAGTAGTAAAAGTGATAGTATTACTACTATTAATACTGATTTTATTTCTAAAACTCCTATTTTATTATTTAACATTTTAATTATTATTTGTATTGTATCTTTTATTAAAGTGTTTTTAACTAGTTTTATCAATAACCCTATCTTATTAACAATTATTAATTTTTTAGAATTAACAACTGGATTAATAGATTTTAAAGATAATTTTCTTTTATCTAATTTATTAATATCATTTAATGGTGTTGCGGTAGGAATACAAGTATTTATGAATATAAAAAAAACTGATCTTTCATTTAATCAGTTTTTAGTATTTCGTTTTATTCATATGCTTATAGTATCATCGATAATATTAATACTATTTTTTATTAATCTTTTCATGTAATGCTGTTTCAACACATTTAGGAACAAATGAAGAAACATCACCATTAAATTTAACAATTTCCTTAACACTACTAGATGATAAGAATGAATATTCATGTGAACTCATAATAAAGACAGTTTCAATATCATTATCTAAACATTTATTTAATGTTGCAAGTTGTAATTCATATTCGAAATCACTGACCATTCTTAATCCTCTTAACATAACTGTTGCGTTGACTTGTTTTGCAAATTCAACTGTTAGTAAAGGTGTTGAAGCTATTTCAATATTATCATAATCTTTTAAAACTTCTTCTAGAAGTTTTTTTCTTTCTTCAACTGTGAACAAAGTATTTTTTTGTGGATTAATTGGAATTACAACATATAGTTTATCAAATAAACTACAACCTCTTTTAATAATATCTAAATGTCCATTAGTAATCGGATCAAATGTTCCAGGATAAACACCTATTCTCATTTTATTCCTCCTCTTCTTTTTGAAGTATTAATACTTCACTACTTGCATATCTACGACATAGTTTTACTTTAAAATTAGGATAATCATAATTAACAACATCTTCTTTAGGATACTCTGCCATAATAAATCCTCCTGGATTTAACATGTCATTTTTAACCAGAAATGTTATTAATTCATCTATTACTTTTAATCTAAAAGGTGGATCTAAAAAGACAACATCAAATTTTTGATTTGCAAGTCTTGGAAGTATTTTTTGATATTCACCAAATAATACTACTAATTCCTCACTTGTAACTTTTAAATTTTTTGCGTTGGTTTGAATAATATTTATCGCATCTTTACTATTATCAATAATATAAGCTTTTTTAGCTCCTCTACTGATTGATTCTAGTGATAACGCACCAGAGCCACCGAAAACATCTAAAACAACATAATCATTTAACCATCCGCCCATAGAGCTGAAAATAGCTTCTTTTGTTCCATCAAGTGTTGGTCTAGTATGTAATCCTTCTAAAGTAACAAGTTTTCTACTTCTAAATTTACCTGCTATTATTCTCATTATTTATCCCCAAATTGATCATCTTTTTCGATATAATAATAATCACCTTTTGAATCATAACGTACTATATATTTTACTCCTACAACTTCAAAATTAGGATAATTTAATCCTTTTTCAAAAGCAGTATTATGATTTAAAATAATAATATTACCTTCTTCATGTTTACCACCTAATTCAAGTGGTCTAACATATGATACAACCCATCCAACTTGATTTTCAATTAAATAATCAGATTGTTTAACTTTTCTTCCTGTAAAATCATAAGCATATTCTGCGTTGCCAAATTCATGTTCCCAAATTTTTAATGCTTCTTTTTTATCCATATATTGTTCTCCGTTTTTTTTAGATATTATAACATTATTAAACACAAGTGTCAAATATTAAAATAGTTTATTAATTTCTTTTTCTGTTTCTCTCTTACTTACTATTTTAATTTTATCTGATACAAATATTACAGCTGGTTTATATAAACCATTATAATTAGAAGACATTGAATAAGTATAAGCTCCTGTGTTATAAACTACCATTATATCATTTTCTTTAACATTAGGTATCATCGCATCACGCGCAATAATATCACCTGACTCACAACATTTGCCTACAATATCAGCTTTTAATGTTTTTTCATCATTCATACGATTTACAATATCAACATCATATACTGCTTGATACAAAGCAGGACGGATATTATCAGTCATTCCTCCATCGATGAATAAATAGTTTTTACCTGTAAATGTTGTTTTTAAATATCCACATTTATATAATGTAACACCAGATGTACCTACTATACTTCTTCCTGGTTCTATTAATACTTTTTTAATATTTAAATTTAATTTTTTAATTTTAGATTCTAATCTTTGAATCATTTTTAATAATAATTCTTCTATTTTAAATCCACTTTCTTCAGATTCATAATCTATTCCCATGCCACCACCTAAATCAATAACAGATAAATCTAAATTATATTTATCATTTAATGATTTAGTAAATTCTAACATTTTATTAATATTTAATAAAAATGGTTTATGTTCTCTTATTTGTGATCCAATATGTGAATGACATCCTAAGAAATTAATATGTGGTGAATTTTTATAAGTCATAATAATTTGTTCAATTTTCTTTTCATCATAAATACTTTCACCAAACTTACTTTCATATAAAGCAGTTTTAATATATTTATGTGTATGTGCGTCAATACCAGGATTAAATCTAAATAAGGTATCAATTACTTTCCCTTTTGAACAAGCTATTTCTTCTAATATTTCTAATTCACGAATATTATCAACTACTATTAAACCGATATTTTTTTCTACCGCATGACATAATTCTTCATATGATTTATTATTTCCATGAAAGACAACATTATTAAAAGGAAAATTAGCTTTTTCTAAAACATCCATATCTCCTTTACTAACAATATCTAAATGATATTGTTTTTCATTTAAAATATGACATAATTCAGGTACTAAAAAAGCTTTTGTTGCGTAGACAATTGAAGTTTCAAATTTTTTACTTTTAAAATTATTAACATAATTATCTAATTCATCCCTTAAATGTTTTTCATCATATACATATAATGGTGTTTTATATTCTTCTGCAATTTTCTCTAATGAATAATCACCAATATATAATTTATTATTTCTAATATTCATATATTTTGTTTTCATATTATCACCATTATTATTATACCATATTTTGTCGAATTAGTAAAAAGAAAAGAACACTATTCAAAACATAGTTTTGAATAATGTTCTTATTTTTAACAGTCCATTATATCTTCAACGTCAAAAGCTTCTCCAGTATTTAAATTTGTACAATAAAGCACTTTAAATGTTTCTAGAGTACTTGGATTAGAATAAATACATGTTTTAAATTCAAGAGGAATAGAAACACCACCTACAGTATGATAAACAATTTTAATTTCCACTTCATCAATCGATAAATATTGATTTTCCCCTGATGTTGCAATAGAAGGTGTAGGAGTAGAAGTTATTAATATAGGTAATACATTAGTATCATCAAAATAATAACCAGAATGCTCAATTTCAACTACATTACCTTGATCATCATTTTTTAAAATATAATAATCAGTAGTTTGATAACCATTATAAGTTAAACAATTACCAGAATAATGACCAGTGATCTCTTCATTATCAAACACTAATCCCAATTGTCTATTTAACATTTCATTATATAAAGCATTATCAATACCAATAATAGATCTTGAATTTGCAGTAGAAGTAGGAACAAGTCTAATACTACTATCACCATATAATTTATAATGCTTAGCATCATCAGTCCAGAAGAAACCATGTGCAGCTGCATATTCAGTAGCTTCTGCAATTGTCCATGCTTGTCCTAATTTTGTAAACATTTTATTCATATATCTTAAAACTGATACCATTGCAACAGATTTAGTAAATCCAAATGTACAATCAGCATCTCCAGCGCCCCACGCTGAATCAGCTAAGTTAACATCAGTTCCATTAAAACCGGCAGTACCGCACCCTGCAAATATCGCAAATTTAGTTCTTGTACAAGGTACATCAGTAAAATCAACTAATGATAAATATGTATCATCCATAAATATCATTCCTCGACCAGGCATGTTAGGTGCATAATATAGACCGTGACTTGCGATTAATAGCACTTCACTATTTATTATTTCAAGACCTCTAAAGTCTGTTTCATATAAATGTTCAAATCTTTTATTTAAATACTTTGTTGTTCTATAATAAGGAGACAAAACTTCATATGCCTTATTTGTTTGGGGAATTGTATTCCCATCTAACCCGAAGTTGAATCCGTATAAGGAAGCTGCTTCTTCTCTCACGATAATAGTAGTGTCTTTAACCTCGCAATTAGTTTCTAATGATAATACAATACTAATTGTCGCAGGATTTTCTGAAGTTCCATTACTTAAGAATTCGATAAACGCGTTATTGTCAACACCACTATTTAAATCAGTTATAACAGTACCTGAGTAAATCCCCCCTGAAATGACTAATTTTGTATCAGCATTCCCCCAGGTTTCTATTACATAATACTTTTGAGAAGAAGATAATTCTGTGGTGAAAGTTATTGGATTATTATATGTTAAAGTAATATCATACGGAACGTTTAATTCTAATTCTCTAGCGTCGCCGCTACCGCCTGTATCAAAACTAGGGATATCAATAAAAGCGTTAACAGAAACGTATCCGCTGCTAAGGATTAAAAAGAAAATAAATATGAATCTTAATAACTTTAACTTCACAGAATTATCCTCGTATGAGTAAATAAGCATGATATGGAGATAATCTTAATAAATAAATTTATATTTTACAAAATTATTTTCATCGAAATAACATAATACTCTAAATTCAAAATATGAAGTTATTCTATTCACTCTATCAAACACTTCATACTTTACTGTAACTACATCGTTAGGTTTTAAATTGAAAAAATCATTTAATTCTAATATGTGAAATTTATACATATTATCACTAATAGGATTTTTTAGTTCATCATTACAACTGACTTCTACACTTTTAACTTGATACTTAGTATAATCATTAAAAGAAAAAGTTAGCTTAGTTTCGGCATTTTTTTTATATCTGACCTCGTTAATACATATCTGCTCCCCCCCAAGAGCATAAACACACCTAGTGTCTTCAAATATCATCATTTTTCTAGCTTGATTATGACTGATTATGGGAATAAGTAACGTTATGACACATATCATTAAAGGAATAAAAGCTTTTGTTAAATTCATAACGTTATGATAAAAGGGCATTTTTTCTTTGGGTTGTATGTATTGGTCATAATCAATTTGATTTGATAATAATCTAAAGTTTGGTGTAAATTCATCGCTATTTTTAATTTTTCTAAGTATTTCTTTTTCTTCACGAGAAGTCATCTTTGTCAATCCTTTCTTTTAATTTTTTCATTGTTCTAAGATGTTTACTTTTCACAGTATTGAGATTCATATTGAGTATGTGAGCAATTTTCTTATATCTATATCCGTATATTAAACGATAAATTTCTATATCTACATCGACTCCATCAGATATTTCTTCTATTACTTCTATTATCTCTCTTATATTATTTTGCTGGTGCGAGTCTGATAAATTATATATTAATTCATTGTTAAATACACACTTATTCCTGTTTCTCATTTGTTTTGATTTTAAATAATTTATCGTAGTATTCTTTATAATCACAGAAAAATAACCTGCTGGATTTTGTTGAAAGTCTAACTTATTTAAATTATTAAAAAATGTAAGAAATGATTCACTTACAATATCTTCTACATCTGATGATGAATTAACATATTGTTTTACAAGGTTACAAACAAGTTTATAATTATTAATATAAAACATTTCAAATGCTGCCTCAATTTTATCTCTTTCTTTCGTTTTTATTGCATTTTGTAAATTCTGTATGTTCTCCATATTTTTCCCCATAATAATTCACTCAAGGAGTTTTTTGCCTCCTCACTTATATATACAAAATAAGTTTCATTTTTGGTGCAAAAAAATTAAAATTTTTTTATTTTTTTTTACAAATATTAAAAAAAGTTGTTTTTAATACAAAAAACAACTTCAATTTATATATTATTATTCTCCAACATCACAATTTATTTTATAATTAAATTGTTTTTTCTATTTTTTCACTATAAACAGATTCGTTAACTAAGCATGTTAAACCAGCCCATTTTATTCCTTTTTTAATAGATGTGATCATATCATAATTATGATAAAGACCATATATAATTCCTGACATTAAAGCATCTCCTGCTCCTGTGACATTTTTTATATTTTTTATTTTAGGTACTTCTATTTCAAAAGTTTCATTATTATGTTTATATATAACTGATTCACTACCATTTGATATTATTAAATGATTTGGTTTTTCATTAGTATATTCTAATAAAGTATTATATTCTTGATAATTTACTTTTAATAAATCTATTTTAGATAAATAAGGTGCATATTTTAATACTTTTGTTTCACTAACTGCTTCTACTAAAATTTTTTTATTATCAAAGATTTTAAAAATATTTTGAATTAATTCACTTGATAAATTAGCATCTAAAACAATAAATAATGAATTATTAATAATATCATAATGTTCATTTAAATATTCAATTGTCAAACCATCTATTATTGATTCATCACATGCTGCAAGAACCATATCTTTTTTATCATCTAATACTGCAAAGTATTTACCGGTTTCTTTGTTTGAATTAGGTGAGTGAACGATAATATTTTTTGTTTTCAAATCATTTTTAATATTTTTCCCATCACTATCATTTCCTAAGATTGTAAAAAAATGACAAGGGATGTCTTCGCGAGAAACATTTTCACAAATATTTCTACCAACTCCACCAAATGATTTAGTAATTAGACATGGATTAGAATCTTTTAATTTTATAGGATTAAATGTATGGGCAAAATAGTCCATATTACATCCACCTATTATTGTTATATATTTCATATAGGACCTCTTTTTTTTATTATTATACAATATTTAATCGCTTTTTTCTACAAAAAAGAAAAGAACTTGAATTAACAGCATCATTTCTAATGCTAATTCACTTAGTATCCTAGGATGGTTTATCTCAAAATTTGAAACTTTCTTTTGTTTATTTTGATGAACTAATAAATTTACTGACTAACTATTTTCAATAGTTTTATTAATATAGCCAATTCCTTATTTTTTAAACTTGAAGAGGAGGAAAAATTTTATGCCTAATTAATAAAAAAAGAATCTGTTTTTACAGATTCTTTTGTTTTATAAAACTTTACTTAAGAATTCTTTTGTTCTTTCATTTTGAGGATGATTGAATATTTCATCAGGTGTACCTACTTCAGCAATTACACCTTGATCCATGAAAATAACTTTATTAGCTATTTCTCTTGCAAAACCCATTTCATGAGTTACTACTACCATTGTCATTCCTTCATTCGCAAGGTCTTTCATTAGTTGTAAAACTTCACCTACCATTTCAGGGTCAAGGGCTGAAGTTGGTTCATCAAATAGCATTACTTCTGGATTCATACAAAGGCTTCTTATTATCGCAATTCTTTGTTTTTGTCCACCTGATAGTTTAGCTGGGTATTCATCTTTTTTATCATATAAGCCTATTCTATTTAATAATTCTGTAGCTTTTTCAATTGCTTCTTCTTTTGTCTTTAATTTTAATTCCACAGGGGCTAAAATTAAATTTTCCATTACTGTTAAATTATTAAATAAATTAAAGTGTTGGAAACACATACCCATTTTTTGTCGTGCAGTATTAATGTCAATATGATATTTTTGATAATATTGTTTCATTAATATTTTATATTCTTTTCCTTCATTTTTTTCATTAAGTAAGTCATTGTCTTTTATTTTTTTAATTATGATTTTTTTAAGTTCTTCTTCAGATATATTAGTTTTTTCTTCTTCATTATATAATTTTTTAAAAGTTTTAGAAGCCATAATAATGTCTTCATGTAAATAAGGATCAACAGGAGTTAATAATTGATTATCCATCCATACTTCACCGTATGTTGGTTTTTCAAGTAGGTTCATACATCTTAATAATGTTGATTTACCACTACCACTTGCGCCTATGATAACAATTTTTTCTCCTTTTTTAATATCACAAGTAACACCGTTTAAAACTTTTAAATCATCAAAGTATTTATAAATATTCTTAATGTTTATCACTAGCACGTAACCTCTTTTCTATTAATTTGATAATAATAGTAATTGCGTAAACAATTATTAAATATAGTAAACCTACTAAAATTGAAGGTGCTAGATAATTTCCACCTAAATCTTTACTGATTGTTTCCATAGCTTTATTTAATTCAAATGTTAATTTACCTGCAGTAGCTCCTACCATTGATATAATAGCAGTTTCTTTTACTAAAGCGATTAATTCATTTCCGATTGCAGGAATAACGTTTTTAATAGCTTGTGGAATAACAATTTTAAACATTGTTTGCATTTGTGTTAAACCTAAAGCTCTTCCAGCTTCTGTTTGACCTTTATCTACTGATAAAATACCCGCACGAATACTTTCTGATACATATGCACCTGAGTTAATACCAAATGTTAGTATTACCGCATATACTTTAAATCCTGGTATTGCAAGAATAACAAATACCATTATAAATAATTGTAGTGCTACAGGAGTACCTCTTACAATAGTAGTATATAATTCACATATCGCAGCAGGTATTTTTAAATATTTATTATCTTCTGCTAAGATCTTAATTACCGCAACAATTAATCCAAGTAATAAACCTATTATTGCAGCAATTAAAGTAATTATTAATGTATGAAGAAATCCTTCTAATAAATATCCTCGATGTTCAGCTGAACTTATTATTTTTAAAAGATCTTCAAATAATTTCATTATTCTAATCCAAGGTGTTTATTAACTAATTTTTGAATTCCAGTAACTCCATTTTCATCTTCAACTAATAATTCAGTTAATACTTCGTTAATAGCAGCTAATAATTCATCTTGTCCTTTAGTTACACAAATTGCATATTCGTCATAAGCTAATTCATCACCTTCGCCTTCTGCACCTTCATAATAAAGAGGAGCACAAGCAAGTCCTTCATTTCCTTCTACTAACATTTTTGCTGGTAATTCATCAATAATAACATAATCAATATTTAAACCGATATCGTTAACCGCAACACTTAATGAATCATAATCAGTTTTATCAACACCATATAAAGATCCACCTTCAACAAGTTCATCACCTAAGAATAAGTCAGCTGTTGTACCTGTTTGAACACCGATACCTTTTTCAGTTTGTAAACTTGACCAATAAGCTCCAGTATTACCATCAGTCATTTCTTTTAATTCTAATGAACCATTAATACTATAAATAACATATAAGTTAGCTTGATAATAAACCTTAGAAAAATCAACTTTTTCTTTTCTTTCATCAGTAATAGATAAACCAGCTGCACCTACATTAGTTAATTTACCTTGTGATACTGCATCAACAATAGTATCAAAAGCTACATCTTCGAATACAACTTCTTTACCTAATTTTTCACCAACTAAATTCATAATTTCAATATCTACACCTGTGATTTTACCATTTGATACATATTCGAATGGTGCAAAACCAGCTTCTGTGTAAACAACTAAAGTATCATTCTTACATGATGTAAGAGATGCTAAAACGATTAATGCTAAAACAAAACTAATAATTTTTTTCATAATTTTTCTCCTTTTATTTTTTTGATAGTTTAATAAACAAAAAACCTAGAGAATAGATTCATTCTCTAGGTTAAAGTCCTACTTGTGCGTAAAAAAGTAAAAACTTTACTTAGCTTATAATTATGTTCTTATAAGCTAATCGCATAATTATAATCATGGAATAAATCCAATCTTTTCAAAAATATTAATATGTTTATTAAAACTACTTATATTATACTCTTATTATTAACACTTGTATATCTATTTGCTTATGAAAACGTATCCATATTAATTAAACGTCTTTGCAAAAAGAACTAATCCTACAAACGATAATATTACAACAACTATAGCACATAAAAAGTAAATTATATTAAACGTTCTTTTTTTATGTGTGTTATTAATTAAAGACATAATTAATCCAATAACATTTAATACTACAGCTGCTCCATATGCAATCATCGAAAGTACTAAGAAAAACACATATGCAATCGGAAATGGATCAATGCTGTTTTCTGGTCGATTAATACTATCATTATAAGCATCTAATAAACTTACAACTAAAAAAATTGTCCATAGAACGTATACCGCAAGGGCTAAATACCTGAATATTTCTAATGCAATTTTAAATCCTTTAGAAGGTTTTTCTAAAACAATATTTCTATTTTCTTCCATATATTATCTCCTTTTAATATCCTTTATCTAAAGATACAATATCAGTTAATTCATTTTTAGTAATATAATTAATTACTTTTAATGTTGTATCTTTAACATATTTTTTATGTCCATCTTCTACTCTCATTGCCGCATGAGGAGAAAGGATAATGTTATTTAGTGTTTGGAAAGGAACCAAAGATGGCAATAATTTAGTTTTCTTATTTTTTGGTTTTTTATCCCAAGTATCTATTGCTGCACCTGATAATTGTTTAGTATTTAATGCTTCAAATAAATCTTTTTGATTTATAACATTTGATCTTCCAACATTTACTAAATATTTGTTTTTCATCATTTTAAATGTTTTTTTATTAAAAATATTATTAGTACTATTAGTTTTTGGAACTGAACAAATAATTAAATCTGTTTTTTCAATTAATTCATTAATATCTTTAACTAAATTAATATTTTCATAATCATGATTACGATCTATTGTGTATGTTTCAATATTATTATTTAATAAGATTTGATGAATATTTTTACCAATATGTCCATATCCAAATAATCCTATTTTCATATTAAAAATACTTTTCCAATAATCATTTTCTTCTTGGTACCAAATACCTTCTCGTAAATAATGATCAAATTCAGTAATTCTATTTACTAAAGAAACAGATAAGCCGAATGCGTATTCAGCTATGATTTTACTATCCGCATGAGAATTAATTAAGATTATTCCTTTTTCTTTTAATTCATCTAATGGAAAATCATCTACTCCTGTTTTATATGCAAAAATGATTTTTAATTTATTAGCTTCAATAAGTTTTTCTTTTTTTAATAACTTCCCAATAAAAATATCATAATTATTTAAAGAATAATCATCATTTAAATAAACATCAACATTTGCATAATTTGATAATTCTTCTTTCATTTGTTGAAAATGAATATCATATTCTGAAACACTTAACAATATATTAAGTTTTTCCATTATCTAATCACATCCTGTCCTTCTAATTTAAAGTTTTCAACTTCTTCTTTTGTTATAGACAAGACATCTCCTTTAACGAAATGTTTCAAAATATCACATTTAACCCCAAATTTTAATGCGTTATCAATATCATTAATATCTTGATTTAAAACATGTACAACCCCCGCAACAAAAGCATCGCCTGCTCCTATACGGTCAAGTATTTCAAAAGAATATTTTTCTGTTTGATAATTTGTTTCTTTTGTATATGCATGAGCTGATATAGAATGAGAATTACTATTTATTATTTCTCTTTTAGTATTAATCAAATATTTAATATTATACATTGATAATAATTTATTAATTGTTTTATTATTATCTTCTTCTTTAATTAATAATAAATTATTTAAATCAAAAATATTACCAAAGCATACATCAACATAAGGCATAATTTCCTTATATGCTTCTCTTGCAGATTCAATTGTCCATAATTTAGAACGATAATTAAAATCAAAAGATACAATCATTTTTCTTTCTTTTGCAATTTTAACAAGTTCAATAGCTAACTCTTTTGCATGTTCTGATATTCCTAAAGAAATACCTGTTACATGGAACCAATTAGCATTTTCAAATATTTTATCAATATCTAATTCTGCTAATTTTAATGTATTAACACTTGAACCTTTTCGATGATAAATAACCTTAGATGGTCTTTGACCAAATCCTTGTTCCATAAAATATAATCCTAAGCTATCTCCGCCCATGACTACACCTTCTAATCCAACATTATGTTTTCTTAAATGTCTCATAACCCCTTTGCCTAATGAATCATTAGGTATTTTTGTTATATAAGTAGTTTTATTCCCAAGTGATGAAAGAGTTACTAAAGTATTAGATTCTGTTCCACCATAATATGTTTCAAATTGATCAGTATCTTCAATTAACATATTATCTTTTGGAGTTATTCTCATCATTATTTCGCCAAATGCGGTAATCTTTTTCATCGTTTCACCTCTTTTGCTTTTAATGCTTCAATAGTAGGTTGACATATTTCTAAATATGATAAACTAACTAATAGTGCTTCACCACAACCAAAATCCAAGTATGGTTTAAAGATTTTTGATATTTTATAGTTTCTTAAATCTCTTCTTCCAAGGTATTTTTTACTTCTTGGATATACTAGTCTTTCTACTTTGAAAACTTTTGATTTTTTAACTTTTAATTCATAGTCTAAATTAATTCTAATATCATTATAATCGATTAAATAATAATCAGAATCAAGTTTTTCTTTTTTAATACCAAATTTATCTATTCTTCCTGCTTTTTGTTTTAAAACATCTAAGAATTCATTATGATTATATTTAACAGTTACAACAAAATATAAATTAGGTTTGCCACCTTCTAAAAGATCTCTTGCGATACCTAATAGATTTTTTTCAACACTTAATTCTTCATAGTCTTCTTCTAATAATCCAAAATTTGATTTCATTGTTTCTTTAATAACATTCATCATTTTTTTATTAGAATAATCAAAATCACTATTTAATAATCTAGTATCATCTAATTTTAAATCGCTTTCTTTCAATGCAAGAGAAATAGGTTGAGCAAATTTATTTTTCCATGTTGTTTTATTTCTTCCTCTTTTTTCAAGTAATACATATCCATCATTTGTAATAATCATTCCATTAATACCAATTTGATTACTTAATTTAGATTCATGTAAAGGAGTAATTGAGTCTTTAAATTCATATAATCCTCTAATTGACATTCCACTTTTAATTTGATAATCCATACAACGATTAGTTAATAACATATGATAATAATATGTTCTTGATGTATGAAGAGTTAATTTATTATCTTGAAAATCAAAATCATCTAAGCGAATTGTAATATTATTACTTGTATTTGAATATTTATGAGCTTCCATAAATTCTTGGGCGTTTCCTATAACGAAATCAGGTAATTGTTTTTCTGTTAAACAATCATCAAATGATAATTTAATATTTTTTTCTCTGTTTGTAAAAACATTAACTGATGGTAATAAAATAACACTATATTCACGATATAAATTTAAAATATCTTCAATTTCTTTATATTCTTTAGAATAAATATCTTTAATATTATTTTTAACTTTTTGATTTTTAATAGTATGATGTAATTCCATAAAAACACCTTTTTTATCATAAAAGTTAATATTTTCATCATCTAATTTTTTCTTTTCATGTTTTTTATATTTTAAAATTATTTTACGATGATCATCTTCAATCTTTAGACTTTCTTCTAATCGATCTTCAACATGAGAACCTATTGTGACAATAATAATAGTAATAATACCAGCACTAAAGAATGAAATGGTTTCATTTGAAGTAAGAATTGCGATAATTTTATCCCAAAGTGTTTCTTCTGTTGAACTTACACTTGATATTGTTAATATTAATAATAATACTGCTGCATATACTACTACTTTAGCTAAAGGTTTATTCCATAATTTTAATATCTTTTTACCTAATTTCTTCATATTTTTTACCTCTTATTTATATATATTTTATACTAATATAATGATTTTTTCAAGAAAAAAGAGAAGTTGTAACTTCTTACATCTTCTCTTTATTAGTTTTTAAAAGAATCATATTAAGTAAAGGATAAATTAATCCTCCTATTGTATTACCTAAAATAATTAATAATAATGGAACTAAATTTTCTTCAACGCCAGAAACAGCAACATAGAAATCATCAGCTATTGAATGTTCAAATCCACTGACAATAAATCCTGCAACGCATAATACTAATATTAAATATTTCCCTAAGCTTGTTTCACTTTTTCTATACCCTTCAACAGCTAAGTTAATTAATAATCCACAAAAGATACCTTTTAGTAAAGTTAACCACATATTAGCGTCTAAATCTTTTAAATGCATCATGTCTGCTGCAGTATCTCTTATTAGGGTAAAATTACGTAATAGAACTCCCATTAAGGTAGCACCTAAAATATTAAATATCAGTCCTACTATTAATTCTAATACAAATCCTTTATTTTTCTTTATTATTAATTCATCTAATAAGTAACATATTTTACCTGTATATAAGAAAAAACCAAAATTACATACAAGTATTAAACCAATTGAAAATAATATTGCTGCAAGTACTGTATTAGCAGTATAAACTTTTGTCATTATATATAATGCTCCACCTATACTTATCGCAATACCCGCTAAAAATCCATTAACAGCGGTAGATATTAATTTTTTAATCATTTATTAAATGCCTCCTTATATTTTTTAATCGCTTCTTCAATTATTCTTTCTGCTTCTTTTGGTCCTCTTGTTTCAACTATTGTTGTTGTTTTACCCTCTAATTCTTTATATACTCTAAAGAAATGTCTCATTTCATCTAAAATATGTTCAGGTAATTGATCAATATTATTATACATATTCCATGAAGGATCATTTACTGGCACCGCAATAATCTTTTCATCACCTTCATCATCATCAATCATTTTAAACACGCCAATAGGACGACATTTAACTAAGCATAGAGGAGTGATTTCTGATTGACATAATACAAGTACATCAAGGGGATCCAAATCATCAGAATATGTTTTAGGAATAAATCCATAGTTTGCAGGATAGTGTGTTGATGTGTATAATACTCTATCTAATATTAATCTACCTGTTTCTTTGTCTAACTCGTATTTGTTTTTACTATTTTTAGAGATTTCAATACATGCGATGAACTCTTTTGGAGTTACTCTTTTTTCATCTAAATCGTGCCAAATATTCATTTTATTCTCCTTTAATTTTTGTTTCTTCAACTAAGAATCTGATTAATTTTTCTTGTAATGTAGTCATATGTTCTTCATCTGTAATAAAATTAGCTCCATTACATAAGAAAATAATTCCACCTTGATTATTATATAACATGAAACTTCTAAGTCCATATGCATTACCAAAATGTCCTTTTAATGGATCTTTTGTAAATTGATCCATTATGATCATTTGTAGACCTTTTTTTCTATATGTTGGATCTGTTGGAGTTCCACTCCACCATACTTGTTCCATTTCAATAACTGTTTTTTCTTCTAAAATGCGAATATTTTCATATTTTCCTTTATTCATTAACATACTCATTATTTTTGATAAATTGTATACGGTGATATAAAGTCCACCTGCTACACCACGAAAGTTTTGACCTATTGGGTATTTTAAACATTGAACTTTTCTAAAAGATTCTTCATCACGATATAAAATAAATTTATCATTGTTTATATCATAATTATAATGACCTGCTAAGTTATCAATATCTTCAATGTCTTCTAGTCTAAATCCACTTTTTATATTAAGTGGATGAAGTAATTCTTTTTTAATATATTCTGGAAAATATTCATTTGTTATTCTTTCAATAATACAGGCAAGAACACCACAACCAAGATTAGAATAAATAAAATTAGTTCCTGGTTCATATTCACTATATCCTTTATAGAATCTTTTACTTCCTGGTGTTAATAGTTCTTCTAACATAATATAGTCATCAGTACTATTAGCTCCATCATATCCTTTATAGATTCCGTCTTCAAAAGTTCCATCATCTATGATACTAGATGTTTGTGTCATAACCATTCTAATTGTTATTTTTTTATCAGGAAACAAAGGATTTCTTACTTTAAATCCTAGATATTTAGAAATATCTTCATCTAAATTTACTAATCCTTTTTCATATAATTTTAATACTCCTACTGCAACAATAATTTTAGAAATACTTGCGATACGGTAAATAGTATCGCAAGTAGTTTTTTTATTCTTTTCAATATGTGCATATCCATTAAATTGATTCTCTAAATACATATCATTTCTCAAAAATAATACATTAGAGCCAACCATTTTAAATTGTTTTATAAAATCATTATATTTATCTAAATACATATTAACCTCTACATAAGTACTATAAATAATAAGAATGTTAATCCATAATAAACTAAAACAGCAATTATATCATTTAATGTAGTAATAAAAGGTCCGCTTGCAACAGCAGGATCAATATGAAGTTTTGTTAATAATAAAGGAAAACATGTTCCAATAACACTTGCAAGAGCAATTGATACTAACATACTAACCGCTATTATTCCTGATACAACTAAACAAGGTGTTATACTAAACTCTTGTCCTGGATGAACTTCTGTTTTTGTTATTAATAAATATAAAAATACAAACACAAATGAAATAGCACCTATTAATAATCCATTACAAAGTCCAATTCTTAATTCTTTTAAAATACTTCTAGTTTGTTTTTTCTTATCTTCTGCAATATCTTCATTAGAAATATTACGTATTGTTACCGCAAGTGATTGTGTACCAACATTACCTGCCATCCCTAAAATCATTGATTGGAAAAAGACAATAATAGGAACAGATACAATAACTGATTCAAAAATACCAATTACACTAGATACTATTAATCCTAAGAACAATAATACAATTAACCATGGAATTCTTTTTTTAATTGATGTAAAAACCGGTTCATCAAATTCTTCTTCTTCAGTTAAGCCCCCTAGTTTTGCGTAATCTTCTTCAAATTCATCAGTAGTAGCTTCAATTAAACTATCTGTTGTAAGTACACCGATAATTTCATTTTCATGATTAATTACTGGTATTGATGTTTCACTATAGTCAGTAATTTTTTCAATACATTCACTCATAATTTCATCATCATAAAATGATGGGTAAGCAGCCATAATTAGATTACTTAGTGAATCATTTTGACGAGCAGTAATTAAATCTTTTAAGAATATCGCACCAACATATTTATTATTTTCATCTACAACATATAATACATTAATATTATCATGTTCACCTGCTTGTTCAATAAGTTGATTCATTGCTGATTTAATAGTGCTATTTGCTTTAATAACAACATAGTTATCAGTAATATAACTACCAATTTGATCTTCTTCATATGAATCAATTTGTTGAATTTGTTCAACTGCTTCTTCATCCATTAATTGAATAATTTCTTCTTTTTCTTCTTCTTCTAGTTCATTTAATACGTCTACCGCATCAGAAGATTCCATTAATTCTAAGATATCTGCAGCATACTCTACATCTAATTCCGCAACATAATCTTCTACATTTTCATAATAAGAAAAAATGTCTGCTACTTGTTCTAAGTCTAATATTGAATATATTCGAAGGCGATCATCTGTTGACAGTTGTTCTAACGCATCCGCTATATCACTATTATGATAGTCTTCTAATATTTCTTTTAATGGCTTTTCTGATAATAATAGTTCACGTAAAGTTAAAATAACTTCTTCTTTCATAAAATCTCCTCCTTTTCAATTATTTATTTCAATAAACTTTTAATAATATTACATTGCATCTTCTTAGGTAAAATATTTAATAACAATAAACCTAAATTTTGATGTTTTGCATAAGATATTTTAGGGTGTTTTTTCATAGTAACCTTATAAATAAATTTTGCAAGTTTTTCAGGTTTCATTGGTTTACCCATAAATTTTAATATTATTTTATTAAATTTTGTCGCTTGTTTTTTAAAAATAACAGTTTTTTCAACAAGATCATTTGTTGATTTAATAGAACCATTACTTAATGGTGTTTCAATAGCACCTGGTCTTATTGTTATTACTTTTTGATTTAATAAATTTAATTCTTGTCTTAATGCTTGTGCATAACATTCTAAAGCTGTTTTAGATACACTATAAATGCCATTAAATGGCATTGGATCAAAGTTAGCTACTTCACTTGTTATAATAACAATTCGACCTTTTTCTTTTAAGACTGAATGAAATATATTATTAACTAGGATTGTTCCACATAGGTTTATATCAATAATTTTTTTAATTTGTTGATAATCTGATTCAATTAATGAAGCCATTGTATGAATTCCTGCTATATTTAATATTATATCTAGTTTTATATTATTCTTAATAAAATATGCTTTTATTTCTCTTAAATTAGCTTCATTAGTAATATCACATTTAAATGTTTTTAAATTTTTTTCATTTTCAATATTATTTATATCTAATGCGTATACAAAATGATTATTTTTTAAAAACATTTCTTTTACTGCTTTACCTATTCCTGATGCGGCTCCTGTTATTAATATATTTAACATATTAGCTCCTAGTTATTTTTTATTTTTTTCTTTACTTCTTTTATCATTAATAATTTCAATTTCTTTTTCTGTTATTAATGTACAATTATTTTCTTTAGCCCAGTTTACACATCCTGTTAAAACTAATTTTAAAAATGGACGTGGTACTTTGATTAACATCATTAATGCTTCATCAGTAAATTTAACTTGATCATCAACACGATCTGCTGCATATCTAATTGATGTTAAATCGATTTCTTTATCTGGGATTCCTTCTGCATGTGGTTTTCTAAAACCTGAACACCAGAAATTCTTTGAATCTCGGTATCCCCAGTTTGTTGGTAGTGGTGCAAAGTTTCTACTTGTAACACCATTAATAATTGAATTATAATATGTTTCTTTCATTAAAATATGATCAATTTTTAAAATAAAATGTGCCCCATATTTTGATGTTATACCATTAAAATCATGATATGGTCCGTTATATTCTTCTTGAATTGTATCATTTTCTGCATTATCTAATTCTTTTACCCATGTACATTCAAATACTTGATATGCTTCAGAGATAACTTTAGGGAATGTTTCATTTTCATGATCCTTTGAAGATAATCCATCTTCTAAATGATATTTGAAATCTTTCATTTTTTCTTCTGGAGTATCACCTGGAAATCCAAGTCTTACATGTTCTTTAAAGTCTTTTTTAGAATACGGTAAGAAATTAATACTACATTTACCACTTCTTAAAAGTCCTTTACATGTATTAGATGAATTACGACATTCAAGTACCATTGCGTAATAGTCTTTTCCAGCAATATAATAAGGGAAAACAAGAGAATACGCTCCAAAAGATGTATTACCATTTTCATCCAATGTTCCTATTAAAGTAAGTGGCATTGGAAAAAATGATGATGTTTGATAAAAATTATCAACGATTCTTAAATCTTTAAATTGTTCTTTTTTCATATTTATTTCTCCCATCCATATTCAGAATACTTTATTTTGTTTTGATAATTATTGATTGCTTGTATGCGGTCATTAATTAAATTATTTGGTAAATCATTTATATAGAACCATTTTAATTCTTCATTTTTGTTTGGTTCATTAATAATTGGATAACCATTCCATTTTGTTATTTTAAAATAAATATTATTATATATTTCATTATTTGATTTTTTATGAATTAAACATATAAATTCCAAATCATCTGGTAAAATTTCAATATTTAATTCTTCTTTAGCTTCACGACATACTGCATTTGTCATAGTTTCATTCTCTTCAACATGTCCAGAACAACTGAAGTCATAATATCCGTCACAATATCCCGTGTTTTGTCTTTTTTGAAGTAATATTTCTTCTTTATTATTATTTTCTCTTATTAACATCAACATTACTGCTGATATTGTTTTAAATCTTTTTTTCATATTATTACCTTTTTATATTATATATGATTATTATACCATATTTTTCTTTTTTTTACAATCCCTAATAAAAATAAAAAGAGTGAAAATTCACTCTTTGTTTCTAGTGCTAATTCACTTTGTGGACTAGGTAGGTTTATTGGAAAGTTTGATACTTTCTTTTGTTCAATTTGTCTAGAATACAAATTAGTATCGATTTGATGAGCTAATACATTTACTGACCATCCATTTTCGATTGTTTTATTAATATACCATAATCTTTGTTCTTTAGATTCTACACGTAAAATTTCCAAATTATGACTCTATGTAATTTGGGCAGACAGCGTCTGCCCAATTTCAATATCTGGATATTCTCTATAAAATCTAGCCATATTTTTAAGATTTCTAACAGAAAAACCTTTAGCAGTTGGAAACTCACTTGATATTTTATTAGATAATTTATTTAAAAATTTACTACCCCAAGTGCTATTTTCATTAATAATTTTATCAATATTATTTTTAAAATCAAGATATTTGATAATGAAAAAAGAACAGTTATACTGTTCTTTTTTATATTATTTTAATATTACACTTATTCCATCTGGAATAACAGTAATCTTTTCATTTTCGCCTACGATTGAACGAGCCATTGATAAAGCTTCTTCAACTGTATAAGCATGTTTAATATGCATATCAGTTATAATTTTAGGATCACATTTATCACTTACGATAATTACTGTTGCTTTACATAAAATACGAGCTAATATTTGAGCTTCCCATTGGTCAAATTCTGTATCACTTGGTTCTACATCATTTAATTTTTGATAAGCAACTTCAGCAGATGGATTATCTGCAAGTAATTTATAGAAGAATTCTCCTCCTGTTCCATCAGCACATGAAGAAAGAATAACAATAACACCATTATCGTTTACACATGCTTCACCAGCAGTCATACCTTTTACTGTTTGATAAATATTTTGATCAAGTGGATAACCGCCATTAGTAGTTAAAACAATATTTGATTTAACTGGAGTAACTCTTGCGATTTCTAAAACTTTTTCACATCCATAAGCATGAGCTTGTTCTAAATCACCAGCAAATGCTTCAATGACCTTCTTTTCACCATTTATAATAACATTTAAAATAAATGATAACTTAGCTTGTTTTGCTGCAAAAAGCATATCTTTATGAATAGGATTTTCTGCTAAGCTACCTGCTCTAGCATTCTTATTTGCGATGAATTTAGCATTATGATTCCATAATACTGTTTTCTTTGATGCAATACCAGGAAGAACTGATTTTCTTCCTCCTGAGAATCCTGCAAAGAAGTGAGGTTCAATAAATCCTTCACTTATTAATAAATCTGCTTCTTGAACAAGTTTATTTACCCATAGTTCACCACCTGAAGGTAAGATTCCTAAGAATACCATATTTTCATCTTCATAAGCACTATGTACAACGATTTCTTCTTCATCTACTATTTTTTGTCCATATTTATCTACTAATTCTTGATGAGTAGTAGGTCGATGCATACCTGTTGCAATAAGAATAGTAATTCTAACTTCTTTGTTAAATTTTCTTATTTCTTCAAGTAATAATGGCATTGTTATATGACTAGGAACTGGTCTTGTATGGTCACTAGATATGATTACGATATGTTTTTTATCTTTTGCAAGTTCACATAAAGGGCTTGATGAAATTGGATTATTTAATGCATCTTTTACTATTTCACTTTCTGATTTAGTAACTACATAGTTTTCTGTTTTAGATACTAATACTGCATTAACTAATTCATCAGGAATAACGCATTCTATATGTCCCTTATAATAAGGTAATTTAAAGTTTGCCATTACGCTCTAGCGATTCCTTGTTCTCTAGCAACTCTTCCTACTTCTTCTGCTACACATGCACAAACACGTTTATCAAATGGAGAAGGAATAATATACTCTTCATTTAATTCTTCTTCAGTAATTAATGAAGCGATAGCACGGCTAGCTGCTAATTTCATTTCTTCTGTAATTTCTGTTGCTCTAACATCTAAAGCACCACGGAAGATACCAGGGAATACTAATACGTTATTAATTTGGTTAGGGAAGTCTGAACGACCTGTTGCAACAACTCTAGCTCCACCTTGTTTTGCAAGATCAGGCATAATTTCTGGAGTAGGATTAGCCATTGCAAATACGATAGGATCATTTGCCATTGTAGAAACCATTTCTGGAGTTACTAAGTTAGGTGCAGATACACCGATGAATACGTCTTTGCCCTTAATGATTTCAGCAAGAGGTCCTCTTTGTTTATCTTTATTAGTAATTTCAGCCATTTGTTTTTGTGCAGGATTCATCCATTCTTCACCTGGACATAATGCACCAGCTTTATCTACTAATACAACATCACCAACACCAAATTGTAAAATTAATTTACAAATTGAAATACCAGCTGAACCAGCGCCGTTAATAACGATTTTAATATCTTTAAAATCTTTTTTAACAACTTTTAACGCATTAATTAAACCAGCACATACTACGATTGCAGTACCATGTTGGTCATCATGGAATACTGGAATGTCTAATTCTTTTTTAAGACGAGCTTCAATTTCAAAACATCTAGGTGCTGAAATATCTTCTAAGTTAATACCACCAAATGTAGGAGCTAAACGTTTAACTGTTTCAACGATTTCATCAACATCTTTTGTATCTAAACAAATAGGGAAAGCATCAACATTTGCAAATTCTTTAAATAAAATTGCTTTACCTTCCATAACAGGCATAGCTGCTAAAGGACCAATATCTCCAAGTCCTAATACTGCAGTACCATCTGATACTACCGCAACTAAATTACCTTTTGCAGTATATTTAAATACATTTTCAGGATTTTTATGAATTTCACGACAAGGTTCTGCAACACCAGGTGAATAAGCTTGAGCTAAGTCAGCTTTATTTTCAACTTTAACTTTAGAAATAACTTCTACTTTACCATGATGTTTTTCATGAAGTTCTAAACTTTTTTCGTAAACTGTTTTTTCAGCCATGATTATATCCTCCTAATTTTAGTAGCTACTCTTAAAATTAGAATCAGATGCTTTAAAGTTACCAAAATACTTTTTAACATCCATTCCTAAATATTCAGCCATTGCGATCATTTCTTTAACAGTATTTTCATTTACTGGAATACCTTGTTCTTCAACTTTCTTAACAGCTAACATTTCTTTTTCACCATGAGTATAAATACGTTCTGCACCATTTGCTTTAGGGCTTTCACGTAATTCATTTAAATATTCTTCAAAGTGTTTTTTAATATCTTCTGGATTACCAAAATATGCAGGATTAATTGCCATAAATCCATGACAAATACCAGAGAATCCATTTTGCATTGTATGAGCTGATGTTACACCTTGTGATAAAATAGATGAGAATAATTCACAAAGCATACCATAACCATAACCTTTATGGCTACCTAATAATTCAGTATCTCCACCAAGAGGAACAATACCTCCACCTTCATGAGCTTTAATATTACCTAATACTTCACTAGCGCTATTAGAAGAAACACCTTCTTTATTAACAGCCCAACCAGTAGGAATAGGTTTATCCATTTTATTATACATTTCTAATTTTCCTCTAGTTACAACAGTAGTTGAAGCATCAAAGAAGAATGGATATGGATCTGCAGGAGCAGATACAGCAATAGGGTTAGAACCTAACATAGCTTTTTTACCAAATGTAGGAACCATGATAGCTTCAGAGTTAGTACAAGAAAAACCAATTAAACCTTGATCCATTGCAAGTCTTGCATAATAACCAGCGATACCATAGTGGTTAGAATTACGTACAGTAACGATACCAACACCTTTTTTCTTAGCTTTTTTAATAGCTAAATCCATAGCTTGTTTACCAACTAATTGACCCATTGCAGAATTACCTTCAATTACTGCACTAATAGGAGTTTCAAAAACAACTTCTGGTTTTGCATCAACTTTGATTAAACCACTTTCAATACCTTTATGGTAACGAACTAAACGTTGCATACCATGTGATTCAATACCAAAGTCATCTGACATTAATAATACGTCAGAAATAATTCTAGCTTCTTTCTTAGTGAAACCGAATTTTTGGAAAGCTTCCATACAGAATTTGTCTAATAATTTACGTGAATAATTAATATATGCCATATAAAATAACACCTTTCTTTTTTTATATTTTTACAAGTTTATTATACCATTTTTCACAAATCAATTCAATTATTTGTAACTTTTATTTAATTAATACTCTAATAAATATTTAATTAACTTTTCTACATCTTCTTTAAATGTATCAAAACTCATACCAAACACTCCATGATCTAACATACTAGGTGAAATATTACCTAATATACTACTTAGTTTCTCAATAGAATTATTTTCATCATAAATAATTACAGGTATGATAAACGCATTATTAGCTAATGCTGCTTCAATTTCTTTTGATACAAAATTAGATCTCATTGAATTTTCTGAACAAATTAATAAAATAACCCCATTTTTATAAGAATGCTTTTTAATTTGTCCCATTGATTCATCAAACCAACTACTTCCTGCTGATATATCAATATCAGCAAAAGTTGTAAAATTGTTTTGTTTTAATTGTCTTAATATTTTTCTTGAAATATATTCATCATGATGACTATATGAAACATAAACATTAGCTTTTTTAACTTTATAAGCTATTTGGTTTCTAATATACTCATAACACTCATTATCCCATATTTCATATTTATCAATATCAATTTCTAATACTCTTATTTTATGTCCTTCTTTTATTCTATTTTGAATATATTCTCTTTCCATACGAACATATTCAGACTTTTCTGCATTTTTACTTTTACAATATACAAACCAAATACGTTCATCTATTTCTCTTTTAATTAAGCTTTCAACTTCTGTTTTATCAGATAAACATTTTAAGAAAAATAAAATAGGTTCATAAAAGAAAGTTTCTTCAATTACATTTCTAATAATTCTAACTTTTTCAATATCTTGATGAGAATGAGAAATAAAGAAATATTGTTTATAATGTTCATAACCACAATCTTGACAAACATACGCATCAATTGTATTATCACATACTAATTTTTTCGATTCACAATTATAACATTTCATGTTCCACCTCGGAAATTTTCATTTAGTTATTTTTTGCATAATACAACCCATTTACAAGTTCAACACTAGTCGATGAAGATGAAGTTAAAGTTGCAGAAGGGTATGTTTTATTATTATACGCAAATACTCGATAAGTTTGATTAGACTTATTAACCTTCAAAACAGCTATAATTTCCCCATTAGAAGTTATTGTTAAATATGAGTTTAATGATGAAGTAACTCTACTTGCAGATGAAGTATTTCCACTACTTGCAGTAGGAGCAACATCCATTCCACTTGCTCCAATCGCAAGTAATAATCCCCCTGTAAATGAGAAAGAATAACCCCTATCACCAATATCAATAACCCCATTTCCTCCATTAGATGGACCAACCGCAAGAACAATTCCTCCACTCATATATACATTACCATTTGAATCAATTCCATCTCCACCAGCATCTAAATAAACGATACCATCTTGGAAATATAAATTTGTTTTTGCGTTAACACCATCATCAGATGATTTAATTTGTGTTCTTCCACCTTTAAAATATATACTATTTCCTTCAACACCTTCATATGAAGTATTAATAATAACATTCCCACCGTTAACTATCAATGTTCCATCTGCATGTAATCCATCATCATCAGTTGTAATATTAAGTGTTCCCCCATTAATATAAACATTACCTTTTCCATAACTATTAGTTTGTAATAATACATCCCCATTTGCATGTACCGCATCATCATGTGCTTTTATAGTAATAGTTCCACCATTAATAGTTAATATATTATCAGCTTTAATACCCTTACATGAATATACTGCAGAATCAGGATTACCTTCCATTGGTCCTCCTCCACCTCCACCAGGACGTCCACCAGGACCAGATTGTTGAGCATAGTTTTGCCAATTACCACTTAATACTTTATTTGAAAAACTTGTCGCATAATAAGTATCATATGAACTAGGTATTGTTAATTGATCAGTACAACAAGAATAATTAGTTGTACTATTAATACTTTGTGAAGAACTATATCCATAAATTTTCACATATACCGCATTACTAGGTATATTAAATTTATAATACTTACTTTGTCCTGATGTAGTTAAACTACCAGTTGCCCATAAAGAAGTATTATCCTCAGTTATAAAATTAGCACAGAAAGTATAACCAGAATTACTAATTCCTGTTTTACTTGATAATCTTAAATATAATGTTTTTGACTGAGTAACTTCTACATCACCTGAATAAGATGAATATTTCTCTGTATAAATATTAATAGTTCCACCATTAATAATAACATCATATGATGCATCAATTCCATCACAAGCTGCATATAAATCAATATTACCATCTAATATAGTAATAATACCTCTTTGATTACCTTTTTCTGATATATCAGAATTCTCTGTTTTTAACGCATCATTAGATGAAGATATAACAGTAATATTACCTGATTCAATAGTTAATGAATCATTTCCTTTTAAACCGTTATTAGGTACATTAACATATAAAGTTAAATTCTTAATATTTAAATCCTTAGTTGAACCAATACCATTATTATATGTAGATTCAATATAAAGTTCACCTTGACCTTTAATATCTAAATCAACTTTAGAATAAATAACAGCACCTACAACATCAGCACTATTAGATAATCTCTTATCATATAAATAATTCTTTGTTCCTGATTTTGCAGAAATATCTATTTCATTACCTGATTCAATATAAATAGGATGAGTAATACTTGATGTAATACTTACACCTTTTAAATTTAAAGTGACATTATCTTCTTCATTTACTCTAACAACAATATTACCTTCACCAATACTACCTGATATATCATATTCCCCCGCAAGTGTAATAAGCACACTTCTATTTTCTACTAATACTCCACCATTATTATTATTAACAATAGTACCATTTTCATTTAATATAATAACAACAGGAAGAGTTGGATTATAGTCACTCGCACTAATTACTTCTTGATATGAATCTTGACAATTTTGACAAGTATATTCAATATATCCATCACTAAACTGTGTTGGAGCCTCAGTATAAGTAATAATATAATTATGACCACTAGAAGGAATAACTTCTTGTTTAACAAGTATTTCTTTACAAACACCACAATGAGATCCATCAGTTAGACCATCTTTTTCACACTCTGCATCAAATCCATAATCAATTACACTTGTATGATCTTTTTTTGCAGTAGAAACAGTTTCTAATACTGTATCACAATATAAGCATCTTGCTTCTTTTGTTCCAAATTCAGTACAAGTAGCTTCTTTTAATACTACATATTCACCAGGTGTATGTTTTTCACATAACGTATTACCGTTACTATCTGTTTGATAACTCTTTCCACAGTCACATACATAAACTAATTGATTGTTACTTGATAACTTTTCATCGAGAATATAATTATGACCAGTCGAAGCAATAACTTCTTGTTCTATTATAACCTTTTTACAAACACTACAATAAGTTCCATTAGTTAATCCATCTTCTTCACATGTAGGTTCTTTACCAATTGACTCAACCTCATTATGATTTTTTTGATAAATTATCGCTGTAGTTAAAATTCTATTACAATTTGTACATACTTGCTGTTTAGTTCCTATCTTTTCACAAGTTGCATCCTCTATTATTACCCATTCAGTATTTTCATGTGAACATTCTATAGGACTAGGTGGTACTGCTTTACATTGTCCTAGTAATGCTACTAATAGTAATAATACAAAGGAAACAATAAAACCTTTTAATATTTTATTTTTCATACTAAAGCACCATTTCTTCTACTACATCATCAGCAATAGATATTTCTAAATTACCATTGCGACATCTTAATTCATCTATAAATGTTTTTTCTAAATTTATATCTTTTAATGTAATACGATATGTTATTCTAAACATACTACCTAAATTGATTGATTTAACACTTATTCTTTCACATGAATTTGTATATTTTTCAAATAAATCATCAAAGACATTTGTATAATTTAAATCTTCAGGAATAGTAATTTTCATTATTTTTTCTTTTCGATGAACCTTAGGATCAAAAAGATTAGTCAAATTCATAATTAAAATAATTCCGCATGATATTACTGCAAAAATAGCAGCATATTCAAAATATTTTGCTCCTACAGCAAGACCAGTTACCATTGATAAAAAAATCGCAACGATTTCTTTACCTGTTCCCGGAATTGATCTAAATCTAACTAAGCTAAATGCCCCAGCAACCGCAATACCAAGTCCTAAACTTCCATTAATTAATAAGATAACTAAACTCACCGCAACCGGTAATAACATTATAGTCATTACAAAACTTTTTGTATATCTATTTTTAATTGTATATATTAAGGCTTCAAAAACACCTAATACAATTGAAACCCCCATCGCAACTAAAAATAAAATCATTTCATTTTGAATCATATCCTTAAGCATATTCTTTTTTCTCTCTTTCTTTTTTTACTATATGATAATAAACATTTCCATATTTTGAAAATGAAGTTTTATATATCTTATTTTCACTTAAAAAATCAACTAACCATTTAGGGTATCCCCTATTTGTTTTTATTTCTACTAATACTTTATCTTCTTCTAAAATATTTTCACCATAAATTTCTTTACTTAAATCAACATCATAATCTCGCCATATAATATTTCGATCAATAGTTACACGGAAATTTTCATCATCAAGTCCTATATATGATTCTCTTTCATATGATAAAAAAATCATTGGTTTTAAATCTTGATAAAAGTTTAAAACATATTTTATTTCGTTTACAACTTGATTATTATTATCTATCTCTTTATTTTTTAAAAAAGAAATAGCATTTGAATAAGGTAAACTTATTCTTCTTTTATATACTACTGATTTATATTTCTTTTTTAACTCAATAAATACATCTTGATTATCATTAATTATTTGATATGTTCTAATTCTTAATTTTTCTTTATATTCTGGTTTTTCAATTGACTTTCTAATTAATAAATAAGTAGGAGTATCATAATATATATTTCTAATACTACTTTGATAATATATATCATGTTTAGTATAAATATTTAGTAATTTTAAAAACTCATTTACTTGTTTTATAGTAAACAGATATTTAAGTTCATATCTTTTAAATACTTGTGGCATATTATACTCCTTTCTTTATATTATTATATCATATTTCCCTTTAAAAAAAGTATTTTAAGTAATAATTAAAGGTAAAATATATATTTTTTAAATAAAATTAAATAATAAAAGTGAAATCAAATGATTTCACTTTTATTTACATTTATTCTTCGCTCATATCAGCTACCAATGCACGGTAGAATACATCACCGATTTGTAAATATCCTTCCATAGTTGGATGAACACCATTAGTACCAACTTTTTCAGTTTTTGGATTTCTAACATTTACTTTAAATTCAGCAGAAGGCATATTATATTCTACATCGAATTGTGCTTTCATATCAATATATCTACAATAATCTTGATATTCTTTTCTTTCACAAAGATTTTCTAAATATTTACAATAGTTATAAGCAGTAGTAACTTCACCAAATACATCACTATATGGACCACTTGATCCATAGTTTGCAGCAATGCCACCATTAATTGATGGACTATGAATACCAATCAATCTTACTTTTGCAAGTGGAAAATCTATATGAATTTGATCAAGTATTGTTGTAATAAAAGGTTCATAATGAGAGAAATCATTATTATATGGTTGATATTGTCCATTCCATGTAAGTAAAATATATACATAATCAATAGGTCCAAAATTATTATCTTGACAATATTTTATAAAATTAGGACCTTCTATTGTTTCATCGTAGAAAGGATTTCCTTTTTCAAAATAATATTTAGTAATATGAATATTATCTTTATGAATACCACCATCAACATTTTCAAACACTTCACCAATTTTAGGTAAACAAGAATAATTACCAGTTCCACGTTTAAATTTTAATTTCTTTTCTTCAATTGATTCTAATACCCAATTTAAATTATTAGATCTCCAAATACTATGTTGATCATTTTCATCTAAATTATGCTTTTCAACTTCTACCCATACTGATGATGTAGTTGAAACTGCTTCATTTTTAACAAAATGACGCCATTGCCATCCACCATAACCTTCATATCCAATTTCATCTTTGTGACAAGTACCAATTAAATTTAATGTATTCTCAAAACCAAGTCCAGCTGGTTCCCCTCCTGTTTTAGTAAAACGACGATATCCTTCATATGGCCAGACGCCATTAAAAGTAATCGAATCACCAAAACATAAAACATTAAATTTTTTATTTGGATTTACTGGTTTAACAACATGTAATGTTGTTGAAGCTGTTTCAATTAAATTATGATAATCATCATATAATGATATTTCAAGTGGATAATCGCCTTCTTCTCCTTCTACTGGAGTATATGTCCAATATCTTGGATATGGTTTTCCTTTAGGTGATGATACATGAATATAATATTTATATGGATTCATTGATTTAATAACACCACGATAAAATAATTCAAATGTATCTCCAATAACTAAATCATATCTTTTGGCTAAATATATTAATTTGTTTTCCATAATTACTCCTTTTTTAGATAATTAACTAAATTATCTTTTATTATACTTGTATCTATATTTCCTAAATTTGTTAAAAATAATAAACAAATATCTAAATCTTTAGAAAATAACAATAAAGTATTAGTTCCTATTGTATCTCCACAATGATAATGAATTTCTTTATTATTTACTTTGATTGTTCTTATACCTAATCCATATTCATTATAACTTGATTCATTAATATAATTAGGAGTTTTCATTTCATTAAAATATTCACTATTACTAAAATATAAACACCATTTTTTTAAATCATTAATTGATGAATATAATCCACCATCTCCGATTGTTGCGGAAGTGAAGGATTGATCTTTCATATATAGTTTGTTTTCTTTATTTAATAAATGACCCATTGCACGATTATTAATAATAGTTGTTCCTTCAACATTTACTTTTGAATTATCCATATGAGCTTTTTTAAAAATATTTTCATCGATATACTCACTTATTGATTGATGAGTTATATCTTCTATTATTAATCCTAATAATACATATCCAGTATTACTGTATTTATAAGTAGATCCTACTTCAAAATAAGTATTATCAGTATTTTGTAAAAAAGTTAAAATATCACGGTCTTTTACTTGTTCACCATCTTTATGAGGAATGTTTTCATAATTATATATTCCTGAAGTATGATTTAATAAATTTCTAATTGTTATTTTATTAAAGTATTTTGGTAAATATGGATAAATATCAATTATTTTTGTATCATATGATAATTTATTTTTATAAATTAAATCAACTATTGAATAAGCAATAAATTGTTTTGATACAGACGCAAGTCGAAAATTACTAGAATTTGTAATATGTTCATTTTTATCACAATGTAATTTACCTTTGTATTGTTCTAAAGTTTGACCTGTTTCGTAATAATATACTGCAAATCCTTGATTTTCGTGGATAATTGCACCTGTTAATAATTCATTTAAAGTAATCATTTCATCACCTTTTTCAACATATATAAACTAATTATATCATATTTTATTTTTTCTAGTGTTTTATTTGAATATTATTTAAGATAATGTTAAAATATTTAGGAAGGGGGAAAATTATGAAAAAAATTTATTTAGACTATCATTTAAGAAATTATCCTAAGATGACAAACCAAGATATAATCAAATTGGTTTATCAAGCGGTCTTAGGTCCACTGCATTTTTCACAATTAGATTATGAAAAAGCATTGTTTTTATTAAGGGATGAATTAAAACAACCGACGCTTGAAAATGAAAACTTATATGAACATATTGGTAGTGATTATATAAGAATGAATATTAAAACATATAATAAATATGGATTTGATATTCCTTTATTAATTGAAATGTTTAATGAATCATGTACTACTGATTATAAATTAGAAGAATTTAGAGATTATTTATTAAAATGTATTGATCCTAAAGAATTAAAGGATTATGATTATACTCCTGTAAGTCATTCTAATATATATAAAGATGAATATTTTCCACATTATCGTGTTTTAAATAAAAAGTTTTTATCTTTAAAATATCAAATGATTCAATTTTTAAATTATTTAGATCATTTACCAATTAATTCAATTGTTGCGTTAGAAGGAAGATGTGCAAGTGGTAAAACCACACTCGCAAAAAAAATGGCATCACGTTTTACCGTAATACCAATTGATGATTTCTTTTTACCTGATGATTTAAAAACAGAAGAAAGATTAAAAGAATTAGGTGGAAATATTCATTATGAGCTTGTTATTTCTACATTAAAAGATTTAAAGAAAGCTATGGATAATAATGATACTCATTTCACTTATCTTGCATATGATTGTTCAAGAAAAGAATTTTATTCAAAAGAAGTAAAATTATGTGATAAAGTTATTATTGAAGGTGTATATTCATCTCATCCTTTATTTAGTGAATATATTAAATATATTGCCTTTTTAGATGTTGATAAAGAAACACAAATGGAAAGAATTAATGATCGAGAATTAAAAGATCGATTTATTAATGAATGGATTCCATTAGAAGAAGAATATTTTAAACGTTTAGAAATATTAAAATTAACTGATATTATAATATAAAAGAACCTGTTAAACAGGTTCTTTTTTTAAAACTCATAATCAACAGAAACACTACTAATTCTTGCTTCTTTCATAAATGGTTTTACAATATTAACATGATATGGATGTTTTTGATATTTTTCCATAGTTTCTAAATCTTTAAAAACTATTTCCAATACTACATCATATGATCTTTCACTATGTAAGAAATCAAGTCCTACTTTTAAATCAATAAATAAATCTATTTCTTCTTTCATTTTCATAAATGTTTCTTTTACTTTTAATTGTCCTTCTAAAGAAGGATCTTTTAATTTATAACATACAATATGTTTAACCATTTTTATCTCCTTTTAATTGTTATTTAATCCTTTAATACGGTGATAGGATTACAAATACAAATCTAGTTTCTCAACCTAAGTGAGCAGTTTTTTAAAAGTTTGCTTTAAAGACTCTTAAGACATTTTTATAAGATATTTTGTCAATATCTTCTTCACTAAATCCTTGTTTTCTTAATTCTTCGATTAAATTATCCATCATACTTGCATCTTTTAATTCTAAGTCTTTATTTGATATACCATCAAAATCAGATCCTAGTCCAATATAATCAATACCTATTAAATCTTTAATATATACAATATGTTTTACAATATCTGAAATAGTTGCGGTAGAGGAATCTTCTTTAATAAAATCATGACAATAATTTATTCCTATTACCCCACCATTTTCTTTTAATTTTAATAACATATCATCAGTTAAATTACGTGGATGATTACATACTGTTCTTGAACAAGAATGTGAACATACAATTGGTTTAGTTGTATATTTAATAACATCATAGAATCCTTTATCTCCTAAATGAGAACAATCTATTACCATACCCAAACGATTCATTTCTTTAACTACTTCAATACCAAATTCAGTTAACCCATCTGTTGTATTTGGTTTAACTCCTTCACTTGCAATTTGTTCTCTTGTTATTGAAAAATAATCAATATTAGGAGTTGCAATTTCATTTTTAAAGTTCCAAGTAAGAGTCATCATTCTTACACCTAAACGATAAAAGTTTCTTAAGAATTCAATATTTCCTAAACATACTCCACCTTCTTCAATTGTAAGTAAAGCTGTCATTTTATTATTTTTAATATTTTCTTCTATATCTTTGCTTGTTAAAGCAGGTAAAATCATATCTTTATTTTTTTCAAGTTCATTATAATATTTATCTATCATTTTATGACACATTTCAAAAGGTGAATAATTCTCTTCTCCTTTTCTTGATACATATGGAACAAACATTGCAAAACATTGTAATAGATAATTGCCTTTTTGCATTTTATATAAGTCTATCATATTATCACTTTCTCTTAATGTTTTTTCATTTCTCATTAATGCCATTATTGTATCACAATGCATATCTACTATTTTCATATAATTCTCCTTTACATTTTTAATATTTCAATATATTCAATATATGAATATGTTCTTTTTCTTTTTGATGGATCTGTAATTTTTAGTATACCTAATTCAACAAAGCGATTAATTGTTCGATTTACTTTTGAATAATCTATTTTCAAATTCTCACTTGTTCTTTTAGAATCAATTATTGGATTCATTTCTAAGTATTCTAGTAGCCAATAATCATTATCTTTAATAATATTTTTATTTTTTTCTCTTAAGCTTACTAACCTTTGTATGCATTCTATCGATTCATCGCATATTTCAATTATTCCTATTAAGAAAAATTCAATCCATTGAATATAATCATCTTTATTTCTAACATCTGACATTCTACTATAATATTCGAATTGGTTGCGTTTTAAATAATAAGAAATGTATAAACAAGGGTATTTTAACTTTTTACACGCTATTAAATATAACACTATTAACATTCTTCCTATTCTTCCATTACCATCTAAAAAAGGATGGATTGTTTCAAATTGGTAATGTATTAATGCTATTTTAATTAAATCATCAATTTGTGTTTCTTCATTAATATATTTTTCTAATTCACTCATACATTCATGCATGTCTTCTACAGTAGGAGGAATGTATCTCGCATTTTTAAGAGTTGATCCTTGATGGCCTATCCAGTTTTGTGAATTTCTGAAATGGCCTGGATTTTTTTCTTGTCCTCTTACTCCACTCATTAAAACTTCATGAACCATTCTTATATATCTATTACATATTGGATAAGTATCTAATAATTTAACCGCATAATTTAAAGCTTTCACATAATTCACTACTTCTTCTACATCTGCATTTATACTTATTTCATTTTCAGCATTTAATATATCTTCTAAAGTTGCTTGTGTACCTTCGATTTGACTACTATACAAAGCTTCTTTTCTAACATAAGCTGCGATAAATTGATTCATGTCAATTATGCTTGAAGATATTCCATTTAGTTTACCTAATAAAAAATTAGCTTTTGTTAATAATTCAGTAATATGCTTATCAAATGTATTAAATTCAAGATCTTTCAAATTTGTGGGACAAAATGATTTGTATTGTAAATCTCCAGATAGATTAGTTTTATAGTTTCCAGATTTCATTTTATACCTCCATTCTATTATTATTATATATAATATTTGCAAATTAATCAATAGAAATACTATTTTAATTTGCATTTTTATGCCTTTTTTGCAAATTAAATATTAAAATCAATGATTTAATTCATTATTTGTTTCATATCAAAAAAGTATATCAACATTTTTATACCTACTAGTGGTTTTAAAAAAACGGTAGAAATTCTGAAATAATAAAATAAATGTAGACACAAAAAAACGTGTCTACATTTTTTATTATGCTATAATACAGGAAAGGAGATGATGGTATGTCAAGACCAAAAGGCGGTAAAAATAAAGAGTGGTCAAAAGAACAAAAACTTGAGATTATTACACCAATAATTGACGGTTTAAAAAGTTCTCATGATGTTGAAAAAGAAACGGGTATCTCAGGGGGAATGATAAGAGTATGGATTATGAAATATCATAAAGGAGGTGCCGAAGCTTTACAGAACAAACGAAAACCAGGTAATCCTTTAGCCAAATATTCTAGTCGGAAAGAATTAACCTCTATTGAACAACTTGAATTTGAAAATATGCAGCTTAGAATTGAGAATGAACGATTAAAAAAAGGGTACACCGAGAAGGATGTTCTTTTAGCCCTAGAGAAATTATCAGAAAAGAATACGAAATAGTAGAGACTCTTTCTCGGGAATTTAATCTTAAATCACTTTGTATAGTAATGAATGTTTCAAGAAGCGGATACTATAAATGGCTAAACCGCAAAGGAACAATAAATAACTATAAAAAAAATAGACTAGCATTAGCAGAAGAAATAAAAAGAATCCATAAGCATCATTCAACTTATGGATATAGATCTATAGCACAAAACATCAGAAATAATACTGGATGGGTATTTAGTGATAATTTATGTCATAAAGTATGTAAATCTTTAAATATACGTTCAAAAGCGCGTAAAACATACATTCCACGAGGTTTAGAAAGTGTTACTTATCCAAACATAGTAAATGGAAACTTTAAGACAACTAGACCTTTTGAAATAGTTGTATCAGATACAACATTAATTCATTGTAACGGAAGAAATTATGATTGGACCTTTTATTTAGATGTGTTTAATAATGAAATTGTCGGTTCGGATGTTAGTATTTCAAAATATGGAGCTGGAGTAGAAAATCATTTCAAAGCATGTAAAGATTTCTTAGAAACAAAAATAAAAAGAGGATATAAAGACCTTGAAACCATCTTCCACACAGATCAAGGTGTTATATACTCCTCAAAAGCATTCAACAAGCTTTGGGATAATTATACCATAAAAAGATCAATGAGTCGAGCCGGAACACCTACCGATAATTCTATAATTGAATCTTTAAATGGTTGGATCAAGAATGAACTTTATAGAGATTTTAAAATATATTTCGCAGATGATATTAATATAGCAATAAAAAACTATATTAACTATTTCAACAATCAAAGATTAGCTTATTCCCTAAAATATAAAACCCCCATTCAGTATAGAACTGAACA
>JAZSNL010000035.1:0-1784 GCA_045536365.1 Bacilli bacterium | reverse complement strand
CAAAGACTTGCATAAATAGCCCATAGAAAATGAATGAATAAGGAGCGGATTACACGACATAGATCCATTATTTATTTGTTTTGTACTTATATGATTTAATCAAACATTCACCTTTTTTATTAATTATCATTTGACAATCTTCTTTCTCAACCAATGCATATCCACTTTCGTTAAAATATATTTCAGATGAATAAATGCAAGGTACATTTATATTATTATTCAAATCTCTATACCCATAATGGTTTCTTTCTTTATAAGAGCCATAATCCCGACTTTCTTTGTCGTACTCTATAATGGATTTGGAGTATTTATCATACATATACCAGCCATTTGCATTGCATAGAATAATAAATCCATTACGAATAAAAAAATCATCATAAGCAAACGGCACTAAATTAGAACACTTTATGTCAATTATTCCATACTTTCCTTTACACATTGCTACAATACAACTATCTACATAATACAATCTATCATCATAAATATAATTACAGATTAAATTTCCACTTGTATTGATTACGCCCCATTTTTTCGATTTGCCATCTATGACACTCAAAAAGTCATTAGCATTAATCCGAGGATTTCCTTCCGAGCAAAAACGACCGATCAAACTATCATTATATGTATATAAATCAAAATTAACATATTTATTCTGATTTTCTTTTTTATTTGAAACTACATAATACAGATAATTTGAAATAAAGTTTTTATATCCTTCCGAGTCTATTAATTCTAATGTATTACTACTATTTTTTATCATATAATATATTTTTCTTTCATCATTCTCGTATCTTACACCCATTGCACATCCATTAATAAACGGACCACAATATGAAAAACAAAAATCACATACGGCATTACCTAAAGTATCAATCCACCCACATTGGTCTAATCCCAAAGAAACCGCAGCATATCCTTCCTTGAAATAACATGATTTTGTCAGAATATCAGCATTGTATTTGCATGGAATTACAACTTTACCTGACTTGTCCATAAATCCAATCCGACCTGTTTCCCTATCCTTGATTTTTATTCTTTCACACATTACATTACTTTCCAAACTATATAGAGAAACAGTTTGTGCCATAGAAAGTCTTGAAAATAAGAGAATCAGGCAACAATTAACGATTTCCTTGATGATTTTTCCTTGTGTACCAGTCATTTCGTTTTTTATTTAAAATTCTCGCATGTCTTTGTTCTACGCCTGGTATCAATCCTTTATTAGGATAATTATACTTATGTATAACATGCATTTCTGCATCAGACATTAGTTCAAAATTTTTAGCTTTAGAATGTTCTGAATACGCTTCACTTATATTGAGTTTATATGATTCCATTTTAGACAAGCCAGTTTCTGGAGTATGGAAAAGGTAATCAATCGCATGACCAATTTCATGAGTTAAACACTGACTTCCGTTTAGTGTCGTATTTGTAACTTCTAACGATTCATTATTCCAAATTATTACATTATTATTTGATAATAGTTTATCTGAGCCAAAAGATCCTGATAATTCATAATCTCCTGCAGGAACAAAACAATCACTATTTGCTGGATAGTAATTAGCTTTTCCCGTTGTAATAACAAAAGTTTCATTTTTTGAATTCACTAATGGTGAAACATAATCTTCTCCGATATTTCCATATTGATCATTTAATGTATATGTTTCATTTAGAGCATTGACTGCATTTCTAATATATTCGTTTTCCCCTTCATATTTGCAATTCTTTGTATAGACAAAAGACTCGTTCCCATCAGAGTCATATATTATTATCTCCCTTCCATC
>JAZSNL010000029.1:0-2360 GCA_045536365.1 Bacilli bacterium | reverse complement strand
CTCACGATTTGAGGCTCCAGCTTATGATCGTCGAAGGAAGCTTGCTAGTAGATTATTATGGAGATCTTATTGCAATGGCTGTGAAAAAGCCGCAGAGTTATTAAAAACAATATTAACTGAATATCCAGATTTGAAGAATACCTGGAGTGAAAATCTATTTCAATAAATATCTTTGGTTACATGAAAAATAATATTCGCATTTTTTTGTCTTCGACTTTTAGGGATATGCAGAAAGAGAGGGATTATCTTGTTAAAAAAGTATTCCCCGCACTTCGTGAAATCGCAGAAGAAAGAGGCATCCCATTTTCATGGTGTGATTTGCGTTTTGGTATCTCTTCATTCGAAGAGGAGAATATAATTAGGTTGTGCCTTAAGAATATAGAAAATAGTTCTCCATGTTTTGTGGGTTTATTAGGCGAAAACTATGGCTCAATTCCTCAAAATTTAGATAAGAAACAAATTAAGAGATTGTCCGTTTTTCATGGAGTCCCTTCTATGATAAAGAGAAAATATGGATATACAGAAATAGAAATGCGATATTTTATTTCACAAAAAGATAAAACTGATTACTTCGATTTTTATTTCTTTATCGGAGAGTTTAATCTAAATAACCACAAGTTTGGCGATTGGAAATACATTTTAACTCACCCAATATCCATAATTACTTCATTATCGAGAAACACACAAGAAGACAAATTGACTTCATGGAAGAGATTTGTTTTTACAAAAAGCAGTCAAATTGCACCAGTTTATTGGTTTTTTAATGAAAATGAGCCTATTGCGGATAATATAATATATCAAAGTATAAAAAGTACATTAGAGAGCAGATTCCCAATTCAACAATTTCCTAAAGAGGAACTCATTTGGAATGAGCAGCAGGTATACATGCAGTCGCTAATATCTAAAATGTTCCAATTGAAAAATATAGAAAATGATATTAGATATAATAATTCAAAGGATATTCTGAATTTATATTCACCAATAGCTACTGGAAAGACTATTTATGTAGCAAATCTTTTAAAGAAATCAAGCACGAAAGGTTCTGTTTGCTTTTATTACTTCATAGGAGCATCTCGAAATTTGGATACGCCTTTGAATATCTGGAAATGTATTTTGTATCAAGTATGTAAGTATAGAAATCTTGATTACGGTTTGTATAATCACATAAATGATATGGAAGAGCTAAGAAAAGTTATCACTCTACTAATTCATCAAATATCTAAAGATGTGTTGGTCGCTATCGATGGATTTGGTGATGATGTAACCTGTTCATTAGAGCATAAGAATACATTAGTTTCAGATTTTCCTGATCCTCAACACAATATTAGATATATTCTTACATCTTCTCATAAATTATCAGAAACAAGTAGAGTGTTAAGTGTTGAGCATAAACTTTCAAATAATATAATTGAAGAATTTATAATAAAGTATCTTAAGTGTTATTATGGATACTCAAAACATAATCAACTAATACCATTGCAGTTCCAGCCTAAAAACTTAAGAGAAGCTCGTTATTGTATTGATGAAACTCTTACTAATACATTACCTAATAACGCATTTAACAACAAAGAAACGGTTTCTCAGAATAATGTATATGAGTGTCTTAAAAGTAGAATCATTAGTAGTATTAATCGCCAATGTAATTTTTATGAGGGTGATAAGCAAATCTTCATAGCTGCGATTAATAATGCAATCCAAGTTTTGTCCTTGACAAAATACGGTATTCTGGAATCAGATATTTGTAATATATGTAATATCAATGCAGAACAATGGACTATTATTTATAGTTACTTATCTCCTTTTTTTAAATCAAATGGATGCATTAAATTGCATGAATCTGTTGCTGAACGGTTTTCTCCAACTGATTATTGTGAGGATATAAGAATTCAATTTATTGAGAATCTTAAAAAACATAATAGAAACGCTCAATATACGCTAGAAATATTGTATCAAGCCTCACAATTAAAATGTAAACGATTATTATGCGAAATCCTTTCGGACATTGAGATGCTTAGTAATCTATATGAGACAGATAAAGATTCGTTGGCAGAGTATTTATTGGTAATTGATAAAGCTTGTCTTATTAAAGACTTTGAACATTTACTGGAAATGTCTTTAGATAATAAGCCAAAGGCAGAGCTAATATCATTTTTGAATCGAATAATTAATATTTTTCATAAAGTTTTACCTAGGTATAATGTTGTATTACATTTTATAGATATTACAAATAAACATATTAATGAAAATCCCATCACAATCGAACATCAATTAGAATACAATGATCAAAAAACTAATATATACATAGAAATAGGCAAATTTAATGAGGCGTTAGAATTAATCCAAATGTCTGATAGAATTAT
>JAZSNL010000002.1:0-18069 GCA_045536365.1 Bacilli bacterium | reverse complement strand
CTATTCTTCGTTATTTGTTCCTAATAAAGTCTTTATATCAGGATTATTTGCTTCAATTTCAGTAATCTTTTGTTGTGCTATTTCAGGTGTTTCACCAAATACTTGAACTCTATAATCAACCTTGCTTAATAAACCAGCACTAACTTCACGCATTGCCCTATTGCTTTCTGCCTCTTTATCTTCAATTATACTATCATCAAATTGTATTACCATATCTTCGGTATTTATGTTATATTGTCCGAAAGTACTTGAAGCATAACAAACAGCCTTTACTAAATCATAAATAGCACTTTCATAACCAATTTCAAGTTTTTTCTTTCTTCTAAATAGTTTACTATTAGAACTTACAACAGCAGTTGCAGTTGATAAGTTTTGTCCATCAAAATGGTAGTGATTTTCACCAAACCCAACTTTACTTCCTAAAATATTCAAATTAGTATTTAATGCTTCAATTTGTTGAGCAGTTCTTAAAGCTTCGCTATCACTTTGTATTAAATCATCTTTAGTTGCTCCTTCTGGTAATCTATAAACAGTTGTATCGTTAGGGTCAAATACTAATCTTTCTTTTCCTAAATCATAACTTAACAAATCTGCTCTTACAAATGTTCTTCTTCTTCCATCGTTAATTTCATTTTTTAAAGCATCAAATGAAATGTCAACTGCTTTTAAGTTATCAATAGCATTTGCAAAATGTGGGATACCAAAAGGCGAGTTATTAAATAGGTTGTTAGTTAATAAAGGTTTAAATATGCTAAACCATTTAATATTAGATTTTGTATCAAACTCGTTTATTGTATTTTCAACACCTTTTATTTCAATTAAATTACCATTTGTTTCACTAAATAAGTGATTTTTAATAACATAATTACCTGCATCATTTAATTGATGAACTGCCAACACAATATGCTTTTTACCCTTGATATATTCCACACTACCAAAAGCACATTCTGTTATCCCTTTGTTTGTCCAACTTAATGGAAATACCCATTCAACATCTACTAAATCTACACGAGTTTTGGCATTTGAAACATCTAGTGTCATTCCCTCTTCATTTTCAATAATGTCATATACACTAACAACAGTACTTTCAGTTCCTAATGCACCTGATTTTTCTATTGATTGGTTAATTAATACATATAAATCTAATGCTTCTACTAACTCATCAAATTGTTCTTGTGACTTTTCATCAGCCATTGATATTTGGCATTTTTCACTCCATAAAATATCGCTCCAGTCCTCACTTATCTCTTTTGCCATATTCATCGTGTAGCGTTGTTGTGGTACATTTACCTCGCCATTATAAATATAATAATTGTGGAAATCTTTAACATTCCCTTCATACCAACTTTTCCATTGCTTAATATAAGATTGTAAAACATCTTTTACATCTGGATTGTAATTATAATTATCTTGTAAAAACTTTTCTAATTTCATTTTTATTATCTCCCTTGTATATTCATCATTAATTTATCATAAAATGGAAACATTGAATATTCCGATGCGTCCAAATCATCTATTGGTGTAGTTCCATCATCTAATCTCTCATCTTCTTTTTTATCATCCCATAAAGCCTGTGAATACGCTTCTATGAGATATTTACACTTTTTTAATATAAATCTACGTATTTGTCCAAATAAATGACAATCAAGTTCTATTCGGTCAACTATTCTACCCTTGATACAATCTTGAACTTGTAAAGGTATTCTCTTTTGCTGTAAGTATCTATTTAAACCATAAGTAATAACTTGTCCTAATGCACCATAATCGCCAAATGCGTGTGTCACTTTTCCATATTCAGCAACAACTCGCTTATAAAATTCAACAAACTTCTCATACATCTGCTCAGGCGAATGTAAACCACTCAATTTTTCTTCATCTAATGTCCACACTTGCCTAAAATAAGGCGTTATTCCTGTTGCCTTAAATTCCGTTTCACCTTGCGTTGCTCCATAGTCAATTCCAATCGATATAATCATAAAGTTTATTTTATTTCCATTCTCATCAACTGCCTTGTCTTTAATAAATTGACTAGGGTTATCAGCAAATTGCTTATAAATAATACCCTCTGCATTTTTCCATAAGCCAAGTATCAATCTATCATAGAAAACTGTCCCTTCGTATTCTTTGCACAAATTATCAACAAATTCTTGACTTAAGAATGGATTGTCAAATATCGTATAGTGTTGAACATAAACATCAAGCCCTTTTTCTTCAACTTTATCAAGAAAGTCTTTTTTTAACCAATGCGATTGATTTTCAGGATTTAATGCTCCATCAAACATTGAATAAGGTTTATCAAGTGAACCTTGCACCATAATAAACACTTCTTGGTTCCATTTTGCCACCTCATCGCCATAGCAGTATTTGATAGATGTACCTTGTATTTTTGAAACTTGGCTTACTTTTTCAGCACCTAAGCAGTAGACCTCTTCACCAAACAACTTGGCAATGTTGTTTGAGTTAATTGTACCTACTAAATTCTTGCCATATATCTGCCTTAATGGTTGTAGTACATTTCGTTCTATCGTACCCTTGGAAACACCTAAAATAACATATAAACCATCTTTGCCACTTCTTTCCAGTATTCTTGTTGGAATAGTCCACAAATTATCCAGGTAAGTTTTACCGCAACGTCTAGCTCCTACTTTAATGTTATACCGATGAGTTGCGTTTCTAATAAACTCATCCTGTTTTGGTGATGTTAATTTATCCATTATTTGCACCATCACTTATCTTTGTTAACAATTCACGAACTTTGTTCAATTCTTCGTTGTTAGCATTTCCACGTTGCATTTCCATAAATTTTAATTCTTTATCTAAAATAATTCCATAAGCAGTAGCCAAGTCTTTTATATTTGTAAACATATCAATATTATCCGCTTTTTCTTCTATCGCTTTTAATATCTTATCTAAAATTCGCTTTTTACTTTCGTGTTGAGTTTGCATATATTCTATTGTAGATTGTGTATTTTCTTGTTTTTTTTGCTCAAGTATTTTCAAAGTCGTTTCATTTTTAGTTACAACATCTTTAACAGTAACATCAGATACATTATTTCTTCTAGCAGTTTCACTATAATTTTGAGTTTCGACATAATCAGCGATTATTATCTTTTTTTGTTTGTCGGTAAGTTTAGCCAATTATATCATCTCCTTTAATTTTTAGATAAATACATTAATAAATCACGTTTATTTCTAAATTCTTCACTAGTTTTATCTATTTTAACAATGAATGTTTTATAAACTTTGTCATCACGATAGTTTCGTTTTTCCATAAAGAATATATCGTGCGTTTTAGAAAGTTTAAGTAATAACATATTTATCATCTTGTCGATATTAATATTATCACCTACTTTTCTTCTAAATTTCATATAAAATTATAACATAGATAGTTATTTTTGTCTATTTCGCCAATTTATATAACGATAGATAACATAAATAAAATAGAATAATAAAAATATAAGTGATAATTCTTTCATAATTTAACCCTCCTTGTGTATTGTTCTTTGATTAATATTTTACCCTTGCGGGTTGTACAACCGCAATACTCACGCTCAAATTGAGTTAAAATGTCGTGTATCCTGCGTAAGTTTTGTAGGTCGAGTTTGCCTAGTTGATTCATCTGTATCATCTCGTTCGTAATATCCCAAAACATATCATTGTCTTTGTATTCAATAACGTGCAAATACGGATGTGATGTGTTTCCGCATAAGATGGCACCATTGTTGCGTGTGCATTTTCCACCAAACCGTGCTGGAATAATTAAATGATGGAATGTGTAAATGTCTTTCTTTTGTAGTGAATAGCCCATAAAATCGTAGTTGAGTTGTTTAATTTTAAATTCTTCAATCATTGTTTTTGTAATTTCTTTCATAAACGCTCCTAAATTAATTTTTGCAAGGTTTGAAGGTCAATGTCATCGTAAACGTATTCAACAATCCTGTCGCAACGCCAAGTTTCAAAGTTAAGTGAATAAATATCTTTACGCAATTTATACATAAATGCAATGGCTTTTTTGCGCTCAAAATAAGAAAAAGAGGCGATAATCTCCCTAGCACGAGATTTTATCACCTCAATATTTGAAACAACTTCTTTAAAACTCCAATTTGGATTAATGTAACATTCATTCATAATCAACCACTACCTTTTTATCTAAATTAATTATAGCACAAATGAATAAAAAAAGTAAGAATTTTAGAAAACTCTTACTATAATAAAAGTGAAAGAATGAATATTAGCACTATTAATTAGCACTACACTAGCGACTGAAAAAAAGAAATTTATTAAGTTTTTGTAAAAATAAAAAGAATAAAATAGAAGGTTCTATCGCTAGTGTACTGATAATTAAATCAGTACTTTGTTTGGTAATGCTCATGTGAATATGTGGTATCCACATAATAATTATAACATATTATTTTTAAAATAGCAAGTTCTTTAATATTGCTTCTAATACATTTACTACTATACTATTTCCAGCTTGTTTGTATAATTGAGTATTTGAATTAACTTTAGATGCTCTTTCAAAATCTTCATCATCAAATCCCATTAGTCGCCAACACTCTTTAGGCGTTAGTTTTCTTATTCTTAAATTATCCGTATAATTTGGCATAAAGAAATTTGAAGTTGCCACGCAAGTAGCTATCCCATTACTATCATAAATTCTGTCTTTTAATGATGGCTGCAATCCTTGTATTCCGTTTCTTCCACCTTTAGAGTTAATGCATACTGGCTTTTTTATAAAATTACAAGTAGGTTTGTTACCTTCTGTTGTTATTATTGCATTTGCTACATCTTGGTTTTTTCGATTTATATTTTGTAAAAATCTTTCTCTACGAGGATATTTGCCAGTACCATTACTAATAAAACAATTTACCATTTTATCACTTAAATAATATTTCTCATCTACTTCATCTTCCAACATATCTTTTAACTTTAATTTAAGTTCTTGTTTAGGTGGAAATTCAAATCTTTGTAAAATATGAGTACAATTATTATTTGCTCTAATCGTAGGACTAACTTTAATTCCTATTTTACAATCTTGATAACCGCTCGATACATTGCATCGATAAATGTCTTTGTCGCTCGTTATTATCTGTTCATATTCTTTGTTAAATGCTTTCTCACACATAGGTTTTGTTTTCATATTAGTGTCTTTTTCTAAAAAGTCTTGCAAATTTGCTTCATCCTGTTTATTAGGAAACTCATAATTTTCATTTCCTAAAATACTAATAGTAAATACTCTTTCCCTATTTTGTGGTATTCCATAATCTTTAGCATTTAAAACTTGATAATAGTTTGTATATCCTAGTTGTTCCATTGTTTTTAAATAAGCATCAAAGTTATGTATATGCTTCTTGCTTAATAGATTTTTTACATTCTCCCATATTACATATTTAGGTTTTAACTTTTCTACTATTCTTATAGTTTCATACATTAAACTACTTCTAGTTCCTGAACCCTCATCTCCACCTGCTTGTTTACCTGCTAAGGAAAAATCTTGACAAGGTGAACCATGCATTATTAAATCTACTTCTATATCTTTATCCCACTCACATATGTCTTGTGGTTCAAAATTTGTATTATGTATTGCATTAAATGATTTAACTGCATATTTATCTATTTCGACATAATCTGCTATTTCATAATCTATGCCTAATCTTTCTAGTGCTTTACTACATGCACCTATTCCTCCAAATAATTCTAATACTTTTAATTTCATTATTTCACTCCTAACAATTTTATAATCATTTCTCCCATCTTTTTTTTAGGGAGTACAATAAATCGAACACCGTATCTTGTATGCATAGTGTTCATAATTTTCAATAAAGTTTCGCCTTTGACTTTGGTGTGTGGTGAACTCCAAGATTTAATATCTTCAAGCGTTTTTATTTTGTTGTCTTGAATTAAAAAGATAAAGTTTTGACAACCTAACTCACGAGCTTTGGCAATTTCTCTTTTTATTCGATTGTGTTCGGACGTGTGGCAAAGATTACCGGCGAGTTCGAGTAAGCCATCTTTCTTGTCGATAATAGTGGTGTAGTCTTTGTATAGCATATAATCACCAGCATCAAGTTTTGAAACAATATAATCTTGCCCAACGTTGTCAAAATATTCAAGAATTTTTTTATTGCCTTTTTCTCTAGTATCACAAATTATAATATTACTCATCATCTATTCCTTTCTTAAACCTATCTAATTTCAATTCTAAGCAATTTTTTAACTAAAATAATATAAATATACTAAAAAGGTATAAAATCGCTTAAATTGGCGTTTATTTGCCTTTAAGGACAAAATGTACCATCTTTAGTACAATAACAACCAATGTTGCTTTTGTTATTTTCTTTTTGGATTATTTCAATTAATATCATTGAAATAAAAGCATATATAATCAAAATAAAAATTATTGCTGTTGTTTCTAGAAATTTTTTGTTTGTTAATAATCTTTTCATTCTTTATCTCCTTTTAAAATTTTTATTAATTTATCTTTTCCTATAAATTTTGTTTGATATATTCCTAATTCACTATTATCATTTTCTTTTATATATTCTATGGCTTTTTGTATTCTTTGTTGTAAATCAACTGTATAATTCCATAAATCAATAAACTTTCTATCACTAGAAGTTAAACCTCCGCTTACTTCTGCTAATAAAATTTTTCTTTCAATTAATTCTTGAATATCATTTATTTTTTCTTCACTCATTCTTTATCTCCTTTTAGTATTTCTATTAAATGTTTTGGACTTGTACTTAAATATTCAAATTCATCATAATCAATCATTTTATGGCTTTCTATATATTCTATTGCCTTTTCTATTCTTTCTTTTAGTTGTGAGTTTTCTACTTGATACTTTTCTATTGTTTCTACTGCACTCTTATTTGTATCATCTCTTTGTTTTATTAGACATTGTACTTGTTCTTTTAGTTGTGAGTTTTCTTGTTGTAATTCAACTATTGAATGTGTAACTTTATTCCAATCTTCTATACTTGTTATTTCTATATTGTTTACTACAACTTTTCCTGTTGTTAAATCACTCGCAACAATTCTAAAACCTGTTGCATTTTGTATAAACTCTGTTATTATTTCTTCTCCACTCATTATTGTTTCTTCTTCACTCATTTATTATCACCTAATCTTCCTTTAAACACATATAAATTAGACTTCCTATTAACCAAGCACCAAGTGGAATACCTAACCAAAATATATAAGTTATATCACCAGTAACAAACATATAAAAGAATGAATAAATAAACATTGTGATATATAAACCACCAAATATTGCTATAAATATTTTTTTTGCTTTTTTCATAACTTCTTCACTTTAACCTTTCTTATATCATAATTTGTTATTTTTGTTTTTGTATTATATTCCATATTTAATCCTCTACTCTCTCTACTAATTCATCTTTTATTAAATTGTATAATGTATCTAATATTTCTATGCCTTCTGTTTGAATTGATTTGTCATCTCTCCAAATTATTAAATTTTCCCTATATTTGCCTTTTAATATAAATTTTGCATAAGCATTATCTAAACCAACTTGTTGTAATATAAACCCATACTTCTCTAATTCTTTTAAATCTACATTGTCTTTTATCTTTAACATTTCTAATCTCCTCTCTTATAACTCATACTTTCAAATTGTTGGGAAGTTACTATTGATTTAATATTGTTAAATGATATAGGTCTACATTCTTGCCCTACTAACACAACTTCTTTCCAAATTTCTTCAACTCTTTCCCCATTAACATAATCTCCTACTTCTATAAGGTCTATTATGTTATGACTTGCTTTTGCTATATCTTCATCACCAATAAACATAACATCTCTTAAATAATTTGCTTCAACTCCATATTTAAAAGATGGTTCTCTAAAATCATTTATGTTTATTAATTTACATATATACCCCCATTTAGTTCTTACATACATTCCTACTTCTAATTTCATTTATTCACTCTTACCCTTTAACTCATCAAAAAACTTTGATATATTTTCTGCATTTCTTTTTCTTGTGTTTTCTTCAACACCATCTATTAAATCTTTTAAAAAGTCTTTAATACCATTTAATTGTCTTTCTTTATCAATTGCTTCTATTAAGTTAATAATACCTAATTTTAAGTAAGCATTTTCTTTAACTAATTTTAAATGTTCTGTCATATTACTCACTCTTACCCTTTAAGTTTTCTACTTCATCTATTAGTTCGTTAATTGCTCTTCTAAATTCTCTATTTTTATCTTTTTGAGTGTTTAAAACACTTAAATCTATTTTCTCTATTTTCTTATTTTCTTCTATTATTTTCATATTTCCTCCTTAAATTATCATTTTGTTCTCATTGCATTTTCTAAATTAGTTATAAACTGAAATCTCTTATAAGCATCATCTTGTTGTTCTCGCAATTCTTTTTGTTTATCAAGCGGTTGTTTATCAATTGCTATTTCTCTTAAAATCATTGCTTGTTTGTATAATTGTCTTTTTCTATCTTGTACTTCCCTTTTCATAACAATTCTTTCACCATCTTAATCAAATCTTTATATATTCTTGTTTTTTTAACATATGTATCTATATTATGTTCTTTATCATAAAAATCTTGTTTTATTAATAACCTTGTTATTTCGTGTATTAATTCTTCTTTTCGTGCTTCACTCATATTAATACTCCCTTTTTTCTCTAAATATTTGTTTTTCTTTGTCATAGATAGTTTCAACAACACCTGTATACCCATCTCTATTTTTAGCAACATCAAGTATCATATCTTGCATCAAATCTTCCTTTTTAGAATTTTTGTCTTTGTAAAGCAATATAACTTTACTAGCACTATTTTCCAACTCACCTGAATCTTTTAACATTGATAAAGTTATTTCATCACTTGTGTAAGCGCCTCTGTTTAATTGACTAGCGCTTATAATTGTGCAGTCATACTCCAAACAAATTTGTCTTAGTTCTTTTGCTACTTCGGTCGCTTGCTCATATAAAGAACGCACACCATCTATTTTAACAAGTCCAAGGTGGTCTATAAACACAATTGTATGTCTATTTTTATCTTTCATTTTAGCGATGGTTGACTTAATCATAGTCATATCACTTGCTTTATGTTCTATTATCAACTTTGCTTGTTCTATTTTATCAAGTGTAGTATTAATTAAATTTCTTTGGTAATCGGTGCGTGGCTTTTCAACATCTCCAACTTTAACATCTGCATTTACCGATATTATTCTCTTGTAAATCGTGCTTTTGCTCATTTCCATATTGAAATAAATACATTGGAATCCAGTCATTAAATCTGCCATTAAATTAATCAGCAATCCCGACTTACCTGCTCCAGTTGTCGCACCTATGATTAAAAAGTCGCCCTGTACTAATTTTAATATATTATTTAATCGTGGAAATTTATTCAAATTAATTCGTGCTTTTTCTTCGTTAATACTTTGTAAAATCTCTTGCTTTTTTAGTTCAGTTGAATTTTCTAACAATTGTACATTGTCGATGTCTTTCATCTTTTGCATATATTCGTTATATTGGATTTTTTCCTCATTTAACTTTTCGTTCAAAAATTTTATAACATCTTCTTTGTAAAATTTTAAAATACTTTCCTGGGCAACATCTAATTGTTCTTTCCAAGCCTGTTCATGCCACATTTCGTTAATCAATAATTCAATATAATAATCAGCATCAAAATCTTTGTGTACTTCCAAAATTCTTGCAGGTGATATTATTTTATAATTTTTGTAACACTCTATCGCATATTCTAACATTTTTCTATTATCTTTGCTACACAAATATTTTGGTTTAATTTGTAATAAATCAATAACTTCAGGTTTATTTAATACAAGCGCCAAAAATTCATTTTCAGTTTGCATTCTATTTTCTTCGCAAATTCTATACATAATGTTTCACACCCTCGCTGTCATACTTGAAAAGTCCATTTTCATCTTCAAAAAACTTTCTAGTATCGTATTCCTCTTTTTGTTTAATTTTTATTTTGCCATTAGCAAAGTCATCTTCTATCCACATTTTAAGTTTTTCTTGCCAATCATTAACACCCTTCCATTTTTTTTCATTGTAGTAATTAAAAAACTTTTTACAACTTTTTTTCAAATCATTTTTTTCATAATTTTCAAAAGTAAAACAAGAAAACTCAAAAATGGTGTCGTGTGTGTCAGGTATATTATTAACACTCACACTTACACTATCACTTACATTTACACTTACACTATCACTAACACTAACAGTTCCATTTGTTCCATTTTGGGACACTTGTTCCATTTGTTCCATTTCTTTTTGTCTAGTGTATTGATTTCCAGTATGATTTTTACCTGCATTACTCCTTTTTTCTTTAATATCATCCCATTTATCATCGTTTCTATCAAAAGATGTTTTAAAAGGAATAAATACAAGTTTTAACGCACCTTTCAATGTGATTTTTTTATTTACATTATACTCATAAATGGCTTTAAAAAGTTTCCCTGCTTGTTCATCATCAAGTTCATCTATAACTTCTTTTTGGTCATAGTATAATATAAAACTATTTTTAGCCATTTTTATTCTCCTTTCTTTACAGGTACTAATTTAATATAATCATTGTAAATTTCCATATAATAATTTTTTCCCCATTTTTCAATTACTTGTTGTGGTATTCTCATTTTGTTTGTTTTTGTTTCAGCATTTTTTTGTAATCTCAAAATTGGTTGTTCCATATTGCACCTCCTATCTTTAATCTAATTGAATTATAGCACCTATTTTGTATCTAGTCAACACTTATTTAAACAAAAAAAGTAGTTTTTAAACTACTTTTAATTTTAATTAAAACGCAAGGTCATCATCATTAATTTCTACAACATCTCCAAAGTCAACAAAGGCATCTTTTTTATCTTCTTTTCTTTCGTTGTAGTCATCAATTGACATATATGAGCCATTTAATAATTTAACACTATCACTTACTTCAATATCTTTCATTTTGTCTAAACTTCTGAATTTATTTAATCTTACTTTAACTGCTTTTGAACCATCTTGTTTTTCGTATTCTTCATATTGGAATACTCCACATATTTTTTTACCTTTTAATGTTGCTTCATCCCAATTCCAAGTGTAGCCTACATTTGAATTTTCTACGCAAGTTATAAAGCCTTTGAAATATGGTACATTATCTCCTTGAAAAGCTAAATAACGAGTTGCATTGTTGTCCCATTTTTTATTTGAATTTGTGTTGTTATCATATCTTTTTTGAAAATAATCTTTATATTCTCCTGTTGCTATATCAATTGCAACTCTAAAACTTTCTTTTCCATTGTCTTGATTTTTATAAACTTCTGCTTCTTTTATAATACATTCGTAAGCTCCTATTGGTAGATTTTTAAAATCTTCCATCCCTTTTGCTTCTACTTCATTCCAATTATTAATTCTTTCCATATTAATTTTCTCCTTTACTTTCTTTTGATTTTTCTAATTCATTTTTATAAATATCAATTAATTGGTATAAGTTAGCAACTTTACCACTTAATAATATTCCTTTATTTTTATCTTCTTTTTCAACAATTTTTAAATAATCTTGTAAATATTCAATTGTAGTTTCCAATATTTGTGTCATTATTATTCTCCTTTTTCTTCTTCTTTATCTAAATCATAATATTCTCTTACAACTTTATCAAATTCTTTTAAATCATTTTCCATTGATTCTTCATTAAACATTCCAAATGGTGTTTTTACACAATCTTGACCATTTGTTTTTAATCTAAATATGTAATTACCATTTTCAAACATACTTCTTATGCAAATTGTAAACATCCCTTGAATATTTACTTTGTCATCTAATAACTTACCTATTGTTTTTGGTTTAACATTTCCATTTTCATCAGTATCTTCGTGCATTATTAGATATACTGTCTTTCCACCTTCTATGTTTTTAATGCCATTTATAAGATTCCAAAAGTTATTTGCTAGTTCATTGTATTTATCAAATCCTTTAACACTTGTTTTATTCATAAATTCATTAGTAATTAAATAATTAGCATCATCTATAACTATTGTCTTTCTTTCAGTTTTTGCTATTGCTTTTAAAATTGCATCATAATTATCACTCTTTGGCGCATTAATGTCTGTCTTAAATGGTAATGGTTTTCCCAAAACATTTACAACTGCAATTTCATCTTTCTTAAAATTTCTTAATGAAGTGCTTTTACCACTCCCTGATTTTCCAATTAATAATATTGGTACACTATTCATATTCTTCACCTTCCTATTTTCTAAAATTTTCTGTACCTCTTTTTCCATATTTAATGGTTCAATAATTTCGTAGTTATCTGCATTTATGTTAAAATAAACAATAAATGTTTCATCAACTTTTAATTTGGTATTTCTTTCAAACTTAAATTTATATCCACTTAATTGTATTGAATAATGAATATAGTTGCAATCATCAAATCTATGTAAAGGAATTAACATTTTTTTATGTTTATAACTTTCTTGTTTTATTTCTTTATTCGTTTTATAGTCAATTATTGCTATTCCACCAGTATATTTATTATAAAGAATTTGGTCAGTTGCTCCACATTCATCAAAATCTTCATCGCCTAAATATATTTCACAACCTATAAGTTCATACATATCTTTATAATCATTGTAAAAATTAATTGCTTGCGGTATTAACTTATTTATGTCGCTTTTTAATCTATCAATATCAATTTCTTCCGGAACTTTTGAATAATCAAATTTGTATTCTTTTCCTTCCCACAGACTTTGAGCAAATTCATGTATGAAACTTCCCTTAATTTTAGAATGCAAATTTTCTATTCTCCATTCTTCAAGAACTTCTTGTTGACTTATTCCTCTTTTATTTGCAACTTGTTGCGAAATTGTTTCACTATCAAAATGATTTTCATATTGACCTATAAGTCCTGTTGTGCTAATTCCAACTCTTTTTCCATTACATAAATAATAATGTCCATTTTCTATAAATTCATATTTACCAAATACTTCATTAATTCGTTTCAATATTTCATCTTTTGTCATTACTTGTTCCTTTCAATTAGTATCATTCTAATATAAGCACTCAATGACAATCCTTTTTCTTTTGCTTCATCTTGAAGTTGTTTTTTTAAATCATCAGTAATTCTTACATATAACATATTCTACCTCCTATCTGATATAATTATAATACATTTATAGTACAAAGTCAATACAAAAATAATAAAAAAGATAGTTTTTTGCTATCTTACTTTTTTAGATATTTTGTCATTTTTTTCATTAAATCATTTGGTTCTTCTTTTAGATAGTAGGCGAGGTCTAAAACAAGTTTGGCTGGAATTTTATCTATGGGAATAATTCCGTTTGCATACCTGTATAATCTCATTCTATCAAGTCCTAAATCCTTTTGTATTTTATAAATACTAACTTTTTGTTCTTCATATAATTTTATCATTTTACACCATCTTTCTTATTTTATCTTCTAATGTAAATAAATCTAATTTTCCCAAGATTTCTTCATAAGTTTCAATTTTACCTCTTATGAATTGTGCATCTTGCATAATTTCTTCAAATATTCTATTTTTTTTAAAATTTTCATAATATAATTTTCTTTCTCTTAAATATCTTTTTATATTAATTAAAAATATTAAATTTTTTTCTCTTTCAGTGGGTTCTGTAAAATTCATTTTTTTATAAGGCATCTTTTTCTCTCCTTTGTTTTTCTTTTTTTTCTATTTCATTTTTTGCTTTTAAAATTTTAAGTGTTTGTTTATCAGTGATTTTTCCTATAATTTCATTTGCAAACAATGTTATTAATTCTTTTAATTCTTTTGAAGTTTTACATTTTTTAATCATTTCATCCAATTCTTTATTTTTTATCATTACATCCTGCTTTCCTGTGCTTCATTAAAACAATCTGCACAATAATTAGCATCGTATATATTTTGTTTTATTGCAACTTCTCCACACAATTCACATTTTTGCTCTTCTTCATCAAAATTATATGTATTTTTTATTATATTTTTAAAAATTTCATTATCCATAATTATAATCCTTTCTAATTCCTGTATTTTTCGCCTTATATTCAACAAAAACCCCTTAACCCTAACATTTATACTAATCTTTGAAAAAGTCTTGTATTTCGCCTAAAAATACTTTTGGATAAAGTCTTACATATTTAACTGTATATCTTACTAATAATGCTTGTCCTAGATATATTGGTAGTTCTATGTATGATAATTCATTTGTGTTATGATTCATCATACAAATCACTCCATATACTAGCATTAAGATAAAAAATATGTTTTCCCATTTAATTCTTTTCATTTTATTCCTCCTTCTATTTATTTATGTTTTAATATTATCACATATGAGAATAAAAGTCAATACATATTTTACATTTTTTTAAAATAAAAAAAGAAAGAATTAATCTTTCTTTTAATAATTTTTAATTTAATATCCAAACTTCACCCTCTTGTTCACTTGAACAATTAGTTTTTGTTAAACCATTAATTTGATTAGTTGCTTCTTTAACTTTACTAACTATTTTGTCATTTTCACTTTTTATTAAAAATAAATTATCTTTATAAGTAGAAGTTATAGGTTGAACAGCAAAGAATAAATCATTTATATATTCCATATGAGTTAAATAATCTAAAGAAGAAACTGATGTATCATCTAAAACGAAACTATCTAATATTGTTAAATTATTAGGATTTATTAATGTTAATGTAAATGGTGTTGAAGTGTCATTTCTATGTAATGTATAGAAATTATTATTAAGTTTTCCACATGTTAGATTATTATAATCAAAGTTTGTATTTTCTTGTAAAGTTATAACTTTTGTTTCAATTGTACTTGTTCCATCAATAGTTAAAATAGCAACTTTTAAATAATTGTTAGTGGCATCTCGATATATGATTAATAAATTGTTATCAAAACACTCAACCTCTGCATATCTATAAGCAAATGTTTTTTTTGTACCAATAGAAACATTATAATTATCATTAACATTTATAAAGTTAATTGTAAAATATGAACCATCAGATTGTGTAAATATAAATTTATCGTTTATGTTAAATATTCTAAAACCGCCATTTATATTTCCTTCATTACCATTCCATTGATTAACTTGAGTTATTACATTATTTTGAAGATATACCATTCTAACATAAGGATATGTTGTATTGTGTATTGAAATATTCATAAAATATTTAGTATCTCCAACAACTTTATATAAAACAATATCAAAATAATTACCAGTTGACCCTATACTTAATTCATTAGACATTGTATAATCATCAAGATTAATATTTTTGATGTATCCTATGTTTGAGGCTTTATATATCATTATTAATTGATTATCATGTTGATTACATTTTAATCCACTAACAATAGTCGAACGAATTGTTGTTGTATCAATTATTGTTATTTCTTTATCAAACGAAACTTTTGATAAGATACAACTACTTGATGTATTATAAATAATAATAGTATTATCTTTATATTCACTTATATAAAGTATATGTCCATTTTCAAATGTTGATTGATTAAAAGTTTTAACAAATTCAACAAATGTATTAGCATTAATAACATCAGTTGCACTTTTATATTGTTCAATAATACCATTTAGAATATCCTCGTTAAGATTTACATTTACCTTTGCTTTTTCTACTACATCATATTCTCCATTTTGAGTAATCTCTAATGTTCCACTTGGTATAATATATTCATTTGGTATTGGTTCTATTGTTACTTTAGACAAAGCATCATAACCAACATCTGCAATTAATTCTTGTTCTTGTTTTGTAGGTATAACCCTTTTTTCTTGTAAGTTTATATCAGGAATTGGGTCAACTATAACCTTTGACAAGCCATCATACATTTCATCAGCAACTACTTCTTGAATTTCTTTACTAGGGGCTACATTCTTTTCTTGTAAGTTTGCAGGTGGAATTGCTTGAATTGTTACTTTTGACAAGCCATCAAAGTTATTGTCTGCTACTATTTCTTGAACTTCTTTTGTTGGAATTGCATTTTTTTCTTGTAAATTAGCAAGAACAATAGGAGGAAATGAAGAAGTTATTTTTAATTTTATTATTTTATCTTCGTTAATTATCTTGGGAACTATCATTTAACAACACCTCATTCAAACTATTGTGAAAATATATTTGTTTAATCATACTTCCATCGATAATATCATTTTTATATAACACTCTTGCATCAATATTTGTTTGGTTTTTAAAATTAAAACTTTCTTTTTCGGTTATCCATATTTTAAATGCTTGACTTTCATCATCATACTCAACTTCTTCATTTGAGTGGTCAAATACTTTAGTTAAATTGCCAATGTTAAATTGAACTTTACTTATTGATAAAATGTTTATTAAATTATCATTTTCATCACATAATTGTACTTTTAAATAAAATTGATTTCCTTTTTTCATAATTACCTCCTTACAATGTCGATAACTTATTAATTTCTTTTAGTTTGTTTTGCAACTTAATAACTTCATTTGCCAAATTTTGATTATTTTGTTTTAATGTAGCATTTTCTTTTTTTAATTTTTCTAATTCGCTTTCTTTTTTAGGCAATAGTGTTTCCCACTCTTTGTTGTATGCTATCCATACATTCTTTTCTACTTGATACCAAGTATAACCATCTGCTTTTGTACTAGATATAATATTATATATTCCTGTATTCATAAAGCCTAATATATTGCCTTTTAAACTAGCCTTATCTCTTGCATTTAATACAGTTGCGACTACTTCTATTTGGTCTACGCTTTCATTTCTTTTTACTGGTGTTCCTATTGTTGTAGGTAGTGTGGTCCATTTATACTTGCTATACTTAATTAAACCATCTTTATTTAAGAATAATGCTTTGTATGGCTCTATTGTATTATCAAACTTATAAGCACCGGCAGAAGTTACTTTTATAGCCATTTTGAACTTACCTTTGATAACCTCTAAATGACAATGTTTTGCCACATTGCCGGCAGTACCCATATCACTATAATGCTCACCTTGTTTGAATGTTGCGCCTAATTTAGGTGGGTTATTATCGTGTCCTGTCCATAATGTCATATAATCTTCTGTACCATCTACATATTTAACTTTATTTAAACTTTCAAATGCTATTCCTCCGCCATTTGATTGTGTATCTACATAAACTATTTTACCATCAAAAGGTGCAGTTAATTTTGTATCATTGTATGGGCTCAAGACACCAAAGTCTATTGCTTTAGTGTCTTTATGTGAACCTGTGCCCATAGGTTGAGTTTCCCATGTTTTTAATATTGGGAATATTGCTCTTTGCATACTATCCTAACCCCACTTCTACATTAATTTCTTTGTTTTTATTAATTAATTTCTTTATATTATGGAATACATCATAACTTCCCCCAGCTAATAAACCACTTGCTGATAATGCTATTGAGAAGTCACCAGTTATAATCCATTCAATTATTGCCACTACTAATCCAATTAATATATTTTGAATTGGTATTAGGTTGTTGTCAACCCACTTTGATTTTTTTGCTACTATTCCAAGTAACCATGTAACTATCATTGTTACTATTGTTATAATTTGTGTTAATTCCATATTTAATTTCCTCCTTATTTTATTTCCATCTTCCTATTGCTACATATGTTCTAGTAAAACCTGTTGCAGTAGAAGAAACAAGCATACCACTCCAAGCACCAAATGAAGCTGTATTTACATTTCTAGTAAAAACAACTAATCCATTTCTATCTGATGCTTGACGATAAGCACTCGCTATAACTGTTGGTGCTTCTTTAAATGCTTGTGGAAAATAAACTTGTATTGCTTCTGAAATATACCATCCTGAACCTTGCTCTGTATGTCCTCCATCTACATACTTACTAATAATCCCTCTACAAATCATTGTTCCATCTGCATATTTAACCCAATAACCATTAGTTTCATCTCCACCACTTTCTACAACACCGTTTATTGCATTTTCTACATTTGTTTGTAATTGATTTAAATTAGTTGCATTAATTGGTGTTGTTGTGTTTGGTAAATTTTCAAATGTTATCTTTTCCATTATTATCACTCTCCTTTTTCCAATTTTTCTATTCTTTCAATTAA
>JAZSNL010000013.1:0-74061 GCA_045536365.1 Bacilli bacterium | reverse complement strand
TAATCTTAGATTTTATTATTTATTTACTTTTTGTTTTAAAATATATTAAGTTAAAATTTGATTTAAAAGAAATTTTAATTTATCTATTAATAACTATATTAACAATATCTTTATTTAATCTATTTAATTATTTTAATATTAATTATATATTAACAATCTTTATTATTTCAATTATCGTTTTATATTTTTCTTTTTCAACTAATATAATCTCTATTTCATCACTTATTAAAAGAAAAGGCAGTAGTACTATTCATTAGAATAATACTACTGACCTCCTTGAGTGAACCCCTTCCTCATATATTATAATATTTTTTTGAAAAAAAATCTTCAAAAATACTTTATTTTTTGCTACCTTTAGTCTTCTAGGCCAAAAATTCGTTTAAATTCACCAAATAAGTACTCTGCAATTGACATAAAACCATAATCTGTAGGATGACAACCATCAACAGTTTTTTCTGAAATATGTTTTTTACCTAATATTTTAGCTCCATCAATATAATATAAATTATCATCTAACATTTTCTTTACATAATTCTTTTGATAATTTCTAATCTTACGTTCATTCTTAACATAATTATCATCATGAAATTCTAAATACATTGGTATTTTACTCATAATAACAATAGGAGCTAATGGATATTTTTTTCTTAAACATTTAACAAAATTATCAAGTGTCATTTTTAATCTATCAAATGTCGCGTTAGCTTCATAATCTAAAACAAACATTTTAACATTTTCTATTTCACTTAATGCTTCTGCAATTTCAATATGACCTTTTCCATTACCAGAAAAACCATAATTCAAACATTCAATCCCCATCATTCTAGATAATATCTGCGTATAGCTCATACCTGGTCTACTCGCACAACCACCTTGAGTAATTGATGTTCCATAAAAAACTATTTTTTCTGAAGTTTTAAATAAATCATTTGCGGGAACAATTTCACAATCAGGATTAACGCCAATTAATACTTCTTCGACTGTTGCGTATAATGGAAAGTTTAAAACATGTAATTTCTTTTCTCCTAATTTATCAAAATTAAAATATGTAAATTCATATTCCATTTTATTAAAATCAAAATTACTAGTTCTATAAAATTTCATATCTTGATAACTATTACCTAAATATAAATCAAATCCTGCTTGTCCAGTATAAGGCATATGTCCCATATGGAATTTAAATGAAAGTTTTACTTTTATTTTTAATACATTCGTATTAGAATAAAAAGCAACCATACCTCCACTACTATTTCCAGCAAGTACATCAACACTTCCTTCTAATGTAGGTAATACTTCATCTAGTTTTTTAGATAAACGATGATATCTTTTATCTTCATTAAACCAATATAAGCCATATATTTTAACCTTGTCTGATTGTTTAGGATCAATATATAATATTTCTTCTTTTGTTTCATTATTAATAAAATTACTATCTACTTTTTTAATATCTACTGTTTTACTCATAATCCACCTCAATATTATTTTATCAAAAAAACAACATTTTGTCTTTTATTTTATTCTAAAAACCAAATGATTATTTTTATAACTAGCACAGTATACATCTTTTATATTCTTAATATTATTTTTATTTAACTCTTCATATACCCAAGTCATATCTTTATTAATTCCATTAAGACCAATTTTTGAAATTTTACCACTTACAATAATTGGAATAGGAAAATAATTAGTATCTCCATATTTATAGACTGATAATTTACCACTTATTTCTAAAATTGCATATTCAACTTCTTCAATTGATCCAACCCCGTAAGAACGAAGTTGAGTATATAAATCATCAATATTATATTTATTCTTCTTTAAACTCTTAATTTCCATTTTTCCTTTATTAATAATAATCGATGGTTCACCATCGATTAATTTTCTAAACCAAACACATTTTAAAGAAACATAAGAAAAAATAACTTGCATTCCAGCAAGCACTATCATTGGAATAATCCAATATAAATACTTCTTATCATAATTTTCAAGTCCTATTACCATAATATCAACAATCGTTAACAAAATAAGTAAATCAAATAAACTAAGTTGTCCAATTTCTCTTTTTCCCATTATTCTCATTAAGATATTTACAATAAAATAACCAATGAAAGTTCTTCCTAATATTATTAATATTTCATTCATATTTATCTCCTAATATTAATATAATGTATTGGTGAAACTATGAATTATTTAAAAAATCTAGCCAAAACATTATTATTTTCTACTCTTATTTTTCTCACTTTAATAATTATTTATACTTTATTAATTTATACAAATAAATTACCTAGTAATATAAAAAGTATTAATACAATTACTTTAATATTAGGAATATTATCCTTTTTTATTTTAGGTTTTATATCTGGTAATCTAAATCAAAAAAATGGAATTATTCAAGGATTAATTTCTTCATTATTAATTATTTTAATATCAATAATAGGTAGATTAATAACAAAAGATGAATTATCAATTAAAATCTTTTTAAGATATTTAATATTAATTCTATCTTCTTCATTTGGTGGTATGATCGGCGTTAATACAAAAAGAAAATAAGAGAAACTAAGTTTCTCTTATTTTTTATTTAATTTATCAATTACTTTTTTATATGGAGCAATCATACCTTCATTAAATTTATTTCCCATTTTAGCTTTAATCTTCTTATTTCTTACCATACTACCTAGTAAACACATTAAAATCATTTGTCCACGTTTCTTTTGAGGAAAATCATAAACTCCATGTTTTTTATAATACAAATGATCAGCTTTCATTATACCCCTCATAATCCATATAAGATCTCTAAAAATCTTCATTCCCCCAACACCATAAAAATTACGAGGTTGAACATACTTTTCTTCTACCGCATATTCTAATTTTTTAATCATTTGTTTCATACTTTCTTTATTATATCCAACACCACTTAAGAAATTATGTCCTACTTCTGCACGTGCTTCAACAATTGTTTTTAAATTAAATTCACCTTCATAATTACCATTAACAATATATCCAAATGGCATTCCTTCAGTTACTGTACGATGTCCATTACAAAATTGTCTATCATCATACATTTTAAATCTTGCGCCCATACTATGATCTTTAATAGAGAATGCAATAACAATCGCATCAGCAGTTTGAATATTTTCTCTTAAGAAAGTATCAAAATGATCTTTGTATATGCATTTACCATCACCTGCACAATTAAAACATCCAAGACATCCACCAGAAAAAGGAAATTCTTTGATATTGATAACTTTAGTTTTATATTTAAATCCTTTTCTAAAATCATCAATCATATTAATTAAATTACTATCAGATTCATCAATATCTCCAACAATAACAATTTCTTTATCATTATTCTTTTCAACATTTTCAAATGTTGAAATATAATTATCAACAATAACTTCTTCTTTTTTTATTATTACTTCATAAATATCATTATTAATACAATTAATAAAATACTTAAAGAAATCAATTGCTTCCTTTTGTCCTTTTTTAGTAGGTAAATCATCCATATCTTGAGATAAACCTTTAACATATTTCATTTTTAAATCATAACAATTCTCTTCAATATATTTATGAGCAGTCATATCATAAAAATGTTTTGATGTTGTTATTTGTGTAACAAATTTATTCTCTAAATTAACATGATGTTCTTTTAATAATTCAATAAATCGATGTAATTGTGATGGAGCAATAAAAGTATAAACAGGATATGAAAAGATAACAGCATCACAATCATTTATTAATTTAATAACTTCATTAAAATCCTTTTCAAGTAATTTAATAGTAGCTCCTACATTTAATACTTTAAACTCATGTTCTTCAAAAACCTTTTCTAAATATAATAAAGTATGTAAAGTACAACTATATTTTCCCTTAGGAGATCCATTTATTACTAAAAACTTCATATCTTACTCCTCTATTTCTACCATTATTACTTTTTCTAAACTATTATACTTTTCTTCTGCTAATTTATATTCTTCACTATCTCGATCTAAAATATATAAATCACTTTCTAATTCTCTTAATTCCTTTTTTGAAATATCCTTTTCTCTTATAACAAATCCAGCTACAAACTTATATTCAACACCATCTTTTTTTATAATTAAAGTATCACCTTTATCTAAGTATCTAAGAGATTCAAAATCAGGAATCTTAATCTTTCTCTTTCCATCTTCTTCTACAAAGGAAATATCACTATAATTTAAGACAAATTCTTCATTCATATCCTTTTCAGGAACAAAACTATCTTCATCAAAACCATCATCAGGCATAACACAAGCTTCTTCATTTATTCCAAAACTAAATAAAGAATAATCATATCTTCCTGTATACCCATGAGCAATAGCCATAATATTACCAAAAGTTCTTTGAGAAAAAGTTCTTTTCTTCCCATCATTCATAACAGGAACACAATACAATCTTTCTTGATGATCATATCCAGAAAATAAATACCCATTCTTCTTAATTTCATCTATTATAGCATATACTACAGCATCACTAGATTCTTCATCTTCTACTAAATAATTTTCATAATATGTCCATCCAACAACTTTCCATTTCATATTATCACTTCCTTTATAAGATATTTTACCATAAATCGATAAAATAATCAACAATAGTATCAAATATAAGATAAAACTAAAAAGCAGATGTTTCCATCTGCTTTTTGATTATTTATAATCTAACATTTTTCCTAAATACTTATCAATTAATCCAAGTATTTCTTCAAATGTAATTAATCCTTTTCCTACAGCTACTTTTAAGTATGGAGCAGGGAATGCAGCATAAATCTCATAAGGAATATAATCTTCGAAATCATCATAAGTATATAATCCATATTTTTCAATATCTGCTTCCATTAATTCTTCATCATACTTCATACCTTCACCATATTCAAAGATATTAAATAATCCTTCAATACCAGCCGGCATTGATAATAAACCATTCGTAAAGTAATTCAAATGATATACTGTTACAGGAGAATAACATCCTGTATATTCAATTTCAACATGTACTTCTTCTAACTTAACTTCTTTTTCAATATATTTACCATCAATTACATCTGTTACAACAAATCTATGACCTATAAATTCATTATAATTAGATTCATCTATATAAACATACTTATTAAGATCTAAATCAAAGAAACCATGAGAATAAATAACTTTTACAGAATATCCATCAGAGAACATTAAATTCAATATTCTATAATCTTTCCAACCATCAACATCAACAAAAATGATATTAGCAGCTTCATATCTACCAGTTTCATGATTAAATACTAATAATAAATCTTCTGGTAATAATTCTTCTACAGGCTTTAAAGTTCCATCAGCAAGTGTAATTAAAGTACCTGCAGCTATACAGTTATTATCATCCTGTATAGCACTACTAGTAATAGTTTGAGCCTTATTCAAATTAGATATTGAAGTAGGAGTAACAGATGGACTATTATACCCACTTTCTGCTACTGCAGAGAAATTAAATGAACAATTTGATTTTCCATAATACGTCTTTGTTCCATCACTAAATGAAGTGCCAGAAGCAACTACATTATGGTTAGAATCTCTTAAAGCTTTAGTATCTGTATAAGTAATCGTTGTTGTCGTGTGTGAATTATTAAAAGTAAGTTTATAATATGTATCAGTATTAACTAGAGGAGTTATCAAAACTTTATTATTCTCGTATTCTTTATCTAAGGTAACTGAAGCACCATTTTCATAAGAATCGTCATGATGATTTATACCAAATCCGTTGTATGTATAATAACTCTCTATTTCTTTTGTAAATGTTTGATTATTTGCGGAACCACTGACGAGTGTAATGCTTTGACCAGGAACGACATAGAATTTTTCAGGTTTAGTCGATGAATAAGCAAATCCTTCAGTATCTTGATATTCCACTTCTAATTTAGGTAAAAGTTGTGAATATAATGTAAGTGTTCCGCTTACTATATGTTCTTTTATATTATCATATGTTATGTTTTCGCAAGGATTTTGATATTTACTATCGAAGTACCACTTTTCAAAATAGCTATCTACTTTTTCATTTTCGTTAAGCATAGTTGTAAAATCCACTGGATTCCATTTTTCAATTTTTCCATCTATTATTACGACTAATTCAGGATTTGTTCCAGATAATACATCATTATATATACTTTCCAAAGTTTCATCATAGTTACTTGAAATCGGAGAGATATTTGAATTATTCAAATCCAAATCATAGTTAACAGTAAAGGTATTACTATTTGCAGGATACCAGTAAACATAAATTGTTTTATCTCCATGATCATAGCTGATATCAGTAATTCTATCCTCATCATTACATAAAGGATCAGTATAAAAACCACCAGGAATTAATTTATTTCCGTTTGGATCATATTTAGTGCAATTTCGTAACAATATTTTATCTTCTACAGTAAAAATTTCAGGATTAGGATTTACATCGTTTTCATTAGTGCATTTATCTGCTGAATCATAGTAGACATTAACATAAGTAATATGATAATCAACAGGTTTCCACATAGCATAGAAAATGGCACTTGCATATAATTTTGTTTCACCTGCTATTACTTCTTCTGTTCCTTCAGGATCTAATGACCACTTATCAAGATATTCATAATAATCTCTTGTAGGCTCATTTCCTTCCTCATAAGAAGGTACATCACCACTTTCTACAAGATAACCGCCTGCTGAATTTTTTTCAGGAGTAGTAGATGGAACAGTACCCGTACCACCATTTAAATCATATCCGATAGTAAGTTTATTAGAATACCATCCTAAATCTTTATATTTATCTTCTATTGCATAATATTCACCTGATGCAACAAAACTAGTATCAGAATTAATTGTTGTACCATTATATAACTGCATTTGTGGAGATTGTTTATCATCATAGGTAACTCCACCAAAATCTTCGGAAGAGAAAACTAAATCTAATATATCATCAGCACTTAATCCTAAATACGTTATACTAGCCAATCTTTTTAAAGTTGCATTGTTAGATGTTAATTTAATATAACCGGACACATCTTTTGCTTCTATTATGCCTGCAATAGCTCCTGTTCCTAAACATTCTACTGTTCCGCCTACATATAATTTCGCAACATATTCTGATAATACTTCCTTTGTATTTGTATTATACAAACTAGGATGTTTTGTATAATATGAAAAACTGGCTGGAGAAGTTGCAACACCACTGCCATTAATCATAGTATAATTATCATAATATTGATCATAAACAATAACCTGTACTTTATCAGAAACAATAAGTTTGGCTCCTTTTTCTACATGTATTTCAGAACCAGGTAAAAATTTCCAAGAATTGGCTTGACATGTTAATGTACATTTATCGGCAATTATAATCTTCATTAAACCTACAGGCATAGCTAGTTGAGTGCTTGTGGTAACATCTATATCAATAACAATATTCATTGTCACAGTAATGTTATTATCTTTAACATTGCTATGGAACTCGTAAACTTCTTTTTGGTAAACATTTTGATTAGACGTTCCCCAACTTCCGTTTATATCTATATTTTCAACTGTATTTTCAACAGTTCTTCTAACATAGTTTTCAGAAAGATTAGTATTTTCAGTCAACTCAAAAAGCCCGCCTGATCCAAATACAATTAATTCTGAAATGTAAAATTGATTAGAAATGTTTAATTGCGATCTCGCAGTAAAAGTTGATCCTCGATATATGTTTAGTTCACAAGTTATATTATGCATTGAATAGGAATTAAAAGGGAAAATATTGTTATAAGTTTGCTTCGCAAGATTATATGTTTTATAGTACATACCTGCCGCATATCTAGCTCCCGGAAAATCATAAACCCTTAACACATCTTTAATTGTTCCACCTGATTTTAAATCATATGATCCTATTCCTTTAGTAAAGCCATATGAATAAGAAGTAGCTCCACTTTGAATTATAATTTTCCCATTATTCATAAGCACTGCTTGTTTCGAAACAGCACCATCATAACCTACAAATGATCCAACTACTAGCGATCCATATACACTTAATTGCACATTTTCTTTGATTATTGCTTTCGCTGGATTGGCGTTAGAGTCTGCATAAGCTGATGAAGCATCACTTTTATTTTCATAAACAACATAATTCTCTAGCGTTATTTTTCCATTATCATTAAAAGTAGTTTTATATGCAAGGCCAAATGTAACTCCAGAATTAACTGTTGCATTCTCCATCAATGTAGGATAAAAGCCTGTTGAAGTCTCTATATTTGGAATAATCCAAGCAGATTTATATGTATCACTAGAATTAGCTGCATCAATCGCTCTTTTAACAGTTCCATAGTATTGTCCCGGAATAGTATCTTCACTAGTATCTACATTATATGTGAAGGCCACCGCGTATAATGTAACTAACATAGAGGACTCAACTGTCGTGCCAGCAACATCATATTCCCCATTTATATTCTTGCTAGGTATATATTCATATTTAATGTATACATCAGCAGTCCTACTATCACCATCAGGGAACGTTAAAATAGGTTTCATTGTACCAGGAAGATTCATTTTTTGAGTTACATGATTATCATCTTCATAATATATTGCAGCACTTGCTTCACCTGATATATGTTCTTCTATATTTTCACCTTCAACAAAGTTTGCCACGTCACATTGAGTAGGAGTAGTAATCGTATAACTAAGCTCATCATTTATTATCGCAGGTCTTGTTTCAATAGAGAAATATCCTATTGCAGAACCTTCATAATTAACTGAACCATCGCCTGAAATTGTTACAACAGCTTTTTTAGTACCAGCATGCACGTTATTTGAATATGACACACTACCTAATTCATCGATACCTATATTGAAACCATTACATGTTATAGTTATATTTGAACTCTTAGGCCTATGTGCTGTACCATCAAACATTGGAGTTTCATTAATAATCACTTCTGCCTCAGAAATATCTAGTCTATCAACTACTAATATTATCTCTTTTACTGCATCAGAGAAATTACTATCAGATGAATGAGCGATAATTTTTACAGAGTATTCACCTACATTAAGAATTGTAGTTGATAAATCAAGTTCAGAATACGTTTTATCATCTGATGATTGCATATAATATTCATAAGACAAAGTATATTCATTAACTTCCACACCACCTGGTAATGTTTTAACACTTACCCATTCTTTTAAAGGGAAAGTATCTTCATTATATTTTCCAAACGGAATAAGATACTTAGCAGCTGCAGGTCGATTCAAGTTAATTTCAAGACTAGCAGGTAAAATATTATATTTAACTTCGATACTATCAGTAAAATTAGAATTATCTACTGCTGTTATTGTTGCAGTATGATTATTACCTATTTCAAATTTTTCTGAGAATACTACTGTATAATCAGTACCTTTTACTAAATCTTTTCCTTTGTATTTAACATTTAATGAAGTTGCTATTTCTTCAATTTCAGATCCTGAATAATAGAAATTATTATCTGTGAAAGATGCTGAAACATCTTCATCAGTAAGTGATCTTGGTTTTATTTTAAAATCAATACCAGAAACTGTAACTGTTGAATCAACTTTATTACCATTTTCATCTTCATAAGTATATTGAACATATACTACTTCAAGTAAATAATCCCCCGCATTAATAGGTCCTGATAGTGTACCATCACTATCATCTCTATCAACTACTTGATAATTTTCTTCACCTACTAATTTATAGCGATATTCAGTAATATCTTCATCAATATTTAAAGCTTCTGCTAATGGTAATTGAATATTACCATTATAAGTTGTTTCTTTAGAACTTAAATATTCAACTATAATGTCTTTATCAAATTCTGGTTTAATTTCTACATTATCTGTAATTAACCATATTGATAAACCTACTGATACTAATAATAGGGTTCCTATTATTAATAATGTTAATATTAAATATGGAGTTTTCTTATTTTTAATCATTTACTATTCCCCCTCTTCTACTATTCCAACTAGTTTAGCAGAAAGAATAAATTTGAAATCATCTGCTAATAGTTCAGGGTAAATAGTGCTTTCATAATATGAAGTTGTAACTTTAAATGTATATGTTACTGTTATTTCAATTGTATCTTCTAAACTATGGAAATTATCTAAATACATAACAGTAACAAAAGGAGATACTGTTATATAATCTTCATCAATAACAAATCGATTATCATTAACAGATACTGTGATTTTAGAATCACTACCGCTATTAAATAATTCGATTTGATCAGCCATAAGATTTAAATCAATTTCAAGGGTATTACAATCACTAAATTTAGATTTACAATTTGCAATGTTAACTTCTAATTTAGTTGTTATTATTCCACTAGTAAAAGTATTACCATTTTCTTCAGTATATGAAATGTTACCATCATTTACAAATCCAGTTTTAAAGAAATCAAATTTAGTAATACCCTCACTACTACAAGTAATATATTCATTAACTTTTAATACATCTTCTACTACGATCATACCGCTTGTAGAGGCAGTCATACCATTAGATGCTACCCATGAAGCAAAGCCCACACTTATTAAAGAAAGTGTAGCTAAAAATATTACTAAATATGAATTTAATCTCATTCTTTTCATGTGGGCCCTCCTTTCATGAATTAGTTAATTTTCTCCCATTTTGCGTAAAGAGTTAAATCTGATAAGATAGGTGTTAGATCAGTAAATGCACCTGATGTTGCAGTTGTTGTTTTTGAACGATACCAACCTAAGAATTTATATCCTTCTCTTGAAGGAATTGGTATTGCGTCATATCCATTATCAGTAAAGTAAGTATTACTTACTACGATATAAGATAAGTAACTACCTTCAGGCATACTCGCCTCTACTCCACCATCTAAAGTATCATTTAGGTCAAATGTAATATAGTAATAATGAATACTATCATCAAAACTTACTACTTTTAACCAGTTTCCGTTTTCTTTTGCGTAAATAACTTTATGAGCGGTGTCAAAATAATAATCACCATTTCTTCCAAGTGATCTATCAGGGGCTACGCTTCCTGATAACCAAGCATTTGGATCTTTTGGTTTATTAAATACTACTCTTTCAGCTGTTTCATCTGAATAATTAACAGTTAAAACATATAAACCTTCTTCTTCAGTTCCTACTATAGATACAATTCCTCTACCTGTATCACCTTTTAAAGGTGCTGGAATTGTAACTACAACATCTTCTGATTCAGAAAAGTGGAAATTATATGTTTGACTACCATCTTCATTAGTTACACTGTCAAATCCAGTAAATCCATTACCGGGATCTCCTTTTTCTCCTTTAGGAAGTAAGAAAGGAGTTGATTCAGTATTATCACTGAACTGTACAACTAAAAATACTTCACCTGTTTCTTCATCAGTTCTTGTTATAATACCTGATATAGAAACACCATCTTTTACATCAAATGTAATAGGTTCCATTTCTTTATCTGTATAATAAATAGTTACAGAAGTAATATCACCTGATTCGTTTTTAGTTGTTTTTATTTCTTTAATTCCATTACCATCTATACCTTCAGGAATTTTAAATTCTACTTTTGTTCCATCAGTGTATCTAATTACTAGATATTTAGTACCTTCTTGATCTACACGATCAGTAATATCTGAAATTTGTTTAACAGGTTCTTCAAAGAAACTGCCACAACTTGTTAATGTAAAACAGATAGATACTATTAATATAAGAAATAATAATATTCTTTTTTTCATATTCTATGCTCCTTTAGCATTCTCAATTAAATCTGAAACTTTAGGAGTTTCATCATAAAGGTAACCATTACCTTTCATACATATAAACTTAAATGGTTCATATCCTGTAACTACTGTAACAGATTTTAACATCATATTTTTTAATGTTTCGATCATATCATTAGATTGACCAAGTGATAAATAATTATCCATAAAATCAATTCTTAAAGTTTCACCTATTTGATCAATACATTCAAGTCCATCAAAACTAACAGTTGATGTATTAATACCTCCACCATAAAAAGCAATTGGTACATTTACATAACTAGACATATAAGTTAAACCTTTACTTTTAGCTTCATTCATTAAGTAAACTTTAACTGGGAAAATCTTATCAATATCAATTACACCTTGATAATCAGGTTTTATACTAGCCGCAAATGAAGAAATATTTTCTTCAATCAACCCGGAAATATCAAGTCCATTAGCAGTTTTATAATCATAAAACTTTGTTTTACCAGTTATCTTAAGTTCAACTGGATAACTCATACCAGATAAATGATCGAATTTTAATTTATCTAAGCTTGTACCATCACTAGTTGTTAACATTTTTAATATTGTATCAATTGAACTAGGAACAGAATAATTTAAGAAAGGACCATTAAACATTGATTCAAGCGCAATACTTGCAATACCACTACGATAGAATAAAACATCTTCAACTGTCATACTACCCTTATAAATTCCTTCAACAAACTCTTTTCTGTTAAGTGAATTTTGTACTGATAATAAGGCATTTCTCATCGCAAGTTTATTATTAAAAGTACCACCGATATAATTATTTAAAACTGTATCACCAGAATTATTAACTTCGAAATAAGTCTTGATAATCTCTTTTTTGACTACACCATTAGAATCAATAAAATTAAATTCTTCATTTTCATCTACTTTAATATACTCATTAGTACCTATACTAATCAAGAAATTTCTTGAATTACTTAATAATGAGTTTTTAACTATTGTATTCATAGATGAATTACTTCTTATTATATTCTTACCATTAGATAATCGAGAATTAATAATTGTAATATTATCACCATTAGTTTCTAATACTGTTCCAACAGTATTTAAATTAGACATCATATTACCAAAATCACAATTCTTTAAATTAACATCATTAATAGTAATATTATCACCATCAACATACATTCCAATATTATCTTGTCCAAACGCTTTAACAAGTGGCATATTATTAGGATCCCCTAACGCATAAAAAGGAAGTGGACCTCTAAAAATATCACTTGGAGCTAAAGTAGGAATACTTATTGAAACACCATCAACTACTTGAATAATTTCATCAGATGGATAAGTTAAATTATGCATATTAATAGTATAACCATTACCATAAAAATCCTTTTGAACTCTTAATCCAACATTAATTTGATCACTAACTATATTAGATCCACCTTGTGATCTAATATAATCATTCCATTGATCAATATAGTTTTTATTATATGTTGTTGTAAACTTATAAACCTCATTACTAAAACTAAATTTTTTAGTATTTGGATTATAATTACCAAAACATACAACACTACTATCTTTACTATTATTTTCTAAATAATCAATAGATTCAAATGATTTTCTTAAAACAACAACTTCGCCTTCACTAGACTTATTTGTACAATTTAATAAATCATCATAATCATAAACATTAACACCTTCATCAACAATCTTAAATGAATAAGTCATTGGTTTCATCTTATTTTCACCAGTAGTACCATTAATAGTGAAATAAGCATCTCCTGATCCTGTAATTGTAACTTGTGATTTATCTAAATCAACACTTACATTATCACTACAAGCTTCAACAAATAATTCAGAACCAGGATTTTCTGGAGTAACTTTTATATCAATATCAAAAGTAGCATTAACCTTTCTACCACCTTCGAAATCAAATTCTCCATAATAAGTTAAAGGATCAATATTATTTTGTGAACTCTTATTCTTATCTTGAACTATAACAACACTCGTACCACGTTCAAATACAATAACATTCATTCTCTTAGAAATATTACCCTTTTCATTAGAACATGTTAAGACACATTCACCTTCTTTTAATGGTGTAAAATACCATAAAGAATTTCTTAAAACACATTCACCAAAAGAACTATCATTAACACTCCAGACTAAGTTATTACCCTTACCAGCAGGGTAATTTTTTTCATTAATACCCTCAGCAATTAATGCATATTCCTTATCCTTTTCAAAAACCTCAATATCATTATAACTCCACTTAATACCTACAATATCATTATCAACAATTGTATATGTTGTGTTTATCGCAACAACACCAAGTAATGCGATTAAAAACGGGATTAACAATAAAATAATTAAATTCTTCTTCATTAATTAATCACATCCAAATCCATAAATAAACTATTCATATTCTTTTTAATATGAATTATATTAGGTATCAAAATACCAACAAGCACAACAACACCAATTATAAACGCCAATACAAGCGGAATTGAATAAAATGAAAGCACCGCAGTAACCCCAAAATAAACAATCGGTAAAGCGTAAGAATATAAATTAGATATAAAAGTAGATCTTGGTTTTCTATTTCTAATACTTAACTCTTCCTTTAAAGAAACAATCTCATAAGTTATAAGTAAAATAGTTACTAATATTAACGCAAATACAAAAGTAATAAAACTAATAACACCACTAATAACTAAAACAAGAATTGTAATTAAGAAAGAAACAAAAGATAAAACAAATGGAATACCAACCTTAATCAAAAGCTGAGTCTTATAACTAACCGGAATCGTCTTCATAACCTTTATTGTCCTTTTTTCCATTTGAATATATTGACACGCCCCTTGATTAATACTAACCGTAAAAATCATTAATAAAAGCACATCCATTAAAGGTAAGAAATTAGGAACAATACTAATATAATAAGCAAAAACACCAGTAGTAAAAATCGTATTAAGCGCCTTTACAACCAAATAAGCAAGAAGCGGTTGAATAACAAGTAAACCAAGAAACGAAAAACTATACTCCGTATTCTTCGTTAACATCTTAAACTCCTTCTTAATTAAAGCCATAACAACACTTGATTTCTTTAAAGGTTTAACCCTTTGTTTATTATTTTTACTAACCGAAATATTCCTAACATAATTAAACGCAAATACTGCAATTGTACATCCTAACATAAACACACCAAGACCTATTGCAATAAAAGGAAAGAAATATCTTTTTTGATTAGCAAACATCGCCTGAACAATAAAATTAGTCGGGAACTCAAACCTTTGTAACCTTACTAAATCAGGTACATAAACAAGAATTCGGTTAAAACTACCACCTATAATAATCTCAATAAAAATATTTAATACATAAGTATAAACAAAACAAAATGCAAACAACACAACCGCAATAACAATAAACCTAACAACAACCTGTTTATTTAAAAACTTCTTTAATAACCAGAAAGGATAAACAAATATAAGCGCTACCCCAACTTCAAAAAAGAAAGTAAGAACCGGATAAAAAATCCCTAAATAATAAAACATCATTGTCTTTTTGTAAATAACTCCATAAGAAACAAACAATGGAAAACTAGTTACAAAACTTAATGCGTAATGTGTAAAAAACAAAAATATCAACTTCGAAAAGATAATTGAAATTTCATCCACCGGATGAATAGACAACTGTTCAATATCCTTTTCATTGAAAAATAACCTATTTGCATTAACCAAGTCAGAAACTATTATAATTATCGAAATAACAAACAAAAACAAATTAGTCAAAGCCATAATCGAATTAGGCACACTCTTAATTTGCTCATTCGTTAATATTCTTGTATATAAGAATACTTCAATACCAACAAAAGCACCAACAAATAAAATTGTAATTAAAACAGAAATAATACGTTTAGAAAGACTTCCACCCTTACCAAAAATAAGTTTGAAATCCTTCGCAAGAAGGTTAAGCATAACTAACCTCCATACGTTTCAATAAAGATTCGAGAAAGTTGTAAACGCTTATTCGGATTACGATTTAAATCATACAACGCAGCAACAGTTCCATTATTAACAACCGCTACACGATCACATAACTTCGCTACAAGCTCAATATTATGACTAGTAACAAATACACAATTATCATGATTTGCATACTCCCTCATCATCTTCTTAAGCTCTTCTACTGCCATAATATCTAACCCTACAGTAGGTTCATCTAATATCCATATCTTTGGACTATGTAATAAACTAGCCGCTAAACAAAGCTTTTGTTTCATCCCATGAGAATAATCCGCAATCGGATTACTTAATTCCTTTAAATCAAGCTGTAATCTACTACATAAATAATTCGCATTCTTCTGAAGTTCACCCTCACTGATTTGATAAATACTTGCAATAAACTCAAGATACTCATAACCAGTCATTTCCTCATAACAAGTAGGCTCACTCGCAACATAACCAAATGACTCTTTTGCAGCAATTGGATCAGTTACAATATTATGACCATCAATTTCAATAATCCCACTATTAAACTTCTTAGATCCAATCATACAATCAATTGTTGTAGACTTACCAATACCATTTCGACCAATAAATCCAAACAATTCACCTTTATACACTTCTAAATTAAGACCTTTTAAAACCTCTTTAGTACCATAAGACTTATACAAATCCTGAATCTTAATAGCCGGTTTTATTTCTTCTTTTTCAACATTATTATCTACATTATCATTCATCTAAACCCTCCTTATCTTTAGGAACCATGCTAGATTTTCTTTCTTGAATGTATAAATAGTATTACAATCAGGACATTCATAAACACCATTTAACTCATCAAGATTGTTACCCTTACATACTGGACAATATCTAGTAAACATATCTTGTTTAATTTGTCTTTCCTCAAATTTATTTAAAATCCAATACTGTGCAACACTTTCTTCTGACATTGCATTTTTAAAGATAAAATGCTTTAAATCACTACTATCTTTAATATTCCATAATGTTGCAAAAGCAACCGTTAAAACATTACTTGAATTAACATCTACATAATCTTCAATATCACGATCAGTATTTAATACTAATCGATGCTTAGAAATATAATCAGAATCATTTAAGCCAATTTGTAATAAAATACTAGATTTACCTCTTTCTAATAATAGATTAGCATAATAACCATCACTAACAAAATATAAATTATGTCTAGCTTGTTTTTTATTACTATCTAATACAAATTGCTTCTTCTTTAATACTTTTACTAATAATAAATAATAATAAGTATTAAAATCTTTTACTAAACTTTCTTTATCTGTATATTGAATAAATTTCTTATAAAAACGATAACAATAATTATACAAACGATCCTTTACAAGAATATTTGTAGGTTGAAGATTCTTAAGCGATAATTTCACCTTTGAAACTTCCTTATAAAAATAAGTATTTTTAATAAATCGAAGCTTTCTTCTTAAAGTATTTAACTTACTTAAAGCAACTTCCGTATTTTCATCTTCCAACAAAACATCAGAATTATCATAATCAATTGATGGAATCAATTGACTATAAAAATCAATATACTCATTAACCTCTTGATCAATTAATCTAATAACCATCCCAATAAATACATTTTCATATATTTTAATTTCATCAGTATATTGATAATGATGAACATACTCAGGAGCCATCTCTAAATCTTTTTCCTTCCAGAATGAAGGTTCTTTAAACATCCTTTGGAAAGACTCCGTTGAAATATGCCCCGCAAGTTCGCTTCTAATTACCACATCTTCACCTTTATTAGAAAGATGAGGATGTGAAATAATAGATGCAATAACATTTAAAATAAATGAAATTTCATCGAAGAAAGCATTATCTTGATCAAAACTAACCGTTTGTAAAGAATCTAATTCTAACGAATCTAAATTCTCATAAAACTCATTAGGCTCTTTGAATGCTCTTTCGTATTTATTCAGTTGTCTAATATTTTGTTTTAATTTGCTTTCTTCAATAATCTTCATAATTATAACCTTCTCATTATACTTTGAACAGTTTTTTCACTACGTCTTAAAACGCCAGAACCATATGTTTTTTCCATTAAAACAAGTAATTCTTTTAATGCACCTTTAACATAATCTTCAAAACGTCCTTCAATCTTACTAATAACTTTTCTTGATAATAAGAAATCAAGAGCATCTTCCTTTTTACCACCAGCAGCGATAAATACAGGAACAATATTAGTAATTTGAGTTAAAATACGGTTACCAAATGTAATATCAAATTTTTCATAAATGAAATCAGTAATAACTTCAAATTTACTTAAATCAGCTTTAGTTAATTGATTATCAACATTTGCTAACGCATTTTCAAATAAACCATGTAAATGTGAATAACTAATATTCACTTTTTCTGCATCACCAGTTACCTCAAAAGCATCATTACGATTATCAAAATCAATAGTAATCGCACGGTCATAAACCTTATCAGTAATTGTAAATGTAGAGTCATCCTTATTGGCAGTACCAACAAAGAAACTATTACCTAAGATTTGTAAATAACCTTCTTCTAATTTTGCAGGAGGAACAAATCCGTAAGGTAATTGCATTATCTTTAATCTTCTTTCATCTTCTGGATATTCTAATACTGATAAGAAATCAGCAAAATAATATTCAACACGTGAAATATTCATTTCATCTAATACAAAAATATGAATCTTATCAGGATTATAATTAGAACTATAAAGCTTATTTAAAAACTCAGTTTCCGCATAAACCTTAGAAAAGTCATTAAAATAACCAATTAAACTAGTCTTATCTCTCCATGTAGCTTGAACAGGAACAAATAAAACCTCAGCATTAACGAACTTAGCAAAATATCTAGGTAAACTAGATTTACCAGTACCACTTAATCCCTCTAAAATCATAAACTTACTAGCAGCTAAACCACTAATAAAATAACGAATAGTATCAAGCTCATAATACAACTTTTCTTCCTTTGCAAGATAATTTCTAAATCTTACACAAAGTTCATCTAATTGATACTTATCAGATTCAATACTATCAATTACATACCCATCATAATTAACATCAGTTAATGATAATCCAGGGAATACCTTTTCTCTATCATCCAACTCTTCAGCCTTACGAACAACAGACTCACCAGTACCCTCACCGATACCACCAACACCGCCACCAGCAACACCATTGCCAGTAACACCATTAACACCCTCAGGAGTATCAAAATTAGCAGTAACATCCGCATTAATCTCTTCTTCATCACCAATAATAGGTTCATCTTCAGCATCAAGAGATTTAAAAGGTTTATCAATTAATAAATAATTAGTGAAGAACATTAAAATACCACCAAATAAAGCCATAATACCAACATAAATAATAGTACCAATAGCTAAACTTTGACCTAAATATTTTAAAGCAGCACCAACTTGATCAGGCTTTTGGAATAAAAGACCTAAACCTAATGATAAAGCAGTACAAGCTAGCAATGTTAATACATAAGTAATTATCATTTTAACACTATATTTCTTTTTACCATTAACAATTGCATATTGTCTTTCATATAAGAAAATACCAATAAACAATGAAATATAAATAGCAACAAGTATTAAAAGTAAATACATAGAAGTACCAACATCACCATAATTAAAACCAAAAATAGCATTTCCTAATTTAGCAATAGGATTACCAATGTATATAATACCAGGTTGTTGACCAGCATCAAGCTGTCCGCCATCAATACAAAAACCTGCAAATAATACAGTGATAGAATAAAAGAAAGATAACGCTAATTTTATAAAATTCTTTCTAGTGAAATAGGGTTTAATCATATTTCTTTTCTCCCTTTAATCTTGATTGTCAATAACTACCTCTTCAGTAGTTATATTATTTTCTAAATCTTCTTTTTCTTTAATAATAGTATCATTCGATTTTTCTAAATAAGGACCTTCTTTAATCTCCGTCTTATCTATAAAACCATTCTCATCAAACATATAAGCATAACCTTTATAATAAATCGTTTCCTTATATTCAGCCTTCATACAATCACTACTCGATTCATCTAAATAATCTAAAGCTTCTTCTAACTTATCAATTCTTTCTTGTTGAACCTTATTAATCTTTTCAGCCGTTCTATCAATCATTAATAAACAATAAACAAGCGAAACAACCGTTATAATACCCGCATAAGACTGTAAGAACATAATAAATATCCCTACACCCGGTATCCTCTTACCAGTATACCTACCAATAACATCTTCAAATACCGGTTTATAAAGGTCAGTCTTTGAACTATCATAAATATCACCACGAGTAGTATACTTATTTCCATCAATATCAATAATACGATGCACAATATTAACACCCTTATCATTCTTATAAGCAATAACATCATACATCTTAATATCACTCTTACTAACCTTTTCTAAAACAATAATATCATACGGTTGAATCTGATTATTTAAGTTTCGATTAAACAAATAACTATTCGCTTCATTCTTATAACTCATTGAATCAGTTGGAATAACCATAACCGCTTTATTTCCAATCATCATAACATTACCCATAACTTTATTAACTAAAGAAAAGGCAAAAATTGGAACAATGATAATTATAACTAGATAGAAGGCAATTGTTCTAATAAGACCAATTACCTTCCTTCTTTGTTGTACATGTGATTGTCTATCATAAATGACTTCATCTATAATTTCAATATCTCTCTTGCCAGATTTAATTTCTGCAATTTGAGAAGAAGCATACGATTTATAAAGAATCGTAAACAAAGTTGCAAAACTAAAGACTCCTATGAAGGTAACGACAGTTGAGATAATATCTGTAGAAGTCATACGATTCTATCAATCCTAGTTAGCTTTTGCAATTAATGTAACTGTGAACTTAGGAAGTTCATCAGCTTTATGTGCTTCAATAACTTCAGCACGATTAGCACCTGGAGTATTTAAAACATCATAATAATTAAATACACAAGCACGTAAATCCTCTAAAATAGTTTTAACTTCCGCATCAGAAACAGCTAAACCATCTTCATCATTATCAAAATATAAAGATGGATTAATACCTTCAAATGCAGTACCCCATTTAAAAGTTAATGTATAACTAAAGTTTCCTTCACCATCTAAAGTAATAACTTTAGCTTCACCAACACATTCAGGCGCAACAATATAATTTAATTCAATCGCCTTTTGCATACCCTCAGGTAATAACATTTCAATAGTGAAACCATCAGTAGCTAAGATTTCAGCATTTGTAATATTACCTTCAATAGTGAAAGTTAATTCTTCAGTCTTAGGATCATCACTATCTAAACGAACTCTACCAGTATTATCATCCTTAGCAGGTTCAAATAAGAATGTAAAAGCTTCTAAATCAGCTTTATTAGTAACATTAATTTTTAATGAAGCATCATTAACAATACCAACACTTACATTACCTTGTGTAGTATCTTCAGCATCACTTGACATAACCCATGCAGCAAAACCTGTAGAGATTAATGCAATTGACATAAATACAAAAACACCAAATAAAATAATTTTTCTTTTATAAGAATTTCTTGTTAATCTAGCCATTATTTACACCTCTATTATTATTCTAAAGGTTGTGCATCAACTAAAATAGTATATGCTTGAGTTCCATCATCGAAGTATTGATACATAGCTGTTAAGAATTCAGCTGCATGATCACCATAAGTTTTAGTAGTTGTTCCATCTGCACCTTTTACACCTGGAAGACCTGTTGCTGTTACCCATGTATATTCATCACTTACTTTATGATCATTATACCACTTGAAAGGATTTTCACTATTAAATAATTCTCCCCATTGGAAAGTAACAGTAACACTGTAAGTATCTCCACTTAAACTTGGTGTTAATGCAGGAACTTCTTTGATATACCCTTTTTCAACTGCATCTTCCAAGAAAGTTTGTGTTGCATCATCCCATTTTACTGTTAATGTAGTATTTTGCTCTCCACCAGAAGTAACTACTGGAGTTGAGCCAGTTTTATAAGATAATTTGAAAGTAATTGTAGATTCTAATGATTGAGCTGCATCTCCTTCATCATATTTTAACCAACTGTTAGTTCCTTTTGTTCCATATCCAAAAATGAAATTTTCATTAGTCATATCTAATTCTGTAATTTGTAATCTTTCATCAGATACATCTTCAACTAGGATATTACCAGTTAATTGTTCAGTTGCTCCTGCTGAAATTACCCATGCCGCAAAACCTACACTTGCTAGTGAAAGTGTTGCAAGTAAACAAACAACAAGAGTTAAGCTTCTTCTTTTCATATATTTTTTCTCCTTTTTTTAAATATTTTTTTACTCTATTATATTCTAATTCTATGCGAAAAGAGACATAGTAATCTAAAATACAATAGTATTATAACATTTTCGTTATTTTAATAAGAAAAAAAGTGCATTTTCGACACTAAAAAGTGTATTTTTAATACATAGTTTTTTATTAAATATAAGTAAAGTCTACCTAATTTTATGATTATTTTTGGTAAATATTACTAATTTAATAAAAATAATGATTTGACTAATAAAATAAATAATGATATAATGTTAACAATAAATAATATAGGAGTGATATTATGAGAATAGTTATATGTGATGATGACTTAAATGAGTTACAAAAAACAAGTTCATTTATAACTGAATATTGTGATAAATTAAATATTCCTCTTGAATTATTAACTTATAATGATCCTAAAGAATTAATTAATTATTTATCTTTTGATGAAGGAGAAAATAAGATTGATGCTTATTTTTTAGATATTGTAATGCCGATTAATGGTATTGAAGTTGGTAAAAAAATAAGAGAATTTGATCGAGATGGAATTATTATTTATATCACTACTTCAAGGGAATTTGCTGTAGATGCGTTTGAAGTAAAGGCTTATGATTATATTATTAAGCCTTTTGAAAAAGAAACATTTAATAGAAAATTAGATGATCTTACTTCAAAATTAAATGTTCAATTAAAGAATACTTTTTCATTTAAAACAAGTGATTTAAATATTGTTTCTATTGAAATAAACAAAATTGCTTATATTGAATTAGTTGAAAGAAGAATGATGTTTCATCTTACAAATGGAGAATTCATTTATTCTCCTATTTTAAAGAATAAATTTATTAATTCAATTCCTTTTGATTTTACCTTATATAATTTCATTAATTGTCATGTTTCATATATTGTTAATATGAATCAAATTAAAGAAATTAAAGGATATGCATTTATTCTTAAAGATGGTTCAATAGTTCCTATTTCATTAAGAAACTTTGCACAAGTTAAGAAACAATATATTAATTATTTAATAGGAGATTAATATGACACATGTAAATAATATTTTCCCTATTGTATTTAATACTATTTTTTATATCTTAGCTTTAATATCTGTAACAGGAAGTAAGTATTCAATTAAAAAAACATTATTGATTATTATTCCATCTACTCTTGTTTTATTAACTTTAAATCTTCTTCTTTTTGTTAATTATAAAGATGCTAAATTATTAGGTTGGTTGATATTAACAATATATGTCCCTGAATCTATTATTGTATCGATTATTTCTAAAAAAGAAAAGCTTTCATTAATAACTTGTATTTTAAATGTATTTATTGGATTTTTCTTAATTTATATATTTGATCCAATGTTATATCGTATTTTTAAAAATAATTCTACCGCAATCATTATTTGTTATATCGCTTGTTTTCCAATTGTTTTTGCTTTTTTGTATTTTGCTTACGCAAAACTACATAATTTAGTAGAAAAAATAATACCAAAGTTTTTAGTATTACTTACTATTTATGCGGTTGGGATTATTGGCGAAATTATTGCTTATCAATTTTTATTATCAATAACTAACGATCCTCCTTTAAGATTAGAAGTATTTGGTGTTGGTATTTTAAGTGTTTATTTTATATCAATTGTTGGTATTTATATTTTTGTTTATTTTTATAACAGAACAATTTCTGAGTCTGTTGATAAAACAGTATTAAGAAGACAAATTGAAATTATTCAAGAAAATGCTGTTATTAAAAATCAAAAAGATAATGACTTAAGAATTTTAAGACATGATATGAAACACTTAATAGTTACATCAATTAGCTTATTAAAAGCTGGTAATGTTGATGAAGCTTTAGATTTATTATCTAGTTATCAAGATATGGTTGAAAGTACAACAACTTTAACTTTTACAAAAGAGCCTTTTCTTAATAGTATTCTTGAATACTATTATAATAAATGTCAAAAACATAATATTAAATTTGAAGTTATTATTGATGATTTCGAATCTATTTTAACTGTTCCTATTGATGAACTTGTTTTAGTAATATCTAATATTTTAGATAATGCTGTTACCGCATCTTTATCAATAAATGAAAATAGATATATTAGATTTAAATTTATTAATAATAATGGACGATTAATCTTACAAGTTAAAAATAACTTTAGAGGCAAAGTTAGTATTGGTGATGATAATCTACCTACTAGTAAAAAAGATTCTCATGGGTTAGGTACTAAATCAATTGAAAAATTTGTTAGAACTCATGGATTGACATTAGATTATCAAATTACTAAAAGGACTTTTAAAATTACAATTTTATTTTAAGTAAAAAAGGGATAACAACGAACAATGTTCGTATGTTATCCCTTTTAATTATCTAATTCAACTGTTACTTTACCTCTTGCGTTATTAGTACCTTCAATAATAATATAAACATATTTACCAGTTTCTACATAACCTCCGCGGCTATTTACTGATTCACCAGATTTTACAAACGCAAGGTCTTCTTTTACTCCATAGATATCATAAGATAATTTAACTTCTCCTTGTTCAACAACAATTGAATAGCTAATATCTCCTTCTGAAGTACCTAAATCAGATTTTTTTATTTTAAATACCAATTGTCCTTCAAGTGAATGAAAACTAGCACTGCAGCTATGTGAATTATTACTTCTTACAAGACCTATTGCTTTAAAAGAACTAGTATATTTTATACAAGAAGATAATGTAATAAGAGTAACTAATATCATTATTGATATAATTAATTTTTTCATATAATTACCTTTTATATTAAATCAAATTTTTCTATTTGTTGAAAATATTCAAGATCGATTGTTTTAGGAATAAAAATATACTCTGCTTTTTTAATCTTAATTTTCAATTCATTTCTTTTTTGAAAATATTTAATATATTCTACTTTATCTAAATTAATAACAGTATTATAAAAAATACCTTTCATTATTAATTTATTATTCTTTTCAATAATAACATTTCTAGTCATAAATAATCTTAATGTTATTAATCCTACTACTACTGTACATGCGATAAAGGCGATTAAAATCGGAATTGTAGCATCAACTTTTTTATTAAAATGAGATATTATCATTAAAATACTACCAGCTAAAAAAGCGATTGTTGCTGCAAAACTAATCCATTCATTTCCACCTGTTTTTTGTCTTACTATTACTTTTTTCATAATTAATTCCTACTTTTATTACAACTCTATATTTCTAATTAATTTTCTTAAACATTCATGAGGATGATTTAATGACTCATCCATCCCTGCAATACTAGGTACGATAGAATAAACTTCCATATCAATATTAGGTAATTCATTAATAGCAGAAATAATAACTAATCTTTTAGGATTATATTCCATTATTCCTTTTATTACTTTACCTTGTAGAGTTTGATAATCAAATTTACCTTCACCTGATATTATTATATCATATTCTTTAATTTTTTCCTTAAAATTAATAATTTCTAATAATGCAGTAATGCCAAGTTTAATATGAGCGTTTAAGAAATGCTTTAAACTATAATTTATACCACCAGCAGCACCTAAATACTCTTGATCAGAAAAACTTTCATTAATGTCTTTTTGGACCATTTTAATAAAAGATTTAATGTTTTCTTCCATTATATCTAAATCTTCAATACTTGCTCCTTTTTGTGGGGTATAAACCCTTAATCCTCCCATATCACCAAGAATAGGGGAAGATACATCAGACATAACGTTAAACTCAATTCCTTTAATTAAATCATATAATTCAGTAGTATCTAAGTGATAAATGTTTCTTAAATCCTTTTGAGAAACGTTTTTTATTAAACGATTATTTCCGTCATAAAACTTAACTCCAAGTGCTTCTAACATCCCTACACCTAGGTCAATCGTTGCAGATCCGCCAACACCTAAGTATATTTTATTAACACCTTCATTTAATATTAAATGTTTAATAACTTCTCCTACACCATAAGTATTAGTTTCATATGGCGCAAGCTTATCAATTAAAGTTATCCCAGCAGATTGAGCTAATTCAACAAACCCTGTTTGTTCTTTAACTAGATATTTTGCTGTAACTTTTTGATGAGGAAGAGGTCCTTGAGTTATTAATTTCTTTGGTAAAACATTTAATATTTCAGAAAAAGAATCAATAAATCCTTCTCCTCCATCTGAAATAGAAACATAATCTGCAATATGACCTTTATTATTTAATTCATTTGATACAATAATTCCTATTTCTTTAGATGATAATGTTCCTTTAAATGAATCACATATTGTTAATATTTTCATTTTTTTAACCTCTTATAAAATCTAAAATCAAATTCTATTGCTTTATAAGAATTAGTTAAAGTATCAATATATAAATAATCAACACCAGTTAATGCATAACTTCTTGCTTGGGTAACAGGAATATTTCCTTTTACCGCAAGTTTTTTATTTTTATTATTAAGTTTTACTAATTCCTTAATTAAATCAAGATTCATATTAACTAAAGTAATAAAATTACATTCTGTATCAAGAGCTTCTAAAAATTCTTCTTTTGTTTCAACTTCTACTTCAATTGTAATATTACCGTAAATCTGAGCCTTTAATAAAGCTAAATCCACCGCATGAGAAACACTTCCTAATGCTTCTATATGATTAGTTTCAATAACAATATAATCAGCTAAACTAGATCTGCTATTAATACCTCCACCATGAAGAACAGCTTTTTTTTCTAAACTACGATAAATTGGTGTATTATTTCTAGTATCTAAAATACCACATTTAGTACCTTTTAATTCTTGAACATATTTATTTGTTATACTCGCAACACCACTTAATCTTTCTAAAAAATTAATTGCTGTTTGAACAGCTTTTAAAATATCTCTTACTGGTCCTTTTACATAAGCAACAACATCACCTTTGTTAATAAAAGAACCATCTTTTCTAACAATATTAAATTCTAATTTATTAGAAGCTTTTTTAAATACTTGTTGAACAACACTTATACCAGATAAAACACCACTATTTTTACAAATGAAATTACCTGATAAAATAAGATTTTTATCAATCAATGCTTGTGAAGTAATATCATTATTATAACTATCTTCTGATAACGCTATTTCAACTATTTTTTCTACTTTAATATCCATTGATTGACTCCTTTCTTATCTATTTATTTTCTAATAAATTAATTACAATATTAACATGTTTTTTCAAAATACGATGAACTACTTTTGTTATTTCATTTATTAATGTATTTTTTAAATCATCTAAATCTAAACCTTTTCTTGTTAATGCCGCATTAACATGTTTATTACACATTAAAGTAATATTTTGATTTAATACTTCCATTAAATCATTTAATACAACACCTTTATATACAATAATAGGATCAGATTCAATCTTTCTCTTTCTTAAATCATAAATAATATTAACAACAACAACCCCGTCTACCGCAAGACTTTCTCGATCATGAATAACATCTTCTGTAACCTCACCAATTAAATGACCATTAATGAAGACATCACCTACTTCAATAAATTCATTTACTGACTCTAATTTACCGTTATTAAACTCTGCTATTTGACCATTATCTAACATTAAACAAGTGAAGTCATTGTATCCAACAGAATAAGCAAGTTGTTTATGTTCATATAAATGACGATATTCACCTTTAATAGGAATAACATATTTAGGTTTCATCATCGCATATAATAATTTTAAATCTTCTCTACTTGCATGCGTACTTCTTAATACTGATTTATCAAAAGTAATAATTTCACAACCATTTTTACTTAAAATATTCACCGCATTAGTAGTATATTTTTCAGTTCCGGGAATAGGAGGACACATTAAAACAACTTTATCTAATGGATCTAAATGAATTAATTTATCTTCTCCTACTGACATTCTTCTTATTATTGTATAAGGTTCAAATCTTTCACCTGTTACAATAACAACTAAATCATCAATTTCATTTTTATTATTTTCATCCATTAATTTTAATGTAACTTGTGATTCTTTCGGTATTCTTAAATACTTATTCTCCACCGCAACATCAATAACATGTTGTTTTTTACTACTAACAATCGCAATCTTTTTACCTCTTGAAATAGATAAATCAATAATCTTTTGAATACGATTTAAATCAGTTGAAAAAGCACATACTACTATTCTTTTACTAGCTCTATTAAGTAAAGCATTAAAATTATATTCTAGTAAAGAATCATTAACAACACGATTAATACTAGATAAACCTAAACTTTCTGATAATAAAACTAATACATTAGATTTACTAATTTCTAATATTTGATTAAAAGAAGTATCATACTTACCATCAAACTGTAATCCAAAATTAAAATCCGTACTATAGACGATTGCGCCATCAGTAGTTATCACCGCAATCCCAATACTTTCAGGAATACTATGCGTACTATTATAGAAAACAACTTTAACATCACCAAATTTTAAAACCTTTGAATCATTTATACGATACAATTTAAACTTCTTAACTTGCATTTTATTTGCAGTTAATTCATGTTCTAAAATTGAAATAGTTAAATGTGTTCCATATACTCTAACTGGAATATTTTTTAATAAATAACTAACAGCACCCATATTATCACAATGACCATGTGATAAAAAGATACCTTCAATACGATTTTTATTTTCCATTAAATATGATAAATTAGGTACCACCGCATCAACACCATACATATCAACCTCAGGATACTTTAATCCTGCATCTAAGATAAAGATACGGTCATCAACTTCAACGATATACATATTTTTACCGTTTTCACCTAATCCACCTAATGCCATAATTTTTATTTTAGCCATATTAATCACCTTTATATTTATTTTACCAAAAAAGATAGATTTTTTCAAGAGAATAACAAAATTACAATATTAAAAGGTATTAAAACAATTGTTTTAATACCCTTTTAATTATAATCTTATTAATTCATACTCACTACTTCCACAACCAATTTCCTGTGCTGCTTCAATAGTTAAATGACCATTTCTTGATTCAACCCTTTCAATAAAATGAGTCTTTCCTAAATCACTTGATTGATAAACCAAATCCAAACAAGCTTGATCAATCGCAACAGGATCTAAAGATATCAACATTCCAATATCCTTCATACAAGGATCCTCTGCAACACTACAACAATCACAATCCACTGATAAATTCTTCATAACATTAATATAAATAACATTACCCTTAAAATAATCAACTACTGATTTTGCAGCATCAGCCATTGATTCTAAAAACAAATTATGATCAGCTGTCCAAATTTTTTCAGGAACACCCGCTCCATGAATATAAGCTTTACCATAACTAGAAGCAATACCAATCGATAATTGTTTTAAAGCACCACCATATCCCCCCATAGGATGACCTTTGAAATGCGATAAAACTAACATCGAATCATATTTTTCTAAATTTCGACCAACATAATTCTTCTTTATAACTTTACCATTTGGAATATCTAATACTAAATCATTTCCATCTTGATCCATTAAATCAACATCAAAATAATCAGTCCATTTATGTTCTCTTAAAGTTAATAAATGCTTCTTAGTTGTATCTCTTTTTCCCTTATATGCCGCATTACATTCAACTACAGTTCCATTTACATGATTAATTAAATCAACCCAAAAATCCGGTCTTAAAAAGTTTTGATTCCCTGGTTCACCAGAATGAACCTTCACCGCAACTTTCCCTTTTAATTCAAAATTAACAGCTTTATATAGTTTCATTAAACTATCACTATCAAACTTATCAATAAAAAATACTTTATTCATCAATAAACTCCCCTTTATCATTAATCTTAACCTTTTTTGCAGTAGGTGCTTTAAGAGTGTAATAAATAGGAATAGTTATAAAAACAACCCATCCTGGATGCCATAAATTAAAACAAAATCCAAGAAGTAAATATAAAACCGCCATTACAAGAGGATAACTAAAATTAATCTTCCATTCACCAATTAAGAAAGGAATAGTTAAATTAATTAAATAAACTAAATAAGTCCATTTTAATTTATCATGCATGCCTAATTCCTTTAATACATAACGTAAAACAATAAATAAAATAAACGTTATAAAAGGCGTAATAATCATTATTTTTCTTCTTAAAGTCATAAATACCTCCTATTTTATTTCTAAAAACTCTTCATCAATAATTGAATATAAATAAATATATACTTTTTTATTAGATACCTTTTCAATATAACTCTTATATCCATTAAGCTGCGCAACATAAGCTTCATCAGTAACATTCTTTAATTTAAAATCAATAATATCAATATAATCATCATATTCAACCATTAAGTCAATAATACCATGTTTATTATCATCAATAAATTCATATTCATGGTATACTTTACCATTTTTAATATTTTTAACTAAATCTTGTTTAAAGAAAGCCTTAACTTTATCTTTCAAGAATTTACTGATATTTAATTGATCAATTTGACTTTCAATATTATGATCATTAAAATCCAACATTTCAAAAATATAGTGAATATCAGTACCAAGATTCATTTTATCCATTTCTGATTTACTCTTAATTCCATGAGTCTTTTTCGAATAACTAGATGAAACAACCTCTTCTTCTTGAGGAATATTGTTAAGCCATTCAGAATTAGTTTCAATTAAATTACTACTTGTTCCTAATTTTTCTAACTTTTGTTTATTTAAATAATTCTTTGTTAAATCATATTCTTTTATATCAATATCTTTAAATATTAAATGATTTGTATTCTTTAATGCAATTTCAACAAAATCTTGGAAAGTATTAGGTAAATCACCTTCAGAAATTAAATCTTCCCTATTAATTGAAGTTAATAAAATAGCTTTTTCTTTAGTTCTTGTAAGTGCTACATAGAATAATCTTATTTTTTCTGAAACAATACTTTCTTCTAATTTATTCTTTAAATATTCAACTAAGAAATTACTCTTTAATCCATATTCATCATACTTACTTACAATACCAACTTTTTTATGATAAATAAAATTACCTTGTGTTTCTTTTTTCTCAAATTCATGACTCAATCCAGAGAAATAACAAATCTTATACTCTAATCCTTTAGATGCGTGAATTGTCATTAAATTCACAGCTTCATCAACAGGAATTGTAGTTTTAAATTCTAATTTAATATTTGCTGAATCACCAAAAGAAGATTCATCAGTTAAATCAATAATATCTTCTAAACTCTTAATAAAATCAATACCAAATTCATTATGTGCATCCGCAAATTCCAAAATAAATTCAAGTTCTTTATCAAGTTTATTAATATCACCAACAGTATAAGCAAGTTCATAAACATTAAACTTTTCTAAAATCAACTCAATAATCATTCGATTAGATAAATAAGGAAGTCTTTTTACAATACTATATAATAATTCAACTAACTTTGAATCTTTATATTTATCAGTTCTGACACTAAGTAATATTTCTTCATCACTTGTACGGTAAAAATAACTTCTTGAAATACTAACGTATAAATATTTAAATTCAGTACTATCAATTAATCCTTTTTCTAATAAGGAAATAGCTTTAAGAATATTAACAATAATATTTAAATCATATCCTGATGTAATAGATTCATCTTTATAAACTCTTAAAGGAACTTTAAAATACTCAAATATTTTTTTAATATTATCAAAATCAGTCTTTTTAGATATTAATATCGCAAAATCATTATAATTACAATCTCTTAAAACAAACTTTTGACCATTTAAGTCAGCATCTTCTTTTGATTGTTCAGGATCTTTATCTAATACTTTATATTTATTATTAACTTTATCAATAATATCATTAACAATAATAAAAGCTTCTTTTTCATATTCTTTAAAAGAATCATCTAATTGTTCATCATTATTATAATTGTAAAGTTCCACATTATAATTATTAGACGAATCTTTTAACTCATAACTCTTATTACCATATTTTAATTGATGACGAGCTTTATAATCAGCTCCACCTAATCTCTTTGTCATAACACTATTAAAGATATCATTAATGCCAATTAATACTTCTTCTCTAGTACGGTAATTTAATGCTAAATCAATTTTTTGATTCATACTTGATGACTTTTCATCATAATCATCATATGAATTATACTTATCACTAAATAATTCAGGATTAGCATTTCTAAATCCATAAATTGATTGTTTAACATCCCCTACACGATATACATTATCATTACTAATATATTTAATAAATTCTTCTTGTAAATCAGATGTATCTTGATATTCATCAATCATAATTTCAGTAAAACTATTTTTTAATTCATCTTTAATATCTTCATTTTCACTTACTAGTTTTATTGACATTTTTGCAATATCATTAAAAACATATAATGATTTTTCTTTTTGTAATTTAGTTAATCTTTGATGTAATTTAATTAAAATATCAATAATTAAATTAGTATTATTCATTGATTTATATACACCATTAATTAAATCATCATATGTTATATTATTTTTATATGGATCTTTAAGCCCAATATTTTCAAAAACTTTAAGTATTTTATCTTTAACTTTTCCAAAACGGTTACGATTATCTACATACTCAGGAATTCCTTTAATTGTTTTACCATTAAGTATATCAGTAAAATATACACCTATTTTAATTAATTCATCATAATTATCAATTTCTTTAATATTACCAATATTTTTTAATATTGTATTTTTATGTTCTGGATACTTAGATTGTGGATACTTAGATTCAAATTCATCACTATTAACTATTTTTTCAAGATTATCTAATAAATAATGATATTCCTTAACTTTATTAATTAAATCTTGAATAAAACTTTGCCCATATTGGTTAAGTAAATCAAAATCAAATAAAGAATCTTTTAAGTAATTTAAATATCCTTCAATATCTAATTTTAATGTTAAGCCCATATAAACATTTAACAATCTAATTCTTAAATTATCATCATCTTTTTTTACATAAGCTGCGATTAATTCTTTAAAATGAGGGTCATTACTTTCATAATATTCATTTAATATTTCATCAATAATTTGTAAAATAGTTACTTTCATTATACTATCATCAGATATACTAACACTTTTTGGTAAATCTAAAATATAATGATATTTTCTAACAACTGATAACGCAAAGCTATCAAATGTACAAATATAACTAGTATCAATTTGGCTAATTGCATTTTCAATTAATTCATTTTTTTCTTCTTTAGCTGCTTCAATTAGTTTTTTTCTAATTCTTTCTTTCATTTCTGCTGCTGCAGCTTTAGTAAAAGTTAATAATAATAAACTGCTAATATTCATTCCATTTTTAACTTTTTCAAGAACTCTTTCTGATAAAACAGCAGTTTTACCACTACCAGCTCCAGCACTTACTAAGATATTTTTTGTTTCTGCAAATAATGCTTTCTTTTGGTCATCATTCCATTTTGTTTTACCCATTATTTACCTCCTTTAATTTCCTGATAATTATCAGGAATCATATAACAAATATCTTTAAATTTACAGAATTTACATCCTATATTTTTTCTATCACCATATGTATTGTCTTTATAACTAAATTTACGATATTGTTTAGGATTAATATCAAACTTTCCATAATAAATATTTTCTGATGTTTTCTTAATTTGATGATCTACTTCTGTCATTAATGAATCTATTTCTTTGTTATCAATTACTAAAGCATTTGAATGAAAAGTGTTCTTTTGTGTAACTGTAAAGTTTTTAATTACATCATCATTAATATTTAAAACAACACCACGATCATCCATTAACCTAATATCACCACGATCTTGGTATGTGATGTTGGTATATCCTTTTAATCTTAAATTTTTAATACGATTTTTATCATATTCTTCTTGATTATTACCTTCTATTTTAGGTAATATTTCTTGAATATAAAATCCACCAATTTCAGGATCAATAAAGTCGATATTTTTCTTATTAACAGGATCAAATATTTTTAATGCTTTTTTAATTAATTGATAATAAACAAGTAATTGTAATGATAATCCATGAGGAATTAAATCTAAATCAATATCAACACTATATGTTTTATAATCAACTACCATTACATATGTCTTATTATCTCTTTGTTTAAAAGATATTTTATCAATTTCTCCATACATATATAAAGTTAAATCAGTATTAATAGTTTCAATATATTCAATTTGTCCTTCTGACACATGTTCTTTATATTCAATTATTTTATCAAATTCTTGAATAACTTTCGTATTTTCTTTAATATCTTCTTTCATGTTTTCTAAGAATAGTTTTTCTTTTGTTGGTAATTTATAACGTGATGTTTCAACAAATTGATCAATTTCTTGATCAATATCAAAACCAACTTTATTCATTTCTTTTAAAACATGATGGAATAAACTACCTTTAAAAGTAGAGAAAGTTTCTTCAAATAAATCAATTTTTAATACTTTAGAAACATAATACTTAAAAGCACAACTATTATAACTATCAATACTAGAATATGATAATTTAATCTTATTTCCAGAAGTATTTAACAACTCTTGGTTCTTTGTTCCCCTCACCGCATCAATGCTTAACTTATCTCTTGTAAATTTTAGTCCTTCTTCTGATAAACCACTAAATTGATTATCATATGTTCCATATTGATAATCAGACTCACCATTATGATAAGTTGTATTTAATTTTAATAATAACTCATCCTTAACACGGTATTTATTATAATTATCTAATTTAATACTTAAAATGTATTTATTATAATCATCAGAATATTTAGAATAACTGTTTTCTAAACTAATTTCTTTAATGTTAAATTCATTTAATAAAGAACTTCTTATTAATTCTACACCTTCATCTTTTAAGCGATAGCTAATGTATAAATTATTATTACTTTTTAACATATTTAATGTTTTTAGTTTATTAGTTTCATTTAATAAACTACTACTATCAAGACTATTATCTATTTTTGTTTTATCACTATAATAATCTTCATCCATATTTATCTTAGGAAAAACTCCTTGATTAAAATTAAGTATAAAAACATGTTTATCTTTTAATGTAATAACATCTTCTTCTGATAATAATTCAATTTTATTTTTAGATTCACTTGTTCTTATGTATGTTTCTTTTAATAAATTATCAATATATTCATAATATACTTTTTCACTTACTTTATTCTTAATAACATAGGCTTTATTAACCGCATTTGTAATTTTATCAAGAATCATTAATTCTTCTTCATTTAATGATTCAATAAATTCACTTGTTAATTGATCATTATTAATTTTATCTAAAATTACTTTTGTGATAGGTAAATATCTTACCATAACTTTTTCTTCAAAATTTACAGGAATATGATATAAATTAAATATTCTTTTACATTTTGAATAATAATTATCATTTAAACCTACTATTTTAATATCATTAATTGAAACATTTTCATTGATCTTTCCAGCAATATTTTCAGCTAAATGATATACTTCTTCATCAATATCTTTACATTTTAAAATGTAATTAATATTAGAATAATTATTATCAAAAGGAATAAAATCATCATCTTTTAATATTCCTTTTAATATTTTTTCTTGAATTTTATTTAAGTTAAGATATCCATAAACAATTATTTTCTTTTTACTAATATTATCTCTAAATAATGAATTAGTTTTAACTTTATTAATATTTTTCAAATAATCATTTTTTTCTTTTAAATCTTTAAAAAACGCTTCATCAAATTCTATTAACTCATTTTCACATAAATAAATAATAATATCTTTAATTGTATTATATTTAATCTTATCTTTACAATTATTAATATCAATATATAAAGTATTAAGAATTTGTTTGATGTATGTATTTGCGGTATCGAAATTAATATTAAAATTATTCATTAAATACATAACCGCATTATCATCTAATTGATAAGTTAATTTATTAATTAATTCGTTTAATGAAATCCATGAAATATTAAAAAGACCTTTATTTGATATTTCTTTTAATATTTCTCTTTTTAATGAGTTAGGTGTTACTAATAACATTGTTTCGTTTCGATTATTACTAATCATATCCATAAGCTGTTGATTCATCTTTTCACCTTCTTTTTTAATATTATATCAAATTCTTCCTTTTTTTACAAGGTTATTTCAATAATTTATAATAATATAATTTAAATTAAATTATAAAATAAAAAAATTGTAAAGATATTGTATTGACATTGTGTATACTTTATGATATAATGTACATATAATATAGTGGAGGTGTTTTATGAATAATTCAACTAATTTAAATATTCGTATAGATAAATCTGTTAAAGAAACGTCTGAAAAAATTTTCGAAGATTTAGGTCTAAATATGACAACAGCCATTAATATATTTTTAAGACAAGTAATAAGACAAAATGGAATTCCTTTTGAAATCAAAGGCGACATTCCTAACAAAGAAACTATTGAAGCAATCGAAGAAAGTATTCGTTTAAGTAATGATCCTAACAAAGGATATAAAACAATTGAAGAATTAAAAAAAGCTTTAGGTGTTTAAAATGAAGTTGCAAGTTAATTTTTCAAATAAATTTAAAAATGATTTAAAACGAGCTACAAAACAAGGCAAAAATTTAGACAAATTATTTTTAGTAATAAATAAACTTGCAAATTCAGAAAAATTAGAAGAAAAATACAAAGATCATGTTCTTGTAGGAAATATGGCAGGATTAAGAGAATGTCATATTGAACCTGACTGGCTTTTAATATATTACGTAAACTACAATAATTCAATACTTATTCTGACAAGATTAGGTACTCATTCTGACTTATTTTAAAAAATAAGCATCCACATAATAAAATCAAAAAACTCCCTTTTAAGTCTTAACCAATATTGGTAAGCTCTATATAGGGAGTTTTTTACTATTTATGTATCACTAATAATCTTAAATTATTACTATTTTCACATAAATTCTTTAATTGATTTATTATTAATTTTCTTTGTGACTAAAACACCAATTGTACCAGGTCCACAATGAGCACAAACATTAATAGGAATTAATCCTTCTAAAATATTTTCTTCTCTTATTAATTTTATACATTCATTTTTTAAATTATTATAGACTACTTCTTTTGGATAGAATGAAACTAAAGTGTAATCATATTCTTCTACTGGTTTAGTTTCAAGTGCTTTAGAGAATCTTTCAAATAAAGCGTTTTTAACATTTTTAATCATTTTATCTTTTTCTAGTGCTCCATCTTCTAATACAATTAAAGGTTTAATACCAATTGTATTTGCGATAGCAGCAATAGCAGGTGAAATACGTCCACCATTTTTTAATGCATTTAAATTTTCTGGAATAAATACTATTTCATTAGTATTTTTACGATTTTCAATTTCTTCTACAATTTTATCTATCCTTGTTCCTTTATTAACTTCATCGTATGCATATAAAACATTATTTAACATACCTGTTGATAAAGAATATGAATCTATAACAGTTAATTTACCTTGATAGTTTTCTTCTGAAATACCATAGAATAAATTATACATTGAAGAAAGTTTTGATGATATTGTAAAGTGAATAATGTGGTCGTAACCTTGTTCAAATAATTTATCAAAGTATTCTAAAATAATACCATAAGCTGGAGTAGAAGTTTTAATACTTTTACCACTTCTCATAGCTTCACATAGTTGTTCTTGATTGATGGTTACGCTATCTAAGTATTCTTCTCCATCAATAATAACATTTAACGGAAATACACTAATGCCTAATTTTTCTAATATGCCGTTTTTTAATAGGCAAGATGTATCTGTTGAAATAAGAATTTTCATAAGCTTTCTCCTTTTTAAAATACACCTTATTATATCATATTTTTTTCTTATTTTCAATCTCTTTGTTTTCTTTTCATTATAAATCGACACATCATTTACAATATGTCATTAAAATAATACCTGAATCCTTTAATTCATTAACAAAAGATTCCATTGTTTTATATATTGGATTTGCTAGATGATACGCGGAAGTGCATACTATAACCATATCTACTCCTAACTTTTTTACAATCGGAATTGAATATTTAGCATTTTGAATTGTTGAATAAGATTTATCCTCTAATATTAATTTATTCTTATTAAAGCCAATATTTACTAAATATTCATACATTGAAAGAGCTTCTGATTTATTTACTTTTTCGTTAGCTGGGCCTCCTGATAAAATATAATAATCAGGATTAAATTCTTCTTCTATTTCTAATGCTAATTTTAATCTTTCTTCTTGAATAGTAGAAATTGTTCCATCATCGTTTAATCTATTTCCTAATATAATAACAGCAGTTTTTTTCTTCATATTATTTCTCCTTTATCTAGCACTATTATATCACAATTTATTTTAATTATTATTAATATAGCTTGTTCTAAAAATTTGTCTTAATAGTTTTTTAAAATTAAAAGGAATTAAAGGATATAAATATGATCTTGTAAAACTCTTTAAAGATATTAAATAAATTATTAATAAAACTAAACCTATTAAAAAACCATAAATATCAAATAAATAACATAAAACTAATAATATTATTTTTGTTATTTTATTAGCTAAACTTAATTCATAACTAGGAGTAATATATGATCCTATTGAACTAAGTGATCCAAGTAATACTACAAGATTCGAAAAAATACCTGCTTCAACAGCTAAATCGCCAATTACAACCCCCGCAATTAACCCCATTGAGGTAGATAGTGCACTTGGTGTATGAATGGAGGCCATCCGTACTAATTCTATACCTATTTCAATTAAGATAAGTTCAATAAATAGTTTATTAATTGATTCTTCAATAATAAATAATTTACTAAACATTCCTATACTTAAATTATTTTTGACCATTAAAAACCATATAGGTATTAATAAATAACTAAAAATAATACTAATAAACCTAACAAACCTTAAATAAGACCCCGCAATCATCGTTTGTCGATATTCTTCCGCATGCTGCATATGATCAAAAATAGAAACAGGGCCTAAAATAGCAGATGGTGAAGTATCAACAATTATACCAAACATTCCTTGATATAAATGTGCTACAAAAGTATCAGGTCGTTCAGTATATTTAACTAATGGATAAATTGATGATTTAGAATTTACTATTAGTTCTTCCAAAGCTTTATCACTCATTGTAAGTTCTTTTATATTAATCTTTTTTAAATTATCTTTCAAATGATTTATAACCTTGTTATCTACTTCATCAGGAAAATACACAACCGCAATATTAGTTTTAGAATAATTACCTATTTCAAATTTTTCAATATTTAGCTTATTTGATTTTATTCTCATCCTAATTAAACCAATATTGGTTGCGATACTTTCAGTAAAGCCATCTCGACTACCTCTAACAACTTTTTCACTATCAGGTTCGCCAATTAATCTGCCGGGATATTTTCTTGTTTCAGCACAAATAATTTTATTTTCATTATTAATAACAATAATTAAATTACCATTATAAAAATCATTAATTGTTTCATTTAAATCATATACTTCTTTAATTGATTCATTAATTAAATGATTACAAATATTCTTTGTAATATTATATTTATCATAATTAATATAATTCAAAGTTTCAATAATTTTATCTATTTTAATTACATCAACAATGAAACTAGAGAAAAATAAATCAATATTAATAACAAAATTATTATCTAAATAATAATTTAAACTTCTTTTAACAACATCATAATTATAGTCTTTTCTTAAAATTTTTTCTAATTCAGAAGAAATCACTATTTAACCTCTAGGTTTAAAAATTAAAGCTGAAAGAAAGGAAAAAAGAATTGCGCTTGCAAGACCACTTGATGTTAAATCAAAGATTCCTGTTAATAATCCAATAAAACCACTTTTTCTTGCTTCTTCTACTGCCGCATGAGCAAGAGAATGCCCAAAATTAGAAATAGGAACAAGTGCTCCTGAATGACCAATTTCAATTAATTTATCATAAATATCAAAAGCTTCTAAAAAAGCACCTAAACTAACAAACAAAACAGTTATATGAATAGGTAACAATTTAAAACCATCGATTAAAATTTGAGCAATAACACAAATCAATCCACCTACTAAAAAAGCATATAAATAATTCAATTAATTCACCCTTTCTAATACAACCGCATGAGCAATACAAGGAATACTATCACCTTGTGCAATCATTATAGGATTTAATAAAGCACCTGTACCAATAATTAAAACATTATTAATTTTATTTTCATCTAATAACCTTTTAACATATCCATAAGACACAGCAGCAACACAGCCACATCCACTACCTCCAGCATAAACACTTTGATTAAATCGATCATATAATAACAATCCACAATCATTATAATTTTCTTTTATATTAATATTATATTTATTTAATACTTCCTTAAAAACAATACTTCCATAATATGATAAATCACCAGTTAAAATTAAATCATAATCATCAACACTTAAATTAAAATCATTTAAGTGATTTTTTAATGTAATTGAAGCAGCAGGAGCCATTGCTCTACCCATATCTTGAGGATCCTTTATCCCCGCATCAACAACAACCCCAATTGTTGCTTTAGTAACTTTAATATTAGATGATTCTTTACTTAATAATCCCATTCCTGCTACTGTTGAGGTAAAAGTAGTTGACTCAGGTTTTTGACCTCCATACTCAGTAGGATACCTAAATTGTCTTTCACTAGTTGCATTATGACTGGAAGTAGAACAAATAACATTATTAAAACAACTGTCTACATAACAACTACCAATTATTAAGCCTTCACAGCAAGTTGAACATGCCGCATATATTCCTAAAAAAGGATGATCATTTTCTCTCATAAAATAATTAGTGACCGCTATTTGATTATTTAAATCTCCCCCAATATAAAGTTCAATATCATCTTTTATTATTTTACTTTTATTAATTAAAGCCTCATATGCATCTTCTAATAATCTAATTTCAGCAGCTTCCCAAGAAGAAACCTCACAATAATTATCATCATATAATTTATCAAAATATTCTTTCATCGGTCCTTCTTTTTCAAATTTTCCTCCAACTATTGCGGTTTCTTTTAAATAAACATTATCAAATAAAACACTATACTTTCCTACTCTTTTCATTCTATCCTCCTATAATATAAATAATTAAACCACTTAAAAATGCACTAACAACTCCCGCAACAATAACAGCACCAGCTAATTTAAACATATTAGTCATAATACCTAATATTAATCCTTCACTTTTAGATTCAATTGCTGAAGATGTCATTGAATTAGCAAAACCGGTAATAGGAACTATCGTTCCTGCTCCCGCAAATTGACCAATTTTATCAAAAATACCAAATCCTGTTAAAAGTGATGTAATAAAAACAATTGTAATAGATACTAAACTACTAGCTGTTTTTTCCTCAATACTAAATAATTTATTATATATTTCTAATAATCCTTCAGCAATACAACTAATTAATCCCCCTACTAAAAAGGCTTTAATTGAATTAAAAACAATTCTTCTTTTAGGTTGATTATTATCAACACTTTCTTTAATAATATTTTGATCTTCTATACTTAAATGACTTTTCATAAAAACTCCTTTTTGTTTATTTTTACCAAAAAGAAAATTAATATACAAAAAAAGTTAGAGGAAATCTCTAACTTTTATACATAATATAATTTTTAACCATTGTAATTTTCGTTCCTTCATTAACTCTTGATATTACATCAAGCTCATCAGTAAAAACATTCATAATAGTAAAACCCAATCCTGATCTTTCTTCATCTTTTTTTGTTGTAAATAACGGTTCTTGAGCTTGTTCTATATCAGAAATTCCAATTCCATAATCTATAACTTCAGCGTAAATATTATAATTATCATAAGATAAATTCATATAAACACTTTTACTTTCATCATTTGTATACCCATGAACTATTGCGTTAGTAACAGCTTCAGAAATAGCTGTTTTTAATTCATTAACAATTGCGTTAGGTAAATCAAGTTCCATTAAAAATAAAGTTGTTATTGATCTTGCCATTGGAAGATTTTCTATTTTTGCAAGAAAACTTGTTTTTAATTCATTATACATTATACTACCCCCACTAAACTTTTCGCATCTTCTTCTGTTGATGCAATTTGACAAATTCTTTTTAATCCTGATAATGTAAATATTCTTTCTATAATTTCATTCATTGAACAAATAACAATTTGACCTGTTCTTTTTTTAATTTGTGAATATCTACCTATAATAAAACCTATACCACTACTATCCATAAATTGTAACTTTTCGAAATTTAAAATTAAATATTTAATACAATAACGATCAATAACTTCACTTACACGAACTTTTAAATTCTCTGTTACTGCTTGATCAAGTTCTCCTCTTAATCTAATTATTAAACTATCTTTTTTTATTGCCATCTGAATATTTAAAGACATATTTTCCCTCCCAAAAGATTCTAACATATCTTTATTCATAAAATCAACAGCTTGACAAAAGGTTACAAATAATTATATCACTACTTAATTAAATAATTTATCAAAATTTGTCAGTAGAATAAATATTATGATAATTTTAATATTTTTTTTATAAATAAAGTTATAATATTTTCTTAATAACTTCTAATAACAATTTAAAAAACTTTGGTTTACTAATTTTTTCTTCTAATTTTAAATCTATAGATGAAATTAATTGATCATTTAAATAAGTATCAATAGTTCCAACTAATTCATTATTATATTTTTTTATATTATCTTTATTTATATTAATAACTTGTTTAATATTCTTTAAAACACTTTCTTTTTCACTTTTTGATACAACAACACTAACATCTTCACTTAATACAATATGATATACTGAAGGATCAATCATTAAATCTTCTTCTACACTAATAACAGTATTCTTTTTATTAATAATTACTTTTTCATAATTACTAAAACCATAATTCATTAAGGATATAGTATCTTTATTTCTTAATTTAGCAGTCGTGCCTCCCATGACAACTGATATTAATCTCATACCATCTTTTTTCATTGTTGATACTAAGCAATATCCCGCATCTTCAGTCCACCCAGTTTTTAACCCATCTATTCCATTATATTGTTTTAATAATTTATTAGTATTAACTAACCAAAATCTTTTATCTGTTCCTTCTCTTATATAATCTTCATACCTAGATGAAACAGGAATAATTTCTTCTTCATGTTCTAATAATAAACTACGTGATATTACCGCAAGATCATAACAACTTGTATAATGATTACTAGTAGGTAATCCTGTAGAATTTACAAAATGAGTATCTTTTAAACCTAATTTTTTACATTCATCATTCATTAAAGAAACAAAAAACTCTTCGCTTCCAGAAATTGCTTCTGCTAATGCTACAGTAGCGTCATTAGCTGAGGCAATAACCATTGATTTAAATAAATCTTCAACACTCATTTTTTCAGAAACCGATAAAAATATTTGACTTCCTCCCATACTAGAAGCATGTTCAGATGTTGTAATAATTTGATCCATTGTTATTCTTTTACTCTTCACAGCATCCAATACTAATTTAATTGACATAACTTTAGTCGTACTTGCAGGAACTCTTCTTTCCCTAGAATTATATTCATATAATACTTTACCTGTTTCTACTTCCATTAAAATAGCACTTTTAACATCATTTACTAATTCTTCTGCTTTAACAAAAGTAGTATTAACAATTATTAAATTAATTAAAAATAAAAAACCTATAAATACTTTTTTCATTATCTTATTCACCACCATATTTTATGATTTATATTTATTTAATATGTTAAAATTAATTAAATATGGTATAATATATAAAGAAAAAGAGGTATTAATATGACAACTTTATGCTTAATAAGACATGGACAAACAGATTGGAATAAAAAATTCTTAATTCAAGGAAGAGAAAATAATCCTTTAAATGAAGAAGGAATTATCCAAGCTCATATAACAGCTAACTTATTATTAAATAATGATTCTAATTGGGATGTTATAATATCTAGTCCTTTAATCAGAGCAGTTCAAACTGCTGAAATTATTAAAGATAAATTAAATTTAAAATCCCCTATTATTATTAATAATAATGTAATTGAAAGAGAATTTGGCGCAGCCGAAGGATTAACAATATCTGAAGAAGTATATGATAGAATAAATAATGATGATTATGATAATTTAGAAACATGTAAAGAATTACAAAAAAGATCAATGGATACTATTATTGATATTGTAAAATCTTTCCCTAATAAAAAAATCCTAATAATTACTCATTCTCATTTTATTAAAGGACTACTTACCCAAATTGATTCTAACTTTACATGGACTTCTTCTTTAAAAAATGCTTCAATTAATTATGTATATTTCAATGAATTAAATATTATTGATTATAAAACAAACGTTGAATATAAAAAATAATCCCAGTGAATTTCACTGGGATTATTTTTATTTGGAATTAGAATAATTTACTAAACTCATACTATACTACTTGATTAATTACTTTTTTACTTAGTTTAATGTTTTATCAAATATATTATTTTTTGACTTTTTAATTTATTACTAACAACTCTAAATGTGACAAACTCAATTGCAAATAATAGCCCTAAAGTAATAAATATAAACCACCATTTGTAATACACAAGTATTAATTTAGAATACAGATTAGTTATTAAGATATTATTAATTAAATTGACCACCATTATGGAAGTCGGAATTATTATTATAATTAATAATATATTTATCACTATTATCCATAAAAGATTAATTTTAATTATATCTTTATTACATATTCCTATTGATTTTAAGATACCTATTTCATTTTTTCTTCTTTTAATCGTTCTATTTACAAAACCATACATTATTAAAAAAGATAAAATAGTAAATATAACACTTAATATACTACATATCACCTTAATCATATAAATATTTTTTTCGAATTCATTAATTTGATAAACTCCATAATAAGAAGGAACTATTTCCATTATTGAACAATATTTAACAAAGTCATTTATATTTCCAAGTGAGTCCTTTTTCGCATATAAATCAGGACGTTGATTATATTTGTATATTTCAGAAGCTACTTCATCTGATAATACAATATCATTATGATAATCAAAAAAATTATGTGAATATAATACAACACCTTTTATAACTAAGTTATCATATTCTAATTTATAATTATCAAATCGTTCATCAAAAAAGCTTATGGAAATCGTTTCTCCTAAATGTTCTAATTTTTTTATAAAACTATATTCATAGTTGAAATAATCATTTCCTGTTTCTTTAACATAATCATTTTCATTAACTTGTTCATCGAATAGTTTATTATATAATTCTAAAGTTATATACACTTCGTTATTTTTCAACTCAGGAAGATTATTTTCAGTAGATTTATAAATAGTCCCATCAGTACTCATTACTACTCCATTAAAATACCAAGTTCTTACTTTTTCTATATTTAAAGTTTGAAATTCTTCCAAACAATTTTCGATATTTTTATCATTTATCATTACGCAATTAGGATATAAAGTAATTATGCTTGTATTAGCTGGTATCACATTCTTATATATGAAATTCTTTGAATAAAAAATTGTTTTATTAATACCTGATAAAAAAGAATTTTTTATTACATCATCATCAGATTTCGAGTCGCTGAAATTTGCAAGATCTTTTAAGACACCCTCTAATCTTAGGACTCCATCTTTTAGTTTAATGTACTTTCCTATTAAATTACTATAATCAAAATTTACTTCTTCATTAAACGGTAATGTACATTCTTTATCGTAAAATACATTATATGGACTAAGAAGTGATTGTAATTTAAATTCAAATACATAGATTCCTTCATTTGTCAATTCAATATAATTATGGAATTCGAATCCAAAATTAACAAGTTCATCTGCTGATGAAATTTCCTTTTTTACATTCGATGGTATTTCTAAAAATAAAACATCATTATATTCTTCTTTAAGTGTATAATATTGAGGTAAGGTCAAATTTCTTATATCCTTAGAAGATATATCATTTAATTCTATAATTTGAATTTCATTATTAGTTTTTAAATTTTTAATATCCACATCTGTTCTATTATAACTTATTATTGATAATGTAGCTGTTAAACACAAAAATGATAATAATATTGTTAAAAAACTTACTATAAAATCTAATTTATTATTTGATACAGTTTGTTTAATCAATTTTATTGTGCTCTTTTTATCTAATTTTCTTTCTTGTTTTTCCTCTGTGAATTTTGCAACTTCTGTATTTTTTATTTTTTCATCGCTTACTATTTTTCCATCTTCCATTCTTATTATTCTGTCTGCATATTCTTTAGCCATTTCTTCATTATGAGATACTACTATTATTATTTTTTCTTTAGCGATTTCCTTTAATATTTCAAATACTTCTATGCCTTGTTTTTTATTTAAATTACCTGTTGGTTCATCTGCCAATATAAATTGCGATTGTTTCAATAATGTTCTTGCGATAGCAACTCTTTGCGCTTCTCCTCCTGATAATTCACTCGGATATCTTTCTTCATAACCTTCTAATCTTACTTGTTTCAAACTTTCTTTTATTTCCTCTTCTTTTTGACATACTAATGACAAATTATCATATACTGTCAGATTTTCTATTAAATTGAAAGATTGAAACACAAACCCTACATATTTATTTCGATACTTATCTAATAATTCTTCTTTTTTCCCGATTTCTTTCCCTTTAAATAATATGTCACCATCAGTTGGAATATCAATTCCTCCTATTAAATTTAATAGTGTAGATTTTCCACATCCTGAAGGCCCTAATATAAATATTAATCCTTTTTCCTTAAATTCTAAATTTATATCAGTTAACGCGGGGATTATATGATTTTTCTTTGTTTTATATATTTTATTTACTTTTCTAATTTCAATCATAAGTACCTCCTATGTTTATTATATCATAAAAGAATTGATAATGCAAATGCATAAATTATGTCGTATTGTAGCGCAAATCTGCATTTTTCAGTAAAAATTAAAATTCCGCCACAATATTGTGGCGGAATTGATGTTTTTGACATAAATTTACATTTTGCGGTAAATTTAAATTTTTTTATTTTTTATCAGGTAAAATAAATCTTAAACCTTTAGTTACAACATTAATATCGATATTCTTCCAGAAGAAAGATTCTCCATCGACAGTAACAACTAAAGTTTTATCTGAAGTTATACTTATTTTACGTCCTTTTTTATATGTAACTATATTTTTAGTTCTTTTTGTTTCTAAATGTTTACCATTTTTAAAAGTTTTAATTAAACTCGCAAAAGTTAATCTTGAAACTTTTTTAATAACACAAGCATCTAATAAACCATCATCCACTTTCGCAAGAGGAGCACAATGATATCCTCCACCATAAAAGCTACCGTTTGCAAAAGCAGATAATAATAATTTACCTTTAAATATAGTTTTACCATCCATTGTTATTTCAACTCTATCATTCCAAGGTTTTAATAAATTTTTAATTATCGCTGAATTATAGGCTTTTTTAATATTTTTATGTTTTTGTCTATTTATAACACAATCATAATTAACTTTTGCATCAAAACCAATATTACAAACATTTAACGCATAGTATTCATTAATCTTAATAATATCAATCTTTTTTTCAACACCATTTACTAAATTTTCAAGAGATGAAAAATCATATTCAGGAAAACTCTTTAAGAAATCATTACATGATCCCACTGGAACAACCGCAAACAACGCGTGCGGAAACCCTACAAGTCCGTTTAAAACTTCAAAACTACTACCATCTCCACCACATGCATAAAATACGATATCTTCTGGAGAATCAGATTTTTCATTTTCCTCACATACTAAGCGAACATAGTCTGTCGCATCACAGATTTTATGTGTAATATAAATAACATGTTCTTCATTTCTATTTTCAAATATACGATTTACTTCATTTGTAATATATTCAGTAGAATCATTTCTGCCAGCAATTGGATTAATAATAAAATAATGTTTCATTATTTTCACTTCCTTATAAGAATGAATATTTTTTATTTTTCGATATTTTTATTTTCTTCTTGAAGTCTTTGGTTCACAATCTTAAAAATTTCTTCTGTTGCAAAATGGAATTTAGTTAAACAATCACGATGATTTAAAGGATGAACAAAGAAAGTATCATCTAATGTTGAAATATCTAAACATTCACCATGTTTCCAGAAATTATATTCAACATGACATGAATACATTGAAATAGGTTCTCTTGTTATATCAATTTTAAATTCTTTAAAATCACCTGTTAAATGAAATCCTTTTTCCATATCATGAGTTAAATGACCAATACCAATTGGTATTAATCCTTTTGCGTTTGGTAACGCATAAATCATAACATCATCAGAAAAAGAATATTCACCTTTAATAATTTCTTGTTTAACATTTTCTCTTTCCCACTCAAACCAATCAGGGATATTATCAAAATATGTTTCACCATTTGTTGATTGTAATTTGCCGTTTTCTAAAAAACTCCATTCATGTTTACAACTACCACACCATAATTTATCTTTATGAGAATACATATTGTGAGCTTCTAAACAATGAGGACATTGATATAAAATATGATTTAATCCTTCAGCACGTTTTTTATATTTAATTTTAATACCACGTTCTAATTGATAATCAAAATCATTATAATCTAACGCATCAATAATCTTTTGATTAATTTCTTGATAATCCATTTCTTTAATTTGTTCTTTTGTTAACAAATACTGTATTGTAACTTCTACAGGAGCATTTCGATCAACCTTATCACTCCAACAAGGTTGAGAAATGTAAGTTCCTAATGTCTGCATTGTCACAACAGGAACATCTAATACTTTTATCAATTTTCCTAATGATTCAGGAATTGATGAAAAAGTACCACTTAGACAAAATCTAGCTTCAGGATACATAACAACATTATGTTTATTTGTTTTTAACGCATATTTTATTTGTCTAATTAGATAAAAATCATTTGTGAATTTTCTTTTGATAATTCCTCCATAATGACGCATAATAAACTCTTGTAAATGAGTAAAAGCAGCATCTAAATATGCATCTATTGCCATTACGTAATTAAATGGTTTATTTTTATTCATTCGAACCATAAATTTTAAATCAGCCATTGATGTATGATTTAATAATATTAAATGTGGTTCTTTTAATTCCTTCATTTTTATTTTCTTTACCTTAAAAGGATGAAAACATGACAATAAAAATGAAAGAAAAACAAATAAACATTTTAAAAGAAAATTTTCTTTACATGGTTTTCTTTGATTATCATGTCTTTTTACTTTATCTAAATTCATAAATATTCCTCGTTCGTATATTTTTTCCCCCTTAATATATATTATAACATATTTCTACTTTTGTTTCAATTCATATATTAACTATCCAAATAACATATACGCAACAAAAACTAAAATAAATTGTAATGGATAAAAGAAATAACAAAACCATTTAAACCAAGGCTTATTATATCCTCTTCTTCCATTATAAAATATAATAAACAATACCCCTAACATTGAATATAATTGTATTTCTATTTCATAGTAACTTCTAATATGAATAATATATGATGCTCCAGCATATATAAGATTAAGAATAATTAAGAATATACAAGATATAACATTTCTTATTCTTATAAAATCAACACTTTTTAAATACTCATTCATTTCGATATCTTTATTTAGATTATATTTTTTAACTATTTTATATCCTAAAATATAACAATAATAAAAACCTACAATCATAAAACAGCCATAAATTCCATATTGAAATTCAAAAGCTGTTAAATCTAAATCCATATCACCAAGGACAATTAACCCAAAAGGAATTAAAGAGAATATTTTAGATTTCCATGAAGTTTTTTGTAAAAAGTATATTATTAATGCAGAAAGGCCAAGAGTACTCATTACCTCTCCTTCGTCCATACCTAAAATAAACATTTCAACTAATTGAATAATAAGACCAATTACTAACATTTGAATAATATATTTAATTTTATTCTTTGAATGAATCATTCCATCAGTAATTAAAAAAGCAAAAATAACAAAAGCAATTCGTCCTATTATTCGGTATAAATCATAATATTGACCGATATGTTCAAAAAACATTACACCGACATGATCTATTACCATAGTAACCATACCGATAATTTTTAACATTGCGGCGGTAAGAAATAAAATTTTATTTTTCATATTATTTAATAAACCTCATTAAGAAATCATAAGAAAACATTTTAGATAAAATAAAAACCATTTTCATTTTAAATCCATAAATAGAAACTTTCTTATTTTTTACAGAATCTTTCAGTATTTTTTTAACTACTTTTTTATGATTAACAATATTTTTATATTTATATTTAGGTACTTCATAGTATTTACTACTTGTTTGATAAAAAGATGTATCAGATGGTCCTGGACAAGCTATTGTAATATATTTTTCATCTTTTCTTAATTCTTTTGCTAAAGCTTTTGATAAAAAATAAACAAAGTTTTTACTTGATGAATATACTGCATATCCTGGTTGAGGAATAAATCCACCTGCGCTAGCAATTTGAATAATATGTCCTTTTCTTATAATATAAGGAATAGATAAATATGTAATGTTAGTAAGTGATTTAATATTTAAATCAATCATTTTATTAATCTCATTTAATGGTAAATCAATAAATTTACCATTATATCCAATTCCTGCATTATTAATTAAAACCTCAATTTGTGGTTTTTTATTTATTAATAATTCAGTATATTTATTAATAAATTCATCTGTTGTAATATCATATGATAATATTTCAATATTATTAAAATCATTAATCAATTCTTTTTTAATATTTTCCAATTTATCTTTTGATCTTGATATTAACCATAATTCATCAATATTCGGATAATATTTTTTGATTTTCCCCGCAAATTCTTTACCGAATCCACTTGATGAACCAGTTATTATTCCAACACTCATATTTTCACCTACTTTAGTTTCCTTTTTTTATTTTTAGCGTATTATATAATAGGTGATAAAATGGAAGAAAATAATAAAAAAAGTAATGTTTCTATTATGTCTTATCTTGATAATCTATCACCATATGAATTTTCTTTACTTGCAAATGTTTTTGCGTATGTAATCTCCATTGGATTAACTCCTGGACAACAAAATTCAATAGGAAACTGGTTTGAACTTGTCGGTCAAGTATTACTTACCATTTCCGCACAAGCTTCCGCAACTCCAACAGTCCAAGAATATAATCAATTAGTTAATGATGTAAATGAATTAAAGAATAAATTACTTTCTAATTATAACATATTATAACAAAAAAAACATTAAAGGAGCCCTTTAATGTTTTCTTTTCAATTATGCAAGTAAAGTATATTTACCTTTTAATAATACTGTTAAGATATCAATAATCCAACCAATACCAAATAAACCACCTGTAATTAACCATAAGATACCAGCAATAATTCTGCCAGCAGCAATACGATAGATTGCACCGATAATTGGATCTAAGAAAATAGTAACAAGTAATTTGATTAATAAACCAAGTTTATTAAAAGATGCACAAAAACCAGATTTTTTAGCCATTATGTATTTCTCCTTCCTTAATATTTTATTCAAAGTCCTCTATTGAAATTCGCATACCATCAAATACGGCTTCAAGTAGACGATCTTCATAATCTTCACCTAATTCCCAAATCATAACACCTGCAAGTGAATTATCTCTTGCGTATTTACATTTGGCTTCAATAGATTGTTCATCTTCATAAGTTACGAAATGTCCTCTATTTTCATCATATAAATAAGGAGCTTGTGCTGTTGAATCCCAATAACGAGTTACACCATTACCTATTTTACTTATATAATTAGAATAAATAGCTTCATATGTTAATGTTTTATAAGATCCAGAAGTTTGTTTTCTTAAAATACTTGTTCCTGGATTAGAAAGATTTGTATATTTACCATAGAATGCAATACCAATTACAATTTTTGACATTGGGAATCCTCTTAAATTATATATTTCAACTGATGCATCAGCTGAAGCTGATTGTGCAGTACCATTTGAAACATATAAAGCAGAATGATGAACTGCTAAACCAGATGCTTCTAAGTCATAAGTCATTAAATGTAAATAATCAATATAAGGTTCTACATCTTTTAAATTATAACGTTTATATCCATAAGCACCACCTGGTAATGCTGCAGTAACTAAATAATCCTCATTTGCCATTTTAAATGTTGCGTAAATAGTTTGCATTAATAAAGTATAATTTTCCTTATCCGCAACAGGTCTACTAGTTTCATATGTAGGATATTCCCAGTCAATATCAATACCATCAAAATGATAAGTCTCAACAACTTTTAACATTTCATCTGCTAATTTTTGTCTACCCTCAGCAGTTGATGCCGCATCACTAAAGTTTTGTCCATTAGCTCCGTATCCTTGTACAGATAAAACAACACGAACACCATATTTTCTTACAGACAAATAATTATCAATATTTTTATCAACTTGTGACATGTCTAGTGTAAAATTAGGATAAACATATGCAAAACTTAAATTAATAACATCAACATTTTTCTTTAAATTACTATATCCATCATAATGCCATGTAGAATAATAACCAAAAACAATTTTACCAGGTCTTAAATCAGGAAATGCAATTGCAGGAACAGTAACTTCTTTTGAATAAATACCAACAGTATCATCAATAATAACTTCCATACTCATTGTAACAACAATATCTTTTCTTCCTCGATTAACGATACCTCTTCTTGAAAGAGTTCTTTCATCTGATGAACTCCATATAAAATATAAATTATCCTTTTGTGCAGGAAGATCAATATTATCTTCTACAACATCAGGTAAAAATTCATCTAATAAAGATTGATAATATTCATCATTCATATTAGAATTATTACCTCCTCCATTATTACCATTGTTACCATTATTATTGTTATTATTTTTTTTACAAGCAATTAAGCTAAAACAAAAGATACCAATAATTAATGATAATAAAACTCTTTTTAAAATTTTATTCATTATTTTTTCTCCTTATTTAAAACACTTTCTAATTTACTTATTCTACTAGCAGTACCAATTACATAAATCTTATCTTTTGCATGTATTATAGTTTCCCCAGTAGGAATAATTGTTTCTTTATTTCTTACTATTGCAACAATATTAACTCCATACTTATTACGCGCATTAAGTTCAACTAATTGAATACCTTTAAAAAATTCATTAATTTTAATTTCAGTAATGCTATACTTATCACTAATTCTAGTATATTCAAACATATTATCACTAATAATTTGTGAAGCATAAGTACGGGCAGCTGAAGTCTCAGGAGTAATAAACTCTGATGCTCCAATTCTTTCTAAAACTTGACGAGAACGATCATCATCAACACGAACAGATATTCTTGGAATACCCAATTCATTTAAATTCATAAATGTAAGAACAGTAGCATCCAATTTACCACCTATTGTAATAATAGCATGATCAATATGTTTTTTATTAACACCTACTTCTTCTAACGCCACTTTATTTCTCGCATCACATACAAATGCACTACTCAAATATTGTTCAGCATTTGCTAGTTCATCTCCATTAATATCAATACCAATAACTGTCGCATCAAGTTCAGCCAATTGTTTAACTAAAGCAAGTCCATATCTACTTACCCCTACAACTAAAAAAGTTTTTTTCATATTATCCTCCTATCCTACTAATACACTAGCTTCAAGATAATCAACATTAGAATGATTAGATGAAAGCCAATTATTACTCATTAAATTTATAATAGTAAGTGGACCCATTCTTCCACATAACATTGTAAGCGAAATAATAACCTTTCCTCCTACACTTAAATTAGGAGTTAAGTTACTAGATAATCCAACAGTACCAAAAGCAGAAGAAACCTCAAATACAATATCTTGCAAATTACAATTTCCACTACTTAATAACTCAGCTTCAGAAACAGTCATTAAACAAGTTGCAATAACTAAATAAATAATAACAAAAGTAACTAAAGCAAAAGCCTTTATAACCGTATCATTAGATACCTTTCGATTAAAAGCAACTAATTTTTTTCTTCCTGCAACAGATGCAATCGTAATTATAATAATAAACAAAGTTGTAGTTTTAATACCACCACCTGTAGAACAAGGTGATGCACCAATAATCATCATAAAAATCGAAATAACATATGCAGTAGGAGTTAACTCACTCATATTAAAAGTCATAAAACCAGCAGTTCTAGTAGTAACACTCATAAACGCTGATTGTAACCAAGTAATTCTATCCCCCATTGATACCTTAAACAATAAAGTACCAACTATTAATAAAATAGCAGTAGTAATAAGAACAATCTTTGAATGAAGAGTAAACTTATCCCAACTAGGTTTATTTAATAAATCATGAATAACAACAAACCCTAAACCACCTATAACAATTAATGCCATTGTAATAACATTAACTGATACACTATTAGCAAAAGGAATTAAACTATCAGGTCCGAAAGTATCAAAACCAGCATTATTGAAAGATGAAATAGTATGAAAAATACTATATCCTAAAATCTCAATACTTCTCGCATCAGGTAATTCCTTCCTAAACGCAAAGAAACACGCAATAACACCTAATACTTGAATAGACAAAGCAGTTCCAACAATTAATCTAATTAAACCAAGAACCCCTTTTACACCATTTTGATTTAAAGCCTCTCTCATAACATATAAATGAGTAATCTTCAATTTTGAAGACATCAAACTTGCAAAAAAGACAACAATAGTTAAAAAACTAAGTCCTCCTATTTCAATAAGAATCAATAAAACGATTTTACCATACAATGTAAAATTAGCCGCAATATTTACTGTCGCAAGTCCTGTTACACAAACAGCAGATGTTGACATGAATAAAGCATCAATAAATTGCATATTACCTTCTTTAACAGAAAAAGGTAACCACAATAATAAAGTTCCTACTAAAACTACAGCTAAGAAACTAATAATGATATAAAAATACGGATTTATCACTTTCTTCTGCATATATTCACCTCATTTACTTTAATTCATCTTCTACATTATTTAATAACATTTGAATATTATTGAAAGCCCTTGATAAATGAAATCCATCAACTAACATATGATTAACAGTTATATTTAAAACAAGTTCTACTTTATCATTATTTATAACAAACTTGTCCCAACAAATTCTTGGTACACTTTGAGACTGTCTCTCATCAGGAATTGGATGAGTTAATCCTTCAATACTTATCCAAGGAAGACAAGTCATATAATAATAATCCCATCGATCAGATGGATTATATCCATCATCTTTAGTTTTTATTTGTTTTTTAGTCTCATCAATTATTTTTTTTGTGTATTCATAAAAAACATTATAATCATCATAATAATCTTGTGTAACATTATCATAATTATCATCACTAATCTTAACAGTATAAGATGGATTAATAACATCAAATAAATATACTTCATCATTTATTATTCTTAATCTCATCGCATCAACCATATTACAACCTTTAGTAACTAAATATAACATTCCAATAAAGAAAGATTGATTATTATTTTTAACATAATGATATAATTTAGTAACATCCATTCTAACATTCATCCCATATGTCGGATTAGTAAAAGTCGAAAACCAATCATAATGTTTTTTTCTATTCCAAGAATTAATATCAATTTTCTGCATAATCTCACCTATACTAATTATACACTATTTTTTCAATTTCTTCAATAAGTTCGTTTATAAACTTATTAATTGAATTTTTATTCATATTATGCTATAATAATTATGGATGTTCCTTGCATAACCATCCAAACTAAAAAACAAGGAGGAAATATGGATACTAACAAAATTACAAGGATTGCCATTGTTTCAACTCTTTATGTTGTTTTAACAGTTATCAATCCTTTTTCTTATGAAACAATTCAATTTAGAATATCTGAAATATTAATGTTTTTATGTTTATATAAAAAAGAATATGTTATTAGTTTAACAATTGGATGTTTAATATCTAATTTCTTTAGTCCTATGGTATTATATGATATTGCCTTTGGAACTACCGCAACCTTACTTGCGGGAATCTTAATGTATAAGACAAAAAATATTTATATTTCAACTATTTATCCAATATTAACTAACACAATATTAGTAGGTATAGAATTATCTATTGTTTATAATACACCTTTTTTAATAAATGCAGCATGGGTATTATTAGGTGAAGCAGTAGTTATGATTATAGGATTAATTATCTTTTTATCATTAAGAAAAAAAGAAATATTTAAAAAAATGATCTAAATTTATCAAAAAACGCCAATTCAAAAAATTGACGTTTTTTTCAACTTTTTGACAATTTAATAAAAAAGTGATATACTTAATATGAGCTTTTTAGCCCAATTTATTCAAAAAAGGTGATTTATGGTAAAAATTTTAGAAGTAAAAACGAAAAAAGATCTTAAAAAATGGGTCAACTTTCCTAACACTTTATATAAGGATAATCCATACTATGTCCCATTTTTATTCTCTGATGAAATAGCCACTTTCACTAAACACGATAATCCGGCATATGAATTCTGCGAAACTAAGTTATTTCTTGCATATAAAGATAATAAAATCGTTGGAAGAATCGCTGGTTTAATAAATCACGCATATAATGAAAAATGGAATCAAAATGCGATAAGATTTACCCGTTTTGATTTCATTGATGACTATGAAGTATCAGAAGCTTTAATGAACGAAGTCATTAATTGGGGAAAACAAAATTCACATTCTACTATTATGGGTCCTATCGGTTTTACAGATATGGATCATGAAGGTATGTTAGTAGAAGGATTTGATGAATTAAATATGTCAATAACATTCTATAATCATCCATACTATTTAAAACATATGGAAAAACTAGGTTTTACTAAAGATATAGACTGGGTTGAATATCAATTAAAAGTCCCAACTACAATTGATGAAAAATTCGAAAAAATTTCAAACAGATTATTAGAACATAATAATTATTCACTAATCACATATACAAAAAGAAAAGAATTACAAAAAGATGCAAAAGAAGCCTTTAAAGTAATAGATATAGCGTTTTCTAAACTATATGGAACTGTTCCATTAACTGATGATGTTATTAATAAAGCAATAGCAGATTACATCCCTATTGTTAATCTAAGATACATCTGTTCAATTAAAGATAAAGATGATAAAATAATTGGATTTGCTGTATTAGTACCTAGTATTGCAAAAGCATTAAAGAAATCCAACGGAAAATTATTACCATTTGGTATATTTAGACTATTAAAAGCCTTAAAAAAACAAAATGATACACTTGAAATGTTCTTTATTGCAGTACAACCAGAATATCAATCAAAAGGTCTTCCAGCAATTATAATTAACCATCTCGCCAAAGTATGTCGCGACAACAATGTTAAATACTTAGAAACAGGCCCTGAACTTGAAACAAACACAGCTGTTCAAAGCATGTGGAAAACATTTGACGCAAGACAACATAAACGTCGTCGTTGTTTTACTAAGGAAATCTAATGAATAAGAAAAAAGAAATAATTAGAATCATTAAATTTACAATAATTTCAATAAGTGCAGGACTTATTCAAATAGCCTCTTTCGCATTACTTAATGATCTATTAAAAATAGGATATTGGATAAGTTATTTAGTAAGTTTGTTATTATCAATTCTTTGGAACTTTACAATTAATCGAAAAGTTACTTTTAAAGCAGCTACTAATGTTCCAAAAGCAATGTTATTAGTACTACTATTTTATGCATTTTTTACTCCTATTTCTACAATATTAGGAAACTTAGCTGAAAAAGCAGGTGTATTTGATTATATTGTTCTTATTGTAACAATGATATGCAATTTTATTTTAGAATTCTTATGGACAAGATATTTTGTATATCGTAATACATGTGATACATTAAATGAAAAACAGTAAATGAATATTCATTTACTGTTTTTTTATTTATTTTTAATAATTAAAAATTTTACTATTAATATGTGAATAATATATAACTTTAGGATTATATTTTTTAATATTATCCCAATCATTTTTTAATTTATCATTAGACTCATATGCACTTATATACTCATAAGGTTCTAAATCACCAACAAAACATTCACCTGTATCAAGAATTATTGAAATACTATCTTCACTATGACTAGTTGTTTTAATAATTTGTCCATTAATTCCAATTGATTTTAAAAATTCTTTACCGTTTTCAATATTTAAAATAATTGCTTTATCTACATCAATTGGTTTAAAATTTAATATTTTATCAGAAAAATGAACATAATCATATTGTGAATCCAATACTACTAATTTAATTCCTTTATTCATTAATTCACTTACTATTCCTACATGATCAGGATGATAATGAGTACTAATTATATAGTTAATATCAGATATTTGAATGTTTTCTTTTTTAATTGCTTTATAGAAAAGATCTAATGTTTTAATATAATCAGTATCTATTAATAAATATCCATTTGTTCCTTTAATTAAAAAAGTATTTGTATTACCATATTTTAATTTTATTACCATATAATACCTAATTAAGAGAATTGAGAATAATATAATTCATGATAAAAGCCTTTTTTATTTATTAATTGTTCATGAGTTCCTTTTTCAATAATATTACCATTATTAACAACTAATATTAAATCAGCATTTTGAATTGTAGATAATCGATGAGCAATAATAAAACATGTTTTATCTTTCATTAATTCCTTCATTGCATATTGAATTTCTACTTCAGTTTTTGTATCTACGTTTGATGTTGCTTCATCAAGAATTAATAAATTAGATTCTAATAACATTGCTCTTGCAATAGTTAGTAATTGTTTTTGACCTTTGGAAATATTAATTCCATCTTCTAATAAAATAGTATCATACTGATCTGGTAATCTCATAATGAAATTATGAATATGAGCAGCTTTTGCAGCGGCAATAATTTCTTCATCAGTTGCATCTTTTTTACCATATGCAATATTTTCTTTAACTGTTCCTTGGAATAACCAAGTATCTTGTAATACCATTGCATATTGTTTTCTTAATGATGCTCGTTTAATATCATAAATACTAGTATTATCTAAAGTAACTTCTCCATCTTGAATATCATAGAATCTCATCAATAAATTAATTATTGTCGTTTTACCTGCACCAGTAGGACCCACTATTGCAATAACTTTTCCTGCATCTGCATTGAAATTTAAATTTTTAATAATTGTTTTATTTTTATTATATCCAAATTTCACATGCTTGAATCTAATATCACCATTAACTTCTTCTAATTCAACCGCATCTTTAACATCATCTTTTTCTTTTTCTTCATCGATTAACATAAATACTCTTTCTGCAGCAGCAAAAGCTGATTGAATATCAACAAAGATATTAGCTATTTCATTAATTGGACCTGAGAATTTTCTTGAATATAAAACAAATGAAGATAATGATTCAAGACTCATATTTCCACTAATAAATAAAATAGAACCAAACATGCATATTAATGTCATTGATAAATTGTTAACAAAATTAATACCAGGACCTGTTATACTACCATAATATTCAGCTCTATATCCAGTATTAACAGCAGTATCATTATATTGATTAAATTCTTCAAAAATGCTTTCTTCCATTCCATATGCTTTAATTGTTTTACTACCTGTTATCATTTCTTCAACATATCCGTTTAATTCACCAAGTGTTTTTGATCTTTGTTTAAATAAAGAATGAGTTCTCTTTAACATAAATCTAGTAAATAATAACGAAATAGGAATAGTTATTAAAAAGACAAGCACTAACACAGGTGAAATTCTTAACATCATAACTAAAGAACCAACAATTGTAATTGCACTAGTACAAATATGAATCAAATCACTTGATAATGAAGTATTTAATGTATCAATATCATAAGATATAATACTTATAATATCACCTGTTTGTTTAGTATCAAAATAATTAACTTTTAAATAAACTAATTTTTCAAATGCATCTTTTCTTAAAGTATAAACAATTTTCTTACTTATTTTAATCATCAAAATAGATAATAAGAATGAAAATATTGCTGAACCAACATAAAACCCTATTAACATTATTGCATATTTATATATTACTTTAAAATCAATTACTTCTTCTCCCATTGCTCCAATAGTTTTACCCAAAATATCAGGACCTAATAGAGAAAAGATATTAGATAATAACATTAATGCAAATGCAATAATAAACCAAACAATAAATTTACTCAAATAAGCAGCAAGTCTCTTAATAACATATTTTCGATTTTTTGGTTTTGCAAAAACTCGACCAACACCTCTTCTGTTATTACTCATTTAACCCACCTCCCATTTGAATTTTATTAAGATTTTGATAATCTTCATTATTTTCTAATAATTCTTCATGAGTACCAAATGCTAATTCTCTTCCTTCATCAATCATTAATACATAATCACAATGCATTGCGGTAGAAACTCTTTGTGTAACAATAATTTGTGTTATATCTTTAAAATTATCTCTTATTTCCTTTCTTAATGCAGCATCAGTTTTATAATCCAAAGCAGATGAAGAGTCATCTAATATTAAGATTTCCGGATTACCTGCAAGTGCTCTTGCAATTAAAACCCTTTGTCTTTGTCCACCAGAAAGGTTAGTTCCTTTTGCAGCTAAAACTGTTTCATATCCATTTGGTTGATTTTCAATAAATGATTTAGCTTGTGCATATTTTGCAGCATTATCAATTTGTTCATCTGTTAAATTTCTGCCAAAATCAATATTTTCTCTTATTGTATTAGAAAATAACATATCATTTTGGAATACTACCCCAAACATTTTCTTTAATTCCTTAGGATTAATACTTTTAATATTTCTTCCATTAATTAAAATTCTTCCATTATCAACATCATAAAATCTCATTAAAAGATTAATTAATGTTGTCTTACCACTTCCTGTAGGTCCAATAATCCCAATACTTTGTCCTTTATTAAGTGAAAAACTAATATTTTCAATATTTAGTTCTTTTTTGTTGTATGAAAAATCAACATTTTCAAAATAAATATGTGATGTAATATTTTCATCAATTTCAATATCCTCTACTTCTAAATCTTCTTTTAAATTCATAACATAATCAATTCTTGAAGCAGATGCTGCAGATCTTGTTAAAATAACGAATATTCTTGTTATTGTTAACATTGCATTTAAAATAAATGAAAAATATGTTGTAAACGCAAGAACCTTACCAGGTAATAAATTACCTTCATTAACTTGATATGCTCCTATAATAATAACTACTACTAACCCAACATTTAACAATACATTCATAATCGGACTAATTCTTGCCATTAAATAACCTGATTTTAATTCTAAATCAATAACTTTCTTATTAACTTTATCATATTTTTCTTTTTCTTCTTTTTCTTTTGATAAAGCCTTAATAACTCTAATACCACTGATATTTTCTCTTATTGATCTTACTAAATCATCTATTGCAAGTTGTAATTTTGCGTAAATAGGAACACCTAATTTAGACATTAGAACAGATAATACTCCAAGTATAGGAAGTAATGCAAGTAATACTAATGTCATTGGTTTATTAATTGTAAGAGTTATACAAATACCACCAATCATTAAAATAGGAGCTCTTACCCCAATTCTTTGCATCATTCCGACCATATGATGAATATTATAAGTATCAGTTGTCATTCTTGATACAAGTGAAGGAATACTTACTTCATCACATTGTCTTGAACTTAAACTAAGTATTTTATTAAATAAATCTTTTCTTACATCTTTTGTAACTTTCATCGCAACTTTTGCGGCCATTTGATTTGCAATAACATTAAATAAGAAACAACATATTGCTGATAATAACATTATTACTCCATATTTAAGAACTAACATATTATTCTTTAATGGCACTACATCATCGATAATATAAGATAGAATGTATGGGATTATCAAATCAAATAAAGTTCCAACTATTTTAATTGTCAATCCAAAACTTATTCTCAAAAGATATTTTTTTACATATTTAAGAATTCGCTTCATCTTCTTCTAATCCCTCCTTCATTTTTTCATCATATAGTGTTGCGTTAACCGCAACTTTTTTTAACAATTCATATAATACTTCAGATTCTTCCTCTGTTAATCCATTAGAAATTATTTCATTCCATTTATCAATCTTTTCAACCAAAAAAGGTAATATTCCCTTAGCTTTTTCAGTAGGATAAATACAATAATTTCTTTTATCCTTTTCATTAACACATCGATAAATAAAACCATCTTCCTCTAAACACCTTAAACTTCTTGTAACATTACTCTTATTGACATGTAATAACTTTGACAATTGTTCTTGTGATACTCCAGGATGTCTACACAAGTAAAAAATATACATATGATTTGAACCATTTAATCCTATTTCTTCAAATTCAACTGATCTATACTGTGATGCACATCTTGCAATAACATTAATAAATCTACTTACTTTTTTCATAATATTCTCCTATTAGTTGCGTATGCAACTATTTTACCATATTTTCAACATATTTTCTTCTTTTTTGCAACATAAAAACATGTAATAATTAATAAAAAAGCAGATATACCATTTATTGTATATCTACTCTTAACACAATATAAAATTTAATACTTATAACATTTTTTCATATTAACCACTTTATTTATTAATACTCACATACATACTATAAAAAAGTTAATTTGCAACACTTTCTTTATTAATTTTAATCTCATTTCCTTGTATGTTTGCTAGTTGGTAAAATATATTTGCTTCGTATAATACTACATTTTAATAAAATAAATTAGATAATTATATCATTAACATCAACTCCTTTTTCTAACTTTTCATATTTAAATTACTTGTAGAGAAGATTATCCCACACTATATATGGAAAGTTTACTGTGTTTTGTAGGCGTGTTTTTAGAAAATATTTTTAAAAATTTAAAAAATGACCTCACTATATATGGAAAAGCAGTTGTGTTTTGTACGGGTGTTTTATAAAAATTTATTAAAATATTTTTTTCTTCCACGTTCATTATTAAAGGAAAATAAAAATACTCCCTACACTATATATGGAAAGTTAGGAGTAAAAGGTTTTACGTTTTTATCTGATTTGTCGAACGAAAGTCAAAATATTACAAAAAAAGATATGCCATCTTATATGACATATCTATCGTTATTTGTTATTTAATTGTTATATCCTGCCTTAATATTAAGGCAGGATAAGAAAAATACAACACTACGCTAGTATTTTTGAAATACTTGCGCCACTAGGATATCCAGTTTTCGCTTTTTATCAAAAAGAAAAAGCAGATATACCGATTAAAGTATACCCGCTTTTATTGCTAGATAAAGTTTAGCAGTTTTTTAAATTTTTTTCACATTTTATAATAAATTTTTTTAATCGCTTTGTTTGTCTTCCATAAACATTAAACATTGCTAACCTACATGATGGATGTGTAGACCAAGAATTTATTTTTTTAGAATATCCAACATAATTTATGTCTATTGTAAATAAATTTTTATATTGTGTTCCATCAGAGATTTTAAGTTCTTTCAAATTATCCAATGGTAATTCTTGCTTCTTGATGCCTGGAAATTCTCTAATTATTATTTTTTTGTTGCTCACATCTAAACATATATATGTCTTAAATGCACAAAAAACCATAAAAATATCATACATCAACATAACTAATAAAAGAATAGCCATAGCAAATGTTTTTTCTACACCAATAAATAAACAAATTACTGGGATTGATGTTAATACAATTGCTGAAATTAATCCCATTATTCTTTCAAACAAAGGCATTTGATAAATTATAATCTTTTTATTCGAACAATGCTTTTTTAAGTTCTGACCAACCATAATCTAATAACTCTCCTAAATAATAAATTGCTACTGCTCCAGCAATACCTACAACTACTGTTACTCCACCGCCAATTGCAAGTGCTCCTGCAAAGCCTACTCCCAAATATGTAATTGCAGCTCCTCCTGCAGCAATGCCTAATTCAACAGCAGCTTTACCTACTCCAATACCAGCATAATATGTACCAACACCTTTTGCAGTATAATATCCTGCATCCATCGCACTAGCACCTAACGCTTCATCTGTTGTGTAGTTTGGATTTGTAAAATTATTATAGACACTACTTCCCCAAGAAAGAATAGAGCCTGCAATAATCATTCCTTTTCCAAATTTATTTACCATATCAGAATATGGACCAAGCGATTTAATACCAAATCCTTTTGTACCCCAATAACCTAATCCGCCATCAAGTCCACCACTTAAGAATCCTGACCATTGATCAACAAAAGCAAAAGCACTAGACAAAGCATGTAAACCACCCATTATATTTATACTATTAGAATATAAATTACCTTGTTTGTTATTAGAGACTCCAGAATTTGCAACTGAGTGAACTGATCCAATAGCAGTTTCAATGTTACCGACTGAACTATTATAAGCAAAACTAATTGGATTATTAACAGCATAAGTATAAAGATTTAGTCCATTAATAGATTGTGGATTTAAACTAGAAACATCTGCAGGTTGGATAAATCTTCCAAATTCTGGTGAATAATACCTTGAGGATAACCAAAATAATCCCGTTTCGACATCATAAACATATCCTTTGTATAAAAAGATGTTATTTTCTGCCAAGATATTTTTTAAACTAGAATTGCCATTACTGATAGTTACATTTCCATATGAATCATACTTATATGATACCATAATATTACCTGAACTGTCAATAATATTTTTTATATGTCCTAGAATATCCTTTGTATAAAAATATTCATTATTATTATAAGAGAATCCTACAACTTGGTTTTTTTCATCATAATGATAATCTAATATTACATCATCTTTTATAGTTCTTATTATTTTACCATTTACTATTACGTATTTAGTAATTACACCATTTACATTTTTAGATGTGATTTTCTAATTCATCTCCTGTTAACATCCTCATCCGCTAAAGGATCATAATACGTCATTATAACGTACTCAATTAAAACTTCATTGTTTACACTAACTTGTTTTAATTGATTGTTTGAAGTTATCAAATACATAACATTTCTTTGTTTTTCTAATAATTCATCAAACTCTTCTTTTGATAATTTTATAAATTTTTGCATTTTTCCCTCCCTATAAATATTACATACCCCTAATTTGTAACGTAATTTCATCAACTTTATTTTTTTAAATCAAGATATTTGATAATGAAAAAAGAACAGTTATACTGTTCTTTTATATATTATTCTATTGAATGAGCAACATAACAAATATGGTCACCAATACGTTCTAAGTTACCAACTAAATTAATAAATACACCACTGTTTTCAGGTTTACATCTTCCTTCATTTAAACGTTTAATATGATCATTTATTAATTGTGTTCTTGTTCTGTCAATACCCTCTTCGATTTCATCAATTTCTTTTAATAATGATTTATCATGTTCAACAAATGCTTGAATAGATAAATTATATAATTTAACTACATCTTGATACATATTTTGTAATGATAAAATAACATTATCTGAGAACACTAATTCTTCATCTACGTATCTAGCTGTATATTTAACTAAGTTGTCAGATACTTCACTAATACGTAAAATATCACTTAACACATGATGTAATGATGATAATGTTTGTTCATCTTGTAGTGATAAATCATTAGTAGAAACTTTTACAATATAATTAGTAATTTGATCATTTAATACTTGAACAACATCGATTTCTTTAAATACTTGTGTTTTTGCATCTTTATCTTTATTAATGAATGCATTAAATGATGTATCTAAACTCTTCATTGATAAATCACCAAGTCTTCCGATTTCTTTTTCAATTTGTGTTATTGCAACAGCATGAACAGAAATGAAGCGTTCATCAATAAACTTAGCTGTACTTTCATCATTTTCTTCTTTATCCTTAATAAGTTTTTCTGATATCTTAACAAATACATTTGCAAAAGGTAAGAATATAAGTGTACATGTAACATTAAAGAAAGTATGGAATAAAGCTATTTGTAATGCTGGATCTTCGATTAATCCTTCTAATACTTGTACTTTGAAATCTTTGTAAATCATTAAGAATACAAAGAAAATAACACTACCTAATACATTAAATAATAAATGGATTAAACTAGTTCTCTTCGCATTAGTACCAGCTCCTAAAGAAGAAAGTAATGCAGTTGAACAAGTACCAATATTACTACCTAAAATAATATATAACATTGCGTTACCACCATCACCAATAACAAGGTCTGGCGCAGCCGCAAGTGTAACAATTATTGCAGTAACAGCACCTGAGGATTGAATAACAGCTGTTAAAACGGCACCAATTATTAATAATAAAATAGGATTTTTAACAGAAACTAATAAGTTTTTAACACCTTCATGATCTTTTAATACATTCATTGCTCCTGACATTGAATCTATTCCGAATAATAATAAACCTAAACCAGCTAACATTGCACCTATTGTTTTAAGTTTATCTTTTTTACCTAAAATATTCATAAAAATACCAATAGGAGTAAGTAACATCGCAACATCAACAATACCAATCGAAGAACCTGATTTAGCTGCACCTAATGCTGCTATTAAACCAGTTGTTGTAGAACCAATATTAGCACCCATAATTAATGAAGTTGCTTGTAACAAAGTCATTAATCCCGCATTAACAAAACCAACCATCATTACTGTAGTAATAGATGAAGATTGTACTAAAGTTGTAGTTGCAGCACCAATACCAACACTTACTAATCTATTATTTGATGTTTTTGCAAATAATCTTTTTAAACCTTTACTTGATAATTTTTCTACATTTTCAGATAATAATTTAAATCCAATCATGAAAGCCCCAAGGCTAGTTAATAACATTAATATTCCTGAGATTAATTCAACATCCATAAAAAAATCCTCCATGTTATTATTATTATATCACTTTATCTATGTTTTTACAAAAATATTAATAAAAAAACACATTAAAAACAAGTTAACTTGTCTTAATGTGTTTTTTATTACTTAATTTGTTTTGTTCTTTTTACACTCTTTAAAAGAGTAAATACTTCATAACCAGCACCTAATAAAGTAAAGATAATAGTCATTACCATATTAGAAGTAAAACTTGCTGAAAATTCAGAATCTTGCATCATTAATTGCATAGCTTCCATACCAGATACAGCATTACCTGTTTGTTCAAATACAAGGCCAATTGCAGCTAAAACATGTAAACCATAAACTGTCAATAATGAACTTGCTAAAGTAATAACAGCAGCTAAAATAACCATTGTCATATTAGGTTTACCACCAAATTTCTTATAGAAGAATACACCTAAAGCAATAGCAGCAAATGCTGAAATAGCTGAAATAAAGCCAATCATAAATAAAATAATATAGATAACACATCCAATAGCAGCACCTAAAAGTAAACCAATTGTTCCTTTTAAGTAATTGTTTGGAGCTGCATCAAATTCTTTGTTTTCTTCTGCAATTTCAACATTTAATTTATTAACACATTCACTGTGTAATTTAATATTGATTCCATCAATATTACATACTTTATAATCATCTAAATTTTCACCACAGTAAGGACAATATTCTGCTCCCTTACCTCCACCATTTTGAATAACATTTAGAATATCATCTAAATTCTTATCTAATTTCTTTAATAATCCACCTAATGTTATATCATTTAAACCAAATGATAAACCAAAAGTAGTTAGTTGATAAACTAAGAATTTAATTTTTAAAGCTTTAATAGTTGCTGCCATCGCATATTTTTCATTTTCACTAGCGTAAAAAGAAATATGTCCATATACTGGAGCAGTATTACTCATTGCATTATATCCAATAGTAATATCAAATCCTTTAATTTGTCCTTGTGCAGTATCATTAGTAACAACAAATCCTCTTTGTGTTAAAAATTCTGCTAATTTTTTGTGCATTTTAGCCATAATATTTCTCCTTTAAATTATTTCTATTTGACACATTTTCATTGTGTCAACTGCTTTTTTATGTGAATCAACTGTAACACCGGCACAACATGATTCATCTACAATGATTTTTATATTCGGAAAATAAGCTTTTGCAAGTAATGCATTGCTTATAACACAAATATCAGTACATAAACCTATTAATTCAATAGATTCAAATGGATTATTTGCATATTCTTTATACAAGTAATCAAATAAATCTTTTGAACCAAAAGTATATTTTTCAACAACATGACCTTGATGAGAGCGTAATATATTACTTGGTATTAACCAACCATTTGTTCCTTTTATACAGTGTTTAATAGGTAATTTTTTACCTTCTGCTGAATCTAAATAATTATCAAAATGAGTATCTTTGGTAAAATAAATAATTGATTCATCATTTTCATAAGCAACAATTTTATTAATAACATTAGGAACAATTTCAACTGCTTCTTTTGTTCCAAGAGTTCCATCAATAAAATCATTTTGCATATCAACTACAATTAATATCTTTTTCATTTTATTTCCTTTCAATATTAACTCGATAATTAACACTTTCTTTTAAATGTGATAAATAAACTTCATCTTCACACATTGTTTTACCAGGAACATCAGATAATTTTGCAACAGGTTTATTATTAACATATTGTAATTTAATAACAATATTCAACGCTTCTACTTTAGTATGATTAGAACAATATGTTCCTATACCAAATGTTACTTTACAACGATCTTTAAAATATTGATATATTTGTTCAGCTTTATCAAAATCTAAACTATCACTAAATAATAAAGTTTTATTTTTATGATCTACACCTAAATTTTCATAATGTTTTAATATTTTATTACCCCATTCATAAGGATCTCCAGAATCGTGTCTCAATCCTGTATATGTAGATGCTTGTAAATAATCAAAATCAAGTAAAAATAAATCAGTTGTAAGTGTATCAGTTAACGCAACACCGTTATCTCCATTATACTCAGCAAACCAGTCTTTCATTGCATAATAATTTGTATATGCAAGTGGAATACGTGAAATACCTTGATACATTTGAACAAATTCATGTGCATATGTTCCAATTGGTTTTAAATTATATTTCATTGCAAGATAAACATTAGATGTACCAATACAACGATTTGTTTTAACTAATTCTTTTACAACTTCTTCTTGCCAATTTCTAGATAATCTTCTTCGACAACCAAATTCAGCAAATGTAAAAGAATAAGTTCCATCTGTTAATTTTTTACATTTTTCCTTTAATAATTGTCTTGCAGAAATTACTAATTCTTCATAATCATATTGTAATCTAAAATATGTTTCATTTATTATTTCTAATAAATATATTTCAAACTGCATTGCACTAAAAAGAGGTCCTTTTACAACAACACTTAATTCACCATTATCAGATAATGATGTTTCAACATAGTCTCTTAAAGGATGCCATAATCTTAAAAATTCAACATAGTCATCTTTAATAAAACGAATGCTTCTTAAATAATCAAGCTCAGCTTTAGTAAATCTTAATTTACATAAATGATCAATTTGTTCATTTATTTCATTAAACATTTCTTTTGTAAAAACAACATTTTCATTACGACATTTAAAATGATATTCACCTATTAAATCAGTGTGTTTATGAAACATAACTTGATTCATATTAAATTTATATAAATCTGTATCTAATAAAGAAATAATAATTGGTTGTAACTTCATAATATCACCTTCTTTATTATTATACTATATTTAATCAATTTTTAAAGTAAAAACATTAATAATTTTATAATATTTTAAAAAAACTAGGTATAAACCTAGTTTTCTCTTAAATCTACTTGAGTATATTCATTACAAGCTATTGCACCAGAATACTTATTTAATATATAATTTCTTACTTCTTCTGATAATAAAGCATCTGCTAAGGCATCAATCTTCGCTTTGTATTTTGCATCATTATTATAATCATCTAATCTAGCAGCTAATATATTAGCTTTACCACTTAGTAATTCTATACTATTTTCCTCTGCTACTTTCTTCGTTGGATCTACATTACCTGAATAAGCAGTATTGCAAGGTAAACATGCAAAATCATAATCAGGCATAGAAACAACAAGTAACTCTTCTTTAAGAAGTGTTACAGTTACTCCATTTGAAAAAGTATGAGTACTAGAAATAGTCAATTGATTTTTTTCATTTACAGGAATATAAGGAATTACTCCATTATCATATAATAATTCAAGTGCTCTTATCGCATTAGAAGTATCATTACATATTGCAAAACTTTTTCCATCTTTTAAATTACCATTAAATGATCCACGATAAATTCCTAATGGTTCATAATGAACTTTACAAACAGGGAATAACTTTGTCTTTCCATTATAATCTTCTAAAAAAGGAATATGTTGAAAATAATTCGCATCATAATCCCCCATCGCAACACTACTATTTTGTAATGTCCAGTTTAAAACAGTTACTTCTAATGTATAACCTTGTTTTTCAAGAATATCAGCTACACAATTTTCTAAAACATCAGCATGTGGTAATCTACTTGCACATACACTAATAATTTTATCATTTTTGCAACTTGTACAAAAACAAATACCGATTAAAGTTACAAAAACAACTAATAGTTTAAAAAACTTATTTAATCTCATTATTTTATTCTCCTTTTATCTAATTTTCTAGAAATAAATAATCCTAATTCTTGAATTATTTGAACCATTACTACAACAATAATTATTAAAATCCAAAAATTAGGATTTTCATAATATGACTCCGGATCATTATCATAAATAAACATAATTCCATGAATTAATCCTTTAGACCCTGTATTTGCAGCAAATGAAGTATAACCTAAAACAGATACTAAAACAACAGCTAAACCACTAATTAAAGAAGCTCTAGCTTCTGGAATTAAAACTTTAAATATAATCTGTAAATTAGTAGCACCTAAAGACTCAACAGCTTCAATTTTTCCCTTTTCTACTTCTGCTAAAGACTGCTCTACCATTCTAGCAACAAAACCAAAAGCCGCTACACTTAAAGGAATAATCATTGTCCACCATCTTCCTGTACCCTTACCTAAAAGTTCCCTTACAACAGGAATCAATATAACTACGATAATTAGACAAGGAATTGATCTAAAAATATTAACAATAATACCTAAAAGACTATTTAACCACTTACAAGGTTTAAGTCCATTTTTTGAACTAACATTTAAAATAACCCCGATAGGACCTCCAACAAGATAAGCAAAAAAAGTAGAAATGAAAACCATACCTAAAGTTTCCATTGCAGCAACACTAAAATCAGTACAACTCATCTTTTTCTACCTCCTTATAATTTATGCCTTTTATTTCTAAATATTTCTTTAATTTAACAACATCATTAATATCAGCTGGCATTTTAAATATCAATTGTCCATATACTCTATCATTTACAACTTTAGAATCAGCGTAAATAACCGATAAAACAATATTACAATCTTGAATTATATTCGCAATAATCGGAGTATCAATTTCTCCATTAAAAATAATCTTTAAAAACTTAGATTCATCAAGTTTAGTATTAATATGACCAGAATATAAAATCTTCTTTGAAATATCTGTTTTTGGAAATAAGAAAATATCTTGAGCATCACCATCTTCAACGATTCTAGAATGATCTATTATCGCAACCTTATTACAAATACGTTCAATAATATCCATTTGATGAGAAATCATAATAATTGTTAATCCTAATTTATTTTTTAATTCCTCTAATAAATCAAGAATTTGATAAGCTGTATCAGGATCCAAACTAGAAGTAGCCTCATCACATAATAAAATCTCTGGTTCAGACATTAATGCTCTCGCAATCGCAACTCTTTGTTTTTGACCGCCTGATAATTGAGAAGGATATTTATTTAAATGATTACTTAATCCTACTAATTCTAAATACTTAATTGCCTTTTCTTTTTTATTTTGTTCATTAAATAACTCTCCAACAAGTTCAACATTACCTAAAACAGTTCTTTGATCAAGCAAATTAAATTGTTGAAAAATCATTGAAACTTTTCTTTTATATTCACGGTTAAAAGTAACAACTTCTCCATGAAACAAAATTTCACCTTCATTAAATTTTTCAAGCCCATTAATACATCTAACTAAAGTAGACTTACCGGCGCCAGATAAACCTAAAATACCATAAACATCTTTTTGATATACTTTAAGATTAATATCCTTTAACACTTGAAAATCATCAAAACTCTTAGATAAATGTCTTATTTCTAAAATAGGATTACTCATAAAAACCTCCTCAAAACAAAAAAACTCGTCCCTATAACAAGGACGAGAATAAATTCACGTGGTACCAACCTTTTTCACTAATTACTTAGCCTATTTCTAACTCATACAAGTAATATTGCTGTAACGGGCAAAACCGGAACTTCCTACTTAATTTCAAAAATTCGACTCAGAGGCCATGTTCATAAACTTTCTTCTTATTCTCTTCCACCATACGAGAACTCTCTATAAAGCGCCATGTTTACTACTCTTCTCTTCAATGTCTTTATTTAATAAAATATACATATATTATACTCATTTTTAATTTTTTTTCAAGCAATTAACATTCTATTTCTTCAATAGATTGATTAAAACCTTCAAACTTATTTAATTGTGATTGAAGCTTTTCTTTATTACCAGTTGTATATAAACTAATATTACCTATAGACTTACCAAGTAAATTACTATTAACTAATACTTCTTTTAATTTCATACTTGTAGGCCCGCCACAAGCAACATAAGAAATATCACCTAAAACATTTCTCATAAAATCTTCAACTAAACTAAAATGTGTACAACCATGAATTAAAGTATCAATATTTTTATTTTTTAGATTACCTAATTTACTATTTACAACCTCTTGAAACTCATCAACTGTTAAATTATCATTTTCAATATAATCAACAAATTCAGAACAAGGAACAGGATAAGAAACAGCATTTAAATCATTTAATAATGATTGATATCTTCCTTTTTTAATAGTCATATTAGTACCAAGAACAATAATATTCTTTGTTTTAGAAATATTATAAGCATATTCACAAGTAGGTTCAATAACACTAATAATAGGAATATCAGTCATTTTTTTAAACTCATTAATAAATAAAGAAGCAGTGTTACACGCAATAACAATTGCCTTAACATTCATACTTATTAATTTATTCAATACTTTACTTATTACACTAGTTAATTCTTCATCAGTCTTAGTTCCATAAGGACAATTCTTTTGGTCAGCTATATAAATAAAATCTTCTTCTTTAAACACCTTTCTAAGTTCAGATAAAACAGTTAAACCACCAATACCTGAATCAAAAACACCAATAGGTCTATTATCCATTATATTCACCATTATTTAATATAATGAACATAATTTTCATTGTATTGTGTTCTTTCTTCCTTTTCTTCATCAGGATAACCAATATGTAAAACAGCCATAGGAACAATATTATCATCAACACCTAAAATCTCTTTTAACGCATTAGATCTTTCAATAACTGGATAAAGTCCACACCAAACACTACCAAGACCTAAACTTGTAGCCGCAAGTAAAATATTTTCCACCGCTGCAGAACAATCTTGAATCCAAAAATCATTATCATTTTGTGTAATACTTCTTGATTTATTTCCACATACAACAATCATTAATGGTGAATTAAAATCAAAATTTCTTCCAACACCCCTAATTTGATCTAAAACACTCTTATTTGAAACAACATAAAACTCCCAAGGTTGTTGATTTCTTGCTGAAGGAGCAGCCATAGCAGACTCTAATAAGATTTTAATATCCTCTTCTTCAACTAATCTATCTTGATACTTTCTAATACTTCTTCTTTTTAATATACACTCAATACTATTCATATAATCTTGTATAATATAAACGTATAATATAGTTTATAAGTTTATATTATATCCTTTCTTTAAATTTTTATATAAACATAATAAATTATGTTATAATCTAATCGTACTGTGGATTTGTTTCTGTATGAGTACAGCCAAGACTGTT
>JAZSNL010000019.1:0-6162 GCA_045536365.1 Bacilli bacterium | reverse complement strand
ATAATTGTTTTGTTTTACCCATTGATTGAATTATTGATGTTAAAATAATTGATATATAATATAAAATAAAAATATAAGCAAATTTTTTTACTTGATTTGATCCAAGGGTTACTTTATATAGTAAATTCATTATTTCATTATTATAAAAATAAAGAGTTGTTGATATAATTAAAGTTAAAATAAAAATAAATGATAGAGCTTTTTTAATATAATAATTAATTCTATTTTGATTATTTAAAGCAAATGCTTCTGATAAATTAGGTAAAATTGATGATGATATTGCGTAACTTATAACTGAACCTAATGTTAAAAGAGGTATTGTATAAGTATTAACAATCATATATTCATTTTGAATTAGTTCTTGGGGAATATTATTATTTAATAATACATTAGTATAAATAATAGGTTCTAAAAAGAAGATGAAACTACCAATTAATCTTGAACATGTTGTAGGAATTGAAAAAGAAAGAATTTTTCTTATTTCATTTTTTGTGTTTGGATAATTAATAGGAGGATATTTTCTTAGTTTAAATAAACAATATATAATTGATATTAATTCACCTATTGATAAAGAGAAAAAACAAATACAGGTTGAAATTATTATTCCTAGATGTTTAGTAAAATATAAAAGAGTAAAAGAGAAGATTATTCTTGATATTTGTTCGAGAAGGTTTGCGGTAGAGGAGTGTTTCATTTTCTTTATTCCGTTTAAATATCCTTTTAAAACATCGGATATTCCGGTTAATGGAAATAAAGGAATAGAACATAGAATAGGAAAGAAAAGATTTTTTTCTTTTAACCAATTATTTAAAAGAGGATATAGTAATAGAAGTAAAAAAGTTATTGATATAATAGATATTATTAATGCTAGTTTTAAAGATTTTAAAACTAGTTTTTTTGGTGAATATTCTTTAGATACAATAGCTTCAGGGATTAATTTAGTAAGTGTTGTATTTAAAGAAAAAGCTGAAAAGTTAATAAATAATAAAATAGTAGGTATTCCTAAAGAATATAGGCTCATACCTGATGGCCCTAGGAATCTTGTAATAAATATTTTATTAATTAAGCCTAATAGTTTAACTAATAGACTAATTATTAAAATCCAAAGTGTGGTTATAAAAAAAGTATTTTGTTTAAATTTATTTAAAATTGTTTTCATAAGTCCTCCAATTATTATATTTTATGCATTTGGATAAAAAAACAAAACTAAAATTAATAAAAAGATAACATTTTACTTTATAAAAATTAATATTTTTGTTATAATATATATTATTAAATAAAGGAGAAAATTATATGGATTTTAAAAAATATATTGCTGATGTAAAAGACTTTCCAATTCCTGGAATATTATTTAGAGATATTACTCCCCTTATGAGAGATGGAGAAGCTTTTGCAGCTGCATGTAAAGAAATTGAAGAATTTGCAAAAAAAGTAGGAGCTACTGTCATTGTAGGTCCTGAATCAAGAGGATTCATTTTTGGATGCCCTGTTGCGGCTAATTTAAAAATAGGATTTGTTCCTATTAGAAAACCTAATAAATTACCAAGAGAAGTTATTACTGAATCATATGATTTAGAATATGGAAGTAATACTTTATGTATGCATGCTGACGCAATAAAAGAAGGAGACAAAGTTTTAATCGTTGATGACTTACTTGCAACAGGTGGTACAGTTAAAGCAACTGAAACATTAGTAAAAAGATGCGGTGGAGAAGTAGTAGGAGCTGCATTCTTAATTGAATTAGAAGACCTAAAAGGAAGAGAATTATTAAAAGACTTTGAAGTATATACAGTAATGAAATACTAAAGAAAGGAGACACATATGGATCGTAAAGTTACAATAGAAGATGTTATATTAAACGCATCCACTTATATGCATGATGAAAAGAACCTAGGATTAATTAAAAAAGCCTACGATGTTGCAAATAAGCAACATGAAGGCCAATTCAGAAAATCTGGAGATCCGTATGTTCAACATCCATTAGAAGTAGCTTATATATTAACTACTTTAAATACAGGACCTAATACAATAGCAGCAGGATTACTACATGATGTATTAGAAGATACTGAAATAACAAAAGAAGAATTAACAAAAGAATTTAATGAAGATGTTACAAATATAGTTGATGGTGTTACTAAAATTAGTAAATTAAAATATATGACTAAGGAAAAAGCCTTAGCCCATAACCATGAAAAACTTTTACTTGCAATGGCAAAAGACATTCGTGTTATTATTGTTAAATTAGTTGACCGTCTTCATAATATGCGTACTATTGAATTCCATAATGAAGAAAAACAAAAAAGAATAGCTCAAGAAACATTAGATCTATATTCACCACTTGCTCATCGACTAGGGATGTACCGTATTAAAGCAGAACTAGAAGACTTAAGCTTTAAAGTATTAAACTATGATGAGTATCGCGCAATCGTTGATGCGGTAGGTGAAAAAAAAGCTGAACGTGAAGCTGATATGGAATTAATGAGAGAAAGCTTAAAAGAACAATTAGATGAATTCAATATTAAAGGATATGAAATTAAAGGAAGAATTAAAAATATTTATAGTATTCATAAAAAAATAGTAACTAAAAATAAATCAATTGAAGATATTTTTGATCTACTTGCTTTAAGAGTAATCGTTAATGATGTAGCAGAATGCTATCAAATATTAGGTATGATCCATAGTAAATGGACTCCAATCCCAATGAGATTTAAAGACTATATTGCAGTACCTAAACCAAATCTATACCAATCACTACACACAACAGTAGTAGGTGTTGCCGGTAAAATATTTGAAGTTCAAATAAGAACATATGAAATGGATAATGTAGCAGAACTAGGTATCGCAGCTCACTGGGCATATAAAGAAAATGCTGGATATTCTCCAGAAAAAGAACAATTAGAAATAACAAATAAATTAAAATGGTATCGTGATTTATCAACATACGTTGAAGAATCAGAAAGTGAAGACCCACTTGATAATATCATTGAAGACATTTTCTCTGCAAACGTTTATGTGTTTACACCAAAAGGTGACGTTATTGATTTACCTAGTGGAGCAACACCACTTGACTTTGCGTTTAAAATTCACTCAAACATTGGGGTAAAAACAGTAGGTGCTATTGTTAATGGTAAAATAGTTCCACTTAGCTATAAACTCAAAACAGGAGATGTTGTTTCAATTAAAACAAACAACGCATGTCCTGGACCTACAAGTGCATGGCTTAAAAATGTTAAAACATCACATGCAAAAACAAAAATTAAAGCGTTCTTAAATAAACAAAAACGTGAAGAATATATCGCAAGAGGATTAGAAGAACTAGAACTTGCCGCAAAACAAATGAACTATAATTTATCTGAACTAACAGATAAAAAAGCATCAGAACTATTCCCTAATCGAGGAATTCACAACTTAGAAGACCTTTACCGTGAAATTGGTAAAGGGAACATCTCAGCTCAAGCTGTTATAAATAAAATACTAGGCATCACTGAAGCAAAACTAAGTGATGAAATTGCGTTACAACAATACAGTGAAGAATCATCAACAACAAGAGTTAAAAAAGTATCTAATGGATATGGTATTATTGTTGAAGGATTAGATAAAGCTCAAATTAAACTAGGAAACTGCTGTCAACCAGTCCTAGGAGATGAAATAGTAGGATTCATTAGTCGAGGAAAAGGCATTATTGTACATCGAAAAGAATGTCCGAATATCAATGCATCAGAAGATGAAAGACTAATTAAACTATCATGGAATATGGGCTTTAAAGGAAGAGTATTTGATACAACCCTTAAAATTCATTCAATGAATAGAAAAAACGGTGTTGCAGATATGATTAATATCTTAAACTCTTCTGCTGTTACCATCGCATCAGTAAGTTCAAGTACAAATAGAACGGGTGAATGTATTACTAAATTTAAATTACAAGTTTCAAACGTAAATGATTTAAATATGGCTATTCTTGCACTTCAAAAACTTTCAGATATTTATTTAATTGAAAGGGTATATAAATAATGAAAATAGTAGTACAAAGAGTATTATCAGCTAAATGCGTAGTTGATAATCAAATAACAGGATCAATTAATCACGGATTAATGTTATTAATTGGATTTACTCATACTGATGATTTAGAAAAAGTAAAAATAGCATGTAAAAAAATAGTTAATCTTCGAATCTTTGATGATGAAGAAGGAAAAATGAATAAATCATTAATCGATGTTAATGGTTCCCTTCTTGCAATATCACAATTCACTCTATATGCTGATACAAAAAAAGGAAATCGTCCTTCCTTTATTGAAAGTATGAAACCAGATCCTGCTAATGAACTATATTTACAAATGATTGAAATACTAAGAAATGAATACCATATTCATACAGAAACAGGTATATTCCAAAGTCATATGTATTTATCACCTATTTGTGATGGACCTGTAACAATAAATTTAGAATTCTAGGTGTATTATGCCAAGATATACTATTATTGAATTTTTGTTAGAACAAAAAGAATATTTATTAGATAATCAATTGTTATACGCAACATTCTGTTTTTTTGAAAAAAACTATGAATCTAGTATTTTAGAACTAAATAAGAAAAAAGATGATCTTTATGTTTATCATACTAATTCTAAACAAGTATATAGTAAAAAATATAGTTTTTCAATGTTAGAAAAAACAATATTAGGACTATTCTTTGGATCTAAAAATAATATAAAATTAAAATATAATGACTTAGAAAAAGGATATTTAGATCCATATTATTTAAAAGAAATAATGAATATTAAATTTAATACTCTTCATATTATTCCAATATATGAAGAAGAAGTATTAGGATATGCTTTATTTTACTTTAAAAATGAAGTTAATGAAATGAATGATTTAAATAAAAAACTAATTTCATTAATGAAAAAAATAAATAAACAAGAAATTAATAATTTAAATGAACTAGTAAATAGTCATATTTTAAAACAAGAAACATACTATATTCTTTCAACATTAAAAGAAAATAGCAATAGTAACACTAATAGTGTTACTATTAGTGTTACTAATTACTACTGTAATAATTCTTTAAAAGAATATTTAAATGTTGAAAATAATATCTTTACTCCTAATACTAATTTAGTAATAAAGAAAATAAAAAAAATTACTACGCATCCATTGACTACTAAAATAGATATTGATGAATATACTTGTTGGTATCTAAGAAAAGATGATTTGAAAGGTATTAATTTAGATATTGAAGTCTTAACCCTTGATAATATTAACTATTATCAAGAAGAAGAATTTACATTAATATATTTATATAATGAAGAAAATATTAATTCAATTATTCCTGAATTAAATAAAACATTATTAAAATTATTCCCATCAGTAAATACTAAATATTACCAAGTATCTAAAAATAGTTTAGTTTTAATTATTGATATATTATTAACACAAATAGATCAAATGAATTTTATTAAAGAAATTAAAAATCAACAAATTATTTTTGTTGATTCAAAAAAACATTTATCTAAAAATCAAAACTTAGTAAATGTAGTAAAATATTTAGATGAAATTAAACCTATTGAATATAACAAAGAAGAATATTTAATGTATTTTAGAAAACTAAATTCAGTTTCAGCTAATGCTGATTTAGAATATTTAGAAAAGAAACAATGTTACAATGTTAAAAACATTGAAAATAATTCAATAGGAACACTAATTACTTTACCTCCAAGAGGTAGTTTAACTATTTCAATGTATGATAATTATCAAAAATCACTAGAAAAGAATCTAAATAAATATATTGATAAATATCAAAATTTAATTATTACTATTCTTACTTCATCATTTAAAAGAAAGAAAATATTTGAAATAGTTAAAAAACTTCAAATTAAAAATAATAATTTATACGTTATTATTCATCAAAATATTAATGATGAAAAACTATTAGGGGAAGGAATAGTAAAACTTCGAAACATGGGAGTTAAAGTTATAATTGATTCTTCTATTTATATGGATTTAAAATTAGCACATTATACTAATATTATTGAAGGAATCTATGTAAAAGAAGAAGAATATGATAAATTAATAAAATATCCCGATTTATTTGGATATCAAGTGATTGAATATTTTAATAATTTAGATAAAATTATTTTAATAGAAAAAAATAAAATAAAATTTACT